>JBFUPP010000067.1:0-525 GCA_041360635.1 bacterium RCC_150 | reverse complement strand
CTGATCGTGGACGTGGACGAGACCCGGCTGCGCCGCCGCGCGGGCAAACGCTACCTGGACGAGGTCGAAACGGACCTGGACGCCGCGATCGCCAAAGTCCAGGCCGCGAAGGCCGAGCGCCGCGGCTGGTCCGTCGGGTACGTCGGCAACGCCGCGGAAGTCTTCCCCGAACTGCTGGCCCGGCACAAGGCAGGGGAACTGAGCATTGATGTGGTCACGGACCAGACCAGCGCGCATGATCCGTTGTCCTACCTGCCCGAGGGCATCACCGTGGCCGAATGGCACACCGAGGCAGCGGCGGACCCGGAAGGGTTCACCAAGAAAGCCCAGGCCTCCATGGCCCGGCACGTGCAGGCCATGGTCGAGTTCCAGGACGCCGGGGCCGAGGTGTTCGACTACGGCAACTCCATCCGCGACGAAGCCCGCAAGGGCGGCTACGAGCGGGCGGTCGAGTTCCCCGGCTTCGTCCCGGCGTACATCCGCCCGTTGTTCTGCGAGGGCCTGGGCCCGTTCCGCTGGGTCGCG
>JBFUPP010000066.1:0-530 GCA_041360635.1 bacterium RCC_150 | reverse complement strand
GGGAACGCCTCGGCAACCGTGTCCTGGACCGCGCCGAACAACGGCGGCTCCGCGATCACCTCCTACACCGTCACACCACACGCCGGAACCACCACCCTGGCCCCGGTCACCGTCACCGGAAACCCGCCCGCCACAACAACGACAGTCACCGGCCTGACCAACGGCACCGCTTACACGTTCACCGTCACCGCCACCAACGCCGTCGGCACCTCCCCGGATTCGTCCGCATCGACGCCGGTCACCCCCGCCACGACAACGACCTCGACCATCACCAACGGCGGCTTCGAATCCGGCCTAAACTCCTGGACCACCGGCGGCGCCAAAGCACCCGTAGCCTCCACCACCGCCCACACCGGGACAGGATCTGCCCTGCTGGGCCTGGCCTCGGGAACCGAGCCCCTGGGCGATAGCAGCCTCGCCCAAACCATCACCGTACCCGCCACCGGAACCTCAACACTGTCCTTCTGGTACCAGCCCCACACCGCAGACGACACCTGCTCCGGGACCACCTGCAAATACGACTGGATGGA
>JBFUPP010000065.1:0-587 GCA_041360635.1 bacterium RCC_150 | reverse complement strand
GGATATCAGGTGCTAAACAGGGTCCGGTCCAGGAAGTCGTTGCGGAACTTTCCCTTTGGGTCCAGGCGGTTGGCCAGTGCGATGAAGTCAGCGGAGCGCGGGTACAAGGGGGTGATGGCGGCGGCACCGGCGTGGAACAGTTTGCCCCAGTGCGGCCTGGCCGCGAAGGGTGCCAGTTCGGCTTCGATCAGCGGCAGGATCGCCTCGACTGCCGGCTGGTCCTGGCGCCAGGTGAAGTGCAGCCCGATGCCGTCGCGGCCGTAGTTGGGGCTGAGCCAGAGCCGGTCCGCGGCGATGGTGCGGATCTCGGCGACCAGCAGCAGCGGGGTGAGGACCCCGGAGAGCCTGCGCATGGTGCGAAGGGCGTCCACTGCGTGCTCGCGGGGAATGAGGTATTCGCTTTGCAGTTCCTCGCCCTGGCTAGGGGTGAATTCCATCCTGAAATGGGCCAGCCTGTCCGCCCAGGGCCCGGCGATCCCGAGCTGTTCTGTGCAGTTGTTGCCGGAAACGCCCGGAAGGGGGTGACGCGGGCCGGTTGCCGGGGTGCCGCCGTAGAACCCGGACGTTTCCGGTGCCGGGTCACCGCC
>JBFUPP010000064.1:0-627 GCA_041360635.1 bacterium RCC_150 | reverse complement strand
GGCTTACGATCCCGATCCCCGTACGACGGACGCTGGGAACGGTCCCCGTAACCCCCGCGCTCACCCTCACCATCACGACGGGGACGATCACCAAACGGCTTACGATCCCGATCTGCGCCGGCGCCGCCCGAGCGATTTTCCCTGGAACGGAAGCCACGGGGGTCGCCACCAGAGTTGTTGTTGGCCCGGAAGGGCCCGCGCTCGCCTCGGCCACCGCCAAAGTTGCCGCGATTGCCGCCGTTGTGCTCAGCCATAGTGGATTCCTCCTGTTGTGAGCTGACCACTGGCGCAGGTGCAGCCGCTCTATTTCCGTTTCTTGTTCTCACGCCGCCGGGATCCGGCTCGTATCTCTCATGCAATTCTAGGTGAACACCGAACATCGGGCGCATTCGCAGGCCACCGATTCGACTGCCAGTGGGAAGCATCACAGCCCCACCGACGCCCTCTCACGTATGTCCCTTTTGGGTGGGACGTTCTCTCACGTGTGCGGTTTCCCGGCCAGGGTGTGTGCGGTGTTTGTGAGCGGGGCTTGGAGGAGATTGGCGTTTATCTGAGCGGGGGTCCGGTGGTACCGGATGTTCTCTCACATATCGGCGCTCCCGGGCCGGCGCGCGCTCACATATCGGC
>JBFUPP010000063.1:0-671 GCA_041360635.1 bacterium RCC_150 | reverse complement strand
GCCGGGGACCTGAACCTGAAGATCCCGAAACTGCGGACCGGGTCGTTCTTCCCGGCCCTGTTGGAGCGCCGCCGGCGCGTGGACCAGGCCTTGTACGCGGTTGTGATGGAGGCCTACCTGCACGGGGTCTCCACCCGCAAGGTCGATGACCTGGTCAAGGCGCTGGGCGCGGACGTCGGGATCTCCAAATCCGAAGTGTCCCGGATCTGCGCGGACCTGGACCAGGAAGTCGGTGCGTTCCGGGACCGGAACCTCTCCGCGATGGACTACCCGTATGTGTTCCTGGACGCCACCTACTGCAAGGCCCGGGTGAATCACCGGGTCGTGTCCCAGGCCGTCGTGGTCGCGTTCGGCGTCGCCGCCGACGGGCGCAGGGAAGTCCTGGGCTTCGACGTGGGCGACAGCGAGAACGAGGGGTTCTGGACCGCGTTCCTGCGGTCGTTGAAGACCCGCGGGCTGGACGGGGTGAAGTTGGTCATCTCCGACGCGCACACCGGGTTGAAGAAAGCCATCGATACGGTGTTCCAAGGCGCGGCCTGGCAGCGCTGCCGGGTCCACTTCATGCGCAACGTGCTCTCGACCGTGCCGAAGGGCTCCCAGGAGATGGTCGCCTCGATCATCCGCACCGTGTTCGCCCAGCCCGACGCCGGGCACGTGAACACCCAGTTCGA
>JBFUPP010000062.1:0-713 GCA_041360635.1 bacterium RCC_150 | reverse complement strand
AAGAAGTGCGTTTCTTTCCATGGTTTTCCTCTAGCAAGCCTCTTGGAAGTGCTGAAAAGTAAGAACTACAGAAGGAAGGACCGCTCCGGGGCGGACCTGGATTGCAGGCGGACCTGGATTGCAACGGTGCAGCGAAGGCCGGTCCCCGGAGGGTACACACGGCAACGCACTTAGTGCGTCGAAGGAGACAGAACAATGACCGCAGCATTTGAACCAGAGCAGTCCCCCGCTCAGCCGACAGCAACCGAGCAGGCCGGCGCACTGGAGCTCGAGTGGTCTGGTAACCCGCGTTGGGAAGGCGTCACCCGCGATTACTCGGCCACCGACGTCGTCCGCCTCCGCGGCCGCGTCTCCGAAGAACACACCCTGGCCAAGCGCGGCTCCGAGAAGCTGTGGAAGCAGCTCACGGAAGAGCACAAGGAAGGCAAGTACACCAACGCCCTCGGTGCGCTGACCGGGAACCAGGCCGTTCAGCAGGTCAAGGCAGGGCTGCGGGCGATCTACCTGTCCGGCTGGCAGGTCGCCGCCGACGCCAACAACTCCGGCCACACCTACCCGGACCAGTCGCTCTACCCGGCCAACTCGGTCCCCACCGTGGTCCGCCGCATCAACAACGCCCTGCTCCGGGCCGACCAGATCGAGTTCTCCGAGGGTATCCAGACGGTCGAGGACTGGCTGGTCCCGATCGTCGCCGACGCCGAAGCCGGTTTCGG
>JBFUPP010000061.1:0-719 GCA_041360635.1 bacterium RCC_150 | reverse complement strand
AGGTCCGTTTCGACCTCGTCCAGGTAGCGTTTGCCCGCGCGGCGGCGCAGCCGGGTCTCGTCCACGTCCACGATCAGGCACGCCCCGTCGTTCAACGTCACCGCCAACGGCTGCGCGCCGCCCATCCCGCCGCACCCGCCGGTCAGCGTCAGCGTGCCGGCCAGCGGACCCTCGCTCGAAGCCCCGGCACCGGAACCTTCCACGGACAGGGCCGCGTGCCCGGCTGTTCCCCGCCTGGCCGCGGCGAGTTTGTTGCCGACCGCGGCGAACGTTTCGTAGGTGCCCTGCAGGATGCCCTGGGTGCCGATGTAAATCCAGGACCCGGCCGTCATCTGCCCGTACATCATCAGGCCCTCGGCCTCCAGGCGCCGGAACTCCGGCCACGTCGCCCAGTCCCCGACCAGGTTCGAGTTCGCCAACAAAACCCGCGGCGCCCACTCATGGGTGCGGAACACACCCACCGGCTTGCCCGACTGCACCAGCAGCGTCTCGTCCTTCTCCATCGTCTCCAGCGTCCGGGTGATCGCATCAAACGCAGCCCAGGACCGCACAGCACGCCCCGTACCCCCGTACACCACCAAGTCATCCGGACGCTCGGCAACCTCCGGATCAAGATTATTCATCAACATCCGCAACGGCGCCTCGGTCTGCCAACTCTTCGCGGTCAACTCCGAACCACGGGCAGCTTTAACCGGACGCGCTCCGGTAGTGAAATCGGC
>JBFUPP010000060.1:0-779 GCA_041360635.1 bacterium RCC_150 | reverse complement strand
TGATTGGAGGAACGGTATGTCAGGTCGTATGGAGGGGAAGACCGCTATTGTCACGGGCGCCGGTTCGGGAATGGGGCGCGCGATAGCCGTCCTGCTTGCCGTAGAGGGGGCCAGGGTGGCCGCCCTCGACGTCGCGGAGGACGGGGCCAAGGAGACGGTGTCGCTGATCGAAGCCCAGGGCGTGGGCCCGGGCCTACGCCGCAGACGTTTCGAACGCCGGGTCCATCGACCAAGTCCGCCAGGCGATCATCGCCGACTTCCGGCAGGTGACCACACTCGTCAACAACGCCGGTATCTTCGACAACAACAGTGTGCTCCTGGAGACCGACGAGGAGCTGTGGGACCGCATCATCGCCGTCGACCTCAAGGGTGTCTACCTCATGTGTAAGGCATTCATGCCGCACTTGCAGGAGGTCGAAAGCGCGGCGATCGTCAACATGTCCTCGATCGCTGGGATCGTCGCCCATGGCGGCGGCTTCTCCTACACTGCCGCCAAACACGGAGTCATCGGGATCACCAAATCAATCGCGGCGGACTATGGTCCCTCGGTGCGCGCGAATGCCATCTGCCCGGGTCTTGTGCGCACACCCCTCACCGAGTACATCTGGGAGGACGGTAAGGGCGCCGAAGACAAGAGCGCCGCTTTCCTCGCAACACCTGCGGGACGCTACGCGAGCCCGGAAGAACTCGCAAACGCCGTGCTCTTCCTCGCCTCGGACGAGTCCTCCTTCATTTACGGCCATCAGCTCGTCGTCGACGGCGGATGGACGGTAGCTTGA
>JBFUPP010000059.1:0-784 GCA_041360635.1 bacterium RCC_150 | reverse complement strand
CCGACGTACGTGCGGTATGTGCTGATCGTGCGGTACATGCCCTCTTCCATCGTGTAGCTAGGGGCGATGCCGAGCACTTCTTTCGCCTTTGAGGCGTCGTAGCGGTGAGCCCAGTTGAGCTCGGCGCCAGCCTTGAGGCCGGCAGCTTCGCCACCGTCGACCAGTTCCATGTCGGCATCGGGAAGAACTTTGTGGACGAATTCGAACGCTTCCCGGATGGGCCGGTAGTCGCCCGCCGTCACGAAGCTCTCCCCGCCACCATTGCGCGATTCGAGTGCGGTGAGGAAGGAACGCGCGACGTCCTCGATGTAGTGGAATCCAAGACTCCGGTCACCGAACGGCACGACCGCCGGCCCGATGCCGCGCGCCGGGTTCTCGACGAGATTCACGAACCAGGTGTTTCCCCCGCCGCGGCCGGCTTTGACATGCTCGCCGAATCCGTAGACCTTACCCAGACGGAGACCGACGGTACTGAGGCCGGAGTTCACGTAGTAGCGGCGGGCGATTTGCTCCACAAATGCCTTGGTGCTGCCATACGTGGATTGAGGGTCGAGCATGCTGTTGTCGTCGATCAGCCCCGCAGGGGACACCGAACGAGGGCCAAAGACATTGATGGAACTGGCCCAAACCACACGTTCTACGTGGTTTTCCAGAGCCGCTTCGAAGACGTTGATGCTGCCCCCGACATTCACCTCGATCGCTCGAGGGATATTGAGCTCCGAGGCCGCCGCGACCAAGGATGCAAGGTGAATGATTCCAGTGACCGCATGCGTCCGGATGGTGC
>JBFUPP010000058.1:0-854 GCA_041360635.1 bacterium RCC_150 | reverse complement strand
GGTGTGACCCGGGACTACAAGGCCTCTGACGTCGTCCGGCTCCGCGGCCGCGTCTCCGAAGAACAGACCCTGGCCCGCCGGGGCGCGGAGAAGCTGTGGAAGCAGCTCACCGACGAGCACAAGACCGGCGGGTACACCAACGCACTGGGCGCCCTGACCGGCAACCAGGCCGTGCAGCAGGTCAAGGCCGGCCTGCGGGCCATCTACCTTTCCGGCTGGCAGGTCGCCGCGGACGCCAACAACTCCGGCCACACCTACCCGGACCAGTCGCTCTACCCGGCCAACTCGGTTCCCACGGTGGTGCGCCGGATCAACAACGCCCTGCTTCGGGCAGACCAGATCGAATTCGCCGAGGGTGTCCAGACCGTCGAGGACTGGCTGGTGCCGATCGTCGCCGACGCCGAGGCCGGCTTCGGCGGTCCCCTGAACGCCTACGAGCTCATGAAATCCATGATCCAGGCCGGCGCCTCCGGCGTGCACTGGGAAGACCAGCTCGCGTCGGAAAAGAAGTGCGGCCACCTCGGCGGCAAGGTCCTGATCCCCACCCAGCAGCACGTCCGGACCCTGAACGCGGCCCGCCTTGCGGCCGACGTCGCCGGCACCCCCACGGTCGTCATCGCCCGTACGGACGCGGAGGCAGCGACCCTGATCACGTCGGACGTTGATGAGCGCGACCAGGAATTCATCACCGGCGAGCGTACCGCTGAGGGCTTTTACAAGGTCCGCAACGGCATCGAACCCTGCATCGCCCGCGCCAAGGCCTACGCCCCGTACTCGGACCTCATCTGGATGGAAACCGGCACCCCGGACCTGGAGCTGGCCCGCAAGTTCGCCGAGGCCGTCAAGGCCGAATT
>JBFUPP010000057.1:0-915 GCA_041360635.1 bacterium RCC_150 | reverse complement strand
ATCAGCGTGGACAGGTCCCGGGTGACCTCGCCCAGCAAGTCCCCCAGCGACGTCGTGTCCGCTTTCGCCTGCGCCGGCGTCGGCGGGAACTGCGCCTCACTCATCGCAACCCACCAGGATCAGGGCTGGTGCCGAACGGATACCCGGGCTCGCCGACGTCCTCCGCTGTAGCGCCGCCGTATCCGGCCGTCGTGACACCAGGTCCGGGAAGCTGCACCGGAGGGGGAGGCACGGCCGTCCCTGCCGCGGGCTCATAGCCGCTCCCGGCAGACCCGTAAGCGGGCGCCGTCGTCGTGCTCCTGCCAGTAGACACGGTCCTGCCGGTGGAGGCGCCGCTGGTGTTCCCGCCCGCCGTCAACCCGCGCGTCAGCCTCCCGGCCAGCACGCCCGCGCCGGCCGCGAGCAACAAGAAAGCCCCCGGACGCTGCCGGGCGAAAGACTTCACCTCATCCAGCAACGACCCCGGATCCCGCTCGTCCAACCACTGCGCCACCGACGAGGACCGCTCTGCCGCCTGGCGCACCAAATCCGTCGCCACGCCCGGCTCCTCCGCCGCGGACGCCATCGAATGCAGTTCCTTCGAAATGGACCGCAAGCCGGTTGCCACTTTTTGCTGCTGCGCCGCGGCCTGCTCGGTAAGGTCCGACCTGGCCTGGACCAAAAGATCCCTCGCGTTCGCACTGACTTCCGAGGCCACAACCGCGGCCTCCTGCCTGGCCGTTTCAACCACGCTGCCCGCAGCATCCGCCGCCTGCCCGGCAACATTCCCGGCCTCCTCCTTCACCCTCTGGCCCGCGGACGGCTCAGACGGCTCCGTGCCCTGCGCGGTGAGCGGCGTAGTGGCCGGCGGGGTCAGCGGCGCCGACGCCGGAACCGCCGTACCGGCCCCAAGCGGGGCCTCCACGCCCCCCACCC
>JBFUPP010000056.1:0-948 GCA_041360635.1 bacterium RCC_150 | reverse complement strand
GCCGTCGATGAGCATGTGTTTCTCGGGCAGGTGCCAGCCGCGGGGACGGACCACGATGGTGGGCAGTTCACCGGCGGGGCGGAGTTTGTATTCCTTGCCCTCGGGGCTGGTGAAGTCGATGCGCCGTTCGAGGGCGTCGGTGAGGTTCAGCTGGCCTTTGATGACGTTGCGCCAGGTGGGGGTGGAGGCGTCTTCCATGTCCGCCAGCCAGACCTTCGCGCCGGAGTTCAGCGCGTTGATGGTCATCTTCTTGTCCACCGGCCCGGTGATCTCGACCCGCCGGTCCTCCAGGCCCGGTGCCGGGGGAGCGACCCGCCACGACAAGTCGTTGCGGATAGCCTCAGTCTCGGTCAGGAACGCCGGGTCCTGGCCAGCGGCGATTTCGGCCCGCCGGGCACTCCGGGCCTGCAACAGCTCCTGCCGGCGCCCGGCCGTAGCACGGTGCAGTTTAGCGACGAACTCCAGGGCATCCGGGGTAAGCACCTCGTCCTGCCGGCAAATGGGCTGCGCAGTCAAGGTGATGCCGTTAATGGTGAAGCTATCAGTAAAGCTGTTCATTTCTGTCTCCTTAAAGACGAAAAGGGAAGTTCGGCGGCGGGTGGCGGCACTTCGGTCAGTCAGGCGCGAGGCCGGAGGAGCCGGTGTCGCGGCAGCGTGCGTAAAGGTGCCCTGTGCCCGCCCCCACCGAGTTCTACGAGGTCATGGGGCGGACGCAGGGATAGCAGGCAGAGTATTGCCGCGTTGGAGGCCTGAGGGGTTTCGACAGACTCAACCACCGGCCGCCGTCGAACAGGGAAGTTTAGTGGAACTGGCCTTCTTCGGTGGATCCCACCAGGGCCAGGGTGGATGCGTTCGGGTTGAGCGCGGTGGAGATGTCGTCGAAGTAGCCGGTGCCGACTTCGCGCTGGTGCTTGGTTGCGGTGTAGCCGCGGGACTCGGAGGCGAATT
>JBFUPP010000055.1:0-1166 GCA_041360635.1 bacterium RCC_150 | reverse complement strand
GCGGTGCGGATGTAGTACATCAGGTAGCGGTCGATGTAGGTGATGAGGGTTTCGTCGTCCAGGTCCTGGGCGAGGAGTTGTGCGTGGGCGGGTTGGAAGCCGCCGTTGCCGCCGACGTAGAGGTTCCAGCCTTTGTCGGTGGCGATGACGCCGACGTCCTTGCCGCGGGCTTCGGCGCATTCGCGGGCGCAGCCGGAGACGCCCATTTTGAGTTTGTGGGGGCTGCGCAGGCCGCGGTAGCGCAGTTCCAGGTTGATGGCCATGGCCACGGAGTCCTGGACGCCGAAGCGGCACCAGGTGGATCCGACGCAGGATTTCACGGTGCGCAGGCTCTTGCCGTAGGCCTGTCCGGATTCGAAGCCGGCCTCAACGAGTTCCTTCCAGATGTTCGGGAGCTGCTCCAGGCGGGCACCGAACATGTCGATGCGTTGCCCGCCGGTGATCTTCGTATACAGGCCGTACTTCTCGGCCACCGCCGCGATCACCCCCAATCCCTTGGGCGTGATTTCGCCACCGGCGATGCGCGGGACCACCGAGTAGGTGCCGTCCTTTTGCATGTTCGCCAGCGCCCGGTCGTTGGTGTCCTGGAGCGTGCCCCGCCCAGCACCCAAAACGTACTCGCTGTTCTGTGAGGCGAGGATGGAGGCGATGGTGGGTTTGCAGATGTCGCATCCGGCGCCGGTGCCGTATTTGGCCAGGATGTCTTCGAAGGAGTCCAGTTCCAGGACGCGGATGGCGTCGAAGAGTTCCTGGCGGGAGAGGGTGAAGTGTTCGCAGAGGGCTTTGGAGACTTCGATGCCGGACTTTTTCAGTTCGCCTTCGAGGAGTTTTTTGAGCATGGGCACGCAGGAGCCGCACTGGGTTCCGGCGCGGGTGCAGCTCTTGAGTTCGCCCAGTTCCTGGACCGGGGCGGCGCCTTCGCAGGTCCCGCAGGCGTTGATCGCGTCGCGGATGGATCCGGCGGGGACGTTGTTGCAGGAGCACAGGATCGCGTCGTCGGGCAGTTCGGTTTCGGGGGCTTCGCCGCCGCCGGCGGCGGTGAGGTAGGCGCCGGGTTCGGCCGGTAGTTCCCGTCCCAGCAGCGGGCGCAGGCTCATGTAGGGGGTGGCGTCGCCGACGAAGATCCCGCCGAGCAGGGTTTTCGCGTCGTCGGTGGTGACGACTTT
>JBFUPP010000054.1:0-1461 GCA_041360635.1 bacterium RCC_150 | reverse complement strand
GGAATCTCAATGTTTCTGTCAAGCCGCCTGAGCTTTGATTCTTGGCATTGGTTCCTGGTAGGGGGTGTGGTCGCGGAGCATGGCCCAGAGGACGTTGATGCGGCGTCTGGCGAGGGCGATGAGGGCCTGTTTATGGGATTTTCCTTCTCCGCGCTTCCGGTCGTAATAGGTTCTTGAGGCCGGGCTGTTCTTGAGGCTGGAGAGGGCGGCGAGATAGCAGGTTCGCAGGAGTCTGCGGTTGAAGCGACGTGGTCGGTGAAGGTTTCCGCTGATTCGTCCGGAATCACGCGGGACCGGGGCCAGGCCCGCGACGCTGGCGAGCCGGTCGACTGAGTCGAATGCGTCCAGGTTGCCGCCGATGTTTGCGAGGAAGGTTGCCGCAAGAACGGGGCCGAACCCCGGCATGCTGAGCAGAATGTCGGCGGCCTCGTGCTGGCGGAACAGCTCGGTGATCTGGGCATCGACGTCGGCGATTTCTGCATCGAGTGCGCTGATTTGCCCGGCCAGGCGGGCGACCAGGGCGGAGCCTGTGGCCTGAGTAGGCAGGACGGCGTGCTGGGAATTCGCGGCTATCAGTGCCTTCTCCGCCATCTTGGCACTGTTCCGGCAGCCGCGTTTCCTGAGCCAGCTAGTGAGTTTGGTCAGTCCTATCCGCCGGATGCCCTCGGGGGTCTGGTAGCCGCCCAGAAGGATCAGGGGCGCCTTTTTGGAGTAGTCGAACGCCCGCTCAAGGGCAGGGAAGTATTCCAGCAAGGTGGCGCGGAGACGGTTGATCGCGCGGACACGGTCGCAGATCAGATCCGTGCGGCGGGCGGTCAGGAGCCGCAGGTCAACGCTGATCTGGTCCGCGCCGCGGACTGGTTGGAGGTCGGTGCGCATGCGTGCCTGGTCGGCGATGATCCTGGCGTCTTTCGCATCGGTCTTGCCGTCCCCGCGGTAGGTCGCTGCGGCGTGATGCACGATCCGTCCGGGGATATAGAGCAGCTGCTGGGCGTGCGCGGCCAGCAGCTCGATCAACAGGGCCGCGCCGCCGGCGTTCAGATCCGTTGCCCAGCAGACTTCGCCGCCGGCCGAGATCTCCGCGATCGTGGCTATGAGTTGGAGCAGTGCGTTTTCGTCGTTCTCGACGCGTTTCGAAAGCAGCACTGTCCCTCTCTGATCGATCACGACACAATGATGAGCTCTTTTGCCCGAGTCGATTCCTACCCAGAATGCCGGCATACCTTAGATCCCTTCGATCAGCTCCAATTTCGGTTGGCCCTGTCGATAACCACGCCGGCACGTCCTTACCCAACGATCAATGTCGTAATTCTCAATCAGCGGTCGAGTCATCGGCGGGCAGCGGGCGGCCATTCCCAGTGAGCCGTCCAAGCGGCAGGGCGACCTAGTGCCATGCCCGCCACCCGAGGGTGATCGAAACACTACGACAGCTCCGAAATCACCCACAACAACACCGTAAGG
>JBFUPP010000053.1:0-1519 GCA_041360635.1 bacterium RCC_150 | reverse complement strand
TACTGCTTGCTCCGTCATGTGGAGGGCCCTTTCCATTGGAGGCATTCGCAATCGTGGCAGGAGTGAGGACTTCAGCCTGCATTTGAACTGGTAGGAGCTGCCCTCTAAGTACCACTAGCATTATGAAATTTACACATCACGGTTCGTTCAGAGCCAGCGCCCGCGCCCTTGGCCTCCTGAAGCTCTCAGGAAACGCACCATCTGCACAAGGTCATCATTCAGGACCGATTATAGCAATGGCTGGACCTTTGGTCTCTGCCTCTGCCCTGATCTGGAGCAGCGCGAAATGCCGAGCCGCTTGCACGGGGAACACAACGTGAGGAGTTGCCGGCGCCAGTCACTGCTTTCCAACGGCACCGCCGGGAAGCCCGGCGCCTCTCGCCTTAGGCGCGCCGCAGGGACCTGCAGCCTCAGAACAGGGATCTCCTGTCACGTGTCGAACCAATGCACCACTTCGTCCAAGCCAGATCGAGGGGTCCGGAATCCGTTTGCGGGGTGCGCCGTGTCCTCGTACCCAAAGGACACGGCACAAACGATACGCTTGCCCTCCGGCAGGCAAAGTTCTTTCCGAACGACGCCGGCGTACATGGCGATGGCAGCCTGCGGCACCGCTGCGATTCCCAAGCTTTCTGCAGCCAGCAGCAACGTCGATACATACCCTCCGCAGTCCACAGCCCCGTAAACGCCCAGCCTCTCATCTGTCGTTATCAGAGCGACATGGGGCGCATTGAAGAAACGGTAGTTTTCTCGAGCCTGAGCCGCTCGGGCTTCGGCGTCATGCCGGGGTATCCCCACGCTTGCGTAAAGTGCGTACCCCGCTTGCCGGCGTCTGGCGTTGTGGATGCTGGGATATTCGGCGGGAGGATTAAAATCGGGTGTTTTCGGTTCGCTGCGCGCCGCGCGCAACAGCGCTTCAGACAGGCGTTCTCTGGCATTCCCGGAAAGGATACTCACCTGCCAAGGCTGGACGTTGCACCAGGAAGGAGTGGTTTGCGCGAGGGCCAGCATCTCCTCAATCTCACGCCTGGGTACCTCGTCGGCTTTAAACCACCGGCAACTGTGGCGGCCGCGGAGAATCGCGGCCAAATGTCCAGGAGCGCCACAAGGCCTTCCATGTTCGCTCATTCCTGATCCTTCCTCATCGATGGGGCATTTCAATCCAGGCGGCGTGGCGGCTGGTGATATCACCCCTTGCCGCAGTATTACTGTGTCTGAAACGCGAGAAGGCCTCCGGGGGAGGACCATGGCCCTTCAAGGGAGGCGCCGGGAGCTACTCATCCAAGGCTTCGCCCAGCCACCGCTCGTGCAGGACATCGAGGTATGCATGCACGGTCTTCTCGGCTGCCTCGGGATCTCCCAGGCAGAGGTCGTTCAGCAGTGTGCTGCGGGCTTCCCAGATCACATGGCCGACGGTGGGGCCGATACGAAGGGAAACATTGGTCGTCAGGTCGAGGAGCGGCTTGGTGAGCAGGGCAAGGACGGGATTTCGGGCGACCGAGACGAGTTTTTCTTCGAACTC
>JBFUPP010000052.1:0-1559 GCA_041360635.1 bacterium RCC_150 | reverse complement strand
CCGGAATTTTTCAAGTCAAGCGGTACCACGGTGAGTTAGACAGCCGTTAGGCTGCTGCTTTTTCGGTGGTTTCTTGTGGTTGGTTGATCCATGCGGGCCCGGGCAGGGCCAGGATCTTGGGGTCAGTCGTGGTGGTGAACCGGTGCGGATGCTTGTTCCGGGCCGCAGCCAGGGTCTGTGAGCGCTTCTGAGCGACACCGTCGGCGAAACCGTAGTGCACGTTCGCCGGGGTGTGGAACCCGATGCCGGAGTGGTGGTGGTGATGGTTGTACCAGTCCACAAAGCCGCTGATAAATGCCCGGGCATCACCCAACGAAGCGAAGCGCTCCGGGAACACCGGCCCGTATTTCATGGTCTTGAAAAGCGATTCCGAATAGGGATTATCATTGCTCACCCGGGGCCGGGAGTGGGACCGGGTGACCTCCAAATCCGAGAGCAACGCGGCGACGGTCTTGGACGTCATGGAGGTGCCGCGATCGGCATGGACCACCTGCGGGACACCATGGATCCCGAAGATCTCCTTCATCATTTCCACCGCCAACACCCCTGATTCGGTGGCGTGCACGTGCGCTCCAACGATGAACCTCGAATAGATATCGATCATCAAATAGCAGTCGAAGTATTTGCCCTTGATGGGTCCGGCGAGTTTGGTGATGTCCCAACTGAGCACCTGGCCCGGGGCGGTGGCCACGAGTTCCGGGATGGCCCGGGCCGGGTGCTTGGCCAGCCGCCGGCGTTCGGTGACCTGCCGGTTCTCTTGAAGCACCCGGTAGAACGTGGAGACCGATCCCAGATAGATGCCCTCATCCAGCAGCTTCGCATAGACCTGCAGTGGCGCGAGATCCACGAACTCCGGTGAATTCAACGCCGCCAGGATCTCGGCGCGCTCCGCGGGACTGAGCTTGTTCGGCGGCGCCACCGGGGCCCGGTCCACCGGTGCGGATGGTTTGCGGTAGATCGTGGTGCGCGAAAGCCCGAGCAGGGCCGCGGCCCGCCGCGTGGGAACGGCCAAGTCAACCAGTTGCCGGTAGACACCCATCAACGCTTCTTGGACTTCGGATCGTCGTTCGTGTCCTCGGAGAGTGTCTCCAAGAACGCGTGTAGTTTTCCCATCACACCAAGGGCTGCCTCGGATCGTTTCAACCGGCCCTCACTCACCTCCAGCTGGCGGCGCAGGCGCGCTATCTCGGCCTGCTCCGCAGAGAGCTTCCCGATCGTCTCCCCGGCCTTCTTGCCCTGCAACACACCGGCTCCGCGCTGCTTGCGCCACTCGGTGATCTGGGAGGAATACAGCCCCTGTTCACGCAGGAACGCACCGCCCTCCTGGCGGGTACAGGCTTCCTCGTACCGGTCCAACAATTCAAGCTTTTGCGTCGGGGTGAACGACCTTCGAGGGGCCGGTCCACCGGCACGCGGTCCAGGACTACTCATGGATCCATCTTGGCGCACCGCACTCAAAACTGGACTGGACATATTGACTGGTTTCCTGGTTCTCGCCCTACGCGATCGAGCTGACCTGTTCTGTCACCGTGGTACCGCTCCAGCCTGACACGTAGGGA
>JBFUPP010000051.1:0-1670 GCA_041360635.1 bacterium RCC_150 | reverse complement strand
AGCCTTGATCCACCGATCCGCGGCTGGTCCTGATTGGTTTTCGGGAGCGGCCGCGGTTTTGGTTGTTGGGCGTCGCACATTGGCCGGCCTCGCTGCCGGTGTTGTTCCACTGCGTGATCCTGGTCGGGCCGTGTCCGGCTGGTGGGCGGGTTTCTATGCCGCCGCGGGTGGCGCGTGGATGGTGGTGAAGAGCTCTTCCCAGGCGGTTTGCCAAGGCCAGGACTTGGGCAGGTGAAGCCTTATTTTCCGGGCGCTGGAAGCGATCCGGGCCGGAACCTGTATGAGTTTGCGGCGGATCGTTCCGGTTCTGGCCTTGCCGAAGGGTCCGGCGGCGATGATCCCGGCGGCGCGGGTGAGGTTGAACGCCATGACCGCGGCGACAAGCCAGACAGAATTCGCCGTGAAAACACCCGAGGGCAGGTGCGCCAGGGCGCTGTCCTTCAGATCGGCGTTGACCTGCTCGATCACGGCATGCCGGCGGTGGGTCTGGTCAGCGGTGACAGTGTCCAGGACCTCGGCGTCAACGGTCGTAAAGAACGCGTGGTGCCGGTGGGTGTCGAACAGGGCTCCCTGTCCGTCGGCGGTTTTCGGGTTCAGTTCCGGGATGCGGCGCACGATGAGCCTGCCGGTGACCTGCTCGGCCTTTTTCCGGGAGCTGAACGCGGTGAACGTGGTCTCGGCGACTTCGGCCCGGGAGATCCAGGTGTTGGTGGTCTCGTCGAAGACGGCGTCGGAGTACTGAATGGTTTCCCAGGCCGTCTCCGGGATCCCGGCGATGGCGCGTTTGACCGCCGGGTCCATGCGCACGGTCACCGAAACCTCCGCCCCGCCGGCCAGTGCCGCGGCGACCGCGGCATGACCGTAGAAGGCCGAATCGAACCGGCAGAGCACCCGCCCGGGGTTCTTCAGGCGTTTGAGCGTGGACAGGGCATCGGTGACCAGGCGTTTGGCGCCGCGGGCCGAGTTCGCTGCTCCCTTGCGCAGCCGCTGGGCGGCGATTACCGGGGCAGTATCCGCAGTGGAAACGGTGGCCAGCAGGGCGTTCAGACCACGGACACCGGAGTACCCGTAGCCGGATCCCTGCTTGGCGTAGCCGTGGACTTCGATGATCGTGTCATCGACATCGACGAACACGAAGTCCTCCGGGCCCGGGGACCCCAGCAGCGGGGCCCGGGCCGCGAGCCTGGCCATAAAACGGGACGCGACCGCGTCCAACTGCCGGACATGCCCGAACGTGAAGGCCCGCAGGAACGAACCCAGGGTCGAGGGCGCGTAGCAGGCATTGAAGAGCCGCTTCATCCCGCCATGGCGCAGCACGGCCATGTCATCGATCGAATCCGCGCCGGCGACCATCCCGGCCACCAGCGAGGCCACTTTCAACCCGGCGTTCGCGCCCTTGTCCGTCGGGACCGACAGCCATTCATCGGCCATCTCCTGCAGCCCGGAGTCCCGGGCCAACATCATCACCGGGACAAGCCCGGCAGAGGACACGAGATTCGGCTCGTCGAAAGAAACTGACACCGCGGCCGGCTTGTGGGAAACTTGCACCAACGAGATGCCCCTCATCTTCAGCAAAATTGTTCTGTCGCAAGTCCAATTTTCCCTGAAACGGCGGGCATTTCGTGTTTAAAACGCCGGGCACACCCACAGCTCATCGGTGGATCAAGGCT
>JBFUPP010000050.1:0-1715 GCA_041360635.1 bacterium RCC_150 | reverse complement strand
CCCTGATTTTTCATGACGGTGGGGTTGGCCGTTTTTTCGGGTGGGCGGGGTTGATCGGCGGTTGGGTTCTGTTTCCGGGCAGGGTGGTGTGGCCCGTTGGATCGCTCGGGGGTGGCGCCGGTTCCACTTCCGGTGATGGGGCTGGTCGTCGGTACGGGGTCGTGCCCGTTCATCCCGGGGCAGGCTGGAGCTGTTTGAGGCGCCCGGTGTTTTCCAGGAGTAGCTTCAGGAGGCCTTTTTCCGGCGCTGATTCCGGTAGCAGCAATTGCCTGCGGCGGGCGCGGGTGATGATTTTCCCGGCGGTCGCGAACAAGCGGTAGCGCCAGCGCTTGATGTCCCATGTCCTGGCCTGGTGGCCGTCGGGCAGTGCGGCGAGCTGGAGCCAGGAGACGAGGTTGCTGGCCAGCGCGGCGATGTTGGCCCAGGCCTGGTTCGCGGCGAAGTCGTAGAACGGGAGTTTGCCCAGGCCGGTGTTCTTCAGGGTCTTGATCCGGTTCTCGCACCGGCCGCGGGCACGGTGGCGTGCGTCCAGGAACGGGCCGTGCCAGCGCGGCGAGTTTGTCAGGAACGCGGTGATGCGGTGCCCGTCCAGGTCCAGCAGGGTCGGTTGCGCGCCGGGATGCAGGGGCTCGGCCCGGAGGTAGATGTTCGTGCCCGGCGGGTAGTCCTTCAGCGGGACCACTTCGGTGGCGTTGATGACCCACGCGTCCGTGCGGTCGGCCCCATGCTGGTCCAGGGCCGGCTGCCAGTACTGCTTGTCGTTGATCCAGTCAACCATGTGCGCCTTGCCCGCCGGGACCGGGTACGAGACAGAGAACTGCACACCCAGGGAGTGAAGATACCCGAGGAACTTCCGCGAGGCGCCGGCACTGTCGGTGCGGACCAGGAGGCGCTGCCCGTCCAGCCTGCCCTGGGGGAAGAACGCCTCGGGAAGCTGGGACACGGCGGCCTCGAAGACGCGGATGTGGTCATCGGCGCTGTTCGCGCCCGCGCTGCCGGGCCGCAGCAGGGTCGCTAGGATCTCGCCGGTGCCGTTGGAGGTGCCGTAATCGACGCTGGCGATGAACGGGGCAAAGCCGTATCCGCCCTTGTAGGTGCCGGCGACGTTTTCCTTGTCCGAGTGGGAGGTCACCAGCGTGGCATCCAGGTCCAGGACCAAGGGATCGGCGGCAGTGGCTCTGGCCGCAGGGTTCCGGTTCCCGGCCGCGTCCCAGGCCCTGGCCCGCAGTTCCCGGGTGAGGGTTTCGAAGCCGTGGCTGAACAGTTCGGGGTTGGCGACGGTGCGTTCGAAAAACCGGGACACGGTCGCGTTCGAGGGCACCGGGCCGAAGAGTCCGGGCGAGGACCGCAGGATGTCCAGGTCCGTGGCGTGTTCGCCGCCGGCGGCCAGCATCACCCCAAGCGAGCCGAGCAGGCTGCCGGGCCGGTGCCTTGCCCCGGACGGGACGAACTGGCCCAGCCTGTCCTCGCACAAGCCCCGGAACCCGAGTGCATCAACGAAAGAGGTCAGCACGTTCAGGCCGGCGTGGGAGACCAGCGACTGGCCCGTGAGCGCAACAGGAACAGAGGGAAAAACTCCGGTATTCTTGGACATCAGAAAGGTGCTTCTTTCTGCCAGGGTGGTTAGTGCGTCAACAACACTATTTTCCCAGCTCAGAAGCACCTTTCGTCGTTTAACACGCCCCCAGACCGCCAACCCTCATGAAATCGCCGGG
>JBFUPP010000049.1:0-2636 GCA_041360635.1 bacterium RCC_150 | reverse complement strand
CGGGCGGCTTGGCGGGTGTCGGAGAAGCCGAAGCCGTCGGCGCCGAGGGAGGCGAAGTCGTTGGGGATGAATTGGCGGATTTGGTCGGGGACGGCTTTCATGTAGTCGGTGACGGCGATGACGGGTCCGGTGGCGTGGGCGAGTTGTTGGGTGATGAAGGGTGTTGGTGCTGGTTCGCCGGGGTTGAGGAAGGCGTGTTCTTCGGCGGTGAGTCCGTCGCGGCGTAGTTCGTTCCAGGAGGTCACGGACCAGACGTCCGCGGCGATGCCCCAGTCGCTGGCGAGCAGGTGTTGGGCTTCGATGGCCCAGGGCACGGAGACGCCGGAGGCGAGGAGTTGCGCGCGGGGGCGGGTGTCGGGGGTGGTGGTGGCTGGTTCGGCGGTGGAGAGCCGGTAGATGCCTTTGATGAGGCCGTTGATGTCGAGGTTTTCGGGTTCGGCGGGTTGGGTGATGGGTTCGTTGTAGACGGTGAGGTAGTACATTACGTTTCTATCGGACGCAGCTCCGGTTCCTTCGCCGCTTGCGGCTGGTCCGTACATTTGTTCGAGGCCGTGGCGGATGATGTGGCCGATTTCGTAGCCGTAGGCGGGGTCGTAGGTTTTCACGGCGGGGTTGGTGGAGGCCAGGAGGGGGGAGTGGCCGTCGGCGTGTTGGAGTCCTTCGCCGGTGAGGGTGGTCCGTCCTGCGGTGGCGCCGATGATGAAGCCGCGGGTCATTTGGTCTGCTGCGGCCCAGAACGCGTCTCCGGTGCGTTGGAAGCCGAACATGGAGTAGAAGACGTAGATCGGTACGAGGGGTTCGCCGTGGGTGGCGTAGGCGGTGCCGGCGGCGGTGAACGCGGCGACGGCGCCGGCTTCGTTGATGCCGGGGTGGATGAGTTGGCCGGCGGGGGATTCCTTGTAGGCCAGTACGAGGTCCCGGTCCACGGAGAGGTAGTTCTGGCCTTTGGGGTTGTAGATTTTCGCGGTCGGGAAGAACGCGTCCATGCCGAAGGTGCGTGATTCGTCCGGGACGACGGGCACGAAGCGGTTGCCGAAGTTTTTATCGCGCATGAGGTCTTTGAGCAGGCGCACGAAGGCCATGGTGGTCGCGGCTTGTTGTTTGCCCGAGCCGCGTTTGGCGACGTCGTAGGCTTTCGCGTCGGGCAGGGTCACGGGCGTGTGGGTGGCGCGGCGTTCGGGCACGGGCCCGCCGAGGTTCGCGCGGCGTTCCATCATGTACCGGATTTCCGGGGCGTCCATGCCGGGGTGGTAGTACGGGGGCCGGTAGAGGTCCGCGTCCAGTTGTTCATCGGTGATCGGGATGCGCAGGTGGTCACGGAAGGATTTGAGGTCTTCCATGGTCAGTTTCTTCATTTGGTGGGTCGCGTTGCGGCCCTCGAAGTGCGGTCCCAGGCCGTAGCCCTTGACGGTTTTGGCCAGGATCACGGTGGGTTTGCCTTTGAACTCCACCGCTGCCTTGTACGCGGCGTAGACCTTGCGGTAGTCGTGCCCGCCGCGTTTGAGGCCCCAGATCTGTTCATCGGACAGGTCCGCGACCATGTCCTTGGTGGCAGGGGTCTTGCCGAAGAAGTGTTCGCGCACGAACCCGCCGGATTCGGCCTTGTAGGTCTGGTAGTCGCCGTCGACGGTTTCGTTCATGACTTTCACGAGCTGCCCGTCGGTGTCCTTGGCCAGCAGGGCATCCCATTCCCGGCCCCAGACGACCTTGATCACGTTCCAGCCCGCGCCGCGGAAGAACGCTTCCAGTTCCTGCATGATCTTCCCGTTGCCGCGCACCGGCCCGTCCAGGCGCTGGAGGTTGCAGTTGATCACGAAGTTCAGGTTGTCCAGGTTCTCGTTCGCTGCCAGCTGCAGCAGGCCCCGGGACTCGGGCTCGTCCATTTCCCCGTCGCCCAGGAACGCCCAGACCTGCTGGCCCGAGGTGTCTTTCAGGCCCCGGTCATGCAGGTACCGGTTGGACTGGGCCTGGTAGATCGCGTTCATCGGACCGATGCCCATCGACACGGTCGGGAATTCCCAGAACGAGGGCATCAGCCGCGGATGCGGGTACGAGGACAGGGCATGGCCTTCTTTGGACTTCTCCTGCCGGAACCCGTCCAGGTCTTCCTCCGTGAGCCGGCCTTCCATGAACGCCCGCGCGTACATGCCCGGGGACGCGTGGCCCTGGAAGAACACCTGGTCCCCGCCGCCGGGATGGTCCTTGCCGCGGAAGAAATGGTTGAACCCGACCTCGTACAGCGTCGCCGCGCCGGCGTAGGTGGAAATATGCCCGCCCACACCAATATCGGCCCGCTGCGCCCGGTGCACCATCACCGCCGCGTTCCACCGCATGTACGCCCGGTACCGGCGCTCGAACTCCTCGTTCCCCGGGAACTCCGGCTCCTGGTCCGCCGGGATCGTGTTCACGTAATCAGTCGTCGTCACCATCGGCACCCCCACCGACTGGGACCCGGCCCGCTGAAGCAGGCTACGCATAATGAACTGCGCCCGCTCCGTGCCCTGCTCCCTGATCAACGCATCCAAAGACTCAACCCACTCGGCAGTCTCTTCCGGATCACGATCAGGCAGCTGGGCCGTCAACCCGCTAAGGATGTGTGAGGTCTCTTCTCCTGCAGCCACGTCCAACCTCTCTTC
>JBFUPP010000048.1:0-2700 GCA_041360635.1 bacterium RCC_150 | reverse complement strand
TAGGACACCGCCGGACAACCATTACAGGTCGAGACCCCCCAACCACCCGTTGGGGGGTCTCCCGCATTAACCCCCACAACACCCGGCCTCAAACCCCGCACCACGCACCCTACTAGGCGCCCTCCCCGTGGCCGTCGCGGGAGATTCGTGATCAAGCTTCGAGTGGGAGCGACGCGCTAGTCCGTCAGTTCACGGGCTAACTCTTGATTCTGGCTCTGTCGGTCTTCTGCCCGTTGGCTCTTTGCCCGGAGTATCAGCGTGAGCATACCAAGTCCAGTGAACAGCGGGAAAAGTGCGGCAGCTGAGAGGGTTGGACCGGCTCCCCACTGACTGACTACGGTGCCAGCAACAGCAGCTCCAAGTGGTGTCAAGGCCAGAGAAGCGACCCAGTCGATGCTGATGACGCGAGCTAGCAGATGGTCGGGGACTGTTGATTGGATGTACGTTGACCAGTAGATATTTCCTATGGCCATGAGTCCTGCGGCTATTGCGTAGGAAGTTATGAAGGCCCAAGCACTCGGCAGCAGAACCGCCAGCATGAGTATTCCGGATCCTAGGCTCCACGCTGTAATCATCCAGGCAACGTATTTGCTGGGGAGTGGTAAAGACCCAAGGATAACGACAACAACGGCTGAGATGATGGCGCCAATTGAAAGGGCAACACCGTAGAGTGCTGCGCCGCCGTCTTGTATGTCTGTGATCCATGTGGTTGCTGCCACCGGTTTGGCGCCGACTTGGAGCATGATGAATATTGAAACCCATGCCAGCAGGGCCACGAACAGCGGAGCCCTCTTTAGGTATCGGAGCACCGACGCCCAGTTACTGTTCTCAGAGGCTTCTTCTTGTTGATAGTCATCTGTAGCTGGGGGAAGTACTTGGATTCGGCGTGCAACTATTGCACCGAAGACGCATAGCAAAGCCGACAGCGCGAATGTCCAGGTTCCCATGCCCAGAGCTACCAGGGCACCTCCAAGTAAGGGGCCAAGGATGCCTTGCCCGATACGCTGGCTGAGGTTATAAAGCGATTCGACGAGTTCCCGAGCACTGTCTTCGGTGTTGCTCAATGTTGTTCCTCCGGGGTTAGTTCCTATAGTGAGATCCGCTCCGACAACGCCGCTGCCATCAGGAAAATGAATCTAATTGAGGGCGAGACAGAGAACAGGGAGGTTGACCGGTTTTTTAATACGTTTGCTTGAGCCTTTCGAGCTGCGGTATGTCTAGCCAAGGCTGGCTCTGTTACCCACGCAGCATAAGGGCAATGAAAATTCCGTCGGCGTTTCAGCCCGGTCGGGACCTTGGCGCGGATCCATCTCACGGACCATTACGGATACCGGCTCGGCAATGGAGACAGCACGTCATGCCGACAGAAATACACGGCGAGGGTTACATGAGTTCCTTGTGGCACCTGAAGCACATGTAAAACTGCTGAGGGGTGGAGACCTTTCGGGCTCTCCCTCAGTGGTTTCAAAACTGACTATGTGGTTTGGTGGACGAGGATGTGGGGGGCGGGAGGAGTCGGTGCCGGTTTCGATGATGGCGCCGTTGAAGGTGAGCCGGTTCACGATCGCACAGGCGCGGCCGGTCAAGCTTTTCGTTCAGCCGGAGAAGGACGCGTTACTGGCGATAGGGTCTTCTCTTCGCGTTTGGTGAGGACCTGGAAGAGTAATTCAGCGCGCCGCGGCGATCCAGTTCCATTAACCAAGCTCGGCGTAGATCGATACAGTGCAGGTCGACCCTGCCGTAACGGGGCGATGGCGGTGGCTGGTGCGGGGGAGCCCATGAGATGCTCTCTCCTTCGACACAGACACTGCAGGGGCGCGATTGGTGCGTTTGGCCAGCGGCTCCTCATAGCCGGCGACGGTGGGAAGGCATACGTGAGCGCGCGTCCATCCTGAACGGCCGATACCTGAGAGAGCGTCAGGCATCACCGGACCCCCGCTCGGATATCTGGGCCTCCCATCAACCCGGGCTCATAAACTCCGAACACCCACAACGGTGGCGCTGGCCGCTGGCCGTGCGTGAATGTGCGTCGGGCCGGGCAGCACAGGGTCTCTGGTGGCTGTCAGGCGGGAGTTGGATCCCGATTTGCGTGGGGGTTTGGCGGCGTGTATTGTTTTCTGAGTCGCCGCCGCTGATGCGGAATGATGGTGACAGATCCCCTTTCAGATGGAAACCATCTTCCTGGTTCGTTTTGTTGCGTCCGGTGGTGGTTTCCGGGGGTCCTGGATGTGTTTTTCTGGTGTGGTTCCCGGGTTCGGGAGTTGTGCCGGGGGAGCGGGTCTGGTAACTTAGGAAAGTTGCTCCGGAGCGATCCTGTCCCTTTGGTGGGGGTGGGTGGTGTCGGGTGTGTCTGTTGTTTGAGAACTCAATAGTGTGCCAAGTTTGTTGATACCGATTTTTTATTGATTGGTTGATTTTGCCGGGCCTTGTCCGCCCCTGTGGGTGGGGTCTGGTTTTTTCGGCTGGTTTCAAATTTTGTGCAGCTGCTTCGACCGTTGTTTCCGGTGGTTGTGGTTGTGTCTGTTTTTGTTTTACTTCAACGGAGAGTTTGATCCTGGCTCAGGATGAACGCTGGCGGCGTGCTTAACACATGCAAGTCGAACGATGATCCGGTGCTTGCACCGGGGATTAGTGGCGAACGGGTGAGTAACACGTGAGTAACCTGCCCTTGACTCTGGGATAAGCCTGGGAAACTGGGTC
>JBFUPP010000047.1:0-3404 GCA_041360635.1 bacterium RCC_150 | reverse complement strand
CTCCCTCTTAACCGGCTAATGCGGTCATTGCTGCAGGTCAGCGACACGCCACGTCCGGGGACATTTCTTGTGATCTGGGTCACTGCTGGTACACCTGTTCTTCATGAACAGCGATTGCGGTCTTTCACTTGAGGAGCGTGAGGGTGGCTGGGCGCTGGCAGGGCAGATGGCGCCGCAGTTCAAGCTCGTGGATGAGTATCTTGCGTATCTGACGGACAGGAACTACTCGCCGAAGACGGTGCGTGCCTACGGCTACGACCTGCTGGCGTTCTGCCGGTGGCTTCTGATCGCTGGGCATCCGCTGGCGGACGTGAGCACCGAGGTGCTGCTTCGGTTCCTTCGGGCCTGCCGCGAAGCTCAGGTCCCGGGCAGGGCGGGACCGAATGTGATCAGACTGTCGGGGCGCCGGTTGGATCAGTACGCCGCGACGACGATCAACCGCCGGCTGGCCGCGATCTCAGGCTTGTTCGCCTTCGCCGCGATGCGGGACCCAGGGATGAAGAATCCTGTCCCCAAGGGCCGGGAAGCCCGTTGGGCCGCATCCGGTGAGCGGAGCGGGATGCTGGTGCATACGGCCCGTCGGCCAAAGAACCGCTCCTCGCTTCGGCTGCGCGAACCACGCCGGCTGCCCAAGGCGCTGTCCCAGCCCGACGCGGCAGAGCTGCTGGCGAGCTTTCACACCTGGCGGGACCGGGCGATCGCGGGCTTGATGCTCTATTGCGGGTTGCGTTCGGCCGAGGTGCTGGCCCTGGACGTCGCGGACGTCGATGTTGGCGGCCGGTGGCTACAGGTGCTCGGCAAGGGACAGCGGGAGAGGCGGGTGCCGCTTGACGCGGACGTTGCTTCCGTCATCCAGGTGTATCTGCTGGCCGAGCGGCCCGAATCCGTCAGTGCACGCCTGTTTCTCGTGGCCAAGGGACCGAACCGGGGACAGCCGTTGACCGCGGCCGGGCTGCGCACGGTCTTCCGTTATCACCGCGGCGTGACCGGAATCGTTGGCGGTCACCCGCACGCCTTGCGGCACACGTTCGGGACCGCGCTGGCCGAGGCGGGCGTCGATCTGGCGGTGATGCAGGCCTTGCTCGGCCATGCCCACGTCGATACCACTGCCCGCTATATCCATCTGGCTCCGGCCCACGTGAAAGCAGAGTTCGATGCCGCTCGCGATCGCATCCGTTCCCAGCAGTGACCCGCACGCCGAGTATCTGGAGTACCTGAGGCGGACCGGTCGGGGAAACACTGCGTATTTATCAGCGGCCAGGACGTTCTTCAAGCGGTGGCCGGACCCCCGGCAATGGGCGGCCGAGCCGCTGCAGATTCGCTTGTCCGCCGGGTCAGCTACCCGGCCGATCATCACCTTCCTGATGCTGCACCAGGGCCTGCGGCCCGGCTATGACTACCTGCTTGAACGCAAGCTCTCCAGCATCTGGCGCGAGGTCCAAGACTCGCCGCTCGTAGCTGACCTTGACCGGTTCATGACCGCGGCCGCCGACCTGGGATTCACCGAACGGGTCCGCTTCGCCACCGGCTCCCAGGTGCCGGTAAGGCTCCTCATTCAAACCGGACGGCGCCTGGAACAGCTCGCCCTGGCCGATCTGGCCGATTTCACCGCGGCCTGCCGGGACCGGCAGGATCGAACTGGCAAGGGACACAGCCATTACCTGGCGGCGGCAAACAACGCCCAACGGGTGCTGTTCCACCTCGGGGTCCTTGACGAACTGCCCCGCGCCGGCGGGCCGGTCCCGTTCGCCGAGCGGCTGGCCCAGGTGCGTCCGCCGATCCGGGCAGCGATGATCGCCTACCTGGACCGCAAGCGCGCGACCTGCCGGCCGAAGACTGTGTCAACGATCGCGACCCGGCTCAAGCACTTCGGTGAGTTCCTGGCCGGCATCGACCCTGATCTGGACTCCGTCGCCGCCCTCGATCGGCGCCGGCACATCGAGCCCTACCTGAGCAGTATGGTCGATGCCGTCAGCACCAAAAACGGTGAAACCATCACCGTCGCTGACCGGTCGCGGCGGGTGCTCGCGCTGATGGGGTTCCTGACCGACATCACCGAGTGGGAGTGGCCCGAAGCGCCGCCGCGCAGGCTGCTATTCCGTGACGACATTCCCAAGTTGCCGCAAACATTGCCCCGCTACCTGCCCGTCGACATCGACCGGCGCCTCACCCAGGTCCTCACCGAGTCCCCGGGCAATGAACTGGCCGCGGCCGCCCTGCGGCTGCAACGTGCCTGCGGGCTGCGTATCGGGGAACTGCTCGACCTCGAACTGGACTGCGTCCACGAGGTCCCCGGCCACGGGAGCTGGCTGAAGGTCCCCCTCGGCAAGCTGGACACCGAGCGGATGGTCCCCCTCGATGAGGAGATCCTGGATCTGATCGACCACATAACCCACACCAGATCGCACGGGCGGCCGCTGCCGCACCCGCGCTACCGTCGTCCGGCCCAGTTCCTGTTCACCCACCACGGACGACGGCTCGGGCAACAAGCGGTCCGCGCCGAACTCGACCGCGCCGCCGGTCTCGCCGGGCTCGACCACATCACCCCGCACCAGCTACGGCATACCTACGCCACCGCCCTGGTCAACGCCGGCGTCTCGCTGCAGGCCCTGATGGCGTTGCTCGGGCACATGTCCGCCGAGATGAGCCTGCGCTACGGGCGGCTGTTCGACGCCACCGTGCGCACCGAGTACGAGCGGGCCCTTGACTTGGCCAAGCAACAGGCACTCACACCTCTCAGCGGCAGGACCAGCCTGCCGCTCAGAGACATCACCGGCGGGAAAGACTGGAAGGACACCCCGCTGCTGAAGTCCCGCATGGCCGGCGGGTTCTGCCTCCGGGCGCCCGCCCAGGGCGCCTGCGCGTACGCAAACATTTGTGAGCATTGCCCCAGTTTCCACGCCGAGCCCAGCTCGCTGCCGATCCTGGCCGCGCAGCGGGTTGATGCCGACGCACTCGCCCGCGACGCCGAGCAGCGAGGCTGGATCGCCGAAGCCGACCGCCACAAACAGCTCATCACACGACTCGACAGACTGATCAACGAGGCCACCGCAGGATGACGAACATGAGCACCCTCAACCGCGTCGAGCGCGCCTGCGCCGAGCTCCTCCGGAACGGACAGGCAGTGACTTTCACCGCCGTTGCCGCCCATACCGGCCTGGGCCGGACCACCCTCTACCGGGACGCCATGCTCCGGGGCATCATCGAGCAGAACCGTCACCGCGCCGCCGCCCGCGGCACCCTCACCGGCCTCACCGACGAGATCGCCACCCTCCGCGCCGTAATCGACACCCTTGCCACGAGCGTGCGGCGCCACGAAGAACAACTCCGGAAACTGACCGCCCGAGACAGCTAAATCCTTAACCGGCCAATCCCCGGCATCCCGGGCCATTAGCCGGATAATG
>JBFUPP010000046.1:0-5414 GCA_041360635.1 bacterium RCC_150 | reverse complement strand
GGGGATTAGTGGCGAACGGGTGAGTAACACGTGAGTAACCTGCCCTTGACTCTGGGATAAGCCTGGGAAACTGGGTCTAATACCGGATATGACTGATCACCGCATGGTGTGTTGGTGGAAAGCTTTTTGTGGTTTTGGATGGACTCGCGGCCTATCAGCTTGTTGGTGGGGTAATGGCTTACCAAGGCGATGACGGGTAGCCGGCCTGAGAGGGTGACCGGCCACACTGGGACTGAGACACGGCCCAGACTCCTACGGGAGGCAGCAGTGGGGAATATTGCACAATGGGCGGAAGCCTGATGCAGCGACGCCGCGTGAGGGATGACGGCCTTCGGGTTGTAAACCTCTTTCAGTAGGGAAGAAGCTTTCGGGTGACGGTACCTGCAGAAGAAGCGCCGGCTAACTACGTGCCAGCAGCCGCGGTAATACGTAGGGCGCAAGCGTTATCCGGAATTATTGGGCGTAAAGAGCTCGTAGGCGGTTTGTCGCGTCTGCTGTGAAAGACCGGGGCTCAACTCCGGTTCTGCAGTGGGTACGGGCAGACTAGAGTGATGTAGGGGAGACTGGAATTCCTGGTGTAGCGGTGAAATGCGCAGATATCAGGAGGAACACCGATGGCGAAGGCAGGTCTCTGGGCATTAACTGACGCTGAGGAGCGAAAGCATGGGGAGCGAACAGGATTAGATACCCTGGTAGTCCATGCCGTAAACGTTGGGCACTAGGTGTGGGGGACATTCCACGTTTTCCGCGCCGTAGCTAACGCATTAAGTGCCCCGCCTGGGGAGTACGGCCGCAAGGCTAAAACTCAAAGGAATTGACGGGGGCCCGCACAAGCGGCGGAGCATGCGGATTAATTCGATGCAACGCGAAGAACCTTACCAAGGCTTGACATGGACTAGTAAAGCGCAGAGATGTGCTCCCCTCTTGAGGCTGGTTCACAGGTGGTGCATGGTTGTCGTCAGCTCGTGTCGTGAGATGTTGGGTTAAGTCCCGCAACGAGCGCAACCCTCGTTCTATGTTGCCAGCGGTTCGGCCGGGGACTCATAGGAGACTGCCGGGGTCAACTCGGAGGAAGGTGGGGACGACGTCAAATCATCATGCCCCTTATGTCTTGGGCTTCACGCATGCTACAATGGCCGGTACAAAGGGTTGCGATACTGTGAGGTGGAGCTAATCCCAAAAAGCCGGTCTCAGTTCGGATTGGGGTCTGCAACTCGACCCCATGAAGTCGGAGTCGCTAGTAATCGCAGATCAGCAACGCTGCGGTGAATACGTTCCCGGGCCTTGTACACACCGCCCGTCAAGTCACGAAAGTTGGTAACACCCGAAGCCGGTGGCCTAACCCTTGTGGGGGGAGCCGTCGAAGGTGGGACCGGCGATTGGGACTAAGTCGTAACAAGGTAGCCGTACCGGAAGGTGCGGCTGGATCACCTCCTTTCTAAGGAGCACCTCCATCTGGCGGGTTCGGGTGTATGCCTGGATGGTGCCGGGTGTCAGGAGTAAAGGCCCGTTGCGCAGGCGTCTGTTCTGCGGCGGGTGCTCATGGGTGGAATATCAACGAATCATTTTTGGTGGCATGGCTTTTGCTGGTTGTGTCCTGGTTGCTAGTACGGCGGCTGTCCTCTTCCTTTTGGGTGGGGGTGGTTGTTGGGAACGTGCCGGGGTGTGGCCGGTGGGGTGGTGTTTGGTGCACTGTTGGGTCCTGAGGCAACAGGCCGGGGAGGGGTTTTTGGCTTTTTCCCGTGGTTTGTGTGTTTCTGGTTTCCTGGCTGCGTGTTCCGGTGTGCTCTTTTTTGGGGTGTGCCGGGGTGGGTGGTACGGGGTTGTTGTTTGAGAACTACATAGTGGACGCGAGCATCTGACATGGACAGGCGCTTTTTGGTGTTTGTTTGTGTCTACAGCAATTTTTGATGAACCTGGCTTTTTTTGGTCTGGTTCTTTCGATTGTTTTTTGTGTGTGGTTTAAGTTTTTAAGGGCACACGGTGGATGCCTTGGCATCAGGAGCCGATGAAGGACGTAGGAATCTGCGATAAGCCTGGGGGAGTTGATAACCGAGCGTTGATCCCAGGATGTCCGAATGGGGAAACCCCGCCAGGCGCTGTGAGGTGATCTGGTGACCCGCATCTGAACACATAGGGTGCGTGGGGGGAACGCGGGGAAGTGAAACATCTCAGTACCCGCAGGAAGAGAAAACAAGAGTGATTCCGTTAGTAGTGGCGAGCGAACGCGGATCAGGCTAAACCGTTCCATGTGTGATAGCCGGCGGGCGTTGCATGGGCGGGGTTGTGGGACTTTCCGTGCTGGTTCTGCCGGACCGGTGGGGTGTGAGTGTGCTGGCATAGGTGAACGGTCTTGAAAGGCCGGCCGTAGAGGGTGTGAGTCCCGTAACCGTAATGTTGTTGCACCGCCTGGAGAGTATCCCGAGTAGCACGGGGCCCGAGAAATCCCGTGTGAATCTGTCAGGACCACCTGATAAGCCTAAATACTTCCTGATGACCGATAGCGGACCAGTACCGTGAGGGAAAGGTGAAAAGTACCCCGGGAGGGGAGTGAAACAGTACCTGAAACCGTGTGCTTACAATCCGTCGGAGCATCCTTGTAGGTGTGACGGCGTGCCTTTTGAAGAATGAGCCTGCGAGTTAGTGTCACGTCGCGAGGTTAACCCGTGTGGGGCAGCCGTAGCGAAAGCGAGTCTGAACAGGGCGTGTTCAGTGGCGTGATCTAGACCCGAAGCGGAGTGATCTACCCATGGCCAGGTTGAAGCGACGGTAAGACGTCGTGGAGGACCGAACCCACTTCAGTTGAAAATGGAGGGGATGAGCTGTGGGTAGGGGTGAAAGGCCAATCAAACTCCGTGATAGCTGGTTCTCCCCGAAATGCATTTAGGTGCAGCGTTGCGTGTTTCTTGCCGGAGGTAGAGCTACTGGATGGCCGATGGGCCCTACAAGGTTACTGACGTCAGCCAAACTCCGAATGCCGGTAAGTGAGAGCGTGGCAGTGAGACTGTGGGGGATAAGCTTCATAGTCGAGAGGGAAACAGCCCAGACCACCAACTAAGGCCCCTAAGCGTGTGCTAAGTGGGAAAGGATGTGGAGTTGCTTAGACAACCAGGAGGTTGGCTTAGAAGCAGCCATCCTTGAAAGAGTGCGTAATAGCTCACTGGTCAAGTGATTCCGCGCCGACAATGTAGCGGGGCTCAAGTACACCGCCGAAGTTGTGGCATTCACACAGGTCCCTAGCCCTTTGCGGGTTCAGGGGTGTGGATGGGTAGGGGAGCGTCGTGTGGGCGGTGAAGTCGCGGTGTGAACCAGCGGTGGAGCCTACACGAGTGAGAATGCAGGCATGAGTAGCGAAAGACGGGTGGGAAACCCGTCCGCCGAATGATCAAGGGTTCCAGGGTCAAGCTAATCTGCCCTGGGTAAGTCGGGACCTAAGGCGAGGCCGACAGGCGTAGTCGATGGACAACGGGTTGATATTCCCGTACCGGCGAAAAACCGCCCATGCCAAGCGGGGGATACTAACCGCCCGGAGCCTGCCCTATCACCCTTGTGGTGTGCGGGTTTTGGCCGAGCGCGGGACCTGATCCCGGGAGGTAAGCGTATTAACAGGTGTGACGCAGGAAGGTAGCCGGGCCGGGCGATGGTTGCCCCGGTCTAAGGATGTAGGGTCAGCGATAGGCAAATCCGTCGTTGTGTCTTTGATGACGATCCTGAGATCTGATGGGACCCCCGTCATGGGGGGATCCGGTGATCCTATGCTGCCTAGAAAAGCATCGGCGCGAGGTTTTTTGTTGCCCGTACCCCAAACCGACACAGGTGATCAGGTAGAGAATACCAAGGCGATCGAGAGAATTATGGTTAAGGAACTCGGCAAAATGCCCCCGTAACTTCGGGAGAAGGGGGGCCCCAACCTTGAACGGACTTCGCGTCCGGGAGGGGATCGGGGCCGCAGAGACCAGGGGGAAGCGACTGTTTACTAAAAACACAGGTCCGTGCGAAGTCGCAAGACGATGTATACGGACTGACTCCTGCCCGGTGCTGGAAGGTTAAGAGGACCGGTTAGCCCGTGAGGGCGAAGCTGAGAATTTAAGCCCCAGTAAACGGCGGTGGTAACTATAACCATCCTAAGGTAGCGAAATTCCTTGTCGGGTAAGTTCCGACCTGCACGAATGGAGTAACGACTTCCCCGCTGTCTCAACCATAAACTCGGCGAAATTGCAGTACGAGTAAAGATGCTCGTTACGCGCAGCAGGACGGAAAGACCCCGAGACCTTTACTATAGTTTGGTATTGGTGTTCGGAGTGGCTTGTGTAGGATAGGTGGGAGACGTTGAAGCCCGGACGCCAGTTCGGGTGGAGTCATCGTTGAAATACCACTCTGGTCACTTTGGACATCTAACTTCGGCCCGTGATCCGGGTCAGGGACAGTGCCTGATGGGTAGTTTAACTGGGGCGGTTGCCTCCTAAAAAGTAACGGAGGCGCCCAAAGGTTCCCTCAGCCTGGTTGGCAATCAGGTGTCGAGTGTAAGTGCACAAGGGAGCTTGACTGTGAGAGAGACATCTCAAGCAGGGACGAAAGTCGGGACTAGTGATCCGGCGGTACATTGTGGAATGGCCGTCGCTCAACGGATAAAAGGTACCTCGGGGATAACAGGCTGATCTTGCCCAAGAGTCCATATCGACGGCATGGTTTGGCACCTCGATGTCGGCTCGTCGCATCCTGGGGCTGGAGTAGGTCCCAAGGGTTGGGCTGTTCGCCCATTAAAGCGGTACGCGAGCTGGGTTTAGAACGTCGTGAGACAGTTCGGTCCCTATCCGCTGCGCGCGCAGGAAATTTGAGAAGGGCTGTCCTTAGTACGAGAGGACCGGGACGGACGAACCTCTGGTGTGTCAGTTGTACTGCCAAGTGCACCGCTGATTAGCTACGTTCGGATGGGATAACCGCTGAAAGCATCTAAGCGGGAAGCTCGCTTCAAGATGAGATTTCCAAACACCTCGTGTGTGAGAGGCCCCCAGCCAGACCACTGGGTTGATAGGCCGGATGTGGAAGACAGGACCAACGACTGTTGAAGCTGACCGGTACTAATAGGCCGATAACTTACACACACACAACACTGCACGCGTCCACTATGTGGTTCCCGAACAACAACCCGTTCAGGAACCAACAACTGAATAACAACACCACAGTTGTAACCACGAAGCTTCCCACCCCGCACCCGTGCGGGGACGGGTAACAAGGTTACGGCGGTCATAGCGTGGGGGAAACGCCCGGTCCCATTCCGAACCCGGAAGCTAAGACCCACAGCGCCGATGGTACTGCACCCGGGAGGGTGTGGGAGAGTAGGACACCGCCGGACAACCATTACAGGTCGAGACCCCCCAACCACCCGTTGGGGGGTCTCCCGCATTAACCCC
>JBFUPP010000045.1:0-5784 GCA_041360635.1 bacterium RCC_150 | reverse complement strand
TCACGCACGATATATCCGCCAACGAAACCGATGCCGGTCACAAGTATTGCCATGAAAATCCTCCTACGATGTGCGGGCCGCTCGATGTGGTTGCTGCGCTAGCACTACCTCGCGCCGACGGCGCGGCACGTCGAGCGTTGCTAGGCAATATCGAATACTCCCTGATGTACATAAACATGAATATATATCCATATATACGTCCAGAGGCTACACCCGATGCCGACCGCCGGCAATGGGCGAGCCGGTCCCTATGGTTCAGGTACGGATTGAGCATCATCGGACGCGGAACAGAAGTGGCGACAGCCCCGAGCGTAGTCACGCCGAGCCGAGCCCTCCGGTCAGAGCCGCCACCGGAACGCACCTCGGCCAAGGAGTGCTCCCCGAACTCGCGCCGACATAGCCCTCCAGGCCAGCAATGACACTCCACCCCTAATGACATGCCGCGATGAATCCAGCGGCCAAACCGGGCATCCGCATGAAGGAGTAGCTCGCACCACCCGAAGTCATTGACATGATGCAGATCACACCTTAGCGTTGGTCCGAGAGTACGTATCTGCGTCCGTAATTATGAATCGTCTCTCTCTTGGGAGTAGTTACCTGGCCTAGGAAAGCTTCGGCCTCTCAGGAAATCTGCAAGCCAACGGTCTTCGCCGGCCCTCGATTCGCCTGTAGGAGGTCGAGCTGGCAGGTGGAGAAAGTCGAGGAAAAACCATCGCGGTACCGCGTGGAGGCTACCCGGCTTGCCGCCCCTAAAGGACGGAACCTTAACATGGTCTTGCGCTGCGATTGCGTCTCGGCACGGCTCGTATTCCGCATCAGACCCCAGGCCAAGCGGGGACGACGAGGTTCCCTGCGTCTATCAAAATGTAAGCGAAATTAGGAGCAACTCATGATATCTTCTCCACAGCCAAAACAAGGCCCGTCGTCAATGTCGACGACTTACGGGCGCCCGGCGGCCCGTCCCATGGAAGTTCGCGCCGTTGTAAGCGGCGCATTAGGTTCCGCCTTCGAGTTCTTTGATTTTGCCGTCTACGGCGCACTTTCCGCCACAATTTTTCCCTCGCTCTTTTTCAAGGACTTAGGTTCTACGGCAGCGCTATTGGCGTCCTTCGCCACGTTCGGCGTCGGCTTCCTCGCCCGGCCGCTAGGTTCCCTTGTTTTCGGTCATCTGGGTGACAGGTTGGGTCGCAAGCCAATACTTTTCACCACGCTTATTTTGATGGGGGTATCATCAGTTTTGATTGGGTGCTTGCCGACCGGACAAGGCGCAGCCATCGCGACGCTGCTCGTGTCGTTGCGTTTCCTCCAGGGCTTCTCACTCGGCGGCGAGATGGTCGGTAACCAGTTGATGACCATGGAGCATGGTGACAAGAGCCGACGCGGACTCCTGGGCTCCTTAGTCATGATGGGCTCACCGATCAGTCAGGTGCTGGCCAACCTTTCCTTGGTGGCTCTCAGCACAACCCTCAGCGCGGGGAACTTTACATCCTGGGGATGGCGAGTTCCGTTCCTCGCGGGCAGCCTGATCGTGGTAATCGCCGTCGTAACCCGACTCAAACTCGAGGAAACGCCGGCCTATATCGCTAGTAAGGAAATGGTGGTGACGTCACCCGCCGGCAAGTCCCGCGGCATGGGCTTGCGTGTGTTCGTGACACATCCACTGACAGTCGTGCGTCTGGTGCTGTTGTGGGGCGGACCCACACTCTGTTTCTACCTGGTTGCGGTTTATGGGCTCAACTACCTGACTAAGTCGGTCGGCATGTCATCTGATGTGTCCTTCTTGATTCTCGCGGTAGCGAACGGAGCTTCGGCGCTGGCCTGCGTCGCGGGTGGTTTGCTGTGTGATCGGATCGGCCGTAAGACCGTCATGCTGTGTGGCATAGGAGGAGTCTTCGTAGGCATTGCGCTGTTCTTTACCCTCGCCGGGTCCAATGTCCTCGCCACAGGGCTTATCGTGACGCTTGTGCTCTGCTCAATTCAGCTGGCTAGCGGTGTCCAGCCGGCGTTGTTCGCGGAGCAGTTTCCGACTGAGGTTCGGTTCGCTGGCACGGCGATGTCCCATAGCTTGGCTAATCTAATCTTTGCGGCACCTTCGGCATTCCTAGCTGCAGCATTAGTGGCGCTAGGCGGCAACACCCTGATAATGTTCGTCGCGCTTGCATTGCTTGCAGTCTCCGCAATGGTATTGCCCAAATTGAAGGAGGGCGGTCACCTCAACCTTGAGGAGTTCGCGGAGGAGGGCACGCCCCAGACAACGAAAGAGCTACGGGTCTAAGGACGCCCGGATAGTGTCGATGGGGGTGCACGCCGTTGAGGGTGCACCCCCACTCTTCGGTGGCATCTTTGAGTATGACGGTATGCCCCGAACGGACGGCTGGCGACCCCTGAGTTTCGCCACTCGATCGCCTCGGGCTGGGCCTATCGTCCGTGACCCAGATAGCGCCAGAGCAGTGACCGCGCTTCTAGCTTTACATCCCACTCAGCATGGCTCCGGGCGTTTCGCCCCGGGCGCAGCCCCAAACGACGCCAAGTAGCGCGGCCATACACTTCCGCATGCACCGCCATGAATGGGGCACGCCAGTACACAGCACCAATAGGCCAGTGCACAGCGCACCAATAGGCCAGTGCACAGCGCCAATTGTCCGCTGAAGTCGACAATCGGTGCCTCATCATGATGATAACGTTCTGCACTCGACGCTTTGCTCATGCATTCGCCCGCACCCTCGAATGTTCCTGCTGCACCCAGCTCCCTGCTGAGCTGACAGCCGTTGTGGGGGCAGATGCGGTTCTCCTGCCGGTGAGATATTGGGGATCCGATCGCGGCCGGGGTGGTCGGAGCCATCTCATCTGGCGTACTCACAGGCGTCCTGGGCATCTCGCACGGCACTCGGTGTGTCACGGACGACGTTCCGGGGGTGCAGCGGACCGTAGAATGGATCACCCGACGGTGGCCTCGTTGGGTGGGTACCCAACGGCGCCGGTAAGACCTTCTTCCTCGGAGCCCGGGCCCAGGAGGCAGTCGAGGCCGGGCTGGTATGCGGTTCGCCGGTTCAACTGAAGGACCGGGTCTACCGCACCGGGGACCTGCTCTGTCAGCAGGACCCTGAGCGACCGAACCAGTCGTGATCTTCAAGCTCCTCCGGTGCCCACGGACGCCGGCGAAGAGCTCTACCGGTCGGAGGACGGAGCACCCCCGCCGCCTTCCATGAACGGAACGGTATGTGTAGCGAGTGCCTAACCTAAACCAAGCGTGCACCAAGACCGGAACTCCCGCTTTTTCCTCAGAACGTGATGAGTCCTGTATTTGACCAGCGCGTCTTTTCGCGGGGTTCGGTGAGGTAGCGGGCATAGGCCGGGATGGTCAGGAAGGAGGGGAATTCCTCGGCAAGGGTGACTTCTTCGAAGATATCGCGAGCATCGTTGAAGCGGTCACCGTCGAAGCGTTCCAGGCGTGCGAACTCCTCATCCAGCAGGTCGGTGGTCCACTCACGGGTGATGACTTCACCGGTGTCGGTGATGGCGTGGGAGTAGATCCACTGCCACAGCTGCGAGCGGCAGATCTCAGCGGTGGCCGCGTCTTCCATGAGGTTATGGATCGTCACGGCGCCGTTGCCGCGCAGCCAGGACTCGATGTAGCGGATGCCCACTTCGATGTTGTTCCGGATGCCGGTCTCGGTGATGGTGCCCACGGTGGACGCGATGTCGATCAGTGCACGGTCGTCGGGGCTAACGTCCTCGCGTGAGCGGTCCAGCTGGTTCGGACGCTTGCCGAGTACGCCGTCAAACACTTCGCGGCAGACCGGAACCAGGTCCGGGTGCGCAACCCAGGAACCGTCGAAACCGTCGTTCGCATCCCGCAGTTTGTCGACACGGGTCTTAAGCAAAGCATCAGCATTCTTTGCCGAATCCTTCCTGCTCGGCACGAATGCGGCAGGGCCGCCTATTGCCATGGCGCCGCGGCGGTGGCAGGCCCGGACCAGTTGCTCGGTGTAGGAGCGCATGAATGGCTGGGTCATGGAGACCTGGGAGCGGTCCGGCAGCACGAAGCGGGGGCCGCGGGTGCGGAAGTTCTTGATGACGGAGAAGATGTAGTCCCAGCGGCCGGCGTTCAGGCCCGAGGCGTGATCGCGCAGCTCGTACAGGATTTCCTCCATTTCGAAGGCCGCGGTGATGGTCTCGATCAGCACCGTGGCGCGGATGGTGCCCTGCGGGATGCCGAGCAGGTCCTGGGCCAGGATGAAGATGTCGTTCCAGAGGCGGGCCTCGAGGTGGTTCTCGATCTTGGGCAGGTAGAAGTACGGGCCCTTGCCCTGGGCGAGCAGGCGGCGGGCGTTGTGGAAGAAGAACAGGCCGAAGTCCACCACGCCGCCGGCAACGGGCTTCCCGTCGATGAGCATGTGCTTCTCCGGCAGGTGCCAGCCTCGCGGCCGCACCACGATGGTCGGCAAGTCCTCGGCGGCACGGAGCCTGTACTCCTTGCCCTCCGGGGAGGTGAAGTCGATCCGGCGTTCCAGTGCGTCCGTAAGGTTCAACTGGCCCTGGATGACGTTCCGCCACGTGGGGGTGGAGGAATCTTCCATGTCGGCCAGCCACACCTTGGCACCGGAGTTGAGCGCATTGATGGTCATCTTCCGGTCAACCGGCCCGGTGATCTCCACCCGGCGGTCCTCCAGGCCCGGGGCCGGAGGAGCGACACGCCAGCTCGGATCATTCCGGATTTCCGCGGTCTCCGGGAGGAACGCTAGGTCCTGACCGCCGGAAATCTCAGCCCGCCGGAGTCGGCGGCGCTGCATCAGCTCCTGGCGGCGCTCCGCCGTCGCGCGATGCAGCGTTGCCACGAACTCCAAGGCATCCGGAGTAAGAACCTCGTTCTGCCGGTAAATGGGCTGGGCGGTCAACGTAATCCTGTTGATGGTGAAGCTGTCAGTAGAGCTGTTCATGGGAGTGGTTCCTTGAATGGTTCCCAACTGACTCAAAGTAGGTGTCGTCCTGAGAGCTCAAAACGACACCTACCCCTACCTAGTCGGGGGAAGTTTTAGTGGAACTGGCCTTCTTCGGTGGATCCCACCAGGGCCAGGGTGGATGCGTTCGGGTTGAGCGCAGTTGCGATGTCGTCGAAGTAGCCGGTGCCGACTTCGCGCTGGTGCTTGGTTGCGGTGTAGCCGCGGGACTCGGAGGCGAATTCCTTTTCCTGGAGTTCGACGTAGGCGCTCATGCCTTCACGGGCGTAGCCGTGGGCGAGGTCGAACATCGAGTAGTTCAGGGCGTGGAAGCCGGCCAGGGTGATGAACTGGAAGGTGAAGCCCATGGCGCCGAGTTCACGCTGGAACTTCGCGATGGTGGCGTCGTCCAGGTGCTTGCGCCAGTTGAACGACGGCGAGCAGTTGTAGGAGAGCATCTGGTCCGGGAACTCCGACTTGACGGACTCGGCGAACTTGCGGGCCAGCTCCAGGTCCGGGGTGCCCGTTTCCATCCAGATGAGGTCCGAATACGGTGCATAGGCCTTGGCACGGGCGATGCAGGGTTCGATGCCGTTGCGGACCTTGTAGAAGCCCTCGGCCGTGCGTTCGCCCGTGATGAATTCCTGGTCGCGCTCGTCGACGTCGGAGGTGATCAGGGTGGCCGCCTCGGCGTCGGTCCGGGCGATGATCACCGAAGGGGTGCCGGCGACGTCGGCCGCGAGGCGGGCGGCGTTCAGCGTCCGGACGTGCTGCTGGGTCGGGATCAGGACCTTGCCGCCGAGGTGTCCGCACTTCTTCTCCGAGGCGAGCTGGTCTTCCCAGT
>JBFUPP010000044.1:0-6503 GCA_041360635.1 bacterium RCC_150 | reverse complement strand
CGCCAATTCATCCCCAACGACTTCGCCTCCCTCGGCGCCGACGGCTTCGGCTTCTCCGACACCCGCCAAGCCGCCCGCCGCTACTTCAAAAACGACACCCACTCCATCATCGTCAAAACCCTCCAACTCCTCGCCACACGCGGCGAAGTGGACTCCCAGGCCCCGGCCCTCGCCATCGAGAAGTACCGTCTTCTCGATGTCAATGCCGGTACGACGGGCGGAGCAGGCGGCGAGAGCTAGTGGGCGTCATTCGAGGCCAGGCATAACCGATCAATAGGCCCGGCGGCGGTTCGCATCGAAAGGTGCGGGCCGCCGTCGGGCTTTAACCTCCGCCGCTTGACAGCGGCACGCCGGGACGGGAGGCGTGACGCGGAGCAATCGCAGTTGTAGCCTTCGCACAAATGGAGCTTGTTGACTGCTGGCCGTATGCTCAAGGCATGGCAGAGCCGATTCAAACCCCCATCAAGCGAAAGGCGGCTACTCGCGCGGTATCGCCGGAGAAGGCAGAGACCCTAAAGCGCCTCCGGGCCAACGTGGGTCAGCTATCCACCACCACTATGCGCCAGCTGGAGAAATCGCTGCCTTGGTATAGCCGATTGAGCTCGGACGAACGTTCCGCGCTTGGCCTGGTCGCCCAAAACGGAATCGCCGCCTTCGTGACGTGGTACGAGCGGCCAAGTTCGCCGTCGTGGATCCTGACCGATGTCTTCGGCAATGCTCCAACCGAGCTCACGCGCTCCATCAGCCTGCAGAAGGCCCTGCAGTTGATCCGGATCGTTGTGGAAGTGGTGGAGGACCAAGTCCCGGTGATCGCACCGGAACCGGACCAACCTTCCCTCCGCGAGGCGGTCCTGCGCTATTCGCGCGAGGTCGCCTTCGCGGCGGCTGACGTCTATGCCCGTGCCGCCGAGTCCCGTGGATCCTGGGATACCCGCCTTGAAGCCCTGATTGTCGATGCCATCCTTCGCGGCGAAAACACGGACGCCCTGCGTTCCCGCATCGCCGCGCTCGGCTGGAAGGCCCAGGAGCGCTTCACAGTGATGGTTGGGAACTCGCCGTCGGAGCCCAGTGCCAGCTACGTCAGCGAGCTTCGCCGGACGGCCGGCCGCTATGCCGAGGATGCGCTGGTGGGCATCCAAGGCGATCGGCTGATCCTGATCCTGGGCGGCGTGCAGGACCGGGAAGCCGCCTATGTAAAGCTGAGCGAGCTGTTCGCGCCGGGGGCGGTAGTGTATGGGCCGGAGGCCGGATCGTTGCTTGAGGCGAGTGGCTCCGCCCAGGCCGCGTTCGCCGGGCTCACCGCTGCCAAGGCATGGCCCTCCGCTCCGCGCCCTGTGGCGGCCGACGACCTGCTCCCTGAACGTGTCGTTTCCGGCGATGACGCAGCCCGCCGCTCCCTCATTAAGAACATCTACCGTCCGCTCCTGGCTGCATCCAACGGCCTTGTCGAAACATTGGGTACCTACCTGGAACTGGGCCACTCCCTTGAAGCGACCGCCCGGGAGTTATTCGTACATGCCAATACCGTGCGGTATCGTCTCAAGCGCGTCTGCGACGTCACTGGATGGGATCCACTTCTGCCGAGGGAGGCTTTCGTGCTTCATACCGCCCTCGTTGTGGGTAGGCTTTCAGCCCAACCGAAGGCGATGTCGGAGCGTCACGGTTCCCGATCCGCGGGTTGAACCGTTGTAGACTTCCTACAAACTGACCCAGTGAGCTTGGTGCACGCAAACACCCAAGATCACGCGGCAATTTGGAAAGCTGGTTACGTGCTTGCAATCGTCTGCCCTGGACAGGGCTCACAGACCCCTGGATTTTTGGCCCCATGGCTGGAGCTCCCCTCCGTAGAAGGCCATTTGGCCGCCCTAAGCGAAATCGCAGGCATCGACCTCAAGGCCCACGGCACCACATCCGATGAAGACACGATCAAGGACACTGCAGTCGCCCAGCCCCTGATCGTCGCCGCCGGACTTGTGGCAGCGAAGTCGCTGTTCGACGTCGAACTCAGCACGCTTCCGGTTGTTTTGGCCGGCCACTCCGTCGGAGAGATCACTGCGTCCGTGCTTGCCGGTGTGCTCAGCGAAGACGACGCCATGGCGTTCGTTCGCGAACGTGCCAACAACATGGCGGCCGCCGCGGCTGTGACCCCGACCGGCATGAGCGCCGTCGTCGGCGGCGATCCCGCCGAGGTCCTCTCAGCCATTGAGGCGGCGGGTGCAACGCCAGCCAACGTCAACGGTGCGGGCCAAACTGTGGCTGCGGGGACCTTCGAGCAACTGCAGTCCCTCGCCGACAACCCCCCGGCCAAGGCCAGGGTGATCCCGTTGAAGGTCGCTGGCGCGTTCCACACCTCACATATGGCGCCCGCAGTGACCGCGCTTGAAGCCCTGAAGCCGTCACTCAACCCCAAGTCTCCAACCTCTCCCCTGCTGTCCAACTTCGACGGCAAGGAAGTGACTGACGGCGACGCCGCCGTTGAAAGCCTGATCGCACAGGTCTCGCGCCCCGTACGTTGGGATCTCTGCATGGAGAACCTCCTTCAGCGCGGCGTCACTGGCCTCATCGAACTTGCCCCCGCAGGTACGCTCACCGGCCTGGCCAAACGCGGAATGCCAGGCGTCAAGACCGTTGCCGTCAAAACCCCGGAGGACCTCTCCGCAGCCCTTGCGCTGTTCGCAGAATTGGAGGGACAGGCATGAGCGCTCCCACGTTGAAGCAAGCACCCGTACACGAGTACACGCGCATCGCGGGCATTGGTGCATATCGTCCGGATGTCATCGTCACGAATGACGACGTCTGCCAGTGGATCGATTCCTCGGACGAATGGATCCGGCAGCGCACCGGCATCGTGACCCGCCACCGCGCAACGGCAGACGTCAGCGTCATCGACATGGCCGAAGGGGCTGCCCGCGAGGCACTCAAGCAGGCAGGAATCGACGCTTCGCAGCTGGGCGGCGTCATCGTCTCCACGGTCACGCACCCTTATGCCACGCCATCGGCCGCGGCCGCGCTGACCGACCGCCTGGGTGCCACCCCGGCGCCGGCGTTCGACATTTCCGCCGCATGCGCGGGCTATTGCTACGGCATCGCCCAAGCCGACGCGTTGGTCCGCTCCGGCGCCGCCGACTACGTCCTGGTAGTCGGGGCCGAAAAACTCTCGGATGTCATCGACAATCACGAGCGCACAATTTCTTTCCTCTTGGGCGACGGTGCGGGCGCGGTCGTTGTCGGCCCGTCCGACACGCCGGGCATCGCCCCTTCGGTCTGGGGCTCCGACGGAAGCAAGTGGAACGCGATCGGCATGACGCATTCCCTTGACGATGTCCGCAAGCTCGGCGAGACCGCCCGGCACTCGGACGAATCCGACGACCAGGCAATCATTTCTGCCACTCAGGACATCTGGCCGACGCTTCGCCAGGACGGCCAGACGGTGTTCCGCTGGGCGGTTTGGGAAATGGCCAAGGTAGCCCAGCAGGCGTTGGACGCCGCCGGAATCGAAGCCAAGGACCTCTCAGCTTTTGTCCCGCACCAGGCGAACATGCGGATCATCGACGAGATGGTCAAGAAGCTGAAACTCCCCGAGACGGTGATCGTGGCGCGCGACATCGCCGATGCCGGCAACACCTCCGCCGCCTCAATTCCGCTCGCAACACACCGCCTCTTGCAGGAAAACCCCGGACTCAGCGGTGGCCTGGCCTTGCAGATCGGTTTCGGCGCTGGCCTGGTCTTCGGCGCTCAGGTCATCGTTCTTCCGTAGCCCGGATCGCAGCTCAATAGTGCTTTGAAACCCAAGCCGCACCCGCGGTTTGCCCTCATTTCCGGCAGTAGCCGGCACAACAAGAAAAGGAGCCAACAATGGCTAGCAACGAAGAAATCCTGGCCGGACTGGCTGAAATCGTGAACGAAGAGACCGGCCTCGCTACCGAATCCGTCGAACTCGACAAGTCCTTTACCGAGGACCTGGACATCGACTCCATCTCCATGATGACCATCGTCGTGAACGCTGAAGAGAAGTTCGGCGTCCGCATCCCGGACGAAGAGGTCAAGAACCTGAAGACCGTCGGCGACGCCGTCAACTTCATCTCAAACGCACAGGCCTAGTCTGGCCTTCCACTGTGCCGGACTTCGGGTGCGCCCTGTTGCATCCGAAGCCCGGCACAGCTGCTTTATCCCGCAAATTTCCTGCCGTCCCTGCGAGAACCGCATCTGGGTTGGCTGATCCGACAGAGAGTGATCGCATGGCACGCAAAGTAGTCATAACCGGTCTGGGCGCCACGACGCCCATCGGGGGCGACGTCCCCACGATGTGGAAGAACGCGCTCAAAGGGGTCTCCGGTGCCCACACACTCGAGGACGAGTGGGTTGCCAAGTATGACCTTCCGGTCCACTTTGCGGCCCGGTGCTCGACGCCGGCCTTGGATGTCCTGAGCCGCGTCGAAGCCAAGCGCATGGACCCCTCCACCCAGTTCGGAGTTATCGCCGCACGCGAGGCGTGGGCTGATTCCGGTATCGGGGAGATCGACCACGACCGCCTCGCAGTTGCTTTCGCGACCGGCATCGGCGGCGTCTGGACGCTCCTCGACGCTTGGGACACGCTGAAGGAAAAAGGCCCGCGGCGGGTACTGCCGATGACGGTACCGATGCTGATGCCGAACGGTGTCGCCGCGGCGGTCAGCCTTGACCTCGGCGCCCGTGCAGGTGCCCACACTCCCGTTTCCGCATGTGCATCCGGCACCGAAGCCATGCACCTCGGCTTGGACCTTATTCGATCGGGCAAGGCCGACGTCGTCGTATGTGGTGGCGCAGAGGCAGCCATCCACCCGATGCCACTCGCCGCATTCTCTTCGATGCAGGCACTCTCCCGCCGCAACGACGACCCCGAGCACGCCTCACGGCCCTACGATCTGGACCGAGACGGCTTCGTCATGGGCGAGGGAGCCGGCGCGTTGGTGCTCGAGGCGGAAGAGCATGCCCTGGCCCGCGGTGCGCGTATTTACGCAGAGCTCGCCGGAACGTCCGTCACCGCCGACGCGTACCACATCACAGCTCCCGATCCCGAGGGACTGGGGGCTACCCGGGCCTTGAAGGCCGCCATGTTCGATGGCCGCATCCAAGCCGAGGACGTCGTGCACGTCAATGCCCACGCAACATCCACGCCGGTAGGAGACAAGCCCGAGTACACGGCGCTACGTGCCGCGCTGGGGACCCATGTTGACAACGTAGCGGTCTCTGCAACCAAGTCGCAGATGGGCCATCTACTGGGGGCTTCAGGAGCCGTGGAAGCGGTACTGACGGTGCTGGCAGTCTACGAACGCGAGGCTCCGCTCACCATCAACCTTGAGAACCAGGATCCCGAGATCCCGCTCGACGTCGTCACCTCGGCACGCAGCTTGCCGGGCGGAGACATCGTGGCGCTTAGCAACTCCTTCGGTTTCGGCGGCCATAATGCCGTCATCGCCGTCCGTAGCGTCTGACGCCCCCGTAACGCGGAATAACTCCAGGCGAAATAGAGGAGGGTCCCACGAGGGACCCTCCTCTATTGCTATGGGAGGTTGTGTACCCACCGTCGCCAGGCTTGCCGACGGTGAGTGCCGGTCTGCCGTGCCGGGCCCGTCCGGGCGGGGCGTGTCCGGGTGGGGCTTAGCCGACCTGGTGCAGCCAGCGCACAGGGGCGCCTTCGGCCGCATGGCGGAAGGGTTCCAGTTCCTCGTCCCAGGCCTCCCCGAGTGCTAGCGAGAGTTCGTGATAAACGGCGCTCGGATCACCCGCTCCTGATTCGTAGGCATAGCGGATCCGGTCTTCGGTCACCATGATATTTCCGTGGACATCGGTGACGGCATGGAAGATGCCAAGCTCCGGGGTGTGGGACCATCGCCCGCCGTCTACTCCGTGGCTTGGCTCCTCTGTCACTTCGTACCGGAGGTGTGCCCAGCCCCGCAAGGCCGACGCGAGCTGTGCACCGGTCCCGGGTGTTCCCGTCCAAGACAGCTCGGCGCGGAACATTCCGGGCGCGGCGGGTTGAGCGGTCCACTCAAGATCAGTCCGCTTATCGATGACCGATCCGATGGCCCACTCAACATGAGGGCACAGCGCGGCCGGAGCCGAATGCACGAACAGGACACCTCGGGTTGTTGCAGCAGACATTCCATCCTCCATAGCTGTAGGTACGTCTTCCCCAACGACCTCATGCTTGAACGGAATGCTCGTTCCCCAGGTGCTGCGCTTTTCGGTTGTCCCCGCCTAACTGTTTTCTCGTTATGACTGTGTCCGGTTGTGAAGTTATCGTCCAGTTGTGAAATTCTCCGGGGAGAAATTTCGCCTCGCGGCGCTCAACATTCAAGTTAGAGTTGAGACTTCCCCGGCATTGCTTTCATTTTGCCGTACATGCCCGAATTACGCCAGTGCGATTCCACGGGACCCCCTCTAAGCCTTGATCCACCGATCCGCGGCTGGTCCTGATTGGTTTTCGGGAGCGGCCGCGGTTTTGGTTGTTGGGCGTCGCA
>JBFUPP010000043.1:0-7457 GCA_041360635.1 bacterium RCC_150 | reverse complement strand
CCGAAAAGAATCGCCATTCTTTCCAAAAAATCAATAATATATGCTTAGCTTCGGGCCGTGCTCGTCGAACACGGGGACCTCCACGTGGGTCTGTCAATTATTCGGTGTAACCAGGGTTGTTTCTTGTTCTAGTTCCTGCCGGCGGACAGGCGTCCGTCGAAGGTGATCTCGAAGGCGTTCAGGGCGGCCTTCCAGCCGGTTGCTCCAGCGTTTTCGGCCCTTGCCGGTGGGGTCCAGGCTCATGACCGCCAGGTAGATGCACTTCAGCGCCGCTTGTTCGGTGGGGAAATGGCCGCGGGCATTCACAGCCCAGCGGATCCGGGCGTTGATGCTCTCAATCGCGTTGGTAGTACAGATCACCGTGCGGATCTCGGTGTCGAATTGCAGAAACGGAACGAACTCCGCCCACGCGTTAGTCCAGAGTCCGATGATGGCCCGGATACCGCTTCTCCCACTTGCCGGCGAACTCCGCAAACCGGTCCAGCGCGGCTGCCGCGCTCGGCGCCGTGTAGACCGGCTTGAGGTCCTTGGCGATCTGCGACCAGTCCTTCCTCGAGGCATAGCGGAAGCTGTTGCGCAGCAGGTGAACGACGCATGTCTGCACCACCGTTTGCGGCCACACGGCCGCGACTGCATCCGGCAGGCCCTTGAGCCCGTCGCACACGACGATGCAGCAGTCGGCCACGCCGCGGTTCTTGATCTCGGTCAGCACCCGCAGCCAGTACTTCGCACCCTCGCCGTCGCCGTGCTCGCCGGCCCAGAGCCCGAGGATGTCCCGGGTCCCGTCCACCGTGACGGCCAAGGCGACGTAGATCGGACGATTCGCGACCTGACCGTCGCGGATCTTCACGTTCACACAGTCGATGAAGATCACCGGGTACACCGGGTCAAGCGGGCGGTTCTGCCACTCGCCCATCCCCTCCAGCACCCGGTGGGTGATCGTGGAGATGGTCTGCTTGGACACCTCGGCGCCATAAACCTCGGCCAGGTGCGCCGCGATCTCGCCATGGGTCAGGCCCTTGGCCGACAGCGAAATCACCAGGTCGTCCACACCGGTCAGCCGGCGCTGCCGCTTGGCCACGATCCGCGGCTCGAATGACGCGTCGCGGTCCCTGGGCATCGAGATCTCCACCGGCCCGGCCTCGGTCAGCAGCGTCTTGGACCGCCGGCCGTTACGGGAATTGCCGCCGTCCCGCCCGGCCGGATCGTGCTTGCCATAGCCCAGATGATCGTCCAGTTCGCCATCCAACGCCGACTCCATCACCAGCTTGGTCAGCTTCTGCAGCAGGCCGCCCTCCCCGGCCAGCTGCAGCCCCTCAGCCCGGGCACGCTCCGTCAGCTGCCGAACCAGTTCCTCATCCACCGCATCGATCGCAGCGCCTGTCACATCCGTCACGGGGCTCTCCTTCTTCCTTAGGAGTTACACCGGTAAATTTACAGTCCCCAGTCTGGGAGACGATTTTGCATCCCTTGCGGGTCCTTACTTGACCACGTCGTCCTGGTTCAGCTGTGCAATCTAGGTTCGAACTGCCTACTAGGTATCAGGTGATTAACGACCAGTGCTGTGAAAACTGCCGTGCAGCTGATTGCACTGATGGAGAGGGCAGCATTGATCGCCGTAACCGTTGGATGCAGGTCCGGGCCGATGTGTGCGGCGAGCACGGCCCCGGAGACAGCACTACCGAACGAACCACCCACAGTTCGCAGGAGCTGATTGAAGCTAACGGCGCTACCGAGCTCTACCGCGGCAACGCTTCTGGCTATAAGCGACGGCATCGCCGCATAGGTCATCCCGACTCCGACTCCGATTAGAAGCATCCCAACCATGACTTGCCACAGCTCACCATGGACGATCCACAAAATGCATGTTGAGGCTGTCAGGAAGCCGGCTCCGAGCGGGAGGATGCTTTTCATCCTGATACGGTTCGAGAGAACACGTACAAGCCGGTTCGCTCCCAGACTTCCCGCAGAGAGAGGAAGCATCACGAAGCCTGCCCAGAACAGGGGCAGGGCGATGCCGTATCCGATTGAGGCTGGGGCCTGCGCAATAAGGCTTGCAACGGAGAGGGCAACATACATGGCGGCACCCAGTCCTATCGCGGTCCCATTAGCCAACAGCACTACACGGTTCCGAAGTACCTGGAGGTTGATTAGCGGGTGCTTGGCGCGAAGCTCCACAGCGGACCATAAGACCAAATCCATTCCTGCACAAAGGAAGCAGGCAATCGTCCACGGGGAATTCCATCCCCAGTTCGATCCCTCGCTGACAGCGAGCAGTAGTAAGGCAAGGCCGATGCCCAGCAAGACCGAACCTGGAAGATCGAACACCCGCAGAGGTGCCCGCTCATCGGGGCCGTTAGGGACGGCTCGCGAAATTACCACGATGGCTGTCACCGCGAACACTGCGGAGAACGTGAAGGCGGACCGGAAACCGTAGGCTTCAGCGAGCATGCCGGTCAATGGATAGCCGACTCCCATGCCGGTGGACACCGTTACCGACAAAGTCGAGATCCCATCATCTACCTTGTCCTCAGCGACATACCGTCGGGCGAGAGCGATCGTCACGGGAACGATCCCGTAGGCCAGCCCCTGAAAGGCACGTCCGATCAGAAACACCGTGAAGTTTGGTGCCGCTGCAGCAAGAATGGATCCTGTAAGGATTACGGTCAGCGCCCAGAGCAGTAGACGCTTCTTATGTGGGCCATCGCTCAGCCGGCCCATGATCGGCGTGGCCACCGCTCCGACTAGAAGGTTAATAGTGAGCATCCATTGCCCAGTACCCACCGACACGGACATCTCGCGTGAAATGGTCGGCACCAACAACATGCCCAGAGAGCTGATCACGGCACTTATCAGTGCTGCGTACGCAAGGACCGGCAACAGCTTGGAACGCGAGGAAAGCGGGTTCATGAAATTCTCTCCAGCATTGCCGCACGAATCCGTGCAGCCCTAGTAGGCTACGTCACGTAGCAGAAATTAGATCTGACCGCCTTCGTGAAATTCCTAGCAAACCAGTCTTCCTAGTATTCCGGACTCTCAGATCTCAGCCCGGATATCGAGCGCCGGAGAGACTGCTCCAGACCTCAAACCCAGAGTTTGCATCAATAAATTTCCGTTGAAAGGCCCCCTCCTGTGCGATCCAGAGGCCGGACCCGTCCGGCATGGCATCGTCCACACGGCCTTTCCGGTACAACTCTCCATGCAGCCAGACCACCACGATCTCGCCGACGAGCAACTGCCATTGATACTTAGGGTGCATTCTGGTACTACCGACATTTGGGGAATCCACAAGAACAGTTTCTAAATAGTGATTAGGCGTTGATACGGATTGCTCCGCAGCCACGTTCGCCGGCAACGCTGCTGGTGACGAGCTCGCGGGGCGAAGGATGGCAACTTCCATCTGGTCACACCTCCACTGTGACAGAACTGGCGTAGCGGAGGGCGGCATGAGTGACTGTAGCCCGGCGAATCACGACGTTAACATTCTGCGAGACATTTTCGATTTCTTGGGCATGGAATAACGGCACGCGAACCACTCGTACCACTGCTTGGTGCCGTGAGTGAGAAAGACTACGGCGTCGCGCGGGATAATTTCGTCCCCCCTTACCGACTAGTGATCTCCGGAAAACCGTACCCAGCCGCCCTTTCAATTGTTCGGGCTACATTGAAGAGGATGTGGGCCATCAGTACCTCCTACAGAGCCCTGAGAATTACAGCGGACCCCTGTCCGCCGCCACCGCAGATGCCCGCCGCTCCCAGCTTTGCCGGTCCGATCTCGGCTAATTGCCGTGCGAGCGTTCCGATGATGCGGGCGCCTGATGCTCCGATTGGGTGGCCAAGAGCGATGGCGCCGCCGCGAGTATTGACGATGTCCGGGCTAACTTCAAGGGTTCGAATTGATTGCACGGACACGGCTGCGAAAGCCTCGTTGATCTCTACGGCGGCCAACTCCTCGGCCCCGGCGTTGATTTTTTTGAGTGCGGCCAGGATGGCGTTGGCGGGTTGGTCATGCAGGCGCACGTCTGGCCCGGCCACTAGCGCGTGCGATTCTACGGCAGCGATGGGAGATAGTCCCAGCCGCTCGGCGGCCGCGCGGCTCACCAAAACTAGGGCTGCCGCCCCGTCAGTGATCTGCGAGGAGTTGCCCGCAGTGATCGTTCCTTCCTTGCTGAAGGCAGGGCGCAGCTTTCCGAGTGACTCTGTAGTCGTTCCGCTTCGCACGCCGTCATCCTCGGCGACAATGGTGTCTCCGGAGCGTGAAGCCAGAGTGTATGGCTCGATCTCTTCGGCATGGAAAGCCGCATGGGCTTCGGCCCGCTGATGCGAGGAGGCCGCCCAAGAATCCTGGCAGCCCCGGTCCAAGGCATAGTCAGTATTTCCATCCTCGGTGGACATACCCATCGAGCGCTGTTCAAAGGCGTCAGTCAGTCCGTCAATTTCCAGGGTGTCAATGGCCTCCAGGGCACCGTATTTTTGCCCGGTGCGGACGTTGAACACGTGGGGAGCCAAGGACATGGACTCCTGGCCCAGGGCGACCACCACATCCGCCTCACCCGCGTCTATCAGGCGTGCGGCTGCGACGACGGCCTCCATTCCGGACAGACACACGGCGTTCAGTGTGAGTGCCGGAACGTTCAAGGGGATGCCGGCAGCCACGGCAGATTGCCGGGCAGGGTTCTGGCCGGCTCCGCCCTGCAAAACGTGCCCGGCAATCACGCGCTGGACTTCCACTGGGTCCACTCCGGCTCGGCGCAGGGCTGCGGCGATGGCGTGAGCGCCGAGGGCCGTAGCGGGGACGGAAGCGAAGCGTCCATTGAAACGGGAAAACGGGGTCCGAGCATAGCCGGCGATCAGCGCACTCATGCTCCCGCCCCTACAGGCTGCGAAGAGGTCCCCGGGGCAGCAAGCTGCCGCGAAGTGTCACCATCTTTTGAACCGTGAAGGTCAGGGCCGACGGTGAAGGGCGCTCCGGTCAGTTCCCGAAGTTCTGAAACAGTGTGCCCCGGGGCGACCTGTCGCAGGACCAGGCCTCCGTCCACTACATCGAAGACGGCTCGGTCGCTGATGATGCGGTCCACTACCCCAACTCCGGTCAGGGGAAGATCGCAATCCGCAACGATTTTCGGGGCGCCGTCCTTCGAGATATGGTCAGTGATTACGATAACGCGCGGGGTTCCAGCTACCAGGTCCATGGCACCGCCCATGCCTTTAACGAGCTTGCCCGGAATGGTCCAGTTGGCCAGGTCGCCTGAACCGGAGACCTGCAGGGCTCCGAGGATTGCGGTCTGCACGTGTCCGCCGCGGATCATGCCAAAGGAGACAGCTGAGTCGAAAAAGCTACCGCCGGGCAGCACCGTTACCGTCTGTTTTCCGGCGTTAATCAGGTCCGCATCCTCTTCACCCTCATAGGGAAAAGGGCCCATTCCGAGCAGGCCGTTCTCGCTTTGTAGCGTCACGCGAACACCGTTGGGCAGATGGTTGGCGACCAGGGTCGGGATCCCGATGCCCAAGTTCACATACTGACCATCCTCGAGCTCGCCTGCAGCAATCGCCGCCATTTCGTCACGAGTCCACATAATTCATACCTCCGCGCGGACACGTATGGTCCGCTGTTCAATGTCTTTGGTTGGGTTAGCGACAGGGACCACACGCTGGACAAAGACGCCCGGCGTAACGACGTCGTTCGGATTCAGGTAGCCTTCGATTACCTCTTCGGCTTCCGCCATAGTCATCCGGCCGGCGGCAGCTACCAAGGGGTTGAAGTTGCGGGCGGTCATCCGGTATCGGAGGTTTCCTTCGCTGTCGGCCTGATGGGCGCGCACCAGGGCGAGGTCGGCCACGATCCCGCGTTCCAGGATGCAGGGCTGGCCGTCGAACTCAGCTTCAGGTTTGCCCTCAGCGATGGGCGTGCCAACACCCGTGGGAGTGTAGAAGGCAGGTATGCCGGCCCCCCCGGCCCTAAGGCGTTCGGCCAACGTTCCTTGGGGGACGAATTCCACGTCTAGCGTCCCTGCAAGGTACTGCTCCGCGAAGAGCCTGTTCTCTCCCACGTAGGATGCCAAAACCTTGCTTACCTGTTGATTTTCCAGCAGTAGACCGAGGCCTTTGCCGTCGACGCCCATGTTGTTGGACACGATGGTGAGGTCTCGGGCGCCGCTATCACGGACGGCCTCTATCAGGTCCCGCGGAATGCCGCTCAGGCCGAAGCCGCCAACGGCTACGATCATCCCGTCTTGGATGATCCCGGCCAGCGCCTCCGTAGCGCTGCCCCAAAGTTTCGATGCCATGCTGTTGTCCTGTCCGTCCATTATGTGGCTGAGATAAGGTTGGTCCTGACCGTACTCATTTGTAGCTATCGCGGTCAATGAATCGCAGGTCTTTGCTTCAAATTGCTCGCCATGTGATCACTGCGTCCGGGATCGTCCATAATGTAGACATGCGAGAAACTGTTCCCGGCGCTCAGGTGGTAAGCCGTATCGGCCATGTTCTCCGAGCCGTGAGTGGCGCCATGCCACGCGGCTTGGGAACAACTGAGGTCGCCCGGGTCACCGGACTGGCCCGTCCCACCGCCCACCGGCTGCTTGCATCTCTGGCCGCCGAGGGCTTCCTGGATCACGACTCCAATGTTGGCCGCTGGTACCTCGGACCGGAGCTTTACCTCATGGGGTCCGTCGCTTCAGAACGCTACGACATCACCGAACTGGCCCGCGAACACGTCCGCGCCCTCGCCGAGGAGACTGGAGAGAGCGCTTTCCTCTCCGCCCGACGCGGCGATGAAACGGTTTGCGTTCTGCGCCAGGAAGGCAGCTTTCCGATCAGGTCGTTTGTGCTTTACGAGGGCAAGCGTTTCCCGCTTGGTGTCGCTACAGCCGGCTTGGCTATTCTTTCCTTCCTGCCGCAGGAAGCGGTCGAGCGCTATCTCGCCCGAGCTGACCTCGAGAAGAACTACGGTCCCGAGCACGCTCCGGACCGTATCCGGCGGCGGATAGAAGAGACGCGCGCCTCAGGATACGCAACTAATCCCGGGCTTATCGTCCAAGGCAGTTGGGGCATGGGAGCAGCAGTGTTCGACGGCGCCGGGCAACCGGCTTGGGCACTTAGCCTAACCGGTATCGAGTCCCGCTTCTCTTCGGACCGGCGCCCGCTGCTCGGACGCTTGCTGCTACGCCAGGCCCACGCCTTGTCGGAAAAGATCAAGCGTTGATCACCGCCAGCCACCTCAGTTTCGCAAAGACACGAGATAGCCTCCGGCCACATACGGACCATTGCACAGTTGTTGCCCGTTTCTAGGGCAGGCGTGGAAGCACTTTCCTGAGGCTCGGGCGGCTTTTCGTCTGGTCATTGCTCAGGCATTTGTTCGTGCAATTGTGCCGCTAGCTCTGTAGGACGAGAGCGGGCCTCCCCCCCGAGCAATCATATATTCTTGATTATTTGGAAAGATTTGCGTTTCTTTTCGA
>JBFUPP010000042.1:0-7578 GCA_041360635.1 bacterium RCC_150 | reverse complement strand
TTCCTTCTGTAGTTCTTACTTTTCAGCACTTCCAAGAGGCTTGCTAGAGGAAAACCATGGAAAGAAACGCACTTCTTAACATTTAGTCAAGAAATGAACTTGAGTCCGCACACTCGAGCGGCGGCGCGCAAGTTTGCAACAGCCTGGGAAAACTCGCCGCCTGTGCGAAAGCCGCGCACGTCGCGCTTCCAGGCCGGAGGTGAGGGAAAGCGGATCCGGTAAAGGAGAACGGCTTTGATTCGGCAGCAATGTACCCGAGCCAGGAGACTGTAGTCTGGAATCTCTCGACTGAACGCGTTCTGCCTTGCTGCGACTAGCCGATCGGACGACTCTTTTTTTGAGCGATCCCGCCCATCTCCGTCCGCCGGCGCCGCAAACGTTCAATGAAATCTCCCGTCTACCAGTATGGCTGACCCGTTCCTTCCGATAGACGGCTCTAGGTCGAGCAGCCGGCGGAAACTCCGAAGGATTCCTGGCCCGCCGGGGTTGCCGACGCTCCGGCAACCGCGGTGACAATGAGTTTCGGCCAGAAACGCTGGGTTCCACCAACCATCCTCATAGTCACGTTCGCGGAAGCTCGAAGCCCTCCCCGACGAAGCGTTCCTCGCAGACGTATTCTTCCTCAAGTTCTTGGTCAAAATGCCTTCTCGATCCTGCGGTGAGGATGATTTTGTCACCGTGGCCATTGGTGGTACGCGCGTAGACCACCTCGAGGTCAACGCGTCTTCGTGTAAACCTCGCTTCGTCTGGTATCGGACGTGAGCGCCGGGCTGACTGCACCGAGGTGGTCTAGTGGGTGAGCACGGTAACGCCCTGCCTTGAGGATCAGGGGACCGTCAATGATCTGCGAGCCGAACCGCGAGGCTCCTTCCCCGGCTTCCTTCCAACACCTCTCGAGCCCACGCGACGAGGTGGGGTTTGGACGATATGTCGCACGCACGAGTTCAATTTCTCCCGGGTGAATGCAGGCTTTGCCAGAAAATCCGGAATCGGCCCCTTGAATCGCCTCGGTTTGTAATCCCTCAGTGTCTTCGAGGTCAATGTACACGGAGTCGAGCGCGTGCACCTCCGTCGAACGTGCCGTTAAAAGGACGTGAGAACGTGAGTACCGCGCGAAGTCGTAGTACTTCCGTGAAGCCTGCGTGTTTTGGATCCCGCCCATGGACCTCACGACGTACTCTGCGCCCTACACTACCGAGCGGCAGAGCGCCCAGCTCTGCTGCGGCATGTGCACACCACTCGCGATCTCCATCCGGGTAGCTTCAAAGTCGACAAAATACTCAAGATCGTCCGAGACCGGCATAAACAGAGCTCTAGTATGCAGACGATTTCGACTTCAAGTGTTAAGGGATCCTCCTGCGGCTGTCGTCTACGTGTGACTCCAACATCTCATGACGGTAGTGGAGCAGGAATTCATGGCGGTAGTGGAGTCCAATCCAAGGGGACGCACAGATTTCATCGATGTTGAGGATCGCTCGCGGAACTGGTGCTTCTTCGGCCAGAACGGTCGGCTCCGGCACACCAGACTGGCGCCCCTTCTGAGCGGGGCTATCCGAACTGACTCGGCGTCTTGGCACGGTATTTCCTTGTCTTCGCAGATGGCTAGGGATGGATGTGGCCGGGCCGCCGACAGCCGGGCGAAGTGAAAGGGTCAACCTCAATCAGACTCGATCAGGATGTGTTCGGCTGTTAGAAGGCGCGGAGGATGTCTTCGACGCGTTGTTTGGCGTCGCCGAAGAGCATTTGGGAGTTGTCGCGGTAGAACAGGGGGTTCTGGACGCCTGCGTAGCCGGCGGCCATGGAGCGTTTGAACACGATCACGTTCTCGGCTTCCCAAACACGCAGGACGGGCATCCCGGCGATGGGGCTTCCCGGGTCTTCGGCGGCGGCGGGGTTGACGGTGTCGTTGGCTCCGATGACCAGGACCACCGAGGTGCCGTCCAGGTCGTCGTTGATTTCGTCCATTTCCAGCACGATGTCGTACGGGACCTTGGCTTCGGCGAGGAGGACGTTCATGTGCCCGGGCAGGCGCCCGGCGACGGGGTGGATGCCGAACCTGACGTTCACGCCGCGGTCGCGGAGCTGTTGGGCGAGTTCTGCGACGGGGTACTGGGCCTGGGCGACTGCCATGCCGTAGCCGGGGGTGATGACCACGCTGGAGGCGTTGGTCAGCATTTCGGCGGTGGCCTGGGCGGTGATTTCACGATGCTCGCCATACTCGGCGTCCGTTACGGCCGGTGCGGCGATGCCGAAGCCGCCGGCGATCACGGAGATGAAGGACCGGTTCATGGCCTTGCACATGATGTAGGACAGGTAGGCACCGGAGGAGCCCACCAGGGCGCCGGTGATAATGAGCAGGTCGTTGTTGAGAAGGAAGCCCGCGGCGGCGGCGGCCCAACCGGAGTAGCTGTTGAGCATGGAGACGACCACGGGCATGTCGCCGCCGCCGATCGAGGCCACCAGGTGCCAGCCCAGCCCGAGGGCGAGAACCGTGACGACTATGAGGAGCCACAGCTGGGAGTCGTTGACATACCAGACGGTCAGGGCGATGAACGCGGCGAGGGCGCCGAGGTTGATCGCGTTCTTGCCCGGCAGCATCAGCGGTGAGGATTTCATCCTCGCGGAGAGTTTCAGGAACGCCACGATCGAGCCGGTGAAGGTCACCGCGCCAATGAACACGCCGATGAACACCTCGGCGTGATGGACGGCCATCAGGTCCCTGGACAGGGTGGGGGCCTCGAGGTGGCCGTTCCAGCCGACCAGGACTGCGGCGAGGCCGACGAAGCTGTGCAGCAGGGCGATGAGCTCGGGCATCCCGGTCATTTCGACGACCCGGGCGCGCCAAAGCCCGACGGCGCCCCCGGCCAGCACCGCGGCGACCAGCAGACCCAGGCCGGTCAGGGCGTGCCCGGTGCCCCAGGCGCCCTCGACGGTCAGCCAGACGGTGGCGGCGAGGGCGATGACCATGCCGGTGATGCCGTAGATGGCCCCGGCGCGGGCTTTCTCGTGCTTGCTCAGCCCGGCCAGGCTGAGGATAAACAGCAGGGCCGCGACAACGTAGGCCGCCCCCGCGATGGAGTCGGCGGTCAACGGACCGGAGACGGCTTCAGTCACTGTAAAGCTCCTCGTAATTATTGCTGCTGCTGTTTCGGTGACGGCGCTCATGAACGGACCTTCTCGCCACGGGAAAACATGGCGAGCATGCGCCGGGTGACGGCGAAACCGCCGAAGATGTTGATGCTGGCCAGCAGCACCGCGACGGCGGCGAGGAGCTGCATGACGATGTTCTCGGAGGTGATCTGCAGCAGGGCGCCGACGACGATGATCCCGGAGATCGCGTTCGTCACCGACATGAGCGGCGTGTGCAGCGCGTGGTGGACTTTCCCGATCACATAGAACCCGACCACTACCGCGAGCATCAGCACCGTGAAGTGCTGCGGCAGAGGCGCCGGAGCCACCGCGTTGATCCCGAACAGCACCGCGATCCCCGCGGCGAAGAGTCCTGCCTTGCCGGCGGGGCCCAGGCCAGCCTTTTTCTTCGGCGCAATGCTTTCGGAGGCCGGCCCCTGGGTCTTGGCCGCCGGTGCGGCGGAGACCTGGACCGGGGGCGGCGGCCAGGTCTTCTCACCCTCGCGCACCACCGTCACCGATCGTTGCACGACATCGTCGAAATCGATCCGCAGCTGGCCGTCTTTATCCGGGGTGAGGAGTTTGAGCAAGTTCAGCAGGTTCGTCCCGTACAGCTGGGAGGCCTGGGCCGGCAACCGGGCCGGCAGATCGGTGTAGCCCAGGATCACGACACCGTTGTCCGCGACGATGCGTTCCCCGGCGACGGAGCCTTCGACGTTCCCGCCTTGGCCGGCGGCCATGTCCACGATGACGCTGCCGGATTTCATGCCGGCAACGTCCTCGGCCGTGAGCAGCTTCGGTGCCGGGCGCCCCGGGATCAGGGCGGTGGTGATGATAATATCCACATCTGCTGCCTGCTCGGAGTAGATCTCCGCGGCCCGGGCGTTGTACGCCTCACTGGTGGCTTTGGCATACCCGTCCGTGGACTTCATCTCTTCGGCGACCTCGACTTTGAGGTAGGTTCCGCCGATGGATTTCACCTGGTCGGCGACCTCGGGCCGGGGGTCCGTTGCGCGCACGATCGCACCCAGGCTGCTCGCCGCCCCGATCGCCGCCAAACCCGCCACACCTGCCCCCGCGACCAACACTTTCGCCGGTGGAACCTTGCCCGCCGCGGTCACCTGCCCCGTAAAGAAGCGCCCGAACTCGTGGGCTGCCTCGATGACGGCCCGGTAACCTGCGATATTCGCCATCGAGCTCAGGACGTCCATCGACTGCGCCCGCGAGATACGCGGCACCGCGTCCAAGGCAAGCGCTGTGATCGGACGTGCTGCCAGGGCCTCCACCAATTCCGGCCGCAGGCCCGGGCTAAGCGTCCCGATCAGCGTCGCCCCGTCCGCCAGACGGCCGATCTCTTCCCCAGTGGGCGCGTTCACCCGCAGCACTACCTCGCTGCCCCATGCCTCGTCGGCACCGACAATCCGTGCCCCCGCCACAGCATAGGCTTCATCGGGGAAGGAAGATAACTCTCCCGCACCCTTCTCGACTACGACGTCGTAGCCCAACTCCGCCAGCTGTCTTACAGTTTTAGGCGTCGCCGCCACCCTCGTCTCATGGCCTAGCTCCGCCACAATTCCAATACGTGTCACTTTTGGTCTCTGCTCTCTTCGATATGTAACGGGTTCGGGTGAAATCATCATGAGGCGAACGATCAGACGTTGACCGCGCCGCATCGAGCGCCTCTCACGGATGTGCCTTAACCGGAGCCGACAACCACATTGCCCTGCAGGCCGAAGTCTCCATCTGGCTCGGCCATCGTGAATAAGACGCTGCTGTTGGACCTCCGGGGCAGCAGACCTCCGTTCCGGTTCTCCTTTGACTACGAAACTCCGTAAAGTCGTTCCGCAAGGGCCGCCGCTACTCGGCAGATCAGAAGCCCGCATCCAACTCGGTGGGTGGCTAAATCAACAGAGAACTCGGCGATGCGGTCGTTTTCCCCACCCGCCTTGAGCGTCGAGCGGAGTGAATGAGCTTATTCACGCTTTGAACTCTGTCAACGAAATCGCCGCCCGGCATTCTGAACAACGTCTCCCGATGGAGACGCGACTACTGTGCAACGTTACGAAATCCCTGCGGTTATAGAGATCGTGTCTCATTACGTTCCAGGGGCTGAGGAACTGAGTAGATTCTAAGAAGTCTCAGCGCCGACACCCCCCGCACCGCTCTTTCGGACGGCACGCGGGGCGAGGGGCCGGGTCACACGCCGCTCCAGAGACAAGCGCATGACTCGAACCGCAGCCAGCCCAAGCGCCCGACTTTCGGGTTTCCTGTTGCGATGGATTGCTGGGACCTGGCTGACGTTTTTTCTACGCTACGAGTTCGCCTGGCATGGTCTTTTCAGAGGGTTCGGTGAGGTAGCGGGCGTAGGCCGGGATGGTCAGGAAGGTGGGGAATTTCTCGGTGAGGGTGACTTCTTCGAAGATGCTGCGGGCATCGTTGAAGCGGTCACCGTCGAAGCGTTCCAGACGAGCGAACTCCTCGTCCAGCAGCTCGTTGACCCATTCGCGGCTGATGACTTCACCGGTGTCGGTGATGGCGTGGGAGTAGATCCACTGCCAGAGCTGTGAACGGGAGATTTCCGCGGTGGCTGCGTCTTCCATGAGGTTGTGGATGGCCACGGCACCGTTGCCGCGCAGCCAGGACTCGATGTAGCGGATGCCCACCTCGATGTTGTTCCGGATGCCGGTTTCGGTGATGGTGCCCTCGGTGGAGGCGATGTCGATCAGCGCGCGGTCGTCCGGGGTGACGTCCTCGCGTGAGCGGTCCAGTTGGTTCGGACGCTCGCCGAGTACGCCGTCGAACACTTCACGGCACACCGGAACCAGGTCCGGGTGCGCGACCCAGGAACCGTCGAAACCGTCGCCGGCCTCGCGGGTCTTGTCCGCGCGGACCTTCTCGAACGCTGCCGTGTTCGCGGCCTCGTCCTTGCGGTTGGGAACGGCTGCGGCCATGCCGCCGATCGCCATGGCGCCACGGCGGTGGCAGGCCCGGACCAGTTGCTCGGTGTAGGAGCGCATGAACGGCTGGGTCATGGACACCTGGGAGCGGTCCGGCAGCACGAAGCGGGGGCCGCGGGTGCGGAAGTTCTTGATGACGGAGAAGATGTAGTCCCAGCGGCCGGCGTTCAGGCCCGAGGCATGATCGCGCAGCTCGTACAGGATTTCCTCCATTTCGAAGGCCGCGGTGATGGTCTCGATCAGCACCGTGGCGCGGATGGTGCCCTGCGGGATGCCGAGCAGGTCCTGGGCCAGGATGAAGATGTCGTTCCAGAGGCGCGCCTCGAGGTGGTTCTCGATCTTGGGCAGGTAGAAGTACGGACCCCTGCCCTGGGCGAGCAGGCGGCGGGCGTTGTGGAAGAAGAACAGGCCGAAGTCCACCACGCCACCGGCAACGGGCTTCCCGTCGATGAGCATGTGCTTCTCCGGCAGGTGCCAGCCTCGCGGCCGCACAACGATGGTCGGCAGTTCCTCGGCGGCACGGAGCTTGTACTCCTTGCCCTCAGGAGACGTGAAGTCGATGCGGCGTTCCAGCGCGTCCGTGAGGTTCAGCTGGCCCTGGATGACGTTGCGCCAGGTGGGCGTGGACGAATCTTCCATGTCGGCGAGCCACACCTTGGCGCCCGAGTTCAGCGCGTTGATGGTCATCTTGCGGTCAACAGGTCCGGTGATTTCCACGCGGCGGTCCTCCAGGCCCGGGGCCGGGGGAGCTACCCGCCAGTTCGGATCGTTGCGGATTTCCGCCGTCTCCGTGAGGAACCGCGGGTCCTGACCGCCGGCGATCTGGCCGCGGCGGGTGTGCCGCGCCTGCATGAGCTCCTGGCGCCGCTCCGCCGTCGCGCGGTGCAGCGTTGCCACGAACTCGAGGGCATCCGGGGTAAGAACCTCGTTCTGCCGGTGAATGGGCTGAGCGGTCAGCGTGATGCCGTTGATCGTGTAATTGTCAGTGAAACTGTTCATTTCAATCTCTCCTCAGAGAAGCAAATGTTCGACGGCGGGTGCTGGGTTCGGTGCGGTTGCGGTGCGGGTTGGAGGCCGAGAAAGGCAATCCTCCGCGTGCTATTCCCCATCCCCGTCCTAAGGCCTCGCAGAGCTCGGCCGAGGACAGGGACAGGGCCCCTTTTACGCACGCTTCCGGATCACCTTTCCCGGCTGCCGCTTCGGCACCTTACGCACGAGGCCGGAGGGCCGGTATTGCGGCAGCCTGCGTAAAGGGGCCCTGCGCCCACCCCCGACCGAGTTCTACGAGGTCATGGGGTGGGCGTGGGGATAGCAGGCAGAGCATTGCCGGTCCATAGGCCGCACCCAACCAGAGCGGTCGGGATGCCGGTCCGTAGGCCGCACGGAATTGGTCCGCGCAAGCCTCGCCGTCGGTGAGTTTTAGTGGAACTGGCCTTCTTCGGTGGATCCCACCAGGGCCAGGGTGGATGCGTTCGGGTTGAGCGCAGTTGCG
>JBFUPP010000041.1:0-8040 GCA_041360635.1 bacterium RCC_150 | reverse complement strand
TACTGCTTGCTCCGTCATGTGGAGGGCCCTTTCCATTGGAGGCATTCGCAATCGTGGCAGGAGTGAGGACTTCAGCCGCACCCCCGGAAGGGACGCGTCACGGTCTTGAGCCGTGCTCAGGCGTTCTTTGTGCAGGAGCGCCAGCCGCTCCTGCACGCCCAACTTCTCGCAGGCCTCCGCTTGACGCCATCATCTGTGGTGTCCATCATATCAATGGAAGGGCCATTGAGCCGAACCCGCTGGTTCAGGGTTCCAAGGATACTGTGCAAGTAGATAGGTAATGGAATGGAAGAGCGACACCCGATAGTTAAATGCGACGTGCTGGTGGTGGGGTCCGGAGTAGCCGGCCTTGCCGCGGCGTTGAAGGCGGCGAGCGAGGGATTGAGCGTCGTCGTTGCCGAGAAGGAACAGTATTTTGGCGGCACCACCGCGATTTCCGCAGGCTGGGCTTGGCTGCCGGGCAACAAGCAGGGTGTCGCGCAGGGAGACACTCGCGAAGAGGCGGAGACTTACCTGCGGAACCTCGCGCCGGATACGTACAACGCCGAGGGCGTCGCCCGGTTTCTGGAGACCGTACCGGAGGCGGTTTCCTTCTTCGAGGAGGAGACCGACGTCGAATTCATCTATCCGGAGAAGGCGCCCGATTACCAGATGGACCTGCCCGGTGCCCGGCTCTCCGGCCGCGCGATCATCCCCAAAGACGTGGACGCCCGGATCTTGGGCGATCAGCGCCTGACCATCCAGCCCTACATGAGCTCCTACACGGTCTTCGGGTACATGCCGCAAGTGGGCCCGGACATAAATGAGTTCTTCCACGTGAACCAATCGGTGAAGTCGTTCGTGTACGTGGCGAAGAAGCTGCTGCGGACTTGGATCGACGCCGCCCGCTACCGCCGCCCTGTGCTGCGTTCCAACGGCAACGCGCTGATCACACGGATGGTCAAGAGCGCCCACGACGCTGGCGTTCGAACATGGCGCTCTTCCCCGGTTCTGGAGTTGATTCGCGGCGACGATGGCCGCGTCACCGGCGCCGTCGTTGGCGGCAAACACTCCGGCACGGTTCACGCCCGGCTGGGCGTCATCCTCGCCGCCGGCGGTTTCTCCGACAACACAGAGCTGCGCCGGCGCTACTTCCCCCACGATCCCGCGGGCGACAACCACTTCACCCCGACCGTGGGCCACGGCGGTGACGCAGCCAATCTGGCCATCTCGGCCGGCGGGTACATCGACGACTCGGTATTCAGCGTTGGCTCCTGGGCGCCGGTCACCGTCTTCAAATACCTGCGCACCGGAGCCCAGCGCCTCTTTCCGCACCTGCGCGCCATCGGACTGCCCGGACTGATCGCCGTGGACCGGCACGGCCGCCGCTTCGGTAACGAGGCGCTGAGCTACCACGACTTCGGGGGGCGGATGATCCAGCACAACGCCGGCGAGGACAAGACCTTCGGTTACGTGATCGGCGACGCGAAGACCATGCACAAGTACGGCATCGGCTACGCCAAGCCATGGCCGATGCCCCGCGGCTACTTCTACAAAACCGGCTACCTGATCAAGGCGGATACGCTCGAGCAACTCGCGGACAAACTGCGCATCGACGCGGCAGGCCTAAAGCAAACGGTGGCCGAGTTCAATCCGGCCGCCGAGAAGGGACAGGACCCGGCGTTTGGGCGCGGATCCACCCTCTACAACAACTTCCGCGGAGACATGGAGCACAAACCCAACCCCAACCTTGCCCCGATCGGCAAGGGCCCCTACTACGCGGCCAAGATCCAGATGGGCGACCTGGGCACCTTCGCCGGGATAGCCGTCAACGAAAACAACGAGGTCATCACCCCGGAGGGCGCCCCGATCCCCGGACTGCTCGCCGCCGGCGCTGCAGCCGTCTCCGTCTTCGGCGGCGGATACCCGGGCTACGGCTCCCACATCGGCCCCGCCCTGGTCTTCGGCTACCGCGCCGGCCGCGACATCGCCAAACTCGCCACCCACCCCGGCGTTGAACGGTCTCCCGCTTCCTAGGCCGCAGTCCAGTCCCCAAAGAACCGCCGGGCTACGGGGATCGTTCTGCAGTCCGGTGCTCAGCCCCAACGTGACGGTTGACACAAGGGAGTGTGAGGTCCACAATATCAATGGATGGGCCATTGACCCTATGGACTTTGAGTTCCCGGCACCAAAGATTTTCCTTCTCCGATACGAGAAGCTTCCACTTCCCAGAAAGTAGGACTGATGAAGAACACGGCGTTGAAGGCAGCTGCCGCCGCTGCCATGATGTTGTCCCTTGCCGCGTGCGGCGGAGGTTCCGTTTCCGGGGCCCCCGCTCAGGCGCATGATGAACCCGGGCTGACCACGCTCAAGGTCGGCTTTGTCCCGGCAGCTTCGGCTGGCGCGCTAAAGCTGGGCATGGAAAAGGGGATCTTTGAGAAGCACGGTTTCAAGCTGGAACTGACGCAGGGCACGGGCGGCGCGGCGCTGCTGCCGGCGGTCACCGCCGGATCCCTGGATCTCGCCCTGGGCCACCCGATTTCGGTTCTCACGGCGCAGGGCAAAGGCCTGGATATGAAGATCGTGGCGGGGTACGGGTATTCGCCCGAAGACCGCCCGGACAGCAACGGGGTCGTGGCCCTCGAGGGATCGGGAATCAAGACGCCACTGGACCTGGCCGGAAAGACAGTCTCGGTCAACACCATCAATGGCCCCGGCGACCTGACCATCAAGGAAACGATCGCCAAGAAGGGCGGAAACCCGGACGCGGTCAAATTCACGGAAATACCCTTCCAGGACGCGCAGGCGCAGCTGGAGCGCGGCAACGCGGACGCGGTCTGGCTCTCCGAACCGTTCCTGACCAACGCCCTCAAGGCCGGGCACCATCTGGTGACCTCGCCCTATGCGGAGGCGGTGCCCAAGCAGAGCACCCAGTTGGTCTTCACCTCCGCGAAATGGGCGAAGGAACACCAGGATGTCATCAAGGAATTTCAGCCGGCACTGGCGGAGGTTCTGGATTACGCAACCAAACATGAGGACGAACTGCGGAAGGTCCTGCCCGACTTCATCAAGATGGACCAGGCCACGGCGAACAAGGTGATCATCGAGGACCTCGATGCCAAAGTGCGCACGGACTCCCTGCAGCGGTTCGCCGAGCTGATGGCGAAGTACGGCTACACGAAGTCCACCGTCGACGTCTCGCAGATGGTTGCCGGCTAACGGCTGCCAGCCCCAACGAAACTTTCCCACGAGCATAAGGAGGCTCGAATAATGACTGCTGTCGCCAAGAAGGCATGGACCGAGCACGAATACAACACCAACTACGACATCTCGTCGGCGGCCTTCTGGGCCCAGACGTTCAATGAACGCGAGGCGACCTTCGCGAAGTTGCGCAAGGAGGCGCCCGTCAGCTTCCACCGCCCCACGGAGGTCCCGGTCGAGCACGAGGAGAAGGGATTCTGGGCCATCACCAAGGCCGAGGACCTGGCGGACGCGGCCCGGATGAACGACGTGTTCCTCTCCGGCTACGGGCTGCACGTGGACCCCTACCCTTGGGACGGGTCGGCCTCGAGCTTCTTCCACACCCAGGATGGCGTCCTTCACCAGCAGAACCGAGCCCTTGTCAGCGCGGCGTTCACGCCGAAGCAGGTCGGCCGTCTCGTGGACGACATCCACGGCGCCGCCGAGTCGATCGTCGATGACCTCGTCGGCGCGGGAGACGTCGACTTCGTGCCCGCGTGCTCCGAGCGCCTTCCGGCCATCACCGGCGCGCGTCTGATAGGTGTTCCAGACTCAGAGGTCGAGCAGTTCGTGACCTCCGCCGGGGCGCTCATCGGCAAGGCGGACCCCGAGTTGGGGAATCCGGAGGATCCGTTGAAGGCGTTCAAGGCCGCGCGCGAGTACATGTTCGACCTCGGCCGCAGCCTTGCCGCCCACCGCCGGAAGAACCCGGGCGACGACCTGATCACCAACCTGGTTCGGGCCGAGCAGAACGGCCACCAGCTGTCGGACGATGACATTGGCGGTTTCGCCTACCTCATGGCCATCGCATCGACTGACACGACGAAGCAGACCACGACCCTGACCATGATGGCCCTCGCCGCCAACCCGGAGCAGAAGCGCTGGCTCATGGAGGACTTCGACGGCCGGATCGCCACGGCGACCAACGAGTTCCTGCGCTATGCGAGCCCGGTGATCCACCATGCCCGCACCGCTGCCCGGGATGTGGAGTTCAAGGGCCACCAGATCGCGCGCGGAGACAAACTGGCCCTCTTCTACTGTTCCGCCAACCGCGACGAGGACCGGTTTACCGATCCGATGAAGTTCGACCTGTCCCGCACGCCGAATCCGCACGTCTCGTTCGGCGGGGGCGGGGTGCACTTCTGCCTCGGCAACCGTTTCGCCACCACTATGCTGCAGGCGATCTTCGGGCAGCTGCTGCGCCGCACCGAGGTCACCGTCACCGGCGAACCGGAGTACCTGGTCAGCAACCTCATCAACGGCGTGCGGCATCTGCCGGTCCACATTGCCGCCGCATAGCTCAAGTCCCACGGATTCAGAAGGAAAGAAACATGAAAATCGAAGTCGACAGGGTCAAGTGTGTCGGACTCGGCCTATGTGAGGCCGCATCCCCCGAGCACTTCGAGGTCGGAGACGATGGGCAGCTTGTCCTGTTGTCCGAGACCGTCACCGATGAGCAGCGTGCCGCGGTCGAAGACGCCATCCGCTCCTGCCCCACCGCCGCGCTGAGGATGCTGCCATGAGCTCCCTGGGAAACGCAGAGCGCCTGGTGGTCGTCGGATCCTCCCTTGCAGGACTCCGCGCGGCAGAGGCCGCCCGGACGAAGGGATTCGCCGGGGAAATCGTGATTGTCGGCGACGAGAAGGAGCTGCCGTACGACCGTCCGCCGCTGTCCAAGCAGTGCCTGGTTGACGGCGCGCCGATCCCCTACCTGCGCGACGAGACGGTTTACAGGGAGTCCCTGAAGGCGACCTTTATGCTGGGCGAGCCGGCCACGGCGCTGAACGCGGCGGAAAAGACCATCACCGTCGGCGGCCGGCCCGTGCAGTATGATGCGCTGGTCATCGCCACCGGCGCCAGTCCGCGCAACCTCCCAGGGCTTCCCGACGCCACAAATATCGCCACGCTGCGGAACTTCCACGACGTCGCCCGGTTGCGGCAGGCGGTTGAGTCCAGGGCCCGCATCACGATCATCGGCGCGGGCATCATCGGTGCCGAGATTGCGTCCGCAGCGCGCAGCCGGGGCTGTCAGGTCACCATCGTCGAAGCCACGGAGCACCCGCTGGAACGCGCCTTGGGCCGCCGCATGGGTGCCCTCCTCTCCGAGATGCACGGCAGGAACGGCACTGACTTGCGTTGCGGGGCCACTCTCTCCGAGGTCCGCACCCATGCCGGTCAGGTGACCGGCGTCGTCCTCAGCGACGGCAGCGAAGTTGCCACGGACCTGCTGCTCGTTTCGATCGGCGTCGTGCCGAACACCGGGTGGCTGCGGGATTCGGGCATCGAGCTGGCCCCGGACGGAAGCATCGCCTGTGACGAGCAGCTGGGGACGTCCTTGAATGGTGTGTACGCGGCCGGCGACGTGGTGAGCTGGCCCAACTCCATCACCGGACGCAACGGCCGGCTGGAAACCTGGACCAGCGCCAACGAGCAAGGCGCGGTGGCCGGAACCAACGCGGTGGTGGAGGAGGCCGATCGGCAGCACTACTCAACCGTCCCCTACTTCTGGAGCGACTGGTACGGCAACAGGATCCAGTTCGCCGGCACGGCAGCCGACGCCGAGCCGGAGGTGGTCCACGGCTCCCTTGAGGAGGGCAAATTTGTTGTCCTGTACCGGACCGCCGACGCCGTCGCCGGGGCCTTGGCCGTGAACGAACCATCCAAGATCATGAAGGACCGCCGGAAGATCAGCCAAGGGGTCAGTTGGCAGGAGATGGTCGAGCACTACCGCGGCCTCGGCACGGGTGCACCCGACGCGGCCACGCAGGCCGTCCCGGCCATTTAGGCGCAATCATGGCCAACGAACGCCACGAAGTCCCACAGGGCGGGCTCAAGTGGAACATCAAGGAACGGTTCCGCGAATACGTTCGATCGTTGCCCGACGGGGCGGAGACCTGGACTGGCGATGCGGGACGGATGGAGCCGGAGGCCTTGGTCTTCGACTTTGACGGGGCCGAAACCGACGGCGCCGGCGGCAGGATCCTGCGCTTCAAAGGCTCGGTACGTTTCCAGGGCTACAGGGGCGCCCTGCGCGTGGACATCGCAGATCCTTGGGTGGAGGAGACAGTCGGAGGGATGGTCATCACCGCTGACATCGCACCTCCGGGGACCGGCCCCCGAAGGGTCCCCCTCGCGACGCTCCCCGCCGCCGCACCGGCCGGTCACGACGACCGCGGGGACTTCATCCAGGCGGCCACACAGCTGACGGAGGAAGGCTCCGCGCTGCTAGGTTCCGTCTACCCGCCCGGTTCGGAAGCGGATCCGGTGACCTACCACGTGACCGGCCTTCCGCTCGGCTAGAGCATGCCTGCAGAATGGCCGGGCACGGACAAAGGCAGGGAAGGTCGCAGTTGGACGGGACGGCCGGCCGTCTTGGCGCCCCCCATCTCAACGCAGTGCAACACGAAAGGCGTCATCATGGGCAACCATGAAGGGTGGAATGATCTGGTCGGCCGAGAGGTACAGATCCTGCAAGATGGGCACACCATTCGGACCGGCTACGTCGAAGAGATCACCGAGGCAGCGGACGCGCTGTGGATTGCGGCCCACGGAATCGACCGGCGGGCCCTGTATGAGAAGGCGCAGGGCCACACGGTGCTGCGGGTCACCGAACACGAAAGGGCAGAGCAATGAGGTCCCCTTCGGTCGCACCGAACAGCGCGACGCGTGGGACAAGTCCTCCTGACCGTTTGCCGTTGCCGTATCGACGTTTTCAGCACTCCGCCCGCGACACCCCCGGCGTGTCCTGGGACCACTAGGGGGCATCGTCACCCTGCGGCCTTCGCGATGCCCATGGCGGACGTCGGCTTCGAGGTTCCTGCGGCATGCCCCTGGGCGGGAAGACACCAGGAGCTCCATGAGGAACACCCACGTGGCCAGGACCCGCTCCCCCTAAGAGCTGGCGCCGCCTGGAACGGCGCCGCCAGGAACGGATGCCTCCCCCACGGGCAGCACCGGGATTTCCCAGTGCCGGTGCTGCCTGGGCGTCCGTTCAGCAGGTTGCTACCGGCAGCCATGCCGGATCCGCGTCCCGCCCTCCCTTGCGGGATCCGCGTCCGGCACCGGCCACAGCAGTGCTGACCATGACGGCCGGCTCCCAGCGGACCACCCCGCCTGAGGGCTCGGCGTATCTACGGACCCTTTGCGGCATGGCCCGGCGGATCCTGGACCTGAACCAAAACGATGCCGTCAGCCGGAGCCGATCTCGGATGCGGCGATCAACCATGCCCACCAGCAGGCAACGAACCTCCCCGCACCACGGGGCCCCGCTGCCGGCACCGGCGCATCCACGCGAAACTCTTCAAACACCGTTGGGTGACCGCGAAGAAGACCGTGTTGAAGCTGATGTGAGGGGGCTCGGGCTGGCCTGCCAGGTCCGACGGAAGAAGCGCTATAGCTCCTACCGAGGCGAACAAGGCGCCACGCCTAACCTGCTGAACCGAAAATTCGACGCCAGCGCCCCGAACCAGAAGTGGGTGACCGAGTGACCGAATTCAGCGTCGGGGACCGGAAGCTTTCCCTCTCCCCGGTCATGGACCTCTTCGACCGTCAGATCATCTCCCATGCCATCGGCACATCGCCGAAGCTGGCGCATACAACACTTCGCGACAGCAGGCTTTGGCCTGCCTCCAGCCCGGCCAGAAGCCGCTTGTGCATTCCGGCAAGGCTTCCACTACCAGCACCTCACCTGGTGGACTCTTCTCAAGGGCGCCGGCGCTTCCAGTCAATGTCCCGCAAGGGCAACACTCCCTCTTAACCGGCTAATGCGGTCATTGCTGCAGGTCAGCGACACGCCACGTCCGGGGACATTTCTTGTGATCT
>JBFUPP010000040.1:0-10499 GCA_041360635.1 bacterium RCC_150 | reverse complement strand
TAGTGCCATGCCCGCCACCCGAGGGTGATCGAAACACTACGACAGCTCCGAAATCACCCACAACAACACCGTAAGGATGACGACCTACTTCAGCACGCAGCAGCGCTGCGGTGACGGCGGCGCCGGCGTCCCAGTCTACAAAAAACTCCCTTGAGGCCGGATCGAGGAAATGAAAGCGGGCGAAGTTGGCGCGCCCGTGGGCGTTGGTGGTGGTGCTGGCAAAACATCGGAATATGAAGTGCACGGGCCAGTTGATTACTTGCGATGACATCGAGGCGGCCATTGCGCACAATTGCCGCTGACATTGTCATTGAGTCGATCAGCCACTGAACGGGGCCCGTGGGTGCTGTTTCCCTTCGACCGGAGGGAACGCGGTAGACGGGGCGGGCAGCATGGGCCAGCTCGAAAAGGTATTGACATTCTTCGTCGTCCAGATTCAATGCTCGGGCGACGGCTGCGAGAACGTCTTCTGACACTCCTTTGATGTGGCCTTTCTCCAGACGCGCGTACCACTCAGTGCTCACGCCCGCGAGAACCGCGACCTCCTCGAGGCGCAGTCCGGGAACGCGGCGTCGAGACGGGGTTCCCAGGTACAGGGGGCACAGCTTGTCCCCCTATAAACGCAGCCTTCTTCGCGGGTCTCGGATGAGATGACATGGATATGAGAGACGTTATCGATCGCGACGAGGAGTGTGAGATGCAACGGGAAGCGTCGGGCGCATGGTCCGAGGTTCAGTCCGGCAAGAATAGACCCAGATCAACCAGGCTGCCCCTGGTGATCTATGTTATGGCGATCGGAACGTTTCTGATGCTCACCACAGAGTTCGTGGCGGCTGGCATTCTTCCGCAGCTTGCTGCCGACTTCCGGGTGAACGTTGCCCAGACGGGCTGCTGATCACGGTGTTCGCAGCTGGTATGGTGGTGTGTGCGCCGCGGATGGCGATGCTGACACTTCGGCTACCCCGGCGGCTGACGCTGATCCTGGATCTTGTTGTGTTCGCGTTTGGACATGTGGTCGTCGCGCTCGGTTCCAATGTCGAATCACTGCTGTTCGCGCGGTTCTTGACGGCATTGGCTACCGGTGCGTTCTGGGCGGCGGTGGTGGCCGTCGTCGCTAGTAAAGCCGTAGGTCCGGAAATGGGTCTGGTGAATGCCGGAGGCATGCTCGCCACCGTCATCGGCGTGCCGCTCGGCACGCTTGCTGTCCAGCTCATCGGCTGTCGGGGAACTTTCTGGGCTCTCGGGGCCTTGGCCCTAATCGTCATAGCACCCATCGGGCGGCATGTACCGCGCGAGACCCATCATCAGCGGGAGGTGTCAGTCCGCTCTGAGCTTTCCGCTTTGCGCAACGGGCGGCTATGGCTGGGACTTGTAGGGCTGGGGGCGAACCCGGTGCTGATTTCTTTAGCTGTTCGCTTCGCCGGCAAGGCACCACGCTCGGATCATCCCTCAGCGTCGCCGCCTTCAACATCGGAACAGCTGTGGGATCCTGGCTTGCAGGTTTGGCTCTGTTTACCCCGCTCGGAGCAACAGGGTCCGCGGTGGTCGGCACGATCACCGTCGCTCCGACCCTGATCCCAGCAGCAGCGCTTGCCTAAGGCTCGCGCCAAGCATCAGCAACCGTTACAGACCTCGCGGGACCAGCCGCGCCTGCGACCGCAATGAACCGGGACCGCCCCTAAAGTTCGCGTCGGCAGCTATGGCCGCTCCGACATTGAAATAAATCAAGGCCACTCAAGAAACAGGAGATACATGCTTACCGTAAACGCTTATGCCGCCCCATCCGCGAGCGAGGCCCTTGCCCTGACCACCATCGAGCGCCGCGACGTCGGTGCCCACGACGTGCTGATCGAGATCAAGTACGCCGGCATCTGCCATTCAGACATCCATACCGTCCGCGGCGACTGGGGACCGCAGTCCTACCCGCTCGCTCCCGGCCACGAAATCGCCGGAATTGTCACTGAAATCGGTTCCGAAGTCACCCGGCACAAGGTCGGTGACCGGGTCGGCGTCGGCTGTATGGTCAACTCCTGCCGCGAATGCGACAACTGCCGCAAGGGCGAAGAGCAGTACTGCCTTGCCGGCATGACCGGAACCTACGGCGCGGTCGACCGCGACGGGACGATCACCCAGGGCGGCTACTCCACCCACGTCGTCGTGACTGAGAACTTCGTCGTGCGGATCCCCGAAGGGATAGAGCTCGACGTCGCTGCTCCCCTTCTGTGCGCAGGCATCACCACCTATTCGCCCCTGCGCCACTGGGGTGCCGGTCCCGGCAAGAAGGTTGCCGTCGTCGGACTTGGCGGGCTGGGGCATATGGCCGTCAAGCTCGCACACGCCATGGGCGCCGACGTCACGGTGCTGTCCCAGTCGCTGAAGAAAATGGAGGACGGCCTGCGCTTGGGCGCGGACCAGTACTTCGCCACAAGCGACCCGGCCACCTTCGAGAAGCTCGCGGGAACCTTCGACCTGATCATCAACACCGTCAGCGCCCCCATCGACATCAGCTCCTACCTTCAGTTGCTGGCCCTCGACGGCGCCCTGGTGAATGTGGGCGCACCGGCGGAGCCGCTCCCGGTCAACGTATTCTCGCTCATTATGGGTCGGCGGTCCTTCGCAGGTTCAATGATCGGCGGCATCCGCGAGACCCAGGAAATGCTCGACTTCTGCGCCGAACATGGACTCGGCGCCGAGATCGAGGTCATCCCGGCCGAGAAGATCAACGACGCGTACGAGCGCGTGCTGGCCTCCGATGTGCGGTACCGCTTCGTGATTGACGCGTCCACACTGGGCTAGACACTTCATCCCGGCGCTCCAGCTCTCGCAGCTGGGAACGGCGTACCGCCGGCGGATGCTGGTTGGCTCGTCACAGTGACCATCCTTGGGACAATGGGGAGCCAGCCAGAGGCCCGGATCTGCATGGGCGGTGATGCGATTGGTGTCTCTGGTGATCCACACCAGGTTCTCGTGCGGCAAGAGGCCGAGGGTGTGGCGCATGAAACTGAGGATATCGGCGTGGGTCTTGATGGTGCGCTAACCATGGTTCTTCTCGTTGAATGACAGCGGGTGCTGGCCGTGTCAGTCAGTTTTCGGCGTCGTTCTGATACAGGACCCATAGCTGGGCCTGAGGGGCCAGAGTGCAACTTGGGGAACCGGGAACAATCCAAAGTTCGCGAGGAAATAAGCGGAGCGCCGAACGAACTGTGGGACTGCGAGCGGTGCGTTGCGCCCTGGTTGCGCGGAGGATCCGCCCAGCGATGATCGAGCATCAGAATGACAAACAGCGAAGAATCATCTGCCCAATCATGGGTGCGTTGCGGCGGCGCGGCATGACTCCGGGGGTCTCATGACGGGTGATGGGTACCCACTGTGTGAGGCGTGCGCCCGGAGCACCTCACGAGGGTAGGCCCCGTGCGTTCGACGACTCAGCGGTCGTGGGCGTCGATGTGCGCTCCTGTTGTTGGGCTGACCATCTCGCAGTCGCGTATTTCGATGAGGTGCCGGTGAAGGTGTGTGTCGGCGTGCCGGCTGCGGACGATAAGTCTGTTCGAGCGGCCTTACTTGACGACAGGATCGGGGTGGCTGAAGGAATGAAAGCTGAGGAACGGTAGCGCATGCTTGTGTGACAAAGGCCGACCCGCACCAGAGCATGCTGGCGCGGTACGAACCGAGTGCGGGGCCAGCGGCTTTGGCAGGGCTCAAAGGTGGGATCACCTTTTGATCTTCTCGGATAATGCGTGGGCGTGACGCAGCAGTAAGTGCCCGAGTACGGGGCGTCGTTCGGGGGAGAATCGGGACTCTATGCCGGTGATGCTCAGAGCCCAAGCGGGCTGCCCTGCTGCATCGAAAACTGCGGCACCCATGCCCCAGCTGCCGTGGACCAGGAGCCCGGGGTTGGTTGCGTATCCCGTGGCGCGGGTGGCTTCGATCCGCTGGCGAATCCGGTCGGGAGCGTGCTCCGGCCCGTAGTGTTCCTCGAGGCCAGCACGGGCAAGGTAGCGTTCGACGGCGTTCTGCGGCAGGAATGAGAGGATGACCAAGCCAGCTGAAGCGACGCCGAGCGGGAAGCGCTTGCCCTCGTAAAGGACGAAGGACCGGATCGGGAAACTGCCGTCCTGGCGCAGCACACAGACTGTTTCGTCGCCGCGCCGGGCCGATAGGAAGGCGCTCTCTCCGGTTTCCTCAGCCAGGGCACGGACGTGCTCGCGGGCTGCTTCAGTGATGTCGTAGCGCTCGGCGGCGACGGATCCCATGAGGTAAAGTTCTGGCCCTAGGTGCCAGCGGCCGGCCTTCGAGTCATGGTCTAGGAACCCCTCGGCCGCCAAAGATGAGAGCAGGCGGTGTGCGGTTGGGCGCGCCAGTCCTGTGGCGCGAGCGACTTCTGTTGTACCAATACCGCGCGGCATGGCTCCGCTGACGGCTCGAAGAACTTGGCCGATGCGGCCGACCACCTGGGCACCGGGAAGAGTTGCGATCATGTCTACATTATGGACGGTCGTTCCTGGGCTGACCATATGGCGATCAATATTGGGAACGACTCTCCATCTCATTGACCGCCCTTGTCGCAGGACGCTACGGTTCATGATGAGCCTCATGCAGGTCATATTGTGGACGGATAGGAATCAAAATGGCATCGAAACTTTGGGGCAGCGCCGCAGAGGCGCTGGCCGGGACCATCCGGGATGGAATGATCCTCGCTGTCGGCGGCTTCGGCCTTAGCGGCATCCCTCGGGACCTCATCGAAGCAGTTCGCGACAGCGGCGCGCGCAACCTGACAGTCGTGTCTAACAACATGGGTGTCGACGGCAAGGGCCTCGGGCTCTTGCTGGAAAACCAGCAGGTGAGCAAGGTCCTCGCCTCTTACGTGGGGGAGAACAAGCTCTTTGCAGAGCAGTATCTGGCAGGTACGCTCGACGTTGAATTCGTTCCGCAGGGCACTCTCGCGGAGCGTCTGCGTGCCGGTGGCGCCGGGATTCCTGCGTTCTACACTCCCACCGGCGTTGGTACGCCGATCGCAGAGGGCAAGCCTGAGGGCGAATTCGATGGTCAGCGCTGCATCCTGGAACGCGGCATCGTCGCCGACGTCGCGCTCGTGCGCGCCCACCTGGCGGACCGCGAAGGCAACCTCCGTTACAGGATGACCGCCCGCAACTTCAACCCCCTCGTTGCTGCAGCTGGTCGGATGACTATAGCTGAAGCGGAAGAGGTGATCGACGGCTACCTGGACCCAGAGGAGGTCGTGACTCCGGGCGTCTTCGTGCAGCGAGTGGTGCGCGTCGCCAACCAAACCAAAGACATCGAGCAGCGGACCGTGCGCGTCCGTGCGGAGGTATGAATCATGTGGACTCGTGATGAGATGGCGGCTATCGCCGCCAGTGAACTCGAAGACGGCCAGTACGTGAATCTGGGCATCGGAATCCCGACCTTGGTCGCCAACCATTTGCCCGAAGGTGTCCGCGTGACACTGCAGAGCGAGAACGGACTCCTGGGCATGGGTCCCTTCCCCTACGAAGGTGAAGAGGACGCGGACCTCATCAACGCCGGTAAACAGACGGTGACTGTGCTGCCGGGCGGCAGCTTCTTCGACTCCGCCGTCTCCTTCGGCATGATCCGCGGCGGCCACGTGCAAACCGCCATCCTCGGCGCCCTGCAGGTCTCCCGGTCAGGAGACCTGGCCAACTGGACCATTCCCGGCAAGCTCGTCAAGGGTATGGGCGGTGCTATGGACCTGGTCGCTGGTACACCCCGCGTGATTGTAGTCACCGACCACGTGGCGAAGGACGGCACCCCGAAGATCGTGCCGGAGTGCGACCTTCCCCTGACCGGCGTCGGCGTGGTCGATCGCGTCATCAGCGACCGAGCCGTCTTCGATGTAGTGGACGGGGGCTTGGTCTTGCGCCAAATGGCGCCGGGGCACAGTATCGCGGAACTTCGCGCACTGACACGGGCACTCTTCACCGTTGATCCCGAACTGGCCGCTTCAGGGGACGCCGAGATGGCTCGGCAGTCTGGCAACCCGGAGACCGCACCACGGGCCGTAGGGGCAGACGCATGAGCGCGCTGATCGCCGGCTATGCCCGGACCCCGTTCTCTCGGTTCAACGGGCGCTTCGCCTCTATCCCGGCCACCGCCCTCGGCGCCCACGCGATCACGGCGGCACTGCGCCGCGCCGGAGTGCATCCGCGGGAAGTCCAAAAAGTGGTCGCCGGGCATGTCCTGCAGGGCGGAGCTGGCCAGAATCCGGCCCGGCAGTCTGCCGTGGCCGCTGGCATCCCTTTGAGCGTTCCGGCCGTGACGCTGAACGCAGTGTGTCTCTCGGGCATGGAGGCTGTCGCTGCTGCCGTGCGCCTGATCGACTGCGGTGAAGCGGACATCGTCGTAGCATTGGGCCAGGAGTCCATGTCCTTGGCCCCTCACGTGTTCAATGCGCGGGCCGGTCAAAAGTACGGGGCGCTTCAGGCCGTGGACACGCTGGAGATCGACGGCCTCACTGATGCCTTCGAACGGCGATCGATGGGTATCTCCACCGAAGAGGGCAATACCGACTACGGTCTGGACAGGGCCAGCCAGGATGCGTGGGCGGCTTCCTCCCATCAGCGTGCCGAGGCACACGCCGCTTTCCATACCCAGGAGATCGCCCCCTACACTATTGCCTCCCGCCGTGGGGACATGGTGGTTGCCGGTGACGACGGGGTGCGGAACGGGACGACCATCGAATCGCTCGCGGGTCTGCGTCCGGCCTTCAGCAAGGAAGGCACCATCACTGCAGGCAACTCCTCGCAGATCACCGACGGGGCGGCGGCATTGATTCTGGTGAGCCGCGCAGCTGCCGAGCGGCTGGGTGTGTCGCCACTCGCCGTCGTGGAATCCCACGCGCTCGTGGCTGGACCGGACGTCCGGCTGCACGACCAGCCCGCCAATGCCATCCTCGCCGCACTCAAGAACATCAACGCAGGAGTGGAAGACTTGGCAGCCGTGGAGATCAACGAAGCATTCGCCGCAGTCGCCGTTCAATCGGTCCGCACACTCGGGGTTAGCCCGGAAATCGTCAATTCGCGTGGCGGCGCGATCGCCCTTGGACACCCCATCGGAGCCTCGGGCGCGCGCCTCGTCGGAACATTAGCACGTCAACTTGCCGAGGGGGGACCGGGTCAGCTGGGCGCCGCGGGAATCTGCGGTGGAGGCGGACAGGGCTCCGCAGTCGTTCTCAGATCCGTCTAAGAGCTAAACCCGATGACTACCACTACGAAGCCCTGGCGTGAGCAATTGAGCAGGCCCACACGGTACGGCTATCGGCGATCCGTCGTGGCGAACTGGTGCGGGCTCACACCAGGCGACACCGTGCTGTTGCTCGGCCCCGCGGCCGAGCAGAGCCACAAAGGAACCGTAGACGCCATCGTGGGGGACGGTACCATGATGTGGGTGGTTCTGGAGAACGCGGGTGGACGGAGGCTATTCCATCACGCCGACGGATACCAGACCCTCGTCGATCCTGTCGTGGCCGTGCCGACGGACCAGTAGTCAAGAAATTCTCAGACTCCCTGTGCTGGCGCGGACACGCAACCCGAAGGACGGTGACCAGCGCCCGGCTTCCCTTTGTTCTAAAAGGCTCGCAGACCGCGCCTGCTAATGGCGCCGAGGCGTTGGCGCCCTTCCGGCCAGTCAGCCTAATGGCGCCGAGGCGTTGGCGCCTTTCCGGCCAGTCAGCGCCGGCCAAGAAAAGGCGCATCCCGCAATATCGCGCTCGGTAATAACCCGATGCAGTCCCCGGCGTCGCGATGGCGGAGCCGACACTTAGCCTCAGGGAGTCAACGCCGGGGGCTGGTATCAGCTTGGCCACAGGCGTAGCGTCGATTGAGCAGATGGTCGGCGGGTTCAGGATTCCCGAGACCGCCGCCTGGTGTCGAGCCGTTGAGGTCGGTCCTTTGAAGGAGTTAAGGATGACTGGATGGAATGCTGAGACGGCTGCGGGGCCGTCGGGGTCTGGATCGGTCACCTTAGTCGAAGGCTCATCCTTTTGCATTTCGTCCGCGAACGGCGATATCTGTGCTAAGTACCCACATGGGGTTTTTTATGAGGATATGCGTATTCTGTCAGGTTGGAATCTGGCCGTTAATGGCATGTCCCTGGAGCCGCTGGTGGCGAAGACGAAGGAACCGTACCGTGCCCTGTTTGCCGGTCGCGTGCCTCGCTCAGACGGGGCCGGGGACAGCCCGCTGATCGTCGAACGCCTCCGCGAGGTGGGTGTCGGAATCTTGGAGGAGATAACAATCCGGAACTTTTCGCGGATCGCAGCCGAGTGCGTGGTCTCCCTCAGAATCGAGGCGGACTTCGCGGACCTCTTCGAGGTGAAGGAGGCGCGCATCCAGCGGCGCTGGGACGAGTCTCGAGAAGCCGACGGCGAAGCGCTGACGATCCGAGCCGTCTGGCAGGACATAAGGAAGGGCATCGTAGTGACGTCACGAGGCGCTGTCGTCGCGCCGGAGGGCCTGACGTATCGCACTGTCGTTTCGCCGCATGGACAATGGAGTGCCACCGTTAGTGTAGCGCCTACCGCCGATGAATCCGGTGCGGCGGCCCCGTTCGTTCATCCCAACGAGGGGGAAGTGTCACCCCGCGATCTGCGCAGGCGGGCGTGGGTGTCCAAAATTCCCGTCCTGGAGATGGGAAACCGCTCCGTTGAGCGAACTCTTCGGCGCAGCTATGACGATCTTGGCGCACTTCGCATCGAGGACCCCGATCATCCGGACCGGATCGTGGTGGCTGCCGGTGCGCCATGGTTCATGGCATTGTTCGGCCGCGACTCGCTGTGGGCGTCCCTTATGGCTCTGCCCGTGGATCCGTCACTAGCTTTCGGCACCATCCAGACCCTGGCCGATCGCCAGGGCAGTGTCGTTGATCCCATGACCGAGGAGGAACCGGGAAAAATCCTGCACGAGGTCAGGCTGGGTGTCTCCAGCGGGCTGTCCTTGGGCGGAAAGTCGGCCTACTACGGAAGTGTCGATGCCACCCCTCTGTTCGTGGCTCTTTTAGGGGAAATCAGCCGGTGGGGATTTGCCCGGGACACCATGACCTCCCTGCAGCCTCACGCCGATCGGGCCCTAGATTGGATCCGGGACTATGGGGACAAGGACGGCGACGGGTTTGTCGAGTATGAGCGCCTCAACGACCGTGGGCTGATCAACCAGGGTTGGAAGGACTCCTGGGACGGCATTAACTTCGCCGACGGGACCTTGGCGGAGCCGCCGATCGCGTTGTGCGAGGTGCAAGCCTACGTCTACGGCGCGTATCTGGTCCGTTCTTGGATGGCCTATGACGCTGGGGACATGGGTGTGGCGGCCTTGTACAGGGACCGTGCGGCACAGTTGAAGAGGCAGTTCAATGAGCAGTTCTGGTTGCCCGACCGCGGCTATTATGCCGTCGCCTTGGACGGTCGGAAGCAGCCGGTGGACGCGTGCACTTCCAACATGGGCCATTGCCTGTTTTTCGGCCTGATTGACGAGGATAAGGCGCCGATAGTGGCAGAACGTCTCATGTCCGCGGAGATGTTCAGCGGTTGGGGCGTTAGGACCCTGGCCAGCGATATGGGAGCTTACAACCCTGCCAGCTATCACAATGGCTCGGTCTGGCCGCATGACAACGCGATCATGGTTTCAGGCCTTGTCCGTTACGGGTTGATCGAGCAGGCACAGCGAATCGCTACTGCCCTGTTTGAGGCAGCGGAGTGCTCGGAGGGGCGCCTCCCGGAGTTGTTTTGCGGCTTCAGTCGCGAGCAGTTCGACGAACCCGTGCCCTACCCCACAGCGTGCTCGCCTCAGGCTTGGTCCGCCACCACTCCAATCATGCTGGTCAAAAGCCTGATGGGATACCACGCGGACGTTGCCCGCGGTGGCGTCTGGTTGGATCCTGTGTTCCCCGCATCCTACGGCGACCTCCACATCACTAACGCCCCGATGGCAAACGGCAGGATTACGATCGACATCTCCGGGTCCACGGCGACGATAACTGGGCTGCCCGAGGGGATGGTCTTCCATCACGGAAAACGACCGCGGGCGGCCGACTTGGTGGAACGGTCCAAGCTGCGCGGAATGGACTAATCACACAGCCATTCGTTTTCACGAGGGGCCGCGCCGCCACCCATGATCCACCGGTTGACCGTGCCCGGCATCCCACACTCATCTTAAAGTGGAACATCCTTGCCACCGGCAAATGCGATGCGGTTCCGACCTCGGCTCGCCCGCAAGGGGGAAAGGGCCGGCCAAGGTCCCTGTGCCGAAGCGATTCTCAGAACCTTTGCGGCAGAACGGATAAGCCTTGGGTCCTGTCCCATAACCAACCGACCCAAGTGGCACCCTAGTGGCAGCCATTTCCCACTAGAGAGTAATCGGGCTCTCCGGAAACGTTGCTTTTTGAGGATCCGCGAAGAAGTGCGTTTCTTTCCATGGTTTTCCTCTAGCAAGCCTCTTGGAAGTGCTGAAAAGTAAGAACTACAGAAGGAA
>JBFUPP010000039.1:0-12041 GCA_041360635.1 bacterium RCC_150 | reverse complement strand
CAGATCACAAGAAATGTCCCCGGACGTGGCGTGTCGCTGACCTGCAGCAATGACCGCATTAGCCGGTTAAGAGGGAGGTGTCGATCTGCGAGCCGTCGGTCGCCGCCGTCGACCCGTCGCCCCACATCGAGGCGACGTCCAGCTCGGCGAAGGCGTTGACCACGTCCGCCGAGGCCTTGTAGATCTTGTCCGGGGTCGCGTGCTTGTTGCCGGCGGTGTAGATCTCGTGCGCTGACACCCCGCGCATATGCCGGGCAACCTCGGTCGGGCCCAGATTCCCGCCGTAGGCGAACGCGGTGACCACGTACCGGCCCAGACGCTCCCCGGGCTTGATCTTGGGGTCGGAACCGGAGGCCGGGCCGAGGTGCCGCGGCCAGCCGGTCAGGTGCGCGGTGCGGGCCAGGATGTCCAGCAGCCCCCGCTCCGGAAGCCGGTCCAGCACCGCCGCTTCCAGCGCGATCGCCGTTGGCCGCCGCTCGGCCCCCTTGCGCCGGGCCAGCACCGGCCGCCCGCCTTCCATGCGCAGGTCGGTGTTCGCCGGATAGCCCCTATCGACTTCAGCGGCCGTCTTCGTCAGCAGGATGCGGTAGTGTGCCACCAATGCTTTGGCGTCGCTAGGGATGCCGGCCTGGGCGCAGAACTCCGCCGCCTTGTCCTGGCACTCCTCCCAGCTCATCAGCTGGGTATGCAGGTTGGCGTAGGAGTCTGAGCCGACCACCGCGATGTCGCCGGAGCGCAGCTCGGAGGCGAGATGCGAGAACACGCACACCTCCAGGTGCCGACGGGCCAGCATCCCGGGACGGCGCCGGTCGCGCAGCGTTCGCTTCCATAACGCACCTGCGAAGGCATCGACGTCGACGCTCAGAACCACCTCGTTGCCGTCGCGCTTGATCGTGATGCTCTCCTCGATCCACTCCGCGCGACGGTCCGCATCCCGGTTGGCCTTGACGAACTCCAGCGCGTCCAGCACCGCGCGTTGCGCCGACGTCGTCTCCAGCACGATCGCATCCACCAGCGTGAACAGCACCGACCGGTGCGACTTGTAGTACTGCTCGCACAAGGGCAGGTAGTTGTTGCCGTGGTGCGCGGCTACTGCCTCATGCGACGCGCTCAGCGACTCCAGGCCCCCACCGGAGGCCAGGGCTTTGAGAACCAGATCCCCGGTACGCGCAGCCTCAGTAGCGACCGACCCGGGTTCCTCGTCCCGAGGCTCGCCGTCAACCTCGCAGGGCAGGTCGCCGCGCGGCGCATGTTCGCCCGCCGCGGCCGCTGGTTCGGCAGCTTCCCGAACAGCAGCCAGGACGTCGCCGAACACTTCCAACAGCCGCTCGGACTCGGCGCGGTGCTCCTCGCGCATCGCCTCAAGCCGGGCTCTGCCCTTCTTGTGGATCACCGCCATGCGCTTGCAGAACATGTCGGTGACCTCGTCCCGGCCACTGGTCCGGAGCACGTGGATGAAGCTGGCCAGCAGCGTGAACCGCTTCGCCTCCCCGACCTTGAGCAGGTCCGCGACATCGGTGACCTTCGCCTCGCCGGCGAAGTGCGAGACTTTGCCCGGCGGGACCCCCTGCAGCCACACGTCGGTCGGGCCGAGCGCGTCCAGGTCGGCCAGGTGCGCCAGACGGATCTTGAACTTGCCGATCGTCGCGGCCTTCGCAGGGTCCTTCAGCCGGTCGAACCGGCTGCGCCTGCCGGTGGGGTCGACCACCAGCAGTTCAGCCAGCCTCGCGCGCTGGGCCGGGGTGATCCGCGACGCCACCGTCGCGAACACCTCCCGGTTCACCTCGGCGCGGATCTTGGCCACCATCCGGTCCAGCGTGGTGTAGCCCGGCAGCTCCCGCCCGGACCGCTGCAACTCTTCCAGCGCCACATTGATCAGATCCGCCGGGTTGTCCTTCGTGATCGCGGCGGCCCGGATCGCCGCCTCGGCGACCCCGCGCACGTCGGAGGCATCGTACTTCACCCCGAGACGCTCACGCACATAGCCGCGGTACCGGGCTGCCGACCGCACGGCCTCGACCTGGACGACGAGACCGTCCGGCAACCCCAGCGCGGCGCGTATGTGGCCGACGACCGCGTCGGGGACCTCGTCCACGCCGGGAAAATACCGCAGCCGCTGGTAGCACTTCAGCCATATCATCAGCACAAGAAAGCCCTGATCAGCGGTCGCCTTCTCCCGCGCCCAGCCGGACTCATCCTCTGTAGGTGTGAACGCCTCGATCAACTCCCGCCCCGAAACGGACCCGGCGAACCGCGGATAGGCGGTGCGGTCGATCGACGTCAACACACACCTCAACGTTCATGGGCCAATAGGAAATAACAGAATCCTAACGTCAGTCCAGCCCCGCACGGGCCTCTACCGGCAGAGGAACCGTCATGGCACGTTTCGCTCGTATTCCGGTCCCACCCCACCTACGCCGTGCTCGCCGCCAACGGCGAACACCTGGGAACCGAAGCCTTCCCGAACACCCACGCGGGCAGGGCCCGCGCGATCGCCTGGGCCGCCCGGCGCGCCGGCGGGGACCTCGGAGCCCTCTGGATCATCGAAGGGACCGGCAGCTACGGGGCACTGCTCGCCGGGACCGTGGCACGGGCCGGCTACCGCGTCGTCGAAGCCCCCAGGGTCCGGGCCTACGCCCCAGCGCGTCGCGCGGCCGGGAAGTCAGACCCCTTGGACGCGGGTGCGATCGCCGCGGCCGCCCTCCCGCTCGAGGAAGCCCAGCTCCGGATCCCGCGCCAGGACGAGGGCGTCAGGGCCGCTCTGCGGGTTCTGATCGCCGCGAGGGAGCAGATGACGGTCGAGCGCACCGCGAAGGTCAACGCCCTCACCGCCCTTCTGCGCAGCATCGACCTCGCCCTCGACGCCCGCAGGCCTCTCACTGACACCCAGATCACCGAGATCTCCCACTGGCGTGCCCGGGACGAGGCCATCGCTGCCGCGACCGCCCGGACGGAGGCAGTCCGGCTCGCCAAGCGGATCGTCGTCCTCGATTCCGAGCTCAAGGACAACCTGGCCCGTACTACCGAGCTCATCGAAGCCAGCCCCGCCGCGCCCCTGCTGGAGGAGACCGGCATAGGCCCTGTCACCGCCGCCGTGGTCTACACGGCGTGGTCGCATCTGGGCCGGGTGCGCTCCGAGGCGGCCTTCGCAGCCCTCGCCGGAGTAAGCCCGATACCGGCCTCCTCCGGGAATACCACTCGGCACCGGCTCAACCGAGGCGGCGACAGACGCCTCAACAGGGCACTGCACATGGCCACCGTCGTCCGCACCGTCCACGACCCCGACACCCGCGCCTACGCTGAACGCCGCACGGCCGAAGGCAAGACCCGACGCGAGATCCGGCGGTGCCTCAAGCGCTACCTCGCCCGCCGCCTCTACCGCACCCTCAACGCTCTACATGCCCCGGACAACGCGATCCCAAACGCAGCTTGACAGATATAGAAGATTCCGATTTGTCCCGAATACTACGGGTTATGTTGGGCCACGACGGCGGCTCTAGAGCCATTGGAGTCCAGGGGTTCAGGGATCGCTCTTCGGCGGTATCAACTCCGTGTCCACCGTGCCATCCTCGTTGAAATGTACGTACAGAGGAGCGTAACCGTTCTGTTCCAGAAGGGTTCGGCACATCTCGCACTCCACCGGGCTTAGGCCTTCCATAAACACGCCAGATGCCGTGCCGGGTATGACCCAAGATTTTGTCGCGTCGCCAACGCGGTTGCATTCAGGACACTCGATGTGATCAACGGTCATTGCCGGCCCCCCGTTGTTGTTTCCCCAGCCGTCCGGTCAGGGTGACCGCCGACAGTGCTTACCTTACGTCTTGCCGGGAGTAATCCGAAAGGGCTGGGAACGGATCAAACCCTGCGCTGACACCCAATGTGGACCGCTTTGAGATCTATCCTCCGGTCTCCACCGGCCCACAGTGGGGACAGCGCAACGGCACAGTTTCCCATGGACCAAGACGGGGTGGCTTACTGGCGGCACAATGTGAAAAAGTGAAATATCCGACGTTAGCGCGATATTTCACCTCGGAGCCAGGAAGCCTTGAGCTGCAAGGCACACCATGCATACCCATGGAAGAAGAACGGATAGGCCGGGACCAGCTGATCTTCTCCCGCTCCTTCTCCCACCCGATCACCACGGCAGCGGACATGCGTCAGGTCATGAGCGTCTACGCCCAACAAGCCAGCGCACGCCTGGCCAAACACGAACTGCAAGCCAAAGTCCTCACTGCCTTCGCCGGCACCTCCTACTACAGCCCCGCCTCCGTGTGCGTCGCGCTGCCGATGCCCACCGCCGACCCCGTCCTCCTCACCAAAGCCGCCCACGCCCTGATCCCCAGAATCAACGACGGCATGAAGTACGTCCGCGCCGGGATCATGGTCACCGACCTGCGGCCCAGCGGAAACCAGAAACCTCTGGGCATCTTCGAAAACCCGCACGAAGAACGCCGCATCGGCCCTCTACTCGAAGACATCACCAAAAAATACGGCAGAGGTTCCGTCGGTCTGGGCCACGCAGGTATCAAAGGAGGCCCGGACTGGACCATGAAACGAGACATGCTCTCCCCCAGATACACAACCCACTGGGAAGAACTCCCCATCGTCAAAGCCGCCTGACTCCCGGGCGGGGTACTGATGGGACCGACCACTTCATTACTTGCTTTGAAAGTAATGAAGGCTAAAGAACCATTACTACGTACACTGCCCATAAGATTCCCCGAGCATCTTTACTTGTAATAACAGTATTGCTTTCAAAAACTTCTTTGCCAGGGTGCTGGTACCACTCAGCACAGTAAACCTTAGGTATTGCCGCATTAGCATCTTTACTTGTAATGCATGTAATGAACTCAAAGACAGTGATACTTTCAAAAACTTCTTTGACACGATTGCAAGTAACACTGTCTAAGACAGTGAAGACAGTAGAGTTTGGGGCATGACTGCTACGAAAGTGTTCGACCGGACTGGCATGGATCGCATCTGCGGCTTCGTCAACGGCAAAGGCGGAGTCCTGAAAACAACCCTCACGGCAAACGTGGGCGCCCTCCTTGCGGTGTCCGGTTGGCGTGTTCTCCTGATCGATATGGACCCGCAGGGAAACCTCGGACTTGATCTCGGTTACAGGCATGGCGACCTCGATGACGACGGCAGTGGTTTGGCGCAGAGCCTCATGTTCGGATCCAGCCTCAACCCAATCAAGGACGTCAGGCCAAACCTCGACGTCGTTGCCGGAGGATCCTACTTGGACCAGGCGGCCGCTGGACTGGTCTCGCAGGGGAGTAAAGATCCCAGTAAGGCGAAACTGGGCCTTGCACGCTCGTTGGCTCCGATAGCCGGTGCCTATGACATCATCCTCATCGACTGCCCTCCCGGGAACGAGCCCCTTCAGGTCGCCGCCCTGGGCGCGGCGTCCTACGTCGTTGTCCCGACGAAAACGGATAAGGCTGGCAGGGAAGGGCTGATAGGGGTGGCTAAGCGCCTCGATACGGTCATTGACGTGAATCCGGACCTTGACCTGCTCGGAGTCATCATCACGGCAACAACCTCCACTGCAACTAACGTTCACCGCACGGCGCGGGAAGCCATTGTCGAGGTCTTTGGAACCGATTCGGTCCTGTTTAGTGGGATGGTCAGGTATGCGGAAGCCACGGCCCAGGCAGCTCGCGACAGGGGAGTGCTTGTCCATGAGCTCGAAGAGCAAGTCAAGGCCGGCCCGAAATGGTACGAAGTACTTAAAGGCAAGGCGGAAGCAGGGCAAAGTCAGCCCCGTTCGGCCGCGAACGTTGCAGAAGACTTGTACCAAATTGCCCACGAGCTAGTCGGTCGCCTCGAGGCGGCTGAAGAAAGGAATACTTCGTGAACGACAGCTCCCGCCAGCCAATCAGTCTTCCGCCCCGCAAGCAGCCTGCTGCCGCCGTGCAGAACCTCCTGAAGTCGAATAGGAATGCCCCTGCCCGAAACGAAACTGAATCGTCGGCAACCGGATCAGACAACGCCGAGACAGCGTCGTCCGAGAACCCGAGCTTCAAACCCAAGGGGATTACGGTCTATATGCCCGAGGACCTTCTGCAGCGTGCCAAGGCAGCGTACCGGCACACTAATGGACAGGAGTTGGACCGGACCTGGTCGGATTTCATCACCCGTGCTGTCATGACAGAAGTGGCACGCAGGGAAAGGCTGTACAACGAAGGGGATCGCTTCGAAGGGGGCAATGTGAAACTGGCTCCAGGTCGGAGGATAAGCTGAGTGACATCATTACTGTCAAAGACAGTAATGATGTCTTCGGCGGGGGAGTAGGCCAGGAGTAACAGCCCAACACTCAGCTCATTACTGAGAGGGCCGTTATCGTCGAGGCATGCAGATTGCGGGCTCCTCTCGTTCAGTCCCCGAAACCCCGTCATATGTGGAGAGGTCTCCCTGCAGTGAAGGTCCTTCCTGATGGGGGACTAGGGGGTCTGTACCCAAACCATCCGACAACGACCCTTGCTGTCACGGGGCTAGTGGCCGAGGAACCGCCAGAGGTCCCCAGCTGCGCGGGCAACCGCGAGCAGCAAGGCCGCGGCAGAGATCCAGACACCGGCGATCTGCCACGAACTCGCCGCGGGGCGTTGAGGTTCGGCCATGCTTCTCCTGTCCTGTCCGGGTGGGAGAACCATCCTAGACCCCTGCCGGGACACCGGCACGGTGCCTCCGCCGCGACCGGAACCTGGTGCACAGGGCGTCCACAAGCACCCCGGCACCCGCCCGCCTGTGTGTGGATAAGCCGCCAATGGTTGTCCACCGGAAACTCACGGCGCGCCGCCGCTTCCGGGCGTGTCCAGGAAGGCATTCTTCCTCGAGTTCTGGACCCTGGGGGAGGACGCTTCACGATAACCCATCCCTGACCGGGCGACTTACTTCGACGGACTCTCGCCATATTGCTCGGCAGGGTCCATTTGTCCTGTCGTATGCCACGCTTGAGCACTCTGACCGCGAGGAGAAAAGCTCCTAAAGGAAGGCTTCGAATCCGTCCACGAAAATATTTTCGTTGCGGGGACCTCGGGAAGAATCCCGGAGCAAAAGAGGGGATGCGAGCAGTTGGGGCCGCGGAGTAGCCCGGCAGCAGCTTGCCCTCGTCTTTTCAGCCGTAAGGGTTTAGGTTTAGCCCAATTCGGTTGTGTCTATGCCGCGAACATTGGGGATGCATGCAGTTTTGGAGACTCATCAGAACGCTGCCTCAGCCCTTAAGAGCGATCCTGATGCTATTCAGTGTGGCCTTCGCGGCAGTGTTTATCGGATTCATAGCCCTTGTACTCTCCAGATGGGATGATCTGGCGCCCAGAGTTATCCCTTGGATGTTTGGCGGTCTGGGTGTGGTCGGTTTCCTGCTTGGCCTGATGTTGCTCATCGACTTCCACGGATCAGCGCATGCCTACGCGGACATGATGAAGAAGTACAAGCCCTTCGGCGTTGACTACTCCCGGTCTCCGTTTTCACGGTCGGCGTTTCTTCGTTTTTTTGGAGCGGCATATATGGTGATCGGTCTCTGGTTCATCGTCCTATCGACGCTCTTCGCGAGCGGTGTCAGGGTTTGAGTGATGAATATTTTTCGGTTCATTTCCCGGCTGCCTCAGCCCCTGAAGGCGCTCTACATACTATTCATCGTCGTGTTCATCGCAGGCATCATCCCGGTCCTGTTCCGCGTCCCCGAGGCCTCGCGATGGATGTCGGCGGGCATTGGCACAGCCGGCCTGCTCCTGGGACTTTGCCTCGTCATCAATCTGAACAAGGCCGCGGAGGGACTGGCGGGTGCGGTCGCCGAAGTGAAACTCATGGGGATCGACTACTCAGCATCCTTTATGGCAAAACCCGCCTTCGCCCGGATTTTCGGCCTCATGTTCGTGGTTGTCGGGGCTAGTTTCGTCGCGAGCAGCCTTATAGGCCAGTGAAGCCGCAGCCAAGTTCATGTCTCGTAACCTCGGACTATCGAATCCCTAGGGTTATGAGACAGCGCGGTGGTCCACTTAAGACGCCTGGCCACAGTCCCTCTTACAGTCCCAGCTCATGACCAATACCAGAAGCCTGCCGGATCGCTTTAGCCAGTGGTGAGGGTGATGTCGTCGAGGTACATCCAGGTGTCGTCGGCGGGGCTGGAGCCGTCGAGGTGGACGTTGAACCAGAGCGTGATGGTTTGGCCTTTGTAGGCGGAGAGGTCTGCACTGAATTGGGTCCAGGTGCCGTTGTCGTTGCAGAGCTTGAACAGGCTGGCCAGAGTGGTGCCGCTCGTGGAGCGTACCTGGGCTTCCATCCAGTCGTATTTGCAGGTGGTCCCGGAGCAGGTGTCGTCTGCGGTGTGGGGCTGGTACCAGAAGGACAGTGTCGAGGTTCCGGTGGCGGGGACGGTGATGGTTTGGGCGAGGCTGCTATCGCCCAGGGGCTCGGTCCCGGAGGCCAGGCCCAGCAGGGCAGATCCTGTCCCGGTGTGGGCGGTGGTGGAGGCCACTGGTGCCTTGGCGCCGCCGGTGGTCCAGGAGCTTAGGCCGGATTCGAAGCCGCCGTTGGTGATGGTCGAGGTCGTTGTCGCGGCGGGGGTGACCGGCGCCGATGCGGACGATGCCGGGGAGGTGCCGACAGCGTTGGTGGCGGTGACGGTGAAGGTGTAGGCGGTGCCGTTGGTCAGGCCCGTGACGGTGGTGCTGGTCGCGGGCGGGTTTCCGGTGACGGTGACCGGTGCCAGGGTGGTGGTGCCTGTGTGTGGTGTGACGGTGTAGGAGGTGATCGCGGAGCCGCCGTTGTTCGGGGCCGTCCAGGCCACGGTTGCCGAGGCGTTCCCGCTGGTCGCGGTGACCCCGGTGGGCGGGGCAGGAGCAGTGACGGTTGGGGCGGGTGTCATTGCTGCCGATGGTGCGGAATCCGGCGATGTACCAGCGGCATTCGTTGCGGCGACGGTGAACGTGTAAGAGGTGCCGTTGGTCAGGCCGGTCACGGTCGTGGTGGTCGCCGGTGGGTTTCCGGTCACGGTGACCGGGGCCAGGGTGGTGGTGCCGGTATGCGGTGTCACGCTGTAGGAGGTGATCGGTGAGCCGCCGTTCGCGGGTGCCGTCCAGGAAACGGTGGCCGAAGCGTTCCCCGCGGTCGCTGTTACACCTGTAGGCGCGGCCGGTGCCGTGGCCGGTGCGGCGGGTGTGACCGCTGGCGAGGGCGCGGAATCCGGCGAGGTGCCGACGGCGTTGGTGGCGGTGACGGTGAACGTGTAGGCCGTGCCGTTGGTCAGGCCTGTGACGGTGACCGTTGTCGCTGGCGGGTTTCCGCTGACGGTGACCGGAGCCAGGGTACTCGTCCCGGCGTGCGGTGTCACGGCGTAGGAAGTGATCGGCGAGCCGCCATTAGCAGGTGCCGTCCAGGACACGGTGGCCGAGGCGTTCCCCGCGGTCGCTGTTACTCCGGTGGGGGCGGCAGGAGCAGTGGCCGGTGCGGCGGGGGTGACCGGCGCCGAGGACACGGAATCCGGCGAGGTGCCGACAGTGTTGGTGGCGGTGACGGTGAACGTGTAGGCGGTCCCGTTGGTCAGGCCTGTGACGGTGACTGTCGTTGCCGGAGGATTACCGGTCACGGTGACTGGCGTCAGAGTGGTCGTTCCGGTATGCGGTGTGACGGAGTAGGAAGTGATCGCGGAACCGCCGTTAGCGGGTGCGGTCCAGGACACGGTGGCCGAAGCGTTCCCCGCGGTCGCGGTGACCCCGGTGGGGGCGGCCGGTGCCATGGCCGGTGCGGCGGGTGTGACCGGTGCCGACGGCGCCGAATCCGGCGAGGTGCCGACAGCATTCGTGGCGGTGACGGTGAACGTGTAGGCGGTGCCGTTGGTCAGGCCCGTGACGGTGACCGTTGTGGATGGCGGATTACCGGTCACGGTGACCGGTGCCAGGGTGGTGGTTCCGGTGTGCGGTGTGACGGTGTAGGAGGTGATCGCGGAGCCGCCGTTGTTCGGCGCGGTCCAGGACACGGTTGCCGAGGCGTTCCCTGCGGTCGCGGTGACCCCTGAGGGAGGGGCAGGTGCCGTCACGGTCGCTGCAGGTGTCACCGGTGCCGATGCCGCCGATGAAGGGGACGTGCCAACGGCGTTTGTGGCCGTCACCGTGAACGTGTAAGTGGTCCCGTTGGTCAGGCCTGTGACGGTGACCGTTGTCGCTGGCGGGTTTCCACTGACGGTGACGGGCGCCAGGGTGGTGGTGCCGGTGTGCGGTGTCACGGCGTAGGAGGTGATCGCGGAGCCGCCGTTGTTCGGGGCTGTCCAGGACACGGTTGCCGAGGCGTTCCCCGCGGTCGCTGTGACCCCTGTGGGGGCGGCCGGTGCAGTGGCCGGTGCGGCGGGTGTGACCGGTGCCGACGGCGCCGAATCCGGCGAGGTGCCGACAGCATTCGTGGCGGTGACTGTGAACGTGTAGGCCGTGCCGTTGGTCAGGCCTGTGACGGTGACCGTTGTCGCCGGCGGGTTTCCACTGACGGTGACGGGCGCCAGGGTGGTGGTGCCGGTGTGTGGTGTGACGGCGTAGGAGGTGATCGCCGAACCGCCGTTGTTCGGGGCCGTCCAGGACACGCTGGCCGAGGCATTGCCTGCCGTCGCAGTAACCGCCGATGGGGCTGCAGGTGCGGTGGATGGCCCGGTCGGTGTGACCGGTGCGGACGCGGTCGAGGGCCGGGATGTGCCGATGGCGTTGGTGGCGGTGACGGTGAAGGTGTAAGCGGTGCCGTTCGTCAGGCCTGTGACGGTGGCGGTGGTCGCTGGCGGGTTTCCGGTGACGGTGACCGGTGCCAGGGTGGTGGTGCCCGTGTGGGGGGTCACGGTGTAGGACGTAATGGGGTTGCCTCCGTTTGCCGGCGCCCTCCAGGACACCACCGCGGATGCGTTGCCCGCGGTCGCGGTTACCCGGGAGGGGGCTGAAGGGGCCTTCGGGGGTGTCTCGATGGGTTTGCTGGTGGTGACCACGTCCGTCCAGGGTCCGGTGGGAACGTCGGCGTCGTCCAGGAAGTGCCAGCCGACGTGGTCATTGTCGCCGTCGAGCTCGGCGTAGCCGAGGCATCCGTTCAGCGCGGGAGAAACGTCCATGCCGGCCCCTTGTGTCGGGTCCCCGGAGTAAAGGGTGTTGGCGGGTCTGGCGTCGTTGGAACCGAAGACGTAGGCGGCGTCGTGGTAGAGGGTGCCGCTTGAGGGTCCGGCGTCTTCGATCTGGCCGTAGCAGGTTCTGCCGTTTGGTCCGGTGATGGCCACCCATCGGTTTTTCATGTAGCTGAACGTCGTGTCGGTGCAGTGCCCGGCATAGCCGGGATCGTTGGCCCACGGGATGTCGGTGCATCGATTGGCGAAGGCGGTGGAATCGTTCAGGTCGTCGTAGGGCAAGGTGAGGTAGAACGGGTTCTGCAGCGGCTTTGACTGTGCTGTGGGGAAATAGTCTGTCGCGGCGCTCCTAGCCTCGGTGGCGCAGGTGAACGTGGTGTACGTGGTGCCTTGGTTGTCCACACCGTCACAGCCGCCCCACGGCGAGCCGGGGCAGCCCTTGGCCGAGGATGGGACGACTCCTTTGATCACTCCGGTGTGGCTCAGCGCCCATTGCGCGTCATAGGTGGAACAGATCTGGGATCCGTCGGACGCGTTCGCGTTGAAGACCTCACCGATCCAGAACGTGGTGGAGACGATGTTGGTGTGCGCGGGGTAGGTTCTGGTGCCGGCCTGCGCGGAATTGGGAGCGAACCCGGCGAGGACGAGTACCAATACGACCAGCGCGGCCAGGACTTCACTGAAGGTGTTCCAGCTTTTGCCGCGGGGACCGGACATCTTTTGGACAGTGGGACCCGGGCGGAAAAAGGGTATGGGGTTCCGCCGGTCTCCGGGGTACTTCATCTCTGTCGTCCGTTCTACGCGCTACTAAGGCAGCAGGATTAGGCACCGCCTCCCGGCGGGCAGGAATCGCTATTTAGTGATTGGTGAGGGTGATGTCGTCGAGGTACATCCAGGTGTCGTCGGCGGGGCTGGAGCCGTCGAGGTGGACGTTGAACCAGAGGGT
>JBFUPP010000038.1:0-19693 GCA_041360635.1 bacterium RCC_150 | reverse complement strand
TTCGAAGAGCCGAGCCGATCGCTGGTCGGCTAAAGTGGAAACCTAGTTACGAGTCCAACTTTCGGGGACCAGTTCAAGATGACCGGCCCTGCTTTTTTGAAATCCGAAGCTTAGAGAGCCTGGATGTTTACTGCCTGGGGACCCTTGGGGCCCTGCTCGACGTCGAAGGAAACCTTCTGGTTCTCTTCGAGGGAGCGGTAGCCGCCCGAGTTAATTGCAGAGTAGTGAGCGAAAACGTCCTGGCTGCCATCTTCCGGGGAGATGAAGCCGAAGCCCTTTTCGGAGTTGAACCACTTGACGATACCTGTAGCCATTTTCAGTTTCCTTACTGAAGGTGGAGGGGTGTCCCGACTTTCGGGCCTCCGGTGTGGGGTGTTCTCCACCGTTACTTCAGAAGGTCGCGGGTAATGATCCGCGGGAACTGCCTGAACTACCAAATGCCAAACACAACAACACCAACCAGCATACAGGGCTTTGGCTTCTTGGCTAGTCTTTGGCAAATTTGTTCAACTTCCATTAATCCCCGGCCCTGCCCCAATCAGAGTGCAGACGGCGTACAGTTCTGCCATGGATCCGATTCGGGCAATCCTTCTTCCAGGGAGCGTCCTTCCAGCCCAAGCCGCTTATGGTGCGCTGGTCGAAGCGCTGGGACCTGACATTGACGCCGTCGTAAAGGACCTGGAACTGTACGACGGCGAGCAGCCGCCGCCGGCATGGAGCTTGGACACGGAGATCCAAGGCGTCCTTAGCGAGGCTGACGCCCGAGGCTGGGATACCTTCCACCTCCTGGGCTATTCGGGAGGCGGTGCCGCTTCGCTTGCCCTCACAGCCAAGCATCCCGACCGTCTTCTCAGCCTCACGCTCCTTGAAGCGGCCTGGGCCGGAAATTGGGACTGGAGCCCCGCCCACGCACAGGTCTGGAAGGAATACGAGGCGCTTGAGGCGTTGCCTCCTGGCGAGTTCATGCCTGCCTTCATGAGGCTGGGAGTTAAGCCCGACGTCGTCCTGCCGCCTCCGCCGGATGGCCCGCCACCGCCCTGGATGGCCAAACGGCCCGCCGGGATCAAGGCATTTCTTCAGGACTTCAAGACGTACGATCTGGACCGTGCCCAGTTGGCTGCCTTCGAGCGACCGGTGCTTTTCGTCCTCGGCGGGCTGAGCAATCCGGACGATTATGGCGAAGTTGCCGAGCGGCTGTCCACGGTCTTTCCGAAGTTCCGACTCGAGGTGTTCCCGGAGCGTCACCACTTCGATCCCCCGCACCGGATCGAACCGGACCGGCTTGCCGCCATGTTGCGGGAACACTGGGAGCGCGCGTCCTTACTCTAGGTGTTCTCCACTGGGTCCTGCCGCGATTAACGTGTGCACGTTATGCTCTTGCCCATTGGGGGCAGCTCAGTGCTCCTGCGCACCAGAAGGAGCACTCGGGATGAGCGACTATCAGCGTCCAGACCCACGTCCCTGGCCACCCGCGCCGACCGCGGCAAACGACAAGCAGTCCAGCCCCTGGCCCGATCTGCCCCGGGCATTTCCCCCGCAGTCGCGGCGGACGGAACCGCTTGCCATCGCATCCCTTGCCTGTTCGTTCTTCATCAGCCTGCTTGGTGTCATCTTCGGGCACGTCGCCCTCTCGCGGATCAGGCGGAGTGGTGACAGCGGCCGCGGCCTTGCCATCGCAGGATTGGTGATCGGCTACATCGGTCTTACGGCCGGCACCCTCGCAGTGTTTCTCGTAGTCGTTCTGGTCCCATCCGGAATAATCACCACCGCCGCAGGGCCATGGAAGGCAATCAGTCCCACCCCATCGCTCTCCCGGCTCACCGACCAAGGGCCAAGACCTGCGAACATGAACGCCAACGGCGGGATCACCTTCGGTGTCAATGGTCAGGTGGTTTCCGTTCCCGCGGGGAGCGTCGATGCGCGAGCTCTCCCCTCCCCTGGCGCTGCGGCCCCCGCCCCACTTCCCCCGGGCATCGAGGCCGCGCCGAAGGGTCAGCCCGCCAAGGTGGTGGTGTACATGGACTTCATGTGTCCGGGCTGCGCCCAATTCCACAATTCATACAGGAACACCCTTGATCGCCTGCGCGATGAGGGGAAAATCACCGTTGAATACCGGCCTATCGCCATCCTCGACTCGGAGTCGACCACGCGATATTCCTCACGTGCCGCAGCTGCGGCGGCGTGTGTCGCAAACTCCCAACCCGCCGGCTATGCGAACTTCATCTCAGAGCTGTACGCCATGCAGCCTGAGCGAGGATCCTCAGGGCTCAGCAACCAGCAGTTGAAGGCCTTCGCGTCATCGGTTGGCGCGGATTTAGCCAAATGCATCGACGAAGGCACGTTCCTCGCCTGGGCTCGCTATTCCAACAGGCTCGCCCTCGACAGCGGGATCGACAGCATCCCAAGGGCATACGTCGACGGCAAGCAATGGGGTGGCGGGACGACGACAGGGATGGACTTCGTCCAGTTCCTTCAAGCCAACCTCGCCGCCCGTGCGGGCACCGGCAACTAACCGGCGTCACCACCCCGGCTTCTACTTGGCGGGATTCACGGTTGCTTCGTAGGTGATAATTTCGGTGCCGTTGCCTTCGTCGCCGTTATCGGGCGCCACCTTCATGGTGAGATGGTTTCCGGCTGCGGTCATCTTGAAGGGGTTTCGCGTGGCGACGTGACCGCTCGTGGACCACTGCTGGAATGGAACGTCGCGGATCACCTCGTGGGATTTGAGGTCGATCATTGCCATACCACCGAGCTCGTAGGTAGCTGAGGTGCCTCCGGCCGCGGGAGTTTGGGGAAGGTTGGTGATCCCGGCACAGAGCATCTTGGCATTGGGCACGTATTGGCAATCCTGGTAGTCGATGAAATAGTTCGGGTTCTCCCAGGTGGACAGCTGCTTACCGTTCATATCCCATTCGGCGAAGCGGCGCGAACCCCACGTGTTGCCGACCAGATGCCCGGTCTGCTTGTCCATCACGATGCCGCCGAAATGGTCCTTGACCTCGAACTGCTTTTGGACATCGAGGGAATTCGCGTCAACCCGGTAAATGATGGCGCTGCTGTTTGGCCGGTACTGGGCTACGGGGACCCACACATTGGTCCCATCGAAGTCGATGCCGCCAGGGTGGTACATGTCCCCCTCGCCAAGGGTGATGTCCTTTTGCAGGTTGCCGGATTTGTCCATCACGAAGAGGTGGCCAATGCCCTTGCCGGCAGTGCGGTCATAGCCGTTTTGAGGGCTCGGGTACTTCACAGTGGGTTCAATGATCTGAACCGCCGAGAGGAAGATATGGTCCTCGCTGTAGGCGATACCTTCCGTGTGGTACGTGGGGAAGTTCAGCTTGAGCTTGCTTGTCTGCTGCCAAGCGGTGTTCCGGTCCACGCTGGCAAACGCCTCGGCGAGGGCCGTATTCGTTTCGTGGTGGTTGTCTGAACCGGTGGAATTTCCATCGTTGCCGACGGCCTGTGCGGTTGCGCTGCCGGCGATTGCGGTCGCAGCCAACAGTATGGATGCGGCGGCCGTGAGGATACCTCGCATGCGAGTCGTGCTCATAGGGGGCCTCTTTCAGTTGGGTCTCAACGATGCCCTCCAAAGTTACTGATTGGTAATGAACCCAACCCTGCCGGCTGGTGAACGGCATGTTGCGACCTGACTGGACGAAGATCCAAAGACACGTAGAGGATCGGCGCCCGGGGCACCGGGGCCGATCCTCTACGGGGCCAGGCTACGGACTCGGTGGCATGACCAAGATGTCGGCAAGGAACCGTCGTCGAGCCCTATCCGCCGCACCGTGTGGTGGTCGTCCGGGTTGGCTGGAGACCCGGCAACTGAGAAAACACTCATTGACCGCCCGTCAAGCAACACTCAATTTCATGCCAGCAGCACTCATTTCAGGGGCATCCACCACCTAATGGCAAATTTCGGCAATAGGCTTCCCGGACGGAGCTAACCGGCGGGAGGAATCATGGAAGTGGAAGGCACATGAAGCTCTCTGCGCCTTTGAGCATAGACAACCCCCTTATCCCAGACGACCAGCTGTGGGTCACGCCCGTTTTCGGAATTCTCTATCTGACCCTGATCATCATCGCTTTGGCTTTGCTGGTGACATCAAAAGGTATCCCCGCATTGATGATGGCCGCGATTGCGGTGGCCGTTCTGACGTTGCCTTTTATTGGCGCCATTGCATGGATCGCCTACTCGATGAGGAGGCAACACAACCGGACTCGACTGTAGTCTCCCGATCCGGAATCAGCGGGCGTAAGGTACTGCCAACGAACAGAATCGAGTCAGCTTTCTTCCTGGGACTTCCGAGGATCATCCCAGTAGTGATGGAGCCGCGCAATGACGTTCATGGAAGAACCTGCAGGGCGCATCCCGGACACGGTCGTCGTCGGCGGTGGCCAAGCGGGACTGGCCACGAGCTATTTTCTCAGCCGGGCCGGCGTCGAACATCAGGTCCTGGAACGGCGAGCCGCGCTGGGCGGCGCGTGGCAGGATCGCTGGGATGCTTTCGTCCTGAACACGCCGAACTTTTCACTGGATTTGCCCGGCATGCCGTACGCGGGGCCGGAACCGGAGGCGTTCATGGCACGCGACGACGTCGTGAGCTATTTCCGGAATTACGCGCGGAGGGTCGATGCCCCGGTTCGGACCGGCGTGGATGTCAGGAGGATCTCGGCGTCGGACGGCGGCTTTCTTCTGGAAACGCCCGACGGCGAGCTGCGGGCACGCAATGTGGTGCTGGCAACGGGCGCGTATCAGGTTCCGAAGATCCCTGCGATGGCTGCGGGTTTGCCCGAAGCTGTCATGCAGCTTCACACCCACGACTATCGCAATCCCGAGCAGCTGCCCGCGGGCGCGGTTCTGATTGTTGGGACTGGGCAGTCGGGCGCTCAGGTGGCGGAGGAACTTCACGCCGCCGGCAGGCAGGTTCATTTGGCTGTGTCGACGTGCCCGGAAGCCCCGCGGCGGTATCGGGGCCAGGACATCTTTCATTGGATACTGCAGGTCGGCGTTCACGGACCGGAGTACGGGATCAACGCGCTGCGCGTTGAGCAGTTGCCTTCCCCGGCAGCCCGATTCGCCTGCAATCCCTTGTTGTCCGGATCGGACGGCGGACACGACATCCGGCTCCGGGAGCTGGGCCGGAAAGGCATCCGCCTGCACGGTCACCTGGAAGCAGCGGACGACGGCGCAGTCGTCTTCACGGACGATCTCGCCGAACGCCTGGCAACGGTCGAGTCCGGTTTTGGCCAACGGATGCAACGAGCCCTCGATGCTTACATCTCCGCCGCCCGGATCAACGCTCCCCCGGCGGAAGCTCGGCCGGCAGACAACTGGCTACCGGACGAGCCGGCCAGGCTGGAGCTAGCAGCCGAAAACATCACATCGGTTCTATGGGCCACCGGCTACAAACTAGATCTGAGCTTCGTCGACATTCCGATCCTGGATCCTTGGAGCTACCCTCGCCATGAACGCGGCGTTACCGAGCAGCCCGGGCTCTTTGTCGTAGGCCTGCCGTGGTTGACGGGTCACTACTCGTCGATCGTGGGTGGCGTTGGGGTGGACGCGGAGTACGTTGCGGCGTGCGTGGCGGGGCGATAAAAGGGCATCTTGCCGGGTTGATGTCGTATTGCGGTCTCAGCTCATGGGAAAAACGTTGAACGCGTCTTTTTTCCGCTCAACGCCCAAGAGAAATACCGACCCGTCATCTCCCTTGACGGCTATGGATCGTCGCACCATCAAGATGTCAACGTCCTCCGGGTAGGCGCACCGCTTTCCTTGACGAGCCGGTGCACCCTGCGGAGCTTAAAGGTTATCTGCACAGATCTAGCGCTTCAAACACCTAATTTGGCATTTTCGACACTCATTCAGCCGGACTTTCACCACCTAGTCGTCAATTCCAGCCGTAGCCTTTCCCCACAGACATGATGTGTCTGAGCACCTTTGTTCTCCAAAAGGAAGCGGGTCCATGAAATTCCTAACGCTCACTGCCACGGCATTGACTTCGATCGCGGCCTTCATTGCCTTCTTTAGCAACCCGATCGTGGGTTTCCTATGGCTGGCCGCGGCCGTCGCCAGTCTCACGACATGGTTGGCCTACAAGAAACAAACCGAGCGGCGAGGAAAACAGCGCGGCTAATCGGCCTGAGACCCTGTCAAAGGTCACCTGCTGGCGCTACCATCTCCCTGACCGCGCATCATCCCATCCGGGAACTTTCTGCGCAACATTTTCTTGGGGGCACAATGTTGGACCTGAAGCGTATCTATTGGTGCCGGCGCTTGCTGCACTTCGCTTGGTTATGCACAGTGGCATGGATCTTCGCGGCCGCGATCGTCGCGGTGATGAACACAGCCGTTTCGGCACGGCCTACTTCGGTAACCGATATCCTCCAACCGAAGTTCAACGCCGTTCTGGCCGCAGACGTAGGCCCTGCCCTGCTCGCCGTCGCGCTAGTCGTCATCGCCGTCCTCATCCGCTCCAGGGACGTTCGGCGTCGCGACCCTCTACGTCGATTCACTAGGCAGCAACGCCGCGAAGGCCTGGAACGTGCCGCCGGGCGGTGCGAAATGGAAGGCATCTTTCATCGTAGATGCTCGCGCCAAGCCGAACACGGTGACCACTTCTATCCATGGTCCAAGGGTGGCGCGACCTCCCTGCAGAACTTCGTCGCAGCCTGCGCCCCGTGCAACCGGGTCAAGAGCGCCAAGATTCCCACGCCTGGCCAGCAGAGAAGGCTGGAGCAGCGGCGACTCGAGTACTTCGGCGCCGGCGAGCGTGTCCACGTTGGCGAACGGCGGCCGATTTAGCCCAGACAGATAAAAAAAGAAATTGTCCGCCCAGCCCATCACCCAGCCGTTGACGAGGAAGAAGTCGAAGACGGCTTCAGCAGCGACGACGGAGACAAAGATCCATCCCGGCGCGCCCGTGCCGAGAACGCAGATTCCGACTGCCACCAAGACTGCAGCCATTCCATAGTTGTAAACGCGCCGTGCCGGGGTTGCTCTACGTGCTTCTGCGAGTTCACGCACATACTTCAGCATGATGCTACCTCCTCATAATCAGCAGAGGCCCGGGTGGTCCGCCAACGCAGTTCCCCACAGCCGCCGTATGTTCGTCGTGGAAGGCTGCAGTCGAAATTGCCGGCTCGGCGGACGAGCGCCGAAATTAGGTGCTCGGGAAAGCCGAATTGGCTGGTGGTTAAGCGCTTAATGAGTGTGTTCGTAAGTCGCCGAATGAGTGGTCGGTCGCGCCAACTCTCTGGACCGAAGGGTAGCCCTCGCTTACTGATCCATTCAGCCCTTAACACATGAGTAGTCCGCCAGCGAAACGGGTGGTGTCCACTCGTTCCGCCGGTAGGTGCCGCAATTTACCGTGATCCTTGTTGCGTTGTTTGGGCACCGATCAACGAGGCAGGTCTCATGAGGGATAGTGGAGTTCTCGCGCAAGGAGTGGGTTCAACGCTGCCTGCCGTTGTTGACCAAAAACAATCGACGAACAACAACCAGCGTCGGACCAGGAAGTCAACGCCTGCCGGGATCGTCGTCGGTATTTGCCTGATTGCGTTGTTTGCCGCCGTGCGAGTGCTTGCACCTACTGGCTCCGCTTCGGTCGGTTTGCCCAATGCCGTCCGGGACTTTGCCACCTTGTCCATCAGCGTGGTCATTGAGTCACTTCCATTTGTCTTCCTCGGGATTGTCCTCTCGATCGGCGTGCAGGTCTGGCTACCGGAGGACATGCTCCTCCGGCGGCTCCCTCGGAGTCCGCTGCTTCGGCGCCTGCTCCTCTCTCTTCTCGGAATGCTGCTACCGGTCTGTGAGTGCGGGAATGTTCCGCTGGCCCGAGGGCTGGTGGTGAAGGGCCTCACCGTTGCCGAGTCGATGACGTTCCTTTTCGCCGCTCCCATACTGAACCCCGTCACGATCGTGACTACCGCGCAGGCATTTGGCTGGGACAGCGGTATCCTTACCGCCCGTATTCTGGGTGGCTTCTTCATCGCAAACCTCGTCGGTTGGATCTACGGCCGGCATCCGCGGCCACAGGACCTGCTGGCCGCCCGTTTCCAGGAGGCGTGTTCGCTAGCGGACCACCACGCCGCTTCTGCCGGGAGGATCAGGCGAAGCGTGGACATGTTCGCGCAGGAAACGCGCGCCATGATGCCCGCGCTGTTTATTGGCGCAGCCATGGCCGGGCTCATTCAAGTTGCCGTTTCGCGTGAAGTGCTCGTCGCTTTGGGGAGCAACCCCGTCTGGTCCGTGTTGGCGCTGATGCTGCTGGCATTCGTCGTCGCCATCTGCTCAAACGTCGACGCTTTCTTCATCCTCTCGTTCGGCGCGACCTTCATGCCGGGAGGCATCGTCGCCTTCCTCGTTTTCGGGCCGATGATCGACGTGAAGATGCTCGCCCTCATGCGCACCACCTTCAGCGCCAAAGCCCTTCTCCAGCTCAGCCTGCTGGTAGCCCTTTGCGCGACCGTGCTCGGATTGGCGGTCAACTATGTTCGTTAGACGGCTCCTAAGCCGATGGCAAGGCGTGGTCCTCAGCCTGATCGGTCTGGTCGCGACGATCTGGCTGGGCGTCACCGGTCGGTTGGCCCTCTACATCCATCCGCGATACTTCGTGTTCACGATTGTCATGGCGGTGATCGCCGCATGTCTTGCCTTGGCGGCGTTCGTCTTGCCGCCGAAACCCCAGGATGAGCATGACCACGGCCACAAGGGAAGTCCACGTTGGAGCTGGATCTGGCCGCTCGGAAGCGCAATAACGATCGCCGCCGCCGTCGTCGCCTTACTGATCCTGCCGCCGTCGACCCTTACCACCGCGACTGTTGCCCAGCGGGACCTCAACGGCTCAGCGTCAGCCCTCGCTCTCAAGACTCCGGCGCTCTCCAGTAAGAGCGACTACTCAGCGTTCACCGTGAGGGACTGGGCGTCGCTGCTTCGGTCCGGTGCCGGCCAGGACTTTTTCGCTGACAAAACGGCCACCATCACCGGGTTCATCACGCCGGACAAGACAGATCCGGACGTCTTCTTCGTAACCCGCTTTGTGGTCACGTGCTGCGCGGTGGACGCACAGCCGATCGGCGTTCCGGTCTATCACCCTGGCTGGCAAAGCGAATTCACCACCGATAGTTGGGTCACTGTCACCAGCAGCTTCCGTCCCAACCCGAATTCGGCCAGTCGCGAGGCGATCGTCCTGGTGCCCGACACCATCACCCCCACAACACAGCCGGCACAGCCGTATGTCTACTAAGCGCAAACCGCCGTCCGCCAAGCGGGCCGCAGCCGCCGCAGCTGCAGCTGCGATCCTGGCAGGGCGCCGCTTTGCCTGGCGCCTCTACGGTGCTATCACCATCCTCACTGTTCTCGCCGCCGGACTGACCGCCGCGAATCTCGCGAAGCTCCCGCATCCTAACTCGACGTCGGAGCTGGCTCGCTCCTCGTCCACTGCAAACTTCGCGCTGTACACCTTGCAGCGGGATACGGGCAAAGACACAGCAGGAGTGAAGAAGCCGGACACTATCCGCGGCACAAGTCTCTCCGCCAGTGATGAGGGCACCGCGATCGTCAGTGCTCCCCGCATCCAGGAGTATGCCGCACTTCCGTCCGCCCTCGCCGTCGTCACCCTCAACGAGGACAACACCAGCTCACTGGAGATCGCCTCGCTCGCCGGCGGCCAGCCGACGCTCGTTCCCTTACCAGGACCGGGGACGATTTCCAACCTTCACGCGGCAGGATCCGAGCACCTCATTGGCTTCACCTTCACCGGTTCGTCCGGGAACAGTCAGTACTGGAAGTCACTGTTTGTGTACGACGTCGATACACCCTCCTCAGCTCCGCGGGCCGTCCAGGGAATCAACGGCCCGATCTCAGCTTCGGACTGGCGCTTTGTCCCCGGCAAGGCCACATTGGTGGCGGAGACAGATGACCACTCCATGTTCCTGATCGACGCGCTGAGCGCCGGGAAGATGTCTCCTTTGGGCACGCATGCCGGAATCCTCGGCTTCGTCCCCGGAACCGACGACCTCGCGGTAAGCGACCCGGGACTCAAAGTGGGCATAGACCCACCGCGATATTCCTCCATCAATCTCGGCACCGGTACGCTCTCGTCCTTGGGTCTCGCGGGCATTACCGCGCCCGATCCAAACCAAGCGCTCACCTCGTCCACGGGACAGCCCGTGGTCTTGGACAGTTCCGGAAAATACGCACAGGTGGCGCGAACGTACGACGCCGGCAAGGAGACTTCCGTCGTCACGGTCACCGACCAGAACGGCTCCCACGCGCTCTTCCAGCCTGACCCAGGCTGGTCACGCATCCTGGACGTCTGCGTCTCGGCCGCCGCCGACTACCTCGCCGTCGAAACCGCTGCGCCGCAATACGCCGGGGATCAATACCCGGTCCGCCCCGAACCCTCTCCCATACGGACCAGCATTGTGGACCTGAAAACCGGAAAGGTCATAAAAACCATTGCCGGGTTCCTTCCGAGCTGGTGCGGCTGAGGCTCCATAGGCTTGCGGCTCGAGTACCGGACGGTTCTAACGGGACTCCCCAACCACGGCCTTCGCCCGAGGCCACGCCAGTCCGCCAACGGCTGCTGCTACGCCGGCCGAAATAGGATGCATCCACAAAGGGCTCGTTGAATTCGGAACCGAGTCCAGAGCCAAAAGGAGCAGCAAAGTCGAAGCCCCAACGATCGCAGTGGCCAAAATCGGTTCAAGGTCCCTTGGAATTCTGGTCAGTCGAACCACTCCAAGGATCAATGCGGCAATGAGGAAACCAGCTAGGGCACCTACGAGTGCGCCGCCGAGTCCGCCGAGTATCGACAAACCCAGGCCGTTGGACGCAGTCAGGGCCAGAACCACCACCACATATGCGCATCCGAATCCGGCACCGAAGAATAGTCCCCTGCTAAGTGATCGGTTCAACTTTTCCCCATCCGTGGCGAGCATCCAGGCGAGCGTCGGCCATATGAACGGACGAGCCAAGCGCGCACACCATCAGCTCCAAATCAATGAAGCCCGTGATTAACGCCCGATACGCTCCCTCGACAACGTCCGCAGCCATGGGCCCCATCCTAGGACCCCCGGTTAGGTCCCATTTCGTGGGTACCTGCGAGTCGGATACGCACCCTGGCTAACGATCCTCGGGGGTCGATATGCGGGGGCGCTTTGCAAGGATCATGTCCGCGAGTGCCATCCCGGTTTCCTTGTTCTGCCTTCCGGAGGGCATCAAGTAAATTATCGCAACGTATGGCGTGTTCCCCGGCTCGATCTCAAGGACCAACATGGGACGCCGACCGATCGGCTTCCGCAAGATCTCCATTCGCACGGAGAAAACCTGCTCCCAAGGCACAAGCCCGAAGTAGACAGGCTGCCTTCGATGTCTGACTAACTGGAGACCACGGGAGTCTGCGACCAAATCCAGGATGAATCCCGTCCCCTTCGTCTTTGACGTCGATTGCCCCTTTTTGAGGAATCTCCGGAGCTGTCGCGGGGTCCAGAACGTGTCGACGACGATGGCTCCAGGGTGGTCGAGCTGGAGCCGAGACTTGAATGTTCGCGCATTGTGGAATGTCCACGCTAACCAAGGCGATGCAACAAGCGCGATGATAAGCAGGGCCACCCCGAGGACCATGAGTCCGTCCGGATATCTCATTGCCTGGTTGAACTTCACCACGAGTCTGATGAGAAGAGCTGCAACTCCGACAGCCCCGAGTGCTGTACCCGCCTTGCCCTTCGAATTCATCAGATCTCCCCCAAAGGACTCGCCATGCCATTGGCGCTACTGGCGACCGTACCTCATTGTGTACTCCAGGCTTGCCGGCACCTAGGCCCTATCGGCGGCTCTCCTCCAGAACCTTGTCCACCGCGACCTCCCGTGAAGCGGGACGCCGCTGTGCGACGAGGATAACGACGCCGACGAGAACTGCCGCGGCGTAAAAGATCGTTGCGACTTGGAATACCGTCGAGTAGCCCTCGGCTGCCATGGAAGCAACGGGGGCTCCGCCGTCGTGGGCCGCGGCCCCGAACACCACGGTCAAGAGCGCGAGGCCGATGGAGCCGCCGAGCTGGTGGGCCGTATTCACCAGGCCTGAAGCAGCCCCGGCGTCGGAGGTTTCAACGTCGGCCATTCCGAAGTCGGTGAGCAGGATGATTGCGATCCCTTGGCCGATCCCGAGGACGATGAGCGGGAGGACGATCTGCGGGAAGTACTCCGTGGTCGCGTCGATTCGGCTGAGCCAGGCCATCCCGGCCAGCGCAACAACAAGAGACGCGACCAGCAGGACGGGCTTGCTGATCCTCGGGGCAAGGAATCGGACCACGTACACCATCGCGAAGAACATCGCAGTGATCGGGATGTAGGCAAACCCGGTCACCAGCGGGCTGTAGCCGCGTACCGTCTGGAGGTACTGGCTGAGGAAGTAGAAAGTGGAGAACATCGCTCCCACGATGAGGATGCGGCCGAGATAAGCGCCCGTGCGCTGGACGCTGGCGAACAGCCGCAACGGGACGATCGGCTGCTCTTGGCGCATCTCAATAAGCACGAACGCCACAATGAGGACAATCGCGGCAACAAGCGGAACCACCGTATATAAGCTTCCCCAGCCCACCTCCGCGGCCTCTACCAACCCGTAGACCAGAGCGGACATGCCCAACGTAATGGCCAAAGCGCCGGGCACGTCGATGCGGCCGGGTCGGCGCTCCGTCTCCGGCAGGTAGCGGGGCGAGAGACCCAGGATCAGGATCCCGATCGGAATGTTGACTAGCAAGCCCCACCGCCAGGACATGTACTGGGTGAAGATCCCCCCGACGATGATGCCGACACTGGCGCCGGCGCCAATCACGGCACTGTAGATCGCGATCGCGCGGGAACGTTCCTCGGGCTTCGGAAAGCTCGTAATCAGGAGCGCCAGCGTGGAAGGGATGGCAAAGGCGGACGCGAGGCCCTGCAACGCCCGGGCCGCGATGAGGACAGCGGCCGTCGGCGCGATCCCGGCTAGCAGGGACGCGGCGGTGAACACCGCGGTGCCTGCGACGAACACTCGACGCCGGCCCAAGAGGTCGCCTAGACGGGCACCAAGCAGCAGCAAGCCTCCGAACACCAGAACGTAGCCGTTCTGGATCCAGGACAGCGAGGAGTCGGTGAAGCCGAGTTCTTGCTTGATGTGGGTGAGGGCCGTGGTCACGATCGAGGCGTCGAGCGTCATCATGAGCTGGCAGCCCAGGATGACCGCGAGGACGATCGCCCTGTGGCGGGCGCGGGTTGTTGGAGGTACCGATAAAACGGACATGCGCATTCTCCGATCTAAGTAACTAACGAGTTCGTTACTTGAGTAGAGCACCCAAACCGAAAGTATGCAACTAACCAGTTACTTGCTCTAGAATGTGAGCATGGCCAGAGATTCCGAAGCGACCCGCACCCGCATCCTCGACGCTGCTGAGGCAGAGTTCACGACCTACGGCATTGCTGGTGCCCGTGTCGACCGGATCGCCGAGACAGCTCCGGCGAACAAGGCGATGATCTACAGGTACTTCGGCACGAAAGAAGAGTTGTTCGACGCTGTGTTCGCGAACCGGGTGCTCGCCTTCGTCGACCAGGTCGACTTCGATGCGACAGACCTACCCGGCTACGCCGGCCGTGCATTCGACCTCTATGAGCTCTACCCCAACACGCTTCGCCTGACCACCTGGTACCAGCTGGAACGCGCCAACGGGAAGTTGCCTGCGATCCTGGAGTCGAACAACGCGAAACTCACCAAGATCGAGGAAGCGCAGAAGGCCGGGAAGCTAACCACGGCGTACTCACCTATCGAACTGCTGACCGAGGTGCGGGCGCTCTCGATGAGTTGGCACCTCCACACCCCCGAGCTCGCTCTCGTCCGCCGGCCTAGTCGCGCGCGCTGCCGGGAAATCGTCGTCGAAAGCGTCCGACGCCTGGTCAGCTAGCGGACAGGCAAATCCAGCTGTCCAGCAAACCCGGACAACGTGGACAAAAAGCAGGGCGGGCGCCTCCCGCAAGGAAGCGCCCACCCTTCATGAATAATGCCTAGGCGGATGCGTTAGTTTTTGTTGCGGCGGCGGACTACCAGTACCGAGGTAGTACCAGTTGCCAATACTCCGGCACCTACCAGGCCCCACAAGATCATGCTGGAATCAGCCGCAGGGTTCGCCTGCCCGGCTGCCGTACCAACGCCGGTCACGCTGGAAACTGCAAGGAGATCGGAATCGCCTTTGCCTTTTCCGCCGCCGTTGTTGCCGGCGCCGTGATTGCCGTTGTTGCCAGCGCCGTTGTTGTTTCCGTCGCCATTGTGGTTGCCGTTGTTCACAGAGACGCGTGCAGAGCGGGTGTTGCCGGAACTGGCACCGACGGCCGTGATCATGTAGTTGCCAGCATTCGTGAAGGTGATGCTGGTGGAGAAAACGCCCGTGCCGTCGGCGACGACGCTGAACGCCGCCGGAGCTGAACCCTTCGGGCCGCCGATCTTATCGAACGTAATGTTGATAGTTTCGCCTGGGATATATCCGGTGCCGGAGAAGGTGACGGAGCCGCCGCGATCTATCGTGCCGTCGGAAACGGTTCCCCACTCGTTCCCCGGCGCCGGGTAGTTGTCTGCCATGGCTGGAGTGGTCCCAGCCAAGACGATTGTTCCTGCAAGCGCAAGTGCTGCAATGGACCTTTTCATTTGTCCCCCCTGAGACGAATTATGAAATTCACGTGATCGTGACGATTTATCCGTCAAGCAATTATTTGCCAAGACCAGTATGTGTAGCCAGCGCGACGCTATCATCCACGGATTGCGCCAGCAAGGCGTGAGCGAAGCAGTTACAAAGGATTAACCTGCCGTCTACTTGCGCCTCAGCCAATTTCTTCATTATCACGAATCGCATTTGTGACATTGTCAAAAGTCAGTGTGACAATGAAGGTTATCTTTCGTTTCCGGGCGCCATCCGGCTGAATGTAGAACATACTCCGAAGCCGGCCAGCAAAACCACTTGTCCAACACGCCCGTACAACTTGCTACGCTGGGATCCCCGAACAAAACCCAAGCGAGGCATAACGTGCACGACGACGCCGTCAGGTTCCTGTCCCAGCCGGTGGAGGCCCAGCCCGGCTCACCGTTGCGGGTGGTCGTCTACTCACGGATCGCCGAAGCCATTCGCAACAACCTGCTGCAGCCCGGCTCCATGCTCCCCACGGAAACCGAGCTTGGCACGGACATGAAAGTCAGCCGCACCGTAGTACGCGAGGCTCTGATGTTGCTCGAGGAGGACGGCCTCATCCGGGCCCGCCGCGGCGTCGGCCGGTTCGTCGCCGACACCCTCCCCCGCATCGGCATCGAACGCATCCGCCCCTTCGAGGAAGTCCTCGGAGGACCCGGCAAGCATGTGGATATCAAACGCACCCAGGTGGTCAAGCAACCGGCGTCCGAGTTCGCGGCCCCCGGCGTCGGCATCAACCCGGGCGACGACTGCTGGCTTTGGGAATCCGTCCTGATCAGGGACGGCGAGCCCATCGCCCAACTGCAGGAAAACATCTCCGCCCTGCCGGTCAGCTTCGCCGGCCGTGCCGCCGCGCCTTTGGACATAGACGACGACGGCGGCACCACCTTACTTGCCGCGCTCAACAAGGCGGCGGGCCGCAATCTGGGGCCGGGCGAGTGCCAGATCAGCCTGAGCCAGGTTGGCCGGAGCCGCGCCAAACTGCTGGACTTGCACCCTTCGGACCCGGTGTTGGTGCTGACCCAGTACGTGCGGCACGCGAACCGGCCGTTCTACCTGGCGAAGTGCCTCATCGCCGACCGCGCCGGCCACCTCTCGGTGATGCAGACACTCCAGTCCTGAGCGGACCCAAGTTTCAGGCGACCGAGGCACCCACGGCAAGCTCCGCCGTCGTACTCAGCTCAGAAGAGAGCGACAGCAGCGTCTCCACGAGGTGCGGCGCGAAGTCGCTCTCGAGCGAAAGCACCACGCGGCAGTGGGCGCCGACTTGTTCCGGGTAGTCCATGTACAGTCCGCGCAGCTCGCAGACGGTTTGCCCGCGGCCGGGTCCCGACGTGGTGTCGACGTCGACGCGAATCACCGGGGCGACGGCGGCGGTGACGGCGCCCACCGCGAGGGCGGCGGCGAGGGGGTCGTGCATGGCGGAGCATGCGCGGCCGTAGATGCCCTCGTAGAAGCGGAAGTAGTAGCCGAGCATCTCCCCCAGCGCCTGCGGCACGGGATTGGATGAGGCGAGCAGTTCCTGGCGGTGGTTCTCCTCGAGCACGTTGGCCATGGTGACGTCGAGAGGCACGAGGGTGATGTTCCAGTCCGCGGACAGCACAAGAGCGGCGGCTTCGGGGTCGTTGGCGATGTTGGCCTCAGCAACCCGCGTGATGTTTCCGGGCGCCAGGGCCGCTCCGCCCATGATGGTGATTGCCTCCACCAGGCTGGGCAGCTCGGGATCCAGGCGCAGGGCTTCGGCGATGTTGGTCAGCGGGCCGATGGCAAGGACGCGCAGCGTGCCCGGGTATTCGTGTGCGAGCCGGACCAGCATCTCCGGCGCGGTTTCGGGCGCAAGGTGAGCCTCCGCCGTCGTCAGCGTTACCTCGCCGATTCCGTTGCTGCCGTGCACGTGCGGCGCTCCCCCGCCGAACGAGCCGGAAAGGGGGTCGTGCGCGCCGAGGGCGACAGGGATGTGGGCATGTCCGGCGAGCTGGAGCAGGTCGAGGGTGTTGCGCGCGCCGACAGCGGCGCTGACGTTGCCGCTGACGGTGCCGATCCCCCGCACGTCCGCCTGCGGGGAGGCGAGGAGGTAGGCGAGGGCGAGGGCGTCATCGATGCCGGTATCGCAGTCGAGGTAGAACGGGCTGGTCATGGGGGTGGTCTTCTTTCAGTGAGGCGGGATTAGAGGGTTTCGCCCTTGGGGGCGGCGACGAAGAGGCTGACGATGAACGCGACGGCGGTGATGGCCACCGAGATCCAGAGGGCGGTGGCGTAGCCGACGGGGGTGGCCTGGGCTGCGAATGGCGCAACGAGGACGACGCCGAGGCTCGCCCCGATGCCGAAGGACGCACCGTTGATCCCGGGCAAGGCGGCGGGTGCTTCCTTGGGTGAGAGCAGGACCGAAAGTCCGTTGATCGCGGTGAGGAAGAGGCCGTTGTAGAAGATGCCGAGCGACGCGATGGCGATCAGCACCGCCACTTCGTTGCTGGAGAACGTGGCGGCGACGATGGCGCTGGCGAGGCTGAGTGCGGTGCCGGCGCGGAGGGTTTTGATCCAGCCGCGGCGGTCGGCGAGCCAGCCGGCGAGCGGGGCGGCGAAGACGCCGATGAGGGCCGCCGGGGTGAGGAACAACAGGGCGGACAGCGACGCGCTGAGCCCGAAGCCGGAATGCATGTCCTGGCTAAGCAGCACGACGGTGAAGTTGATGATGGCGAAGATCCCGGCGAGGGTGAGGACCGTGGTCGCGATGACGGGCCAGACCTGTCGGGAGCGCAGGTGGTGGACGGCGATGAGCGGGTGGCGGCGGCGCTTCTCGATCATCCAGAAGGCGACGAAGGACGCGATGGTGCCGGCCAGCAGGCCCAGGGTGCTCGGCGCGGTCCAACCGGCGGCCGCACCGTCGGAGACGAAGTAGGTGATGAACACCAGGAACACCGAGAGTGAGCCCGCTCCCCACCAGTCCATGGCGCCGCGGATGCCTTGCGGCCGTCCCTTGGGAACGGTCTTGAGGATGCAGGCGGCGGCGATGGCGGTGAGAATCAGGACGACGACGAAGATGGAGCGGAAGCCGAGGGTCTCGGACATCAGGCCGCCGAAGTAGCCGTCGACGCCTCCGATCCCGCCGTTGATGGCGGCGATGATGCCCACGGATGTGCCGAAGACTCGGGCTTGCAGGTTTTCGCTGAGCACGATGTAGGCGAGGGCGAAGACCGCGCTGGACACGCCCTGCAGGAAGCGGCCTGCGATGAGGATCGGCAGGGTGGGCGCCGCGATGCAGAGGATGGTGCCGGCGCCCATGATGGCGAGCACCAGCAGGAGCGCGAAGCGTCGTCCTATGAAGTCGCTCCACCTGCCGATCACCGGTCCGGCGATGGCCCCGGCGAGGAAGAACATGGATTGCACCGGTGCGGCGCCATCGGCGGACAGGCCGAAGCTGGCGGCGATGTGCGGAAGTGCCGGGGTAACCATGCTGGCGTTGAGCTGGAAGGACAGCACGCCGAGCAGTAGCGCGGAAATGAGCATGGCCGCTCGGCGGCCGCCGAGCTTACTCGCGTCTGTTTCGAGTACGACGGCGGGTGGCGGCGAGGTGGCAACGGTGGCTGGGGTGTTCACATCAAACTCCTTTGTTCTGCAGGCGGGTCTGCCATTGTGATGTGAGTTGTTATACAACCATGTATGACGCACAAGTACAACCATCCCGTACACTATTTCTCAATCCAGCCCTTTCCCGTTAGGACTTCCCATGAACACTCGACTTCCTGCCGTCACCGTTGTCGGCAGCATCAACCTGGACATCATCGCCACCACGGACCGGTTGCCCACCGCCGGGGAGACCATTGGTTCCGGCGTTCTGAGTCAGCAGCCGGGCGGCAAGGGAGCGAACCAGGCCGTGGCTGCCGCACGTCTTGGCGGGAGTGCGCGGATGGTTGGCGCCGTGGGTGGAGATGGGCAGGGGCGGGTGATGCTTTCTTCGCTTTCATCCGCCGGTGTGGACGTTTCGGATGTCGCGGTGCTCGACGGTTTCGCGACGGGAACCGCGCTGATCGTGGTAGACCGCGACGGCGAGAACCAAATCGTCGTGTGCCCGGGCGCGAACTCGGGGTTTTCCTTGGAGGGCGTATCTTTTTCTGCTGAGGGGGCTGTGCTGTGTCAGCTCGAGGTCGGCCTGCCGGTGGTGATGGAGGCCGCGCGTCGCGCCTCCGGGTTCTTCGCGCTGAACGCTGCGCCGGCGATGGACCTTCCGGCCGAGCTCCTGGAGCGGTGCGACCTGGTGATCGTCAACGAGACGGAGTATGAACTGATTCCTGCTTTGGCGGGCGCGAAGCTCGTGGCGGTGACTTATGGTGCGGATGGCTCGGCGATGTTCGAGCACGGGGTGCGGGTCGCTTCGGCGCCTTCTGCTGCCGTGACGGTGGCGAACACAATCGGCGCGGGCGACGCGTTCTGCGCGGCCCTGGTGCTGGCGCTGCGGTCAGGGCTTTCGTATGACTCCGCACTAGCGGTGGCGAATGCTGTTGGTGCGGATGCGGTGGGCGATGCTTCGTCGCAGCCGGCGTTGGGGCGGCTGGAGGAGTACGTTGCGCTGGTGGCTGGGGTCGCCGCGCCGTGAACTTGGAAATCGAGCACTCTGTATCAGTCCTTGGGCTTCAAGGGGGTTCCGGAACGCGACTGGTCCGCGCGAAGCGAGGACGTGTTGCTATTGGTCTCCGCCTGGAGATTGGCCGGCGACAGCAGGGGTAGCGATCACTGCAGACCCTGCGACAGCTTCCACGGGAGCCAGTTTCGACGCTGCAACCGCCCGAGCGAACCCGACGACCGACTCGCTTGTAGCTCAGACATCACGGACGTTTAGCAACTGCCGAGTGACGCTCCAACGGCCGAGTTCAAAAGCGATCTCCGCACAGATCCGACCTTAGCCCGGCGATTTCATGAGGGTTGGCGGTCTGGGGGCGTGTTAAACGACGAAAGGTGCTTCTGAGCTGGGAAAATA
>JBFUPP010000037.1:0-22309 GCA_041360635.1 bacterium RCC_150 | reverse complement strand
GACGCCCAACAACCAAAACCGCGGCCGCTCCCGAAAACCAATCAGGACCAGCCGCGGATCGGTGGATCAAGGCTAAGTCGGCCCGCGAAAAACGCCGGACACTAGCGGTTCGCCCAACTTAGATGAGACAGGACACCTCTTTCGGGCTAGTTGCCGGGTCAATAAGTCGCCGGCAATGTAGTCACTTGTCAGGGCCAGACATCACGCTCTCGCTCGTGGCCGAAGATGTTGACTTAGGCCAGGGATGGCGAATTTTTACGGCGCCCTCAGCGGCGGCCACGCGGGCGTCGAAATGGGCGGCGAGGAGCTCTCCGGAGTGGACAATGTGCTGCTGCATTGCGGCGCGGGTTGCCTCCGCGTCATGCGCCTGGATGCCCTTGAGCAGTTCGGCGTGGTCGTCCATCGTGGCTTGGGGCCAGCCCGGGATGGAGGAGTAGAACTGCCGGGGGACGTACCGGGTGACCAGGCCCAGAACCCACACCGTTTTCCGGGAATCGGCAATGAGGTTGATCTCGCGGTGGAAGGCGTGGTTCTTCTCTTCGAGCCGGTCGTGGTCGTTCCGGGCGGCGGCCGCGATTAGTTCGTGGTGCAGTGCCTCGAGTTCGGCCACGTCCTGGGCGCTGGCGTTTGCGGCGGCCCGGGCGGCAAGTTCGCCGCTGATGAGGGCTTGGACCTGGAAGAGGTCACGGATGTCCTGTCCGGTCAGCGGCGCCACCACGAACCCCTGCCGCGGCACGAGTTCCAGGAAGCCTTCCACGCGCAGGGCCTGCAGGGCCTCACGGGCCGGCGTGGTAGAGATGCCGAGGTCCTCGCCGATGATCTCGGGGCGGACCAGGGTCCCGGGTCGCAGTTCACCGGAGATGATGAGGCCCCGGATATGGGCGGTGGCCTTCTCGCTCAATTGCGGGCGTGCGCTGCTGCGGGGACTGCGGCTGGTCATGGGCTGCGGACTCTTCCTGTTCATTTTCCCCACCTAACATACGGCATCAGCTACGGTCCGCCTGCCGCCCTGCAGGAAGCCGTGGCCGATGCCAACCAAGGGAGACTCAGGTACTGGTTTCGAGCGCGGCCAGGCCGGATGCTCCGGACCCCAGATCAGCGAGGCTTTCCCGATGTGCTCGCCGATCTCCGGCAGCGGATCCATCCTGACGTCCACTTCCCGGAACGTGACCGGCGGGAGCAGACTGCGCAGCGGTCCCACGGGGAAGTCAACGTCCCGCCAGCGGTTGCACTCGGCCAACTGCGGGTGCGCGGAGAACCCGTGCATGTCCCGCAACTGACCAGCACGTCCGCGGTGGACACCAACTTGCGGAGCACGGCCATGCCCTCGTCGGATTTCAGGTCAAGGACGATGCTTTCCTTGGACCGGTTCAGCCAGACAAAGTAGCTGGCCATGCCGTGGACCTTCGTGTCGTAGCCGCGGGCGAAGTCCCCGGTATCCCGCTCCACCTTGATGACCCTGGCGCCGAGGTCGGCGAGCTGCCGGTTGCGAACGGGGCCGCGACGGCCTGTTCCAGGGAGATGACGGTGATGCCCGCCAAGGGGAGGATGCCCATCTACTGCTCCTTTCCTGCGCGCTGCAGGATGCGTTTGGCCCGCTCAGTCACGGGCCGGTCGATCATCTGGCCGTCCACCTGGGCAGCGCCGCCTTGGACGGCGATGACGGACAGCGCCCACTCTACGTCTGCCCCCGTGGGAGCGAACGCCCCATGCACCGTTGCCAGTTGTGCGGGGTGGATGCAGAGCTTGCCGCCGAAGCCGAAGTTCCGGGCGAGCCGGGCGGAGTCGGCCACCTTGCTGGCGTCCTTGATGTCGGTGGACGGCGAGTCCAGCGGTGCGGCAATGCCAGCAGCGCGCGAGGAGAGGACCAATTGCGACCGCGCATGGTCCAGGAAGCGGTCACCGCCATCGGCGTCAATGTCCAAGGCGAAGTCGATGGCGCCGAAGGCCAGCCGGGCCACGCCCGGCACCCGTGCCAGCTCCACGGCGTTCACCACGCCGAGGGCGGACTCGACGAGGGGGACGAGGGCCAGGTGTTTTGGCATGTCCGCGCGCAGCCGACGCAGTGCGCGGGCGTCTTCCGCCTTCGGTAGCACGATGCCGAGCAGACCCGACCCCGGTGTCCGGGCGGCGGAAAGCAGCAAGGTGATGTCGGCGTCGTAATGCCCGGAACTTTGTGGGTTCACCCGCACCAGCGCACGCACCGCTACACCGCCGTCGGACGGTGCCACTGCCTCCACCGCCGCGGTCAACGCCGCGGACTTGGCGTCCGGTTCGACGGCGTCTTCCAGGTCAATGATCACGACGCCGGCGCCAGCGGCGGCTGCCTTACCGAACCGTTCGGGACGGTCACCCGGGACAAACAGTGCGGTGACTGCCTGCGCGACCGTGTCCGCGGCGGTGGGGCCGGCTGCCGTAAGGCTTCCTGCCGCCGTCACTGGAAGTCCGCGATCGAGGGCAGGGTGGACTCATCCGGGCGCGCGGATTCGACGCCCGGGAGGTGACCCTGGCGGTAGACCATGAAAGTCCGGCGGTAGCTGATAACGATTTTGCTGTCCTGGTTGAAGCCCTCAGTGGCGACGGTGACCAGGCCCAGGTTGGGGCGGGAATTGGACTCACGGGTGGAGAGAACTTTAGAGCGCGAGTAGATGGTGTCACCTTCGTAGACGGGGTTCGGCATGCGGACCTCGTCCCAGCCCATGTTCGCAAAGACATTCATGGACAGGTCGATGGTGGACTGGCCGGTCACCAGCGCCAGCGTGAAAGTGGAGTTCACCAGCGGCAAGCCGAACTCGGTGGCCTTGGCAAAGTTGCGGTCCACGTGGGTCTTGGCCACGTTCTGCGTCATCAGCGTGAACGACTGATTGTCAGCCTCCGTCACAGTCTTCCCGAACGGGTGGTAGTAGATATCCCCGGGCGAGAAGTCCTCGAACAGGCGGCCCGTCCAGCCCTCTACTACGCGGCCTTCGGTTGTCACTGCCTGTGTTGCTTGATTGGTCATCTGCTGATCTCCTCGGACTAATATATTGGTGGTTCCCGGTCAGTCTGGCAGTGAATTCCGCTAATCGTCAAGGATCATCAGGGGTAGCGCGATACTCGATCCACCCCTTGTCAGTTTCTAATATATTGGCGTATCGTCGTTTCCCAGTGGTGACGAAGGTCGCCAGCAACGATTCGAAGGAGCACCGATGCAAACCCTCACCGCCGGACTGGACCAGCTGCGCGAGCAGACCCGCCTTCTGTGCGAAGGCTTCCCGGACGAGTACTGGCGCGAGACGGACCGCAACCGTCGCTACCCGCAGGAATTCGTGGACACGCTTACTGAGGCAGGCCTGCTCTCCGCGCTGATCCCGGCCGAGTACGGCGGCCTGGGACTGGGCCTGACAGAGGCCAGCGTCATCATGGAGGAAATCAATAAGTCCGGCGGTCACTCGGCGGCCTGCCACGCACAGATGTACACCATGGGAGCCCTGCTCCGGCACGGCAACGCCGCCCAGAAACAGGCTTACCTGCCGCAGATCGCGGCCGGCTCGCTGCGGCTGCAGGCCTTCTCCATCACCGAGGACAAGGCCGGCTCGGACACCACCAGCATCGAAACCGCAGCCGTTCGCGACGGCGACGACTTCATCATCACCGGCCACAAGAGCTGGACCAGCCGCATCGAGGAATCCGACCTCCTCTTTGTCCTGGCCCGCACCTCCGAAAAGCCCGAAGGCAAGGGCACCGACAAGACCCAGGGCCTGACCCTGTTCCTGGTGGACCTGCGCCAGGTCCGGGCCGAACAGCCGGAATCGCTCGAGGTGGTCAAAGTCCGCACCATGTTCAACTACGCCACCAACCAGATCCACTACCACGGCATGCGCGTCCCGGCATCGGCCGTCATCGGTGAGGTGGGCAAGGGCTTCCGCTATGTCATCGACGGCTGGAACGCCGAGCGCATCCTGCTGGCCTCCGAAGCGATCGGCGACGGCTACTGGTTCACGACGCGGGGCGTGGAGTACGCCAACAGCCGCGAGGTGTTTGGCCGCAAGATCGGCACCAATCAGGGCGTGCAGTTCCCCATCACCGATGCCTACATGAAGGTCCGCGCCGCAGACATGATGCGCTACGAGGCCGCACGGCTCTTTGACGCCGGCGAGCCCTGCGGCGCCGAGGCGAACATGGCCAAGCACCTCGCCTCCGAGGCGAGCTGGGCAGCCGCGAACGCCTGCCTCGACACTCACGGCGGGTACGGCTTCGTGGACGAATACGACGTCGAACGCAAATTCCGCGAAACCCGCATGTTCCAGGTAGCCCCGGTCAACAACAACATGATCAAAAGCTTCGTCGCCACCAAAGTCCTCGGCCTGCCCCGCTCCTACTAAACAGGCAAGAGCCTCGACCGACGAACCCCCAGAAGGTCCATCGTTACGATGGCTGGCAGTCAGGTCGTGGGCGGACGAGCAGCAATCCAGTCGTCCTCAGCAGACCCCCTGGTGCCGTCGGCAAATTCCGTGCCGGACCCGGCCAGAGAAACTCACTTGCGGCCCGAGTGGGCTCCGGCTACGCCCTGCATTCGGACCTCCCTACTCAACTCAGTTAGCCGATAAGCTCACGGACGCGCCCAGTTTTTCTGTTCCACATGGGCCCCGTCGTTTTTGTTTCCCGGCGGGACCGGGTGAAGGTGATCTGCCGGGCATGGCAGTACTCCAGCAGGTAGTCGTTGATGAACTCGGACCCGTTGTTCTGAGTCGATCCCAATGATCGGGAACGGGAACCGGCCCACCGCGTACTGCAGGGCTGCGAACACCATTTCTGAGCCCCTGTTCGGAGCCGACCGGTTCACCGTCCCCATCCGGTCGCGATATCCGTCACGGTCAAGGTGAAGCAGAACTGTCCGGACGCCACACCGCCTTCATGTCTGAGCATGTCGATCTCAACGAACCCGGGCACCGCGTCGTCCCAGTCCGCCCAGGTCCTCACCGGGATCTGGGATTTCAGCAGCGATCCAGGCTTGGTATGGGACCGGCCCCGCAGCACCAGTTTTGTCCGCTCGGTAGCCAGCTTCCGGTCGATGGTCGCCGCACTCATCCGCATCAGCAGTACCGCCTCCGCGTCCTTCGGCTCCAGTTCCCCGTAACGCCGCAGCAAGGGCACGAGCACCGGCAACATCGGCGCCAGCCTCTTGCCGGCCGGGCCCGCAGCACCGCCCAACAGACCACCAGCGCCTCGATCACCCGCTGACCATACACCGGTGGCCGCGACGGTCAGGCACGCACCGACCGCAGCTCCAAAACCTGACGCAAAGCCCGCCGCGCATAATCCCGGTTCCAGCCCGTCAGCTCCACCAGCTCATCAAGGATCCGCACTTTCTCCAACCGGCTCCCGCGGGCCTACGCCCGGGCCTTGATCACCGTGACGGCCTTGCGTTGGCTCATCGTCAGTCCCATCCCCCAAGGATGTCCGCGCCCCGCCTCTTCCCGGGCCTTTTCCAATGAGGCAACGTATCCCGCTACGCGGACCTTTCCCATGAGTCAACGCGGGCTCTAGCTTGGGATGGCAAGCAGGAGTAGCGTCGGTTGCGGAATTGACAGCGACCGACAGCAGCGTGACCTGAGAGCATGCTGGTGCCAGTTTCTTGAAGGGGCCGGGATGGCTGGATGGAATGCTGACACGGCGGCCGGGCCGATGGGCGCCGGGGCGGTCACCCTTGTGGAGGGATCGTCGTTCTGCATCTCCCTGGCAAACGGGGACATCCGTCCGGAACATCCGCACGGTGTGTTCGTCCTCGACACCCGGATCCTGTCCGACTGGAGCCTGGCCATTAACGGCCAGCCGCTGGAGCCCCTCGCGGCGGAAACGAAGGAGCCCTACCGGGCGCTGTTTGCCGGCCGCATTGCCCGCCTGGACGGGTATGCGGACAGCCCGCTGGTCGTGGAGCGGCTGCGCGAGGTGGGGGCCGGCCTCCAGGAGCAGGTCACGGTCCGGAACTACGGCCTGGAGCCGGCCGAATGCGTGATCTCCCTGCGCGTCGAGGCGGATTTCGCGGACCTTTTCGAGGTCAAGGAGGCACGGATCCGGCGGCGCTGGAACGAGACCCGCCACGTGGACGCCGGGGCGCTGAGCATTCGGGGGCTCTGGCAGGGCATACGGAAGGACGTCGTGATCCAGGCCCCCGGAGCCGAGGTCACGCCCGAAGCCCTCACCTACCGGGTGACCGTTCCCCCGCACGGGCAGTGGAGCACGGTCCTCACCGTCGTCCCCGGCTCGGAGGTGCCGGGCACCGGGGCAGCCGGCGCTGGTGCCGCGGCGTTCGTCCATCCAGGCGGTAACGGAGTCTCCCCAAGGGACCGGCGCCGGCAGGAGTGGGTGGCGAAGATCCCGGCGGTGCAGATGGGCAACCGGTTCATCGAACGGACCCTGCGGCGCAGCTATGACGACCTGGGCGCCCTGCGGATCGAGGACCCGGAGCATCCGGAGCGGGTCGTGGTGGCCGCCGGCGCGCCGTGGTTCATGACCCTGTTCGGGCGGGACTCTCTGTGGGCGTCGGAAATGGCGCTGGCGGTGGACCCGTCCCTGGCCCTGGGCACTCTGCAGACCCTGGCGGACCGGCAGGGCAGTGTGGTGGATCCGATGAGCGAGGAGGAGCCGGGCAAGATCCTGCACGAGGTACGGCTCGGTGTCTCCAGCGGTTTGTCCTTGGGCGGCAAGTCCGCTTACTACGGCAGCGTCGACGCCACACCCCTGTTCGTGCTGGTCCTCGGCGCGGTCAGCCGCTGGGGCTTCGCCAGGGAGACCATTGCTGCCCTGTTGCCCCATGCCGACCGTGCTCTGGACTGGATCCGGGACTACGGGGACAAGGACGGCGACGGGTTCGTCGAGTACGAGCGCCTCAACGACCAGGGCCTGGTCAACCAGGGCTGGAAGGACTCCTGGGACGGGATCAACTTCGCCGACGGGACCCTGGCGGAGTCGCCGATCGCGCTGTGCGAGGTCCAGGCCTATGTCTACGCCGCCTATCTGTCGCGTGCGTGGCTGGCATATGACGCCGGAGACATCACCTTTGGGAATGAACTCGCCGACCGTGCCGCACGGCTGAAGAAACAGTTCAACGAACAGTTCTGGATCCCCGGGCGCGGCTACTACGCCATCGCACTGGACCGCGACAAGCGCCCGGTCGATGCGTGCGCTTCCAACATGGGGCACTGCCTGCTGCTGGGCCTCATCGACGAGGACAAGGCGCCGCTGGTGGCGGAGCGGCTGATGTCCCCGGAAATGTTCAGCGGCTGGGGGGTGCGAACCCTGGCCTCCGACATGGGCGCCTACAACCCCGCCAGCTACCACAACGGCTCGGTCTGGCCGCACGACAATGCGATCATCGCCGCCGGCCTGGTGCGCTACGGCTTCGTGGAGCAGGCACAACGGATCGCCACGGCCCTGCTGGAGGCGGCCGAATACACCGACGGGCGCCTGCCGGAACTGTTCTGCGGCTTCAGCCGGGAGCACTTCGCCGCCCCCGTCCCGTATCCGACGGCGTGCTCCCCGCAGGCCTGGGCGGCGACTGCGCCGATCCTGCTGGTGACCAGCCTGATGCGCTACGACACGCACGTTTCCCGCGGGGGCCTCTGGATGGATCCGGTGCTCCCGGAGTCCTACGGCGACCTGCACATCACCAACGCCCCCTTGGCCGGGGGCCGGATCACCATCGACATCGCCAACTCCATCCCGTCCGTCCAGGGACTGCCCGAAGGCATGGTGTTCCACCGCGGACACCGGCCCTGGATGACCGAACTCGTGGAGCAAGCCGCCCGCCGCCGAAGCGTTTAGTGAGGGGCACGCGCGGGTTAGCCACCAGCGCGATAGCCGGCCTTCTGTCAATCTAGTCTTCAGAGTGCTGCTACGGGTACTGCCTCGGTTCTGTCCTGGGCCTTGCTAGTCGCGGTTCGACACGCATGTCATTGCGTGAATGCTTGTTTGTGTGGAAGCCGAAACCTCCGGGTTGCGAGAAGGGAGGCCCTGGGGGCTTGGTTGCGCTGCCGAATGAGGGAATACGCCGCCTGCAAGTCGGCAATCGTCGCGTCGCAGTAGGCGTCGTTCAACCTGCAAATCGAAGTTTCTTCTCTGCAGTCAAAGGTCCTGCGGTTATCGCCGGACACAGGAAAGTACCACAGACGATACGTGAGTCTTAGGTTAGGACATCTACCGTGGCCTCGTAGGGGAATGTGTATGTTCCGAGACCGTGTAGCGGTCGCCTGGCCGCAAGCTCGCCCAGTTCTTCCTTTCGATGTTTCTTTTGGCAAGACTAGTACTACAGTCGCTTTTATTTTTGGCATGTCGGCGTTTTAAACGGGTTTCGCTTTCTTTCCGTGTTAATTCTTTCCGGTGGGCGATGATATTTGCGTGGCGGATGTGCGGGAATGGGCCGATGGGTTGCCTAAGGTCGGGGAGCTGATCGGGGCTAGGTTCGCCCGATCGGAGCCGCGGGCGAACGCGGTGGAATACGTGCGGGGATTGCTCTCAGAGGAGGAACGGAAGAACTCCTGGACGCTCTCGGAGCGCGCGGGGCACCGGGTGCCGGACCGGATGCAGCGGTTGCTCTCGAGCACGGACTGGGACCCGGACGGGTTGCGGGACGATCTGCGATCTTACGTCGTGGAGAAGCTCGGAGACCCGAACGGGGTGCTGGTCGTGGACGAGACCGGTTTTCTGAAGAAGGGCCGGCGGTCGGCCGGAGTCGCCCGCCAGTATTCGGGGACCGCGGGACGGGTGGAGAACTGTCAGATCGGTGTGTTCCTCACCTACGCCACGGGGCGCGGCAGAACGTTCCTGGACCGAGAGCTCTATCTTCCGAAGGAATGGACGGATGATCCGGACCGGTGCGCGGGAGCCGGCATCCCGGAAGACTGCGGTTTCAAGACCAAGCCGGCCTTGGCTATCGACATGATCGAACGGGCTTTGGATGCTGGAGTTCCGGCAAAATGCGCGACCGGGGACGCCGTCTATGGGCAGTACCACCGGTTGCGTCGCGCCCTGGAGGAACGCGGAATCTACTACGTCCTCGCGGTCCCGGTCTCCCAACGCGTCGTGGTCAAGGATGGATCCTTCCTGGGCCTGCAGAAGCGTGCCGACGCAGCGGTTGCGGACCTGGTTCCGTCCGCGTGGCGGACCCGCTCCGCCGGTGCCGGGTCCAAGGGAGTCCGCGAGTACGCATGGGCGAGGGTCCGGATCAATGGCGCCGAAGACGGCCATGCCGAGCATTGGCTGCTCGCCCGCCGCAGTCTGGCCAACCCTTCCGACCTCGCGTACTTCATCTGCCACACCCCGAAGCGCGTCGCCCTGGCCGAGATGGCCCGGATCGCCGGGGTGCGCTGGTCGATCGAGGAAACCTTCCAGACCGCCAAGGGTGAGGCCGGCCTCGACCACTACCAAGTCCGCCAATACACGGGCTGGTACCGGCATGTCACCTTGTCCATGCTCGCCCACGCCTTCCTCACCGCCGTCAAGGCCAAAAAAGGGGCACCGGAACCGGGCCGGAAGGCCTCGTAGAGCTCTCCCTGCCCGAAATTCGGCGCCTCATTATCCGCCTCGCGTGGGCCTTCATCCCCGACCCTGGGCATGTCCTGAACCGCTCACACTGGCGCCGAAAACACCAAGCGGACGCCCGCGAGCACCACTACAGAAAACGACAACCTAGAAAATAAACGCGACTGTAGTACTAAGTGACCTTTCGGTGTTGTTAGCTCTTCAAGCGGCCCGGTTTCCCGCAGCGGAGGTTCACGTACTGTCCCTGTCCTTCCCGCCCTCCAACTTATATGGCCAACTCGATGGACGCATCGATGAGGGAAACTGGGACATAAATTAGACATGAAATGCTCCTCCGGCCGCTCGTATCAGAAACACTTTCAGAGCCTTCCTTTCATCTTGTCGCAAGTAGCTCGTACTCAGGCGAACGTCTTCGCATATCGACGGCAGTCGGCCTGGGAGCATCCTGCAAGCTCTACCGGGGCGAGCGTTGGGACAGCGAGTAAGACATGGCTGGTTTTTTCTGCACGGATAGCTCCGCAGTCAGGACGAGCTGATTCCTGACCGCGGAGTATCCGATCAGCGGCGCGGGCCGGTCGAGTTCGCAACTTCTGTGACGGCTTGGCGGATAGGGGTCGGTCCGTCGGTGACCTCCACTATCGTCCGGCTGAGCGCGGGATTATGAAGGGCCTCAACGATGAACTCGGCCAAGTTCTCCCGGCGGATGTCAGCCTCCCGCAGCGCGAGGCCGGCAGCTATCAGGCCATCACCCGCCCCGTCGAGGAGGTGCCCCGGTCGAACGATAACCCAGTCGAGGTCCGTACCCGTCAAGTGGATTTCCGCCCCCCGCTTCACCCTGATGTAGTGTTCGAACCCATCACCGAGCCCGTTGGCCCGCTCGGAATCTGCAAAAGCCGACACGAGGACGAACCGGGACACACTGGCTTTGGCCGCTGCGGCGGCGGCCTTCTCCAGACCTTTGCCGTCTATGAGGGTGGTTTGATCTCGTCCAGTGCAGTGCGCACCGGCAGAAAAGACCACGGCGTCGTGGCCCGCAAGCTTCGAGGCGAGCTGCTCGACAGTATCGTTGATCAGATCGCCGACGACCGGTGCTGCGCCGGAACTGGAAACGACGTCGCGCTGGTCCGTGTTCCGGTGCATACCGCTCGCCGTGTCAGCGCGTGCCAGAAGGGCTGAAGCTAGCCGACGACCCACGCCGCCGGCCGCTCCAATGACAAAAACCTTCATGTCGTATCCTTTCTGCCGTGCCCGGAGGTTCTAGGCGAACGTCTTCGCGTCGATCACGAAGCGGTACCGGACGTCCGAGGCGAGGACCCTTTCGTATGCTTCATTGATTTGCGTAGCGGTGATCAGCTCTGTCTCGGGGAGGATGTTGTGCTCCGCGCAGAAGTCCAGCATTTCCTGCGTGATTGGGATACCGCCGTTCGCAGAGCCGGCGATGCTGCGACGCGAGGCAACGAGCGACATCGCATCGACTGACACCGGTTCGCTCGGGGCGCCAAGGATCACCAGTGTGCCGTCGACGGCAAGGAGGTTGACGTACTGGTTGTATTCCAACCCGGCCGATACGGTGTTCAGGATCAGGTCGAACTCACCGGCGAGCTGCTCGAATGTTGTCGGGTCGCTGGTCGCGTAGTAATGGTCTGCGCCGAGTTTCAGGCCGTCTTCCTCTTTGGCGAGCGTGCGGGACAGTACGGTGACCTCCGCACCCAGTGCGTGGGCCAGTTTCACGCCGACGTGGCCGAGGCCGCCCATGCCGATGATCGCGACCTTTGTACCGGGTCCGGCGTTCCAGTGCTTGAGCGGCGAGTACAGGGTGACGCCAGCGCACAGCAGCGGTGCGACCTTTTCGATGTCGAGTGACTCAGGAACGCTCAGTACAAAGTTTTCATTTACGACGATTGCCTGCGAGTATCCGCCCTGGGTGATTGTGCCATCGACGTCGACACCCGCGTAAGTCTGGACGTTGCCCTTCAGGCAGTACACCTCTTCGCCCTTCATACATTGTGCGCATTCACCGCATGATCCGGATTCGCAGCCGACACCGACCCGGCCGCCGATCTTGTGCTTTGTAACGGCGGATCCGACCTCGGCAACGTGGCCGACGATTTCGTGGCCTACGACCTGCGGGTAGGTGATTGGACCCCAGTCGCCGCGCACGGTGTGTATATCGGAGTGGCAGATACCGGCGTAGTCGATGTCAATGAGCACATCGTGCGGACCGACATCCCGGCGCTCGATTGTCGTGGGGACTAGATCTTCCGTGGGGGACGGTGCTGCATAAGCTTTGACAGAAAGCATGATTCTCCTTTTATTTGTGCGGCGGCCTTGGATGGGTTCCGATGCCGGGGCGGCCTAGACCCCGACGGGAATTTTCTCGGCATTTCGGCCGCCGACTGCGGCAGCTCCGGCATCGGAGGCCATTACTACGCCCTTGCCTCTCGCGTTCGACGCCAGCGCCAACACGGGGATGAGGGTCAGTGCCACGATGATGGCACCGAGGGCGGCCGGTCCCCTTACTCCCATCGGCGTGGTCAGAGAAAGGCCTGCCAGCCACGATCCCGCAGCAGTTCCGACATTGAAGGCCGAGACGCTGAGCGATGATCCGAGTGTTGGTGCCGATCCGGCGAAGCGTACTGCCAGGGAAATTAAGACAGGATTCGCCCCCAGCCCGAAGAGTCCCAGCAGTACGGCCAATACCACGGTAAGTATGGGCTGTCCTGAGAGGAGGCAAATGAGCAGAAGAAGGATGGCGGTAACAGCCGGTGCCAGGATTGTGATGAAGTAAGGGTGTTTGTCGCCGTTTCGTCCGCCGAGGATGGAGCCGGCCAGCGAACCAACGCCGAACCCGGTCAGTGCCAATGGAACGAGACTGGCGGGGACGGCGGCCTGGTCAGTCAGCAGCGGCGAGATGTAGGAATAGGCGGCGAGGACTCCGCCGGTGGTGGTGGCACAAGCCGCCAGCGCAACCCACAAACGAGTGGAGCGCAACGCGGACAGTTCGGAGCTCAGCGATCCGCCCGTGCCCGGACGGGTTTCATGCGGCACGTGGCGCGCAATGGGCACAGCGACGATCAGGGCAAGAGCTGCCAATGCCCAGAATGTACCGCGCCATCCGATGGTCTGACCCAGAATGGCCCCCAAGGGGACACCGATGACGGTGGCGAGCATGCCCCCAGCGTTCACCAAGCCCATTGCCCGCGCACCCCTTGCGGGTCCTGCGGCCTGGGTTGCGACGACGGCGGCAACGGCCCAGAACGCTCCGGTGGCCAGCGCGGTCAGGAACCGCGCCATCAGCACCGCTTGGAAGTTCGAAGCGAGTGCAACGATGAGGTGCCCGATGGCGAACACTACTAGAGCGAGGATCAGTGTGAGCCGTCGTGGCAACCGAAGTGTGAGCATAGCCATCAACGGCGCACCCACGACCATCCCCACAGCAAAGACCGTGATCAGCAGGCCTGCCTGGGGAATGTCGATCTCGAAGTCCTCCGCGATCTGGGGAAGAATGCCTGCTACGACAAACTCGGTAGTGAGCATCAGGAACGTGCCAATTGCCAGCACGTAGATCACCAGCGGCAGGTGGTTGTCCCCGACACCGTGTGTGTTGCGCGGCTGAACCCTGGTCTGGGTGCCTGCGGCTTGGCCTTGCATACAAAAACTCCTAAATTGCATCAATAACGTCCTTATCAATAACACCCCTTCTTCAACGCGCGAAGAAGGCTCTGTTTATGGGGGTATAAACTGTCCCCCCTTAGCCGGTGCAACCACCGGCTATCGTGGATTTCATGAACACCGAACCCGACAACCGCGCCGACATCAGGGATTTCCTGTCGAGCCGCCGCGCCAAACTGCTTCCTGAACAGGTCGGCCTACCAGCTGGCAGCAGACGCCGCGTTCCGGGATTGCGGCGCGAAGAGGTTGCGGTACTCGCTGGCGTAAGTCCGGAGTGGTACTCCCGGCTGGAGAAGGGCAACATTCGTGGTGTGTCGGAAGAGGTTCTCAAGGCCGTCGCCGTTGCGTTGCAACTGAGCGAAGAGGAAAGCGCCTACCTCTTCGAACTCGCCCGCACCGCCCAAGGCTCCCGCCGTGCCCCCGTCCGCCGTAAGGAGGTCGGGGTGGCGGCCCCTGTTCAGTGGTTGCTTGATTCCATGACCATGTCAGCCGCTTTCGTCCGCAACGGCCGCCTCGACGTCCTAGCCAGCAACCCCTTGGGCCGCGCACTGCATGCCCCGATGTTCGACAGCGCCACCACCACCCAAGGCCGAGCCAACTTCGCCCGATTCCACTTCCTTGAGCCAGCCTCCCGCGAATTCTTTTTGGACTGGGACACAGGCGCTGTGATCACTGCGGCACTGCTACGCACCGAAGCGGGCCGCAACCCCAATGACCCACCGCTTCGGGCACTGATCGGCGAACTCTCCACTCTCAGCCCGGAGTTTCGAACCCTGTGGGCTTCACACGACATCCGCTTCCGCCATGAAGGAAACAAGCGCCTCAAGCACCCCGTCGTCGGCGAACTGGAACTGACCTATCAAGCCCTCAGCCTGCCCGCACTCCCACGCGCCGTCCACGAACTCAGCATTTACACCGCCGAGCCCGGAACAAGCCACGAAGAACGCATCAAACTCCTCACCAGCTGGGGGGCGACTGCCGCCCCCGAAACTGCGGCAAACCCCAGGCACCTGTAGGCGCTCTTGAACGTCACGCGGCTGCGGGGTCGCAGGGGCGCCTTATGGGTTGGCCATCACAACTTCGGCATCGCCCTGAGCTAGGACGTAACCCGCTTGCTTTCTATCAGGGACTGGCGGCGAAGACCATGCTCTCGGCAGTGTCGGTCACGAGGGATCCTGCTGTTCATGACCGGCACGTTCGCGGCCACGTTCGTCCCCCTTGAGCGACTTACCCTGGATGCGGCCCGGCATGTCGATGAACGTCGAACACCCTGTGTGGCGAATTTGGTCATTCACCGCGCCAACTTAGGGGCGAGTTGTCAGCGCTCAGCCCAGAGTTCCGTATCTTGGGCATCCCACGACATCCCTTTCCGCCACGAAGGAATCAAACGGCTCCGGCCCCCTGTGGTCGGCGAGCTGGAGATGGCATATCAATCCCTTGCGTTGCGGCTCTCCCGCGCCCAGTCCACGAACTCAGTGTTTACACGGCAGAACGGGGAACCACCCACGAGGAACGGATCAGACTCCTCAACAGCTGGACTGCAACAGTACTCGCGGAAGCAACAGGGCCCGCAACCTGATCCATCCCGGCCACCATTCGAACATCTGTGATGAGTCAACCCGGAATTTTGCATGTGACGGCAACCACGTGTAAAGTCGTCATCGCAGGCGTTTCACGCCTTAAGGATTGTTACCCGTACGGGGCAAGACCTGAGAAGCACCATTGGTGCGGCTCGGGTCTTTTTTTGTGCCCAAAATCAGAGAGAAAGGCCTGATATGGCTACCGTGAATTACCGGTCGTTGGCCGAGGGGATCCTGCAGGAGGTGGGCGGCGAGGACAACATCGCCTCCGCAACCCATTGCGCGACCCGCCTGCGCCTGAAGCTGCGCGATGAGTCCAGGGCGGACAAGGCTGCCGTAGAGAAGCTGCCGGGCGTGATCACCGTGATGAAGGCGGGCGGCCAGTTCCAGGTGGTCGTCGGCAACAACGTGCCCACTGTCTATGCCGAACTGGGCAAGATCACCAAGCTGACCGGTGATGATACTGCAGGTGCCGACGACGGCCCTAAAGGTAACTTGTTCAATCAGTTCATCGGCCTGATCTCATCAATCTTCTCGCCCATGCTGTGGCCGCTGGCCGGAGCCGGCCTGTTCAAGGCCTTCATCACCATGGCCGTCCAGTTCGGCTGGCTCAATGCGGAGTCCCAGACGCACACCATCCTGGCGGCGGCAGCCGACTCAATTTTCTACTTCCTGCCGGTGTTCCTGGCGGTCACCGTCGCACGCCGCTTCAAGACGAACCAGTTCACGTCGATGGCCATCGCCGGCGCTTTGGTCTATCCCACCGTCGTGGGCTTGTCCACAGCGGGGGAGCCGGTGTCCTTCCTGGGCCTGCCGGTGGTCATGATGAACTACACCAGTTCGGTGATTCCGATCATCGTCGCGGTCTGGCTGCAGGGGTACCTGGAGAGGTTCCTGAACAGGGTTATTCCTGCGGCTTTCCGTAACTTCAGCACCCCGCTGTTGGTCATGCTCGTCATGGTTCCCTTTATCCTCATGACTGTCGGTCCGGTCACCACTTTTGCTGCACAGTCGGTTTCCAGCGGGATCAATGGTATTTTCGGCTTCGCGCCGTGGCTGGCAGGAGCCATTATCGGCGGGTTCTACCAGGTCTTCGTGCTTTTCGGACTGCACTGGGGCCTCGTGCCGATCATGGTCAATGACTTCGCCACTCAGGGTTACACCCTGCTGTACGGCCCGCTGTTGCCCTCTGTCCTCGCCCAGGCCGCGGCAACGTTGGCCGTGCTGTTCCGCTCCCACAGCGCGACCCGCCGCGAGGTCGCCGGACCCGCCGCCCTGTCCGGGTTCCTGGCCGGTATTACCGAACCGGCTATCTATGGTGTGAATCTGCCGCTGAAGAAGCCCTTCTACTTCGGCAGCATCGGCGGTTTAGTGGGCGGAGCAATCGCAGGCGCAGGCGGCAGCGCAGCAACATCCTTCGTGTTCCCCTCCCTGCTATCGCTGCCCGCTTATGGGCAGGTCGGAAACTTTGCTATGCAGCTGATTGGCACAAGCATTGCCATTGTCATCGGCTTCACCCTTACCTTCTTCTTCGGCCCGAGGGAGGCAAAGGATGCAGTCGCCGTGGCACCAGATGACGCCGCCACCCCCACGGCCGCCAGTGATGTCGCAGGCAGCGTGGAGATCCTCGCTCCCGTCGACGGCCAGGCAGTGGCTCTGGTAGACGTTCGTGACAAGGTCTTCGCATCCGGCGCCATGGGTAAGGGACTGGGAATCGTTCCTACGGACGGGAAAATTTACGCCCCGATCTCCGGCACGGTAAAGGCTGCCATGAAGACCGGCCACGCCTACGGCATCAAGTCCCCTGAAGGCGTCGAAGTGCTGGTCCACATCGGCATCGACACCGTCCAGCTCGAGGGGCGCGGCTTTCAACCCGCCGTCACCCGCGGCGACCAGGTGAAGGCCGGCGATCTGCTGGCGGTCGTCGACCTCGACATCGTCGCCAAAGCCGGCTACGACCCGACAACCCTGATGCTAATTACCAACACGGCCCAGCTGACTGAGGTCGTTCCCGTCGCCGAAGGCACTGTGACTCACGGCCAGCCCGCCGTGACCGTCCAGGTCTAAGCCCGACCGCTGAAAGCCAACCACCGCAAATGAATATCGAACGAACGATGACCAAAAAGAGGAGCAGTACATGAGCGCGACTTTCCCCGACGGATTCCTGTGGGGCGGCGCGACAGCCGCCAACCAGATCGAGGGCGCCTACAACGAAGCCGGGAAGGGCCTCTCCATCCAGGACGTCATGCCCAAGGGCATCATGACCCCTCCCACGGAGGGCGCCACCGAGGACAACCTCAAGCTGGAAGCCATCGACTTCTACCACCGCTACGCAGATGACATCGCCCTGTTCGCCGAGATGGGCTTCAAGGTCTTCCGCTTCTCCATCGCCTGGAGCCGGATCTTTCCCCGCGGCGACGAGGAAACACCCAACGAGGAAGGACTCGCGTTCTACGACCGGGTACTGGATGAACTGGAGCGTCACGGGATCGAGCCGCTGGTCACAATCAGCCACTACGAAACCCCACTTCACTTGGCGCGCGCCTACAACGGCTGGAAGTCCCGGGAACTCATCGGCTTCTACGAGCGGTACTGCCGCGCCCTGTTCGAGCGCTACGGCCAGAGAGTCAAATACTGGCTGACCTTCAATGAAATCAACTCAGTCCTGCACCAGCCCTTCATGTCCGGGGGAATCCCGAATCAAAATGAAGAACTGAGCGAGAAGGACCTTTACCAGGCTATCCACCACGAACTCGTGGCCTCGGCCCGAGCGACACGCCTGGCCCATGAAATAAGCCCCGGCGCGAAAGTCGGATGCATGCTCATCGCCATGCCGGCCTACCCCCTCACCCCGGACCCCGCTGATGTCGTCGCCGCCATGCACTTTGATCACGACAACTACGCCTTCGGGGACATCCACTGCCGAGGTCAATACCCTGGCTATCTGCTGCGCTTCTTCAGGGAGCACGGCATTGAGCTGGATATTACTGACCAGGACCGGGACGACCTGACCCATACAGTGGATTTCGTGTCCTTCAGCTACTACATGAGTATTTGCCAGACAGCCGACCCGGCCAAGGACATTAAGGGTCCCGGCAACGTTCTGGGCGGTGTGCCCAATCCTTACCTGCAGGCCTCGGAGTGGGGCTGGCAGATCGATCCCCAAGGACTCCGGGTCGTGCTCAACGATTACTGGGAACGTTGGCAGAAGCCGCTGTTCATCGTGGAAAACGGCATCGGAGCGGTGGATGAGCTTGTGCAGGTTGACGGCACGAAAACCGTGTTGGACGACTACCGCATCTCGTACCTCAACGATCACCTCGTCCAGGCACGCGAGGCGGTCGCCGACGGCGTTCAACTGCTGGGCTACACGACGTGGGGTTGCATCGACCTGGTCAGCGCCTCGACCGCACAAATGAGCAAACGCTACGGTTTCATCTACGTGGACCGGAATGATGACGGCTCCGGCACCCTGGAACGGTACCGGAAGAAGTCCTTCGACTGGTACCGCCAGGTCATCGCCACCAACGGCGCAGCCCTGCAGTAGGACCGGTAAAGCACCCGGGGGCACCAGCACGCCCGGCGCCCCCGGGTGCTAACAACGTCAGAGAAAGGAGGGCGAGGTGGAAGTCCTGCGTGTCTTCAACAACAATGTCGTGCTCGCCCGCAACGGTAACGCCGGTGAAGTCATCGCCACCGGCAATGGCCTTGGCTTCCAAGCGAAACCGGGGCAGAAAATCGACCAGGCCAAGGTTGTCCGCGTCTTCGTTCCCGATGACGGGCGCGACGCCGATAACTTCGGGGCGCTGGTGGCAGCAATTCCCCCCGAACACCTGCTTCTGGCGGACCAGGCACTGGAGATTGCCCGGTCCGGCATGAATAACCCCCTGAGCTCCACGACGGTTGTAGGGCTCGCCGACCACCTCAGCTTCGCCATAAGACGTTTGAGGCAGGGCATCGATATCGAATACCCCCTGTGGGCCGAGGTCTCCCACCTCTACCCCGACGAACTTCGTATTGCCCAACGCATCCTCGAGCACGTAAATACTTGTCTTGAACAGCCGCTTCCGGATGCAGAAGCAGTCCCGATCGCACTGCATCTGGTCAACGCCGGTTTCGCGACCGGCGATCTGGCCTTCACGTATCAAATGACGGGGATCTTCACGCAGCTGTTCGAAGTTCTTGAGCAGGCATACGGCCGCTCGTTTGACCGCAACACCATTAACGCAGCCCGCTTCATCACCCACCTCCGCTACTTCTTTGTCCGGGCCCACACCGGACGGCAACTGGACGAAGGCGCCGCGCGGCTTAGCGCTGCAATCCGGGAGTCGTACCCAGAGGCCTTTGCCACCGCAATCAAGCTACAGGCGGTCCTGGAGCTGAGGCTGGGTGAACCCCTTACCGAGGATGAGGTCACGTACTTGACCCTGCACATCGCCCGGATGGTCGATGACATCCGCGGCTGACACCCGCAGACATCGCACTCCTGGACATTGCTCTCTATCCAGACCAATTTTCCTCTTCGAGACTTCGACCCCATCATCAACTCCTGAAAGGATGCCATCGACCATGGCAGAACGTACCGCAACCATCGCTTCCAACGCCGGCTTGCATGCCCGCCCGGCAGCGGTTTTCGCTGAGGCAGCAAGCCACTATGAACACCTTGACATCACCATCGCCGTCGAAGGAGAGCCTCAACACGACGTAGTGGACGCCGCATCCATGCTGTCACTGATGAGCTTAGGAGCGGGCCACGGCGAAAGAGTCGTCCTACGCGCTGACGGCCACGGCGCCGAAGAGGCTCTCGACCAGCTGGCCCAGATCCTCGGAACGGACCACGACACCAAATAGCATTCCTCTGCATCAAAAATGCCGGCACTTGAGCAACACGGGAAGGAAACCGGCAGATGTCCTGCCATGCATGCCACTTTGCCAACATCTGGCCGAGACACACTGGCCGCCACTAAAGTGGTGCCAACCCTCCCGACGCTGGTGCGGGTTGGCTCATGAGAACGCCTGGAGCGAGTTCGTGCCGTTCCTGGACTACGACGTCGAAATCCGGCGGGTCATCTGCAGCACTAACGCCATCGAATCCGTCAACGCCGCACCGGCGGGCGGTCAGAGCTCGCGGCCATTTCCCCACCGACCAGGCAGCACTGAAATGCCTCTACCTCGCTACCCGGGCACTGGACCCCACAGGCAAAGGCAGGGCACGATGGGCCACACGATGGAAGCCGGCCTTGAACGCCTTCACCATCAGCTTCGACGGAAGAATCAACAATGCCAACCGTGGATCCACCGAAAATCGGACAGCCCCCCGGACGGTCCCCCGGGTGGCGGTGGCCCGAGACGGTACGCTCCGGAAGAAATGATGTGGTGCCGATGGATATCGATAATGACTAAATGACCTTTAGCAATTGCAGTATTGGCGATGAGGGAGTACAGCCCTCAGCATCGTGGTTGAACAAGATTTGCGGCGACCAGTTCTTCCTCCTGCCGAATGAGGTCCGACAAGTAGGGATGAGTCAGACATTGGCGTTCCGTTCCGGTGGAAGTCGGGATCGTAGCGGGGTCCGATTTGCCAGCGGATTTCGTCTTGGGGCAGCCATCTAAGTCCAGCCCGAACACCACATTTCCACCCCAGGACTACGGCTCCCACTTCTTTCTGATCGTCAGTCCCGCAATCGACCTAGACCTAGACCCGGCCCAAAACGTCGATGTCCTCAAGGAACTGCTCATGGACCTCCTGACTGACAGTTGTCCTGGTATCAGCGATGGCGTCGAGGTAGTCCTGGGTGGAGGGACCTTTCCGGACCGCCTCGCGGACGGAAAGCGTGCCGCCGGAAGCGAGCCCGCCGTCGTCGTACACTGCTTTTTCCAGCGCCCGCTGGGAAGCGCTGCGGGCGGCGTACTCAATGTCCGCGGGGGAGAAGCCCTCCGTGCGCTCCACCAGCAGCTCCACGTCCACGGCGTCCACCACGGCGACGGGGATGAAGCGCTGCCACATCGCCTCGCGGGCCTGCCGGTCGGGCAGCCCGATAGGAATGACGTAGTCGAACCGGCCGTGCCGCAGGAAGGCCGAATCGAGGGCCCGGATGAAGTTGGTGGCACACACCAGCAGCCGGCCGGGCTGTTCACGGAAGGCCGGGATGATCTTCAGGAGCTCGTTGGTGACGCCCTGCAGCGGCGAGGGCGGCTCGCCCGAGCGCTGGGAGGCGATTTCCTCCACCTCGTCGATGAACACCACGGCGTGTTCCAGCTCCGCGATCTCAAGGAACGTTTCGCGCAGGGCGCCGGCCAGACCCTGCGGGTCCGCAGCGAGCCGGGAGGGGAACACCTCGACGAAGGGCCATTCCAGGCGGGAGGCGATGGCCTTGGCGAAGGTGGTTTTGCCGGTACCGGGCGGTCCGAAGAGCACCACGGCGCGCGGCGGCACCACGCCGAATTCATCGGCGAGGTCGGCTTCGGCCAGGGGAAGGACCAGGCGGCGTTCGAGCAGTTCCTTTTCCTTGCGCATGCCCGCCACGTTTTCCCACAGGTCCCGGGCAAGGACGCGTCCGCCCAGCTGGCCCAGCGCGCCAAGTTCCTGCCGCTGCACCGGGATGGTCCGTTCGAAGTAGCGCAGGTTTTTCTTCAGCGCGAAGCCCCGGCCCAGGAACGCCTCCACCCTTGTTTCGGATTCCGGCATCAGGGCGGAAAGCTTGTTCAGCCCGTGCGGTGCCATGCGGTTTTCGACGGCGGCGAGCAGCGAGGTGCCGATGCCGCGGCCGCGGTATTCGGGCAGGGTGGCCAGGAAGACGATCCAGCCCTGGTCGTGGGCTGCGCGTCCGACGGCGGCGCCCACCACCTGCTCGCCCTGCACCGCCACCACGGCGTGGTCCTTTTCGCAGGATGCGAGGACTTCGGAGAGGGCGTACACGGGTTCGACATGGTGGGACTTGAGGGTTTCCCACAGGTGCAGGATCCCGTCCACATCCGCAGAGTGAAAATCCCTGATCCGCCAGCTGGTCATACCGATACTCCTCCTAGTGGTTCTTCTTCAGGAAAAAAGCGGAGCCGCACACGACCACTTCCACAGGACCAATCCCTTCGGAGTCCAGGCTTAGCCACGGCTCAGTTCCATCAGGATGGGCGGAGCTAGCGGAGGGCGGAAATGCTCCGCGTACCCTGCAATTGAGCAGGGTACGCGGAGCGAGCCCGAGTGCTGCCCTCAATTGAATAGGCACTACTCGAGTCGCGGTCGGGCCCCAGCGCTCGACTTTCGAGTTTCCTGTTGCGATGGATACTGGAGACCGGCCGACGTTTGCGCTAGGCCAAGGCGAGATCTTCGTCACTGGCCTTCTGTCCGCTTTCGCTCAGGTAGCGGGTGTAAGCGGGGAGGGTGAGGAAGGAGGGGAAGTCTTTGCTGAGGGTGACTTCTTCGAAGATGTCGCGGGCGTCTTCGAAGCGGTCGCCGTCGAAGCGTTCGAGCCGGCTGAATTCCTCGTCGAGGAGTTCTTCGATCCAGTGGTGGGTGATGATGTCGCCGTGATCGG
>JBFUPP010000036.1:0-23581 GCA_041360635.1 bacterium RCC_150 | reverse complement strand
ATTTTCCCTGAAACGGCGGGCATTTCGTGTTTAAAACGCCGGGCACACCCACAGCTCATCGGTGGATCAAGGCTTAGTGGCCGCTACACCACCGGCTGACAGGCACAGGCGCGCGCCGTCGATGGGGCACATCGGGATTTCATCATAGAGGGGGATCATCGAGCGCATCGAGGTCCTCATGTTGGGTTAGTTGCTCGACCGTGCCCAGTGGAAACCCGGCCGCTACCGGGACAGCGAGGCCACTCTGCAGCCAGCTCTCTACCAACTCGCTGAAATCGCACCCGGCGTCCGATCCGCGCGGATGTGCCGGCCGCAGGAGGTCACGTGGGACTGGAAGTCGAAGCTGACCACATGCATCGGATACTCGGCGGTGAGGCGCTTCTGTTCCCCGGCGCCGCGCCCGGTCCGGCGTTTCTTCCGTGCCTTGGCTTTACCGGCGAGGCCTTCGTTGCGCCAGAGCCGGTGCACCCGCTTCCGGTTCAGCGCTAGCCGTCCTACTCGGGCTGGGCCAGCAGGTGCCAGCATGCCTTCCGCCAGACCCAGCGGGGTGTTTCACGGCGATGGCGCGGAGGGCTGTTCGGAGCCGCATTTCCTCGAAGCCCATGTCCGGTTCCTTCTTGCGGAACGCGGATCAGTTCTGGCCGATGACCTTGCACGCGAAGCGTTCAGATGCCCCGAACTTCTCCACCGCCATGCGCACGGCACGGCTGCGGGTTCGGGGCTTAGAATTTTCCCTTCGCCACCTCGTTGAGGATGTCGATGGCCAGTTCCTTTTCCACCAGCAGCCGCTTGAGCGGGGCGTTCTCCTTCTCCAGTTCCTTGGTCCGCTTGGATGCCTCGGCGTTCTTCTCGGAACCGTACTGGTTAAGCCAGTGGTACAGGGTCGCTTCGGTGGTCTGGAGCTCCTTGATGACTTCGACCATCGGGTGGCCGTCGTTGAGCATTTTCTGGGCCTGCCGGAATTGGGCAATCACATGATCATCACGAAAGAGCGTGGCTTGGGTCGTCATTACCGATTAGCGCGCGATCTTTGGGGCCTTTTGGTCTCTGGTATTACCTTTGGACGGGCTCCTCAGACTCTTTGTTAGTTTGATTTCAGCCCAGCTGAACCTGTTCCACCCGAACTACTACTTGCGGCCGTGCGCTAGGAGCGCCGGGCCTCCCTCAAGTCACCCCGCAGGGCAGTCCCGGGAGGCTGTGATCGCCGGTTGTCTGTGGCGAGAGCTGCCCGCCGCCGCGGTCTGATCACCATTGGATGCCGGCTTCGTCTTTGAGTGCGGCAATGACCGCGGCAGGTTCCTCAAGGTGGTCGACGGGGCGGCCGTGGTCCGCGAACCACGTCGTGGGAGATGTCATCCAAAAGATGACGTCATTCCCGTCCCAGCCGTACTCGCTGGCGATCTTCTTCAAGTCTTTCAAGAGCGGGCGCATTCTCATCGGCCCCTCACCGTCGGGTGAAGGTTCAAAAAGGAATCCCGGGTACAAAGTCTCGCCACGATACCGAACCCCGAAATCTGCCATATCCGCGGCGTTCCCTGGTCCGAGAGCGGCCCGGGCTTCACTCTCCGTGAGAAGCCCGAACTCCCGACCGATTTGCTTCACCACGTTGATCGTGGTCTGAACCGCCCGCGCAAGCTGCGGCGAGACGTCACCGTCCACGCTCTCCAATGCGCGGAACAACGCCCCAATCGGTTCCACCGAACGGGCAGATGGGGCCATCGTCCGTTCCCCGTCATACCAAAATGTGCCTCGCTACGTGACGATAGACCATCCGGTGACGGGTGGAAAGCGCTGCACTTTGCGCCGCGCAGACCTGTGCGGAGTTGTCTTGGCCGGGCTTTCCAAGCCTGCTATACCATCTCGAGACGCACCATTGCCGAGGAACTCGCGCAGCCTCCACGAGTTGACTTGTGCGGGTTCTGCGAGCACGGACTTCCCGTGCAATTATGTTCGCCGATGACCCCGTCGGCGCCTTGGGCAGGGCCTTCAGCGTGGACTACGAGCACACCCGACCGAGGGGAAAGACTGGTGGGCCTCCCTAACGCATCATTTTCACGTCAGGCAACCAGGGAGCGGGCCTGAGTTGAAGACTCAATTGAACGCGAGGTGGCGCGTTATCGTCACCGCCGGACCGTACCCCGACAGCGCAAAGGCTCGACAGGCCGCGTCACATGCTCTCCAGATCCCGGGCATGGATCCAGATGCCCAGGCGGGAGAACTCAACCGGGGTGCCGGACTTGATTCTGGCCAGCCACCGCTCTGTGGCATTCGGCAGGATGGTGACAACCCAGTCTTCCGCCAGCGCCTTAGGTTGCGTCCAGGGAGGCTTGGGGATTCCGAGCCGTTCGCATTCACGGCCAATGACCGCGGCAAGCAGTGTGTCCCACCGTAGGGATCCGGTGGAGCCTGGGGGTATCAGGAAATCCTCATAGTTCGACGGTGATGTCTGACGGAAGTCGGCAATGGCGGTGACCATGATCCGGAAGGCGAAATCGACGTCGCCGTTCGCCAGTTCGCGGCTGATGATCTCGGCGGTCCTTCGCGAGCTCAGCCGGTGTTCGTCGATCATGGCCATGATCACACGATAGCCAAGACTGACCGCAGGCTGGGTCCACTTTTGCAGTTCCCGCGCGGGCCTGGCCGGCTAGGGGCGCCCCTGTCGGTTAGCATGTGGCATCCTTACGGGGTTTTGCACGGTGTGGTCTCGGTTCCCGAAGCCGGAGGTGCGACTTGTATGGGCCCGAGGTCATCCGTCGTCTCGTCGGTGAGGTTCTTCACGTCGCGTTCATAGTCCGCGTCGACGGTTGCCCGGATGCGAAGGACCTCGTCCCAGGTCAGGAACGGTTTTTTCTCCACTGTCTTTTCCTCCCGTCAGCGGAATTCGCCTCGTCTAATGATCCGAAATCGTCCCGGAGGAAACGGAAACCATCACGGTCCGTAGGAAGGCCCACGGGCCGAGCCCCTGAAAGGAAAGGCGCGAACCCCTGAAACCCGCCGGAGCGCACCCTCCGGATTCATCAGGCTGAGCAGCCCGTCCACCATCGCATGGACATTCCGGCCGCCGGCGGTATCGACGACAACGTCTTCCATGCCGACTAGCCTAGACCCGATCACTGCTCTAACGAACTGCTGCTGGGGTCCACGATTGGGCTTCGTCACTCGGGAAGCCGTCGCAGGTGACAGGTCAATTGTGCAAAGGCGCTTTGCACAATTGGCGACCGCTGTCGGTGTTCTCGGCGATGATATTGGTGTGTCGAGTTTTCCAATCAGTAAGGCCAGCCCTGCGGATGCCGTCCCGCCGGGGCGGATTGGCTACGACATTTCCGCCGACCACCTCCTTCTCCACACCCTTCAGAGTGAGGAAGCTTTCGATGCGCTCTGTTCGGCAGGCGTGCTTGAGTCGGATCCTTCCCGTGTCGATCCTTTTCTTGTCGACGCCTACGACTGGCTTTACGGGCAGATGGCGGCACGGCTCACCACTTCCGGGGACGGGGCCCTCTGGTTTTGGGGCCGGATCACGCGCCGGGATCTGGTGGACAGTTGCAGGCACTCCATCGGGCAGGTTCTGCTGACCTGTAAGGTGCCGCGGGAGCGGGTGCTGCTTTCACACTACGGCGACTGGCATTCGGTCCTGAACAAGTTCCCGCATATCCCCGAGCTCCGCGGCGAAAGCGATGAAGACTACACCGCACGAATGAATCGAAGGTACGACGATTTCGTGGCACGGCTCAAGGCCGGAGCCTGGGGTGCGGGAATCGCGGCCTGGCCGGCGGATTTGAGGGCCGACGTCGAGCAGGGATGGGAAAGCATCTTTGACCCGGGGAATTACGGTCGTTTCGAGTCCTGGCAGGCCACCATGCACACACTGCGCGCGGAAGACATCGTGAAGGCCGTCAGAATCCGGCGCTGAACTTGCCGTCCCATGAGTCCAGCTAAACGGCGCTGTCGCCGGTGGGGCTCCGCGTACGACCGGACGGGCTCGGCTCAATACTGGACTGGCCGCCCGTCACGACCTGGAAGCCACCGAAGGTTCTCGATCATTGCAGCGTCTCGAATTCTTCTTCGAGGGGGTCACTGCCGGGCCCGGCGTGGATGTCCACACCGTAATGGGCGCTTAGGCCGACAACGTCAATGAGGCAATTGGCCTCGGCGGGCAGCCCGTCCAAGGCGAGAGTGAACGATTCGCTGCGCTCATCCCGGTGCGGCAAGGTCAGGGTCGCTGGCCTCGTCCGTATGAGCCGCTACACCGCTGTCGCCTTTGGACCTTTTATACGTCTTTATCTTCTTTATCTTTTTTATCTTTTATTCTTCCCGGCCCCTGACCGGCGTGAGAATGCTAGCCTCATGGCCAGGTACATGCCGGCAGAGATCTCAGACTAACGAAGAAGTGCACCGTTGGGTTGCCTCGGGGTGCTTACGCCACGAGCCTGAGTGGTTGTTCGCCTAGGTGGACGGTGATTTCCTGGCCCCAGGATGCGGTGAGGCGGTCTTCTTCCATGCCGTCTCCGAAGACCACAAGTTGATCGGAGGCCACGGTGATCCGGAGTGTTTCTCCCGCCTCCAGGGTGCCTTCGGTCAGGGAGGCTCCGGTGATCGGGGAGGGCCAGGCTTCCCGGACGAACCACGCGAGCCGGGGATCCGTTGGGGCGGGCAGGGTGCGTCCTCCGCGTTCGAGGGCGATCGATGCGCACCAGCCGGTGGCGCCGGTGCCGGTGGAGACGATCAGCCCGGAGGAGGACTGGCGTTCGGTCTGGCCGTCCGCGGTTGTGAGCCGGTACCGGGCCGATTGGTGCGAGGAGTGGCCGATGAAGATCTCGTTGAGTCCTGAGAGTTCCTGGCCGTCGTCGAGCCGTGCCGTCACGGTGGACAGTTCCTCGCAGGACAGGGCTCCCGTGGGGCCGGCCGCGGCGGTGTCCCGAAGCGGTGTCGCTGCCGCGTCGGGGGTGTGCCGGACGAGGACGCCGGGGTTGATGCCCGGCTCTGGATTGATCCCTATGACGGGTTGGCCGTTGAGGTATTTGGCCGTGTTGGCCACGAGTCCGTCCTGGCCGACCACGGCAATGACGTCCTCCGCTGTGAACAGGAAGCGGCTGAGGTCGGCGCGTTCGACTTCGGCGTGACGCCACTCGGCCGGGACCGCGGCGCGGATGGTTGCCAGGGCATCGGTGAGCCGGTCGTGGTGGTATTGGACTTCCTGGATTGTACGGCCTCTCGTGCGGAGGAAGAATTCGGCTTGCCCGCGGGTGGAGTGCCGGTCCAGGAGTTCCTGGAGTTCGGTGCGCCGGTGGACGACGACGAGACGGGGGGTGGCCATGACGGGAGCCTACTTCCCGGCCCGGCCGGTGGTGCCGGACGCCGCCCCGGCCGCGGCGACCGGAACCGTACCGACCGTGGGGTTCTGGAATAGTCCGGCAAGGGCTCCGGTGAGCAGGTCGGGGGTGATGGTGAGGTTGCCGATGTTGGGCAGGGATCCGGCTGCCTCGCGCAGGGCCAGCGCGAGCAGGGTGGCTTGTTCCACACTTGCGTAGACCTCCATGGTGGCGGCCTCTCGTGCCGCGTTCGCCTCGCCGACGAGCCGGATCTGGTTGGCTTCGGCGGTGGCGTTGATGCCTTGGCGTTCGGCGGAGGAGTGGGCCTGGATCAGGCCTGCCGCGGCTTTCTCCTCAGCTTCGCGCCGTGAATTGGCGCCTTCCTGGGCGACCAGGTGCTCCCGGCGGGTAGCCAGTTCTATCTGGCTGGCCATTTCGTTCTCGGAGATGGTCCGTTCACGCTCGACGGCGACGGCCCGGCGTTCGTACACGGCCCGGTCTGCCTCGGCCTGGAGCTGTTCACGGACCGGCGTCTGCAGCGCCCGTTCGACGTCGGACTCCGGCCGGACCGCGAGGACCTGCACGCCGAGGATCTCGATGCCCGTGGACGCCAGCCGGGCGTCCGCACGGAGCGCGTCGGTAAGGACACCGCGGAGCTGGCTCACTCCGCGCTCGAGGGCCTGGGCGAGGGTGGTGGCGGCAATCTGGTCGATCGCGTGGCTCTGGCACAGCTGGCCGATGATCGTGGCGACCTGCTCCTTCCCGGTCGCCGGCACCGTGCCTGCCCCGGGGCCGTGAGGTTGGAGGGCGAAGTCGAGCCGGGTGGACACCGCGACCGGGTCGATGAAGCGGTAGGTCACGTTGGACTGGACGCTCACGTCCTGGTGGTCCCGGGTGATGGCGTGGAAGAGCGTGGGCAGTTCCTGATCATCGACGGGAACCTCGCTGAGCACGGAGTTCACCGGCCGGTACCAGAACGCCTGGCCCACCCCCTGGTGCCTGACCGCGCCTTTCTGCAGGTGCACGACGTAGCCGGTGGGGCTGCCCAGGAAGTGGCTGATCCAGGGGTAGCGCGTGATGCTGGCCATGGGATTCTCCTAACCGTTCACGATTCTCGTCAATTTGACGATAACAAGACGATAGGCCTGTCCTCGATTTATTGTCAAGGTGACGATAACTATCTAGGATGGGTCCATGCCCAAGTCCTATCCGGCGCCCGCGCGTTTCCCCGTGACCGTCGACGTCGTCGCCCTCACCGTGTCCGGCGACGTCCTGAACGTTCTGCTGATCACCCGCCTCATCGAGCCCTTCCGCGGCGAACTCGCCCTGCCGGGCGGCTTCGTCCTGGCCGGTGAAGACCTGCTGACAGCGGCGGTCCGGGAACTGGCCGAGGAAACCGGCGTCGAGCAGATCCCCGGCCATCTCGAGCAACTCGGCAGTTACGGTCCGAAGGGGCGCGACCCGCGCGGGGACGTGCTCACCGTCGCCCACCTGCTCCTCGCACCCAACTTCCCCGTCCTGTCCGCAGGGAGCGACGCAGAACACGCCGCCTGGTACCCGGTCAACCAGGTTCTGGATGGTGAACTGCAGCTCGCCTTCGACCACGAGCGCATCCTCGCCGACGCTCTGGAGCGGGCAAAATCAAAGCTCGAATACTCGCCCCTCGGGGCAGCCTTCTGCGGCAAGGAATTCACCATCGCCAAGCTCCGCGCCGTGTATGAAGCCGTGTGGGGGACCCGACTGGATCCCCGGAATTTCCACCGTAAAGCCACCGGAACGCCTGGATTCCTCGAAGCCACTGGAAGGATGACAACGGGCGACGCCGGCCGACCCGCGGCGCTTTTCCGGCTTGCCGAGGCGGTGCGTCATTCGGCGGGTCAGCCGACGCGGGCCGTGCTCAACCCGCCCCTCATGCGACCGCGCGAGTGACCCCTCATCAGATCTTGCTTGATTGCCGATGGGCATTGTCGGAGTCGAGTCCTACCATGGCCCCATGGTGGAGATCCGCGAACTGACGAACGGCAATTCCGCTGTTTACGCAATCCTGACGTCCACAGAGTCGATTTACCGAATCAACCTTGATGCGCACTGATCGCTCCTTCGCCTCGCTTCGAACCGGAATCCTGTTCCCGCCTATGAGGGTATCGAAGCTTCGACACTCCGCAAGGACGGTAGAGAAATCCCGCTGCTTGGAATCGTCAGACTCAGGGTGGGGGAGCGAGGAGCGGTTTGGCTCGACATCGTCCGCGACGGGCACACGGCGACCCTGCGGGATACCAGTGAGGTCCTCACAATCACCCGTTTGCAAAGCCGATGTGAGGTAGATGAGACCACAGGCCGTGGAGGAGGCCCGCGGAGCGTGCCGTGTCGACGCGGGTGTTCCTGGTCCTGGACAGTGCAGGGCGGGCCTCATCGCGGTCCCGAGAAGTTAGGGGGCAGGGCCTCGGGTTCTGGACTGGTGCTGTCCCGTCCAACCGTACGGACATGTTTGAGCATGGGCCGCGAATATTGTATTGGAGCGGGTCATGTGCGGATTGGAAATAGGCGAATTCGCGGACATTCGGCAGCTTTAGTCAGAGCCTTCGGTTTCGACAGTTGCCGCGTTTCGAAGGTCCGTCAGGTATTCCATGGATTCACGCTGGTCTTGGATGACTGCCGGTCTGAAACCGTCAGCGCCACATTCTCTTGGCTCCGAGAACTCCGCCGACAACGGCGCTTCGCTACGATCGTTCCTCGTCCAGCCACCGGGGATGCATGAAACTCATCGGGTGGAAGCCGTTAGGGTTAATGAGCATCTCTGCCGCATCGCTAACCAAGGTGTTGATGACCAGCGGCGCTCCATCGATGAATCCACGTGCATCCCCTGGGTAATCCGCTGCGATTGCTCCCATGGCTTCGGCATCGGATGCAAGCCGGGCAGCTTCCGGGCAATACAGCTGGTCATTGGCGCCTGATGCCGTCTGGATGTGGAGGCCATACACGACGATATTGGCACCGAGGTGCCGCCTCGCGGCGTGGGACTCCCTAAGAGCCTCATCGCGTTCTCCTGTCCTCTTGATTCGAGTTTCGAGGTCGGCGTCGCCGGCCTGCTGGCGGGCGGTGTCTGCCCGGTCGAAGGCCTCGCTCGCCGCGGCGACGTTCGTCAGGCCGTCCTCGACCCCCGGGGCAATGGCGATCGCGTGCATGATGCGAAAGACCTCGAACGTCTCCCAGGCGCGCTCGACTGTTTCCTCCCCGAGTGCAAGGGCCTCACAAAGGCCGGGGTAGAGGACTTTGAATGCCCGCAGCTCGCCCACCTGCATCGGCCCTGGAGTGCGGAGAAGGGGTTCCACGGGGTCGACGACATCCCTGAGTCCGGGCCGGGGGCGCCGTATCTTCAAGAGTTTCACGGCCAGATCCCACCGCCTGCCGGCGACGGCCGCGACACCAGCTGAGTAGAACAGGGCTTGACCTGCGATCAGGGACATATTGGCCAGCGTCGGGCCCAAGTTTGTCGACATGGGGGTCGAGAACCTGGCGATGGCGTCGAACAGCCATCTGTCGGTCGTCTCGTCCCCCCAGTAGGCCAGGCAGGCAGCGATGGTCGCCGCAACCTTGCTCGCCTCGGCCGCGCGCGTGGCCGCTCCGATCGCACCGCCCTCGTATCCGGGACTCTTTATCAGTTCGGAATGGTCAGCGGGAAGAGTGAATTCAGGGATTGACGCGAGCCGCTCAAGTTCCTGATGGAAGATATCATGCAGGCTGATCGAGGTCCTCTGACCGGAAAGCTCTCGCTTGGCCATGGATGCCGCGGTCGAGATCATCAGCGGGTGCCGACCACGCTTCTCAGCAATAGAGGCGATGGCTTCTGCCAGAAACCCGAGGCTTTCGTCTGCATCGGCTTGTACGAGGGTCCCTTTCAGGTGAACCAGCAGATCAGAGGCCACCGCTGATTGAGCGTATGGTTCAATCCACGTCGGCGTGTACCTCCCGGGGTAGTTGCGCTCGATCAGCTCCCTTAGCGCTTGATCGTAGACCGAAGACCAGCCGGCCATGATCAGTCCATAGTCCCCGAGGATCCTCTTGATGAGGCTCTCCAACTCAGGGACGTAGCCCCCTAGTTCATCGTCGGTGTTAAGCATGGCCGCCGGCGAGAGGTAGTCACCGTGCAAATGGATCACACAGCAATCGAGCGTGTGAATTGGCGAAAGGCCCTTACCGAGCTTGGCCGGGGTCTCGATCACCGTCGGGTGGATCCCGACCTCGTTCAGTGCATCCTCCATGAGCTTGTCGAAGTTAACAGTCAGGATCACACGTACGTGCCCTGACTTCACCAACTGGGCGATAGCTCGGTGCGCAGCCGTGGGTTTGAGATCTCGCTCCGTGGGATCGAAGTATGGGCGGAGCATCCGCTGACGCTCCTCCTGCGACCTGGCCATCGCCGCAAGAAACCCCTGATAGGTGGGTGGTTTTCCGTGCTTGTCGCGGTACCACTGTTCCGGATCGGCCGGAGCCTCTGCACCTTCCGCGGCAGCGCTCTGCGCGACCAACGTCATAAGAACGTCCCATGCTCCATTAATGCCCGCCGGGACCGAGACTCCGGCGCCGAGTAGTAGAGCATAAGCGCCGCGATTATTGTTGATCGAGAAGGCGAGCGAGACCAGCGCATCCTGGTCCTTGGCAGAGAGACTCATGGACACACATTATCGGCTGGCACCAGGGAACAAAGCAGCGGCCGTCAACCGCATTCCGCGCTCTGGGCTTGACCGACCCTTCTAGGGGCAGGCCATGCATCTTGCCGTCTTCTGATTGGCCACGTGTGAATAGCCCAAAGGAGCTTTGGACTAATCTTACTCGCTTGGCGGAAGTGGCGGGACATCTGACCATCCAGGCCGGATGAACTCACCGTTCGTTCCACTCATCCATGGGTCGAACGGGCCCAAAGAAAGACTCAAACCGCGAGCGAACCCTAACAGCGAAAACCATGCCCTCCCATGGGTCCTCCGCAACGAGATCGTCAATCTGCTTGCACACATTCCAGATCCTTGCCTTTACCCGGCGCGCATCGGCATCGTCGCCAGCTGGAAGGATGAGGGACACGGATCGGTCGATGATGGCCATCTTCTCTTTTGGCCTGCGGCGAGGATCAAGGAGTGCACTGACGAAGTCTTTTCGACAGATCAATCGTGCAAAGGCGACCTGTTCGGGGTAGGTCAATACCGAAAATTCCTGCAGTCCCGTTACTCGTCGTCGTTCGGCGATCAGTTGCTTGCTAACTCCCACGGCCGCACAACTGGCGCCAATCTGCATGGGAACGGAGTCGAAGTAGATCCTGCGGGACGCCAGGCTACTCCTGAAATGCCGCTCTGCGGTCAAAGCATCCGGGAAAGAACTGACCCGAAACTGAGTGGGCCCCAACCAGCGCTTGTGCTTGAGGCACACCTGGCCAACTAAGGGCAACCTGCCGTTAGCCTCCTGCCCCTGAGCGCATTGCAAACATAAGAGTCGCGTGGTCACCGAACGACCTTCGAGACGCATCGGAGTCGTGAAGGCGCGCGGATCGAGGGCTCCGAGGCGCCGCCAAGCCTGTTCCCGGGCCCGCAAGTTCAGAACGTAGTGGGAATCGCGGGCTGGGAGCCAGCCTCGTTCTCTTAGCCCGGACTCGATGGATTCGACGTCGGAGCCGTTACGGGAGGCGAGTCGAGTGATGTACGACTCCAAGGTCTCGCCGTCGAAAAGCCGGGAAGGAAGAGGAAGTGGTGGCGGTTGCACTTTGGCGCTATGCGTTGTGGTCGGGTCGAAAAGAAAGACCGGGAGCAGCTCCCTGCCGACGCACATAGATGGCATCCGTGCGGTCTTGCACGCTGTAGTCCGTGCGGTCGAAGGCGTTGACCAGGTTCGCAAGCCGATGCGTCCAACTATCGGTGACTCCGCCCGTGCGTGCGAGCCGGCGCGCCGGAGATTTATTCACCACAAGCCGATTCACTCCGACCGAACCTAGGCGAGTGGAGGTCGGCAAGTCGACCAGAAGGGTGGTTCTAGTCATTGCGTTCCGTTTGGCCTCAGCGAAGAGAACCGCAATAACTGATACACATCATCGACGGGGTAACTGGCATCACGCGTTGCTTGAGCATTGAGGCCGGCGAGTCCCTCGGAAACAGTCCAGATGCGTGCCACGGCGCGCCATGTCTGCCCGTTCTTGGCCCCCGGGAGGATGGCCCTCACCGCTGATTGGACTACAGTATGGCGCTGCTTTCGTTCCACATCGCTGTTGGCCACGACATCGAGGAACTTTCGCTGCGACACAAGTCGGGCAAAAGCCACCTGCTCGGGGTAGAGCAGTATCGCGAGGTCCCCAATGCCGGTCCTACGACTACGCTCCAACAGCAGTGAGCGACATATTCCCGCCGCGCTGCAGTCCAATCCCAACTGCATGGCGAAAGCGTCAAAGAAGACGCCTCTCGGCGCCAGATGGGTTCTGAAATGACGTTCAGCAGACAAGGCTTCCGGGAACTGATCCACCGTCCGTTGCCGAACCCCGATCCAATGCCGGTGTCTCAAACATACGAATCCTGCGTGGGGCAACCGTCCATGGGCGGATTGGCCCTGACAGCAGCGCGCGCACAGATCTCTGTCGGTGATCCGACCGCCATTTGACTCCTGTGGAGTCGTGAACATTGACTGGTGGAGACCTCCTAAGTCTCGCCAGGCCTGCAATCTGTCGGGGGAGTGTGCCGCTGTGGAAGGGAGAAGGCCGCGCCCGCGGAGGGCATATTCGATAGCTTTGTTGTCGGTATGGTTTCGCGTTGCCAGACGACGGCTGTACGTTTCGACGCCTTCGCCCCCAAAGGCCCTGGTGGATATGGGCAGGGGCCGGAGCGTCATCGGGTCCTCTTTCCCGGCGGGGACTTCGCAGCCGTTGGGGGAACGAACTCCTCAGCTTGTTGATAAGTCCGGATGCTCTCCAACAGCGAACAGGTTACTTGCTCTGAACCGGACTGGATAGCCGCAATGGCCGCGTCGGTCAGAAGGGCACGTAGGGCGCCGATGCTGCCGCCGGTGCGGTCCCACAGGTATCTGGACTGACCTTCCAGCCTTCCATTCAGGTGGTTCGCGAGGGGAAGAAGATTTTCACACGCCAGGACGATGTCCACCCAGGCATCTCTCTGGCTTTGGGTTGCGAACCCGAAAGGACTCACTTCGTGGACGATCATCCGGCCCTTCATCTGTGTTCCGATCTCGTCGTCTTGGAAGAGGTCACTGTCCAGAAGGTCGATTCCTGCATAGATGAACGTCGCATCCAATCGTTCAGAGAATCCCTTCAGCGACGATGCGGCTTCGGCGCCTGCACTGCGGCTAGTTCGCAGATTATGGACTTCGTCCACGATCACGAGGGAAGTTCGTAAATCGCGCAGGACGGCAATCACTTGATTCGCGAGGTCCTGTGCTGTGGCGCGGCTGCGGGGGATGAGGCCGAGAAAGTTCGCAAAGCTCAGCATGAGCATTTTCGGGGTGGTACCCGCGGGAACAACAACGTACGTTACGGGCGCAAACCCCCGATCGAAACGCTCGTATTTCGTGCGCATGGCCCTCTCATGTCGCTTTCCGATCAGCATGGCAGTCGTGCTCTTGCCGAGCGTGGGTTTGCCTGTAATAACCAGACCCCGTCGGGCGGTGGCCGACAAGGCAGCATTCCGGGCCAGGATGATCTTGGCTTGACGCTGCAGCGTCTCGGTGTCGTGGGTGGGCAGAACAATATCAGCGCCAAGCCACGCGAAGCGCGTCTGGTCGTATTCGGCTCTCATAGCGGGGTCGAGAGCTTCCAAGCCGGCCATGCTCATGGGTACGGGTTCAACGAACTTTCGTTCAACAAATGTGCGCCAAGCGGCCAGCGAGTCCGGGACTGCCACGCTAGTCCTCCTCCTCGTCGATGCGGTGCAGGGTCGGGCGCGTCGAGGGCCTTTTTTCGGGGGTGCTCGCTGGGTCCTCTTCAGTGGGGACTTGTTGAGTTTCCGCTGGCGGGACAAAAGGCTGGGAAGCCGCACTCCGCATGGCCGCCTTACGCTCCTGAACGGTTCGGGCTCCTCCGGACTGGATCCGGTTGATCTCTGCCAGCACCGCTTGTCCCGGAGTCCGGCCATCGCGCTTCGCGACCGCCTTGCGAGCTACCGTCAGCACATCCAGCGAGAATGGGCCAAGGACCTGCCGGGCCATGGTCCACTTGGCCTCCATCCAAACGCCTTTGTGATGGTCTCTCACGAAAATCGAGCTCAGCCGGTAGGGGTCGTAGCGGACTTCCCAACGATTTTTCGCCGGTTCTGTCTTCAGCCCTGACTTCGCCCCGCGGTAAGAGTGGAGTTCTCGTGAGTCATAGACCAAGCCGTGGAAGTTGATTCCGTAAGAATTGATTGTCCTCCAATCGAGCGGAAGGAGTCCTATGTAGTCGTCCCGGCTCAGCACGATGCCGACCTGGGGCGCAACGCTGACCAGCGCGGAGTACATTTCATTTGGGGTTAGGTCCTTCCTAGGCATGGCAGGGTGTCTAAAGCCGCGAACGGGGCGGTTTTGCCAGCCGGAAATCAGCCACTGTTCCAGCAGGTCCTGTATCTGAGCAACGGTCCAAATCGCCTCATCCTCCGGCAAGTCACCCCGCTGCACTACATTGCGCCCCGTGTACCCGGCGAGAAACTGCGTGAATCCGGTGTTTATCGCACCGAAGGCCCTTTCGATGTGGGGTTTGTCGGACCCGGTACGCGGGGAAGCCTTCACGATGCTGATGCCCAGTCGCTCCGCTGCGTCGAGGAAGGTTCGACTGACAAAGATCTTGCCCCGGTCGATGGTCACGTTCTCCGGAAGGATGAGCGGGTGAGCCGCAATTTGTTTCCGGAGTTGGGCGTCATCCATGAGCATGCCTTCTGGCAGTATTGAGCGTGACAAAGACAACGAATCATCCCAGCCAGGCTGCATCGTCGCCGGCGTCAGCATTCGAGCGAGCAGCATGACTGCGTCAACTGCTTTAAGGCCGCTGGGCTGCACAATCGGAGAGCTTAGGGTTGCGCTGGCGACGTCAAAGACCGCTGCCAATTCCGGCTTTGCGACGCTTCCATCCGGGTGGATGGCCATGACATCAAGCGGCGTGGTGTCCATTTCCACGAGTTCACCGGGACGGACTGGATCCTGATGGCCGAAGGTTCGATCCGGTCGGCTGGCCAACGAACTCCGGCCCTTGGCGTCGCCAAAAGGGCGACGGTGCCGTTCCATCGCCCCTATGAGGCGGTAGAAGGTGGAAATCGAAGGAATGGGCAACCCTTGTTTAGCAGCTTCAATGGTCACGAGAGTGATCACGCGCGAACGGGTTCCGGTTGAACGCGTCAGGGATGGTCCTTTGCCCCTCCCTCGGCGTTTTTGCTCGGCCATCTCGATTTCGACCAGGGCCACCACGTCCGGGTGGACACGGCCAGTAGGGGTAGAGAGCCTGGACCTTCGATGGTCCACCAAACCGGGCCGTCCTTCTTTGCGGTAGGCGGAGATGCCCCGTCTGAGCTTACTTTCAGACATGGGGGTCCCAGCAGCCTTGAGCTCCCGGACCTTCGCATCGATCCTGCGGTACAGCGGCAAGGACGGGTCATACTCGGGACGAAGTTCCGGGCTCGGGGACTCGTTCCCTTCCACATCCGGCGAATAACCGTACAGGACCTCGAAGATATGTCGGTGGATGAACGCTATTTTCTTCTGCTCTTGCGCAGACCTTCTTCCAATATCGGCTTCCTGGTCCAGTGCTGGAAGCCGATCGGGGGAGTCCGGCAAGTACGAGTCTGATTCCATGAGGGTGGCCGCCGGAATCTTGCGGATTCTGTGCGTGGTCAGTGATTTTAGGAAGAGTGTCGGCCCCTCCTGGCGAACGACCTGCCAGGCATCCCCGTCGAACTGAATGAAATCAAACAGTCGTACGGACTTCACGCGGAAACCTCTGAGTTCATGGAAAGCCGTGTGTCCAGGTTCAGGGTGAGTGTTCCGGTCCACAGCAAATGGAAGGTATTTGCAAGGACAAGCCCTCGGGGCAGACCGGTCTTCTCCATCGCCGCGTCCACACCACGCCCCAGGGGAGTAGGGGTGCGGAACGACGACAGCAACTCCTGAATGACGCGTTCCTCTGGGGCATATCTGTCATACCGGAAGCCTGCCAGCCATCGGAGTCCATCCAAGCGGGTCTTTGGGATCCCCTTGAACACCTGGTATTTCCAGCCAACCTCGTCACAGGCAAGACGACACATTTCGTGCTGCTTGTTCGCATGCTCATCGATCAGGCTGTCGGCTCGCACATCAACCAGCAACCCGTCGCCAGACGCCAAGCGGAGAAAGAAATCGGGAACATGATTGCGTTGTCCCGTAACTCCGGCGGGCCACAGAAAGGCCAAAGGCTGGGCTGCAATTGCCCTCACTGCGGGATCGAAGTCAAATGCCAGGAGTGCTTGACGCTCGAGAAGTGACTCGAAAGGAATATGCGCCCGATTTGTCGACGACCACCAGAGTCCCTCGTAGTTTCTTTTCCCATGCCATGAATGGAACCGGCGAACTGGCAAGGCTGTCTCCAAGGCCCGCATGGAAAGGGACGGCCTGAGAAACTCATTCCTTAGGACCGCATCACCTTCAAGCCGAAAAACAACTCGAACCGTGTCACTCTCGTTGGACGGGAGAGAGTCCGGTGCACTTGATGCCATTGAAAACCCACAATCTACGAAACTGGAAACAGCGGGGGACGATGTGAGTGATCCTTACGCGCGAACCGGACGAACGTTCACGACATACTTTCACCATAGGGTCGCGCTGCGCCTTGGGACTTGCCAATGCGAGCGTCGGACGAGACGGGCGGACTGGGCGGAATCGCGGGCAGCCCACAAAAAGTCCGGCGGTGTCCCGACTCTTCTTTAGGTTGCCAAAACCGAGCTAGGTCCAAACCCTGGAGAAGTAACACCCTGACTACCATTATGCACCAAACAATGTAATTAAAAGCAAGCCCAATTCGTTTCAGAATTTGGATCAGTGGGCCCGCCTAGCGTTTATGCCATAACACTTTCGTGGATTTGCAGCAACCTAATCCGGCTCATCGCATTTGAGGGTGTAATTGCGGTCTGAATCCGCCGGTCTCGAGGAGTGACCGGGCGATGTAGTTGGCCAGGTTTCGGAAGCCGAGGGCGGAGCCGCGGAGGTGTTCGAGCCGGCCATTGAGTGCTTCCGTGGGCCCATTGCTGGTGCCGGGCCGGTCGAAGTATGCCAGCACGTCCCCTGCGCGGCGTTTCAGCGTGCGGCCAAGCGTAATGACCTCGGTCAGCGCAGCGGGAACGCCGGCACTGATCGCGCCGATCAGTGCCTGCATGAGCTGTTTGCCCCGGGTGCCGTCAGGGTCGCGGTAGGCGGCGATGACGCGCTGGTAGATGCCCCAGGTCGCTTCGACTTCGGCGTGGTTGTCCGCAACGAACAGGGCCTTCAGCCTGTCCTTCTGCTTCTCGGTGAGCAGATCGTGCCCGGTGTGCAGGGTCCGGCGGGCTGCGTAGAGCGGGTCCCCGGACCGTCCGCGGTGCCCAATGGTCTGCTGCTGCACGCGCTGGCGGCACCTGTCCAGGGCATCGCCGGCAAGCCGGACGACGTGAAAAGGGTCCATGACCTCGACCGCGTCCGGGAGCTCCTCGGCGGCCGCGGTCTTGAACCCGGTGAACCCGTCCATCGCAACGACCTCGATCCCGTCCCGCCAGGCCTTGGGCCGCCCGGCGAGCCAGGACTTGAAGACCTGTTTCGAGCGGCCCTCGACCATGTCCAGCAACCGCGCCGGGCCGGTCCTGTCGCGGACCGGGGTGAGGTCGATGATCACGGTGACGTACTTGTCCCCGCGCCGGGTGTGCCGCCAGTTGGGTCGGCCCGGGGCGCGGTGACGGCATTGCTGCCGTTCCGTTTCCCCGGACCGCCCGCCGAACCCGGCGTGCGATTCTCACCGCACCGGGCTCTCCACGTGAGGATTTGTCGCTCAGCCGGTGGGGGCTGCGGGTGTCCACGGGGTCGAAATCCGGTAGCCGCGGTAGCGGTACCGGATCACCGTGACGCTGGCTGCGCCCTTGAACCTCGTCCCGTCGACGGCGAGCCGCCAGGTTCCGGGCAGGCAGAACCTGCGCCGCATTTCTGGCCATCCGATGCGGTGCTTCTTCCTTAGCCATGCCGTGATCCGCTCCCACGCATAGGAGTCGATCGCGGAGAACGTGGCCTTGGATACTCCGTGCCGGAAGTAGTTGGCCCACCCTCGCAGCACCCGCCCCAGATAGTCCAGCAGGTATCCGGGATCTTTGTGCAGGGTCGATCTGTACGTCATGGTCTTCACCCGGCTCTTGATCGAGGCGATCGCCTTCTTCGAGGGCCGGGTGTACACGAACCACTTGTTGCTTCCCCGTTTGCGCATCCTGCGGATGTTAAAGCCGAGAAAGTCGAACCCGTCGTCGATGTGGACCACTTGGGTCTTCTCCGGCGACAGCCGCAGGCCCATCGGGGCCAGCACGGTTGCCACCTCCTGCCGCAACCATTCGGCGTGCTCCCGCTGCCCGGTAACGAGAACGACAAAATCGTCGGCGTACCGGACCAGACGGTAGTTCGCCTGACCGTGTCGCTTGCGGCGCTGCCGTTGGGGCTCAGTCGCCATCTGCTGCTCCCACGCCCGGATGAAATGGTCATCGAGCGCGGACAGTGCGATGTTGGCCAACAACGGGGACAAGATCCCGCCCTGCGGGGTGCCGGTGTGCGTGGCCTCGCGAGTACCGATGGTGGTCATCACCCCGGCCTTGAGGAACGCCCTGACCAGCCCCAGCACACGCTTGTCGCCGATCCTCGCCCGGACCCTGTCCATCAACGCGACGTGATCGATCATGTCGAAGCATGCCTCGATGTCGGCCTCCAGCACCCATTGATACCGCTTGGTGGTGGTGAAGTGATGGATCTCGGCGATGGCATCCTGCGCGCGCCGGTTCGGCCGGAACCCGTACGAGCACGGCTGAAAGTCCGCCTCGAAAATCGGTTTCAGCACCAGCTTGAGGGCAGCCTGCACCACCCGGTCGGTCACCGTCGGGATCCCCAGCTTGCGCAGCTTCCCGCTCGGCTTGGGGATCATGACTTGACGTACCTCGACCGGCCGGAACGTTCGTGCCCTGAGATGGTCACGAACGTGCTGCAGGAATCCCTCAACCCCGACCCGGGAAGCGATCCAAGCCACTGTGGCCCGGTCGACTCCCGGGGTCCGCGCCCCGGCGTTGCCAGCGACGCGTTGCCACGCCACCACCAGAAACGCCGGATCGCAGACCAGGTTGTACAAATCATCAAACCGGCGACCGGGATCCCCGGCCGCCCAACAATGCAGTTTGGTCTGCATCCTCCGTACCGCGGCCTGAGCCCAGGCTTCCTCGGGCCAGACCACGGCGCCGGTATTCACCGGTGCATCTTCGGACATAACAGTCCCTCCTTGCTTCCTCTCGCTGCCGCCCTTCCCCATGCGGCCGGCTCTCCCGGCCTCGGAGTACTACGACGGCTCCGCCCCACCTGCGCCCTTCGGCCGGCAACGCGCCTATCCCAAAGGGAGCGGACACAGGTGGTTCCCACGTTCACTGCTGTTCGGTCAACGGGCGAGGCGCCCGGCTTTGCCCCTGCGGTCTCGTCGTGGCTACGCCGCAGACCTTCACCACGACCTGCCAGACCCGACACATACCACCGTTCTGACAGTTCCCCACCCCCACGGTCACCTGGCTGGTGACCACGACAGATGGGTGCGCACCGCACACCAGCCCCGATCCACCGGGTTCGAGCTGGTCGACGATGAAGAGGCTTCACGACACCGGTTCCTTGCGTACACCTTCCCGTCTTGCTCACCAGGCACGACCCGTCCGGTAGTGCCGGACCGCCCTGACTTTGTCGCGGCTGCTCCCATCCATCCCCGGCGTTCCCCAAGGACGGACTGCCGCCAGCTTCACCCAGCCGCTGCGACGACCAAGCGATGCAGGTCTCTCACCTCCATCCGAAACAACAGCGCCTCGTGGCGCACGACATGCTCGTCGACGCCGATCACGGCGACCCCGTTGAACCGGGCCGGGTCCTCGATCAACACCCGCCTGCCCTCGGCAAGGATCGCGCTGTTCGCGGTATGCCAGGACACGCCCAGGCCTTCGGCGACGCGGGCGACGGTGAGGTGCTGGCACACGATGCCCTCCAGCGCCCAGCGCAGTCCGCGGCGGGAGATCTTCGCCCGGGGCTGCGCGGCTTTGGAGATGTCCTGCCGCCACACCCGGCCGCACCCGGTGCACTTGTAGCGGCGGACCCGCACCAGCAGCGTCGTCGGCCGCCAGCCCAGCGGTTCGTGCGCGAGGGGCCGTGTGACCGTGCCGCGGGCGATGCCGTGGCCGCCACACGAACGGCACCAGTCATCCGGATCAACGGCGCGGCATTCCAGCACCGCACGGCCAGGGGCGAGACGCTGCCCGGCGGCTTCGAGCCCAAGCTCATCGAGCCGGCAGAACGTAGTCAGGTCAGGAGGCAGGAAGGTAGCGTTGGACACGTCGGGGTCTTCCGGATGGGCAGTGTAGGAACTTCCATCATCGGAAGACCTCGACCTCTATCCGGCCACCGACGCGCCCACCCCCGCTACACCCTCAAATGCGATGAGCCCCTAATCCGGCTAATCCGGGGGAGTAGCCATTGAAGAGGCGACGTATTGCCCGGCGGATTAAGGCTGGTTCGACGTGGTCGTTAGAACGCCTGATTCAGGTTGTCCGACCCAGCATGCAGGACCTGCCCAAGCCCGCATGGAAGGGACCTCTCCGGCGGCTCAGAACGAGAGCGGCTGAACGGTTCACACCGAAACGATAAGTCCAGTCCAGTCCATCCCGACGGGCCTTCAGTCGCGACCAAGTCGTCCGGCGCAGGCGACGCCGTCACAACGAGTGAGAATAATGGTCGAATCCGGAAGATGTCAGATCTACTGAAAAAAATGTCAGTCCGACTGAAAACGGACAGGGCGAATTGATTCATCTGATGAGATACGCAGAGTACTACTTTACATAATGTAGATTATCGGCGCTCGAGTGGGACGAGTAGAAGTAGATGAGATAACTCGTCCAAACCTGTCATGCTGCGTTTTCCCACGTCAGCTATGGGCTTGCTGAGGGCATCGTCGAGTAACGGCCATCGGCTCGGCCGCGTCATTGCGCGTCGTAACGGCGTAATCTCTCATTAAATGAGAGATTCTTGCGTAGAGTTTGGCTCGTGACTATCGAACCTGGGCGGATTCCTGCCTTTCTGAATAATGAGAACATTGGGCTGCTGCGGGCCGAGGACCGGGTTTTCGAGGCGATGCTTGATGGGTGGCGGGCGCAGATGCTGGCACGCGGGCTCTCGACGGCGTATATCAAGAGTTCCTGCAGTGTCGTTGAGCGGTTCCAGGACCACGCGAACGAGTATCCGTGGACGTGGTCGGCGCACCACGTGGACGAGTTCTTCGCGGACCGGCGCAGTTCAGAGCATGGCCTGGCGTTGTCCACGCTCCGGTCCAACGCTGGAGCGATCAAGGCGTTCTGTGCTTACCTGACCGATGGGCGTTATGGGTGGGCAGCCCTTTGCGAACGGGTGTTCGCCGATATTCCGGTGCAGGTCGTGTTCGAGTGGAACTCACCGCGGCACACCACCGACGACGCCGTGCCGCCGCGCCGGCGGGCGTTCACCAGGGCGGAGCTTCAAACGTTCTTTGACGTCGCTGATGACCTGGTGGATACGGAGTTCTCCAAGCGCTCCAAGCGTTGGTTGCCGGCGTTGAGGGATTCGACGGCGTTCAAGGTTGCCTACACTTACGGGCTGCGCCGCAGGGAACTGACGATGCTCGAGTACGTCGATTTCGGCCCCAATCCCCACGTTGAACAGTTCGGCCGGTTCGGCGCGCTCCAGGTGCGGTGGGCTAAAGGAACCAAGGGCTCAGGTCCTCGGCGCCGGACCGTGCTAACCGTCCCGGAGTTCGATTGGGTCGTCGGTCAGTTGGAGTACTGGCTCTCCCCTGATGGCCGGAAACGCTTCGCCACCGCGGACCGTTCGGCCAGTATGTGGCCCTCGGAGCGGTCCGGTTCCACCGTTTACCGCAACTTCGACCGGGCGTTCCAGCGCATCAGGAAAACCGCGGGATTGCCGGAGGAATTGTCCCTGCACACCTTGCGGCATTCCTATGTCACCCACCTGATCGAGGCCGGCTACGATCCGTTGTTCATCCAGCAGCAGGTCGGCCACAGCTACTCATCGACCACAGCCCTCTATACTTCCGTGTCGGCGGACTTCAAACAGAAGACTGTCCAGAAGATGATCGCTCAGCGGCTACGCGGCAGCGGTACTGACGAAGGGAACGGCCCATGGCTGAACAGCGACGGATCGGCTACCGATGGAACCTTCGGCAGATGATGGCCCAACGGAACCTCTGGAAGACCACCGAACTTCTCCCCCTCCTCAAAGCCCGCGGCATCAACCTCTCCAACGCCCAGGTTCACCGGCTTGTCACGGGGACACCGGAACGCATTCCCGCCCAGACGTTCGCGGCGCTCTGCGACATCCTCGAATGCACGCCCAACGACCTGTTTGAACCCTATGTCCAGATGAGGGCGGCCAAGACTGCCAACGCCCCCAAGCGGCCAGAGGACCTGGGAATCCAGCCCGGTTCCCCGGTCGCACGGCGGATCAGGGTCCTGCCACCGGACGAAGATGCCTAGACCCCGGAAACCCAGCGACCCCGCGAAGTGGCCCGAACCCTGCGGGCGCTGCTCAGAACACCACCAGATCGTCGTTCGCTGGCCCGACAACGGAATCTGCGGCTACTGCTACCAGCAAGCCAAACGAACCCGTGGCACCTGCGCCTGCGGCCACGCAGGTATCCTGCCCGGCCGGGTAAACGCGCTCCCGGCCTGCCGCAAATGCTCCGGCGTCAAACTCAATATCGACTGCATCGGCTGCGGCAACGAAGACGAAATCCACTCAGGAAACCGCTGCTGGGCATGCGTCCTCGCAGCAACAGTCGACCGGCTCCTCACCCCGAAAGAGCAGACCCCCTCCCCCGAACTTCAAGCCATCGCAACAGCACTGAAATCCATGAAACGAGCCAACAGCGGGCTCACATGGATCCAACAGCCCCACGTCACCGACTTCCTCCGGGAACTGGCAGCATCGCCCGACATCACCCACGCCGGCCTCGACCAGCTGCCAGCCTCGGCAACCCGTGAATACGTCCGCGGCCTTCTCGTGGAACACAACGCCCTGCCGCGCCGCGACGAGCTCAAAACACGATTCACCACCTGGGCCGGGCAAGCGATCGACCGGATCACCACCCAAAACCATCGCGACATCATCCGCCGCTACATCCGCTGGCACCACCAACGCCGCATGAACCAAATGGACGAAGTCACCCAAGGCACCTTCCTCAGAGCCAAACAATCAGTCACCGTCGCTATCGAACTGCTCAACTGGCTCAACGAACACGGCACCGAACTCACAGCCATCACGCAGGCGCATCTGGACCGCTGGCAGGCAGAAGGCCCCACCACAAGAGGCATCGCATCACGCTTCCTTGACTGGGCAAACAAAACCAACCTCATCGACCCCTCCCTGAAGCTGCAACCCCACCGCCGCGGCACCAGCCCCCGGCTCGACGCGGCCAAGCAACAAGAAATCGTCCACAACCTCACTCAGGCAACCTCCATGAGCCAACGAGACCGTGCGGCCGCGATCCTCATCTTGGTCTTTGGCCAACAGGTCTCCGACGTCGTCAAACTCACTTGGGACCACGTCCACGTCACCGACGAGGACGTAACCATCACCCTCGGGACCGTCGAGATTGCCCTCACGCACCCGCTCGATGAGCCCCTGCGCCAGTTGGCTGCCGCCCCGAGGCATGATCAGACGGCCGCGCACCCCAACAGCAACTGGGTGTTCCGCGGCGGCGCTCCCGGAAGACATCTGCGGGCTTCAAGCCTCACCGAACGGCTCAGCACCGCCTTCAGCAGCCGAGCTGCCAGACTTGGCACGCTCCACGAACTCACCAAAGTCGCCCCCGTGGCCATCATTGCGGAAGCCCTCGGATACTCTCCAATCACCATCGAACGCCACGCCATCGATTCCTCGGCCAACTACGCCCAATACATCGAGTCAGTAGCCAGGGCCGGTTGCGTCCCGCTGAGTGGTGGAGTTTTCTCGACACCGTGCGGGTCAGTGATCTGATTATGCTGCAGTGAGTTCGG
>JBFUPP010000035.1:0-25490 GCA_041360635.1 bacterium RCC_150 | reverse complement strand
TTTCCTGGTTCTCGCCCTACGCGATCGAGCTGACCTGTTCTGTCACCGTGGTACCGCTCCAGCCTGACACGTAGGGAGCCGGCCGTGTCCCTATCAGCAGTCAACGCGTGCCTCCGAACCTGGCGACAACACCCCCCCGGATCATCAATGACAGGGCAAGAAAGTCATACCAGGTCCAGCGACCAAATCCCCGGCCCTCGGGGACGGAATAAATGTAACGGGTTCGTGGGGAGCTGGCGCTAGTTTTCGGGCTGCGTGTCCGCCCCGCCTTGCGCAGGGACGCGACTGAGATGGGACCCCGAACGTTGTAGCCTTCCCAGCTGTCGGAACGGCGCAAGCAAGCCCTTGGCGAGGGCGGAGGCGAGGTCTGCGGGCGGGTCGCTGGTTGCATAGGCGTAAAATTCTCCCAGCAGTGCGGGATCCGTTTGGCCTGTGACTGGCGTTGCCTCACAAAATCCTGCTTTTGCCCACGACCCGACCATGCCCTCCGAACGTGTTCGGAGGGCATGGTCGGGTCAAGTTTACGGCGGTAGCTTAAAGGAATGTCCCCAAAGCAGTTGTGTACGTCGAATTTCTTCCGGCAAACCGATTCACGGTGGAGGGCTTCGGCCATCAAGTGGTGAGAGAAGGAATCTAAGTTTCGCGTGCACGCTTGGCGTGCGGGGCCATGAGAGTCAACCTGCGTTTTCGTGGTGAGAGAGCCAGAGAGACGATCTTCTCGATCGATTTGGGCCATTTAAGCGGTGAAGACTTGGCTTGCTCCCTCACACCTCAATAGGTAACGGGCTGTCCCATGCCTATGAGCGTCTGCACGGTCAGTGGATCCCCTACTGCGACGTGAATCCACCGTCTACCGGCAAGGCGACCCCCGTGATGAAGCTGGCACCCGAACTGCAGAGCCAAAGCACTACGGAAGCGATCTCATCGGGGGTACCAATTCTGTGCATCGGTACCCCGTCACGAAGGCCGTCCATGCTGAAGACGCCCTCGTCCACCTGGGTGCGCACCATGGGCGTGTCGATCGTGCCGGGGCAGATAACGTTGACGCGTACGCCGCGAGCCGCATAATGCAGGGCTACGCTCTTTGTCAGACCAATGATCCCGAACTTCGTCGCGTCGTATGCAGCGAGTCCGGGATTGCCGATGAGACCGCCGATCGAAGAGCAATTGACGATCGCGCCGCCAGAGTCCTGACGCCGCATGATTGACAATTCGTGCTTCATAGCAGCCCAAATGCCGCGGAGGTTGACGGAGTTGATGCGGTCGAAGTACTTCGCATCTTCATCGGCTATGTCGGTGGCCGGTACGTGGATGCCTGCTGCGTTGAATGCGTAGTCGAGCCGACCAAACTCACGCGCTGCAGTTTCGACCGCCCCCGCGATCTGGTCTTCGTCGGCCACGTCGCAAGGAACGGCCACTGCCGCGAGGCCCGCCTCCGTCAGTTCGGCTGTGACCGACTTCAATAGTGTTTCGTTGATGTCGGCCAGCACCACAGAGGCACCCGCCCGTGCGAACCATCGGGCTGTCTCCGCCCCCATACCGGAGCTCGCGCCTGTGACGATCGCAACTTTTCCTGCGAGATCATACCTAGGTTGGGTCATAGTCTTGCTCCTTGATCGTTCCTGATAGTCAGACGGTGCTGGACTCGGGAGACAGTCTCTGGCCTCCGATCCTGACCGATGGGACGGTGGCACTGCCCGGCGGGCTCGTTCCGCCATTTGCTGCCAGGTCGCCCGAGTGATGACTGTATCGTCCGGCGCCAGCCAGACCTCCGCGCCCTCCAGTTCGAGCGCGGTCTCGGCCGACTGCGGGTAAGCAGCGCAACGAGCCCTGGGAGTGTTATTTGAGTATCTGCCGGCGTCGGAAGTAGCCGTCCAGTGCCACTGCGATAACTAGAATGATTGCTTTCACGACATTCTGCGAGTAGCTCGGGACTCCGAGCAACGACATACCGTTGTCGGTGGTAGCCAGCAGGAAGGCACCGAGGATGGCGCCTCGGACAGAGCCGATGCCGCCGCGTAAGGAGGTTCCGCCAATTACGGCGGCAGCGATCGCGGTAAGTTCGAGGTTAATGCCGGCATCCGGGCTCGCTACTCCTGCCCGAGCGGTGAGCATGGTCCCAGCGATGCCGTAGATCGCGCCCATCACGAGGAAGCCGATCAGTACAGTCCGCTTCGCGTTAATGCCCGCGTAGACGGCGGCCTCAGCGTTTGAACCCAAGAGAAAGATCCGACGACCCAGCTTCGCCCGGCCCAACATCGTGCCGAACACGAGTGCGACGACGGTGATCCATAACAGTGCATTCGGCAACCCGGCCGGAGTTTGTCCCATGAAGATCACAAACGATGCGACCAACAATGATGCAGCCGCAGGAGTGATCAGCGCTGCCAAACGGCCGGAGCCCTGGATCCTCTTGAACCCTGTAACGGCCCGCCAAGCTCCGGTACTTAGAACTGCCAGTGCCAGAACATACACGAGTGCGGTGGGCATGCGCCCTTCGGTGATGTTGATCAGGTCATTGTTTACCGGCCCGACGGGAGTTGCGTTCGACAGCAAGAGCCCCAGGCCGCGCCACAAAAGAAAGCCGGCCAACGTGACGATGAAGGCTGGGACACCAAATCGAGTGACCACGAGCCCGTGGATGAGCCCAAGGATGAGTCCGACGCCCAGGCCCGCCAAAATACTCAACACCACGCCCAAGCCCGCGACCTGACAATTGGCTACAACCAGGCCGGCGAAGAACGCAGCGCTGCCGACGGATAGGTCGATCTCTCCCATGATGATCAACATCGCCATGCAGCACGCGACGACGGCGACTACTGCGGTCTGTCGCAGCAGCAGCGAAGCATTCGAGGAGGTCAGGAACAAGCCGCCGGAGGCATTCTGGAAGTACAAGATCAGCAGCAACGCCGCCACTGTTAAAACCATGGAGCGCGAAAGGAGCGTCGCGACAATGCGGTTACGGCCCCGCGCGTCGGCGCGCGGAGTTTCGTTGACCTTGGGGATTTGTTTCCCCTGGAGATTACTTTCTTGCGTGGTCATCTGGAGATTTCTTTCTTGGATGGTCATGTCATCGAGGCCCCGGTCGCGGCCGACAAGAGGTCGTGGGCGCTCGCACCATGCGAGAACTCACCTCGGATTCGGCACTTGTACATTACGAGGATGCGGTCAGTTTCCGTCAGAACTTCGTCTACGTCGCTCGAAATGAGCAGAACGCCGACGCCGAGCTCTCGGGCGATCGTGCGAATGAGCTGGTAGATGTCGCGACGTGCTCCAACATCCACCCCCAAGGTTGGCTCGTCGAGGATGAGCACCTTCAGGTTGTCAATCAGGCATCGCCCAAGGAGGACTTTCTGCTGGTTGCCACCACTCAACGCATCGATGGCAATTTCCGGCCGTGACGGGCGGACTCCGAGCTTTTCAATGAACTCGTCGACTCGACGCCGTTCACTTTGTTTGTCGATCAGAGCTCCCATTTGGCTGAACTCGCTCAGCATGGAGACGGTCATATTCGAAGACACGGACTGCCCTTGGAAAATGCCCTGGGACTTGCGGTCCTCGACGAGAAGCGAGAGGCCTCTTTTGAGAGCATTGCCGGTGTTCTTAGGGAGCCCCTGCGTCCCGCCAATGGAGCAATCCCCTGTCACGGGGCCGGGCCACGCGCCGAAGAGCGCGCGTCCAAGCTCGGTTCGGCCGGCGCCTACCAGTCCGTAGAGTCCGACGATCTCCCCCGGGTGGACGTCGAGGCTTACATCAAGAACTCTTGGCCGCCGTTGCTTGTCGCCTACATGGACGGAGAGGTTCCGCACGCTAAGAGCGGGTTCGCCGTCCGTCTGCGTCATGGGTGCACTGCGGGCGATGGCCTTAATCGACTGAAGCGTCTCGCCGAGCATGGCGCCGACCAGTTCGGCTTGAGGGGGAACTGCGTCGTAGTCGGCGACCAACCGGCCGTTCCGCAGAACTTTGACGTCGTCGGCGACTCGGTTCAATTCGTCCAGCCGGTGGGTAATGTATATGATCCCAACACCTGCCTTGCGGAAGCTACTCAGCCGGTCCAGGAGCACAGTGGCCTCCGTCTCGGTGAGGGCCGCCGTCGGCTCGTCGAGGATGAGTACGCGTGCCGAACGGTGGAGGGCTGCGGCCAGGACTATTAATCGTCGTTCCGAAGGCGTGAGTGTGGCCGCAGGCGCCTGCGGATTGACGTCGAGCCCGAAGGTCTCCAGCGCTTTTCGGGCCTCACGAACCGCCAGCCGCTCGTCGTACAGACCGTGTTGCCCCGGAAGATGCCCCGCGAACATGTTCTCGGCGATGGTCAGGTGCGGAACGACGTGAAGTTCCTGCGGCACCAGGACGACTCCGGCCGTGTTGCTCGCACTAGGCGATGTGAATTGCGCCGGCTTGCCGTCGAGCTCGACGGATCCGGAGTACTCCCCGTACGGGACAACGCCACTGAGAATCTTGACCAGCGTCGATTTGCCGGCGCCGTTCTCACCGACAACCGCCAGCACCTGACCCTCGTGAAGGGTCAGATCGACGTCGTTCAGCACGGTCGTGCTGCCGTACACCTTGGTCAAGGACCGGGCGACGAGCAACGCCTCCGCCCGGCCCGCAACCGATGGCGTGGAGCCAACAAATGGTTGTACGCTACCCACAGGTTTTTGCCTCTGATCCGTATACTTGCTCCGGAGTCACCCAACCCGCGGGGGCCGTCTTCGTGATGAACTCACACAGGTTGCCCTTTGTAATCGAAGACAATGGAGTGTGCAGGATGGGAACACCGGACTCCGTCTTCGCATCTCCCGCCGGCGGTTCGCCCCCCGATGCGAAGGCGTGGGCGATGTTGATGGCGTTTGTGGCCTGCTGGTCGACGGCGGTCCAAGTGGACTGGCCTTGCCAGCCCTGTCCGATGTAGGCCAAGCTCGCCGTAGAGCCGTCACTGCCGGTGGACCAGACCGTGCCAGGTTTCTTTCCGGCCGACTTTAGCGCTTGGGCGACCGCCTGGGCGCCGTTGTCCCACATCACCAGGAAGGCATCGATGTTGGGTTCCTTCTGCAAGGCGGCCTCAGCGTTACGTTGTGCTGTCGCCTGATCCCAAGCCGGGGTCGTGTTGTCGTAGACGACGTCGATCTTCGGGTTGTTCAGGATCATCTTGTCGTAGGACTCGCTCATCTGGACCATGGCCGGCGTCGACGGGTCACCGCGGATGATCGCGACCTTCGCCACGCGTCCGGCCGGCAGATGGTCGATCACCGACTGCGCCTGCACCTTGCCCATCTCGACGTTGTCGCGCTGGACTACGAAGTCAGCCTTGGTTCCCGCGATGTCTTCGTCATACGCGATCACCTTAATGCCCTGTTGGTGTGCCTGGTTCACGATTGGTGCGAAGGCCTTCGAATTGATCTGGTTCAGAATCAAGACCTTGATGCCGCGTTGCATCATGCTCTGGATCTGGCTGATCTGCGTCTCAAGGTTGCTGTTGGCGAAGTTCGAGATCAACTGATCACCATTCTTGGCGGCGGCTTCGCGCATCAGCTTTTCCTCGAAGTTGAATCGGGCCACCTGCTGCGTGTAAAGCGACACGCCAATCAGTTGGCCCTTGTTTCCGTCGGTCCCGCCGTTGCCAGCACTGGTAGGGGCGTCACAGGCAGTGAGCATCAACGCCATTGCGGCCAGACCGGCTGCGACTGGCGCACCATAGCGCCGCGCACGAGATGAGATTTTCATCAGTCGGTTCTCCTAGGGTTGTACATAATATTTTATGTTGACGCCTCATTGTGGGCGCCATCACACGGCGGTGTCAAGGATTACTTTGGCTCCCCTCCTGATGGCCTTCCCTTGACACTGGACATCGAGGGCGAAAACAGCGCTGGGAGATCGCATCGTTGCTCCGCTCCCCGCCCCGGGCCCTACTCGGCGCGCCTGGCAGGAGTCTTCAACTCCGCCACGATCTTGGTGCCGCCGACCGGCCTGCCGCGCGCCAGAAGGAGCTAGTTCCGCAACCGCTCGGGTCGGGATCGGAGAGCTGCCCTTGATACAGAAACGAGACGACAGTCAGGAGGACGGCTAGGATGCATAATATTTAATACGTAAGAACCATTGTGAGACGCATCACGCGCGGCGTCAAGGAGCCGCTTTGCGTAACTACTGGGCCTGCCCATTACCAGCAGTAGGCGGGTCCACCTACATGCTGTTGCACGTGCTGAATGCTAATCATGGCCCCTGTTAACCAGTCGGCTCGGGGTGACCAAGGACGTGGCGATGGCGGCACCGGCTCAGCGAGTCCCCCGTACCACCGTTGCTCGAGGGTGCGATCACGAATCCTGCTTTCGCGATTACCAATTGCCAGGGGTCGCATAGTAATCAGCTATCCGAATATGCACCCGTGGCCGCCAGGCATGTCAAACCGACATCGTCGAACTCGTCAAGAAAGAGGAGGCGCCCTTCCAGGCTCTTTCAGGGCACGGCACGAATCTTGGCATTGAAGGGTGAAAGGTATATTTTCACTACACCGCGCCCATGCTTTTGCGGCTCACTCACTCTTCCGCAGGCACCCCAACATCGAAGAGGTTGAGGAGCTGCGCCAAAGTTCGGTAGTACCCGACCAGAACGACTAGCTCAATCAGGGTCCTCTCACCAAGGTGATTCCGCAGGTCGACGTATTCTGACTCCTCCACTGGGAACAGGTCCTGATTCAGCAGCTCACAGAGCTGGTACACAGCGGCCTCGACCTGATCCGCTCCTTTGAAGGCGCCACGAGCGAGACTTTCGATTTCATGGTCGGTTAGTCCTGCCGCCCGACCGACCCTTTCATGTGCGTAGGCCTCAAACTTGCAGGAAGTTGCTGCCGCCACACTTAGGATCGCGATTTCGCGTGTTCGGGCGCTGAGCGAAGTCCGATAGCGAATCGCAGCGCCGAGTTCTTGGAGGGAGCGTCCGACCTCAGGTGCATGCAGCATAATGCCGAACGGTCCGGTGAGGGCACCGGTGCTGTGCATCAAGGGGAAGTGCTGAGTGCCGGCCGATCGAGGACCGGACACGATCTGTTGGTAAAGGTCACGCTGCGCTGAATCCAGGTGATCCGGCGTCAGTCCGATCAACCTCATGAGTACCTCCTCTGGATGGGCTTGTGCATTCATGCCTAGTGAGCGACGTACCCGCCGTCGACAGGCAGGGCCACGCCGACGACGTAACTTGATTCGGGGCTGCAGAGCCACAGAACAGCGGAGGCGAGCTCCTCTGGCCGGCCGATCCGGCCAATTGGCGCCTCGGTCAATGCATCGGCCAAGACGAGGTCGCCCTTCGCGATCAAATCATCGACCATAGGCGTGTCGAACGTACCGGGACACACCGCGTTCACCCGAATGCCCCGAGAGGCGTATTCGACGGCCGCACTCTTAGTTAGGCCAATGACGGCGTGCTTTGCAGCATGATAGGTCGCACGCCGAGAGGCACCTACAAGGCCACTCAGCGACGAACAGTTCACGATTGCGCCGCTGCCTTGCTCGCGCATCTGCCTTAGCTCGTGCTTCATGCACGCCCAGATACCGCGGGCATTGACCGCGCTTACTCGGTCGTAGTTTTCGGCCAGTTCATCTGCAGTGTCAACCGAAGGAATAATGATCCCGGCGTTATTGAAGGCCATGTCTAGCCGACCGAACGTCTGGACCGACTTCTGAATCATAGATCTGACCTGCGCCTCGTCCGATACGTCGCAGACGACGCCGAGCACCTCGTGTCCAGCGTCCTTAAAAGCCTGTTCGGTTTCGGCTACTAACATCGCATTTACGTCCGCGATCACCACTGCGGCGCCCGCGATGGCGAACTGCTGAGCCGTCGCCAGTCCAAGGCCCGAGGCTGCACCGGTCACGAGGGCGACCTGCCCCGAGAAGTCGTACTTGAGTTTCATGATCTTCCTTTTCGTTTGCTTCTTTGGAAACGCCAGGCAAAACCGCCTTGGGAAAGCCATGGGCAATGAGCCGGAACCGCTATCATACATTATATGCGATGTGTGCCACAGTGGCGGGCGGCACCGTCGCTAGCTGGGCGGTTGCTTTGCAAGTCTTCCTTCCAGATGACACATGGCAACGCGATGAAGTGGCTTGGCAGCAACTAGAGCCCTCTGGCGGGCAACGGCCACCTGAGGTTACCCAACAAAGGCGGCATTTCCATCACCGACCAGGGGCTGTGAATCAAGGCGCGCTGCCTCATGGCTCACGTTCACGTGCTATATAGTGAGCGCAGGATATATAAAAAACTTTTACGCGCGAACATGCGAGGGTGATACACGTGGACGTCATGTCGACCGGCGGGCAGGCGACGCGCCGCCGCCCTACTGCCCGCACACAACTGCCAGAGGAAGTAGCTGCGTATGTGCGCGACTTGATTGTCTCGGGCAAGGTTCGGCCCGGCGAGTTCCTTCGGATCGAGCGTATCGCCGACGCAGTCGGTGTCAGTCAGACGCCGGTTCGCGAGGGACTGCTGTCCCTGAAGAACGAGGGCCTGGTCAATCTCCTCCCCCGCCGCGGATTCGTTGTCGCGCCGATTTCTCCCCAGGACATTACCGACCTGTTCTGGGCGCAGGCTCAGATTGCCGGCGAGCTCGCGGCAAGGGCAGCTGAGAAGATCACCGACGAACAGATCCATCGTCTCACTGCGAATATTAAGCAATACGCCACGGCCGTAAAGGCCGGTGACTGGGAGCTCATCCCTGAAATCGGACTCGAATTCCACCGCGAGGTCAATCGGGCTGCCCAATCGCACAGGCTCGTCCTGATACTGGACACGATCGTAGCGAATCTACCGGGCCGCATCTACGCGGCGGGCAACCCCAAGCAAACGGGCGCCGAACATCCAGAGCTGCTGAAGGCACTAAAGAAGCGCGACGCCGAGCGCGCGCGGAGCCTGATGACCGATCATATGATGGCACAAGGAGCCCGCCTCATAGACATCCTGGCCGAGCGCGGACTCTGGGCCGGGGACAACGAATAGTCGAAACGTTTCGTCTTCGCGACCAAGCACGCCCCTGTAGATTCTGCTGGAACTTGGCGCCGAACTCCTCATGAAATAGCGGTGCCGTGATCGGCGCCGGGAATGCTGTGCAGATGCAAATCACATCGCGGCATAAGCCCGTGTCTATGACCGATCGCGAAGGTAGCCGATCGAAATGCCAACGCTGAGCAGCAAACGACATCCGACGCCGAGAGATGCGGGTTCCCGTCAGTCCTTCCGGTAGGTCCCCACCATGACGGAGGCAACTGTGCACGGCTGGTCCGACTCGTTTCGCCAGTTGTGCCAACCACCCCGCATGATGATCACGTCACCGGCCTTGACCGTGATTTCTGAGCTTTCGAGCTCCATCACCACTTCACCTGAGAGCACGTGGACGAAGTCAATGGAGTCGGAAATGTGCATGCCCGGCCGGTCTGGATCGAACGCATCAACAAAGCCTGAACTTTCCTCGATCTGAACGTCCTGCAGCTGGGGCGTCGCTTGGCCTTTCCCGTCCCCCGTAGCGTTGGGCATAAAAGTGAAGAAGCGGAAGCGCGTTCCGCCCGGACCCGGGAACCATGGATCGCTGACCTGCCCCGGGTTCTGCCCGGGCCCCACCGTTTCGATGCCGTCCGCCGTCCCCCAAAGTTGGGTCACGGTGAAGACAGGGTTGCCCAGATCGTCACACTCGGTGTGCGATTCGCGCAGCTCCACGTCGAAGTCAGACTTACCCTGGGCGTGAGTGGAGGTCACAATTACTCGTGCTCGTTCGGGGTGATACATCGGAACTTCCATTTCTGGTTGCGGCCAAATGGCCTAGTTTGCTGCGGAAACAGGATCTGCTGCCGCACGTCTGGATGTTGCGCAATTCTCAACTTGCCTGGACCGTTCTCCGCTCGGGCGCTCGGACTGAAGCCTGGTCTTCCATCCTGGGTCAGCAGCAAGAACTCAAGCAGCCCGCTGCCCGGCGATCTGCCTGCAATGGGCAGACAAGCAAACATTGGGAAGGGTGTTGAACTCCGCGCAGCAGCCAGTGCCGTAGCAGCCCTTGCCGTTTCATCTTCATGACACATGCTGAATCCATTTTCGCTGATCACGTCCTCATCCAGAGTAAAGGTGCACCGCGTCAGGAACACCGGTCATTCCCCCAAAGCTGACGGTCATTCTCAATCGATACCAGCCGGCCGACGATGCCGACACACGATTATCCGGCCAGCGGAAACACTGCACTTCGCAGTTATGCCACCAACGCACGGATCGTCGGCCTTATCAGGCTGTAACTCACTTCGCTATGGAACACAACCTCGACAGCCCTAGCTCGTTATTCGGTTCACTTGCCCCTGGTTCCCTATTGTGGATCGGCCAGATAAAATATAATATGTACATTAGCGACAAAGTCAACGCTAGTGATGGCTGGTGGCATATCTCCCCGGGACTGCCCTGTACGCGTCAGGGAGACTGCTAGCGGCTCTGCGTTGCCATCCAAATGTTTGGGTCCATGCGGGCCGCATATTGAAAGGGTTCGAAGATGAACGAGAGCGTAGCGACCAGCCACGACAGGCTCTATATTGGAGGCGACTGGGTAACCCCCGCGGGTGACAATCGAATCCAAGTCATCTCCCCCGTCACCGAAGACGTCATCGCTACGGTTCCCGCCGGGAGCCGCGCGGATATCGATCGGGCAGTGGCGGCGGCCCGCAAAGCCCTCGTCTCCAACCCGTGGGCATCCATGGTACTTGAAGACCGGATCGCCCTCATGGAACGCTTTCGCGATCTTCTGGTGAAGAATTCTGAAGAGCTCGCCCAAATTATTACTGAGGAGATGGGCTGCCCGATCTCTCAGTCGCGCGCCATTCAGGTAGTGAATCCTGTTCGGATCCTCGAGGGCTATATCGAGGCCGCGACCGCCTACCCCTTCCGGTCCGTGCGGCACTCCGAGTACGGCCATGCGCTCGTCCTTCGCGAACCCGTCGGAGTGGTGGCGGGAGTGGTTCCCTGGAATGTTCCGCTCTCATTGACCATGCAGAAGCTCGTCCCGGCCCTGCTCACGGGCTGCACCATCGTGCTCAAGCCCTCGCCGGAGACGCCCCTGGACGCATACTTCGTGGCGCGGCTTCTCGAGGAGGCAGGGTGCCCGCCAGGGGTTGTGAACATCGTTCCCGCCGACCGCGACGTCAGCGAATACCTGATCAGTCACCCCGGTGTCGACAAGGTCACGTTCACCGGCTCGAGCGCCGCGGGCCGGCGAATTGCTGAGCTGTGCGGAACAGACCTTCGGCGGGTGACTCTCGAGCTCGGCGGGAAGTCAGCTGCCATCGTGCTCCCTGACGCAGACCTCGACGTTACCGTTGAGGCTCTCAGACTCGGTAGCTTCCGGAACAACGGTCAGATCTGCACGCTCAAGACGCGTCTAGTCGTTCCCGCCGAACTCCAGGACGAGTTCCTTGATCGGCTTTCCGGCATGATCGACACCATGACTGTCGGGGACCCGCGGGAGGAAGCAACCCAGATCGGGCCGCTCGTGAGCGAACGACAGCGCACCCAAGTGGAGGGCTACATCGCTGCCGGCTTGGCGGAAGGCAGCCGCTTGGTCCGGGGAGGCGGACGCCCAAACATCGAGCGAGGCTGGTTCGTGGAGCCGACCGTATTCGCCGACGTGGATCCGGACGCGACCATTGCCCAACGGGAGATCTTCGGCCCGGTCGTCGCCGTGATCCCGTACACGACCGAGGAGGAAGCGATCACTATCGCCAACAACTCAACCTACGGGCTCAACGGTGCCGTGTTCACAACCGACACGGAGCGCGGACTTAAGGTAGCGCGCCGGATGCAGACGGGCTCCGTCGAGCTGAATGGCAGCTCGGCGGGGTTCCAGGCACCGATGGGTGGCGTCAAACACAGCGGCCTCGGACGCGAGTTCGGCCCTGAGGGCCTTGATCCTTTTGTCGAACTCAAGTCCATTGGTATCTCTGAAGCTGTCGCCGCCTCCCTGGGCTAGATAACGCAAATGCTGCTCGCGACCAGTTCTATTTGCCCACCATGTAATATATTATCGATCATATAACATTCCAATGGAAGAGATAGCTATGCCCCGCGAAAACAACGAATTCGAGGTCTTTAGGAAGGAATTGGCTGAGGCCCTTCCCTCGGCGAACATTCCTACGCTGCTGCTCTTGCTCTACCAATTCACCGGGGAGGACAGGTGGCTCTTGCCACCTTTCACGCCGGAAGCCAGCCGTTGGGATGACAACGATTCCGGCGGGCTGCTGCCCGAAATGCAAGAGGAGGTCCGCTCTGCCGCGCTCGAGGCGATCCTTGCCTGGAAGAAGAGCGGCCAGATTGCAAAGCCCCTACCGACAGCCGACGAGCTCAGTACGATGATGACGGTCTCGGAGGCGCAACCCATTCCAGCTGACTACGCCCAGCTCATGATCCACAAGCTGGCCAAATTCTCCGGCGCAGCGCCGGACCCGATTGACTTGCCGGCCGGATTCAAGGTGCTCATCATTGGCGCCGGCATGTCCGGTATCGCTGCCGCATTTCGGCTTCGGCAGGCCGGCGTCGACTACACGATCATCGAGAAGCAGGATCAGGCAGCCGGAGTCTGGCACTCGCACCATTACCCTGGTTGCGGCGTCGACACGCCGGGCCACCTTTACTCGTACACCTTTGCAGATGGCGACTGGACTTCGTTCTTCCCCCTCCAAGAGGAGGTCGAAGGCTATTTCCAACGGGTTAGCAAGGAGACCGGTGTCGAGGACGAGGTCCAGTTCGGCACCGAGTGCATCACCACGAACTACAACGAACAGACATGTACCTGGCACTCGCTTCTCCGGCGGGCTGACGGCACCGAAGAGGAAGTAATTACCAACGCGGTGATTTCGGCCGTTGGCGTCTTCACTACCCCCAAATGGCCCGACATCCCTGGCCTCCATGACTTCAATGGGCCGGTCGTTCACACCTCCAAGTGGGATCCCGGCATTGAACTCGAAGGAAAGCGGGTGGCCGTAATCGGCAACGGCGCGAGTGCGATGCAACTCGTTCCGGCGATTGCCGACTCTGTGAGTTCACTCACCATTTTCCAGCGGTCCCGTCAATGGGCTGCGCCCTTCCCCAAGTTCAGGAAGCCGGTGCCGGAAGCAGTCCGGTTCCTGCTGCGTGAAGTGCCGCACTACCAGTGGCTGTACCGCTTGCGGCTTAGCTGGATCTTCGATAGTCAGGTGCACGAAGCTCTTCAGAAGGACCCCGAGTGGAAGCACCCTGAGCGTTCTATCAATGCGACGAACGAGGGCCACCGCGAGGTCTTCACGCGATACATCAAGGACCAGCTAGCCGACCATCCGGACCTGATTGAGAAAGTTACGCCCACCTTCCCACCCTTCGGGAAGCGGATGCTGCTCGACAACGGCTGGTACCGGTCACTGAAGAAGCCGCACGTTAAACTGGTAGATGAGGGCGTTGCGAACGTGACAGGCAACAAGGTCACGAGCAGCGGCGGTGAGGAACACGAGGTCGACGTTCTGATTGTCGCCACGGGATACGACGTGGCCCGTTTCCTCTCGCCTGTGCAGGTTATCGGACGGAGTGGAACGACAATCCGCGAGGCCTGGGACGACGACGATTCGCGCGCTTACCTGGGTACCGTCGTGCCGCAATTCCCCAACTTCTTCGTACTCTATGGCCCCAACACAGCGCTCGGGCACGGCGGCAGTTTCATCTTCACAGTTGAGTGTCAGATCGACTACGTCCTGTCTGCGCTTCGCCAGATGGGGCAGCACTCATTGCGCGAAATCGAGTGCCGAAGCGAGGTATATGACGAATACAACGAGAAGATCCAGGCAATACACCAGAAGATGATCTGGAGCCACCCTGGCATGTCCACTTACTTTCGGAACTCCAGAGGCCGAATCGTCACCAACAGTCCCTGGCGAATGCTTGACTACTGGAATCTGACACGCGAGGCAGATCTGGCGGACTTCGAGACCGATCCGGCAATCGAGCTCGCTGACTCGCACCACGCACAGGTACCGAGCGACTTCGTATACGACCCTCGCTCAACGGCACCTTTCCATTTTCAAGCAGGTTCGACCTCGGCGTAATGGCTCCGGACCTACTGCGGGCAGCAGACACACGGACGGCCCGCATCACCCAGGAGGTTTTTTCATGGCAGTACTCGTGACCGGTATCGGTTTCGTTGGCGGATACATTGTGCGTGACCTTGTTGCTAAAGGCGAGGACGTCGTTCTTTACGGATTCTTCGGCGGAAGCCCGGACGGCACCGGGGAGTACCCGGACATTGACAATGCCCGATACATCGTCGGGGACAGCGGCTGGAATCAGGTCACCGTCGTCGTCGGTGACATCCGTGACCGCGAACTCCTCAGCAGCACTATCCGCACACATGCGGTCACGGGGATCATTCATCTGGCATCCCTAGTCGCGGCTGCATCTGAACTCAATATCCCTCGAGCAATCGATGTGAACGTCGGCGGCAGCATCAACGTCTTCGAAGCTGCCCTGGCAAACAACGTAGAACGTGTGGTTTGGGCGAGTTCCATCAATGTCTTTGGCCCTCGTTCGGTCTCCGCCGCGGGCGTTATCGACGACACCAGCAGCCTCGACCCTCAATCGACATATGGCAGCACGAAAGCATTCGTGGAGCAAATTGCCCGACGCTACTATCTGAACTCCGGCCTCAGTACCGTCGGGCTGCGGCTGGGGAAGGTCTACGGATTCGGCGAGCACGTGAAGGCCGGCCGCGGCGGCGGAAACACCTGGTTCGTCAACCTCGTCGAGAATCCGGCACGCGGAATCGGGCCCTCCGTCGTGCCCTTCGGTGACCGGAGTCTCGGATTCCACTACATCGAAGACGTCGCCCGTTCGTTCGTTACTGCCCTGGAATCCCGTAGCGGCAGCGGCGAGAGCTTCGTGACCGCAGGCGACTACAGGCCCATCCGGGAAGCGTTCGAATTCGTCCACAAAACCCTTCCCGAGGCCGACATGGAACTGACCGACGGCGGCGAAGCCGCCGGCATGAAGGCCGGCGCCGAGACCAACTGGGCACACCGCTACGACGCCTCCAAAGCAAAAGAAGTCCTCGGCGTCACCCCCATCTACACAATGGAGGAAGGCCTGTACCGGACCATCAGCGCCTACCGCAAGTACGTCGGACTGCCACCCGTCCAGAACCCCGCTGCAACCTCCGAATAAATACACCGAAAGATTCAACCCGCAAGTTTAGAAGGCCCATTTCACGTATCAGGGAGCGTTATGCAGGCGATTATTTTCCATGGCGAGGGTGAGTTAGAGGTTGCCACAGTCCCCGACCCCACCCCTGGTCCTGGCGATGTCCTTGTTCGGGTTACCGCATCGGGAATGTGCGGATCCGATCTGCACACGCTTTACGGACCCCGTCTCGGAAGTCCGGTTATTGCCGGCCATGAACCGGCGGGCGTGGTGGTCGGCGTCGGAGCTGCGGTGAGCAATGACTGGGTGGGGCGGTCAGTAATGGTCCACCACTACTTCGGTTGTGGTGCCTGTGACCAGTGCAGGCTGGGGTGGACGCAGATGTGTCGCCGAGGAGCAACAGCTATGGGGGCGACGGCGCCAGGCTCCCATGCCAACTTGATTGCGGTTCCTGTCTCGGCAGTGATGGCTAAGCCGGACGAACTGTCGGATCTGGCGGCTGCGGCAATAAGCTGCGGAACAGGTACCGCGTGGGGTGCTCTAAAGCGACTTAGCCTTCGCGGCGATGACACCCTTGCGGTTTTCGGCCAAGGGCCCGTGGGTCTGGCCGCTACCCAGCTGGCTTCGGCCATGGGCGCTCGGGTCATTGCCCTCGATATCTCCCCCTCCCGTCTTCATCGCTCCCGGGAGTTTGGGGCGAGCGAGACTATCAATCCGTCCGAGGTTGACTCCGTCGAAGACGCCGTCCGCGTCCTCACCGGAGGGCGCGGCGTCTCGAAGAGCCTTGAAACGTCGGGGGCCTCCTCCGCGGCCCGTCAGGCCATGGACGTTCTTGACTTGTGGGGGACGGCATGCTGGGTGGGGGTCGGTTCGACAATCAACTTCGACCTCACAGATCACCTCTACAAGCAGATCACGTGCCTTCCCTCCTGGACGCTTTCTGTACCCGCTTTGGAAGACTGTGCTCGTTTTGTGATTCAGCGAGGGATCGACGTGGATGCACTTTTCACCCAACGCTGGAGCCTTCCTCAAGCCGCCGAGGCGTACGCACTTGCCAAGGAGCAGACAGCCGGCAAGGGCGTCTTCATTCCTACCCTGTGAGTCGTGGTCCAGCCACAGGGGTGACCATTCATCCCGTTAGGCGGATCATTCCCCGCCGGTCCACCCGCGCTGTGAAACCTGCATCTCAGAACCATATATTTCATACTGAACGTCGCGGATTCTTCGGATACGCGTTCCCATAAGGGAGGAAGATTATCAAAATGCATGCACCTGTTCGCGACCAGCTTGGCGATTTCATCGCTAAGGCGGAGTACGAGTCCCTGCCAGATGACGTTCTGCATGAGTCCAAGCGTCTCCTGCTTGACTCGTTAGGATGTGCCTTGGCGGCAGGAGACAACACCAAGGGCCGAATTGGTGTCGAGTTTGCCGACATTCTCGGCGCCGGCGACACTTCGGCCACTGTGATCGGCTCGACGAGGCGATCGTCAGTATTTGGTGCTGCCTTTGCCAACGGTGAACTAATCAACGCCTTGGACTTCGACGCGATACTCCCCCCTGGCCACGTCTCGCCTTATGTTCTTCCCGGCCTTCTAGCTGTCGCGGAGGTTGACCGCGCCTCGGGCAGGGACGTGTTGCTCGCGGTCGCGATCGCTCACGAGCTGTCAAACCGCTTTGGCAAGGCAATGGACTCCATCCGCCATACGGAGGGAGACTCGGTAGCCATGCCTCAGGTCCTCGGGTACACGAGCACTGTCTTCGGCGCCACAGCGGGCATTGTGCGTTTGCGAGGGGCGAACCCTGACGTGACGGCGCAAGCACTGTCCATTGCAGCCAGCACTGCCCCGGTAAACTCACATCGGTCGTGGCTCGAACACACACCAGTGTCCACGATCAAATACACTATGGCAGGGCCAATAAGCCAGGTTGCGCTGACTTCTGCTTTCATGGCTTTCCTCGGCCATCGTGGTGACCCTGACGTCTTCGACGATCCTGAATTCGGTTACCCGCGCTTTATCGGAAGTGCCCGATGGGAGCCGGAGAACTTGACTTCTGGTCTCGGTTCCAATTGGAACTTCCAACGCGAAAATTCGTTCAAGCACTACCCCCATTGTCGTGCACTACACGGTTTGCTTGACCTGGAGGCAGAAATCCTCCAGTCGAACGACATCAAGCCGAACGAGATCGAAGCCATACGCGCTTGGGGTGAGGGCCACGTTGAGCGGGCGTCCTGGCTCACCAATGAGATCAGTCATCCGGTGGACGGCCAGTTCAGCATCGCACACGGCTTGGCAGTCGGTGCTCAGGGTATTGCACCGAGCAAGGCCTGGCAGTCTGAAGAAGTGGTTTACAACAATGGTGTGCTGAGTCTCATGGATAAGATCACATATACACGGCACCCTGACTGGATTTCCTTAATGACGACGGATCCGCACGCCCGTCCCTCCCGTCTGGAGATCGATGCGCACGGGCGCACCTATTCAGCTGAACTGATGTACCCAAAGGGCACACCCACACAGGCAGGCGGCGTAGGAACCAGCGACGACCAACTCATCGCTAAATTCCTCCTGAACGCCCATGGGATTCTTCCGCGGGCAACTGCAGAAGAGATCGTGGACGGCATCATGAACCTCGATCGCCTCGATGACGTCTCCAACGTGCTCAGGCTGCTGGGTTCCCGGCTCCCGCCGGCCTGACCAATCGACCTCTCCTGCACGAAGCCTAGCTGTCAGAGATGGTGAGACCAGCCGGTTGAGGCGACTTTTGACGGTGACCAAATGCGAGAACCAGGAACTATTTCACCGGCCGCCGAGGCCTCAACTTCGGCATAGACGAAAGAGTTTGAAACGATGACCTTTATTACAGCTGACCTGTATGACACCCGAGCTGACGAGCTGGCCTCACTATCGCTTCAAATGCGAAATTTCGGTGGTCACGAGCAGTTCAGCGGGCCCATTCGCACCGTTCAATGCTTCGAGGACAACGCCCTAGTCAAAGAAATTCTGTCGCAAAAGGGCGAAGGATCAGTCTTAGTCGTCGACGGAGGCGGTTCCTTAAGAACCGCTTTGGTAGGAGACGTGATGGCGGGCATGGCAGCGGAAAACGGCTGGGCCGGCTTGGTGATTCACGGTGTGGTTCGTGACAGCACCGCCTTGGCAGGACTTCCCCTAGGAATAAAAGCGATGGGTACGAACCCATGCAAAAGCTCGAAAACAGGAACCGGCCGCCATGATTGCGTACTCCGATTTGCTGGCGTCACCTTCGTGCCGGGCGCATTCCTGTACGCGGACTCTGACGGGGTCGTTGTGGAGAACCGAGCACCGCATCACTCCGTGCTGACCGGTCCAAGTCAGGAGCATCAGGGCAGCAGCAATGAAGATGATCGACATTTCCTGGAAGGACTTGCCGTCCGACGCCAGGTCATGGGTGAGTCTTTTGTTGACTCTGCCTTCAGCAATAATGCCGGGACAGACGGAGAACTGTTGCAGAGACAGGTTACTGAGAATGTGTGGGGCGCCTTGTGGGCGCGTCCGGAGCTCGACCGTCGGAGCCGCAGCCTTTTGACCCTTGCAGCCTTGACGGTATTGCGGGCCCACGACGAGTTGCGCGGCCACGTCCGCGGCGCCTTGAGGAACGGGTTGACGCGTACCGAAATCGTCGAAGCCGTGGCCCATGTAAGTGGGTATGCCGGAGCACCCGCCGCCTTGTCTGCCATGGCGGTCGTGAAAGACGCACTCAATCAGGAGTTGGGGCCGCTTCTGTCCCAAGAGGATTACCAGTAGGACTTCTGAGGTGATGGCCGTGCAACTTCGCGGGCGATGTTGGTCCGGCGGGCGCCCTCCGAGCTCCTGACAGCTGTGCATTTCCGGCGTTAGGCCTTTTGAAACCGATCGCGGTTTGCGAAAGACACTGGAAAGCATTGGAAGCTGCTCCCTGGCGCACGCCCCGTGGGACTGTTGGGCGTTCCCGTACACTTGAGCCGGTACGTGTCTAGCAGAGGCCTGCAGCCGTTTCCTGGCTTTCATCCGCGCGGATCTCCGAATGCCCTTGCCTGGAGTAGTCATCGATGGCCGGTGGATGTAAGAGTAGGCAGTTGCTGTCGTGCACCTCGGTTGGATCAGCCTTTGGCACGTTGACTCCCCGCTGGCAGATGCCCACGGGATCCAGCCGATAGCGATGTCCACACGGATCAGGTCCCGGAGGGGTCAGTTGGCGGTGACGACCGGCTCAGCCCGCTTCCTCGGGTCCGGCAAGGGACAGTCTCCAAGAAACTAGCGGCACACGATTCTCTGGACCCGGAGGGATGGGGTTGCCCAGAGGCAAGGGCGGAAGGCGACCATCCACCGTTCCCGCCGGTGGGGTGTATCGGTGACGGTCGAGAACTGAGCCATTCTGGCAGCTTCCAAAGGATGGGGTGGGCGAAAATAGTGGAGGATTGGGCGAATATTGGGCGGTTGCATCCAGCCGAGGGTGAATAGACGAGGTCTTATAGCGCCACGGCTGGTAGTTTCCCGGAAACCGTCGCGAAAGCTGTCAGCGCCGAAAGCCCCCAAGGTATGTGCGGGCGCCGCAGTACTCCGAAATCATGGTCCCCGCCCGGTTTCGGGAGAAGGAGCGCAGGATCCGCCAGAGTGTGCCGCGGCGGATCCTGCCGACCGGATCAGTCACGAACACGCCGCCAGGCGCAGTGCGAGCTAGGTCCCCGGAGGTCCGGATACCCGACCCGGAGGTCCGGATACCCGCGGGGGCTGGCAAACCCAGGGTTCTGCTGGTGTTGGTGATGGTGTCCTCGCATTCACGGGTTCGTCATCGCCCGGGTGATCCCCTCGCGGACTGTTCATCGTGGACTTGGTCGGCCAAACCCGTTTGAACAGAGGATGTCGCAAACCTGTCTTCAAAGCTCGTCTCCTCACGATGAACACGCCTCGCTGATCCTGACCTCGAACTCTGCCGTTCGCCCGCTGGGACATGTTGCCTGATCAAGTACTCGCCTCAGCCATGATCGACCGCATCGTCCATCACGACGAGATCATCACCCTCAGAGGCTCCAGCAATCGGCTTAGCACTTTCTGACAGACTCGCTTCCGACGAATTAGGGTGGGACACGAGGAGTTCCGCTTGTAACCAGACTCTAGACAAGCCCCAGCCGCCCCGGGATATTCTGCGTGTTCTTCACCAGCGTCGATACTGGTGCTGGCTCGTGGCTGTTTGAGGCTACCCAAAGTCGATTCCCCCTCGCCGCCCTTCTAAACTACGCCTTCCCGGCTTCAAGGCAGGCTTGCCGCCAGGGACTCGTCGGACTGCAACGGCACCAGGTCTGCGAGTGAAGGCGAACTTTACATGTCACTGCCTCAGCTGCTGCTCCAGCAGCTCATGCCTGTGGTGGAGCAGCATCTCGTGCCTGTAGTGAAGGCCGATCCAAGGGGATGCGGCAAAGTCGTCGATATCATGCGACTTGAGTGGTGCCTGTAGTTCTTCTGCCCGGGTTTCCTGGTCTCGCACCCGTGGCTGATCTGGTGCGTTGGGAGGTATTCGGCGGGTAGGCATGGTCTCCTCAATCCTGTGCACGTGTGAGTGTTACTTGATTTTTTCGTGAATTAGAAAGCGCGGAGGATGTCTTCGACGCGTTGTTTGGCGTCACCGAAGAGCATTTGCGAATTGTCGCGGTAGAACAGGGGGTTTTGGACTCCGGCGTAGCCGGCGGCCATGGAGCGTTTGAACACGATGACGTTGTCGGCTTCCCAGACCCGGAGGACGGGCATGCCGGCGATGGGGCTGCCCGGGTCTTCGGCTGCGGCGGGGTTGACGGTGTCGTTGGCGCCGATGACGAGGACCACCGAGGTCCCACCGAGGTCTTCGTTGATTTCGTCCATTTCCAGGACGATGTCGTAAGGGACTTTGGCTTCGGCCAGGAGGACGTTCATGTGCCCGGGCAGGCGTCCTGCGACTGGGTGGATGCCGAACTTCACGTCGACGCCGCGTTCGCGGAGTTGGTGGGCGAGTTCGGCGACGGGGTATTGGGCCTGGGCAACGGCCATGCCGTAGCCGGGGGTGATGACGACGGTGGAGGCGTTGGTGAGCATCTCGGCGGTTGCCTCGGCAGTGATTTCGCGGTGCTCGCCGTGCTCGGCGTCCGCTGCGTTGGGTGCTGCGATGCCGAACCCGCCGGCAATCACGGAGATGAAGGACCGGTTCATGGCCTTGCACATGATGTAGGACAGGTAAGCGCCGGAGGAGCCGACCAGGGCGCCGGTGATGATGAGCAGGTCGTTGTTGAGCAGGAATCCTGCGGCTGCTGCTGCCCAGCCGGAGTAGCTGTTGAGCATGGAGACGACGACGGGCATGTCGCCGCCGCCAATGGAGGCCACGAGGTGCCAGCCCAGTCCGAGGGCAAGTAGAGTGACGACGATCAGGAGCCACAGTTGGGAGTCGTTGACGTACCAGATGGTGAGGGCGATGAACGCGGCGACGGCGCCAAGGTTGAGGGCGTTTTTTCCGGGCAGCATCAGGGGTGAGGACTTCATCCGGGCCGAGAGTTTCAGGAACGCCACGATGGAGCCGGTGAAAGTGACCGCGCCGATGAACACGCCGATGAAGACCTCGGCGTGGTGGATGGCTGTCAGGTCCGCGGAAAGGGCCGGGGCTTCGAGGTGGCCGTTCCAGCCGACGAGGACCGCGGCGAGGCCAACGAAGCTGTGCAGCAGCGCGATCAGTTCGGGCATTCCGGTCATTTCCACGACCCGGGCCCGCCACAAGCCGATGGCACCGCCCACAATGACGGCAACCACGAGCAGGACCAGGCCGGTCAGGGCATGGCCGGCGCCCCAGGCGTCCTGCAGAGTCGCCCAGATGGTGGCAGAGAGGGCGATGGTCATCCCGGTGATGCCGTAAATGACCCCTGCCCTGGCTTTTTCGTGTTTGCTCAAACCTGCGAGGCTGAGGATAAACAGCAGCGCCGCGACAATGTAGGCCGCCCCCGTGATGGATTCTGCGGTCAATGGACCGGCGACGGTGTCAGACACGGTAACGCTCCTCGTAAATGTTTCTCTTGCTACAGTGACGGCGCTCATCCGTTAGTCCTGCTTCCGCGGGAGAACATGGCGAGCATCCGCCGGGTGACGGCGAAGCCGCCGAAGATGTTGATACTTGCCAGCAGGACCGCGACCGCAGCGAGAACCTGCATCACCGGGTTCTCGGAGGTCACCTGCAGCAGCGCCCCGACCACGATGATCCCCGAAATCGCGTTCGTGACAGACATCAGCGGGGTATGCAGGGCGTGGTGAACTTTACCGATCACGTAGAAACCGACCACGACCGAGAGCATCAGCACCGTGAAATGCTGCGGCAGCGGCGCCGGCGCAACCGCGTTGATCACAAACAACGCAGCGATGCCCGCGGCGAAAAGCCCCGCCTTACCCGCGGCGCTGAGCCCCTGCTTCTTCGGGACGGTGCTTTCGGTACCCGTTGTCTGGGTCTTGGCTGCGGGTGCAGCGGAAACCTGGACCGGCGGCGGCGGCCAGGTCTTCTCCCCGTTGCGCACCACGGTCACCGAACGCTGCACGACATCGTCGAAGTCAATCTTGAGCTGGCCGTCTTTGTCCTTCGTCAGGAGCTTGAGCAGGTTCAGCATGTTCGTCCCGTACAGCTGGGAGGCCTGGGCCGGCAATCGGGCTGGCAGGTCCGTGTAACCGAGGATCACCACACCGTTCTCCGTCACCACCCGCTCCCCCGCGACGGAGCCTTCCACGTTCCCACCCTGCCCGGCAGCCATATCAACTATCACGCTGCCCGACTTCATGCCGGCCACATCCTCAGCCGTAAGCAGCTTCGGCGCAGGACGCCCCGGAATCAGGGCCGTGGTGATAATGATGTCCACATCACTGGCCTGCTCTGAGTAGATCTCGGCCGCGCGCCGGTTATATGCCTCGGACGTGGCCTTGGCATACCCGTCCGCGGACTTCATCTCCTCCTCCACCTCAACCTTGAGGTAAGTGCCGCCGATGGACTTCACCTGATCGGCGACCTCTGGACGAGGATCCGTGGCACGCACGATCGCACCAAGGCTGCTCGCCGCACCGATCGCCGCCAGACCCGCGACCCCGGCACCGGCAACCAGGACCTTAGCCGGCGGAACCTTGCCCGCCGCGGTCACCTGACCGGTGAAGAACCGTCCAAATTCGTGGGCTGCCTCGATCACGGCCCGGTAGCCGGCAATGTTCGCCATCGAACTAAGCACATCCATCGACTGCGCCCGCGAGATACGGGGCACCGCATCCAACGCCAGCGCTGTGATTGGGCGGGCCGCCAGCGCCTCCACCAAATCCGGCCGCAAACCCGGACTCAGCGACCCGATCAAGATCGCCCCGTCGGACAGACGCCCGATCTCCTCCTCAGTGGGCGGGTTAACCCGCAGCACCACCTCGCTGCCCCATGCCTCGTCGGCGCCCACAATCAGCCCACCCGCGGCCTCGTAGGCATCATCACGGAATGACGCCGCCTCCCCGGCACCCTTCTCCACCACAACCTCGTAGCCCAACTCCCCCAACTTGCTCACGGTAGTCGGCGTCGCCGCCACCCGAGTCTCTCGGCCCAATTCGGCCACAATGCCAATACGCGTCACGTCTTACTCTCTCTCCTAGATGTTTCAGGGCTACGCTCAATGGCGGGTTAGCCGCCGCCCCCATTCGTTGTCTCACAAGCCACAGATCGGCAGTGGCGTGACTGGCCGCTTACGTGGTGCCACACTTGGATACATAACAGGAGCCGCTTATGGTATGTCCTACACCAGCCGAGTCAGCGCACTTCGACCACGGAGGGGCAGTCAAAGGGGCCAACATCCGCGGCGCGCAGCGAGGCGAGTCCATTTAAGTGTGTGTGAGGTACTGCCCGCTTCGAGGGATATCCCGCCCTTGAACTAGACGCGGCGAGGTGACCGCCGCTCTCACGACAGCAAGGCACTGAAGCGACCTGACGGCTCCGACAAGGATGGATCATTGCTGCTCGGCACAGTTTTCGGGAGTGAGATTCCAAGTATGCCTACCATCAAGCGCCACTACGCGGCGCTATCCATCGGTACGGCAGCTAGGACCAGGCTGGCGCCTCAGCCCGCCCAAAAAACCCGAACTATCAGTCTTCTTTTCAGAACGTAATCAATCCTGTATTTGACCAGCCGGCACTTTCGCCGGCTTCGGTGAGGTAGCGGGCGTAGGCGGGGAGGGTGAGGAAGGAGGGGAAGTCGTGGGCCAGGGTGACTTCTTCGAAGATGTTGCGTGCGTCTTCGAAGCGGTCGCCGTGGAAGCGTTCGAGCCGGCTGAATTCCTCGTCGAGGAGTTCTTCGATCCAGTGGTGGGTGATGATGTCGCCGTGATCGGTGATGGCCTGGGCGTAGATCCATTGCCAGAGCTGGGAGCGGGAGATTTCGGCGGTGGCGGCGTCTTCCATAAGGTTGTGGATGGCGACGGCGCCGTTGCCGCGGAGCCAGGATTCGAGGTAGCGGATCCCGACTTCGATGTTGTTGCGGATGCCTTGTTCAGTGATGGTGCCGTGCAGCGAGGCGATGTTGATCAGGGCCCGGTCATCGGGGGTGACGTCCTCGCGGAGCCGGTCCAGCTGGTTGGGCTTGTCGCCCAGGACAGAGTCGAACACCTCGCGGCAGACGGGCACGAGGTCCGGGTGGGCCACCCAGGAGCCGTCGAAACCGTCGTTGGCTTCGCGGGTCTTGTCCGCGCGGACCTTCTCGAAGGCGTTGGTGTTGGCGGCCTCGTCTTTGCGGTTGGGGACTGCTGCTGCCATGCCCCCGATGGCCATGGCGCCGCGTTTGTGGCAGGCGCGGACGAGCTGTTCGGTGTAGGAGCGCATGAACGGGGCGGTCATGGTCACCTGTGCCCGGTCCGGCAGGATGAAGCGGGGGCCGCGGGTGCGGAAGTTTTTGATCAGGGAGAAGATGTAGTCCCAGCGGCCGGCGTTCAGGCCGGATGCGTGGTCGCGCAGTTCGTAGAGGATTTCTTCCATTTCGAAGGCTGCGGTGATGGTTTCGATCAGCACGGTGGCGCGGATGGTGCCCTGCGGAATGCCGAGCAGGTCCTGGGCGAGGATGAAGATGTCGTTCCAGAGCCGGGCTTCGAGGTGGTTTTCGATCTTGGGCAGGTAGAAGTAGGGGCCCTTGCCCTGGGCCAGGAGGCGGCGGGCGTTGTGGAAGAAGTACAGGCCGAAGTCCACGATGCCGCCGGCGATTGGCTGGCCGTCGATGAGCATGTGTTTCTCGGGCAGGTGCCAGCCGCGGGGACGGACCACGATGGTGGGCAGTTCACCGGCGG
>JBFUPP010000034.1:0-26157 GCA_041360635.1 bacterium RCC_150 | reverse complement strand
TCTTCCTCGCCTCGGACGAGTCCTCCTTCATTTACGGCCATCAGCTCGTCGTCGACGGCGGATGGACGGTAGCTTGAGTTTCCGTCCCGTAAGACTTGAGCAGCTGCAAGTCAAATTATAGTCCGCACAGCGGGATGGGGCCTCATAACAACAAGAAACAAACCCCTGAGTAATCCAAAACGTCACATGAAATCAATTATACGTAACGTATAAGTTATCTAGGAAGCAACGCTGAGGCGACGTTGACGGTGCTACGAATTTCGGCACCCGATCGGAGCCTGCTGTCCTTCTGCTAGGAGCAACAATGATCCGTCTTACAACCTCGACACGAGCCAGACGCTCGATGCGCGCGACAGCAATGCTCTCAGTTGCACTCGCCGGCGTCCTCGCATTGGGTGCGTGTAGTTCCGCCACCCCAGCCAACCAGAATGGTTCGTCGAATTCCCCAAGCCCCAAAGCTGTAAACGAGCAGGCGCGAGCGCTGTTGCCAGCGGACGTCACCCAGCGGGGCACGCTGCGCATGACTGGTGACTTCCAGTACCGGCCTTTCGACTACATGGAGGGCAATGAGCGCCGGGGGTTCGACTTTGAGCTGGGAAACATGGTCGCCGAGTCCCTGGGGCTAAAGCCGCAGTGGGAGACGACGAGCAGCTTCGGCGCGATCATCCCCTCGATTCAGAACAGCCGCTTCGACGCGGCTCTTGCGAGCATCAATGTCACGCCCGCGCGGCTTCAGGCCATCTCCTTCGTCACCTACCTTCGCACCCATGACGTTCTCGTGGTGGCCAAAGGAAATCCTGGGCATCTCGATGCGTCGGACCTCTGCGGCGCTCACCTGTCCGTTGAGACTGGCTCGTCGCAGGTGCAGCTCCTGGCCGCATACTCCGATGACTGTGTGCAACACGGCAAAAAAGCGATCACGCGGGATGAATACGGCACCGCCGACGCGATGTACCTCAGCGTCCAAAGCGGCCGCAGCTCGGGCATTTCGGTCGCCTCCCCTGTCGCTCCTCTGATGGTCGCGCAGTCGAAGGGCGCCCTTGAGGAGGCAGGGGATGTAACCGTCTTCGATACTGGAAAGCTGATGCGGTCTGCGAACCTCGGTGTTGCCATCGCGAAAGGCGACGGCGCTCTAGGAAAGGCCGTTGCAGCGGCTATCAAGGCCTTACAGTCAGACGGCTCTTTCGATGCGCTGCTGAAGAAGTTCAACTTAACCCCCGACGCGAAAGTCCCGGCGGAGTTTGTAACGAACTGATCGCCGCACGCGATGTCACCTTTCAGGCGCAAGTTACTCGGCACCTCGCGCATGCCATTCGACTACAAGGCCGAACAGAGAGGTTCAGCAAGAATGTCAGAAACAATTAACGAGGTAACGGGAAGAAGCGCCCAGGACGACAAGAAGTACGCGCTCTCGCACGGTCTGTTAGAGCCTCGACGCATCGTTCCCAAAAGTCGCACGGGCGCCTGGATCCTCGGCGCGGTCGTCCTGGTCGTGCTCGCTTCCTCCCTGTACACGCTCTTATCGCGTCCCGCACTGTCATGGCCGGTGATCTGGGAGTACCTCTTCTCGCCCGACATCATGAGCGGGCTGTTGATCACCCTTTATGTAACAGTGATCGCAATGGTTCTCGGCCTTACATTCGGCTTGATCGCGGCCCTGATGATGGGCTCCAAGAATCCGACCCTTACGGCGGTTGCGTCACTGTACATCTGGGTGTTCCGCGCCATCCCGGGACTGGTGCAGCTGCTCTTCTGGTATAACCTCGCCAGCTTGTTCCCCACCCTGGAGATAGGAATTCCTTACGGCCCGGTGTTCTGGCAACCCAACCCGAACGAATTCATGACCCCCCTCCTCGCCGCATGCATCGCCTTGGGCGTCTCCGAGGGCGCATACATGGCGGAGATCATCCGAGCCGGCCTGCTTTCGGTGTCGAATGGACAGCGTGAGGCAGCGGCGGCGCTTGGGCTCACCTCGGGCCAGGCCCTGCGGCGCGTGGTCCTGCCGCAGGCGATGCGCACGATCATCCCCCCAATCGGCAATTCGTTCATCGGCATGCTGAAGTACACGTCACTGGCAAGCGTCATTTCGGTCAGCGAGCTGCTGCACTCGGCGCAGAACATCTACGCTACGAACTTCCAGGTCATTCCGCTGCTTATCGTGGCGTCAATCTGGTATCTCGTCGTCACCTCGCTACTAACGCTCATCCAGCGTCAGATCGAGAGCTACTTCAACCGCGGCTTCGATAAAAGGCCGCCTGCTCAGAACAAGAAGGTAACCCTCGCGAGTGTGCTTTTCGGTTCACGGCGTCCCGTCCCATTCGCACCACGCAGCTGACAAAGCTGAGACTAGTCTCAACAGCTTAAAGAAGTCTAAGAAAGGTGATCATGCCACAACAGAAGGACACCGTCCCAATGATTCAGGTTCGCTCTGTATCCAAGCGCTTCGGGCAGAACACGGTGCTCGACGATGTCTCTTTCGATGTCCCTAAAGGCAACGTCGTGTCTCTAATTGGAACATCGGGAGCAGGCAAGTCCACGCTCATCCGCTGCATCAACCATCTTGAGCGCCCTGACACGGGCTATGTTCTCATCGACTCCGAGCCGATCGGCTACCGCCTCGAAGGTGACGACCTGCATGAGGAGTCGGATCGCGCAATTCGGCGTTCCCGGGCAAAAGTGGGAATGGTCTTCCAGAGCTTCAACCTGTTCCAACATCTTACGGCCATTGAGAACACGATGCTCGCTCCCCAACTGGTCAGCAAGCTCGGCCGTGAAGAGGCTCGTGAGCGGGGGCTGGCCCTTCTCGACCGTGTCGGACTCAGGGACAAGGCAGACTCATATCCCGCGCAACTTTCCGGTGGTCAACAGCAACGCGTCGCCATCGCACGCGCCCTGGCAATGCAACCTCAAGTCATGTTGTTCGACGAAGCGACCAGTGCTCTCGATCCTGAAACTGTTGGTGAGGTGCTCTCTGTTATCCGCAACCTTGCCGATTCGGGCATGACAATGGTGCTGGTCACCCACGAAATGGAGTTCGCCCGCGAAGTCAGCGACGCCGTCTACTTCCTCAGCGGCGGCCGAATCATCGAGTCGGGACCCCCGGAGGAACTGTTCACGGCACCTAAGGAACCCCGGCTGAAGGCCTTCCTGAGCCGCGTTCGCTTCTGAACCACATGCGAAGAACCGGTGTGCCGCACACGTCACCCAAGGGCCGGCGAGCCAGCCGACGCGATGACAGTCGGCAATGGGTCGATTCGACTGTAAACGACTCGTATTCTGCCGGCTCCAGTTCGGCGTCCAAGTCATCTCCCTAAACGGAAACATGTGCGGATCTCAGCAGCCAGCGGGTCGTAAGACCATGCACTGGCAGGGTCTATCAACCAGAAATCAACAATACCAGCCGGCAGGGGATTGAGGGCGAGCGGTGCGGTCGGAGGGACTGCACCGCGCGGCCACGGCTGTCGCGGAGGCGGACGTCTGGTCGCCCCCTAATGCGAACGAGAGGAATCGAGAAAGATGAGTTCCATTGAAGGACGCGCGATGCGCAATAGCGACGTGCTGTCCGACTTCGCCGGCGGCTTGGAGTTCAACCGCCTGCCTCCTGAGGTAATCGAGCGCGCGAAAGCGGTCATCATCGATACCATAGCGTGCATCGTGGGGGGGACGACGTCTGCGCCCGCTCGGCCCGTAATCGAGCTGACTTCCGCGCTATCCGGGGCGGACCAAGCGTCCGTACTGGGTACAAGGATACGAACCGGCGTCGTCGACGCAGTGTATTGCAACACCTATCTTGCGGACGTGTTGGACTACGAAGACACAATCGTCTCGCACCCAAGTGCCGCGACGGTGCCCGCGTCATTGGCGATTGCCGAACTCGCGGGCGCATCGGGGCCGGAGCTGATCGCGGCGGTGGTCGCCGGATACGAGGTAGGGGTGCGGGTGCAGCGTGCGATCATGCCCACCTATGAGCGCCGCCTTCTAGTTCAGACCGAATACTCATGGCTGAGCTTCGCCGCCGTGTCCTCTGCTGCGCGGCTACTCGGACTCCCGCAGGCCGCGTGGCGCGACGCCTTCGGCTATGCGGCGCAGAGCAGCCCCGTTCCCGGCCTGGGCAGCAGCCCCACTCGTCCGATGTCCTGGATCAAAGGCAACTTCTCCGGCCAGGCGTCCGTCGGCGTCCGCGGCGCGCTCCTCGCCGACCGCGGATTCCGCACCGCCCACGACGTGCTTGAAAGTGCGAAGGGCTACGCCGCCGTCATGGGATCGGACTCCTGGGATCCAGAGATCCTCACCCGCGGGCTCGGCCAGACCTGGGCGATTCTTGGCAGCCAGTTGAAGCCGTATCCATGCTGCCGCTTCATCCACCCGGCCCTGGATGCGATCGGCATGATCCGGAGACAGCGCGCGTTCGACCCAGCCGAGGTAGTCGAAGTACGGGTGCACACTTTCGACATCCTGGTCGACGAATTCGATGTGAAGCACCCAGAGAGCGTCATTGATGGACAGTTCAGTGTCCCGTTTACGACTGCCTTGGCTGTGCTAGACATCCCGGCAGGCATCGAGTGGTGGGGCGAGCGTGACCTCCTCCACGATCCGCAGGTACTCGAAATGTCAACGCGAGTCCGGTTACTACGCCACGCGGAGTCAGAGCGACTCGAAGCCACTGAGCGCCGCCATAGCGCCACCGTCGACATTGAACTTGTCGACGGCACAGTTTTGACTGCCCGCCAGGACACAGCACGAGGTGGCCCGGAAGCACCGCTGTCGGCCGAGGAGGTGCGGGCCAAGTTCATCAACCTGACGGCACCGGTTCTGACGCAGGCGCGAGCACAAGCCGCGTTCGAGTCGCTCACCAACATCGAATCGGTTTCAGACGTGCGCGACGTGATCGCGATGCTGACTCCCTCGTCGAGCTCCGAGGCACTCGCGGCAACCTAAGTCACGTACCTGATACGGATCTGAGACATCGTCATAATGGAGCACGATGGCGATCGAAATTCCCTGTCTGTTGTCTCGCCCCAATCTTGGTTGACGGGTCACGATTCGGCCGGCTGCGCCACGTGCCCACGAGACAGCCTGGCATCTTCAAGTCCCACACTTGGCTACAAACGAAACTTCGTTCTATGGCCAGGATCGTGGGGTCGCTACGTTCATAAGCCCATTACATCAAGTCAGGTTGGCTCGGCTCCGATCATCTGTCAGTTCGTTCGGCAGTAGTCCCTGCCGAACCTACGGAATTGAGCGCCTGGTTGATTGGTAATCGCAGCAGTGACTACCGACCGGCCGACTCATTGCGCTCTGTATGCCTCGGCGTTACATCACCGCACTCCCGACACATGACAATCACTTTGCGCTGCCAATTTACACGCCGCACAGCAGAATGATAGACAACGCGGCTCCGCCCTGTCGGAAGCTAACCGGATACGCAGGACGATATTATGCCGACGTCGGCATAACCCCTTTGACGTCACCGATCCTTATTCACATGGCGGGGAAAGGCGTTCAAGACATACTCGGTTCTTGATACCTACTCCCGCCAGATGGTCGCAAGGCGGCTCGAGGAACGAGAAGCCGACCATCTCGCCGTTCAGATGTAGATAGGCCCCACTCGGGACTGCAACGGTACTCAGCCCCATTAAAGTGACCCGCCCGGACCGATCGATGTTCGGCCGCGCCCGGCCCGGCCAAGCCAGTCTGGATGTAAGTCAAAATGAGACACGACAGTTTCTTTAAGAATGCCCCTTGACTTGTAAAGGGTCCATGCATCAATATTTTGACTTATAAGTCCCCACCGTTGGGACGCTTCTGTTCCCACCCACTGGGCACCGGGCCGAACGGTCGTTTGTTTGGGCGTCAGCGATGCCCTAACCACCTCTAATACTTCCAGTCCTCTCGCATAGCATGCTAGCGATACGGTAGCATGCTACAAGGGAGGCGTCTGCTAGGAGGCATTAAATTGTCCGAGAGTCTGGATCCTGCCGTACGGCTCCGATCGCCCTCTCCTCTACTTCCTCTACCCCAGGACGTACCGGAAGTAGTGGCCGTTATCCTGACCTGTCGCGGACGAATTGGTCTCTTCAAGCGCAGCCCATTTGTAGGATCCGACGTTGGCCGGTGGCACTGTATTACGGGCTATGTTGACGAGGCGGCGAGTACGATCGGTCAGGCCATTCGCGAGCTTCGCGAAGAGACGGGTCTTGAGCTTCATGACATAAAGTCGCTGATCGTAGGCGACATTCTGGACCTCAATGACCATAATGGGGCGTCTTGGCGCGTCCACACCTTCTTGGCCGCCACAGACAAGCGCAGGCTCCAGCTCAATTGGGAGCACGTCGACTACCGGTGGGTACCTTATAGGCGCATTCAACGTTTTGACGGGCAGGTCAAGTGGCTGGGCAACGTGCTCGCGGTTTTTGGCCGAGAACTTGTCAATGGTTCCAACTCACTGACCCGATGTCCGACTACTTTGACCACGGGAAGGACGTGAGACATGGAAAGCCGTAATGAGATTCGTGAGTTCTTGACTACTCGCCGAGCAAGAATTACTCCCGCCCAAGCCGGGTTGCCAGTTTACGGCGAAACTCGCCGCGTCCCGGGACTTCGTCGTGATGAGGTTGCCCAACTCGCAGCTATCAGCGTCGATTACTATATTCGCCTTGAGCGAGGAAACGTGAAGGGCGTGTCGGAAAGTGTACTTGAGGCCGTTGCAAGGGCGCTGCAGTTGGACGGAGCCGAGCGTTCACATTGGCTTCGCCTAGCGCGCTCCCCTGTCGGCCAGCTCCGACTGCGCTACACGGGCTGCCAGCGCACTGTGCGGCAGAGCGTGCAGATTGCACTCAATGCCATCACTTCACCGGCCATTGTGCGCAATGGGGAATTGGATATACTCGCAGCCAACAAGCTCGGCCACGCTCTACACTCGGACATGTACGGCAGCTCGCGTGAGCCGCTCAACCATGCTCGGTTCGTCTTCTTCAACCCTCAAGCAAGAAAACTCTATTCGGACTGGGACAGCACAGCCGACGAAGTGGTCGCCCTACTACGGACCGAGTCGGCTCGCAACCCCTACAGCCCAATCATGTCCAGCCTGCTTGGCGAACTCTCCGCGCGAAGCGAGGATTTCCGGACAAAGTGGGCTGCGTACGAGATCCGTCACCATTACACCGGCTTCCAACACTTTCATCATGACGTTGTCGGCGACCTCGCCCTTATGTTCGAGGTCATGGACCTTGCCGCGGACCCCGGATTGTCGCTTCTGATCTTGAGTGCGGAGCCGGACTCGCCTTCCGAAGCCGCCCTTCGACTGTTGGATGAGTGGGCCAACACCCTCGTCCTCTCGAGCTAGTTCCCTCAGCTGGGCAGAAAGTACGAACAAGCGCCCTCGGCCACCTTTATTTCAGCCGCTTCCGCGAATCCGTTTTTTGGTTGCGGCGCCGGGAAGATCTACGCGGGTGCAGCCTTTCGGCCCTCGGGGTCCATTGTTGTTGCGATTTGTATTTGAGCGACCTTATCCTCCGCGGTCGATGTGAGCGCGGATTCTGATACCAACAAATTTAGGAAGAATTATGACTGCATGTAGAAGGGCCCCAGGGGGAATCGGTCTGTTTGCCATTGCCGCAATGGCGCTGAGCGCTTGTGCGGGACAGGCTCCCGCTGCATCTATCCAAAAGACTGTGATTAGCAATGTGGGTGAAATCGAAGCGGACCCTCAGTTGGTCGCTCTGGTCCCGCAGGATGTCAAGAAAACCGGTCTGCGGGTTGCGACTTCCGCGCCATTCGCTCCTTTCGAAACCTTCGACTCTAACCAGAAGCTGGAGGGGGTCGACATTGACTTGGCTAACGCTGTTGGTGCCAAGCTCGGACTCCCGGTCGTCATTGAATCTGTTGACTTCTCGGGTCTCATACCTGCCATTAAGGCAGGCCGCGCCGCCGCTGCGAGGGCCAGTATGGAAGAGACTAGTGCCCGCCAGGAAGTCTTCAACTTCATTGATTACGACCAGGCCGGCTCTGCTGCCGTGGTGCCCAACGGAAACCCGAAGGGAATCAAAACCTTTGTGGACCTCTGTGGACAGGCCGTTGGCGTTGAACAGGGCAGTACTTACGACAGCGTCATTGAGAACCGCAAGCAAATGTGTGCGGATGCCGGGAAAGAGCCGATCACCGTCTCTAAATATCCATCCCAATCTGCCGCCCTTCTCGCGCTTCGCAGCGGTGCACTATCTGCGCTGATGACGTCGAAAACGACCGCGTTACTGCTGGCGGCTGAGGGCGGCGATCAAGGGCGATTCGGCTGGGTCAGCGACCCGCAGGAGCCGAAGGGCTATGCGAATCATCCCGGAGAGCCTCTTTCATATTCGGGAATAGGCATTCCGAAAGACAACGTGAAGTTCTTTGACGCCTTTTATGCGGCAATGCAAAAGCTTGGCGAAGAAGGCATAACCAAGAAGATCTTTGAGAAATGGCATATCGAGGAAAACGTGGTTGTCCCGCCGCTGAAGAATCAGGCCGTCGGATAGCGGTCGGTCACGGCTGGACAGCCGGGACCGTCTTGTCTTTCTTGGATATGGCAGTCACTAAAGTTTAGGACTTTTTAATTGTCAGCTAACAACACTTTTGAGGGGCCTTCATGGCAATTTCTGAACCATTGACGAGTAAAAAAATAAAGGAAGTGCGGCTGACTCATGTCGAGCTTTCCAAGATGCGTATCAGGCCGGCCTCCAAGACTGGCGTAAAAATTAGTGCCGCCATTGCGGTTCTGATCTTGGCCAGCGTTGTTTTGTCAATGGCTGGTAACCCCAATATGGAATGGAATGTGGTTGGTAAGTATCTATTTGCGAGCCTAACTATTAACGGAGTCCTGGTAACTCTTTATCTGACCATTATTTCACTCGCTATTGGCATTATCGGTGGCATCGTGGTCGCCGTCATGCGTCTATCAGGGAACCCCGTTCTGTACAACATTGCAGGTCTCTACATCGGGCTGTTCCGAGGAACCCCCCTTTTGGTCCAGATTATCTTCTGGGGATATATGGGTGCGCTATTCAAGAATGTCGAGTTGGGCATTCCGTTCACTAACCTCACGTTCTTCTCGGTTCCCACCAATCAACTGATCGGGCCCGTCGTTGCGGCCATACTTGCCTTGGGCCTTAACGAGGTTGCTTATGCATGCGAAATAGTCCGAGGAGGCATACTCGGAGTCGACAAAGGACAGACGGAAGCCGCCTATTCCCTGGGCATGCCTCCGCGCAGGACGATGCTTCGAATTGTGCTGCCCCAGGCAATGCGTACGGTGATTCCCGCATTGGGTAACGAGGTCATCAACATGCTGAAGATGACTTCACTCGTCTCCGTGATTGCCGGCGCGGACCTGCTCACGAACTTGCAGAACGTCTATTCCCAGACGTATCAAGTCATCCCGCTTCTCATTGTGGCGAGCATCTGGTATTGCGGGCTCTCGGCCATTCTCAGCGTCCCCCAGCGTTACTTGGAACGGCGTTTCGGACGGGGCCACAAGTCCGGAGGCGATCGATGAGCGCCGTTTCATTGGAACAAACCGAAGCATCGAGTCTAGAAGGAAACATGACAGACCATTTCGTCGAATTTTCCTCCGTTCGCAAGAAATTTGGACAAGTTGAAGTTCTTCATGACGTGTCCCTGAGTGTGCGCAGAGGGGAGGTCATGTGCATACTGGGCCCGAGCGGCGCAGGCAAGAGCACGCTGCTGCGGTGTGTCAATCGTCTTGAAACATTAGACGGCGGGGCGATATTCGTCGACGGTGAGATGGTCGGTTATACAGCGAAGAACGGCCATCTCGATGAATTGAAGGAAAAGGACGTGGCACCGCAGCGCCGGAGTATCGGCATGGTGTTCCAGCGCTTCAATCTTTTTCCGCATATGACAGTTCTTGAGAACATTACAGAGGCACCTGTAGGCATTAACCGGATGAAGCGCTCCGATGCCAGTCGGGAGGCCAAATCGATTCTCGAGCGTGTGGGCCTTGCTGACAAGGCGACGGCATATCCCAATCAGCTTTCCGGGGGGCAGCAGCAGCGGGTGGCCATTGCACGCGCGCTAGCAATGCACCCAAAGTTGATGCTTTTTGACGAACCAACGTCCGCGTTGGATCCAGAACTTGTAGGCGAAGTGTTGGATGTAATGAAGCGGCTGGCCGAGGGCGGAATGACAATGATTGTTGTCACTCACGAAATCGGATTCGCCAGGGAAGTTGCTGACACCGTGGTCTTCATGGCAGAGGGACGGGTCGTCGAAGTTGGAACTCCCGACGAAATACTAACGGCCCCTAAAAACCAGCGCACGCAGGAATTTCTGGCGAACGTACTCTGAGCCGAAGCACCCATTGCATAGCCAAATCTGCGCGCTAACCTTAATACCGCTGCTCTGTTAATCTCGGGGCATAGCGCGCAGTGGATGGATTAGGCCCAAAACCCCGGAACGTTTGGGTGATCATGTTTCGCTGGATGTTTTGACGCCGGCTTTCCCGCCGGATGTGGTTGACCGGGCGATCGCCCGCACCCTTGCGGACCAGGCGCGGAACATGCTTCTGCCGTCTCGGTTGATGGCCTATTGCGTGATGGCCATGGCACTATTCGCGCCCGGCTCGTATGAGGAGGTGATGCGTTCGCTGATGGCAGGATGGAGCGAATCCCGGTGCGATTCAACCGGGAAGCGATGCGTTCCTTCGCCGCCCGTTTGGTCAGGGGCCGCCCCTCCAGGTCGCGGAGCTCATACATCTGCCCCGTGGTGAGGGTCTTCCAGGTCCGTTCGGCCAGTTTTCTGGCCACCGCGATGGTGGCCTAGGCGTGGCAGTGACCGTGTTCAGTCATGAGGCGGTAATAGAACGCCGCCAGCTGGGGATCCATGGTCCGGGCGACGCTGGCGGCCTGATAGAACGCAAGACGCAGCGGTGCGGGGCCTTCCTTATCGATGGCCCGACGCGCCTGGTGCATCGTCCCCGATGACCAGTTCGAAGGAGTGATGCCGACGTAGTTGGCCGCTTTCTTGGCGCTGTCGAAGGCGGAGCCGTTGCCAAAGTAGGCGCGGATGCAGGCACCCCTGGCCGGGCCGATACCTGGAAGGGACAGGATGAGCGGGTCATCACCGTAAAGCCGTTCCCACCACTGGCGGGCGTGGGAGGTGAACCGCTCCACCCGGACCCGGGACTCGTGCAGGTCCGTCAGGTGCTCGGTGACATCCACCGCCAGTGCGTCCAGGTCCAGGTGGCCGTCCCAGAAATCCGCCCATTGCCGGGCTGCGGTTTTGATGGCGGTGGCGCGGGCGGGGGTATCGGCGACGTCACGGCGTGTTCGGCGACCACGGCCGTCAGGGTGGCCGTGGTCGCCGATGCCAGGGAGCGCAGGTGGGGCCAGCGCCCCAGCACGGCCAAGGCTGTTGACTCGGATCCGGCGAACGCGGCCCAGACGTCCGGAAAGGCCCACCGGGCCAGGGACAGCAGCCGCCGCCAGTGCCGGTGGCCGTCAATGACAGCTCCCGCCCTGCGGACCACGGCCCGGCGCAGTGCCAGCTGTCCCGGGGCTCCCAGAACCAGGCGGGGCGGGTCGAAAATTTCCCCGGCATGGGTCTGCACCTCGGAGTCAATAACATCGGATCTGTTCTTGCCCATGATGCTCCGCGCAGCCGCGAGGAATGGCGGGCCCCGATCATCTCCATCTGACCGCCGGCGCGTTCGACCGCGATGGTCAACGCCAGCCAGGTCATGGACGTCGGTTCCACGACCGCGGTCACCGGTGCCGGAACGGCGGCCAACCGCTGCGAAAGACGCTGCAGACCTGCCAGGGTCGGGTCCACCGTGAGACGGCTCAGATGCTCGGTTCCGTCATCGAAAGATTCGCGCAATGCGATGTGGTGCCGTGCCGTGATCGCGCCGTCGATACCGGCCACTGCCCGCACAAGGACGGCGGGTTTATCCTGATCCTGCATGATGGTTCTCCTTCTCGCATCGAATACGTGCGATGGGACAACCCGTCGTTGCCGGTCCACCAGCCAAAGCCACTAAGCGGGCAGCCCACCTCAGGAGAACCGTCATGCGCCCATTCCAGCGCCTGGGGCGATCTCCCGCACACGCCCGCAACTGCTGAGGATGCCCTCGGATAGGGCCTCCCGCGCTTGTGAGTTATCCGGTGCTGACGGAGGAACGCCGGTGCTGCGCACCGCGCCTCCCCTCCTTCACCAATTCCCTCAATCGCGTCTGCTTGGAAGACAGGCCGGGGGCAACGATCTCTTTCACGGGCCATGACGCCCAGCCGAAAACCGGCACCACCCCGGCCCCTCCCCAGGCCACCGTAAACGAGGACCACCCACCTCAACAGGGGGCACTTAAGGGATACAAGCCGTCTACGCCAACCACAAGTCCCGCCGGAACAACACGGACGCAATCCCCCCGTCCGGGTGATCGAATATACCGTCGCAACCGGCGACAACACCAGCGATTTCCACCTCATCACCACCGTCCTGGACTTGGACACAGCACCGGCACAGGACCTGGCAGACCTCTACGGACGGCGATGGGAAATCGAGTCCTGCTTCGACGAACTCAAAACCCGCCAACGCGGCCCCGGTATCGTTCTACTCTCCCGACGGGGTCCTGCAGGAAATCTACGGCGTCCTCTGCGTCCACTAGCCCTGCGATCCCTCGTCGGCGAAGTCCCCCAACGCTTCGAAGACGATCCCTTACGGTTTCCTTCACACGCACCCTCCGGGCAGCACGGCGAACCGTCGCCGACGGCCCGGCTTTCCCCCTGACAAACTCCGGAGAGCCTTCGCCAGCTTCAGCGGCGAGATCCTCCAACCCGCGCGTAGCCAAACGCAAGATGTCAGGCTGGCCACTCAAACGCATACCCAAACCACACAAGAAAACGGTATTGGCCCTAGCGTCGGTGTTTCATGAGGGTGTAGTCGGCAGCGGGATGTTAAGCAGGATTAATCATGGAAACCATGGCCGAAGCGAGTGTTAGCCGAGGAATGGAAACCTTCTACAAACTTGAACGGCCTTACGGATCCGATTATGGCGCCGCGGCCCCAAACGAGTCATCGCGACTCCCCAGCCGCCATACCGTGCGTGAGCGTGTACATGATTGCATCGATTGCCTCATGCCGGGCAGCGCCATTTGCAGTGAAATCCGACCCGAGGCGAACAAGCTCCCAGAAGACCCTGAGACGCCACGCCGTTGGAGTCGGGTCTGCAGGATCTGCCGCGCGTGTGATGGCCATGATGAGCTTGTCCTCTCCCACCCCGAACTGCTCATGTAGTTCAGGGTCTGTCCGGACCAGAGGATCCTCGTGCAAGAACACGAGGATCGGGCCCAAGTCGAACTGGCCATCAACGAGCCGACGAATTGCCGCGAGAGGAGTCCCGACCTCGGGTTCCGCGCGATCGATTGCCACATTGCTGAGATCGCGGACGTAAAGAGCAAGTGCTCGCACCAAGTCGGTGCGGTCGTTGAAATGCCTGTGAAGGGTGCTCCGACCGACGTCTGCTTTCTCAGCGATATCACTGAGCGACGCCTTCGGGTTGACCGGCAGAACTGCAAGCGCGGCGTCGAGAATCGCTGTCCTAGTCCGTCGCATCGCGGCGCTTAACTGGGGGTTTGACTGTTCTGATTCGGGTTCCTGAAGTGCCATATTGAGTCATTATAGCGGCACAGGGGCCCAATGACCGTGCGACGCGGGCGAAGTCGGTCTAGGCCCAAGTTAAAATAGGACATAACCGTCCCATTAAGGACGTTGCTTGACTTATAAAGAGCCAACGCCGCAATATTTTGATATGTAGGTTCGCAGCGTTGCGAGAACTCTGTTTCTACCCACTGAGCTCGGGCCGGACGGTCTTGTTTGGAGGTCCGTCCTGTCCGCTGCCGTGCTTGGACAACTGCTTCGGCAGCCAACTCGAGCGTCGGTGAACGCATCGAATCGAAAGCCCCAGAAATTGCCGCTATCTGAATGGAGCAGACAATGAGAGTCCCCCCTCGTGCAGAGAAGAAGTTCAGTGTCGATGACTACCGGGAACTCTTCCGAAGACATGCCTCGTCGGTCTCGATCGTGACACTCGGGGATGCTGATCACCCAGTCGGATTCACTGCCACCTCCGTTATTTCAGTGTCTGCAGACCCAGCGGTGATCATGTTCTCCATCATGGGAAATTCATCGAGCTGGCCCGCATTGTCTCGCGCGAAGTCTGTCGTGCTGCACCTCCTCGATCACAGCGACCTCGAACTCGCGCGGCGTTTCGCCACCTCCGGTATTGACCGATTCGAAGGTGTCGAGTGGGGCACCATCGAGTCGGGAGAACCAGTCTTGAAGTTTCATGGCACGTGGGCACGTTGCGAGATTCTCGGCTACCAGGAAGTCGGCGGAAGCTACCTCATTCAGGTTCAGCCGACCGTCGCAGCTATCGAAGGAGATCGAACGCCGCTGGTCTATTTCGGGCGAAGCTATCACCGGCTCGCTACCACAGCCGCGATCAAGAACTGACAGGCCGCGAGGCCCAGCTGTTCCGCCTGAATGAGGCGGGGGCCGGTCAAGTAAATGACATTCGAATGGAGAGAGAACCATGGAAACCAACACGCAGATGTCGCTATTTCTGTTCCACAACCCGGTCGGGCGCAGCCCGTCGAGCTGGCGTCGGTCACGAAGCCGTGTGGAAGAACTGTATGGCCTCTCGCTCGCGAAGTACTCCGCGCAACGCGCGGAAGCTGCGAAGCTTGACGCCATCTTCCTCGCCGACTGGCTTTCATTCGACCGCACCGGCAGGAACCCGGACCTCACAGGATTCGAACCGTTCACTCTGGCTGGCGCGCTTTCGGCGGTGACAGAACGGATCGGCATTGTAGTGACTGCGTCGACGACATTCATGGAGCCTTACAACCTCGCTCGATTTTTCTCGCAGCTGGACTGGCTTTCAAACGGGCGCATCGGCTGGAACGTGGTCACCTCCCAGACCGGTGACGAGAACTTCAACGTAACGCTGCCTTCGAAGTCGGAGCGATACACGATCGCAGAGGAGTTCCTCGATGTGGTCGGGCAGCTCTGGGACGGCTGGGACGACGACGCGGTGCTCGTGGACCGCGAAAAGGGAGTGTGGGCCAACACGGAACGAATTCACAAAACTGCGCCCAAGACCCCCCGGTACCAGGTCGAGGGGCCGCTACTCGTTCCGCGCTCACCGCAGGGATGGCCGGTGCTCGCTCAGGCAGGTCAATCCGACGCAGGGATCGCATTCGCCGCGAAGTTCGCCGAGGCCGTGTTCACCGCACAGAACGATGTCGAACTCGCTCAGGACTTCTACGCGCGGGTTAAGGCTCAGCTCTTGGAGAACGGACGCGACTCCAACTCATTGAAGATCATGCCCGGAATAGTGCCGATCATCGGAGACACGGAAGAGGAGGCCCACGAGCTGGCAAATGAAATCGCGGACCTTCTCCCAGTGGATGAGGGTCTGGCGCTCATCTCAGAGTACCTGCTGGGGATCAAAGTGGACGACCTCGATTTTGACCAGCCGGTGCCGCTAGAGCGGCTAGTCAAGCCCGAAGCTGTCAAAGACGAAAAGACCTCAAGCCGGTACGTCAACATCTATCGCAAGGCTGCGGATGAACGTCAGACACTTCGCCAGCTCATCCGCGACACAGTGCACACCGAGAGCCACGGGCTGATGATTGGCACTGCCGCTCAGATCGCTGACCAGCTCGAGTACTGGTTCAAGAACAGCGCTTGCGATGGCTTCACGCTCTCTCCCAGTCACATGCCAGAAGGGCTCGACGCCATCTGCGACAAGCTCGTTCCCGAGCTTCAGCGGCGCGGACTCTTTCGGACTGAATATTCGGGTGAAACGTTACGTCACACGCTGGGACTCGAGCGGCCGGCCCCCAAACGGTGATCTTCCAGATGGGCTGCGGCAAGCGATCGGCTCCTGCGGTCGACCGGCCTTAGCCTAGCTGATCTTAGGCTAAACCGTTCCACCGAAGGCCAGACTTTGGAGAATGTCGGCAGCACTACACGCCGACCGCAACGGTCACCGAGCACGTCGGTAGGTTCAGCACCTCGCTCTCGTCGGCGCCGCTGTCGAGAGCGATTCAAGCGGCGTCCCAGTGAGCTGATCCGGACGCGCCCCGACAATACCTGAGGGCCGGTCGTAGTCGGAGGCGTGGCTATAAGCCTGTTCGATCTCCTCGAACGGCTTGCTTACAGATTGGCGCCATCTGGCAGGTGAATCCCAAGTCGCGGCGGCGATAGCCTCTGCTAATTCCCAAGGGCACCAGATACCTTCATATCCGTCAATGGCAAGCAGGTCAAGTTCTCCGCCTACGTTCTGACAGGTACTGGCAGTACCTGTCAGCGCCATCTCGAGATCCCATATATTTCCAAATAAGCAACAGTGGTTGTTTATTAGACATTCCGCGAATCCGTTTTTTTGGTTGCGGCGCCGGGAAGATCTACGCGGGTGCAGCCTTTCGGCCCTCGGGGTCCATTGTTGTTGCGATTTGTATTTGAGCGACCTTATCCTCCGCGGTCGATGTGAGCGCGGATTCTGATACCAACAAATTTAGGAAGAATTATGACTGCATGTAGAAGGGCCCCAGGGGGAATCGGTCTGTTTGCCATTGCCGCAATGGCGCTGAGCGCTTGTGCGGGACAGGCTCCCGCTGCATCTATCCAAAAGACTGTGATTAGCAATGTGGGTGAAATCGAAGCGGACCCTCAGTTGGTCGCTCTGGTCCCGCAGGATGTCAAGAAAACCGGTCTGCGGGTTGCGACTTCCGCGCCATTCGCTCCTTTCGAAACCTTCGACTCTAACCAGAAGCTGGAGGGGGTCGACATTGACTTGGCTAACGCTGTTGGTGCCAAGCTCGGACTCCCGGTCGTCATTGAATCTGTTGACTTCTCGGGTCTCATACCTGCCATTAAGGCAGGCCGCTACGACGCTGCGATGGCCAGTATGGAAGATACTAGTGCCCGCCAGGAAGTCTTCAACTTCATTGATTACGACCAGGCCGGCTCTGCTGCCGTGGTGCCCATCGGAAACCCGAAGGGAATCAAAACCTTTGTGGACCTCTGTGGACAGGCCGTTGGCGTTGAACAGGGCAGTACTTACGACAGCGTCATTGAGAACCGCAAGCAAATGTGTGCGGATGCCGGGAAAGAGCCGATCACCGTCTCTAAATATCCATCCCAATCTGCCGCCCTTCTCGCGCTTCGCAGCGGTGCACTATCTGCGCTGATGACGTCGAAAACGACCGCGTTACTGCTGGCGGCTGAGGGCGGCGATCAAGGGCGATTCGGCTGGGTCAGCGACCCGCAGGAGCCGAAGGGCTATGCGAATCATCCCGGAGAGCCTCTTTCATATTCGGGAATAGGCATTCCGAAAGACAACGTGAAGTTCTTTGACGCCTTTTATGCGGCAATGCAAAAGCTTGGCGAAGAAGGCATAACCAAGAAGATCTTTGAGAAATGGCATATCGAGGAAAACGTGGTTGTCCCGCCGCTGAAGAATCAGGCCGTCGGATAGCGGTCGGTCACGGCTGGACAGCCGGGACCGTCTTGTCTTTCTTGGATATGGCAGTCACTAAAGTTTAGGACTTTTTAATTGTCAGCTAACAACACTTTTGAGGGGCCTTCATGGCAATTTCTGAACCATTGACGAGTAAAAAAATAAAGGAAGTGCGGCTGACTCATGTCGAGCTTTCCAAGATGCGTATCAGGCCGGCCTCCAAGACTGGCGTAAAAATTAGTGCCGCCATTGCGGTTCTGATCTTGGCCAGCGTTGTTTTGTCAATGGCTGGTAACCCCAATATGGAATGGAATGTGGTTGGTAAGTATCTATTTGCGAGCCTAACTATTAACGGAGTCCTGGTAACTCTTTATCTGACCATTATTTCACTCGCTATTGGCATTATCGGTGGCATCGTGGTCGCCGTCATGCGTCTATCAGGGAACCCCGTTCTGTACAACATTGCAGGTCTCTACATCGGGCTGTTCCGAGGAACCCCCCTTTTGGTCCAGATTATCTTCTGGGGATATATGGGTGCGCTATTCAAGAATGTCGAGTTGGGCATTCCGTTCACTAACCTCACGTTCTTCTCGGTTCCCACCAATCAACTGATCGGGCCCGTCGTTGCGGCCATACTTGCCTTGGGCCTTAACGAGGTTGCTTATGCATGCGAAATAGTCCGAGGAGGCATACTCGGAGTCGACAAAGGACAGACGGAAGCCGCCTATTCCCTGGGCATGCCTCCGCGCAGGACGATGCTTCGAATTGTGCTGCCCCAGGCAATGCGTACGGTGATTCCCGCATTGGGTAACGAGGTCATCAACATGCTGAAGATGACTTCACTCGTCTCCGTGATTGCCGGCGCGGACCTGCTCACGAACTTGCAGAACGTCTATTCCCAGACGTATCAAGTCATCCCGCTTCTCATTGTGGCGAGCATCTGGTATTGCGGGCTCTCGGCCATTCTCAGCGTCCCCCAGCGTTACTTGGAACGGCGTTTCGGACGGGGCCACAAGTCCGGAGGCGATCGATGAGCGCCGTTTCATTGGAACAAACCGAAGCATCGAGTCTAGAAGGAAACATGACAGACCATTTCGTCGAATTTTCCTCCGTTCGCAAGAAATTTGGACAAGTTGAAGTTCTTCATGACGTGTCCCTGAGTGTGCGCAGAGGGGAGGTCATGTGCATACTGGGCCCGAGCGGCGCAGGCAAGAGCACGCTGCTGCGGTGTGTCAATCGTCTTGAAACATTAGACGGCGGGGCGATATTCGTCGACGGTGAGATGGTCGGTTATACAGCGAAGAACGGCCATCTCGATGAATTGAAGGAAAAGGACGTGGCACCGCAGCGCCGGAGTATCGGCATGGTGTTCCAGCGCTTCAATCTTTTTCCGCATATGACAGTTCTTGAGAACATTACAGAGGCACCTGTAGGCATTAACCGGATGAAGCGCTCCGATGCCAGTCGGGAGGCCAAATCGATTCTCGAGCGTGTGGGCCTTGCTGACAAGGCGACGGCATATCCCAATCAGCTTTCCGGGGGGCAGCAGCAGCGGGTGGCCATTGCACGCGCGCTAGCAATGCACCCAAAGTTGATGCTTTTTGACGAACCAACGTCCGCGTTGGATCCAGAACTTGTAGGCGAAGTGTTGGATGTAATGAAGCGGCTGGCCGAGGGCGGAATGACAATGATTGTTGTCACTCACGAAATCGGATTCGCCAGGGAAGTTGCTGACACCGTGGTCTTCATGGCAGAGGGACGGGTCGTCGAAGTTGGAACTCCCGACGAAATACTAACGGCCCCTAAAAACCAGCGCACGCAGGAATTTCTGGCGAACGTACTCTGAGCCGAAGCACCCATTGCATAGCCAAATCTGCGCGCAAGAAAAAATAGCTCGCGGCCCATTGTTCACTGCCTCCCTGCACGCTCTACTTCATCTACTTCATAGGAAAATCCAACTTGGCCCTGTTGGAAGTCGATCTAGAGGGTGAGGGTATTTCGATGTTCCTGCTTGTGTGAACAGGCTGCGATTCAACACCGAACCATGTTATTTGGTAAGGGAGGCGACCAAGGCGGATGGACATGGCGTCGTTGCTGGATCCGCTGAACAAATCGCAGATCACACGGAAAATGGTTTCGCAAGGTTGCTGCTGATGGGTTTGCCGGCCCCCCGATAACCTTTCCGGCCGGTCCTAACGGGGTTCCTCGATGAGCGGTATACCATCCTGCATAATCGTGGTTCCTTCCGGAAAGACTATGACGAAGAGACTCTTTGCTCGAACCTCGGATTGGAGCGTCCTCCAGCAGCTTCAAGAAGAGGCCCCTAGCGGTTGGCCTCAGGATACCGGGACATTGCCAATGTCTGCAGAAGCCACGGTCGCCATCGACGGACCACAACCTTGCACTCGATTCAGCCGACCCCAAAACGCCTCGACAGCCGGCTGCGTCGCTCAACTCCACTTTGTCGTACGAGTGGCCCGGTGCCGCAATGGGCGCGTTCACAGAGAGAAAGTCAAACAAGACATGCACACTCGAACAGGTTCTGGAACTGGATCCACTTCGCATCTTTTTCGTTCTGCTTTGGAACAGTTCGCCTCAGGTGTGGCCGGAATTACAGGTCTGGCGAAACGCCAGGAGCCTATGGGCATGACAAGCCAATCCTTTGGCGGCCTGTGGCTGGATCCGCCCGTGATCATGTTCTCGCCGAGGTCAGAGTCCTTCCCACAGCTTCGTGCAGCCGAGCGCCATCTTCCTTCTCAGTGTCCTCAGGGAGTAGACACAAGCGAAGGCAGGCACGGGAGGCTAGGTGCCTCATTTTGTGGCCGACCCCACTACCACACGCCCCATGTGAAGCTACCGAAATTACGCACGACCTTAGTGATTCATTGCGCATCAATTAGGAGAAACCAAATACAAATGGAAGAGCTACGTATTGAGGCCAACGGCAACCTTGGTCCCATTGATTCGGCCCGAATCCCGCGCTATGCCGGTGCTGCCACCTATGCCCGCCTGCCCCGACTGGACCAGGTCTCCAAGGCCGATGTCACCGTGGTCGGCGTCCCCTTCGACTCCGGTGTTTCCTACCGCCCCGGCGCCCGGTTCGGTGCCAACCACGTGCGTGAAGCCAGCCGACTGCTCCGCCCATACAACCCCGCCTGGGACGTCAGTCCCTTTGAAAACATCCAGGTTGCCGACGCCGGCGACATGGCCGTGAACCCCTTCAACATCAACGAGGCCATCGAGACCATCCAGCAGAACGCGCTGGACCTGACCGCCAACGGAAGCAAGCTCCTGACGCTCGGTGGCGACCACACCATCGCCCTGCCGCTGCTCCGCGCCGCCGCCGAAAGGGCGGGCGAGCCCGTTGCCATGCTGCACTTCGACGCCCACCTGGACACCTGGGACACCTACTTCGGCGCCGAATACACCCACGGCACCCCGTTCCGCCGCGCCGTCGAAGAGGGCATCCTGGATACAGAGGCCATCAGCCACGTCGGTACCCGCGGCCCGCTTTACGGCAAGAAAGACCTCGACGACGATCACCGCTTCGGCTTCGGCATCGTCACCTCGGCAGACGTCTACTACCAGGGCGTCCTGGAAACCGTGGCCAAGATCCGCGACCGCATCGGCAACCGCCCACTGTACATTTCCGTGGACATCGACGTCCTGGATCCGGCCCACGCTCCGGGCACCGGCACGCCGGAAGCCGGCGGCATCACCAGCCGCGAACTCCTCGAAATCATCCGCGGCTTCCGCGGCATGAACCTCGTAGGCGCCGACATCGTCGAGGTCGCCCCGGCATACGACCACGCCGAAATCACCGGCGTCGCAGGCAGCCACGTTGCCTACGAACTCGTCACCCTCATGGCGGACAACGCCGTCGAAGGCAACCGCCACGGCGCCCCGAACGGCTACGCCGCCCAGGCTCTTGGCGCACGCATGGCCGAACTCGCCGGCACCGCCGCCGCCACCGGCGCAAACTCCAACGGAACGAACTCCGCTGGAGCGCACGCCGCTGGGGTGCAGCGATGATCGACTTCGATCCCGGCACAGCAGCCCCCACGAAGGGGACCGATGTCCGCAACGGCGGGGACCTCGTCGTCGAGACCCTCGAGGCGCTCGGTGCGAAGACGGTCTTCGGGATCCCGGGCCAGCACGCCCTGGGCCTGTTCGACGCCATGGGCCGCGGCAACTTGCACTTCGTGTCCTCCCGCGTGGAGAACAACTCGGCTTTCGCCGCGGACGGGTATTCCCGTGCCACGGGGGAGGTCGGGGTCCTGTTCCTGTCCACCGGTCCGGGAGCGTTGACGTCCCTGGCCGGCTTGCAGGAAGCGTATGCGAGCGGCGTGCCCATGGTGGTCGTGGCGAGCCAGATCCCCTTGGAAGGCCTGGGCGCGCGCCGCAAGGGCATGTTGCACCAGCTCGATGACCAGAAGGCCTCGGCCGCGAATGTCACCAAGAGCCAGCGCCTCATCCAGCACGCGTCCGGGATTCCCTCGGCCATCCAGGATGCCTGGACCGAGGCAATTTCCTCTCCCCAGGGCCCGGTATGGATCGAGATTCCGCAGAACGTGCTTCTGGACCCCATCATGGTCCCGCCCGTGGAGGACGCCCTCGCCGAGGCGGCCGACAACCCGCCGCGTGTGGAGCTGATCCGTGAAGCCGTGAAATGGCTCTCGATGGCGGAGCGTCCGGCGATTATTGCCGGCGGCGGCACGCGCCGCGGCAGGGCCGAGAAGTCGCTCCTGTCGATTGCCGAGAAACTCCGTGCCCCGGTGATCTGCACTCCCGGTGGCAACGGAGGGTTCCCGTGGACGCACGAGCTGTCCCTGCAGTCCTGGATCGAAGACCGCCACATGACGGACGTCCTCGAGGATGCCGACGTGCTGATCGTCATCGGTTCCTCCCTGGGCGAGGTCACGTCCAACTACTTCACCTTCGAGCCGCGCGGGCGCATCATCCAGATCGACGCCGAACCCCGGGTCCTCGAGTCCAACCGGCCCGGCCTGGGCATCCGAGCCGACGCCGGCCAGGCCCTCGCCGCCCTCGATGAGGCACTGGACGGGGCGCTGTCGGCGACGGCGGCGGCACCGGACTGGCACGGCACCACTCCCGAGGACCTCGTCAAGGAGTCCCTGGCCAAGGTCAAGGCTCGCCTTGAAGCGCAGGACCTCGGCAAGGAACTGAAGTTCATGGCCGATATCCGCGAGGCCGTTCCGGCGGACATGCAGACGTTCTGGGATATGACGATCTCTGCGTACTGGGGATGGAGCTGCTGGGATTCCCGCGAGGGCCAGTTCCACTCGGCCCAGGGTGCCGGCGGCCTCGGTTATGGCTTCCCGGCGGCCATCGGCGGTGCCGTGGGACTGGAAACCGTGGGCAAACCCAGCCGCGTGCTGGCAGTCTCCGGCGATGGATCCTCCATGTACTCGATTTCCGAGCTCGCCACCGCCAAGCAGCACAACATCCCGGTCACGTGGCTGATCGTGGACGACGGCGGCTACGGCATCCTGCGCGAATACATGGTGGGCGCCTTCGGCAAGGCCACGGCCACCGAGCTCGCACGCCCGGACTTCGTGAAGCTCGCCGAGGCCTTCGGCGTCCCGGCCCGCCGTGTCGCCCCGGAGGGAGTCGGGGACGCACTCAGGGAGGGTTTCGCCGCGGACGGGCCCAATGTCGTCGTGGTCGAAACCCTCCTGAAGATGTTCGGCCCCACGCACCTCGAAAGCGCTCCTCGCCAACCTCCGATGAACGGAAATGACTAAAGCCGCCGCCCGGCCTCCCGAGGTTCGGGCGCTCTAGAGTCCTCGGGGCATGAATCCCGGACCCTTCCACGAGCAATTCAGTTCCGGCGTCAGGTGGACCAGATAGGACGGTTTAACCGCTTGGGTCGCCAGCAATCCTGGGCGGCCCCATTCCAAACACTAGCTTGCACCGAAGGCGAGCAGCTCATATCAAGACCTCAGCAAGATCTTTGGCCAAGGATGTTGCATCCGGAAACAACCCAAGAGACGTTCCCAAAACAATGCGAAAGAGAGACGAAAATGATCAAGCACCATGGTCTCCACTTGCTGGAGATTTCAGCGCACGACCGGATGACCGTCCTTGATGACCTGAGCAGAGCCGTTGACCTTGTTCGCCAAGCTGCCGTCAAACAAGCATACTGTTGCGCTCAGCCCGGCCGTCTCCTACGGCGAGACCTTGGAACGCAGACGATGGGTCAACCCCGCGACATAGCTCCAATGAAGGTCTCTAATACACGACTTTCGTGGCAGAGAGCAACGGTGAGCGGTCAAGGACACCTGCGTTCTGGACCCCACTTCGTGTCCGTTCGGTGCTTCCTCAGCATGCATGGCAGCGTAATCGACATGCGCTGCCAAGCTGAGACATATGCGGCCGTGGTCGAGCACGAAAGGGAGAGATTTGACAGTCAGACACATCGTGCCGCCCTGAGGAAACATCAGGGCGCCACCAATTGTCCCGATTTAGTCTCGGTCAAGGGGAATCGCCCTCGGAGGAGGATAGTCCCCCTTGGCATTGAGTGCGGCGGGCGCCCAGCTCGATCCCCTCTGTGCCGCTATTCCCGGCCGTGGTCGCACTTACCATCGTGGCCACCGCCGCCTCGCCTATCGAGCGGGTCCCAGTGAAAACGGCTCGACCCGCCGGTATCCGGGCTCTACCAGCCGAATTGCGCCTGAGGCGACTCAGGCAGAACAGAGGAAGTAAACATGGCACTGATTCTCGTCACCGGGGCATCGACCGGACTGGGTCTGGCCACCGCGAACGCTCTAGCAGGAGAACGTCATGATGTCGTCATCCATGCCCGGAACCCGTCCCGATTCCCAGATCGCTCCGCTCCCGAACGGATGCACGGGGTGATATACGGAGACCTCGCCCACCCGGACCAGGTCGAGCTCGTTATTGAGAGAGCCAACACATACGGTCGCTTTGATGCCGTCATTCACAACGCCGGAGTTTTGGACGGCCCGGACGTAATGGCGGTAAACATAATTGCACCTTTTGTTATGACAGCCCTCCTCAACAAGCCACGCCGACTTATCTACCTCAGTAGTTCGCTGCACCGGTCCGCATCGACGAATCCTGGGGGCATCGAGTTCGGCGCCAAGCGGGATGCCTACGCCGATAGCAAGCTTTACGTTACGACTCTCGCGGCCGCAGTCGCGAACAGGTGGAAAGACACGGTCTCTCATGCCGTCGACCCCGGATGGGTTCCGACTCGCATGGGCGGCCCGGACGCCGCTGACGATCTCCAAGCGGGATATCAGACCCAAGTCTGGCTTGCCACCAATGACAGCATTCAGCCTCGTTCCGGGGGATATTGGTACCACCGGCAGCTGCAAAGCCCTCACCCAGCAACACGGGACGAGACATTCCAAGCCGAGCTCATCACTGCTCTTGAGGCATATACCGGCCTCAACCTTGACTAAGTCAGGACGTTTGCTGGGGCGTGAGCCGTGGGTCAAGCAATTACTCGGTTGACCACTGCGAATTCCGGTGGTTTGCTCAGTGATGCAAACGGCCGGGTAAGCGCAAAGAGAAACCCGGTGACGTCGCATCTGACTGCCCCTCTTAACATCAGCCAATGAGCGGAACCGGGATGGACTGCGCGACCTCCGCCAAATGCTGCGCCCTCTCCTTCAGGCGTTCACTCCTAATCACAAGGCGGAGCGGCACTGCTGGCACAACGGGGTCAGCGGGGTAGGCCGCCCCTTCTTGTCTGAGTGCCGCGACCCGCTGGGGCACTACGGCGTCCCCGAGTCCTGACGCCACTAGTGCCACTGGATTGTGGCCGGACACACCCTAAGCAATCACGTTGGGGCTAAAGCCGTTAGCTACGCAATTCGCAACGACGAGGCCAAATTCCAGCGGCGCTTCGGACCGATCCGATATGACGAAGCGACGTGTTGCAAGATCGCTCCATCGGATCTCCGCACGGAGGGCGAATTCATGCTCGGTGGGAATCGCCAAGCAGTATTCGTCCGGTATCAAATCGAATGAGGGCCATTCCTCGCATGGTTGATGGATTCTAAACACTCCTACGTCCAGCTTCGACGTGCGCAGCGCATGGAGCTGCTCCTCGACATTGAGCTCACTCACCCATGGGACTCGTGGCTCGACCTTGGTGAATTCGGTAAGCAGGCGAGGGACAAGCCCGATGATCGCAGATGGCACGCATCCGACCAAGATTGTGTCTCGCCCGCGCGCAGCCTCGTGCAAGGTGGAGGGTGTCCAGACTCGTCCAGAATCCGTAGAGCTTCGGGCAGCAAGGTTTCCTCTGTGGGTGTTGGAGAAATCCGCCGCGTCAAGCGGACGATCAACTTCTTCTCAAGTTCCTCTTCCAGACGCTGGATCTGTGTCAAGGGAGGTTGGGAAACATGCGAGCTGGCTGAGGCGCGAGTGAAACTGAGTTCCTCGGCCACCGCCACAAATTAACTAAGACCGATGAGGATCACAGGTGGAACTGGCACCGGTCTTGTTGTCTCCTTGACCTAGAAGGCTAAGTCGGCGAAGCCGGCCCGACGCTCGCCCTAGGGCAAATTGTCAAGCTACCGTCCATCCGCCGTCGACGACGAGCTGATGGCCGTAAATGAAGGAGGACTCGTCCGAGGCGAGGAAGA
>JBFUPP010000033.1:0-31416 GCA_041360635.1 bacterium RCC_150 | reverse complement strand
AAACAGAACCCAACCGCCGATCAACCCCGCCCACCCGAAAAAACGGCCAACCCCACCGTCATGAAAAATCAGGGCTAAGGGTCTCGAAGGAACTTCGGATTGGGCAGTCTTCACGTCATAGTTGACGACGCGTCTGGCTCTGGAACCGCCTCATGAGAAGACAGAGCCAATCGCCCTTAGGCCCTGGAGTGCCTTAGTATGCGTAGCCAGAGTCGAGTCTGAGGATAGCTGCCTGGGCGTACTCAGACCCTCGCCGGGCAGGTCGCTGTGATCCAGCGTGCCCGTTAGAGCACTTTTCTCCGGTTCTGAACGATGTGTCGCAAATGCGGTTGCGGTTGTTTCAGGTTCAGGGAAACAGTTCCCGAGTCATAGTGCGCTGGCTTCATGGCAGATTCTGCAAAAAAATACACAGCATACATAGTTGTCAACCGCGGCTGCTTGACTCCGCGGCGACCGTTCCAAGTCTCGCCGTCTTCGGGACATATGATCTAGGTGCCGGCTTCGTGCCGGTTACTTACTGCCTGACTGCCGCTGGGGGCTCTTGTGACAACTACTTTTGATCAGCTTCTCGATTCGTACCGCGGTCTTGCGGATTCGGAACGTATGAAGGGTAACTACTTCGAACGGCTGATCGAGCAATATCTGGAGCATGACGGTGTCCAGGCTCCCCAGTACACGAATGTCTGGCTGTGGCGAGACTGGCCGAGCCGGGCTGGCAAGCCGGATACCGGCATAGACCTTGTTGCAGAACGTGCCGACGGTGGCATTACTGCGATCCAGTGCAAGTTCTATGCCGAGAACCACACGATGCAGAAGCATGACATCGACTCGTTCATTTCGGCCTCGGGACGGGAACCGTTCACGCATCGGCTCATAGTGTCGACCACATCGCACTGGACCAAGAACGCCGAGGAGATGTTGGACAGCCAGAAGCTGCCTATCCAGCGGATAGGTCTGTCAGACTTCAGGCACTCCAACATCGACTGGTCCACCTATGAGCTCACCGACCCTTCCAAGGCTCCCAGGTTGCACGAGAAGAAGCAGCTGCGCCCGCACCAGCATGACGCCGTCACGGCCACCATGAAGGGCTTCGTCGAGAATAACCGTGGCAAGCTGATCATGGCCTGCGGCACCGGTAAGACTTTCACGGCTCTCAAGATCGCCGAGCGTTTCGCGGAGCAGGAGGGGCACGCCCGCATCCTCTTCCTGGTCCCCTCCTTGGCCCTTATGTCCCAGAGTCTGAAGGAGTGGTCGGACGAGACCGAGCAGCCGATGCACGCGTATGCCGTCTGCTCTGACGTAAAGGTTGGCCGTCAGAAGAACTCCGATCTTACTGACGTCGCGATCCATGACCTCCAGATCCCGGCCACCACTGACGGTAGGGCGCTCGTCGAGGCGATGGGCAAGAAGGAACTCGATGAGGGCATGACGGTGGTGTTTTCGACCTACCAGTCCATCGAGGCCGTTGCGGAGGCCCAGCGGGCGGGTCTGCCGGATTTCGATTTGGTCATATGCGATGAAGCGCACCGCACCACGGGTGCCACGCTGGCCGGCACGGAGGAGTCACACTTCGTCAAGGTCCACCGTAACGACGTGATCGCCGGGGTCAAGCGCCTGTACATGACTGCCACCCCGAGGCTATTCAACGACGACACCAAGAACGCCGCCTTGGAGAAGGAAGCCATCCTTTGCTCGATGGACGACGAGACGATGTACGGACCCGTGTTCTACCGGATTGGTTTCGGCGAAGCCGTCACCAAGAAGCTCCTGACCGACTACAAAGTCTTGGTGTTGGGCGTCGAGGAAACCCAGGTCGTGTCGTCCTTCCAGGACCAGCTCGCCGATTCCAGCATGGAGTTGAACATCGACGACGTTGCCAAGCTTATCGGTTGCTGGAACGGCCTGGCCAAGCGCCGCTCCGGAACTCATGAGGCTTCCTTCGGCAACGACCTTGCCCCAATGAAGCGCGCCCTCGCGTTCAACCGCGACATCAAGTCCTCCAAGCTCGTGGAGTCCGAGTTCGAGGACCTCGTCCGCGTGCATCTAACCAATCTGGAGAACGACGATCCCACCGACGACCTCAAAGTCCAGGTCAAACACATCGACGGCGGTTTCAACGCCGTCGCCCGTGCGGAACGGCTGGACTGGCTCAAGGAAGAATTCGACGAGGACGGCAGCCAGCCCAGTTGCCGGATCCTCACCAACGCCCGCTGCCTAACCGAAGGCGTGGACGTGCCGTCCCTCGATGCTGTTCTGTTCCTGAACCCGAGGAATTCAATGGTTGATGTCATACAGGCCGTCGGACGGGTGATGCGCATCGCTAAGGGAAAGCAGTTCGGCTATATCGTTCTGCCCATCGCCATCCCAGAGGGGATGTCCACGTCCGAGGCGCTGAAGGACAACACCCGGTACAAGGTGGTGTGGCAGGTCCTCCAGGCCCTCCGTGCCCACGACGAGCGTATGGATGCCTCCATCAACCAGATCGAGCTCAACCACAACGCGCCTGAATCGATTGTCATCGAGACCGTGAACCTCCTGCCCAAGAAGAAGAATGGGCTGGGCATTGGGGAGCCGGCAGCAGACCCTCGACCGGAACCTGAAAATCCCAACGGTATCCAGGGCACACTGCAGTTCCCTGTGGCCGACTGGAAGGACGCCGTCTACGCGAAGATCGTGGACAAGTGCGGTAACCGGATGTACTGGGAAGACTGGTCCAAGGACATCGCGGACATTGCGAACAAGCACATCGTCTTGATCAACAACCTGCTCGAACAGGCCGACACTGGACACCGAAAGGCCTTCGATGACTTCATCGATGGCCTGCAGGAAAACCTTAACCCGGACATCGACCAAGCCCAGGCCGTCGAAATGCTCGCTCAACACTTGGTCACCAAGCCTGTGTTCGACGCCATGTTCACGGACTCAAACTTCACGGAACACAACCCGGTGTCCCTAGCCATGCAGACCATCCTCAACCAGCTGGACGACCACACCGCGTTCGAGAAGGAACGCGCCGGCCTGGAACAGTTCTACGACTCCGTCCGCGCCCGGGTGAAATCAATAGACAACGCTGCAGCGAAACAGAAGATCATTCTGGAGCTCTATGACAACTTCTTCCGCAACGCCTTTCCCCGGGTCGCCGACCGCCTCGGCATCGTCTTCACCCCGGTCCCGGTGGTGGACTACATCCTGCGCTCGGCAGACGCGGCGCTCCGCCTGGAGTTCGGCAAATCCCTCTCCGACGAGGGCGTCTCTATCCTGGAACCCTTCGTCGGCACCGGCACCTTCGTCACTCGACTCCTCCAGTCTGGGCTGATCAGACCGGAAGACCTCTACCGCAAATACACCCAGGAACTCTTCGCCAACGAGATCGTCCTGCTCAGCTACTACATCGCCGCGATCAACATCGAGACCGTTTTTGCGGAAGAATCCGCACGACATGGCCTCAATCACGGCTACGTGCCCTTCGACGGCATCGCCCTGACTGATACGTTCCAGCTCAACGAATCCGACGGTCAGATCGAATCAAGCAAGTTCTTTCCCGAGAACTCCCAGCGGGTAAAACGCCAGAAGAATGCGCCCATCCAGGTCATCGTCATGAACCCGCCATACTCCGGCGGCCAAGAGAGCGCCAACGATGACAATCAGAACCAGTCTTACCCAGGGTTGGACGCATCCATCGCGGCAACGTATGCCAAATACTCCTCGGGCACTAACAAGAACAGTCTTTACAACTCCTACATCCGAGGAATTCGATGGGCATCGAACCGAATCAAGGACGACGGAGTCATCGCCTTCGTGTCCAATGGGAACTTCATCGACGGCAACACTGCGGACGGTATCCGGAAAGTCTTCGCCACCGAATTCAGCCGCATCTTCATCTACAATCTTCGAGGGGATCAGCGGACGTCAGGGGAGCAATCACGTCGCGAAGGAGGCAAGGTCTTCGGATCCGGATCACGGAACAAGGTAGCAATCGCCATCCTAATTAAGAAGGCCTCCTGCTCCGGTCCTGCGGATGTCCGGTACCGCGACGTAGGAGATTACCTCACCCGTGAACAGAAGCTCGACCTCTTGGCCTTGGAGCGGTCACTGGAAGGTACCTCCTGGGAGGCCGTCACCCCAAATGAGCATGGGGATTGGATCAACCACCGCGACGAACGATACGACAAGTTTCAGGCCCTGGGGGACAAGGCCACGAAGGGCAAGGCTACAACTTCAGGGCTGTTTCAAAACTACTCGGCAGGCTTGCAGTCCAATCGCGACGCCTGGGTCTACAACTACTCGGCGGACAAGTTGGGCCAGAACGTGCGTTCAATGGTCGAGTCGTACAACACACAATTCGACACAGGGCGGGGAAAGAATCTAAATCCTCTCGAAATAAGCTGGTCGTCTAGTCTGGACAGTCTGTTTAAGCGTGGCTCCCTGCTAAATTTCGATGCATACAAGATTGTCCGCGCGTCCTATCGCCCGTTTATACGGACAAATCTATACTTCGACGCGGACTTGAACCATCGCACGTATCAAATGCCAAAGCTGTTTCCAACGCCGGCCCACGGGAATCTCGTAATTGTCACCTCCACGGACTCGAGAAAAGAATGGTCCGCTCTGATGGCTCAAGACGTTCCGGATCTCTCATTCCTTGCCACCGCCCAGTGCTTCAGCCTCTACACCTATGAATTAGTGCCCGAAGGCGAGTTGCCTATGCCTGGTGATGGGGCACTCGTCGTCGATGGGTATGTCCGCAAGAACAACATCACTGATGCAACCCTGACGACCTACCGCGGCTTCTACGAAGACCCCGTCATGGGTAAGGAAGACATCTTCTATTACGTCTACGGCCTGCTGCACAGCCCCACGTACAAGGAGACTTACAAAGCTGACTTGATGAAGATGCTGCCGCGTATCCCCAAGGTCCGGGATTTCTGGGGCTTCAGCAAAGCAGGCCGTGCCCTAGCCGACATCCACCTCAACTACGAAACCGTCGAGCCCTACGCTCTCGAGGAGATCGTTCGGGGCCAACCTGCGGGCGACCTCTACGAGTTCTACGAGGTGCGCAAGCTGTCCTTCAGAGCCCGCAAGGACCGCTCAAGCATCATCTACAACCAGCGGATCACCCTCGCGGGCATCCCGGACGAGGCCTTCGAATATCACGTCAACGGCAAGTCGGCGCTGGAATGGATCATGGACCGCTACCAGGTCACTACCCACAAGGATTCACAGATCACCAACGATCCCAACGACTATTGTCGTGAAGTCGGAAATCCCCGCTACATAGTGGACCTCATTAAGCGCATTGTCAGGGTGTCTGTGGAGACCAACAGGATTGTTGCATCGCTTCCTCCGTTGGAAATCGCAGAGTAGAGCAAGCCCTGTGAACTCCGCCCCTAGGGATGAAAGCCTTCTTCGCCTGTCACGTCGGGTAGCAGGACTTGCCGACCGTGAAATGCGACAGTTTTCAGGTCCTGACCTCGCTGTAGACGTTGAGACCCAGCAAACGCAGCAGAAATCACTGGAGCCACGCCACATAGCGTCTAGCGATGTACTTCGGCTGATACTGACGACGGTCGGACACGGCGTCGATATCGGCGCAGAAGATAAAAGGCTTTGGCAGGTCCGATTTGCCTATAGGGGTCAGGAATTTCTCATGTTTTTTGGAAAGTCAGGCCTAAGACTCAGGGGGATCGTCGCGGAAGATGTCGAAACTGCGTATGAGCTTCTCGTGGATGAGATTGATAACAAGCTTACGAGGGCCGTCGCCAGTGTCATGGAGCACGGCGTTCAGCCGCTCATCGATGTTAAGCTCCAGACGAATGACGCCATAGTGGTCAACCAGCATGCCCGATACCTAGCCATGTTTGAGTATTTTCGTAGTCTCCTGCGGCACATGCAGCTCTCCGAGTTGGAAATTGAAAAAATGGAGACTAACTCGGCTGCGGACGCCATGATGTCCGCACTTTCCGAAGTTGTCGCCATGAGAGCCAAAGAGGACAAGATCGCCCACCTCGCGATTGCAACCATCGCCGCCTACTTCAGCATGCTGGAGCATAGGTTCGTGCTACTTGGGGCGTTTAGGGAGGACATTCTTGTCCTTGATTTCTCGCTAACAACGGTTCTAAGGGCTCGCTGGCGAGAGAAGTTCGAGTTTGCTTTCGGCGGATTGCCCAGGAAGAGCAGGACCGGGCATTTGAATGACCTGGAGTACCTATCTGAAACCTATCGGAACCCTCTATTGCACGGCGGCGGGGGAGGAACCACTGACGGATTGATAGTGGAGTGGCTTCCTCATTTTAGATCAGTGGTCTCGGCGAGGGGGAAAATTACAGATAAGTACATGCTTTGGACTTCTGCTATCAGCGTTTGCGAAGCAGACGACATCCTTCGCCGAATCGATTCCCTTGAGGTCTGGATGCAAAAAATGCCTGGCTATGCCTGGGTGAAAGAAGGCCTCGCGGTCGACTTTAAGAAGGCATCACTGGCAACGTATTCCGAACACTTAGCAGACGGAACTCTTGAAGGGTTTGTTGCGGGTTCAAGCGATCAGTTTGATCGTGGACTTAATTTTGAGTGACGTGAGTGCAGCGCCTAGAGGACCATTTTCCTTGCACTGAAGTCTCATAAACGATGGTTTTTTGAGGATTCTACGATCATTATGGACAAAGCGTATTAGACGCTAATTGTCCACTCATTGACATTATCATAACTCGTCTCATAACCTTATTGGAAGTAATATCTTTTTGAGATGAGAAATGTGAGAAGAACTATGGCAATTATCGGGTACGCCCGCGTCAGCACTCAAGATCAGAATCTTCAACTTCAGCTTGATGCCTTGAAGGCTGCCGGGGCCGTGAAGATTTTTGAGGACCAGGGTGTGAGCGGTTCCAAAGCCGAAAGGCCGGGGTTGGCGAAGCTGTTGGAACATGTTCGCGAGGGCGATGAGGTCGTCGTTTGGAAGCTAGACCGGATTGCACGCAGCACCCGAAACTTGCTTGATTTGGTGGATGAATTTAAGGGTTTGCGAGTTACTTTTCGTTCGGTAACGGATGGCATCAGTACCGTCGGCCCTATGGGGAAGGCAATGATCACCATCATGGGAGCCCTGGCGGAGCTGGAACGGGACCAGATCGTCGAGCGAACGAAGGCTGGTCTGGAGTCAGCCAGAGAACGTGGACGGCTCGGAGGTCGGCCCCGCAAAGCAACCGACGCGAAAATGACGCTTTGCAGAACGATGTTTTCCGACGGCCACAGCGCAAAGGAGATATCCCAGGTACTTAGCCTTAGCAGGGCGACGGTCTACCGCTACCTGCAACGTGAGTCCAGGACAATTGTGAGCTGACTCGAGGTTGGGGGCCCGTCGGGCGTGTCGAAACGAGCTTGGCGCTCGGCAGTGATGTCCCGCGACTGGGCTACGCGCAGGCGTCAACGTCTGCGCGGTCATTGATTTACTTGCCGGACATATATTTCCACACTGCCGAGTCGAGAGCTCTGGGAGTACAGTTGGTCCTTACCGCAGCTGCCTTGTACAGGTCGCTCAGTTGCTCGTATGTCATATCGTCCACACCTGCGGCGGAGGCGAATGAGCTCAACTGGCTATCTATCGCCACGCGTTCTTCGATTCCCACGAGAATTGCAAGATAGTCCACAGTCTTGTTCTTCACGCCGGAAATGGTCATCAGGCGGGCGATCAATCTCTCGCATTTCTCTGGAACACCGTAAGCAGCGCGTAGGTCCCCGGTCGTCTCGATGCCAAGTTCCTCGAATGCGGTGGCCAGATTCTCTACGACCGCGAGCTTTTTGCGGCCTTTCCAATTGAGAACCGAAGATAAGCTGCTAGAGTTTAGGCGCTTGATTAGTCCCGATGTGGTGTCCGCATCCGGCCATGCTTGCTTAAGAGCGCGAACCCGGGGCAGAACGACGTTGTTGTACCCGATTCCTGCTTGCAGTGAGGCGTCTGCGATCACAGCCCCCATGTGAGACCATCCATCCGCCGTCTGCAAAGGGGTTATTCCCTCTTGGTTTATGTAATCGAGAAGAAGCTGGATATCGGTCTCGGAGGGGCGCGTTGGATCCAGCGGGACAATAGCATCAATAGTCATACGGTCTTTATATAGGGGATTGTGAACGCGTGCGCGGACACGCCCAAGACTGCGTTGAGCGAGCTGGCACAGGAACGCGAGGATGCCAGGAAGGAGGACTGCACTCCAAAAAGCTCAGACTGGAGAAAGACGAGGCCACGGCTGGGATGACGTGGCGCGGTCCTTACCTAGCCAGGTGCGTCGAGCGTGACCGCAACAACTGCACCGCCTCAAAGGTGATCAGGAAGGGACAATGAGCTTATGGAAATGAATCACCATTGGTAAACTTTGATGCGAGCGCCAAGCGACGACGCTCGTATCTCTAATTTGTCCCTATTTATTATTTGGCAATCCTTGGGCGCGACGCTGGGCAAGTGTAATCAAGTTGTCCCGCGCGGTGCCATCGGGCTCAGTCTGTATCCACTCGACGCTCGGATCGGACTTATTGAAGTAGACCCACACGCTCGCTTTTGCGTCGTCGACTTTCACATACGTGTTGTCCTTGCCGAGGGCGAAGACCTCCTTGACCGCTTCGTCCCGCGTCCAAGTGCCTTCGTATCCTGTGGCGTCATTGACCCACCAAAACTTGCCAAGATGCTTATGATGATCCCCCGGCGTCCCGGCAGCGAACGCAGCGTCGTAGATCTGTCGTCCCATTGCGATTCCCCCTGTGAAGACTTTTGAGACCTTCGCGACTTAGCTGTCGCCAGTGTTCATCAGACTACGGCTCGTCTAGTAGCAGGGCAATAGTTGGAAGGCCGCAACTGCTGGCCCTTCGCACTCTTATTTTGGTCGCGGCGTGGGCAATGCAGTCAAAATGGAGAAAGCCCACAGCATCAGCTGCGGGCATTCTCGTTCGACCAAGTTGTTTTAGATCGTGTTGATCTGCTTGTTGTCAAAGCAGACGTCGCCTTTGCCGGCAATTCCCCACTTATTGCCCATCGACGAGAAGACGGGCGGTTACTTCAGCCCTACTTGGTCGGCGGCGTACCCGGCCTGCGTATCGGTGAACTGGTTGCCGGCAGCGCTGGTTAGCTGGGCGATCAGGCTCTGGCGTGAGAAACCCATGCCTGAGCTCATGTAACCCTTTGCCGCCTTGACGGCCTCCGCATTCCAATCCGCACCAGAGTTGGCGACGGCTGACTCAGCCTGCGGCGGGGTGAACTGGTTACCGGCACTTGAGGTGAGTTGCTTGGCAAGCGAAGCCTGCGAGAAGCCCAGGTCTGAGGTCAGATAGCCTTTCGCCGCTTTGAGGGCCTGCGCGTTCCAGTCTGCGCCGGCGTTATCGACGGCCCACTGGGCGTCGGCCTGCGCGAATCCGTTGCCGGCACTTGAAGTGAGTTGCTTGGTGAGCGAAGCCTGCGAGAAGCCGATGCCTGAATTCAGGTAGCCCTTTGCGGCGGCCAGGGCCTGCATCTGGGCGGCCGTCCCGCTTGGCGCAGCCGGGCCAGCGGCTTGTGTACTAGCGGCAGAGACAGCCGGAGCGCTCGTCGCTGAGGTGTCCTTCTTCCCGGCGTTTGCAGCGATCGAGATCACGATGATGACCACAAGGATCAGGGGAAAAATGAATCTCTTCTTTTTGAACCAGGGACGGGACGCCTTTCGGTAAGCCTTGTCCGCTGCGGCCTGGGCCTTGGCGTTGCTCTTGAAATCAGTTTGAGCGTTGTTCTCTGTCATTGCGATCCTGTCTAGATGGTCTCTTGAATATGAGCGGAAGGTCCGGGGTTTCTAAGCAATGACACCGGGCTGCACCCCATTCAGCCCGGGTGACTCAATACTGTCGGGCCATTTTCCTGTAGTTGTAGTTATTCCAGACTCTCTTCAGATCGCTCACAGCACAGGATCCTATACTAAAAGTACAAGATACTGTGCTGTCATTGGCGCAATTCTGTACTGAGCTTGGTGGGTGCCGAATCCGCCAGAGCCTAACATGACTCAGCTCCGGCACATCCTCAACCGGCGTCGAGCTCAGGCCGGGTTGACATTGGAGCAGTTGGCAGAGACTTCAGGCGTTAGCCGCCAGACCCTTTTGAACTTGTCCTCGGGGCGCCACTACGGGGACTTGAAAACTTGGCTAAAGCTTTCGAATGCTTTCGGTGTGGATATTGGTGAGCTTCTAAATGATGTCTGGGATAATGGGTAAACGAATATCCCGTTTGGGACCAGAGTCAGACGGAAGCCATAACGGGATGCGTCGTGTTCCAGACTGACAAGTGAGCAAACTGCGGCGTGCGTTTTGGCCGCGCGACCCTTATCCCGCCGAGCGCTCGGTGTCCGTTTTGGAGGGCGAGAGGTTCGCTCGTTAGGCCACCGTGGTCGCGAACCGTGAAGATGTCGTGACCGAAAGGTGCGATATTCATTGCGGTCAGTTCGGCTGCCAGCCGGTGGACATTTTGGCCGGGAGTGGCTTCCTCTGGAAGTGCGATTAGTAGCTGCAAATCCATGGCAATCGCTTGGCTCGCCTGGCGATAGTGGCGGAGAAAAAGTGAATGCGTCCCGAAAATCTCAATCATCAGAACTTCCCCGCCAATGCCGAAGGCAGCTCCACGCTGACCTTCTAATGGGCGCGGTAGTTCGTACCGTCGTGATGCGGGGGCGCTCGTGCTGGCGTTCAGGAGGTCCACCAAGGAGCCGGTGGAGGATGAAGCGCGGACGCCTTGATGGCGCGACACGCGCTCCCATATCCGCCCTTGGCGGCTAGCTGGCTGTGGACCGTGGAGCTCGGCTCTCACAGTAAGTGGCGCCCGGCGAGCACTGCGACTGTGGGACGTGCCACCGGCCCACCGGCCCCTTTCGACGCAATACGTATCGATTTCTCGGCTTTCTCCAACACCCAGGATGACATCCCGCGCGCAAATCCGATGTTTGTGACCCCCTTCTAGGAGCTCGCCTTCCAACAACAGCGCCGGCGTAGTGCCGCGATTGCTGATGCTGAGTTTGCCCACCTGCGGGCCCGACGCGAGTTCCGCCACCTCCAGATGGCTGCCGGTTCCGGTGCTGATGCCGAGCTGGCCGCTCGCGTTCGTCCATACGGGGAAGACGGTTAGGGAGCCGAGCTGCGTGCCGGCGCCGATGTGGAGCTGAGGAATTGTCATGTGCTGCCTTTCGCGACGAAGCGGTGTTGTAAAAATTGCAAAATGTTCTAACGGGTCGAATTTCTTGACATTTGTTATTTAGTCAGTTTTTTATGGATTTGAAATTCGCCTAAAGCATTTATATCACTAATTAACGCGATTTGTCTTTTTGAAATATATTTTTAGTTTATTGAGATATTTGAAATGTTTTACGTTCGCCGTTGTAAGTTTTGTAAAAAATGGGATGGCTGTTCGGCCTGGGTTCGTCCTCTTCTTGCGGGCGGCCCGAAGCCGAGAGGCCGCGAATAAATGACTACGGGATGATTGCCTGAGTGCGGCCCTCATGAGTGATTCGAAGGTGGATCCCAACGGCTCCGGAGGACTCTCGGGTAGGTGGTTCCAGGACAATGGCCGTCGAGACTATGGAGATTCGACCTATGGAGATTCGAGGTGGTGATTGGGAAGCAGCGGCACTCACTAACCCCTTCACCTCGGGGGAGCAGGGCATGGCTATCATTCGGCGGCAGAAACCGCGCCTTGGCGGGCGCGTTGCCGTGTCAGTACCGCCAATGCCAAGCGGGTCCGCCATCCTGTCTCGCGAACGAACGCTTGCTGGACACTATGAAGCCCGCTCGCGGCCCCTCGTGTGGACGAGAGAAGGGCTGCAACACTTTCCGTGTATGCGCCTATGGCATGCCATGGGAGGTATCTGATGCAGACTCATCTCGCTGCTTGGCCGCCGAGCACCTGATGGCGCCCGGGCGGGTCCCCGAGCGCGATGACTTCCCGGCTACCCTTTTGGTATGGCACTCCCTCAGGCTCCCAGCTTCAACTCGGGCACGGATCTGGTTTCAAAGAACGCATGGCGGCACGGAACCGTTTGGCACTACACGACTGCGACCGGGCTTGCGGGACTGATCGGTCGCAAGGTGCTGTGGGCCAGTGCGACGGCATTCATGAACGACCTCCAGGAGCTACACACAGGGAAAGCCGTATTCGACAAGCTGCTTGAGACTCACGCGGAGCAAGTGGACTCGTGCATTCAGGAGGAATTCAACTCCATGGTCCGAACGGCCTTGCGGAACGATCGGCACAGAACGTTCATTGCTTGCGCTTCCAGGCTGCCGGACAGCCTCACCATGTGGCGGAACTACACGAGCGAGGTCGGGTTCGCGGTGGCCCTCGATGGCACCGAGCCGCTGTTCATGCGGCGCCAGCGGCAGATCACCGACAAGATGATCGCGGCGCTGGGCCACAAGAACGAGAAGAACAAGCAACTGGTTCGCGCACTCGCAGCGACCGGATCCGCACCTTTCGAATGGACTCCCGCCGTTTACAGACCGGAGGAGCAGTACAACGCGGCCTGGGCCGCTCTTCGCGGGATCGAAGCCACTGCCCTCGCACGGGCCGGGGACCGAGAACCCGACAAACACGAGTTTGAGGCCATGGCGGATGCCGCAAAGGTGCTCCCGACTTTCAAGAACCCGGCCTTCCAGGATGAAGCCGAGATGCGCATCGTGTGCAATGCAGGGATGGACGTCGATCTCATGTACCTCAAACACCGCCCAGGAAGGTACGGGATGATCCCGTATGTCGAGCTCGGACTACCGGAAGACCACATGCAGAAGCTTGGAGACGAACCGGAGCCGATGCGCGATCTTCCGATCACGGGAGTCGTCATCGGGCCGACCCCATACCCGGAAGAGGCCCGTATCGGTGTGCTGGAGCTACTTCGCTCCCACGGACACGAAAACGTTCTCGTCGTCGAGAGCCGCATTCCGTTCCGGTCCTAGGCGGGTCCAAAGTCTCTGGGAACTCCCTCGTCCTTTGCGTTGGACCCTTTACGTTTCCCAGCATCCCCACGACCATCATCCCTCGCGCGCGTCAGTGCGGAACGTTACACGCGCTGGCGTGCTGCTTCCTGGAGGCGATGAAAATCTTGCGGATATAGACGCTTGAGATCAGTGATCTTCCCCCAGGAGCCTCGGTGCCACAGGAAGCACACGAGGCGGTTCTTGCTACCAATGACCATTGGGAAGATGTTATGTTCTGGATCAGGATGGCCGTCTTCGCCGTCGACAGCGAAGGTGTCTTTCGTTGCCAGTGCCCCCGGATAAGCGGCCCTGAACGCCAGTGACGCGGGTTTGCCTACGACGACCACGAGGCCCGCTCCCGTTGCTGCAAGAATTCTGTCCAGATGAAGCCTGGCGCAATGTGCCGAGGCCTCGGGTACGCCGTGCTCCTTATTCGACTTGCAATGGACAACCTCCGTCATGACGGCCTCGTCGCACCAGGTCACGTCATCACCCAGCAAGGCTTTTGTCTGCTTTTCGATCCAGCCCCAATAGGGTTCCTTGGAGCCCCTGCTGCCATCGACTTTGAGGTGCCGACGGTCAACGACCCAGCGATGATCGGGGTCAAACCGGTTGATCATGAAGTCCGCAATGTCGGCGTCGTCCCAACCGACCGTCGGATATTTTTCCGGAACGCGTTTGGATGCCAGTTTGGCTCCAGGATTGCCTGCGCTGATCGCGGGGTTCGAAGACAGGAACACTACGCCCGCGCCGGCTAAATTTCCCGCCCAGGCCTCTGGCACCTGGAATTGTCCTCCCGATCGGTCTTGCGCATTGACTACCTTATGGCAGGGATGGGGCTTGCCTTGAAGGTGTGCGTCGTCGACTCCGGAGAGCTCGCCGCACCGGGCAACGCTGAGCGCCAGTTCCTTCAGATGAAGTGGCATGTGGCTCTCCTGAATTTCGATGTCCATGGATTACAGCAAGGGCCTGACGCTGTCACGCAATTGCGCAATCAAGCTAGACATCCAGATCCTCTTGGACCCGCTCAATGATCCTGACCTCCAGTGCGTGGTTTTGCAGCAGTTCGTTAACCAGTGCCCGGATCGCCCATACATGCTGGACTCTGGTAAGTCCAAGTTAGAACGCCACATCCTGGCACCACGAGGCCAGCTCGCGGTAAAGGTTGGGGTCAATGTCTGCGCTAAGGAGAACCTTTTTGGTCTGGGATGTATTCCCTGTCGCCTTCGCGCTGGGCCCGCCGGGGACATCCGGGTTGAGCTGGTCGCTCACTTCTACAGCGTCGCTCATCGTGCTCCTACTTCCTTCTTCTCCATCTCGGCCACAACCTCGTCGTATCCGTGGAGTTACTTATCGGGGCCCAGGGGGACAAGGCAGTCGCCTCATGCGCAATTGGCATTCCAGCTAACGGTCGCCATTATCCTAGGGCAAAGTGCGCGGGTCACGGTGGCGGGTCACGTGTTCCACAACCGTGCCTCTGGTACTTGGACTCTTGGTACTAGGAACACATGGAACTAGGGCGCCTGGAACCATTCGTCGGGAGAATCTGATGGTTCCCGAGAGTAGGTCCCATGGCGGGCCTTGGGCGGTGGCGCCGGCTCTTCGCCATAGCTGGGATGGCCACCACGAGTCCTGCGGAGATCATCGCACGGCGTTGTAGTAGCGGATGACCTGTTTGACTTCGTTGTTGACCATGAACTGATCGGTCACGTGCTGCCAATCTCCACCGCTACGGTGGAATTCGCCAGCACAGGAGCAGATGCATTCATCCCGCTGAGCGGTCTGGCAAGCCGTCGTACAAATGACTTTTTCCGAGTACTGCCTGATGAGCCACACTCCTGAGTATCGGCCCCTTAGGGCTGCTGTGAGGGCTTCCTGCTTGGTCTTGGTGATCTGCCACGAGACGAGCCCGGTGGAAGGATCTCGGATCCAGTCGGCTCTGATTCCCAGTTCTTCTTTGAGCCAGCCCCTAACCCACTTCCCGCCGTCGGGAAAGTAGACGTTTAACTTCGGGCGGTCGAGCATGTTGTAAATCGTTGCTTCTCGCATGACGCGATCCTTTTGTTAGATGTTGCTTGGATCGTCATTGCGTCAGTATGTCCTATGTCGTGGTGCGACTGGTGATGGTTGAAGGTTTGGTTATTGGTTGGGGCTAAAGCCCCCCCAACCAAACCAACCATCCATCTACATACCCCGTTCTATGGTTGGGCAATGGTTGGATCTAGGTTGCCAACCATAGAATCCGCTAGATCTCGGGGAAGTTGAGGCCTTAAGGCTTTTATGGTTGGCCTATGGTTGGGTCGACCTATCCAATGGCCGGGTCTTCTGGAGCCGTGGCAAAGGGAGCCAACCCAACCATCGATTTTCGGCCCTCCTTGGTCTGTGTGAGCTGGTTGGAGGTGGTCATCCACTCAATAGCATCCTTGAAGACCTTCGTATTGCGGTCGATGCCTACGGATTCGGAGAGTGCACGGATCGAGAGCGGTCCTTGGTCGAGTGCGCCCATGATGAGATGCTGCGTTTCAACGGAAGGAGCCTTCACCTCAAGCTCTGCACGGACTGCGGCAAACCTGCCAATCGGAACGCAGACAGCGCCCTCCGAATCGAGATCCGGAAGCTTGGCGCTGCCCGAGATTTCATAGCTGATCGTGTCCTGCGGTACCGGACGGCCCTTGACTTTGATCCATTCAAGCTTCGCCTTGCCGGACTTCTCACCGATGCTGGAGAGCCTAGCCTGAGCATCCGCCTTGCCCATCATGCCGGAAGCGCCACGAGCTCTATTGCCGTCATGGCCAGTGTGGTGGACAACGATTGCCATGAATTTGTAGGTGTCACCTAGACGCTTGACCTGACGGAGGATGCCCACCATGTCAGTGTTGGAGTTCTCGTCCACGCCGGGAGCAAGGTCGATCTGTGTATCGAAGACAACGAGCGTCGGGGATAGGCCTTTGTCCGTCACTTCCCTGAAGAGTCGGTCCCATGAATCCGCATACTCGACGCCGGGCTCATCGTCCCTGCGCCGCTTGGTGTCGATGGACAGGAAGACGTTGTCGCCCTCGCCGCCGTCTAGGAACTGGAGGCCGTTCAGGTCGGCTTGGTCTACTTCGGAGTGGTGCTTGAGCCATGCATCCACATGCACGGAGAGAGCAGCTCCGCCTTCAGCAGCGACGTACAAAGCATCCTGAGGGCTCCCGCCGTTGTTGAGCTGATATCCCTGCCAGGTGGGGAGTCCTGAGCACCATGACATCACGAGGTCCAGGACAAGGAGTGTTTTGCCCGTGTAGGAAGCCCCGTACAGCTGGAATAGCCCGGTGCTGTGTACCTTGTCTTGTACGATCCAGTCGATTTCCGGAGTCTTGAGCATGTCAGCAACGGACTTGAGACGGTTCGGGTGGTGGCTCCAGTATTCCATTTCTTCAATTTGGCACTGCTCTTCAGCGAGGTCTTCCGGAGCGATTTCCTGTATGTACTCCTCGACGAAGTCGATGCCGGAGAAGCGGACAGTACCCTTCCACTCGTAGTAGCAGGGGAGGGCTTGCTTGTGGAGCTCCATGGCCTTGGCCATGCGGGAAAGGTCGGTAGCGCCCTGCGCAGTTGGGATAACATATCCGGCCTCCTCCCATTGTTGGGGGCTGACGGATGCTAGCCAACGGTCTTTCTGAACAAAGCGATTCTTGAGTGATTCGAGATCAGGCAATTTCACGATTACTTTCTGGTAAAATTGAAGGGATTACTTTCCGAATTCCCCGGTGGGTCAACACCGGGGAATTCCTATTTTTCTAGGACGGCTTCGGCGCCGTCAGCCTTGGCCTGCTTCGAGCTGGGCGATGAGTAGCTCCAGGGCTGCTATGTGAGTCCGGCGCCTGATGGCATCCTCGATGTGTTTATCCTCGCGCTGCTTGAGAATAGTTCTGGCGAAGCTGAGTTGCTTCCTTGCCCGGTGTAGCGGTGATTGCGATCCGTTCACGTGAGAATCTTTCATAGTTGACATCCGTGGATGATAGTGGTATAAGCTACAATGATTCTATCATGAAATCCTGATGGCCGTGCATTATCTTCTTACCGTTTACATTTGTCAACTAATTGCCGAGGCGCCATCACTGGCTGACGGGGACTACTTTTTGCGGTGCCGGATCAATGCAATGCCAGGAATTCCGCTTCTGCGTCGATCCAACGCTCGGCCAGCTTCCGCCCTAACGGAGTGTAGGTGTAGTCGATGCGGTTGGCGTCGAAACGCTTTCCCTGTCCAGCCCGTTCGACAGTCACGCGCTCGAACAGCGTCTTCAGGAGGTCTCGGCGCTGCTCCATGGAGACTGAGTGCCAGCCGTGTAGGTTTCGCCGGATGCTGTCCGCGTTCAGATCAATCGGTTCATCGGGCAGCTGGAAGATGGACACCTTCACATCTTGATTCAGCCTGAGGATTTCGTCGTCCATGTCCGCCATGCGTGCCCGATGGGCATCGTCGGCGGTGGCGATGATGGATGGCTTCAAACGAGCAACGGCGGCATCTTTAAGCCATTCTTCGTGCTCGGCCTCGGCAACGCGCTTCTCCATCATTAATGCCGACAGCGCCTTGGAGGATTCCTGGGCGTCAGCCTTGGAGTCGTCATGATGCATTAGCAGGTCAAGGGCGTGGAGACTAACGGCATCTTCAAACGGAACTGCGGCAAGGGTCTGATGCTTGACGGTCGGGCAGCGGTAAAGCCGCGTGCTTCCAGCTGCTCCCCGTTGACCGGAATTCAACCCACGTCCACAGTCGATGCAGCGGCCTATACCGGTGAGCAGGTGTGCATCTGAGCGAGTGGTGGAAACTCCACGCTTGCCTGTGCGCTTTCCATCTATAAGGCTCTGGATCTGGTCAAAGGTGTCCTTGTCCAGTAGTGGCTTCCAGTCCTTTAACTCATACAGCGTTCCCTCATATTCTTGAAGGCCGATGAGGCGCGGTCGCGTGAAAAAGTTGCGGACCGTTCCGGAGGTCCACATCTTTCCGCCTTGCTTGCCGGTAGCCGGTGTCAGGAGACCGGCAGCGTTCCACAGTTCCGCCGTTTTAAAGAAGGTCTGCTTGCCATTGGCGATGTTCTGAGCGGCTACCCTGACTGCTTCGGCCTCAGCAGGGATCCATTCGCCGGTACGTTCCTGGCCAAAGGGGCGGATGCTTCCCCTATATTTACCCGCCTTGGCGTCTCTGAGTGTCGCGAGCTTCTGGAACTCTGCCTTCTTTTGTCCGTCCGCAGCATCCACCACTGAGCGGATGAGGGTAAGCATCGTGGCGTCTCCGCTTGAGAAGTCGAGCTTGCCGCCGTCCGTAAGGTAGCCGGTGACGCCAGCGGCCTTGATCCTGAGCGTATCCATGACATCACGGGACAACCGGCTTGCCCGGTACGCCACAACCACCTTCGGCGCGTCCATCAGGAGCTTTTCGAACTGAGGGCGGACAGCACCCGAGGTGGCACTGATGGAGTCGTCCCGGTATATGGTTCCGACGGTCCATCCCTTTTGTTCGATGAAGGCTTCGCACTCGCTGATCTGCTCATCGACAGTTTTGCCTTCGTCGGCAGTTCCTTGGCGCTTGTCTTGGCTGAGTCTGGCATATATCGCGGCGGTGATCATGGAACTAACGTATCTAAATATCCTTGGCTGGGTCATGATTACCCTCATGACCGCTGCGTTGGTTGCCGGCTTGCTGGCGCTGGCAGGCCCGGCTCTTGAAGGACTTTTCAACCAGGCGATCAGCAAGGTGGGAAAGTAGGACCATGCCGCACCGCATCAGTGGAGCGAAAGGCGGCGACGCATCGTCCAGCGTTGAATACGATGATGAGCGGGGCTCGGCCGTCGTGGACTTTGTCCTCGTCGGCGCGCTTCTCACAGCCTTTTTTCTAGCCATCGTCCAGCTAGCCCTTGTCCTGCATGTGCGAAATACCCTGATCGATGCTGCTTCCTCCGGAGCCCGCTATGGGACGCTCGCGGATCGGACCGCCACCGACGCCCGTGAGCGCACGGCAGAGTTGATCGGCACGGCATTGAACGGAGATTTTGCCAGGGACATTTCGACGTCGGAGGCCGACTTCCAAGGGCTCCGGACCTTGGAGGTCACCGTCCGCTCTCCGCTTCCCATGATCGGGCTGATCGGGCCTGGAGCGGCCTTAGAGGTGAAGGGCCATGCGCCCATTTTCGGCTGACATTGCCCGCTGCGGACTTTCACGTCTCCGTGAGGCCCTTTGCCTCCAAAGCGAAGGCTGCGGCGAAACCCTTAGAGAGCAAGGGAATCCAGAGCAGGGGAATCCAGAACAGGGGAATCCAGAGCAGGGGAGCGCCGTCGTCGAATTCACCTTCCTGTCACTCCTACTCATGGTTCCCGTGGTCTATTTCATCGTCACGATCGGCCAGATCCAGGGCGGATCGTTCGCAGTCGTAGGCGCGGCCGACCACGCGGCCAAGGTGTATGTCATGCAGAAGGACGTATCCAGTGCGCAGGCAGCGGCCGAACAAGCCGTGATCATGGCTCTCGCGGACTACGGTCATCCCACCCAGAGGGCCACCATTGAGGTTGCCTGCGATCGAAATGATTGTCTATCTGCCGGCGCGGCAGTCACCGTGACGGTCGGTCTTGCCGTACCGCTCCCGATGATGCCCTTTGGCGATGCGCTGCGCCTTGATGCTGCCCGCTTGGATGCTTCCGCCACCCAGATGGTCGGTAGGTTCCGGTGAGTGGGGAAAAGGAGGAAGGCCAAACCTTGGTCTTGACTATCGGCTATGTGGCGATCGCGCTTCTCTTGGCGACAGTTGTGGCCGCCGTTTCCGCAGTGTACATCGAACACAAGAAGCTGCTCTCGATGGCCGATGGAGCCTCGGTTGCGGCCGCGGACAGCTATGGGCTGGGCCAGGTTGAGGGTGGTGTTCAGACGCCTTCTGCTGTGCTCAGCGCCGAGCGGGTCCGCGGTGTCACGCAGTCTTACTTGAACCAAAATGGAGCACATTCGCGTTTCGAGCAGCTCGCAATCGATACCGGTACGGGTAGCCCGGACAGTACCACCGCGGAGGTGGCGCTCAGTGCTGTAGCACGCCCTCCCGTGGTCAGTTTCCTGCTACCGGAGGGGGTTCGGATTGAAGCGCGATCGACCGCACGCGCGCGTTTGACCCGGTGACAGCACCCGCTGTGACTCCCGGGCGGCGCGAGTGTCCTTGAGGGATGGCGTACTCTGGAACAACCATGGCTGAAATTGATTTTCCCGCAGAAATCCGCGCGCTTCGCTCGACCTACCGCTCCATCGAACAGGTTTCCGATGTCGAGAACCTCAAGGAAGATATCGCTGAACTGAGCGAGCAAGCGGGTGAACCGAACCTTTGGGACGATCCTGCTTCCGCCCAGGTCATCACTTCCAAGTTGTCTCACAAACAGTCGGAGCTTGAGCGGTTGAACAAGCTGGCCGAGCGCATTGACGACCTCGAAGTTCTTGTGGAGCTCGGCCAGGACGAGGGCGACGATGACTCCATGGTCGAGGCTGCCACTGAGCTCGATTCGATCCGCAAAGCGCTGGCCGAGCTGGAAGTGGTGACCCTGCTTTCCGGCGAATACGACGAACGGGAAGCGGTGGTCACCATTCGCGCGGGTGCTGGCGGCGTGGACGCTGCCGACTTCGCCGAGATGTTGCTGCGCATGTACCTTCGCTGGGCGGAACGCCACGGTTACCCGACTACCGTGATGGATACCTCCTACGCCGAAGAGGCAGGACTTAAGTCGGCGACGTTCGAAGTCAAGGCCCCTTACGCTTTTGGCACGCTGAGTGTGGAAGCAGGAACGCACCGGCTTGTCCGGATCAGCCCGTTCGACAACCAAGGCCGCAGGCAAACCTCCTTCGCCGCCGTCGAAGTCATTCCGCTCATCGAACAGACGGACTCCATCGATATTCCGGACAATGAGATCCGCGTCGACGTCTTCCGTTCCTCAGGCCCAGGCGGCCAGTCCGTCAACACCACGGACTCCGCGGTACGCCTGACCCACATTCCAACCGGAATTGTCGTATCCATGCAAAACGAGAAGTCGCAACTGCAGAACCGTGCCGCCGCCATGCGGGTGCTGCAATCCCGCCTCCTCCTCCTGAAGAAGGAACAGGAGGATGCCGAGAAGAAGGCATTCGCGGGAGACGTAAAGGCTTCGTGGGGCGACCAAATGCGTTCGTACGTCCTGAATCCGTACCAGATGGTCAAGGACCTGCGCACTGAACACGAAGTAGGTAACACTTCAGCTGTTCTCGACGGCGATATCGATGACTTCATCGACGCCGGCATCCGCTGGCGCACCGGAAACCGCAACGCAGGAAACTAGGCCTTCGCCAACGAATAGGCGACACACCGGGCCAAGCCGGCAGTTCCATCGCCGGGCGTGCGTATAGTCGAAGAGCCGGCGCTCAACTTCCCCCAACGAAAGCCCGTGCGCTGGCGGTTGGACTGGCCGAACAAGGCATGTCCGGCGGGGTTCTGAGAGTCATGATCCGATTTGAGAATGTCACCAAGGTCTACGACCCCAATGCCCGTCCGGCGCTGGATTCAGTCAGCCTTGAAGTTGACCGTGGAGAATTCACGTTCCTGGTAGGTGCATCGGGCTCCGGCAAGTCGACGTTCCTGCGACTCATTTTGAAGGAAGACCGGGCAACGTCCGGTTCCGTCTACGTCGCTGGGCAGAACGTGGCGAATATCTCGAGCTGGCGCGTTCCCAAGCTCCGCCGCGGCATCGGCGTCGTTTTCCAGGACTTCCGTTTGCTGCCCCAGAAAAACGTCTTCGCGAATGTCGCTTTCGCCATGCAGGTCATTGGAAAAAGCCGAAGCATCATCCGCGAAACTGTGCCGGAAGTACTTAAAACGGTGGGCCTTGAAGGCAAAGAGCGTCGAATGCCCCATGAGCTTTCCGGTGGCGAGCAGCAACGCGTAGCCATTGCGCGCGCCGTCGTGAACCGTCCCGGCATCCTGCTTGCCGACGAACCCACCGGCAACCTGGATCCCATTACCTCAATGGGCATCATGGGGGTGCTCGACAAGATCAACCAGAACGGCACCACAGTGGTCATGGCAACTCACGACGACGACATCGTCAACGAGATGCGCAAACGCGTCGTCGAACTACGCAACGGAGTCGTGGTCCGCGACGAAGCCAAGGCCCTCTACACGTCGATGATTCCCGTTGTGGGCGAATCCCGGCGCTTGAAGGATGCCAGTGGCGAAGAACTTGGACGCGCCCAGGGGGTCCAGCTGTGAGGCTTGCTTTCATCCTCGGCGAGATTGGCAGCGGCCTTCGCCGGAACCTTTCCATGGTGATTTCCGTGGTCTTGGTGACCTTCGTGTCGCTGACATTCGTCGGCGCGGCCGGCATGCTGCAAATGCAGATCAACCAGATGAAGGGCTACTGGTACGACAAAGTCCAGGTCGCAATCTTCCTCTGCAACGACTCGTCGACGGCGACCGGTTGCGCGTCAGGTGCGGTCACCAAGGAACAGCAGGAGAATCTTGCGAAGATGCTCGATTCTCCCGCGGTCAAACAGTACATCAGCGATTACCAGTTCGAGTCGCAGGCTGAGGCGTTCAAGCACTTCAAGGAGCAGTTCTCCAACTCTCCGATCGTGGACTCCGTGACGCAGGACCAGCTTCCCGCCTCGTTCCGGATCAATATGAAGAACCCGGAGAAGTACCAGATCATCAGCGAGACGTTCTCCTCCCAGCCAGGAGTGGAGACGGTTAGTGACCAGCGCCAGGTCCTCGAACGGATCTTTGAATGGATGAACGGCGCGTCGGTGGCCGCCATGGTGGTTGCCGTCGTCATGATCTTCTGTGCCGTCCTGCTTATCACCACGACGATTCGTCTGTCCGCGTTCAGCAGGCGACGCGAGACAGGCATCATGCGCCTTGTCGGAGCATCGAAGACGGTCATCCAATTGCCATTCATCCTCGAAGGCGTCATTGCTGCCGTCGTTGGCGCGCTCCTGGCTTCGGGCACGCTGTGGCTCGTTGCCCAGTTCTGGCTCAATGGAGACCTGTCGAAGCAGTTCTTGAATACGCCGTTTATTTCCTCCACCCAGGTACTCGTAATTTCACCAGTCCTGATAGCGTTGGGCGGTGGATTGGCAGGAATCTCCTCCCTCCTGACCCTCCGCCGATACCTCAAGGTGTAGACATGGAAAGCAGCGACTCCCAGCGGACAGGAAAGCAGATGACCAGGACGTTCCAGCCGCCACTGCGGTCGCGCTTGGTGAGAGGCCGGATAAAGCTTGCCGGTTCCCTCCTTGCCTTGGCCATGGCGGCCAGCCTGGGTGTCACACCGATCGCCCATGCGGACGACCTCGACGATCAACAATCGGCGCTCAACGCCGAGTCCGCCCGGGTCCAACAGTCGCTTGAGTTCCTCGATGCCAATATCGCCAAGGCCGCCGGCGACCTCGTGGTCTATCAAGGCAGGCTTCCTGGAGCACAGCAGGCCCTTCTCGAGGCGCAAGGCAGGGTTGCTTCCGCGGTCAAGGAGGCAGAAGCACTCGCGGCCCGAGTGGACCTGGCGCAGCAGAGCAAGGCCAAGATCACCGAGCAGCTTGAGAACGATAAGCAGAAAATCTCCGATACCAAGAAACTCATCGGGCAGATCGCGGCGCAGGCGTACAAGTCCGGTGGTGTTCCCACCAATGTTGCCCTCATGTTCGGATCGAACGACGGCGGGAACCTCACCGACACGATGGATCTCGCCAACCAGGCAATGCGCAGCCAGAACGCGGCGATGACGAAATTGACGCAGCAGAGCGCCACCAACGTGAACTCGCAGGCCAGGCTGGCCGCCGTCGAGCAGGAAATCCGTGACCTGAAGGCGAAAGCGGACGCGGCGCTCGAGCGCGAAAAGGCAGCCCGTGATGACGCCGCGGCCAAGAAGGCCGAAGTGGACAAGCTCATCGCCGACACCACGCGCCTGAATAGCCAGCTCGAAGCAGCCAAGCCCGGAATCCAGGCGCAGTTGCAGCAGGTGAAGGCACAGCAGGATGCTGTCGCCGCGGAGATTTCGGAGCGCGACCGCAAGCTGCGTGAGGCGTGGCTGGCCGAGCAGCAGCGGCAGGCCGCTGCCGCGGCAGCAGCAGCCCAGGCGCAGGGGCAGGCTCCCGCACCCTATGTCCCCCCAGCGAGTAACCCGCGCGGAAACTTCGGTTTGATCCACCCCGTGCCGGCCAATATTCCGATCACCTCCGGCTTCGGCTGGCGCGCCACACCTCCCGGAACTATCGACTTCTACGGCCAGGGCGGCTACATGCACACCGGGATCGACTTCGGTGCGCCGTGTGGAACGCCTGTCTACGCGGCCGCAGCCGGTACCGTCTTTTCGGCTGGGTGGGGCAACGATGGCGGCGGCAACCGGGTCAAGATTTCGCACGGCGTTATCAACGGCGACTCCCTGACGACGATCTACTATCACAACACCAGCGTGGTGGTTTCGTCCGGGCAGCAAGTCAGCCAAGGCCAGCTGATCGCCTACTCGGGCACCACCGGCAACTCGACCGGTTGCCACGTGCACTTCGAAACGTGGGTGAATGGTCAGGCTGTGGACCCCATGGGCCTGCTATAACCACCTGAGAGCGTTACCGCTGGCGTAGACTAGTGGAATTCTTCAACAACCAAGGAGTTCTACCGTGCCCAAGGAAAGTGGCCGTAAGGTAGTGGCCACCAATCGCAAGGCTCGGCATAACTACCACATCCTGGATACCTATGAAGCCGGCATCGCCCTCATGGGTACCGAAGTAAAGTCGCTCCGCGAGGGACATGCCTCGATGGTGGACGGGTTCTGCACCTTCTACAACGACGAGCTGTGGATGGAAGGTATCCACATCCCCGAGTACAACCAAGGTAGCTGGACCAACCACGCCGCCCGCCGCCGTCGGAAACTTCTGCTTCATCGGGAAGAGCTCGACAAGATCTCGGGAAAGATCCGCGAGACCGGCTTGACCGTTGTTCCGCTCCAGCTGTACTTCCTGGACGGTCGCGCCAAGGTTGAAATAGCCCTCGCACGAGGCAAGAAGGACTACGACAAGCGGCAGACCCTCCGGGAGCAGCAGGATAAGCGCGAATCACTGCGTGAGTTGCGCGAGCGCAACCGGCGTTAGCTCCGCTGCAGTCCCGAGGCCTCGGCTCGCGGATGCCGTGCGTGTCGTGGAATGTTCGGGTCCACACATACGTTATGATGAATAACCCGGCAGGAAATGCGAGTGATCGCGACCCTGCGGGATTGATAACAAAATACGGGGATGATCGGTTTCGACGATGTTAGTCGCGACAGGTGAAGCGGGCCGAGGATGCAGAATTATCTCGTAAACGCTGTCTGCAAACCAATAAGTGCCGAATCTAAGCGCACTGACTTCGCTCTTGCTGCCTAAGCAGTAAGACAGTCCGTCAGCCCGGGATTGCTATCGTCCCGGATCCTGGCGTCATTTAGATAGCCACTGCTGTTTGCCTTCGTCATCGGGGTAAACGGGACTCTTAGATGACTGGGCCCGGATCAGCCACTTGTTCGCAGGATGGCTGGGGCCGAGAAAGTCCGACGCGAACTGCGCCCGGAGAAGCCCTGACAACACGACATCGGACGGGGGTTCAATTCCCCCCATCTCCACAAATCAGGTAGGAGAAGTGTCTTCCGACACTTCTCCTACCTTTTTGTTTGTTCTGGGCTGGAAGGACTTTGCCTCCCTGAGCAGACCTTTGCGCGTGCATTAGGAGACGTTGCTTCGGCGGAGTTCACTCTTGCGGATCTTTCCGCTGGCCGTTCGAGGCATTTCTTCCACGAACACCACTGACTTCGGAATCTTGTATCGGGCGAGTTTGCCGGTCAAGTGTTCTTCGAGCTGGGCCGCGGTCAGGGAGGCTCCTTCGCGGAGCATCACGACCGCGCGGGGCACCTCGCCCCATTTCTCGTCCGGCACGCCGATGACCGCCACGCTGCACACTGAGTCCAGTTCACTGATTGCTTGTTCCACTTCTGCAGGGTAGATGTTCTCGCCACCGGAGATGATCATGTCCTTGAGCCGGTCCGACACGAAGACGAATCCATCCGCGTCCTTGAAGCCCATGTCTCCGGACTTGAACCAGCCGCCCTCGTCAAACGATTCGGCTGTGTCATCGGGACGCCTCCAGTATTCGTGGATGACGTTGGGACCTTTGATCTGGATTTCCCCGACCGTGCCCGTTTCAGCTATGCCACCGGCGATGTCCGCGATGCGGACGTCGCTGAAGAAATGCGGCAGTCCGGATGAGCCTGCTCTGTCACGCGATCTTTCGGCCGGAAGCGTCGTTGCGCCCGGAGCCGTCTCGGTCATGCCGTAGCCATTGGAAAAGCGAAGCCCGCGGGCCTCGTACGCCTCCAGGACGCGCATTGGAACTGCCGACCCACCGCAGGTGAGCTTGTTGAGGGAGCTGAGGTCCGACGTCGGCCACGCAGGGTGCTCGCAAAGCATCTGGTAGGTGGTCGGCACCCCGCTGATGGTGGTTGCCTTGTGTTTCCCGATAAGTTCCAAAGTGCGTTCCGGATCGAATTTCCGCTCCAGGACAACTGTTCCGCCCTTGAGCAGGGTCGGCAGCACCCCCATGTCGAGCGAGGCAACGTGGAACATGGGCGAGATCATGAGCGCCACATCCGCCGAAGAGAAGTCGAAGTCGACAATCACGTTGAGGCAGTTCCACGTAATGTTGCCGTGGGTCAGCAGCGCACCCTTGGGGCGACCTGTGGTGCCCGAGGTGTAGAGGATCATGGCTCCGTCGTCGAGCCCCACTTCTTCGTCCACAAACTCCGTTGTCCCGGAAGCGACGACGGTTTCGTAGTCTTCTGCCGCCGTCGGGGTTTCGGATCCGCTATCGCCCCGAACGGCGTCGACGACGGCGATGCGCCGGCGCAAGGGCGCCCCTTCCGCCGCCCTGGACGCCAGCGCGGCGAGGCTCGACGAATGGATCAGGGCGACAGCGCCGCTATCCTCGAGCTGGAAGCTGATTTCCGGGGATGCCAGTCGGGTATTGAGCGGAACGAAGATTGCCCCGAGTTGTCCGCACGCAAACAGCGTTTCCAGGAACGCGGGATGGTTTTCGCCGAGATAGGCGATCCTGTCGCCCTTGGCAACACCTCGGTCCCGAAGGGCGTTGGCGAGCCTCACCGATCGTTCGGCGAATTCCGCGTAGCTGAGTTGCCGGTTTCCGCAGACCAGCGCAATCTTGGTGGCGGACTTCGGGCGCCGGCGCTGCAGCCACGAACCAATGCCGAAGTTATCCATGATGGTCCCAGCTCCCTACTTATAAAAGCGGGCGAGGAATTCGGCGACCACGGCGGGGCGTTCCTGGCCTTCGATTTCGATGGTGGCATTGACCTTGATTTGGGCGCCGCCCTTGACTTCGGTGATGTCCGCAATAGTTGCTTGCATTCGGATGCGGGAACCAACCTTCACGGGGGAGGTGAAGCGGACCTTGTCGAGGCCGTAGTTCACTTTGGTGGTGACGCCATCGACGTCGAACAGCTCGCCCCAGAACGGAATGATGAGGGACAACGTGAGGAAACCGTGGGCGATCGGCGCTCCGAAAGGTCCTTCCTTGGCGCGTTCCGGGTCGACGTGGATCCATTGGTGGTCACCCGTGGCGTCGGCGAAGGTGTTGATCTGTTCCTGGGTGATTTCGCGGTAGGCGGTGACACCAAGGTCTACGCCGGTGAGGGTGAGGAGTTTGTCGAAGTCGACGACGAGATTTGGCATTGTTGGCTCCTTGCGTTGGACTGTGGTGAGTGGGGACGTCCTAGCCGTCATTTCAAGCCTCCAGGCCGAGGAGGCGGACAGCATTGTCCTTGAGGATCTTCGGCCGTACCTCCTCCTTCAGGGCCAGGTCCGCGAACGCACCGAGCCACTTCTGGGGGGTGATGAGCGGGAAGTCGGTGCCGAAGAGGACTTTGTCCTGCAGGTACGAGTTCGAGGCCTTCACGAGCGATTCGGGGAAGTACTTCGGTGACCATCCCGAGAGGTCGATGAACACATTCGCCTTGTGGGTGGCGATCGAGTTTGCTTCGTCCTGCCACGGTACGGACGGGTGGGCCATGATGATCTGCAGGTCCGGGAAATCCGCGGCCACGGCGTCCAATAGCAGCGGGTTCGAGTAGGCGAGCTTGATGCCGTACCCGCCGGGAAGTCCCGCGCCCATGCCGTTCTGCCCCGTGTGGAAGATGGCGGGGAGCCCGAGTTCCTGCAAGGTGTCCCAGAGCGGGTAGAACTGCTCGTTGGACGGGTCGAAGCCCTGCAGGCTCGGGTGGAACTTGAAGCCCCGTGCGCCCAGGTCGATCGCTTGGTGCTTCGCGGCCTGGACGGCCTCGGCTCCCGTGCGGGGGTCCACCGAGCCGAACGGAATCAACACATCATTATTCCGGGCAGCACCGGCAATCAGTTCAGGAATGCTGTTGGGCGCGTGCTTGAGCTGGGTCCGCGCGTCAACAGTAAAAACGACGGCGGCCATGTTCAGTTCCCGGTACACCTCGGCGATCCGGTCCAGCGACGGGGTGCGGTCCTCGGCCTTGAAGTATTTCGCCGACGCCTCGGTCAACGCCTCCGGGAGGGAGCCGTGCCCGCAGCTATCCACCTCGAGGTGGACGTGCATGTCGATTGCGTCGATCCTGGTGACGTCGATACCAAACTCGTACCGTTGGGTGGCCATGTCAGCGTGCACCTATTGTCTCGCTCGCCGCTTGTTCTGGCTGGAGCTCTGACGGGAGCGGGAGGAACTCCTCGCCGAAGCCTTGGAGATGGCCGCCGATGACCTCGGCGCCTTTTTCCTGGAGCGCGGTGTATGTCCAGCCGCCTTCGCGGTAGTCAGTGCTCGCCGGCTCGGGGTGGGTCCAGACCTGCAGCCGGTCTCCACCAGCACCGATGGCCTGGCCGGTGATCCCGGCGGCCTCGTCAGAGGCAAGGTACGCGATGAGTCCCGCGACGTCGTCGGACGTTCCGAAACCGAGTTCGTGCCGGAAGAACGCCGGCATGGGCTCGCCTCGTTCCTCGGCTTCAACGGCTTTGGCGAAGTACGGGACCGTTTTGGTCATCGCGGTTGCGGCGACGGGGATGACCGCGTTGACGCTCACGCCCGCCTTTTTCATTTCCAGTGCCCACGTGCGGACCATTCCAACAATCCCAGCCTTGGCAGCGGCGTAGTTGCTCTGGCCGAAGTTACCGCGCTGGCCGGTTGGGGATCCGATGGTGATGATGCGGCCGGGGATGTTGTTTGCCTTGAAGTAGCCGAACGCCTCACGGACGCAGGTAAAGGTTCCACGGAGGTGGACATTGATCACGGCGTCGAAGTCCTCGTCCGTCATTTTCAACAAACTCTTATCCCGCAGGATCCCCGCGTTGGTGACCAGGATGTCCAGTCGGTCAAAGGACTGCACGGCTGCCTGCACGAGTTGTCGGGCGACATCAGTGCTCCCGACCGGCGCGACGACGGCGACGGCCCGGCCGCCGTCGGCCTCGATCGCGCGGACCGCCTCACCCGCCACCTCGGCATCAACGTCGTTGACCACGACCGCGGCGCCTTGGCGCGCCAGCTCACGGGCGTAGGCCAGACCCAGTCCACGGCCGCTTCCGGTGACGATTGCTACTTTGCCCGACAGGCTCATGGCTGCTCCCTTGGTCGATCCCTGTGCATCCGACGCTTGGGCGTGGGATGCTGTTCTACATACATGAGAATACGTATAGTTGAAAATGTCAACGATTGAAGTTGAAGATTATTGGAGAAAGATATGACACTCGAGGCGCAGGACGAGCAGCGGGCTGCCGTGAAGGACCGGCTGGTTGGCGCCCCCATCACCCAGAATGTCGGTTTCCTGCTGGCCAAGCTTCATGCTGTTGGATCAATTGTGAACAATCGCGCCCTCGCGGAATTCCACCTCAAGGAGAGGTCCTATTCCGTGTTGATGCTTGCCGCAAGCGGACTGGAACCGACCCAGCGGGAGATGGCGGACTTCCTGAGCCTTGACCCCAGCCAGATTGTTACCCTGGTGGACGAGCTGGAAAAAAGGAAGCTTGTTGCCAGGGCACCCGGTAAGCAAGACCGCCGCGCCAGGATTGTCACAGCCACGTCGAAAGGGAAGGAACTGCTGGCCCAGGCAGCCATCGCAGTCCAACGTGCAGAAGCGGATGTGTTCGCCGCACTTGACCAGGACGAAACTGGCCGGCTGACAGCACTGCTTCGGAAGGCGTTGTGGGGTGACGCCTAAGGGTTGGTGAGCAGACGCCCGTTCACCCACGGCGTAGGACGGAACGGACTAACGGCACGGCAGAATTCGTTGTTATAGGCACCACCGGTTACAGGAGGTGCACGATGAGTACGTCGCCGGAACAAGCTTTTCCCGAGGAAAACCCCGATGCCCCTTCGGAGGAGATCCTGGACGCCTATTCGCGGACGGTCATGCACGTCGCTGAAACGGTGACGCCCCACGTCGCGGCGCTCGAGATGCGGAGTGCGCGGCGGAACGGGCAAGTGAGGGTCGGAAGCGGGTCCGGAGTGGTGTTCACGGCAGACGGCTACATGCTGACCAACGCCCACGTGGTTGGCGGCATTCGCTCCGGCCGTGCGATATTCGCCGATGGAACGCACACCGACGTGGAATTGATCGGCGCGGATCCATTGTCCGACCTTGCCATCGTCCGGGGGCATCGCACTCCACCGCCGGCCATTCTGGGCGACGCCGAATCCCTGCGGGTTGGCCAATTAGTGATCGCCGTGGGCAATCCTTTGGGCCTTGCGGGGTCGGTGACCGCCGGCGTCGTGAGCGGGCTTGGCCGTTCCATCCCTGTCCGCTCTGGTCGCCATAGCCGTGTGATCGAGGATGTGATCCAAACCGATGCCGCGTTGAATCCCGGCAATTCGGGCGGCGCCTTGGCAGATACCAGGGGACGCATCGTTGGTATCAATACAGCGGTGGCGGGCCTGGGCCTGGGACTCGCAGTGCCTATCAATACCACCACCCAGCGCATCATCGCCGCGCTGCTTAGGGACGGCCGGGTCCGGAGGGCATACCTTGGGCTCGTCAGCACACCGATTCCCTTGGACGCCAGCGCCGTTATCCGAACGGGCCAAAAGGAAGCGCTAAGGGTGGTGGAAGTCATTGCGGGGTCCCCGGCGGAACGGGCAGGGCTGATCCCGGGAGACCTCGTGCTCAGCGCACAATCCCGGGCCGTCTCCAGTGCGGAAAGCCTGCAGAAGCTTCTGTTCTCCCAAGCAATCGGCGAGCCGTTCCCGATGACCGTCCTGCGCGACGGAAAAATCCACGAACTCGTCGCACTGCCAAGCGAAATGACGGAGGCGGACTCCTGAGCCGCGGCCGACAAGGAAGGCCGGGGCCATCTGAACTGGTCCCCGAAAGTTGGACTGAGAAATCAGTTCTGACTTACGGGGAGCAGTTTTATGCATGGAAGAAGTTCG
>JBFUPP010000032.1:0-32690 GCA_041360635.1 bacterium RCC_150 | reverse complement strand
GACCACACCCCCTACCAGGAACCAATGCCAAGAATCAAAGCTCAGGCGGCTTGACAGAAACATTGAGATTCCCAATGACCGGAACCTGCGAGAGCTCGTGGGGGAATTGTCCACGCTCAGCCCGGAGTTTCGCACGTTGTGGGCATCGCATGACATCCGATTCCGGCACGATGGAATCAAGAAACTGCGACACCCCGTGGTCGGCGAGCTGGAGTTGACCTACCAGTCCCTAACGCTGTCCGTCTCCCCCGTCATTATCAACGAACTTGTCGCCTACACTGCCGAACCCGGAAGCACTCACGAAGAACGCATCAAGCTGCTCACCAGCTGGGCGGCCACAACAGCCTCGGATACAGCAAGGTTCAACGGCTGACCTAGCTTGGGCTCGGGCTGGCACACATTTTGGGTTGGGCGTACATGCCGTGAGCAAAAGAAAGCCTTCAACCCCACGAGAATAGGTCCACCCGACGTCCGGTGCGGGCGACCGGTTCGCATTTCGATACCGCTAATCAAGCGGGCTCCAGCAGATTAAACCGTTGCCCACCACCAATTCAGTATGGCGACCTACCGCCCGATCATTGCCTTGGCTTCGTGCTGATGCGTGCCCAGTCTGGCAAACAACGGGCCGCTGGAAGATCGTTTGTGAGCTATTGAGTCGGTCTCGTGCGCGGATAAATATGACTAAATGAGTGGCGAGCAACTTCTGCTTGACTTTCGACAAAAGCCACCCTATGTTGTGAGAGAAGGCACATTCCGACCACCGGTCAATTATTAGGAAAGATCGCTTTCGAAGAGGTCAGTGGGTGTCCAGCCAGCCACAAGCGCAAGTCTGGATGTCCTGGTGAGGACCGCGCCGTCAGGTTGCTTTTCCGAACCGCTCGCGGCTATCCGCCAACGGTCAGGGCCGCCAGTTTGTGTGGGGCTCATGCCCATGCTTCATGCCGCCTGGGCCCCACGTGGCGCCGGCACGAGGAACACTCGAGGCGCAGCGGCAACGATCAACATCGTTTGCGGCGCGGTCACCATTCCTTTGCCAACCGCTTTGACCCCCAACGCAGTTCCAGACCACAGATCCCCAGCCATTTTAGTAAGCATCTCCCCCACTCAACGTTGAGCTGGACCGGCTCTTAGGACGTGACTCAGCGTCGCCGGCCCGAAAGGAATCATCATGAATGTTCAGCCCGCAGCCCACAAGGCCTTTTCGCGTCGTGGTTTTCTCGGCCTCACAGCGGCTGCCGCTTCCGTGCCAATCTTGGCCGCGTGCGGCGGCGGGTCCGCCTCGAAAGGCAGCGGCGGGGGTGAGATCAAGTTCTGGGACATGCCGTGGGCGGCGCCTGCATACAACGAAGCAGCGAAGAAGGTCACGGAGTCCTACGCCCCGTCGGGGGGCAACCTCAAGGCCAGCTACCAGGTCATCCAGTGGAACAACTTCTACCAGACGTTCTCCTCGGCGGTCGCGTCCAAGACCGGTCCGGCGGTGTCCACGGGTGGTGGCTTCCAGGCGTTCCAGTTCGAGCAGCAGGGCCAGATCGCGTACGCGGACAAGGTCATCGATGCGATGAAGAAGAACGGCCAGTTCGACGACTTCCTGCCGGGCGTGCTGGACCCGTTCAAGTCGGACAAGGGCTATGTCGCCGTTCCGTGGGCGCTGGACATCCGGGTCATGTGGCACCGGAAGTCCCTCTTCGACAAGGCAGGAGTCGCCCCGCCCACCGACTGGCCCTCAATGCTCGAGGCGGGCAGGGCACTGAAGAAAATCGGCGCGACCGGCTTCACGACCGGTGCGGGTGCGGGCAACCCCGCCGGCAACCACGCAGTCATCCAGATGATGGTCAACAACGGCGGCGGCGTCTGGGCCCCGGACGGCCGGTTGGACGTCATGAACGACCGCAACCTCGAGGCCGTCGAGTTCATGTATGAGCTCTACTCGAACGGCATCATTGACCCCGCCGCCGTCAGCTACACGACCGACAACCAGGACGCGCAATGGAAGGACAAGACCAAGGCAGGCTACGGCCCGCACGCGTCCGGGCTGACCAACCGCGAGGGCGACACCTCCGGCGACCTCATGGTCGCACCCGTCGTCACGGGCCCCCACGGGGACAAGGCCACGCTGGTGTTCCCGAACAACATCATGATGTACAAGAACACACCATCGCAGGAGTCCTCCGAAGCCTTCCTGTTGGACTACATGGGCCAGATCAAACAGTTCTGGCAGCAGAAGCTCGTCAACTTACTGCCGGTGTTCAAGTCGATCTCCGAGCTGCCCGAGTTCGCCGGCGATCCGAACAACGTCAAGATCATCAAGGAATGGCAGCCGATCGCGAAGACCTTCGCTGCCCGAGGCACGGCCCTGAATGCGAACATGGCCGTGCTCGACGGCGGCCAGGCACTCACCCAGTTCAGCCAAACCATCCTCTCCGGCAAGGGCGACGCAAAGACCGCTCTCAAGACCTTCGAAGACGGCCTCAAGACCGTCGTCAAGTCCTAAACGGGAGGCCCGACAATGACCACCACCACGACGGGCCCGGGGGCGGCAACCTGAACCGCAAGAGCAAACTGTCGGGCCAGACGCGCCGGACGTTCTTCTGGCTGCTGCTGCCCTCGGTCGTCCTGCTCGTCCTGATCCACGGCTACCCGCTGGTCTACGCCGGCGTGCAGGCAACCCACGGCGGCTCCCTGATCGACACGGGCAACTTCGTCGGCGTCGACAACTTCGCGAATGTCCTGTCCTCCCCGGCGTTCTGGAAGGCCGCCCAGTTCACATTGCTGTTCACCATCGTCGGTGTCTTCGGGTCCTGGCTGGTGGGCCTGGGCCTGGCCCTGCTGCTGCGCACCAAGATCCCGGCCGGCGGCACCTTCAAGGTCCTGCTGCTCCTGCCCTGGGTGGTGCCGATCGTGGTCTCCTCCACCGCCTGGAACTGGCTTGTGGCCACCCCGGACAGCCTCATCCCCTCCATCTTCCGCAACCTTGGCCTGGGCACGCCCCTGTTCCTGGCCGACCCGCACCTCGCCGCCGTCATGGTCGTGGTGTTCAAGGTCTGGGTCAGCTTCCCCTTCATGATGATGATGATCTCGGCCGCCCTGGCCTCCGTGGACACCACCGTCTACGAAGCAGCCAGCATGGACGGTGCCAGCAAATGGCAGCAGTTCAGCCAGATCACCCTGCCGCTGATCGCCCGCTCCACCTACATCAGCTGGATCCTCATGACGATCTTCTGCGTCAACGACTTCCCCACCATCTACCTCCTGACCGGCGGCGGCCCCGTCGACGCCACCACCTCCCTCGTGGTCCTGGCCTACCGCACGGTCTTCCAGGACTTCCAGACCGGACCCGGCGTCGCCATCGCCTTCCTCATGACCCTCACCCTCGTCGTCGTGTCGGTCTTCCTGTACCGCCAGATCCGAAAGTCGAGCGTCGAATAATGAGCGCAGTACTCCACGCCCACCCCGAATCCGGGCCCGCCCTCGGCGTCGCGGGACCCGAAAAATCCCGCCGCGTCCTCTCCGGAGCAGGCATGCGCGGACGCTGGTGGCGGTTCGTCCTGATCCTGGCCATCACCGCCATCGTCCTTGTCCCCATCATGGTCACCGTGGTCCTGGCCCTGACCCCGGGCCCCAACAGCACCGCCACCGGCCTCACCCTGGAGAATCTCAGCAACGTTTTCTCCGAGACCCTGGCCGCCACCTGGCTGACAAACAGCCTCATCACCACCGTCAGCACCGTGATCGTCGCCGTCGCCGTGGCCGCACCCGCCGGCTATGTCCTCTCCCGCGGCCGATCCAGGGCCGTCTCCGGCTACTCCCTGCTGCTGTTCGTCATGCAGTCCCTGCCGATCATCACCTCCGTGGTGCCACTGTTCATCCTGTTCGCAGGCCTGGGACTCGTGGACAACCTCATGGGACTGATCATCATCTACGTCGGCTCGACCATGACCGTGGCCACGTGGATGATGGCCGCATACTTCGATTCCATCCCGATCAGCCTCGAGGAGGCCTCGTGGATCGACGGCTGCTCGGTCTTCGGTTCGTTCACCAAGGTGGTGCTGCGCAATTCCCTGCCCGGCATCCTGTCCACGGCCATCTTCGCCTTCCTCCTGGCCTGGAACGACTACCTCGTCGCCATCGTTTTCCTGCGTTCCAACGAGATCTTCACCCTCCCCATGGGCGTCCAGTCCTTCTTCCAGCAAAACCTCACCGACTGGTCAGGCGTCATGGCCCTCGCGGTCATCATGATGCTCCCGCCGATTATCGTGTTCGCCACCCTGAACAGGTACTTCAGCGTCGGCGGCATCGGTGGATCCCTCGCCGGCCGCTAACCGACCCTGATCTCCAAAGGAAGCCATGTCTTACTCCATCCAGCTGTACACCCTGCGCAACGCCATGCAGGAAGACCTGCCGGGCACCATCAAGAAGGTTGCCGAGATCGGCTACACGCAGGTTGAACCCTACAATTTCGTGGCCACGGCGAAGGAGCTGGGCGCTGCTTTGAAGGAGAACGGGCTGAGCGCTCCGTCCGGCCACGCGCCCCTGCTGAGCCAGGACCAGGACGAAATCTTCGCCGCCGCGAAGGAACTCGGCATTGCCACGGTCATCGACCCGTATTTGCCTGCCGAGCACTGGCAGGACGCCGAGGACATCAAGTCCACTGCGGCAAAGCTCAACGCCGCCGCAAAGAAAGGCGCCGAATACGGCATCCGTGTCGGCTACCACAACCACGCCTGGGAACTCGAGTCCAGAATCGAAGGCCAAACCGCCCTGGAGTACTTCGAGAGCCTCCTTGACCCGGAACTGGTCCTGGAAGTCGACACCTACTGGGCCTCCGTCGGTGGCCAGAACCCCGTGGAGCTGCTCGGCCGCCTGGGTGACCGCGTGAAGCTCATCCACATCAAGGACGGCCCCGGCACTACCGACACGAAAGCCCAGCAGCCGGCCGGCCAGGGCACCATCCCGGTGCTCGACGTCGTCGCTGCCGCAAAGTCCCTGGAAGTGGGCGTCGTGGAGTTCGACGACTACGCCGGAGACATCTTCGAAGGCATCGCTCAGAGCCTCGCCTTCCTCAACGCAGCACCGGACGTGAACGCATGAGCGCCGCAACGCACCAGTCCAACCCGTCCAAGCCGTCATCCCTCCGGGGGCCTGTGGGCGTGGGGGTCATCGGCGCGGGCAACATCAGCAAGGCCTACCTGGACAACCTCACGGTTTTCCCGGACCTGAAAGTCCATGTCATCGCGGACTTGTTCGAGGAAGCCGCCCAAGCGCGGGCCAAGGAATACGGCATCCCGGAGTGGGGCGGCGTGGACGCGGCCCTGAACCACCCCGAGGTCGAGATCATCGTGAACCTGACCATCCCGGCCGCGCACGTCGAGGTGGCCACGGCCGCCGTGAACGCGGGCAAGCACGTCTGGACCGAGAAGCCGTTCTCCCTGGACCGCGAATCCGGCCTGGCCCTGTTGAAGAGCGCCGACGCCGCGGGCATCCGCCTGGGCTGCGCGCCGGACACCTTCCTGGGCGCCGGGCTGCAGACGGCCCGAAGGATCATCGAACGCGGCGACATCGGCACCCCGCTGACCGCCCTGACCATGTTCCAGACCCCCGGCCCGGAGTCCTGGCACCCGAACCCGGCATTCCTCTTCGCCCAGGGCGCGGGCCCGCTCTTCGACATGGGACCGTACTACATCACCGCGCTCGTGCAGGCCTTCGGGTCCGTGCGGCGCGTGGCCGCCGTCGGGTCCAAAGCCAAGGCGACCCGGGTGGTCGGTTCCGGGCCCAAGGCCGGGGAGGAATTCGCCGTCGAGGTCCCCACCCACGTCAGTGCCATGCTCGAGTTCGAGTCCGGGGCCTCCTCGCACAGCGTCTTCAGCTTCGAATCCCCCCGCCTGCGGATGGGCTTCGTGGAGATCACCGGCACCGAGGGCACCCTGGAACTGCCGGACCCGAACTACTTCGACGGGGACCTCAGGCTCTGGCGTGCCGGAGCCGAAGAATCCGAAACCATCCCCGCCACCGGACCGGCCAACGGCCGCGGCATGGGCGCGCTGGACATGGCCCGGTCCCTGCGCGCCGGTGTCCCGCACCGCGCCCAGGGAGCCCTCGCCTACCACGTCGTCGATACCCTGGTCTCCATTTCCGAGTCCGCCGAAACCGGCACCTTCGTAGGCGTCGACAGCTCCGCCGTGACCTCCCATGCCCTCCCCGAGGACTGGGACCCGACGGCCGCCACCCTCTAGGAATCCCCCATGACAAGCTCCGCCCCCACCCCCACCAACCCGCAAAACGGCGCCTTCCCGGAGGGAACCAACACCGGTACCAAGCCGGGCACCAACACCGGGGACACGCCCCTCGGTGTTGCCGCCATCGGCTACGCGTTCATGGGCAAGGCCCATTCCAACGCGTGGCGGAACGTGGCCAGCTTCTTCGACGTCCCGGCCTTCGAGCAGAAAGTGCTCGTGGGCCGGGACCCGGAGCAGGTTGCCGAGGCCGCGGCGAAGTACGGGTGGAGCGAGTCCGCCACGGACTGGCGCCAGGTCCTGGAACGCGATGACATCCACATCGTGGACATCTGCGCCCCAGGCTGGATGCACGCCGAAATCGCCATCGCGGCGTTGGAAGCGGGCAAGCACGTCCTGGTGGAAAAGCCCCTCGCCAACACCCTGGCCGAGGCCGAAGCCATGACCGATGCCGCGCGCGCCGCCCGCGCGCGCGGCATCCAGTCCATGATCGGGTTCAACTACCGCCGCGTACCGGCCCTCGCCCTCGCGAAGGAACTGATCGCCGAGGGCAGGCTGGGCACCATCCGGCACGTCCGCGCCGCGTACCTGCAGGACTGGCTCGTGGACGCGGACTCCCCCATGACCTGGCGGCTCAATAAGGAAACCGCCGGGTCCGGGGCGTTGGGCGACATCGCCTCCCACGCCATCGACCAGATCCAGCACCTCACCGGACAAAAGGTTGTGGAGGTGACGGGAACGCTTCGGACCTTCGTCACGGAACGTCCCGGACCGAAAGGCCCCGAACAGGTAACGGTGGACGACGCCGTGTGGGCGACATTGGGATTGACTGGCGAAATCAGCGCATCGGTCGAGGCATCCCGGGTCGCAACCGGCCAAAAGAACAGTCTTCGGATTGAAATCTACGGTTCCAAGGGTACCGTGACCTTCGATTTGGAGAACCTGAACGAACTGTATTTCCTCGACGCAACGCTTCCTGTCCGGGAGCAGGGCTTCCGCCGGATCCTCGTCAACGAACCCGACCACCCCTACATGGACGCTTGGTGGCCACAAGGCCACGTGATCGGCTGGGAACACACCTTCACCCACCAGATCTGCGACTTCCTCGCCGCGATCGACGCCGGTGAAGCAGCGCCGCCGTCGTTCGATGACGGTTTGCAAATCCAGCGCGTGCTGGCGGCGATCGAGGAATCCGCGAACAACAAGAGCACCATCCAGGCGGTCAGCCAGATGCCCGCCGAACTTCAAGGAGCCTGATATGCCCCGCCCGTACACCCTGTTCACCGGCCAGTGGGCCGACCTGCCCTTCGAGGACGTCGCCAAGCTCGCCTCCGGCTGGGGCTACGACGGCCTGGAAATCGCCGGGTCCGGGGACCACCTGGACGCCTCGCGGTGGGACGAACCCGGCTACGTCGAGTCCAAGCTCGCCATCCTGGACAAATACAACCTCAAGGTCTGGGCCATCTCCAACCACCTCAAGGGCCAGGCCGTGTGCGATGACCCGATCGACTTCCGCCACGAAGCCATCGTCGGTTCCAAGGTCTGGGGCGACGGGGACCCCGAAGGCGTCCGCCAACGGGCCGCCGAGGAAATGAAACACACCGCCCGGCTCGCCAAGGCCCTCGGGGTGGATACCGTCGTCGGCTTCACCGGCTCCTCGATCTGGCAATACGTCGCCATGTTCCCTCCCGTTCCGGAAAAAGTCATCGAAGCCGGCTACCAGGACTTCGCGGACCGCTGGAACCCCATCCTGGACGTCTTCGACGAACAAGGCGTCCGCTTCGCCCACGAAGTCCACCCCTCCGAGATCGCCTACGACTACTGGACCACCGTCCGCACCCTCGAAGCCATCGGCCACCGCGAAGCGTTCGGCCTGAACTGGGACCCCTCCCACTTCATGTGGCAAGGCATCGACCCCGTCTCCTTCATCTGGGACTTCAAAGACCGGATCTACCACGTGGACTGCAAAGACACCAAGCTGCGCCCCACCGGCCGCAACACCGTCCTGGGCTCCCACCTGCCCTGGGGCGACCCCCGCCGCGGCTGGGACTTCGTCTCCGCCGGCCGCGGCGACGTCCCCTGGGAATCCTCCTTCCGCGCCCTCACCGCCATCGGCTACAACGGCCCCATCAGCGTCGAATGGGAAGACCCCGGCATGGACCGCCTCCACGGCGCCCCCGAAGCCCTCGCCGCCCTCAAAAAATACGACTACCCCGCCTCCAACACCTCCTTCGACGCCGCGTTCAGCCAGGACTCGACGTGTCTGACGTGAGTGATGACGACGGGTTCGTCCCGCTGTTCGACGGCGTCAGCTTGGCCGGGTGGCACACGGCACCCCGCATTTACGGCTCGGTCTATCCTGGCGGGCCGGGCGTCCTTGAGCATTTCGACAGCATGGGACTTCAGCGCCCTGTGGAGCCGGAGAAGCATCCTGCCCGCTGGAAGGTTGAAGATGGCGTCCTGGTCGGCGAGCAGGACGCTCCCGGGAGCGGCTATGGCGGCTACCTGGTCAGCGATCAGGCGTTCGGGGATTTCGAGTTGAGTCTTGAAATGCGCCCGGATTGGCCTGCGGACACCGGTGTGATGATCCGGCGTCAACGGGACAGTTGGGACGGGTTCCAGGTCCTTGTGGACCACCGGCCGTCCGGTGGGATCGGCGGCTTCTTCGGCAACGGGCTCGCGAGCTTCTCGGCGGTTCCGTTCGCGATCGACCTTGTCCGCGACGACGCCGGCCGGCCGAGCGGTCTTGTGGCCGATGACCCGGCCACCTCTGTGGAACCCGTGACGGAAGAGAAGCGTGCCCGCCTGAGCTACGCCGCCGACGTCGACGATTTCCTGAACGTGTGGCGCTGGGACGGCTGGAACGAACTTCGCATTCGCTGCGTGGGCGCCATGCCGGTCCTGACCACGTGGATCAACGGCCTCAAGATCGCTGAGCTCGATACCGCTGCCCTGGAATCTCCTCACTACGACGCCGATGCGGTCATTGCCGTGCTGGGCGACCGGGGACACATCGCCCTCGAAGTCCACGACAACGACGCCATGTTCGGCGAAGCCCGCTGGGGCGTCGGGGCGCAATGCAGGTGGAGGAACATCCGGATCAAGGAGCTCTCGACGGGCTCCAGGGAGGCGTCGGAGTGATACGGACCCTTCAACCAGGCCAACGTTGCGAGGTCTGGATCGCCTGTGCGACAACAGGTGCGCGCGAGCTTGTCTTCACCTCGGACGAGGTGCTCTTTGAGGCACCGAACTGGACCTATGACGGCGCCCACCTCATTCTCAACGGGGCGGGCACATTGTGGAAACTGGACCTCGAGGATCGGACCATCACCCAGGTACCCATCACAGGAGTCTCGGACCTCAACAATGACCACGTCCTCGCCCCCGACGGCACCGGCATCTACCTCTCGGCGAATGACGGCCACATCTACAAGGCCGAGCTTCGGGGCGGCGAGGCGGAGCGTCTCACCAACCAGGACGGCACCTTCCACTTCCTCCACGGGGTCAGCCCGGACGGACTCGAACTCGCGTATGTGAGCATAGACCGCGGCGACTTCAGCAAGCCCGGCCGACTCATGACGATACCCGCGAACGGAGGCCCGTCGACGGCGGTGGACACCGGCCCTGGACATTGCGACGGCCCGGAGTACTCTCCCGACGGAAAATGGCTGTACTTCAACACCGAAGCCTTCACGACCCAGTCCGGGCACGCCCAAATTGGCCGGATTCACACCACCAGCGGCAGCACGCCGGAGCATCTTCTCGAGAGCGACACCGTCGATTGGTTCCCGCACCTCTGCCCCAATGGCCGCTTGGCCACCTACATCCGTTTCCCCAGGGGAACTCAGGGCCACCCTGCCGACTTATCCGTCGCCGTCGTGCTTGTCTCGACTGATGACTGGACCACACCGCTGCATACATGGCCCCTGTTCGGTGGCCAAGGTACGCTCAACGTCAATAGCTGGTCGCCGGATTCCGGGCGCTTTGCATTTGTGGCGTACCCCCTCACTCACCCATCAAAGGACTAAGCACGTGACCAAAAACAATGGCACCTCTGACGGAAGAATCCGCTGGGGCATCCTCGGCACCGGCTTCATCGCAGGGCTCCAAACGCAGGACCTGATCGAGAACGGCTTTACTGTGCAGGCCGTTGGCTCGCGCACCTTGGAATCGAGTAAGGCTTTCGGCGGTCAGTACGGAATTCCCACCGCCCACGATAGCTACGAAGCCCTGGTCGCTGACCCCGAGGTGGACGTCGTTTACATTGCCACGCCGCATCCGTTCCACCGTGCGAACGCGGTGCTCGCCCTCAATGCCGGAAAGCACGTCCTGGTGGAAAAATCGTTCACCATGAACGCGCGCGAAGCCCAGGAAATCGTGGAGCTGGCCGAGTCCAAGGGCCTTGTGGCGTTGGAGGCGATGTGGACCCGTTTCCTCCCGCACATGGTGCGATTGCGCGAGATCATCCACGAAGGCACGCTTGGCAAGATCCGGAAGGTGGTGGCGAGCCACAACCAAAACCTGCCCAAGGATCCCGCCCACCGCCTGAACGATCCTACGCTGGGCGGCGGGGCCCTGTTGGACCTCGGCATTTACCCGATCTCGTTCGCCTTTGACGTCCTCGGCGCCCCCCAACGCATCCAGGCCAGCGCCTCCATGACGGCAACCGGTGTAGACGGCCAGACGGCAGCGATCTTCGAGTACCCAGATGGGCAGCAGGCTTTTGTGGATTGTGAGATGGACGCCGCCGGAGCCAACCGGGCCGTCGTTATCGGGACGGAAGGTTGGATAGACATCGAGCCGGTTTGGTACAACCCGGTTCCCTTCACTGTGTACGGGATTGATGGCGAGGTCGTGGAAAGGTTTGACCAGCACGTCAACAGCCGAGGCATGCAGTTCCAGGCCGCTGAGCTGGAGCGCTTAGTGCGGGCGGGTGACACAGCAGGCACCATCCTTCCGCCGAGCGAGAGCGTAGCCATTATGGCTGCCATGGACGAGATCCGCCGTCAGATTGGGCTTAGCTACGATGCCGACGTCGTAGTTAGTGCGAAATGACCGTCTCACCCCGCCTCTCCGAATTGCGCCAGCAAGAGGAAGAACTCGTCTTCGAGAGCTTCGACCACCACGATGCCTGGCGGCTCGGTTCGCTCATCGCCAATCACGCGATTGCTTCGAGTTACGGTGTGGCCATCGATATCCGCCGGCACAATCTCGTTCTCTTTCGCTGTGTGCTGCCCGGGGCGACCGCGGACCAAGAGGAGTGGATCCGCCGCAAGTCGGCTGCGGTGCTGCGCTTTGAACACAGCACCGCGCTGCTTGGCCAGCAGTTTTCTGACTACGACCCCACTCAGGGAGGCTGGCTCGCGCCGGAGGACTACACGCTGGCCGGTGGTTCATTTCCCATCAGACTGCGCCGCACGGGTGTCATCGGGGCGGTAACCGTCTCCGGACTCACCTCCGACGACGACCACCAACTCGTGGTCGACGGCCTCCGGGACTATTTGAAAGACTAGCTACTTGAGAGCGGGTAGGCCACGCGCTTACGGCCTTCCGAATGCTCTCCATGTGCCCCGCGGTAACTGTCGCGGTCAACTGATATCACCATGCACGTGACGGCCGCGGGGAAACGGCGATGGGAAGCAGTCTGGCAGGGGTGCTCGAGTCTACGTCCCTCGTTGTAGCCAGCTACCGAGCTTAACCTATCAGGGCGTTAGCCTGCCCGCCGGGTGCCTGGCGGGACCTCACTATCAGGGTGTGGATGAGCAGGGAGACAAACACCGCCCCGCAAAGGACGGCCCCAATCGCGAGCGTCGTGGTGATTCCGGCACCGGTGGGGCGCAGATCCGGCGCGATGTTTGCTGCAAGCACGGCGCCAGAGACAGCCGTGCCGAAGGAGCTCCCCACCGTGCGTAAGACCTGATTGAAGCTCACCGAACTGCCTACCTCTTCAGTGGCCACGCTGCGGGCGATCAGCGCCGGCATGGCGGCATAACTCGTTCCCATTCCCAGACCGAACACCACCATTCCGAGAAGAATCTCCCATAGCTCGGCGTGTGCAAACCAGAGAAGCATACCGGCTGCCATCACCATGCCGGCGCCGATCGGCAACAACGTCGTCAGACGGATCCGGCCCGATAGTCGACGCACCAGACGGTTCGCGATAAAACTTCCCACCGAGAGCGGGAACATCACGAAGCCGGCCCAGAACACCGGCAGCGCAATGCCATAGGCGGTGGAAGTCGGCGCCTGTGCAATGAGGCTGGAAATCGAAAGGCCGATATACAGAGCGGCCCCGAGCCCCATGCCCGTGCCGTTAGCAAGCAGCACTTCTCCGTTCCGGAGGACCCGAAGGTTAATCAGCGGATGACGCGTTCGAAGCTCAGCCCTGACCCACGTGGTCAGGACAGCTGTCGCAAAGAGGAAGGTGGCGATAGTCCAAGGTGAGCTCCACCCCCAGTTCGGACCTTCACTGACGCCCAAGAGCAGGGACCCCAGACCGAGACCAAGCAAACTTGCACCGGTGTAATCGAAGTGTGTCCGTGGGGCCAGTTCATCAGGTCCTGCCGGCACGACTCGGAAAACTACGGCGATGGCCGTCACCACGAACAGTGCGGCGAACCAGAAAGCGAACCGGAAGTCGAAGAGTCCCGCGATGATGCCTGTTAGGGGGTAACCGATCCCCAGACCGGTTGCTACCGTCACGGACAGGCTTGAAATGGAGAACCGCACTTTGTCGGGGGCGACATATCGGCGGGCGAGGGCGATCGTCACTGGAACGATCCCGTAAGTCAGGCCCTGAAAGGCGCGCCCAACCAGGAACACAGCGAAGTTTGGCGCCGCCGCGGCAATGATGGACCCGGCGAGGATGAGCGAAAGTGCCCACAGCAGAAGCCGTTTCTTGCGGGGTCCGTCACTGAACCGGCCCATCGCGGGGGTCGCGATCGCGCCGACCAGGAGGTTGATAGTAAGCATCCACTGCGCCGCACCGACCGAAACGCCCATCTCGCGGGAGATCGTAGGCACCAACAGCATGCCTAGTGAGCTCACGACTGCAGTGGAGAGTGCCGCGTAGACCAAGGCCGGCACCAGGCGCGCTCGTGGTTCAGTCAACGGAAGCCTCCTCCGGGCCCAGTTTCCGCAGTGCGGATGGCCGCTTGGAATGCCTTCCGCTCGTCGGGCGACACCGCTCTGCGATTGCTCGATCAAGCCACTCAATACCAGTCGGCAGCTCCTGGGCCAGCTTCTGCTGGCCGATGTCAATCAGTTCGATGCAAATCAGGCGTCGGTGCGCGTCGGGCCTCCCGTTTAGGACTTGACGACGGGCTTGAGGGCGGTCTTTGCGTCGCCCTTGCCGGAGAGGATGGTTTGGCTGAACTGGGTGAGTGCCTGGCCGCCGTCGAGCACGGCCATGTTCGCATTCAGGGCCGTGCCTCGGGCAGCGAAGGTCTTCGCGATCGGCTGCCATTCCTTGATGATCTTGACGTTGTTCGGATCGCCAGCGAACGCGGGCAGCTCGGAGATCGACTTGAACACCGGCAGTAAGTTGACGAGCTTCTGCTGCCAGAACTGTTTGATCTGGCCCATGTAGTCCAACAGGAAGGCTTCGGAGGACTCCTGCGATGGTGTGTTCTTGTACATCATGATGTTGTTCGGGAACACCAGCGTGGCCTTGTCCCCGTGGGGGCCCGTGAGGACGGGTGCGACCATGAGGTCGCCGGAGGTGTCGCCCTCGCGGTTGGTCAGCCCGGACGCGTGCGGGCCGTAGGCTGCCTTGGTCTTGTCCTTCCATTGCGCGTCCTGGTTGTCGGTCGTGTAGCTGACGGCGGCGGGGTCAATGATGCCGTTCGAGTAGAGCTCATACATGAACTCGACGGCCTCGAGGTTGCGGTCGTTCATGACGTCCAACCGGCCGTCCGGGGCCCAGACGCCGCCGCCGTTGTTGACCATCATCTGGATGACTGCGTGGTTCCCGGCGGGGTTGCCCGCACCCGCACCGGTCGTGAAGCCGGTCGCGCCGATTTTCTTCAGTGCCCTGCCCGCCTCGAGCATTGAGGGCCAGTCGGTGGGCGGGGCAACTCCTGCCTTGTCGAAGAGGGACTTCCGGTGCCACATGACCCGGATGTCCAGCGCCCACGGAACGGCGACATAGCCCTTGTCCGACTTGAACGGGTCCAGCACGCCAGGCAGGAAGTCGTCGAACTGGCCGTTCTTCTTCATCGCATCGATGACCTTGTCCGCGTACGCGATCTGGCCCTGCTGCTCGAACTGGAACGCCTGGAAGCCACCACCCGTGGACACCGCGGGACCGGTCTTGGACGCGACCGCCGAGGAGAACGTCTGGTAGAAGTTATTCCACTGGATGACCTGGTAGCTGGCCTTGAGGTTGCCCCCCCCGACGGGGCGTAGGACTCCGTGACCTTCTTCGCTGTTTCGTTGTATGCAGGCGCCGCCGCAGGCGGCCAAGATCGGCACGGAAGCCGCAGCCGCTGTGAGGCCGACAAAACCACGGCGCGGAAAAGTCGTGGCCGAAGAGGTCGTGGCTGGTCCTTAATGATTGAGGGTCACGATGCGAGGCACTTTCGAGCGGATAGAGAAACTGTCCTCAGTCAGACCTCACCCGCCCGCCGGACTTAGGTCGCTGCGGCTGTGTCCAGTGAGTCGGCGGTCAGGCGGCCGCCGTGAACTGCTCGGGCAGCACGCTCACGCCACGGCCTACAGAAACCTGGACGCGCCCAGGTACGGTCGCAAGCGTGGAGCTAAGGTGTGGATGAGGTCGATGGTGCCGTCGATCCCGAAAATAAGCGCCGGCCACATAGTGTCATATCGAACGTAAGACGCGATGCCGGACCTCAGCTGTCCGCCGGGAAATCTCGGCCATGGGCACGAATGCTTCGAAAGCGTGGGGCGCACCCGGGTAAACGTGCAACTCCGCACTGACCCCTGCAGAGTAGAGCTGCTGGGCATAAGCGATACTCTCGTCCCTGAAGATATCGAGCTCGCCGACCTCGATATAGGCGGCCGGAAGCCCAGAGAACTCCTTCAACCGCGCGGCGGCACCATACGGCGAAACGTCTGGACCCCCGACTGCGGAACCGAGCAGCGCACCCCAGCCTGTGATGTTGTCATCGTAGCTCCACGGGATCCAGGTCGTGAACTGGGGGTCGGGTGTCGTGTTGCGGTCGTCGAGCATGGGGTAGATCAGGATCTGCTTGGCGATCGCGGGACCATGGTGGTCACGTGCGTAAATGGCGAGACTCGCCGCGATACCACCGCCGCCGCTGTCCCCCATGACGGCAATTCGACTGGGGTCGACCCCAAGGTTCGATGCGTTTGCAAGGAGCCACCGAAGTCCAGCGTAGCAATCGGTCACCGGGATCGGTGCCGGAAACTCAGGCGCTTTGCGGTACCCTACAGACAGAAACGGCACACCGGTGGCCGAGACGTACCGGGCGACCGGACCGTCATAGACCTCGACCTTGCTGGCGATCATCCCGCTGCCGTGCGCGTAGAGCACGGCCGATCCTGGATTGGACTCGGTCTTCGCGTACCATCGCAGGAGCATCCGAGCGCCGTCCTCCGTGATCGTCTCGTAATCCTTAATGATGACGTCACTGGGAAACGGCAGCTGCTCATGCATCATCTGCTGCATCTTGTCGAAAATCGCCCGACGAGAGCCGACGTCTCCGACGGCCATGGGCTGCACTTCGCCGAAGCCTTCAAAAAGGGAGGCGACGCCTTCAGCGATCTCAGGATCCAACGAGAATGTCAACGATCTACTCCTTTGCACACCGTCTCAAGTCGGCTAGTCCGACACACAAGACATATATTATATGTGGAATGCTACTTTGCCTTTGCGGACCCGTCAATGCCTCTTTCGGAGGTCCTGCAATGAGCTTCCCGGCCCACTTCGGAGGTTTCGTGGGATTGGAAAGATTCGCCAGTCACTGTTCCGCCATTGCCTGCTCAGGCCGACGAGCAAACGGTTCTTTTGCGTCTACACAGGCGTTTCCTGGCGTCCGTCATGCCTGTCAGTGAACCTTGCATGGGAGACGAGCGCGGGTATTGTGGAGCGCCCATTAGAAATGTGAAGCGGGTTTCATTCCGGGCGTACAAAGAAAGACACCCCGGTCCGAAGGCCGGGGTGTCAACAATGACTCGCGTCATCCATAAAGGATGTCTCGACTCATCACAGGGCAACAGGTTTCCAATTGAACCTCTACGTGGTCGAGTCTTTCCTTCACTTGGAATCCTCCGCATAACGGCGGGTTCGGCAAGGGTGGCCGTTGCCCTTCAGCTTCAAGACTCTGTCAGGGGCTCTCTACTGAGACGTGAAGCCACCGTCGACCGGCAGGGCCGCGCCCGTAATGAAGCTGGCACCGGAACTGCAGAGCCAGAGGACCACGGAGGCGATCTCGTCTGCGGTACCGATTCTGCGCATCGGTATGCTCTCACGAAGCCCATCCATGCTGAAGACTCCCTCATTCACCTGGGTCCTTACCATCGGCGTGTCAATCGTGCCTGGGCAGATCACGTTCACGCGGACGCCACGGGCGGCATAGTCGAGGGCTACGCTTTTCGTCAGACCGATGATCCCAAACTTCGTCGCGTCGTATGCCGCGAGCCCTGGGTTGCCGATCAGACCGCCGATGGAGGAGCAGTTGACGATGGCCCCGCCAGTGTCCTGACGGCGCATAATCGACAATTCGTGCTTCATGGCGGCCCAGGTGCCGCGAAGGTTTACGGAGTTGACGCGGTCGAAATACTTCGCATCTTCATCGGCGATGTCGGAAGCCGGTACTTGGATGCCGGCTGCGTTGAATGCGTAGTCGAGGCGACCGAACTCGCGAGCTGCAGTTTCGACCGCATGCACAATCTGGTCTTCTTCGGCCACGTCGCAAGGAACTGCTACGGCCGCGAGGCCTGACGCCGTGAGCTCACTTGCGACGGACTTCACAAGAGTTTCGTTGATGTCGGCCAGGACTACAGAGGCACCCGCCCGCGCGAACCACCGAGCTGTCTCAGCTCCCATGCCAGAGCTCGCGCCAGTGACGATCGCAACTCTCTCGCTTAGATCATATCTAGGTTGGGTCAAAATCTAGCTCCTTGTCGTTCCGGGTAGTTAGGCACTGCGGGATTCGGGAAACAGTCGTTTGGCTCCGACCATGACCGACGAGACGGTGCACGGTTCGGCGGACTCGTTCCGCCACTTGTGCCATGTCCCGCGCATGACGACCATGTCGCCCGGCTTCAGCAAGACCTCCCGGCGCTCCAGTTCGAGCACGATCTCACCCGACAGAATGTGCACGAAATCCACGCTGTCCGAGATGTGCACGCCGGGCCGTGCAGCGTCGTAAGCGTCGAGGAAGTTTGACTGCTCCCTGGAAGCGACAATGTCGGAGCCGTCCCGGGTCGCGGAAGGCTCTTCGGCAGTCTCGGACATCGGCTGGAAAGTGAAAAGCCGGAATCTGATGCCGCCCGGCTCCGGAAACCATGGGAGGGTCACCTGCTCCGGGTCGACTCCCGAACCGACCGTCGCGATGCCGTCGGGCGTACCCCAGAGCTGGCTCGCCAGATAGGCCGGGTGGCCGTCCTCGTCGAACTCGACTTCACTGTCGATCAGGTGCTCACGGTAGTCAGCGCTTCCGTCGACGTCACCTGTCACGATGACGCGCGTCTGCTCTGGATGAGTCATTTAATTCCGTCCAATCTGAGTGCGGGCCGCAGTACTGTTGTCGCGCATGGCCCACAAGGGATGTTTACATTTAGTCCAGCTCTGTGCACCCGCCGGCTCGGGCTCCGCCTTCACGGTGATGGCGCCTATCTGGGAGGAACTCTGCTGCATCGCTTGAAATCCGTTCTCGCGCGGATCCACCGCCTGACGGGCGATAACGAGTTCGGTTTCCTCGCCAAGGTCGAGACCCTGCGCCACATAGGCAACGCTACGAGCCGTCGGCTGCTATTTCACTACCTGCCGACGTCGGAAGTAGCCATCCAGTGCCACAGCGACTACCAGAATGATTGCCTTTACTACATTCTGCGAGTAGCTCGGCACTCCAAGCAATGACATACCATTGTCGGTGGTCGCCAGCAGGAACGCCCCGAGAATCGCGCCCCGGACCGAGCCGATACCGCCGCGCAAGGAAGTTCCGCCGATGACGGCAGCGGCGATCGCCGTGAGTTCCAGGTTGATACCGGCGTCCGGGCTCGCCACACCTGCCCGAGCGGTGAGCATGGTTCCAGCGATACCGTAGATCGCCCCCATCACAAGGAAGCCGATAAGTACGGTTCGCTTCGCATTGATACCCGCGTAGACGGCAGCCTCTGCGTTCGAACCCAGAAGGAAGATCCGGCGACCCAGCTTCGCCCGGCCCAACATTGTGCCGAAGACGAGTGCGATGCCGGTGATCCACAGCAATGCATTCGGCAACCCAGTCGGGGTTTGCCCCATGATGATCACAATCGCCGCGACCACCAACGATGCTGCCACAGGAGTGATCAGCGCTGCCAGACGGCCGGAGCCTTGGATTCTCTTGCGCGCCGCAACGGCCCGCCAAGCTCCGGCTCCTAGAACTGCCAGCGCCAGGACATACACGAGTGGGGTGGGCATGCGCCCTTCGGTGATGTTAATAAGGTCATTGTCAACCGGTCCGACTGGCGTGGCGTTCGACAACAGGAGTCCGAGACCGCGCCAAAGGAGGAAGCCGGCCAGCGTGACGATGAACGCTGGGACACCGAACCGAGTGACTACGAGCCCGTGGATCAGCCCCAGGATGAGTCCGACGGCCAGGCCCGCCAAAATACTCAACATCAGGCCCCAGCCCGCAACCTGACAATTCGCTACGACCAGGCCGGTGAAGAACGCGGCGCTGCCGACAGATAGGTCGATCTCCCCCATGATGATCAACATCGCCATCCCGGAGGCTACGACAGCGACGACTGCGGTCTGTCGCAGCAGCAGTGAAGCGTTCGAGGAAGTCAGGAACAAGCCGCCAGAGACATCCTGGAAGTACAAGATAAGCAGCAGCGCCGCTGCGGTCAGTACCGTGGACCGCGAAAGGAGCGCCGCAACAATGCGGTTTCGGCCCCGAGCACCAGCGCGCGGGGCTTCGTTGGAGTCAGGATTCTGCGTCCCCTGGAGATTACTTTCTTGCGTGGTCATCTGGAGATTTCTTTCTTGAATGGTCATGTCATCGACGCTCCGGTCGCAGCCGACATGAGATCGTGAGCGCTCGCGCCATGCGAGAACTCACCCCGGATCCGGCACTTGTACATAACGAGGATGCGGTCAGTTTCCGTTAGGACTTCGTCGACGTCGCTGGAAATGAGCAGAACGCCGACTCCGAGTTCTCGGGCGATCTTGCGGATGAGCTGGTAGATGTCGCGACGTGCTCCGACATCCACACCCAACGTCGGCTCGTCGAGGATAAGCACCTTCAGGTTATCGATCAGGCATCGCCCCAAGAGAACCTTCTGCTGGTTGCCGCCGCTCAACGCATCGATGGCGATCCCCGGCCGTGAGGGCCGGACCCCGAGCTTCTCAATGAACTCCTCGACTCGACGCCGTTCCCTTGGTTTGTCGATCAGAGCTCCCACCCGGCTGAACTCGTCGAGCATGGAGACCGTCATGTTGGAAGACACGGACTGCCCCTGGAAGATTCCCTGGGACTTCCGGTCCTCGACAAGAAGCGACAATCCCCTTTTGAGTGCGCCGCCAGTGTTCTTAGGGAGGCCCTGCGTGCCACCGATGATGCAATCCCCTGTCACGGGGCCGGGCCACGCACCGAAGAGCGCGCGGCCCAATTCGGTGCGCCCGGCGCCCACCAACCCGTAGAGGCCGACGATCTCCCCCGGATGGACATCGAGGCTCACATCAAGAACCCTTGGCCGCCGCTGCTTGTCGCCCACATAGACGGAGAGGTTCCGCACGCTTAGAGCCGGATCCCCGATCTTCTGCACCATCGGTGCGCTGCGAGCGATGGCCTTGATCGACTGAAGCGTCTCACCCAACATCGCCCCGACCAACTCAGACTGGGGAGGCACCGAATCGTAACCGGCGACCAAGCGGCCGTTCCGCAGCACTATGACGTCGTCGGCGACTCGCTTTAGTTCGTCCAGCCGGTGGGTGATGTAGATGATCCCCACGCCTGCCTTGCGGAAGCTACGTAACCGGTCCAGGAGCACAGAGGCTTCCGTCTCGGTGAGTGCCGCCGTGGGCTCGTCAAGGATCAGCACGCGTGCAGAACGGTGCAGCGCCGCGGCCAAGACGATCAGGCGTCGCTCCGAAGGCGTGAGTGTGGCCGCCGGCGCACCCGGATCGACGTCGAGTCCGAAGGTCTCAAGCGCCTCCCGCGCCTCACGAAGCGCCACCCGCTCGTCGTACAGCCCATGTCGCCCCGGAAGATGACCCGCAAACATGTTCTCGGCGATGGTCAGGTGCGGAACGACGTGGAGTTCCTGAGGAACCAAGACAACTCCGGCAGTGTTGCTCGCACTCGGCGAAGCGAACTGCGCCGGATTCCCATCAAGCTCGACGGACCCGGAGTACTCCCCGAAGGGGACAACGCCACTGAGAATCTTGACCAGCGTCGACTTGCCCGCGCCGTTCTCGCCAACCACCGCCAGCACCTGACCCTCGTGAAGGGTCAGATCCACGTCGTTCAGAACGGTCGTGCTGCCATACACCTTCGTCAACGACCGGGCGACGAGCAACGCCGCCGCCCTGCCGTCAACCGAAGGCGCGGAGCCAACAAACGGTTGTGCACTACCCACAGGTCTTGGCCCCAGATCCGAATACCTGGTCCTGGGTCACCCAGCCCGCGGGGGCCGTCTTCGTGATGAACTCACACAGATTGTCCTTCGAGATCGAGGACAGCGGCGTATGCAGGATCGGAACACCGGAGTCCGTCTTAGCGTCCGGCGCCGGCGGCTCGGCGCCCGACGCGAAGGCGTGGGCGATGTTGATGGCGTTAGTTGCCTGCTTGTCGACCGCGGTCCACGTGGACTGGCCCTGCCAGCCCTGGGCGATGTACGCCAGGCTCGCCGTAGAGCCGTCACTGCCAGTGGACCACACTGTGCCCGGCTTCTTGCCGGCCGACTTCAGCGCCTGCGCGACTGCCTGGGCGCCGTTGTCCCACATTACCAGGAAGCCGTCGATGTTCGGATCCTTCTGCAGCGCGGATTCGGCTTCCTTCTGCGCGGTGGCTTGGTCCCAGCCCGGCGTCTTGACGTCGTAGACGACGTCGATCTTCGGGTTGTTCAGGATCATCTTGTCGTAGGACTGGCTCATCTGGCCTTCAGCCGGCGTCGACTGATCGCCGCGGATGATCGCAACCTTCGCGACGCGTCCGGCCGGCAGGTGGTCGATCAACGACTGCGCCTGCACCTTGCCCATCTCGACGTTGTCGCGCTGGACGAGGAAGTCGGCCTTGGTTCCGGTGACGTCCTCGTCGTAGGCGATCACCTTGATTCCCTGTTGGTGTGCCTGGTTCACGATTGGTGCAAATGCCTTCGAATTGATCTGGTTCAGAATCAGGACTTTGATGCCGCGTTGCATCATGCTCTGGATCTGGCTGATCTGCGTCTCGAGGTTGCCATTCGCGAAGTTCGAGATGAACTGATCGCCGTTCTTCGTAGCGGTTTCGCGCATCAGCTTTTCCTCAAAGTTGAAGCGCGCGACCTGCTGCGTGTAGAGCGAGGCGCCAATCAGCTGGCCCTTGCTACTCTCGGCGCCAGGGGCGCTCGTAGGGGTGCCACAGCCACTGAGCACCAACGCTGTTGCAGCCAGAACAGCTGCAACAGGCACGCCAGAGCGACGCGCACGAGATTTTCGTGAGATATACGTCATCGGATCTCCCTAGGTAGTTGTACATAATATTTTATGTTCGACGACTAATTGTGGTCATCATCACACAGAGGTGTCAAGGGGTTGAGCTTGTTAACTTTCCCGGACTCCGAACGCCCGGCTTGAGTCCCGAAACAATGGCCAGGAGGCGGAAACGTCGCTTGAGGTCAGTGGCTCGGGCGCATAGGCCAAGTGCGGGCATACAGCTTTCAGACCCCGCTCCGCCTTTGGGGCAGATCTCAATCAGCGCGCATCATCTAGTTCACCGACTGTCGCTCAGCGGTGGCCGCGGACGGGCTGCCCACCGGGATGCACTACGGATTGGGGCTCGCTTTAGGATCGAGGAGTTGGTCCGTTGAATCAGCAACGAGGCCATCGTCAGAGCAAAGGACATATGCCGCGCCGGCGTCGCGTTGCGATTTCCGACAAGTGACCGCGCGCCTCCTATATGTGTGCATACTATTTGATGTCTCCGCTCATATTGTGAGGTGAGTCACAAGACGGCGTGAAGGGTACGGGGCTTGCCTGTGCCTAACACGGCACCTCCGGTCAGAGAGTGGATCCGGCGCGATGCCAGGCAGCTGCAGGCGGTTCTCGGCTTCGAGACCGATCATTGCTGTGGTCGAAGTCGGCTTTGACTCATGGATCCCCGCATGTAGCGGGCTTCCGGACCAGTTCTGGGACCCCATGCGGGCCAGAGGCTCAACCGTGGCCGTGGAGATGGTCAGATGACCCTCTGAGCGACTTGCTTGGTCGGCCACCACAGGACGTGAGTCATTAGTTCATCCGACCGCGTCTAGCCATCCGGGCCGCGCAGCTCGCCACCAACCCTGTTTCAGGTTCTGGTGGCGGCAGCCAACACCAAGAATTGAAAGTCTTTCTTCACTACTCGGCAATGACGCCTTGCGGCTCATTCTTCCTCCGGCACCCCAACCTCGAAGAGATTGAGAAGCTGAGCCAGGGTCCGATAGTAGCCAACAAGGACAACCAGCTCGATCAGGGCCGTCTCACCGAGATGAGTTCGCAAATCGTAGAACTCGCGGTCCTGCACTGGAAACCGGTCCTGATTCAGCAGCGCGCAAAGTCGATACGCCGCATCCTCAACGTGATCAGCCCCGCGGAACACGCCTTGTGCGAGGCTTTCGAGCTCGCCGTCATTTAGTCCTACCGCTCGTCCGACCCGCTCGTGAGCGTAGGACTCGAACGCGCACGAGGTTGCGGAGGCGACGCTCAAGATCGCGATCTCACGGATACGCCCACTCAGCGAGGTGCTATATCGAATCCCAGCGCCGAGCTCTTGGAGAGCGCGTCCCACCTCAGGCACGTGCAGCATGATGCCGAATGGTCCTGCGAGGGCTCCCGTGTCGTCGATCAAGGGAAAGTGCTGAGGACCCGTCGATCGAGGACCCGAAACGATCTGCTCGTAAAGGTCGCGTTGTGATGCATCGAGCTGGTTCGGCGTCATACTAACCAACCTCATGATTCTTCCTCCAATAAGGTCTGGTCGTTCATTAACCCACATAGCCGCCGTCGACAGGAAGGGAGACCCCGACGACGAGACTTGCACCGGAGTACGACCGAGGCGATCTCCTCCGGTCGCCCGATCCGATCGATCGGGGCGTGGCACAAGGAATTGGCCAGGACCAGATCGCCCTTCTCGACGAACTGGTCGACCATTTGGGTGTCGATTGTGCCCGGGCGCATGGCATTGATCTTAATTCCACGGGCCGCGTACTCAACGGCAGCGCTCGTGGTTAGGCCCGCGTTCACCGGGTCGTAGTTCTCTGCCAGTTCCTCAGCGGCGTCGACCGGACCGACGGGGTCATGATCCACCTCGTGCCCAGCGTCCCTAAAAGTCTGCTCAGTTTCAAAGACCGCAGCTTCGTTCATGTCCGCGATTACAACGGCGGCGCCAGCGACCGCGAACTGCTGCGCCGTCGCAAGCCCAAGGCCCGAAGCCGCGGCGGTCGCGAGAGCGACCTGCCCCGAAAAGTCGTACGTAGGATTCAAGCTCTTCCTTTTTCATTTGCTTCGTCAGATAGCGTGTGGTCGGCAGCTGGCCCCGCTTGGCCGCGGGCTATGGATCGACGTAAGCGGCGAGAACGTATAGCCGAGATAAATGCCAGATCATCGCAGCAGCGATAGGATATTCCGACACAGAGTACTTTATACATTATGTGTGATCAACGTCCATAGGCGGGCCCGAAATTATCCTCCTCGAGAGCTTGAGCCTGCGAGGCTGGAGGAGGGTGCGGGAATGTTTCCCCGTACAAACTCCGCATACCTTACAGTGACGACAGATAATATATATGAAACATATTCCACAAGCTTGGGAGGGCAACATGGACGCCGCATCGAAACGCACGCCGTCGGCACGCCGGAGATCTGCAACGCGAACGCAACTGCCCGAGGAAGTCGCAGGCTACGTTCGGGACTTGATCATCTCGGGGGAAGCTCGGCCAGGCGAATTCCTTCGGATCGAACGCATCGCTGACGCCCTCGGCGTCAGTCAGACACCGGTCCGGGAAGGGCTCTTGTCCCTGAAGAGCGAGGGACTGGTCGATCTCCTGCCACGTCGAGGATTCATCGTCGCGCCGATCACCCCGCAGGACATCACTGACCTCTTCTGGGCGCAGGCACAACTAGCTGGCGAACTCGCGGCCAGGGCTGCCAAGAAGATCACGGACGAACAGATCGAGCATCTCACGGCGAATGTCAAGCAGTACGCGACCGCCGTGAAGGCGGGCGATTGGGAGCTTATTCCGGAAATCGGGCTTGAGTTTCACCGCGAACTCAATCGAGCAGCTCATTCACACCGCCTCGTATTGATCCTAGACACAGTCATGGCGAATCTCCCGGGCCGATACTACGCCGCGGGCAACCCGAAGCAAACCGGCGCGGAACATCCAGAGCTGCTCAAGGCACTCAAGAAACGTGACGCAGAGCACGCGCGCCATCTCATGACCGAACACATCTTGGCCCAAGGATCTCGTTTGATTGACATTTTGGCCGAACGAGGGCTGTGGGTCGAAGACAACGAATCTTCAACCGACAATCACGTCGCCGTAAACGTACTCGGCCAATGAACTCCCGAGTCGAATGGTCCCGTGACTGCAGGGGGACGCCCGGCAGCATTTCCGACCGTCCGCGCCGGACTGTTGGCGGTACTAGCTACCCCTAGAAACCGGATAACAGTTGCGACGCCGCCCACCGACTCGAGATTCATGATGCCGTCAATCACCTCATTCGCAGCCTGCTCTCCGAGAAGCCCGTTGACTTTCCGAAGGAAACTTGGCAAACGAGTTCCTCCTCGGACGTGCCGACGCCGCTGGCAGAACCTGGCGTGCCTCGCTGGTAGCGGAGCTCGGCCGAGATCGACGCCCGCGGGCGTCGATCTCGATGCGCGTCGGACGCGCAGCCGGATCGGTCGAAATCGGCCTGACCCAATCGGAATGCACCTCATCAGCGAGAGGACTTCGGTCAAGTACCATCTCAGGAGCCTGCCATACCTTGCTGGGAGAGATGTTTTGTGCCCCGACATCCAGGCCGTGGGCGATGCTGAACTGTGCGTCGACGGGGTGACTGGTCGCCCGCGCGATTGGTGAGCTAGATAGTGCATTATGCGATCTTGGGGCGACGCCCGTTCCCACCTCCTCGCTTCTTCGCCCCCAGAAATGTATCCGCGGATCCGCCGATCAAGGAAGAAAGACGCCTTTGCCTGCCGTCTGCTTCTCCGACAGCTCGTAAGCTCCCACAGCATCACCGATTCGCCACCGATCAGTGAACAACGCATCGACATTGACGCCTCTCTGGACGACGAAGTTCGCGCAGTCCGCCATAGCCGGAACGGAAAGCGTCCAGGACGGAACTCCAGTGATCTGCTTGTAAAGGTGTTCAGTCAAGTCGAACTGAATGGTCGACCCGACACCAACCCAGCACGCCACACCCCACAGATCGAGCACATGGAGCGCTGCCTGTGCGGCCGATGAGGCACCCGAGGTTTCCAAACTCTTGGACACTCCCCGCCCACCGGTCAAGTCTTTTACGGCATCGGGAACCGAATCGATCTCGGCGGGGTTCAACGTCTCCCAGGCCCCGAATTCGCGGGCGCGCTCAAGCCGAGTCGGAGAGATGTCGAGCGCGATCACTCGAGCACCGAGCGCGGACGCGAGCTGAGTGGCCGCCAGCCCGACGGGCCCTTGACCAAAGACAGCGATGGTGTCGGCCCCGTGGAGTTGGAGGCGCTTCAACGCGCCCCAGGCAGTCCCGGTCCCGCAACTTATGGCAGCAGCGGCGAGATAGCTCAACTCCTCGGGCATGGGCAGGACGCTGCTCACAGGTACACTGACGTATTCAGCATGGGACCCGGGCGCAGTAGCGCCCATTGCAGTCGCACCCTCGCGACACATCTGCGTCCACCCCAGCCGACATTGATCGCATCTTCCGCAACCGAAGTAATGGTGCACCATGACCCGGCGACCGACCCACTCCTCGGGGACCTGGGAGCCGCGGGCGACCACCACCCCGGCAGGTTCATGCCCAGCGATCGTGGGCACTTCCAGCCTCGGACCACGGAAGGTATGCAGGTCGGAACCACACATCCCAGAGGCCTTAATCTCGATCACAACCTCCCCCGGCGCAGGGATGGGGTCGTCGACTGCCTCGATCTTCAACTCTCGCTCGCCGTAGAAAATAATTGCCTGCATACAAACCACTCCTTCGTGGACGGGTCCTCATTTACGACCATTTAAATATATAAAATATAATACGCGAATCCAAAGGGCGCAACGGACCGACGTAAGGATCCGGCGCGGCATAGGTATTGACCAGCAGACAGACGCAAGATAATATATAATCGTTACTTGGCTTTGAGGAACCAGCCATCGTCGCCTCAGTGTCGAAGTGCTATCCGTTCGGTAGGATACGGCGCCCCTGGTCTGCAAGGTCCCACCCCGCTGCTATCGCTGTTGCAATTCTCCCGATCATTGGGTCGTTAACGCCGCGCAGATGCCAGCAAAGAGTATAAGGATCAGATCAATGACGATCTCTGAAAACGAAGACGTAGTCCAGCAAGTCAGCGATATCCCACCCGGCCGTGACTCACCCGGGTCGGGTCGTTCTTTCAAGCGCGTGGCGTTCGCAAGTTTCATGGGGGCGCTGATCGAAGCCTTCGATTTCGGCTTGTACGGTGTGGCGGCCGCGCTCGTGTTCCCGAAGGTGTTCTTCCCGTCGCTCGGCGGCGCGGCAGGCACCATCGCGTCACTCGCGACCCTCGGCGTTGCCTTCATCGGCCGCCCCTTAGGCGCAGTTATCTTTGGATACTTCGGTGACAAGTTCGGCAGGAAGGCCACCCTGGTCGCGACCGTGCTCGGCATGGGAATAGGGACAGCACTGATGGGAGTGCTCCCGACTGCCGATATGATCGGCATCGCTGCCCCGATCTTGCTCGTCCTTCTACGCTTCCTGCAAGGACTTGCGATCGGTGGAGAATGGGCCGGTGCCGTTCTGTTCGCCACGGAGCACGCTCCTCCTCATCGTCGGGGTCTTTATGCGATGTTCCCCCAACTCGGAGGAGCGTTCGCGGTCTGCCTCTCGGCGGCGACGCTTCTGGTGGTCGGTCTATTCGTCGATGCTCAGACTTTCATAGCGTGGGGATGGCGGGTCCCCTTCGTCTGCACTCTTGTCCTAGTCGTGATCGCCCTCTACATCCGCCTGAAGGTGGAGGAGACGCCGGTCTTCGTCAAAGACCGAAAGCGCACTTCGCCGGCCCGGGCCCCGCTATTTGACGCGTTGAAAAACCAGCCATGGACGGTCCTGCGCGCGGCCGGGGTGGCACTAACGACGTTGGCGTTCGTCTACACCGCCCAGTCCTTCATCGCTAATTACGGTGTCTCACACCTAGGTCTTTCACTCAACCAAGTGCTGGGTGCCACCGCCATCGCGGGCCTCGTCTACGCCGTTTTCACCGGAATAAGCGCGACCCTGTCAGACCGGCTGGGCCGGCGCGCAGTCATCGGCGGAGCGAACGTCGCAGGCGTGCTATGGGCATTCGTCCTGTTCCCGATCCTAAACATCGGCACGATCGCAGCATACGGCCTGGCATTGTGCTTCACCATGGTCATCGCCGGCATGGTTGGCGGCGCACTCGGCGCCTTCCTGCCGGAGCAGTTCCCCACGAGATACCGTTACACGGCAGCAGGGGTCTCCTACCAGCTCACCGGGATCATCGGCGGCGGTATCACGCCTCTGATCGCGCCGGTCATCGTCTCAACCTACGGATCGTTCACCTTCGGCGTCGTACTGGCGGCACTGTGCGCCGTGGCCGCCCTGTGCACGTTCTCGCTAAAGAACAAGGCCCACGACAGCATGGACTGGACCCTCAATGAGTGACCCACAGATGCCAAAGGACGGCTTAGCCTAAACGGCCGGCGCATCGCGGCGGCGGTGGCTGGCAAGACCCGCCGTAGTGGCTAAATATGGTGGGTGCCGGCTGCCCTGCGGTCTTGTGGAACAAAAAAATAAAATATAATATGTGAGAAGTAAAAAGTTACGCAAGCGCAAAGCCGCGTCTCGCCAAAGAAAACCAGTTGCGCCCCTCCCGGGAGACACTTCTCCCCCGACGGGCCGCCCATTGACACGTGCTGATCCGTGGGTTTGGCGCACACACTGAGAGGGTTCAAAGATGATCGAAGCAGTGAGCAGCTATGACCGGCTCTACATTGGAGGCGAGTGGGTAGCGCCTGCAGGTGATGATCAGATCAGGATCATTTCCCCGATCAGCGAGGAGGTGATTGCCACGGTTCCGGCCGGAAACCGCGAAGATATCGATCGCGCGGTCGCGGCCGCCCGCACGGCGCTCGTCACCAACCCATGGGCATCCATGACACTCGACGACCGGATCGCCCTCATGGAGCGGCTGAGGGATCTTCTCACGAAGCACTCTGAAGCGTTGGCACAAGTCATCACCGAGGAGATGGGTTGTCCAATCTCTCAGTCGCGCGCGATTCAAGTTGTGAATCCGGTTCGAATCCTCGAGGGCTACGTCGAGGCCGCGACCCGTTACCCGTTCCGGTCCGTCAGGCGTTCCGAGCACGGGCAGGCGCTTGTCCTTCGGGAGCCGGTGGGCGTTGTAGCCGGGGTGGTCCCCTGGAACGTTCCCCTTTCGCTCACAATGCAGAAGCTCGTCCCGGCCCTGCTCACGGGATGTACCATCGTGCTCAAGCCTTCGCCGGAAACTCCGCTAGATGCCTACGTCGTCGCGCGGCTTCTCGAAGAGGCCGGCTGTCCCCCGGGCGTCGTCAACATCGTTCCCGCAGATCGTGACGTCAGCGAGTACCTGATCAGCCACCCCGGAGTTGACAAGGTCACGTTCACCGGGTCCAGTGCCGCGGGCCGGCGTATCGCTGAGGTGTGCGGCAAGGACCTTCGGCGGGTGACGCTTGAGCTTGGCGGGAAGTCGGCGGCTGTCGTTTTGCCTGACGCAGACCTTGACCTTACGGTCGAGGCACTCAGACTCGGCAGTTTCCGGAACAATGGCCAGATCTGCACGCTCAAGACACGCCTTGTGGTTCCCGCCGCTCTACAGAATGAGTTCATCGATCGGCTGACGGGGATGATCGACACCATGGTCGTCGGTGATCCACGGGACGAGGCAACGCAAATCGGGCCGCTCGTGAGCGAACGGCAGCGCTCCCAGGTCGAGAGCTACATAGAGGCTGGAAAGGCCGAAGGCGGCCGGCTGGTAAGCGGAGGGGGCCGACCGGACATCGATCGCGGCTGGTTCGTCGAGCCCACGGTGTTCGCCGATGTGGACCCGGAGGCGACGATTGCGCAACGGGAAATCTTCGGACCGGTCGTTGCCGTAATCCCCTATGCGAACGAAGAGGAGGCGATCACAATCGCTAACAACTCAACGTATGGGCTCAACGGTGCCGTGTTCACCACCGATGTCGAACGCGGACTCAAGGTAGCGCAGCGGATGCAGACGGGGTCAATCGAACTCAACGGCAGCTCGGCCGGCTTCCAGGCTCCGATGGGTGGGGTCAAGTACAGCGGTCTGGGACGCGAGTTTGGCCCCGAGGGGCTCGATCCGTTTGTCGAACTAAAGTCCATCGGCATCTCCCCTGCGGTCGCCGACTCTTTGAGTTAGACGTGACAGCAGCCTCTGCGGCACGCCGTGCGCGCAATCATGCCAGTCAATATTTATCGATCACTCAAGATGTCTAGGAATGGAAGAAGAAGCTATGCCCCGCGAACACCACGAACTGGAGCTCTTTCGCCAGGAGCTGTCTGAGGCCCTCCCCTCTGCGAACATTCCGACGCTCCTGCTTCTGCTATACCAGTTCACCGGCGAGGAACGCTGGCTCCTTCCTCCGTTCACGCCCGAGGCTAGCCGTTGGGATGACAACGACTCCGGTGGCCTTCTACCGGCCATGCAGGAGGAGGTCCGCTCTGCTGCGCTGGAGGCAATTGTCGATTGGAAGAGGAGCGGCGAGATATCAAAGCCTCGACCCACGGCCGAAGAGCTTATTAAGATGTTGACGGTTTCGGAAGCTCAACCTATCCCGACAGACTACGCCCAGCTCATGCTCCACAAACTCGCACGATATGCCGACGAGGCCCCCGATCTGATCGGCTTGCCCGAGGGGTTCAGGGTGCTGATCATCGGTGCCGGCATGTCCGGCATCGCCGCAGCCTTCCGGCTCCGACAGGCCGGTGTCAGTTTCACCATCATTGAGAAGCAGGACCAGGCCGGGGGCGTTTGGCATTCACACCACTACCCCGGTTGCGGTGTGGACACACCGGGGCACCTCTACTCGTACAGTTTCGCCAACAGCGACTGGAGCACGTTCTTCCCGCTTCAGGGAGAAGTCGAGGGCTACTTCCAGCGGGTCGCAAAGGAAACCGGCGTCGAGGACCAGATCCAATTCGGCACCGAATGCATCACCACCCGCTATGACGAAGAGACCTACACCTGGCACTCGCTTCTGCGCCGCGCCGACGGGAGCGAGGAAACGCTCGTCACCAACGCGGTGGTCTCGGCAGTCGGGGCTTTCACCACGCCAAAGTGGCCCGACATCCCTGGTCTTCACGATTTCGATGGCCCCATCGTTCACACCTCCAAATGGGACCCGGGAATCGATCTTCAGGGGAAGCGGGTTGCCGTAATCGGCAACGGCGCGAGCGCAATGCAACTCGTGCCCGCAATCGTTGACACCGTCAGCTCATTGACCGTCTTCCAGCGATCGCGCCAATGGGCTGCACCGTTCCCGAAGTTCAGAAAACCGGTACCTGAAGCGGTTCGCTTCCTGCTGCGGGAGGTACCGCACTACCAGTGGCTGTATCGGTTGCGGCTGAGTTGGATCTTCGACAGCCAAGTACACGAAGCGCTCCAGAAGGACCCCGAGTGGGAGCACCCTGAGCGTTCGATCAACGCGACGAACGAGGGCCACCGCGAGGTCTTCGCCCGATACATCAAGGACCAGCTGGCCGATCGTCCGGATCTGGTCGAAAAAGTCACCCCGACCTTCCCGCCGTTCGGGAAGCGGATGCTGCTCGACAACGGCTGGTACAAGTCCCTCAAGGAGCCCCATGTGACGCTGGTCGACGAGGGCGTCAGAAGCGTCGCCGGCAATAGAGTCACGAGCGCAGGCGGGGCCGAGCACGAAGTCGATGTCCTCATCGTTGCTACCGGATACGATGTGGCCCGGTTCCTATCGCCCGTTCAAGTCGTTGGCCGAGGGGGAACAACGATCCGCGAGGCATGGGACGACGACGATTCGCGCGCGTATCTGGGTACCGTCGTTCCGCAGTTCCCCAACTTCTTCATGCTTTATGGACCGAACACGGCGCTCGGGCACGGCGGCAGTTTCATCTTCTCTGTCGAGTGTCAGATCGACTACGTCCTGTCCGCCCTTGGCGAGATGGCACGACACTCACTGCGCGAGATCGAGTGCCGGAGCGACGTATACGACGCATACAACGACAAAATCCAGGCCATGCACCAGAAGATGATCTGGAGCCACCCGGGCATGTCCACCTACTTCCGCAACTCACGCGGCCGCATCGTCACCAACAGCCCGTGGCGCTTGCTCGACTACTGGAACCTGACCCGGGAAGCCGACCTCGTCGACTTCGAGACTGTTCCTGCACTTCATTCCGTTGACTCGCATCGACCTGATGTACCGAACGGTTTCGCTTACGACGGTGCGGCAACTAAGCCGTTTCACTTCCAGCCGGGCTCGACGTCGGCATAAACGGCTCCGGTTGAATCCGGCGCACCAATCATCGGACATCCCGCACATCGTAGGAGGATTTTCATGGCAATACTTGTGACCGGCATCGGTTTCGTTGGCGGATATATCGTGCGTGACCTTGTCGCTAAAGGTGAGGACGTCGTCCTTTACGGGTTCTTCGGCGGAAGCCCGGACGGCACCGGTGAGTACCCGGATATCGACAATGCCCGGTACATCGTCGGCGACAGCGGCTGGAACCAGGTCACGGTCGTCGTCGGTGACATCCGTGACCGTGAGCTCCTCAGCGGCACCATCCGGACGCATGCGGTCACTGGAATCATTCACCTTGCATCCTTGGTCGCGGCGGCCTCGGAGCTCAATATC
>JBFUPP010000031.1:0-32837 GCA_041360635.1 bacterium RCC_150 | reverse complement strand
TCGGTCTGCCAACTCTTCGCGGTCAACTCCGAACCACGGGCAGCTTTAACCGGACGCGCTCCGGTAGTGAAATCGGCGGGTGCCATGGGGACTCCTTCGTCTATGGAGGTTTGCTTGGGTAAGTGCTTCTGTATCCAGTACAGCCCGTCGGCAACCCTCTTGGAACGGCTTTCAAGAGGGTGCTGTCCGGGGTACCAGACTCGAGCGACCACGCGGGATGCAGGGCGCAGAATGCCGCGCAGCAGAGCGCCGGGCAAGCGCACGGGAGGGCACACGCAGTGGCCTGGCCGGCGCATAGGAGGGCCTGGCCGGCGCGTGTCCCTGGGCGCAGGTTCGGTGGGGGTGGGGGGTTGGGAAGGGTTAGCTCGGACGGCCGTGGATACGCAGGGACAATTCGTCCGCCGCCTTCTGGATTCGCGCGGCAAGCGCAGGCCATTGCTCGACCGGCACTTTGTCCTCGAGGAATGTCACGGCGATTGCCGCCGTCGGCCACCCCAAGTGATCCGTCACTGCGGCAGCTACAGACCCGAAACCGGGGGTAACTTCGCCATGTTCGGTGGCGTAGCCGCGCTGGCGGACCTGGTCAAGGTGCGATGACAGGGCCGAGTACTTCATGATGGGGGATTCCATCTCATGCCGCGCGGTAAAGGCCGCCGCGTTCGGATACAGGGCCCTGACCTGCGATTTCGGCAGGGCAGCCAAAATAGCGCGCCCACTGGCGGTGAGGTGGCTGGGGAGGCGGACTCCGACGTCGGTCACGAGGGACGGCCGGTTCTTCGCGCGTTCTTCGACGATATAGAGCACATCGCGGCCGTGCAGCACGGCCAAATGGGCACTCTCGCCGATCGCGTCCACGAGGGAGGCGAGCATGGGGCGGCCGAGGCGGGACAAGGGCTCCTGCCTTGAATATGCCGAACTGAGCTCGAACGCACTGATGCCCAGGCCATATCGCTGCTCCTCATGAAGGTGCAGCACGAAGCCGTTGGCTTCCATGACCCCTAACAGGTGGTAGACGCTGGATCGGGGAAGGCCGAGCGCGGTTGCAATGTTGGATGCCGCCATCGGGCCACGCCGGGAAGCCAGCAATTTCAGGATTCGGAGGGTGTTCTCGGCCGCGGGGACCTTGGAGGTGGCCCTGCCTGGGGTGGTCTGTGTGGTCATGGCTCCTCTTCAGCTACACATAGGTTTCCGGCCGTGGTCAAAAAGCGAGGTGTCCGGGATCCCGTACTTAAGCGTGCGCCCCTTAAAGCGGATCCCAAAGCCAATCAGAACACTCTTTTGTCTGCAATACCAGACAATAGCCGGGATCCGTGCACTGCTCCGCCCCGCACCCGGATTGCAGGAACCGAGGGCTCAGACTGTGACTACCACCTTGCCCCGCGCGCGGCCTTCGTGGACGTACCGGATTGCTTCAGGGGCCCGGTCCAAGGAGAAGGCTTTGTCGACGGCGGGGACCACCTTCCCGGCCTCGATCAGGCCCGCGAGGAACTGCAGGTCCTCGCGGCTCTCCACCGCAATCAACCCTCGGAGCTTCTGCCCAACGAATGCCGACAAAAGTGGGGCCCGAAGCGTCCGGTCGAAGCCGCCCAGGAAGCGCCCGCCCCCTTCACCGCCGACGACGACGAGCGTCCCGGTGGGTGTAAGGGCCCGCCTCAGCTGGTACAAAGGGCGGTTGCCGCCAGTATCGAGGATGAGGTCGTAGTGCGCGCTTCCGACAGCGCGGGCGTCTGCCTCGGACCGGCGCCCTGAGCTTCCGAGGAAGTCCTCTTTCGTGTAGTCAATGACGTCGTCCGCGCCCATCGACCGGACATGCTCCACCTTGGACGTGCTGCAAACACCGGTAACCAGAGCTCCGAATGCCTTTGCCAGCTGAACCGCGAAGGATCCCACACCGCCCCCGGCACCTATCACCAAAACGCTCTGACCGGTCTGCAGCCTCCCGGTATCGCGAAGGGCCTTGAGTGCTGTGGCGGCCGAGATGGGGACAGCCGCAGCCTGCTCGAAGTCGAGGTTCACTGGCTTCAAGGCGATCTTGTCTACCCGGGCAACCGCGTACTCGGCGAAGGATCCTTCGCACGTTCCGTACACTTCGTCACCAGGCCGAAAACCGACGACCTTCGCACCTACCGCCTCGACCCGCCCCGCGAGCGCCACACCCCGGACGCGGACCTTGGGTTTGCGAAGCCCGAACCCGATAACCCGGGTGAGGTAAGGAAGTCCCGTCATGAGGTGCCAGACGCCGGGATCGACGCCGGCGGCATGGACCCGGATGAGGACTTCGCCTTCGCCGGGGACGGGCACGTCGACGTCGGCATAGTCGAGCACGTCGAACGAGCCGTACTTGTCTTGGACAATCGCTTTCATGATGCTCCTCGTTCACTGTCCGGGTACTGGAACACGTCGTCGAGCGGCGCGTTGAGCACGCGGGCTATCTGAAATGCCATTTCCAGCGAAGGCGAGTAGCGGCCTTGCTCGATGGCGATGATGGTCTGGCGAGTGACGCCGACGCGCTCGGCAAGCTGCGCCTGGGTCATTTCTTCGCGGGCAAAACGGAGCGTCCGGATGGAGTTGGTGACCCGCGTCGGTTTCACCATGGCTGGAATCCGCGGCGGTAGGCGACGATTTTCGCGATTGAGCCAAGGGCGAGCACGCCCATGATCCAGGCGCTCTCTTCTTCGAAAGACATTGCGAACTCCTGAGTGGACTGAGTACATGCAAATGCAACACATGTAAGAAAGCTGCCATCTCGAATGTAAAACTTTATTGACACTGAGTCAAGTCTTCTTGACTTCCACCACCCCCCCCGAGCTCCATGGAGCAGTCTGAGAACCGAGACAAGGATGTGCCGTGAGGACGATCACAGACCCTTCGGGAATGGTCTGCTGGTATGAGTCCCCCTCCCCAATGACGAGAAGGTATTCGCATGCAACAAACACCAATAGCTGTCAGCTCTAGAACGGCCAAGGCTGCCGAGGGTGCGGTTTCCAGCGTCCTTGCCCGCGGACTCAACGTCCGCCATATCCGTTTCATGGCACTCGGTTCGGCCATCGGAACGGGATTGTTCTACGGCTCGGCGTCGGCCATCCAGAAAGCAGGTCCTGCGGTCCTTTTCGCCTACATCATTGGCGGGGCCGCAGTGTTCATGGTGATGCGCGCATTGGGGGAAATGGCCGTCCGCCATCCGGTTTCGGGCTCGTTCGGTCAATATGCAAGCCGGTATCTGGGACCCCTGGCAGGGTTCATCACCGGCTGGACGTACGTATTCGAAATGGCCATTGTGGCCATCGCGGACGTCACGGCCTTCAGTATTTACATGGGCTTCTGGTTCCCCCAGGTGGACCGATGGATCTGGGTATTGGCAATCATCCTGGTCCTGGGCGCCATGAACTTGCTGAGCGTGAAGGTATTCGGGGAGCTTGAGTTTTGGTTCTCCTTAGTCAAGGTTGTGGCAATTATCGCCATGATCGCGGGCGGCGCAGCGATCATTGTTTTCGGCTTCCAGGCCGGCGACGCAGGGGCAGCACCGGGAGTGGGGAACCTGGTGGACCATGGCGGTTTGTTCCCGAATGGTTTCGGCGGGCTCCTGGCCGCGTTCGCCGTCGTAATGTTTGCGTTTGGTGGCATCGAAACGATCGGTATCACCGCTGGCGAGGCGGCAGATCCCAAGAAGGTCATTCCGCAGGCGGTCAACACCGTTCCCGTGCGCGTACTGCTTTTCTATGTCTTGACGCTTGGCGTCCTGATGAGCCTGTTCCCGTGGAATGAAATCGGAAACAACGGAAGTCCGTTCGTGCAGATCTTCAGCGGCCTGGGCATCCCGGCAGCACCCCATATCCTCAACGCAGTGGTCATCACCTCGGCCTTGTCCGCAGTGAACAGCGATATCTTCGGCGCCGGCCGTATCCTGTTCGGCCTCGCACAACAGGGACATGCGCCGAAGAGCTTTGGCAAGATCTCCCGGCATGGAGTCCCGTGGATGACCGTTGTCCTCATGGGCGGCATCCTCTTGGTGGGCGTCGTCCTCAACGCGGTGATTCCCGAAGACGTGTTCCTCGTGATCGCTTCAATCGCGACCTTCGCAACTGTGTGGGTATGGGTCATGATCCTTGCGTCCCACGTCGCCATGAAGCGGGAGATCGCGCGAAAAGGGCTTCCGGCCTCGGAATTCGGGTCGCCGTGGTGGCCTGCCGCGTCCGTGCTCACCATCGCCTTTATGGCCATGGTGATCGTGATCCTTGGCGTCTTCGAGGACACTCGCGTCGCCCTGTATGTGGGAGCCGCATGGCTCGGTCTTCTGGTGCTCGCCTACAAGTTGTGGGTCCGGGGAGGAGGCCGCTTGCGTGCCGAACTCGTGGACGAGACGGCTTCGATGCCCATCGTTCCCCTGCCCGCTCATGCCGAAGTAGCCGCTCGCGTTTGAGGGCATGGCGTTTTGGGGGCGCCTGGGTTTTGAGGGCACCGGGGTTATGGGGGCGTCGGCGTTCCGCGGGCACTGAGCGTTAGCGGGCGTGTGTTTGGGGGCACAACTGATGCATCGTGGGCCCGACGGCGGCACCCGTCTCGGCTTCTGTCCGAAGTTCTGTTTGGGGTGCTTGTCGTTTAGGCGGCTTGGGGTTCGGTGTATTCCGGGTAGGCGTCCAGGAGCGCGGGCCAGCCGGGGCCGTCGGAGAAGTGGTCCTCGGGCAAGTCTGGGTGGAGGGGTGGTTCGGGTTCCTGCCCGCCGGCGTTGGTGTCCGGGTGGCGGGGTGGCCAGTGGGGTGGTTCCCAGTCCTGGTGTTCGCTGGGGTAGTACCGTCCCGTGGGCGATACCCACCCCGGCGGACGGTCCTTGCCCGCACCGGTAGGCGCCCACCCGGTGTTGTGCTTGAGTCTGTGGTGTTTGGGACACGGCTGACCCAGGTTCGCAACCCCCGTGGTGCCCCCGTCCGCCCAGGCCAGCAGATGGTCAGCGTCATTGTCCAGCGAATGGTTCGTGCACACCGGGAACGGACACCTCCCATCACGCAGCCGCAACCACTGCCGCATCGCCTTCGGCACACGGTAACTGCTGCGCCCGATTTCCAACGGCGCACCATCGCGCGGATCCGTCAACACCCGATGGAAAGACTGGGCACCCTCGGCAACCAGGGCCCGGGCCACCGAAGCCGGGACCGGCCCGTACCCGTCCAGCATCGCCGGCTCCCCACCCACCCCCAGCAACGACAAAACCGGGACAGTGACCAGAACCTGCGCCCTCGGCGACGGAACCCGCCCCAGGAACACCCCCGCCACACCCGCACCCAGGCCCCGGGCACCCGGAACACCCGCCACGCCGCTCTTCAGCACACCCGCCACGCCGCTCTTCAGCGCACCGGGCCCGTATGATTCTGCGGCTACGGCCGCCGCTGCCGGTGTTTGGGCGGTTTCGGGAGGTGTTTCGCCGGCGAGGAGCCACGCGGCGGTGACGTCCGCGCGCAACTGGGTCAGGGTGCGGGCCTCGGCCGGGCCCTGCAAAGCACGGGCCGCCGCGGTGGCCCGGTCCCAGATCCCCGCCACGGCCGGCGCCGGAAGATAGGCCGAAAACCACGCCATCCCGTCCTTGTCCGGACAATACTCCACCCGCCGGTCCTTCACACTCCTGGCGTGCCGTTCCTCGATGCCCACCGGATGATGGCGTTCACGCCATGTACGGGCCCTGGCCCGGAACCTGGAAGGCACCAACTCCCCCGGCCCGGCACCCCGGGCAGGGTCCGGCGCGTCCGGGTCCAGGAAATGCGCCTCCAACGCCGCCGCCCCCGCCGCATCCATGCCCACGGTTTCCTCGACCATGACCCTGGCATGCTGCCAGGACATCTCCCCGGCCACCAACGCCGCCCTGGTCAACGGCAAACCCTCCGCCAGCACCCGCGCCTGGCCCAGCAAAGCCTCCGCGCTGCGCTCACCAACCCGCAACACACACGCCAGCTCCGCAACCACCGAACGCTCAACATAACCACCCAACAAACCAGCAGCCACCGACCCCCCGGACCCCACCCGCGACCCAGCAGACACCGACCCGCGGGAGGCGTCCGGGGCAGCCATCGCCGCGGACGCACGCGCGAAATCCACGGCGAGTTGCGCCTTCAACGCAGCAGTCCGCGCCTCCAAACGCGCAACCTCAGCCAGCCCATCCAAACAATCATCGACCAAACAACGCAACGGATCAGCATCAAAAGCAGAACCAGGATCTGACAGAAGATCAGAATCCTTCAAAGAATCAGCATCCGCCACCGAATCGACGCAGAGCCGCGCATCATCACAGTCCCCGGCGGCACCCGCACAAGCACAGACCCCGGCGGCGCCCGCACCCCTATGCCCGTCGGCACCCGTGAAGACGGAAAGCACAGCAACAGACGCGGCAACAGCGTCCATCGCCGCCACGCCCTCCGCACTCCAAGCCGTCCTTCTCGACGCCATCCCTCGATCCATACCCACATCCTCGCAGGAGGCACCGACAATTTAAGGCCCTCAGGCCGCTGGCACGAAAAAACTGGAAATGTCAGTTTTTCCGTCGTTTAGGCCGTGTCTTCGTCCGGCTTCGGACGCTTGAACCTGGGAGCCCACCCGCAGACTGGAGTCCCGGCCGGGTGGAGCGCACCGCGGACCGATAACCCACGGCGGGCGGGTCAATCCTGAAACCACAAACGCTCGCCCAGCGCCCTCAGCTTGCCGGAAGCCAATCCACATGCGTGCCGCTGTCGTAGACGCGGCATATACGCTGGCCGTCCTGCGTCGGACCATCGACAAGCTTGGTGGTCGTCTTCATGAGGATGTCGTACGCGGCTTGGCCGGAGGTTCCTGTTGACCGGACAGGGGTCCCGACAAACGCAATCGAGACTACCGTGAACGGCCGCGGCACGACCTGCCCCGTTACCACCGCCGAGCTGGCCGAATCATTCTGCAGGCGCGCGGTGCAAGTGTCCTCAATCCGCTTGATCCCGGCAGCGTCAAGGCCCTGCGCCGCAGGCGCGGGAGCGGGGGCAACGGGCGCGGGGGCTGGCGCTGCGGGAGCAGGGGCAGGGGCAGGGGTAGCTGGTGTAGTCGAAGCTTCAGTCTTTCCGCTGTCAGGCGTCGAGGGCGTTGCCCCAGTGGACGCCGCGGGGCTTCCCGACGCCGAGGTGGGAGCGGTCGACGGCGACTTGGCCGCACCCGAACCTGCCGCACCCGAGGTGGACGGGGCCGCGCTGGCGAGCCCCGGCGTCGAACCCTGAGCTGCCGTGTGCGTTCCTGTTTGCATCGCGTTGAGCGCTATAGCCCCGGCGAGTCCGATCGCGACCACCCCTCCGGCCACGATTCCTGCTCTTGCTGCTCTTTTCATTGCTCCAGCTCACTTCCCTGACCATTGCCCGTCTAGCGCCGTGCTTTCCCCTATGTATCCCCAGTTGATGTGCGACCGTAACGGAACGCAGAGTGAAGCAGCCACCCGAACAGCCCCCGGAACTGACGGAACATTGATCACGAGACCACTCGCGATCCTCCGATCGTATGGACCTGCATGAGCAACCGGCGCGGGTAGCGCCTACCCGTCTTCCGTGGGCACCACTCAAGTAACCACTTGCTTTCACTGGGTCTCAAGGGACGAGTAGTGACCCGAAGGACTCGAGTGTCGTTTGTGGCAGAACGGGTAAAAGTCACTCATGTGCTAGGTGGGGTCAAGGCATAGCGTGGGGATACCGCAATAGGAAGGAGTGGTTTTGATGTTCGATCCGAAAGCAAGGTCAGCAGTCCGCGCCGGCCGCGGGCCTAGCCTGGCCTCCCGCCTTCGCCGGATCTTCGCCCACGCCGCCCGGCAGGCAAGAGCCAAGTCCTCTCCCTTCAAGCTCGGCGACTACCTGACCGGTGACGACCCCTTCAACGGCTGCAAGGAAGGCGTGGTAACAGTCATCAACGGCTCATCGATTGGGCTACGGCCCACCTCATCGGATGGAAGCGTGGTCTTCTACGACTACCGGCAGCTCAGGAAGCCGTGGTAACCGTGGCCGCCGTCGACCTTCCGACCCCCCGTTTCCTGACGATCGCCGAAGTGGCCGCAGCCTTACGGGTATCCAAGATGACCGTTTACCGCCTGGTGCAAGCGCACGCTATCCAAGCCGTGCGGTTCGGGCGCTCCTATCGCGTCCCTGAATCAGCAGTGGAGTCCTACATCGAGCACGCCGCTATAGACGATTCAGACAAACATCCCGACGCCGACACCGAGAAGTGAGGGCCGGTCGCCTATGCGGCGACCGGCCCTGCGGCACAGGCAGCGGCGGCAAGCCTTTCGAACTGCAGCCCCGCCTTCCGAACCGCACCCCGCCTTCCAAACAGCGCTACGAGCTCCCCGTAAGGGTGGTCCAGATGCCAATAGCGCCTGCGAAGACCATGATGACCGTCGTAGCCCAGCCGAGGGTCGCCGCGAGCTTCCCATTGCTGTACTGACCCATGATCTCCTTGTCGCGCGAGATAAGCATCGTGACAACAAGGAACGGGGCGGCCGCGATGCCGTTAATAATGGCGCTGAAGATCAAGAGGCCGATGGGATCGGAGACGAGGAAGCTGATGATAACGCCACCGATTGTTCCAACTCCAAGCAGCACGTAGAACGTTTTGGCACGGCTTGGGCGGCGGTCAAATCCCCATTCCTTCCCGAGCAAGCCTGCGAGGCCGCCTGAACCGGCGGCTGCGAGGACAGGAACAGCAAGGATTCCGGAACCGATGAAACCGGCCGCGAAGAGGAACTTTGCAGCCGGACCCACTACCGGTTCCAAAGCCTTGGCCGCATCCGCGGCGGTCTTGACGTCGGTGCCGTTCTTGCCCAGGGTTGCGGCAGTGGCGGCAATGATGGCGAACATGACCAGCACGGAAAAGAACATGCCGACAAAGGTGTCCGCGCGGGCGGCGCGCAGCTTACGCTGTGCCGCCCTGTCGGACCTCTCCTGCAATCCGACGGCCCTATCGCCGCCGCGGTCTTCCCCGCGGAGCTCTTCCACGCGATGCTCGCTCTGCCAGAAGAACAAGTATGGGGAAATCGTGGTTCCCAGGACGGCGACAATCAGGCCCAGATAGTCCCAGCTCCACCGGAACTGCAATCCAAGGAGTCCCGCCACGATGTCGGACCAGTCCACGTTGGCCACGAACAAGACCGCTACATAGGCGAGCAGTCCGAGGCACAGCCATTTGAAGATCTTGGAGATGATGCCGAAGCCGCCGGCGATCAGGACCGCGCCAACGCCGATGCCGGCGATCGCGCTCCAAAGGTGGCCGGGCCCGGCTCCCAGCATTTCCATGCCCTGCCCAACGGCCATCAAATCCGCTGCGGCGTTCAGGGTATTCGCCGCCAAGAGCGCAATGACCAGGACTGCGATAACGACCCGTGGCTTTCGTGAGAACTTCCGGCGGGCAAGCTTTCCGAGGCTATCGCCCGTAGCCAAGGCGGTCCGGTCGCAAATTTCCTGGACCGCCATCATCATTGGCAAGGTGGCCGGGGCCGTCCAGAGCATGCCGTTCGAGAAGGTGGCGCCCGCTTGCGCATAAGTCGCGATTCCGGAAGGGTCGTCGTCGGCGGAGCCGGTCACCAGGCCCGGACCGAGGGATCCAAGGAATCGCCGGACAGGGGACTCCTTCGCGGTCGAGTCCTCTTCATCGTCCTTGGTCTTGTTAACCGCCTTGCTATCGGCGTCCTTGCTATCTTCTTCTTCGTGGTCTTTGGCGGTTGTGACGGGATCACCGAAGCTGTCGCCAGCCAGAGGCTGATGGGGTCGCGGATCGGTCGCTTTATGGGCACTCATCGTATTCTCCTGCTCTCTGCTGGAAATACTAAGTCTACTTATCAGTTCCCATTTGGTATTTATCCTAGAGCAAATATGCCTTTAGGTCACCCTGAGGCACCCCGAAGGCCGCGTTGAGCATGTCGACCCCGCACCCGCCGCCAGCCGGAATCGCGGGTTTCAGTGGGCTGACCAGCCCCCGTCCATCGTGTAGCTGGCCCCGGTCACCATGCCGGCGTCGTCGGACGCTATCCATGCCGCGAGCGACGCCACTTCCTCCGGCTCCACAAGCCGCTTCACGGCGGACTCCGTCAGCATGACCTTCGCGAGCACCTCGGATTCGGGAATGCCGTGCAGCAGTGCCTGGTCGGCGATCTGCTTCTCAACCAGCGGAGTGCGGACGTAGCCCGGGTTGATGCAGTTGGACGTGACTCCGTGCTCGCCGCCTTCCAGGGCCGTGACCTTGCTGAGTCCTTCGAGCCCGTGCTTCGCGGAGACGTACGCGCTTTTATAGGGGGACGCCCGCAAGCCGTGGACTGAGGAAATGTTGATGATCCGGCCGAAGCCATTGGCATACATGTGCGGGAGCGCCGCCCTGATCAGCAGGAACGGAGCTTCGAGCATGAGCGCCAGAATCCGGCGGAATTCGGCCGGTTCGAACTCCTCGATGGGGGCGACCTTCTGGATCCCTGCGTTATTGACGAGGATGTCGCAGTCCAGGGTCAGTCCGGCGAGCGCCTCCGTGTCGAGCAGGTCGACGGCCCAGGCGGTCCCGCCCAGTTCGTCGGCAAGGGCGGCGGCGCCGGAGGAGTCGACGTCGGCCACGACAACCTTCGCGCCCCGCTCGGCCAAGGCCCTGGCGCAGGCCGCGCCGATGCCGCTCGCGCCACCGGTGACCAGCACCTTGCGCCCGGCCAGTTGGCGCTGGCTTTCGGCGCTCATGCGCGTGCACCGCTTGGCAGGGCGTGGCGAACGGCGTCGGCGTTGTCGACGTCCTCGAGGGAGACCCCGCGGGTCTCCTTAAGGGTGAGAACGACGACGGCGGTAATCGCGCAGGCGACCACGAGGTAGATCGCGGTGGGGAGCCAGGACCCGGTGTCCTTGAGCCACTGGGTCGCCAGTAGCGGGGCCAACGATCCCGCGAAGATCGAGGTGACCTGCGAGCCGAGCGAAACGCCCGAGTAGCGCATGCGCGTGGGGAAGAGTTCGGACATGATGGCTGGCTGCCCTGCGTACATGAAGCCGTGAAGGCACAGTCCGATGGTTACCGCGGCAACGATCACTGCCGGGTTCTTGGTGTCGAACATCGGGAAGGCGAAGAACGGCCAAGCCGCACAACTCACTGCACCGATGAGGTAGACCGGCTTGCGGCCCCAAACATCCCCGAGCCTGCCGAGCTGCGGGATCACCACGAAATGGACGACGTGTGCGATCAGCAGGGCAAGGAGCAAGGATGAGGTGTCGTACTTGTCCACGCTCTTGAGGTAGACGATGGAGAAGCTCACTACGAGGTAATACACGATGTTTTCGGCGAAGCGCAGGCCCATGGCCTGCAGGATGCCCTTGGGGTATTTGCGCAGGACTTCGCCGACGCCGTAGCTGATGGCCTGCTCCTTCTCCGCCTGGGCTTTGGCCTCAAGGAAGATGGGCGCTTCGGTCACGTGGGTGCGGATGTAGTAGCCAACAAACACGATCACGGCCGAGAGCCAGAAGGCGACGCGCCATCCCCAGCCAAGGAAGGCCGCACTGCTGAGGGTGGTGGACATGATGAACAGGACCAGAGTGGCCAGGAGGTTGCCCACCGGGACTGCGGCCTGCGGCCAGCTCGACCAGAATCCGCGGGACTCGTTGGGGCTGTGCTCTGCCACGAGCAGCACGGCTCCGCCCCATTCACCGCCCAGCGCGAAGCCTTGGATAAAGCGCAAAGCGACGAGCATCGCCGGTGCCCAGTAGCCCGTTTCGGCGAAGCCTGGGAGGCAGCCCATGAGGAACGTGGAAACGCCGACGATCACGATGGTGAGCTGGAGCGTGGGCTTGCGGCCGAGCCGATCGCCAATCTGGCCAAAGACGATGCCGCCCAACGGCCTGGCCACGAAGCCGACCGCGTACGTCAGGAATGCCTGGATGATGCCGTCGAGCTCGTTGCCGGTGGACGGGAAGAAGTACTTGCCGAATACGAGGGTGGCCGCCGTGGCGTAGAGGAAGAATTCGTACCATTCCACCACGGTCCCGACCATGGAGGCTGCCACGATTTTCTTCAGGCCGGCGCCCTTGCCTTGGTCTTGCATGTCTAGCTCCTTAGTGTCCTCACTGACACGCGTCGCGGTCCGCTGTGATCCCCGACACGAAATGCTCCATTGAGTATTGCTGCACATTTTCGGGGCATCAATGACCAAATCAGCACCACGCATGTGCACAATTGCAGATATGAATCCGAATCCTGACGACTTGTTGATCCTTCTCGCGGTATCCCGCTCTGGGAAGTTCACGACGGCGGCCGAAGCCTTGGGACTCAACCACACCACGGTCTCGCGCAGGATCGCGGCGCTTGAGAAGGCGCTCGGTGGAAGGGTTTTGGCACGGGCAACCGGCGGTTGGGAAGTTACCGAGCTCGGGGAAGAGGCCGTCTCCGTGGCGGAGCGGATCGAAGCGGCGGTGGGAACACTGGGAGCCGAAGATCGCGCACCCGACCCCATCGCCGGCGTCGTACGCATGACCGCGACCGACGGTTTCAGCGCCTATATCGCGGCACCTGCAGTGGCGCGGCTCCGGCGACTGCACCCCGGGCTCACCGTGGAGATCATCGCCGTGACGCGGCGGGCCCTGCAACAACGTTCTGGCCTGGACGTCGAGGTAGTGGTCGGCGAACCTCAAGTGCACCGGGCCGAGGCGCACAGGCTTGGCGAGTACATGCTGGGGATGTACGCCTCCCGGGAGTACTTGGCGTTCCACGGTTCCCCCGCAAGCGTGGAAGAGCTGACCCGGCACCAGCTGGTGTACTTCGTCGACTCGATGCTGCAAGTGGACGATCTCGACGCCCCGCGCCGGCTGGTCCCGTCCATGCGGGACGGCCTGAGTTCCACCAACGTCTTCGTCCATGTCGAGGCGACGCGGGCCGGGGCCGGGATCGGGTTCCTGCCATGCTTCATGGCCGATCGGCATCCCGACCTCGTCCGGCTGCTGCCCTCGGACTTCGCCGAGTTGCTTCCCTATTGGATGGTGCTCCGGCCCGACTCGATGCGCCGCCCGGCGGTTGCCGCCGTCGTGCGCGCCCTCCAGGAGGAAACCGCGGCGCACCGCTCCAAGCTCCTCCCGTCGCCGGCCGCCTAACTTCCCCGGCGATCCCCGCTCACATATCCCGCCTTCCCCGGCGATCCCCGCTCAGATATCCCGCCTTCCCCAGCGATCCCCGCTCAGATCAGGAACCGGGCGTCAGGCGGCGGGAGGCGGATCGTGGCGGATGTGTGCGCCGGCGGCGAATGCCCTGACCTGTGCGTCGTTCCAGATGTGCGCGGGGACCGCGCCGCCGAGCAGCCTTCGGGCCAATTGAGGGTCGTCGCCGAACGGTTCGTGGCTGCCCGCCATGATCATGTTTCCGTACCGGCGCCCCTTGAGCATCGCTGGATCGGCGATGATCATCGTGTGGGGGAAGGTGTCGGCAATCGTGGCGGCATCCTCACGGGCGTTCTTCAAGTTGGGCGCGTCGCCGGAGTTAACCACATAGAGCCCGCCGGGGGCGAGCACGCGCTGCGCATGGTCGTTGAATTCGCGGGTCGTGAGTGCCCTTGGCGTATATGCTCCGGCGAAGACATCACGGATGATCAGGTCCCTGGTTTGCGGAGTGAGGCTCTCGGTGACCGCACGGGCCTCACCGACCCGGATGCGAAGCAGCGGGGCCTTGGGAAGGTCGAACCAGCCGCGGACATAGTCGGCCAGCTTACCGTCGAGCTCTACCACCACTTGCCGGGCGTCCGGATAGGCCGTGTGGAAATACCGCGCCAAGGAACATGCTCCACCGCCGAGGTGAAGGGCGCGCAACTTCGGCCTCGACTCCGGAGGCCACTTCGACTCGACAAGGGCGGCGATCCAGCGCATGTACTCGAAGTCCAGGAACAACGGATCGGCGACATCGATATGCGAGCTCATGACGCCGTTGATCTTGAGGAGCCAGCCGTTGGAGTTGTCCGGATCGGCTACGAGTTCGCAGTCCCCGGTATCGATGTAGTAGATGCCCTCCACAGGACCATTCGGCGTGGCGCCGGCAGGCACTTCGATGACTCCCGCCGCCGACCTCTCCGACTTGCCTGCTTTTCCGGAGCGTCCGGCCCTGCCGCTTTTCGCCACTAGATTCGCCTCGACTGAGTCATGCTTCAACCCTAATTGACAGGTTGGGCGTCGTTCAGCGTACGACGGCGGGACTCACCGCAGCGGCCGACTTACCGAAGTGGCTGGCCCACCGGGCGTCACACCACTCGTGCTATCGCGAAGCCGTCCCAGCCCTTGGACCCCACGGTCTGGATGGCCGTGGCGTCGAGGCGGGGGTCCTGGCCCATCATTTCCAAGGCACTCACGATGCCTGGGGCGTTCTCCTCGTCCATCGACGGGTCCAGGATGGCGCCCTCCCATATGACGTTATCCATCACGATCACGGTTCCCGACCTGCCCAGGCGGATGGCCCAGTCCAGGTAGTTGGGGTCGTTCTCCTTATCCGCGTCGATGAAGACGAAGTCGAATGGCTCCTCCCCCGCCGAATCCCCAAGCGCGGCAAGGGTGTCCAAGGCCGCGCCAATCCGGATGTCTACCTTGTGCCCAAGCCCAGCGGCGTCAACGTTGGCCCGAGCCACGTCGGCATGCTTGGGCAGGTATTCGCACGTGACCAGCCGGCCGTCGTCGGGCAGTCCTTCCGCCATCCAAATAGTGCTGAAACCAGCCAGCGTCCCGATCTCCAAGACGCGCCGGGCACCGGACATCTGCACGAGCATCTTGAGCAATTTGCCCGCGTTGGGCGCCACTTCGATGGCCGGCATTCCGGCGTCGACGGCGGACTGGACCGCTTGTTTTAGTGCTGCATTCGGCCGGACGACGGCGTCGGAAAGGTATTCCTCTACGGCAACCCAACCGGGCTGGGCCTTGTGATCAACCATGGCCCCAGTCTGGCACCGGCGGGTCCCCGGAGGGAAGGCGTCGACGCTCCGGCCAGGTCCTGGAACGGCCGGCCTTGGTGTATGGAGCAGCTACTCGCCCGCTGCGATCGCGTTCTCGAGCCGCTCCACCTTGCGCGTCAGCTCCCCCGTGTACCCAGGGCGGATGTCGGCCTTGATCACCAGGGAGACCCGGCTTCCGAACTTGCCCACGGCCTCGGTGGCACGCTTGACGACGTCGAACACCTCATCCCATTCGCCCTCGATAGTGGTGAACATGGAATCCGTCTGGTTCGGGAGTCCCGAGTCGCGGACGATTTTCACCGCCTCGGCTACGGCGTCGTGCACGGAACCATCGACGTTTACGGCGCCAGCAGCGGGCTGGCCGGACGGGGCAACTGAGAAGGCAAGCAACATGAATCCAGTCTTTCATGGGCAAGAATGTCACAAAAGTGACGGGAGCCGCTCCGTTGCTACTGTGAGCAGCATGGACCGGCCCCTAGAACGCAAGCCCCTTAGAGCTGATGCAGCCCGCAACGTGGACAAGATCATCACGGCTGCGCGCCAATGCTTCCGGGAGCTCGGGCCGGACGTTCCACTGCAAACCATCGCTGCAACAGCCGGCGTGGGCCCGGCTACCCTGTTCCGCAATTTTGCCGACAAGGAACAACTGGTCCTGGCCGCATTGTCGCGCCAACTGCGCTTGCACGTTGACCATGTCGCCGAAGAGGCGCTGGCGGGCATGGACGCCGCCGTCGGACTCATCAAGGTGATCGACGCCGTAGTGATGGTAGCCAGCGAAGACGCGAACCTGCTGGGTGCGGTCGCTGGCCGGCGTGGGCTACTGATCGGCATCACGGGAGGCCTCATCGATTCGATGGCCGAACTGCTCATCCGCGGCCAGGGGCAAGGTTCGCTTCGCCGCGACATCTCCATCGAAGACATGGTGCGCCTCGTGGCCATGCTCATCGGCGCCGTGGACACCATGGAGCCGGGATCACGCGCCTGGGAGCGGTCAGTTGCGCTGCTCGAGGACGCCATCCGAACCGAACGGCCCTCGCGTCCGCTGCCTCAGCAGACCCCCATCCCCGGGATGGCCTTCTAGCGTTAGCGCCACCCCAGCAAGCGGAGCCCCGCGGCGGCCGCTGATCCGACGATGACGACCACGAGGAATGGCGCGCGGAGCCCAAGGGCCACCGCCGCGGCGGCGAGCGCGCCCAAACGGGCGTCCAACGCGAGCGACTGACCGGACGCGACCGCGTTGACCACCGTCAGTGAAGCCAACAGGCCGATGGTCATGGTTCCGGCCACGCGCATCATTCGCGGGCTCCGCAGAAGCTTCGCGGGGACAAAATAGCCCGAAAGCTTGGTGAGGTACGCGATCCCGCAGGCGATGAGGATCCAGAGCCACATGTTCATTCAGCGCTCCTTTCAGGATCAGCGTTGCCGGGAGAACCTGCGCCGCCAGGGCGTCCCGCGCCGCCAGGGCGGCTTCCCGCGCTCGGGTGGGCGTGACCGTGGGCGTACGGGTCGACGTCGGGCTCCATGCCTTCGTCGCTGCGGCCGTGACTGAACCAGCCGATTCCGCCCGCCACCACGGCCGCCACGAGGATGGGCACGCCGGCGGGAACCAAGGGGACCGCCACGATGGTTGCCAGGGCGGCAGCGGCCGCGATCGCCCACGGTTCGCTACCCTTGAGCCGGGGCCACAACAGGCCAAGGAACGCGGCAACGGCGGCCCCGTCGAGGCCCCACTGCTTGGGATCACCGAGGGCATCGCCGGCCAGGGCCCCAACCGCAGTAAAGATGTTCCACAGCACGAAGATGCCAAGCCCCGCCGTCCAAAAGCCGCGACGCCGTTCGCCGGAATCGCTCTGACCGGAGGCGGTCGCCGTGGACTCGTCGATGGTCACGTGGGCCTGCACGTACTTGAGCCAACCCTTGGGGCGCAATAGGGCGTTCATTTGCATCCCGTAGATGCCGTTGCGCACGCCTAGCAGCGCGGCCGCCGTCATCGCGGCAATGCCCGATCCTCCGCCCGCAACCACGCCGATGAAGGCGAACTGTGAGCCACCACTGAACATGAAGAGGCTGAACGTCATGGTCTGCCAGAAGTTGAACCCCGAGGCGGAGGCCAGGGCCCCGAATGAGATGCCGTAGAGGCCGGTGGCGAGGCGGAGGCCAGGGCCCCGAATGAGATGCCGTAGAGGCCGGTGGCGATGCTGATGGAGAGCCCTACCTTGACCGCCGGCGATTCAAGGAGCTTCATCTGCATGTAAACATGCAACCACAGGCATTCGCGCCACCTCCAACCGGCGCCCGAACTACGGCACCGAGGGCATAACTCCGGCGCGTTGTTCAGAATGTTGAACCCTGTTCATCATGATGTTATCTTCTCATGACCGGGCACTGCGGGCCCGGCAATTAATCCTTGAGGAGTTCCATGCGTATCGCCCGTCTACAGACCCCATCCGGCGCGGTCCACGCCGTCCTGCGAAACGGCGCCTGGGATCATATCGAGGACCCATTCGCTGAAAGCCTCGCCTTCACTGGCGATTCCAGTTCAGCCGACGAGGCCGTGTTCCTCGCCCCGGTGCGTCCTGCAATGGTGTTGGGGATCGGGCATAACCTGGGTAACAATGACCACCGCCTACCCATCCAGGCTTGGCACAAATCCGTCCACACCGTCGCCGGGCCGGGGGACGAGATCGTGGCAGTCCGTGGCGCCGGCACCGTGAACGTCGAAGGTGAACTCGCCGCGATCATCGGAAAACGCGCCGAAAAGCTCACTTCGGAAAATGCCCTGGGCCACATCCTCGGATACACCGTAGTCAACGACGTCACTAACGTGGACCAGAACCAACTGGACGAGAAAATGTTCCAGGGCAAGTCGGGCACCAACTACACCCCGCTCGGTCCGTGGATCGAAACCGAGATCGCCGACCCGGACAATGTCAGCACCGAAGTGGCGATCAATGGCGAGGTCAAGGCCCGGTCCGGCTCCTTCAACCTTCCTTCCTCCATCACCGACTGCCTCGTCTATGTCACCGAGTGGCTGACCCTCGAGCCGGGAGACATCGTCATGACAGGAGCACCGAACACCTTCGTGGCCGTGCGTCCCGGCGACCAGGTGGACATCACCCTTGGTGGGATTGGAACGCTCAGCAACAGGGTCGTCTAGGAGGGGCTCGCCCCACGGGCCGGCCCCAGGAGCAGCCCCAGAGCCAGCCCCAGAGCTGGGCAAACCTCAGAGCTGGGCCAGGACCTGCGCGGGTTTGTTCGTGGTGATCTCGTGGATTCCCAGGCCCTGGCAGAGGGCTACGTCCTTTTCGGAATCGACCGTCCATACCCGGAAGCGCCTGCCGGACTCCAGCCAGCGCTGGACCGTGAGGGCATGCTTGCGGACGTAATCGATGCCCGGTCCGGCCAAGCCCACCTCGCCATCGTCGAGGATGCGTTCACCCTCCTGCTGGGCCGCCTTCATCATGTTGGCCACGGCTCCACCCGTAATCACTCCGAGCCCGAACTCGTCGCGGATTTCCTCGACTGACACCTCGTCCACAAGCTGGCAGATGTGTTCGGGAGGAACCGACCGCAGCAAGTACCTCACGGAATCCGGGCTGAAACTCATGAAAGAGACCTGGATGTTGCCCAACTTGGACGTCTCGGGATCCCAGCCTTCCGCGGCCAGAACCTCCAGCACGCGGTCTTCGAGGTTGAGTGCGTAGGGGCTCGGGTGCTTCAGTTCAATGGCCAGGCCAATGGTGCGGCTGGCACCGCGCAGGATGTGCAGCAGGTCCCGCAGCGTGAGGAATTGGTCCGACTTCGCGCCGTATTGCTCGGGAATCCGCGCGCCCTTCCACGACGAGAAATCCAGTTGGCGCAGCTCCTGAAGCGTCCTGTCTGCCACGGGGCCGGTTCCATCCGAGGTTCGGTCCAGGTTCGCATCGTGAAGCAGGACCACATGTTGGTCGCGTGTCAGGTGGACATCGCACTCGACGCCATCGGCACCGTCGGCAATTGCTTTCAGGTACGCGGCACGCGTGTGCTCCGCGAAAGCCGCACTTGCACCGCGGTGCGCGTAAACCATGGGCCTCTGGTTTTGCTCCATGTCCAGCTCAGTTTCCTGCTCAACGTTTTCCATGGCAATGCCTTGTGGGCCGCCGAGCCTGTCAATCGTCATGGGGACACGGTAGCCGACGCCGGGAGCAGGCACAGGGCTACGCTGGGCACATGCAGGTGAATTCTGGACAAACCCCCGTGACGGACGATGCTCCTCCCCATGAGGCCCCCCAGCGCCAAGGTGTTGGCGCCACCTCAACCGCGACTGCCGCCGTCGGGCAGCGAAACGGCGACGCCGAAAAGGCTGCGGCACTGCGCCGCATGAAGACGGTCGCGCTTTCCCTGCTGATCGTCATGGCCGTTGTGTTCACAGTCGCGTTCGCCCTGCAGAAACAGTATCCATGGCTGGAGTATGTTCGTGCCACGGCGGAAGGAGGCATGGTCGGCGCGCTTGCCGATTGGTTCGCGGTCACCGCCCTTTTCAAATACCCCATGGGGCTGAAAATCCCGCATACCGCGATCATTCCGCGGCGCAAGGACCAAATCGGCGCATCGCTTGGGGAATTCGTGGAAACTAATTTCCTGTCCGAGCAGGTGGTCCAGGAGAAACTGGCAAGCGTGGATATCGCCCGGAAGGCCGGCACCTGGCTGTCCTCCCCCGGCGGACCGGAACGCGTTGCCAAGGAAGGGTCCGCGCTCATCCGCGGCGCCTTCACCATCTTGAACGACGACGACGTCCAGGCCGTCATCGAAAGCATGGTGCGCAAGCATCTGCTCACTCCGCCGTGGGGACCTCCAGTGGGCCGGATGGCTGAGCGCCTTTTCGCTGAAGGGCATCACCATAATCTCGTGGACCTGTTGGTCGACCGGGCGGCGGACTGGGTTGAAGCCAACCACTCCGCCGTGAACCGGCTCGTATCGGACCGTTCCCCTTTGTGGGTTCCGTCCTTCGTGGACGACATCGTGGGCGACAGGGTTTACAACGAGATCTCCAAATTCGTCCGGGCAGTGCAGCAGGACCCCGACCACCAAGTCCGCCGATCAATCGACGCATACCTCGCCGACCTTGCCCAGGACCTGCAAAACGATCCCGTGATGATTGCCCGGGCGGAAGTCATCAAGGCCCAGATCCTGGGAGACCCCGAGATCCGCGAACTCGCTTCCCGCGTGTGGGGAACCATCAAGAATGCGCTCCTCACCGCCGTCGACGATCCCGACAGCGAGCTCACCCAGCGATTCAAGAACGCCGTGTGGGATTTCGGAGCGCGGCTGGTCAAGGACGACGAGCTCGCGGGCAAGATCAACGCCTGGATCGGGGACGCTGCCGGATACCTCGTGAAGACCTACCGCTCGGATATCGCCGCCGTCATCACGGAAACCGTGGCACGGTGGGACGCCGAGGAGACATCGCAGAAGATCGAGCTCCAAGTAGGCAAGGACCTCCAGTACATCCGAATCAATGGCACGGTGGTGGGAGGACTGGCCGGGCTGGCGATCTTCGCTGTGGCGCACCTGGTGTTCGGCTGACCCCCGGTGCGGGACGAAAGTGGCTGCGGAAGGCCGTTAGCCCAAGAAACGGATTCGTTGGCCGGGGCGGGCTTGGCCAAAAAGGTCCAAGTCCGAGCGGCGCACCACGGCTATCACGGGGTAGCCGCCAGTTACGGGATGATCGGCCAGGAACACGGTGGGAAGGCCCGACGGCGGGACTTGCAGTGCCCCGCGCACCATGCCTTCGCTGGGCAGTTCCGCATCCCGGTTCGGGGTGAGCGCCCGGCCTAGCAACCGCGCGCCGATCCGGTTGGAATCGGGCGACAGGGTCCATTCCTGGGTGACAAGGCGTCGCCAGGAATCGGCGTCGAACCAGTCGGCCCGGGGTCCCCTGTCCACCCGGGCAACGATCGCCCGCCTCGGATCGGGAGCCCTGCGGATGGCGGCGACAGATCCCGAATTTCCGGCCCGGCTCGTCCCGGAACCCGGCACCGCCGAAACCCCTCCAAACCCCAGTTGGTTACCAGCAAGCCCCAGTTGGTCACCAGCAATCCCCAGTTGGTCACCAGCAAGCCACAGTTGGTCACCAGCAATCCCCAGTTGGTCACCGGCAAGCAAGGGTGCCGGGCCTTCGCCGGAGAGCATGTCCGAGCTTCGCGAACCGAGCAGTTGGGGCGCCTCGATTCCGCCCTGCACGGCGAGGTAGTACCGCAGGCCGAACAACGGAGGGCCGAAGTTCAACGTCCCGCCCGGGGCAACGCGCACGGCTTGGTTGAGCGGCATCTCCGTACCATTGAGCGTCACGATGCCCTCGGCGCCCGCCACGGCAACCGTGGACGCAGTAACGAACCGCAAGCGCAGGCCACCCAACAGCACTTCCAGGCCGGCCGAAGCTGCCGGGTTCCCCACGAGGGCATTGGCGAGGCGCAAGGATTGACGGTCCAAGGCTCCCGAGGGACTGAGGCCCAGCGACGCCCACCCCGGCCTGCCAAGGTCCTCCACCAGCGTCAGCGGACCGGGACTCACAACGACGATTCCCATCAGGCCTCCACGAAGCGGACCAAATCGGCGGGCCGGATCAGCGCGGGCTCGGGTTTGGACGCATCCCAGAGGGCCGCCGTCGTCGTTCCGATGAGCTGCCAGCCGCCCGGCGAGGATCGCGGGTAGACCCCACTGAACTCTCCCGCAAGGCCTACGGCGCCGGCTGGAACTGCTGTGCGCGGCGTGTTCCGGCGCGGAACGCGGAGCCGCTCATGGTTTGTGACCAAATAGACGAAGCCCGGCGCGAATCCGGAGAAGGCCGCGGTCCACTCCGAACCTGTATGGAGTTTCACGAGCTCGGACTCGGTGAGGCCGAGGAACCGTGCCGTCTCCGCCAGGTCCGGCCCGTCGTAGCTGACCTCGACCGTGACCTCGCGGCCGGAGTGTGCAACGTCGAACACAGGTTCGGCAGAGTCAAGCCAGGCACGAACCTCGGAAGGACGGATAGTGTCCGGATCGTAGGTGACCAGTACCGTCCGGGCGGCCGGGACGACGTCGACGATCCCCTGCGGCAGGGACGGGCCGGCGGATGGATCCAGGCCAACCAAACCGCGATAGTAGGCGAGGACACCGGAAAGGTCGGCCAGCTCCACGAGGAATGCACTGTCCCCGCACGGCAGGAATGTCCGGTTCACGCGAACGGCTCGATCTCCACTCCAGCCTGCTCGAGGCCGTTCCGCACCGCCGAAGCGAGCTCGACCGCACCCGGAGTATCCCCGTGGATGCACAAGGAGTCGGCCTTCATCGCAACAACGGTCCCGTCGACGGCGACCACCTCGCCACGCACGGCAAGGCGGACGGCCCGCTCAACGACGGCGTCGGCGTCGTGCACTACCGCCCCTTCCTGCGAGCGCGGCACCAACGTCCCGTCAGGAAGGTAGCCGCGATCCACGAAAGCTTCCCGGAACACGGGGTGCCCGGACTCCTCGGCGAGGCGTAGCAGTGCGGAACCTGGAAGTCCGAGGACGGGCAGGCCGGGGTCGTAGGCGTGGACCGCGGCCACAACAGCCTCGGCCTGCTCGGCGTCGTGGACGATCCTGTTGTAAAGGGCGCCATGTGGCTTCACGTAGTCCACGGACGCGCCGACCGCGTGGGCGACGCCGTCGAGTGCGCCGAGCTGGTAGAGGACGTCGCCGAACAGTTCGTCGAAGGACATGTCGATGTTCCGCCGTCCGAAGCCGTGCAGGTCGCGGTAGCCCACATGGGCGCCGACCCGTACGTCGAGTTCGAACGCCGCGCGGCAACTGTCCAGCATCGTGACCGGGTCACCGGCGTGGAAGCCGCACGCGACGTTGGCGCTGCTAACGATGCGGAACATTGAAGCGTCGTCCCCCATGGTCCAGGAGCCGAACGACTCCCCCAGATCAGCGTTGAGGTCCATTGTTTCCGCCTTCCAGCGCGTTCTTGCGGGCGCCCGGAAGGAGCTCGCCCGGGATGGTGTCCGGCATCGGACCGAATGCTTCTTTCGCGGAGGCAGCAACGGCGCGCCCCATGAGAAGGTTTCCGGTGCCACCTATGACCGCGCCGACACCGAAGGGCAGCGCCCGTCCGAGGAGGACACTGCCTTGGCGCCTCAGCAACCTCCTGAGGAAAGCGCGCTGGATCGCGTCACGGATAGTCCCGAAGCCTCCGCCGGGAAGCTTGCTCGCGAGCGTCCTCCCCCAGGCTTGGGTCACTCCACCGCTTTTGCCGAGCGATTGGCCGCTCAGCGAACCCAGGAGGGCGGTGCCTTCCTCGCCGAGCATGATGGCCATGACCATGGTGCGTGCACGGTCCGGATCCGTCAGGCGGATCCCGTGGAGCTCTCCCAACGACGCGGCATATAGTGCCGTGCCCTCCAGGAATCCCACTGTGGCAACGGCTGAGAGGCCCAGAGACGCCATCGTTCCGATTCCAGGGACGACGGCGGTGGCCCCGACGGCGGCACCCCCGCCGGTGACGGCGGCAAGGTAGTCGCGTTCGAGCTTGGCGGCAAGCTGCGCCGGCGTGGCATGCGGATACTTCCGTTGCAGGCGACGCAGGTTCGCCAGGACCAGGGGACGCTGCACGTCGACGGCGCGAAGCAACACATTGTGGACGCCCGGCTTAGGTTTGCCGCTGGCGTCGAACATGGCTTTATGCGCGGTCTGCTGCGCAATCCGCATCGCCGGGTTGGTTCGCCTAGCCATTTTTCACCTCTGCATTCGCCGTTGGATTCGCTTGGTTGTTCCTTCGCCTAGCCTAGGCCACCAGCTGCCGGACCGGCGTAGACTGAGGGCGTTCACGGGAACAGTCCAAGCAGGACAGGGAGTATCCGGAATGGAAAAGGCAAAAGAACCCAACGACGTCCGCCACCACAGCGATGCCCCTGCGGAAGGGGAAACCGAGGGCTGGGAGTTCCACGAGACCGGGCAACATAGCCAGGATCCCGCCGAAGGCCCGGACGTGGACGAGGACGCCGCAACATAGCGGGAATCGGGCCGCAATCCTAAAATAGGAACGTGGCTTCACGCCGGGTGTTGACATCTCCGGTCGCTACCGAACCGGGGCAATTGGCGGCGCAGGTTCTCGACGAACTGCGTGCTCTGGAAAAGCACGACGCCGCCAGCTTCCGTGCCGTTCGACGCAAGGTTTCCGCTGAAATCGCCTCGATGGAGGCCCCTGTTGTGTTCGAGCTCGCCGAGCGGCTTGTTGAAGCCGGTTTCGACTGGGAGGGCTGGGAGTTCATCAATGCCCACGGCGCGGCGTTTGCCACCCTAACCCCTGCCCGGCTCGAAGAACTGGGGCAAGGCATCTCCTCCTGGGACCAGGCGGACGCCTTCGCGACCATATTGGTGGGACCTGCATGGCGCGAAGGCCTCGTCGGGGACGGCGACGTCGACGCGTGGGCACACAGCCCCAACCATTGGTGGAGGCGCGTGGCACTGGTATCTACGACGGTGCTCAATACCCGCTCCCGTTGGGGGCACGGCGACACGAAACGGACGCTCGCCGTCGTCGGTGCCTTGATCCATGACCGCGACGACACCGTAGTCAAGGCGCTTAGCTGGGCGTTGCGGTCCTTGGTCCCGTGGGATCCGCCTGCCGTGCGGTCCTTCCTGGAAGCGCACGACGCCGAACTCGCCGCCCGCGTGAGGCGTGAGGTCCGCAGCAAGCTTGAGACGGGCCTCAAGTCCCGCCGCCGAAGCGTGCACAGCGAAGCTTCCATGCACAGTGAAGGGTCCAGCGCTTCGTGAGCCCGGAGGGCCGCGGAGTTTGCTCCGCGGCCCTCCTTACGCGCGGCCTTAGACGCGCCCGATGATCGGGAGGCCGGCCGTCGGGAAAAGGCTCGGGAATTCCGACGGCGGCGGGACGGGTACCGCATCAAGGGGTACCGTGACGCCTTCGACCCCCACGACGTACCGCTCGCCGCGCACGCTGAGCTCGAGAGGTGCGGTGCTAACCAGTGGCGCGGTGTTCTCGAAAGGCGCCGCACCGGCGTCGGACTCTGAAGCCTGACCATCCGCGCCCGGAACCAGTGCAAGGGTGATGGAGCCGGGTTGCAGTTCGACGGACAGCAGGCGCCCCCGGATCCTTAGGCGGAAGGAAAGGCTGTCCCATTCCGCCGGAAGGCGCGGATCGAAGTGCAAGACCTCGCCCTGGTCCCGCATCCCGGCAAAGCCGCATACCAAGGAACTCCAAATACCGCCCGTGGAGGCGATGTGCACGCCGTCGACCGTGTTGTTGTGGGTGTTGTCCAGGTCGATGAACAATGCCTCGGTGAAGTGCTTGAGCGCGATCTCCCCATACCCAACCTCGGCGGCCATGATCCCTTGCACGCACGCGGAGAGGGTGGAGTCGCCCGTGGTGATGGGGTCGTAGAAGTCGAAGGCACGCTGCTTTTCCTCAGCCGTGAAATCCTGCCATTGCAGGAACATCGCCAGCACGGTGTCGGCCTGTTTGAGGACCTGGTGCCGGTAGATCACCAAGGGGTGGAAATTCAGCAGCAGCGGGTACTTGGACTTGGGCGTCGACCAATCCCACGGCTCCAAGGTCATGAAGTCGTTGTCCTGGCTGTAGATCTGCATGTCCGGATCGTAAGGAAGGGACATACGCTCCGCGGCCTGATGCCACACCATCCTCTCGGTCTCTGGAACGTCGGGGTGCTCCAGGGCAGCTGCGGCGCGAAGGTTAAAGCGGGCCATGACGTTGGTGTAGAGGTTGTCGTTGACCACGGCGGTGTACTCGTCCGGGCCGGTGACGCCGTGGATGTGGAACATGCCGTCTTTGCCGAAGAAGCCCAGGGAAGCCCACATGCGGGCGGTCTCGATGAGCAAATCGGCCCCCACTTCGGCGCGGAACCCGGGGTCGCCGCTGGCCCACTGGTAGCGGTTGGCGGCGAAGGAAATGGCAGCGGCGATGTGGAATTGGGCGGTACCGGCGGCGTAGTAGGCGCTCGCTTCGAGCCCGTTGATGGTGCGCCAAGGGAACAGCGCCCCATCCACGCTGAGTTCCTTCGCCCGGATCCGGGCATCGGGAAGCATGGCGTGACGTGATTCGAGGACCTGCCGGGCAGCCGCGGGATTGGTGTACGTCAGGTACGGCAAGAGGTACACCTCCTGGTCCCAAAAATAGTGCCCCTCGTAGCCCGAACCGCTGACTCCTTTCGCCGGAATTCCCGCCACGCCCGCACGGGACGTCGCTTGCGCCAATTGGAACAGGCTCCACCGGACGGCCTGCTGCTGTTCCGGCTGGCCTCCGATGACGATGTCCGCCGTGGACCAGTATTGCCTGTAGTGGGCGGCGGCTTCGGCCAGGACCGTGCCGAACCCCACCAGGCCGAGTTCGGCATCTGAAGCAAGTGCCTCGCCGGGTTCTTCGACGTTGGCGTCCGCCGTGTTCACGACGTAGCTGACGTTCTTCTCCAGCCGGAACGTCTCACCCTCGTTCACGGCCATGACGTAGCGGACGGTGGACTCGTCCTGCCCCACCACGGTCTCGAACGGTTGGCCTTCGGCGGAGATCCAGTGGTCCACCGCCATGCCGATCCGTTGCCGTGACTCCGCGGTTTCCCAAGCCAGGCGCAAGGAGCCGTCCGAACCCTGGAGGTGCAGGGGAAGCAGCACCCGGCCGGCGTGTCGGCCGGAGCGACGGGGGTCGTGCGACGAGTGGTCCTCCACAGGCTGGTCCTGCCTGTTGATCACCGAGGACGTGATGTCCGCGGAGATCTGGCGGTCGGCGCTGAGGCTCAATTCGATGCCGAGCGAACCCCGGGAGGCGATCCCCACGGCGCGGCGCTCGACCGTTGTGACGAGAGCGCCTGAACGGCATTCCCACGTGATGGAACATTCGTACACGCCAGTGGAGAAATCCATGGTGCGCCGATAGTTCTGGACGGAAGACTCGGCGAGGCTCAATTGCTCGCCATCGATCACGATGTTGAAGTTATTGGCATCCGGTACGTAGACGATCCTCTGACCGGTGCGGGCAAAGCCGAAGGCGTTCTCGGCGTGCTTGATGTCCCACGTCTCGTGGAAGCCATTGATGAACGTGCCCGGAAGCCCGGCATCGGCGCTTGCCCAATGGGCCCCGCGGACACCCAGGTGGCCATTACCGAGGCTAAAAAGCGTTTCGAGCGTTCCGGCGTCTCCGGGAACATGGATGCTCTCCACGAGCTTCCAAGGTTCGCAGGGAAAGCGCAACCGATCGGAGCTGATGAGTGCCATTGACTGTGGTGTTCCTTCTGTTTCTTGTGAAACGGGATCGTTTAGAGGAGCTCGTCGAGGTCATCGACCACGAACGTCGCGCCGGCGTTGAGCAGGGTCTGCTCCCCTGCCCCACGGTCCACGCCGATCACCGCACGAAAATTGCCGGCGCTGCCGGCCTGCACGCCGGACACTGCGTCCTCGATGACGACGCAGTCCGCGGCTGCAACATCGAGCAGTTCGGCGGCATATGTGAAGGTCGCGGGGTCCGGCTTACCCGGAAGTCCGACGGCGGCCGCCACCTGGCCGTCCACGACCACCGGGAAATACCCGTCGAGTCCGGCCGCTTTGAGCACCGCGGGCGCGTTGCGGGAGGAGGATACGACGGCGAGCTTGAGTCCCAGCTCGAGAGCGGCGTGGATGAACCGCACCGAACCGGCGTACGGCTCGACGCCCTGTGAATCGACGATCTCGTTGAAGATTCGGTTCTTCCTATTGCCCAGTCCTTGGACCGTGGCGTTCGCGGGGTCGTCGTCCGCGGGTCCTTCCGGCAAGGTGATGCCGCGGGAGGTGAGGAAATCACGGACGCCGTCGAAGCGCGGCTTGCCGTCGATGTGGTCGAAGTAGTCGCTTTCGCGGTAGCCGTCCTGGTGGCCGGATTCGGCCAGGTAGCCATCAAAGAGCTCCTGCCAAGCTTGCTCGTGTACGACGGCGGTGGGCGTCAGCACGCCGTCGAGGTCGAAGAGGAGCGCGGAGGCGCCCGTCCAGGCGGCATTCCGGGTCTCTTGATGCGTCGCGTTGGGGTTGGTCATGGTCTCACAGGTCCGTTCAGCGCTGGCGGCGGGTTGTTTTGCGCTCGATGAGCTTGGTGTCGAGGAAATGGTTGGAGGGTTCGTTGAGGGCGTCGGCATTCTGGAGCCTGTCCACCAGCAAGTTGGCGGCAAAGGCCCCTTGATCGGCGACGGGCTGCGCCACTGTGCTAAGGCCTAGGAACCAACTCATGGGGTGGTCGTCGATTCCAATTATGGACACATTCTTGGGTGCGGACATTCCATGCTCCCTCATGGCCATGAGCGCCCCGAATGCAGCCTCATCACAATCCGCGAAAACGGCAGTGGGGAGGCTCCGATGCGCGATCAGTTCGTTCATGGCTTTCCGACCCCCATCGATAGTGGAGTTCGAAGTGACAACGAGGTCCGGGTCCACCGTAAGATGGTGGTCTTTCAGTGCCTGGCCAAAGCCCTTGAGGCGATCGCCGGCCGTCAGTACTGAATTCTCTTGGGTTTCGCGACCGGAAAGAACAGCCAGATCCCAGTGGCCCAACTCCAAGAGGTGCGAGGTCGCCTGCCAGGCTGCGTGTCGATCGTCAATTCCTACGTTATCCCACGGTACTGAAGTCATGCCCACGCTCGCAACTGCCAGGCCCGAGGCCGCGAGCAACGCGATCTCCGATTCGCTCAGGTCGACGTTGAGAAGCAGCACTCCGTCCACTCTCTGCGAGAGGCCAAGAAGGTCGCCGAAGACCTTTTGCTTGACGCTCGGCCTACCGCGCAGGCTCACCAAGACGGTATCGAAACCGCTATCGCCAAAAACTTCCTCAGCGGCTTCCACGGCCTGGGCGAAGAACCATGCGGTGGCCGTGGGCGCCACGATGGCGATGGAGCCAGTGCTGCCTCCAGCGAGCCGGGACGCCGCGGAGGAGGGTTTGTAACCGAGTTTCGCCGCGGCGTCGGACACTTTCGCCTGCGCATTTTCGGACACGTTCGGCAGCTTCCGCAAGGCGCGGGAAACGGTACAGATCGACAAGCCTGACAGGACTGCCACGTCCTGGATTGTCACGCGCTGAGACTTAACCATTCAACACGGCCTCAACCCTTTCGTCTTCTGGGATTTAGCGGCATTTCAGCGCACCGCCGAAGAAGAGTGTAAGCGCTTACAATTTTGCCAATCAAGAGATTTTTTCGGCGTTCAGAATTGTGACGTACGCCTCAGTTCAGCCGAGGACGTCAGTTCAGCCGAGGACGTAGTACCTCAGGAAGGCTGACACATCAATCAGTTCACGTGTCTCGATCCGATGGCCCATCCCGGGGTAAGTGCGCGCGGTAAGGGCCATGTTCTTGTTCAGCCATTCCTCGGTGTGCTCAATAGCCTCACTGACGATCACGGGGTCGGCTTTGTCCCGGCCCCAAAAGAACGGCGGCGGCGCATCGAAGGATTCGCTGAGGGAGAGGAGATCGTTCTCAAGCACGAACCCGGAGAGCCCCACGGTCGCCCTGAATCCTTCCGGCCGGAGCCGCAACAGGGTGCTGGCCATGGCCATGCCCTGGGAATACCCAAGGAGGCTGACGCTGCTGTGGTTGCGTTTCACGGAGTCGATCCAAGCGAACACCCTGTTGCTCGCGGAAATGACATCGGCGAAATCGTTGGCAAGGAAGTAGTCCAGCAAGAACCAGCCATAATGGTCGCCGATCACCATAGGGCCGCGGAGTGCGGCGCAGGTAAATTCAGCGGGAAGGTGCGGGAAAAGATCCACCATGCGTTGCTCGTCCGTACCGTATCCATGCATCATAACCAGCAACGGCGTGCCCGCACGGGCAGATTCCGGCTTGGACCACGCAACTGTTTCCATGGGCGCTAGCTTAGTGGTGACGGTTCAGGGCAGCCTTAGAGGGACACCTAAAGGAGAAGTAGATGACAGGCAACTTCCTAGCGAGTTCCAGCACCACCATCAATGCGAGCGCGGGCCGCGTATGGTCAGTTCTCACGGACCCTGAGGCCATCAAGGAATTCATGTTCGGGACCGAGGTCGCCACCGACTGGATTGTCGGGCGCCCGATCACCTGGCGGGGCAACTGGAAAGGCAAGGACTACGAGGACAAGGGCATTATCCTCGAGTTCGAGCCCGGGAAGCGGATGGTCCACACCCATTACAGTCCCCTGTCCGGCCAGGACGACGTTCCGGAGAACTACCACACGCTGGCTTGGACGCTGGAACCCGACGGCGGCAACACCAAGCTGACCCTGACACAGGACAATAACGCCAGCGCCGAAGAAGCGGCGCATTCGAAAGGCATGTGGGACAGCCTTTTAGGGAGCGTCAAGGAAATAGCTGAACGCGGGTAATGAAGGGCTAAGGTGCAGGCTGGCGCGCCTCGAGCTGGCCGGTGAGAAGCTCTAGCGCGACAAGCTCCGGCTCACGCCTCGAAGTGCGAGACGGGAGCTTCGCTCGTCAAGGACGAGAGCAGCGACTCCGCGACGTCCCGTAATTTTTGGTTCCGCCCGTTCGAAACCCTCGTCAGGATCCTGAAGGCCTCCTCCTGGCTGCACCTGTTCTGGCCCATGATCACGCCAGTGGCCAGGTCGATCGCCGTCCGTGAGATCATCGCGCGCTCCAAGTCGTCCGCACGCTGCTGCTTGGCGCCGAGGCGGACGGCCAGCCGTAGCGCCCGTTCCGCCTGCCCGCCGAACAGTTCGCAGCTTCGGATGGAGTCGGCGTCGAACGCGTTACGCTCCGGCGCGAAGAAGTTGAGGGCCGCCGTCGCACCCTCTTCCAGGCTCATGGGCACACAGAGGACAGCAAGATGTCCGCGCTCCGCGATGGCGGTGCAATAATCGGGCCACCGCTGGTCCGCGCTCGTGTCTTGGACTACCACTGTGGCTTCTGATCGCATGGCTTCCAAACACGGCCCGTCTCCATAGGCCTGCTGAACCTCGTCGACCAGCCGGGCTTCATGGTTGCTGCCCGCAACAGTCAGCGAGCGGCGGCGTCGGCTCAGCGTGATAGCACTCAGGATGCGCTGACCGCGGGCTTCCGAGATCGCCGACGCCGAGAAGGTAGCCAGGTCCTGGAGGAAGCCGTTGACATCATCGCTGTCAATCACCAAATGCTGGAGCTGTTCGATCACAGAAAGATTCAGGCCGATTTCCTCCATGGCTCAGTCTATGGTCCTTGATGGACCAAAAGCGCCGCCGGATCGGGACTTATTCCGCTCGGGAATCTGGAGTCTGCGCCTCCGTCTGGCCGCAATGTTGTTGTACTCCTGCTTGTAGCAATCACCCCTCGACGACTTGCGCGGGAGGAACGCGCAGAGGACAATTCATCTAAAGTCCGAGCCAGCCTCGGGCTGGGCCGATTTATTCGGCCTTGTTTTCGCTCATGCAGCCGGGCGTTATTTCACGACGATGTGAGGTGCTGCCCATGAGTATTTCCGAGCACGAATCCGATGCCCGCGGCAAGCAACGGCTCCGCAAGACACGCCCTGACAAAGGGCAACTCGATCAGACGCGTCCCAGCCACACTAAGGAAACAAAGCTGGATCCGCCGTATCGCCTGCCCGATCCTCCCGACCCGGACAACCTCCCCATCGAGTATCCCGGCCCCACCCGCCACGAGATCGAGTGGCCGTAGGGCTGGAGGTCTGGGGCGGCTAGGCGCTGCGTAGGCTCGCAGCGGCTCGCTGCACGTAAGCTACATATCCGGGCCTTCGTTGACGAGCCATCGATTTGGGGGTAGGGCTATGTGGTTTTCCGGTGCTCTGGCTGTGGCCGCGGTTGGCGGCATTCTGTTGGGTGGCGGTGCTCCGTCGGTCCTGTCCGGGGATGCCGTTGATGTTGGGGGAACTCCGCTCGGCGTCGTTGTGGACGCAGACGGCACCGCCTATATCGGCGATTATTCTTCGGGCGGAGGGTTAATTGTTCTCCCTGCAGGGGCTCGCAAACCCGCCCGGACTCTGCCGACCGGCTACGGTGTGGCGGGGATGGCCATGTCCTCGGATGGCACCCTCTATGTCGAGGGATGGGACTTCGCCGAGCAGCGGGAGAAGATCAGCGTGATCCCGAAGGGTTCCTCGGCCGTGACGCGCACGATTCCCCTGGCCCGGGGCGCCCACCTCATCGCCGCTGCCCCGGACGGAACGGTGTTTGTTCCCAATCCCGACTTTGGCACTGTCTCGGTCATCCCGGCGGGAGCCGACGGTCCGGCGCGCGAGATCATCGTCGGTGCGAATCCCCGTGAAGTGGCCGTCGCCAAGGACGGAACCGCCTACGTGACCAACCAGAATGACGGGACAGTCTCGGTGATCCCAGCTGGCGCGGGCACGGTCTCGCGCACCATCGACGTCAGATCCACACCCGAACGGACGGGCGATCCGCACGGAATCGCCGTTGGCCCGGACGGCGCCGTATACGTCACTAATATCACTGGAAATGACGTCGCCGTGATCAAGCCCGGAGAGGCAATGGTGGCCTACCGCGTGGCGGTGCCCGGGGGTCCCAAGGAAGTCACCGTCGGCGCGGATGGAACTGTCTACGTCCTTTACATGGCCAACGGCCTCTCCGTTATCCGACCTGGCGGTAAGACCGTTTCGCTCGGCCTGCCCACGGGCCAGGACCCTGGTCATCTTGCCCTCGGACCCGACGGCTCCGTCATAGTCACCAACACGACAGCCAAATCCGTCACTGTCTTCCCGTCCAAGGTCTTACACGCGCCCCAGCCAACCCCGTCCGACGGTCAGGTCGCACGGCCGAAGGTCGAGGACGCTCGAGCGGCACAGGCACCGGTCGGCAACCCATGGGAGGGCTTCTGGGCCGGCATCCCGGTAGTGCTTAGCCTTGATCCACCGATCCGCGGCTGGTCCTGATTGGTTTTCGGGAGCGGCCGCGGTTTTGGTTGTTGGGCG
>JBFUPP010000030.1:0-36637 GCA_041360635.1 bacterium RCC_150 | reverse complement strand
ACGATCTCGGCCATCGTGTTCGCCGGAGCCACAAGCCCCAGGCACATACCCCCGAAATTAGCCACCTCACCGATGGCGTAGATGCCGGGGATCTCCGTTTCGCAGCTGTCGGAAATGACCACGCCGCCGCGCGGGCCCAAGGAGAAAAGCTGCTCCTCGCCTTCCGGCGCGCGGAACAGCTCATCGCGGGGCCTGACACCGATGGCGACGATCACAATGTCGGCGTCGATGATGCGGCCGTCGGCCATGAGGACGCCGGTGACCTGGCCGTCGTCGTCGGACAAGACTTCGGAAGGGAACACGCCGCCGTGAACCTCGAAACCCTTGGCTTTGATGAGCCGTCCCATGGCCTCGCCGGCACCTTCATCCAACTGCGTCGCCATCAGCCAGGCGGCGCCGTCGATGACGATGGGGAGCGCACCCAACCGTTCGGTACCGGCGGCCGACTCGAGGCCGAGGAGCCCGCCGCCAATGGTGACCGCGTTGATCCGGCGGCCCAGTTTCTCCGTGAGCTCGGTGATCGCCTTGTTGATGGCCCACACGTCCTCAAGGGTCCGGTAGACGTGGGTGTGCTCTGCACCGGGGATCGGCAGGCGCGCGGCGTTCGAGCCCGTCGCAATCACGAGCTCGTCATAGCCGAAGCTAGTACCGGCCATGGTTTCCACGGTCTTCGCTTCGTGGTTGATCTTCACCACGCGCTCACCCGTGCGTAGGTCCAGGGCAGGGTGGTCCCACATCGTGGCGTTGCCGAGCGTGAGATCGTAGTCCATCTCGGTGAGGGCTTTGCTGAGGGCCACCCGGTCGTAGGGGAGGTGCGATTCCTCCGTGAGTACCGTGACGTGCCAGCCCTCAAGTCCACGGGTATGCATGGCGTCGACGAAACGGTGCGCGGCAGGGCCGCCGCCGGCGACGACAATGCGGCGTGGGTTTTCGGGGTTGTAAGTGTGTCCGGTCACTGGCGGCCTTTCGCGTGTGCCGCAGAACGGTCGTCCGCGACTTGTTATTTCAGGCTAAGGAGAGGCAGTTTCACATCAGTTTCCCTTGTGTTTCGTCAACTTAACTTCTGCATCACGGTGAGATGTTTGGCGATGTGAGGTCTCCTTTACGAACAGGACACATTGTTTGTCTTTCGGCGAAACATGCGCGGCCTAGCGTGAATGTGTGGCCGCAAACGGCCCGCGCCGGACGGTGGAAATGGATCCGCCCGACTGGTAGTCAGAACGATAGGGGCTGAAGTGACCGTAATTTTGGATCGGGAAAACCTGAACGCGACGACGGCGTCCGGCTGGCACCGCGTCTGCGCCGTCGACGAGCTGGAACCCGCTTGGGGCGAAGCAGCCTTGGTCGGGGGCAAGCAAGTGGCTCTGTTCCGCACCAAGCCGAACGAGGTCCTCGCGGTGGCTCAGCAGGATCCTGCAACGCACGCGAACGTCATGGCGCGCGGGATTGTCGGGTCCAAGGGCAGCCGGCTCACCATTGCCTCGCCGCTGCACAAGGAGGTCTACGACCTCGAAACCGGCGAATGCTTCACCAATCCCGACCTCCGCCTGGCCACCTACAACACCCGCCTCGTCGATGGGTACCTTGAGGTCGCCGTCTAAGCCTGGTGCCGCATCAGGGGTCAAAACGACGCAGACTAAACAACAAGAGGCCGCCTAGGGAATCTAAGGATTCCCTAGGCGGCCTCTTGCCTGCGCCCCACCCGGCTTGCGTTCCAAGCCCAGCCTGAAGCGCGCTACGCGGAAGGTAAGGGATTTGAACCCTTGGTGCGGGGTTGCCGCACACTGGTTTTCAAGACCAGCTCCTTAGGCCGCTCGGACAACCTTCCCTGCCTAGTAGTGTTTCATAGGGAGTTGGCTGCGCCAAAAACCTGCCGCGGGGGTTAAGGCAGCTAAGGTGTCCGAAGGGCCAACCGCGCTAGCGAGGAATGGGGAGCATTCTATGAAAGCCGTCTACATCTCTGAACCTGGCGGGCCCGAGGTTCTTGAGGTCCTCGACGTCCCCGCTCCGGTTCCCGGCCCCGGCGAGGTGCTCATCGACGTCGTCGCCGCCGGCCTCAACAGGGCTGATGTTCAGCAGCGCCGCGGCTTCTACCCCCCGCCGCCGGGTGCCTCCGAGATTCCCGGCCTTGAAGTCTCCGGCAGGATCGCAGCTTTCGGCCCGGACGTGAGCAAACCATTCTCCGTGGGTGACAAGGTGGTCGCCCTCCTGGCGGGCGGCGGTTACGCGCAGCAAGTCGCCGTCCCGGCCGAGCAGGTCTTGCGACTGCCCGACGGCGTCGACCTGGTGACCGCTGCTGCCTTGCCTGAAGTGGCGGCCACTGTCTATTCGAACCTCATCATGACTGCCCAGTTGCAGGCCGGGGAGACGGTGCTGGTCCATGGCGCGACGGGCGGCATTGGCACCATGGCAATCCAAATCGCGAAAGCGTACGGTGCAAAGGTGGCGGCCACGGCAGGCACGTCGGAAAAGGTGGGAACCGCCAAAGCCTTCCTCGGGGCCGACATCGCAATCAACTACGCCGAGGAGGATTTCGCCGAAAGCCTCAAGGCGCAAAACGGTGGCAAAGGCGCGGACGTCATCCTCGACGTCGTCGGTGCGAAATACCTGCAACAAAACGTCGAAGCACTGGCGGACTACGGAAGGCTGGTGGTCATTGGCCTGCAAGGGGGAGCCAAAGGCGAACTCAACCTCGGGCAACTGCTGAGCAAGCGCGCGGCGATCATCGCTACGGCGCTTCGTCCGCGACCGGTAGCGGAAAAGGGCGTCATCATGAGCGCGGTCCGGGAGTCCGTGTGGCCGATGCTGGCTGATGGCCGGGTCAAACCGATCGTGGCGAAGTCGTTCCCGTTGGACCAGGTCCGCGAAGCCCACGAGTACTTCGACTCCGGCGAGCACGTGGGCAAGGTCCTCCTGCTTCTCTGATCAAGGAGGGTCATGTCTGTTCGGTACAGCATCCTGGCCTTGCTCCAGGAGCGGCCGCGCTATGGGTACCAATTGCGGTCCACCTTCGAGGAACGGACGGGAGCCGTGTGGCCCCTGAACATCGGCCAGGTGTACACCACGCTCAACCGGCTCGAACGGGACGCTTTGGTCCGCAAGGATGGCGACGACGGCGATGGACATGTCCTCTACAGCCTCACCGAGGCGGGAACGAACGAAATCGGCGAATGGTTCGCGACCGCCGTGGACCGCGGCGCACGGCAGCGGAACGAACTCGCGATCAAGCTCGCCCTGGCGGTCTCGACTCCTGGTACCGACGTCACCGCCCTTATCCAGGCCCAGCGCGAAATTTCCCTCCGTGAGTTGCAGGAGCTAACCCAGGTCCGCAAGGACGTTTCCGCCAACCAGAGAGTTCAGGACACGGCGCGGCTCCTTGTCTTGGACTCGCTGATTTTCCATGCCGAGGCGGAAGTCCGCTGGCTGGATCTCTGCGAGGCCCGCCTGATCCAGCAGGCGAATGGCAGCGGCAACGGCACGTCCACCGCATAAACGACCGCCGTTTACGGCACGTTGCTGGCGGCCAGGGCGAAGCCAATCCGCAGGGAAGGTGCTGTTGAGATTTCGCTAAGGACGAAGGCGAAATACTCGTCATGGCGCCGGGGCGGGTTGCGGCCCGTGAGAGTATGAACGCATGAGCGATCACGACGACACTCAATCCAATGGCGAGGGCGTAGACGATATTCCCGTGGAAGGAACCACGCTGGACGAGGACGCGGAGGCCGTCCCGGAGCCGGATGGAATACCGGAAGCCAAGCCTTTGCCCAAGAAGGGCAGCACCCTGCAGGACCTTGTTGACGAGCCCGCGAAAGTGATGCGGATCGGGACCATGATCCGGCAACTCCTCGAAGAAGTGAAGAGTGCCCCGTTGGATGAGGCAGCCCGTGGCCGGCTCGCCGAAATTCACGATCGCTCCATCAAGGAACTGGAAGAGGGCCTCGCCCCGGAACTCGTGGATGAACTTGAGCGCATCAGCCTCCCGTTCCCTGAAAACACCACGCCGTCGGACGCTGAGCTCCGGATTGCCCAAGCCCAGCTCGTCGGTTGGCTCGAAGGCTTGTTCCACGGGATCCAGACCGCCATCGCCGCCCAGCAGGCGGCAAGGGAACATGCCGTCGCCCAATTGCAGCTCAGGCAACTGCCGCCCGGAACGATGATCGCACCGGGCGTTGTCATCGGGGACAACGGCGAGCCCCAGCGGGCCCCGGCTCCCGGCACAGCGGCAGAACCAGGAAAGCCTCCTCACATTGAGAACCCGGACCATGGGCCGGGACAGTACCTCTGAGTACCGGCGTGGGGTTCTTTGGGGCCGTCCGGCAGGGACGCAAGGACGATGCCGAACTTGGCAAAGGACTGTGGAGACGCGCCCACGACCGCTTTCACCGCGGGCTTGACCGGTATCACCAAGTGCTTGAGGGAGTCGAGGACGAACAGCTCTACGTGGAGCTCGTCGTGATCGCCAATGAGCTCGCTGAATTGTCGCCCAGGGTCCGCACGGTTTGCGTCGCGGCGCAGCTCCGCGCTCCGAGTGAAGGCCTGGACATTCCGGGAGCGCTCAGCGGTGTCCATCGCGCGCTTTCCAGGGCAGGAAACTCTCTTGCTACGACGGCCGAGGCGGCCGCCATGCTGCGTCTCGCCGTCGGGCCCGTCCCGGTTGGTGCGGCCTCTGTGCGGCGACGCGCGGAAGCGGTCTATGAGCATGTGGACGAAGCGGAGCGCATCATGAAGGAACTGGGCGCAGGCTAGCTAGGGGCCGGAACCCGGTGCTGGACGTAGATAGCTGCACACGCCTTTATTCCCTGAGGGCAACTATTAAGCGGGTAGCTTAGCTGGCCTCAATTTCGTAGTCAGCCCAAGCTGCCGGCTGGCAGGATGGTGATCATGACTTCGTCACCGAACCTTATTTTTAACGACGGCAACTCCATTCCCCAGCTCGGCTACGGGGTATGGCAGGTTGAGGACGATGTAGCCGAAAAGGTGGTCCGGCAGGCATTCGACGCCGGATTCCGCCACATCGATACCGCTAGGATCTACGGCAACGAAGCAGGCGTCGGCCGTGCGATTGCCGCCTCGGGCCTCAAGCCCGAGGAAATCTTCATCACCACCAAGCTCTGGAACTCGGACCAGGGCTTCGAATCCACCCTCGCCGCCTTCGAAGCGTCCCTTGACCGCCTCGGCCTGGAAACTCTGGATCTTTACCTCATCCACTGGATGCAGCCCAAGCAAGGCAAGTACGTGGACACCTGGAAGGCCCTGATTGAACTGCAGAAGCGGGGCCGGGTGAAGTCGATCGGTGTTTCCAACTTCTCCAAGGAAGGCCTGCAACGGTTGATCGACGAGACCGGCGTAGTCCCCGCGATCCACCAGGTCGAGCTGCACCCGTTCTTCAACCAGGCTGAACTGCGGGAATTTGGTGCTTCCAAGGGCATCCTGACCCAGGCCTGGTCGCCCCTTGGCCAAGGTGGCGAGCTCCTGGAAAACGAGACCATCGCAGGGATCGCCGGCAAGCACAACGCCACGCCGGCACAAGTCGTCATCGCCTGGCACTTGGCGATCGGCAACGTGGTGATTCCGAAGTCCGTCACCGAGTCACGCATCAAGGAAAACTTCGCAGCACTCGACGTCGTGCTGGATGAGGCTGATATCCAGGCTATCAACGGCCTGGATCGCGGCGCGGAAGGCCGGATCGGACCGGATCCCGCGGTTTCCGACTTCGCCTGACAGCAAGGGACTAAAGAGCTACGGACTAAAGAGCGACGGGAAAGGGTCCCGCACCGGGGAGGTGCGGGACCCTTTCCCGTCGGCTTGCCGTGCTGCGGCGTCCAAGAACCAAACCAGCGAAAAACCCCGTATCATCGCCGAACGAGCGACAATACGGGGTTTGTCCCGAGCTTCCTATCAGAATCGAACTGATGACCTTTTCATTACGAGTGAAACGCTCTACCGACTGAGCTAAGGAAGCACCGCGTTCCATCCGGAGACCGGCTGAATCACGCAAGATACAACTGTAATGGAGTCCTCCGCCGGGGTCAAAACAGCGTTGAAACCCGTTGCCGGGGCCGTTTTTGCGGAATTCATCCGAAGGTCGTGGCGGGTTCAGTCCGTGGTCGCGGACCCGGCGCAAGCTGGGCGGAATAACGTGGCCGGACGCTTCGGCCGTCACCAGCGAAGGGGAGCCATGAGCATGGACATCAGCAAGAGGATCAGCGCCGACGACGCCGGGACGCACCCGGCGCAGCGACTCCGGCTCGCCGTGTTGGACATGGTCGGTACCACGGTCACGGACGACGGCCGGACAGAACGTGCGATGTCCTTGGCCCTTCAGGAGGCCGGTGTGGAACCTGGCTCGTCTCGCTTCGAAAGCATGCTCGGCTACGCCCGGGACACCATGGGATTTTCGAAACTGACCGTTTTCGAGGATCTCTTCGATGACGCACTCTTGGCAGAAACGGCCAACAAGGCCTTCGAGCGCGCCTACGACGAGCTGATCGCCGACGGGGGAGTCCGCGCGATACCGGGCGCGGTCGAAGCGATGGACTGGATGCATGACTCCGGCATGAAAGTCTGCCTCGCGACGGGCTTCGGACGGCACACGCAGAACGTGGTGCTCGAGTCCCTCGGTTGGATGGGGAAGGCCGACCTCAGCCTTTGCCCTGCCGATGCCGGCCGGGGACGCCCCTACCCGGACATGATCCTCACGGCGGTGCTTGCGCTGGACCTCGAAGATGTCCGCGACGTCGTGGTGGTCGGGGATACCAGCTCCGATATGCTCTCCGGAGTGCGCTCGGGCGCCTCCGCCGTGGTGGGCGTGCTGACCGGATTCCACACGGAGGTGGCCTTGCGCGCCGCCGGCGCCAGCGCCGTCGTACCCTCCGTCAAGCACTTGCCCGCCTTGCTGGAGCCGCGGGCCGTACGGCTCTAGCCGCCGTATGGGCGCACCGTAGCTCCAGCACAAGCCAAGATCGTGCTCAGCACATAGTGCCGTCGGAGGGCAGCTTTCCGTCCACGAAGTAGTTGTCCACCGCGGCGGAGACGCAAGCATTCGAGCGGCCATAGGCGGTGTGGCCTTCACCCTTCCACGTCACGAGGGAAGCGTTTCCGAGCTCTTTCCGCAGCGATGCGGCCCAGGCTAGGGGCGTGGCCGGGTCTCCGGTGGTGCCGATAACCACCACCGGAGCCTTGCCGCTGTATTTGACCGGGGCGGGCGTGTGGACTGGCTTGTACGGCCAGTCCCTGCAATTGACCCCGCCGTAGGAGAAGTAGTACCCGAAGGTGGGGGAGAGTTGCTTGAGGCGGGCTTCCTCGGCGCGCATCCCGGCTGTGTCCGAGACCATCGGATAATCGAGGCAGTTGATGGCATTGAAAGCGAAGGCTGTGTTCGAACTGTAGGTCCCGTTCGGTTCCCGGTCAGCGCCAATGTCGGCGATTCGGAGCATGAGCGACACGTCGCCCTGGAACGCCGCTTGCAACGCCTGGGTGAGGACCGGCCACGATTCGTTGTCGTAGAGCGGAGTGAAGAGGCCGCTTGCGAAGGTTGTGCCCGTCACGAGGCGGCCGTCCTTTGCGCGTTTCGGATTCTGCTCGACGTCGGCGAGAAGATCGTGGATCTGCTGCACGCCGTCGTCGACAGTGCCGCTCAGCGGGCAAGGCGTTCGTCCCAATTCGCAGTCCGCCACATAGCTGCGGAGTGCCTTTTCGAATGCTTCAGCCTGGCCGGCCGTGAGGTCTTCGTTACTGAGGGCCGGATCCACCGCGCCGTCCAGCACAAGTTTGCCGACGTTGTCCGGGAACTCGGCGGCATAGGTGGAACCGAGCGATGTCCCGTAGGAGAAGCCAATGTAGTTGAGTTTCGCATCGTTCAGCACGGCGCGGATGATGTCCATGTCCTTCGCGGAACTGACAGTGTCGATATGCGCGAGGGCTGGTCCGGACTTCGAAACGCATTGCGCGATGATGGCTTTGTTATCGGTGAAGGCCTGTGCGAGGCCTTGGTCCGTGTCGTAGCGGTAGACCTTTTCGCGGGAGGCATCCCGTTCAGCATCGCTAAGGCACGTCACGGGCGCCGAGCGCTTCACCCCGCGTGGGTCGAAGCCCACAAGGTCGAAGCTGGAGCGCAGCTTGCTGGTGAAGTGCGTCTTGCCGGCATCCCTGACGAAGTCATAGCCCGACGCGCCCGGGCCGCCGGGGTTGACGAGCAGTGAACCCTTCTTTGCCCCCTGGCTCTTGAGGCGGATTGCCGCGATGGAGATGTCTCCGCCATCGGGTTTGGCGTAGTCCACGGGCACCTTGATATTGGCGCACTGGAAACCTTGCTCACAGGAAGTCCAGCTCACCTTCTGGGAGTAATAGCTGGCAAGGCCCGCCGGTGCCGATGCGGCGATGGAAGGATCGGCGACGGCGTCATTGCCGTTTCCGCCAGACAAGGGAAGGGAGAACACGCAGCCGCTCAAGAGCAAAGCGGCCGAAACCGCGGCCGCAATCGCCCACGTCGCCCTCCGGAGGGATGCCTTGCGCAGCGACCCCCTGCGAAGGGATAAGGGCCGGGTCCGTGAACCGGGTCCCGTGGGCCGGGGTCGTGCGGGCATCATGCGTTACTCCTCAAACTGGGCAAGCGTGCTGTCTCTAAACTATCCGGCTATTGCTGGATGAGGCTGCTCGCCATGGATTCGACGGCTAGCAGCGGTGCGACGTTGGTGGTGGTGATCCGGACGCGTGCCTTATTGATGGCGTCCATTCGGGCCAAGGTAATTTCCGGAGTGGAAGCCTCGGCATACGCTTCCAGCTCACTCCTGAGTTCAACGTTGACCAGATCGACGGCGTTCCCCAACTGGAGGATCAGGACGTCCCGGTAGAAGGACAGGAGGTCCGTCAGGGTTCGATCCAGGGAATCGGTGATGGAGCGTTTTGCCCGTCGTTTCTGGTCATCTTCCAGCTGCTTCACCTGGCTGCGCATCGACGGGGGAAGGGTGCCCGATTCGGGGGCGCCAAGGCTCGCGAGCAAGGCGACTTTCTCAGCGGCATCGCGCTCGTCGTTGGAGCTGTTGGCTTCGTCGGTCGCGATTTTGACCAGCTTTTCCGCCATCATGACCGCGGCTGTCACGCCACGAAGGCCCAAGGGAAAGCGGACGGTCTCCAAGCGGCGCGCCCGCGCTTCAGGATCACGGGCCAAGCGGCGTGCGATTCCGATATGGCTCTGGGCCGCACGGGCCGCGCGGTCCGCTATATCGGGATCGACGCCGTCCCGCCTTACCAGGAGCGCGGCGACGTCGGCCGCGGGTGGAAGCCTCAGGCTCACGGGACGGCACCGGGAGCGGATGGTGACCAACACGTCCGCCGGGGACGGCGCGCAAAGCATCCAGATCGTGCGGGGCGTCGGCTCCTCGATGGCTTTAAGGAGGACGTTTGTGGTGCGCTCGGCCATCCGGTCCGCGTCCTCCACCACGATGATCCGCCAACGGCCCGACGCCGGCCGGTCACCTGCCTTGGATACCAGCTGGCGGGCTTCCTCGATGGTGATGGTGACTTTCTCCGTGCGGACGAAGGTGACGTCGGAGTGCGTCTCGCCGATGATCGTCCGGCACGTGGCACACTCGCCACAGCCGCGGCGCGTAACGTCGTCCTGCTCGCAATTCAGTGCCGCAGCGAAGGCCTTGGCGGCATTGGAACGCCCCGAACCCGGAGGCCCGGTGAAAAGCCATGCGTGCGTGAGCCCCTCGCCCTGGGCGGCCGCGCGCAATTGTTCGACAACGTGTGCCTGGCCTTGGAGTTCAGCCCAGACACTCATAGCCGCCGCGCCTCAAGCAGTTCCCGGACGCGGTCGAGGATCCGGGTCGCAAGGTCTTCGACGGAATCCTTCGCCGGAAGCACGAGATATGTCTCCGGGTGGGCCTCGGCGAGCTCCAGGAAGGCGGCACGGATACGCGCGTGGAAGTCGTCCGGTTCGGATTCGAGCCGGTCCTCCGTGGCCTCGCCGGCGGTGCGGCGGTCCCGGCCGTCTCCTGGGTGGACATCCAGCAGGACGGTGAGGTCGGGCTCGAGGCCTTCGGTCGCCCATTCGTTGATGCGCCGGACGGCGGCGGTGCCAAGGTCCCTGCCGGCGCCCTGGTACGCGACGGATGAATCAATGTAGCGATCGGTGATGACGACGGAGCCCTGGGCCAATGCCGGGCGAATGACCTGGCTGGCATGGGCGGCGCGGGAAGCGGCGAACATCAATGCTTCTGTCCGGGGATCAATCGTTCCATGGCCGTGGTCCAACACAAGTGAACGCAGCTTTTCGCCGATGGGGGTTCCCCCGGGTTCGCGTGTACGCAGCACCGAAAGGCCCAGGGCCTCGAGCGCGCCGCCGAGGCGGGCGGCCTGGGTGGATTTGCCCGCTCCGTCCCCGCCTTCGAAGGCGATGAAGAGCCCGCTTCGCTGGTCTTGGCGCGGGGACTGATCCTGCTTGAGGTGCTGCGTAGTCACGGTTCCAAGCCTACAGAGGTACACCGACAGAACCCGTACCCTAGGGTAATGAGCCTTTCCCGAGAACATGCCGCAGCGTTGTCCCCCGAGACTGTGGTGGTGGCGGCAGGCCGTCCGGAACGCGGCCATGATGAGCCCGTAAACCCACCGATTGTGCTGTCCTCAACCTATTTCGGCACGGGGGCGCTCAGCGACGGAGACCGCGGCTACGGACGCTATGCCAACCCCACCTGGGACCCGTTCGAGGACGCACTGGCGGGCCTGGAAGGAGCGGACCTTCCCGGACTCCTCTATGCATCGGGTTTGGCGGCGGTCAGCTCAGCCCTTTCGCTCATCCCCGCGGGCGGAGTCCTCGTCATGCCTTCCCACAGCTATTCCGGCTCGCTCGTCATGGCTGGCGAGCTCGCGGAGAAGGGGTTCATCGAGTTGCGGACCGTCGACATCGCGGACACCGACGCGGTGAAGGAGCAGCTCGCCCCGGCCGGTGGCCAGGCCGCAAGCATGCTGTGGATCGAGAGCCCCACGAATCCCATGCTCGGCATCGCCGACATACCCGGCTTGACCACCGCGGCCCACGACGCCGGGGCCATCGTTGTCACGGACAACACCTTCTCCACGCCGTTGGTGCAGCAGCCCCTCAAACTGGGCTCCGACGTCGTGCTCCATTCGGTGACCAAGTACCTTTCCGGACATTCCGACGTCGTTCTTGGCGCCTTGGTCACATCCAGTCCCGAGCTTCGCGCTGAGCTTTTGCACCACCGCATCATCCACGGGGGCATCGCAGGTCCTTTCGAGGCCTGGCTCGCACTTCGCGGCCTGCGTACCTTGGCGCTGCGGATCGAGCGCTCGCAGGCCTCCGCCGCCATCCTGGCCGAGCGGCTGGCCACCCATCCACGCGTCGAGGCCATTCGTTTCCCCGGCTTGTCCAACGATCCCGGCCACGAGCGGGCCAAAGCCCAGATGAAAGGCTTCGGCTCCATCGTCTGCGTACAGCTGGCAGGGGATTCCTCCCGGAGCGGGGCGGAAGCCGCCGACCACCTTGTCCAGGCGTTGCAACTATGGCTCCCGGCGACCTCGCTGGGAGGGGTCGAATCGCTCATCGAACGACGACGCCGGCACACCGCTGAGCCGGTGAGCGTTCCGGACAACCTGGTCAGGATGAGCGTCGGGATCGAGAATGTCGAGGACCTTTGGGCCGACCTTGAGCAGGCGCTTAAGTCGCTTGACGGCTAGGCTTGATCCGTGGACGGAAAACTCTTGATTTCATACCTCCAGAGTGGAATTTTTTTCATTCTGGCACTGGTGGCCTTCGCTTTTGAGCTGTGGGCACTGGTGGACTGCCTGCGCCACAAGCCTTCATCCTTTGAGGCGGCGTCCAAGCGCACCAAGACCTTCTGGCTTGCGCTGACGGGCGTGGCCGCGGTGGTCGGCGGACTTTCCGTCCTCGCCGGCGGCGGGGGCTTGGGCATCTTTGCTATCGCAGCCGTCACGGCGTCCTGCGTCTACCTCGCCGATGTCCGCCCGGCCGTGAAGGAAATCGGCAATAGCGGACGGAACCAGGGCCCGTACGGCCCTTGGTAGCCCCCGGCAGCCTCAGGACGGTGCGACGGCTGCCCAATCAACGGTAAGTTCGCCCAATCGCCAACGTGACGGGCCGTCCTGAAGCGGCCAACCGGCGTCGCGCATTGAGTGGCACATAGCGGTCCACCGCTGTTTATTGCCGAACGAAGCGAGCGGCGCGGCCTCCAACCAGGCCTGGTCGAGCGCGTTCAGGAAGGCATGAATCCGCTCGCCGGGAACGTTTCGGTGGATCAGTGCTTTGGGCAGGCGTTCGGCGACGTCGGACGGCAGTTCGAAATTGCCGAACCGCATGGACATGCTCAAGCTCAGGGGACCGTGCCCGTCCAATGCAACCCACGTCACGCGTCGGCCGATCTCGTCGCATGTTCCGTCGATGAATAGCCCGCCCGGCCCTAGCCGTGAGCACACTAGTTCCCAAATCCCCGCCACGTCCGCTTCTTCATACTGTCGCAGCACGTTGAACGCCCGCACCAAGACGGGGTTGCCGGGGACGGGAATCTCAAAGCCCCCTACCTGGAAGCTGAGCCCGGGCCGTTCCAAGGCCTTGGCAATCCGAACACGTTCGGGTTCGATCTCTATTCCGCACACATGGACCTCGGCCCGGACGGCCCGAAGCCGGTCGAAGAGTTCGACGGCGGTGGCTGGCGATGCGCCGTAGCCCAGGTCCACTACCAAGGGGTCGACGGCGGAGCGCAGCCGCCACGCCTGCGGACCTGCCAGCCAGCGGTCAAGGCGGCGCATGCGGTTGGGATTGGTGGTTCCCCTCGTGACGTTGCCGACCGGTTTGCCCCGCCTGCCCTGCACCCGCTCCGCCTTCTGAACCACCGTCCAAGCCTAACCGCCAACGCGGGGTCACTTACGGCCCATCAACCCCCAAAACACCGGCGCTAAGTGACCCCGCGTTGGGGTGAAGGGTAGTGACGTAACGCCCGGTCATGGCCGGGCGTGATCGCATAGGATGAAAAGCATGACTTACAAGCTGATTCTGCTGCGCCACGGCCACAGCGACTGGAACGCCAAGAACCTGTTCACCGGCTGGGTGGACGTCGACCTGAACGACCAAGGCCGCGAGGAAGCAGCCCGCGGCGGGGAACTCCTGGTCGAGAACAACGTTCTCCCGGACATCCTCTACACCTCCCGGCTGAAGCGCGCCATCAACACGGCCAACATCGCCCTGGACAAGGCCGATCGCGGCTGGATCGACGTCAAGCGCGACTGGCGCCTCAACGAACGCCACTACGGTGCCCTGCAGGGCAAGGACAAGGCCCAGACCCTCGCTGAGTTCGGCGAAGAGCAGTTCATGGAATGGCGCCGCAGCTACGACACCCCGCCGCCCCCGCTCTCGGACGACAGCGAGTTCTCGCAGGTCAACGATCCCCGGTACGCGGACCTGGGCGACGACCTTCCGCGCACAGAGTGCCTCAAGGACGTCCTCATCCGGCTCCTGCCTTACTGGGAATCGGACATCAAGGAAGACCTCAAAGCAGGCAAGACCGTCCTGGTGACGGCGCACGGCAACTCGCTCCGCGCCCTCGTAAAGCACTTGGATGGCATCAGCGACGAAGACATCGCCGGCCTCAACATCCCCACGGGCATCCCGCTGGTGTATGAACTGGACGAGGACTTCCAGCCGATCAACCGCGGCGGAACCTACCTTGACCCCGAGGCCGCAGCGGAATCCATCAAGGCAGTGGCTGCCCAGGGTAAGAAATAAGGCTTCAGTTCCTTACGACCACCGCGTCCATACGACGGCGGCCAGTCCACCTCACAGGTGGGCCGGCCGCCGTCGTCATTTTGCTGGCTAGAAGCCTTCAGGGTGCCATTCGCCGGTGACCAGGTACGTCACCTTGCGGGCCACGGAGACGCCGTGGTCGGCAAAGCGTTCGAAATAGCGGCTCGCGAGGGCGACGTCGACCGTCGTGGCCGGCGACTCCGCCCAAGAGGGCTCGGCGATGGCCCGGAAGACGCTCAAGTGCAGGTCGTCGAGCCGGATGTTCAGCTTGAGGATCGCGCGAGCCACTTCGAGGTCCCTTGACTCCAGCAGGAGGGTCACCTTCTGGCTGATTTCAAGGTCGATGCGGGCCATCTCCTTGAAGGTGGCCGAAAGCTGTTCGGGAATGACGATGGCCGGGTAGCGCAGCCGGGCCAGCTGGGCCACGTGCCGGGCGAGGTCGCCCATGCGCTCCAGCGATGCGCTCATCCGCAGCGAACCGACGATCATCCGCAGATCGCTCGCAACGGGTCCCTGCAGCGCAAGGATGTCGATCGCGCGTTCGTCGAGGCCGTTCTGGAGGAAGTCGATACGGGCATCCGCGGCAATGACTTCCTGCGCGAGATCGATATCTGCGCCTTCAAATGCCGTGGTCGCATTCTGGATCGCCTCGGTGACCAGCTTTGAGATCTCGACAAGGTCCTCACCGACCTGGATGAGTTCCTCTTGAAATACCTTGCGCACTTTGGCGTCCTCTCCTTGGAATTCCCTTCCGCCCCATCGAACGGCAGGGGAATTCTTCACAACACGATGGTTCAACCAGCAAGGATTGCAGTTGTCCATGAACGCTTGCGCACCTTTAGGTGAACGTTAGCTGAACCGGGGCCGTTTCATGACTCTTCCTGATTTTGCACGGTTTTCTGCGCATAAGCTAGGACCGTGGATCCAGTGCTCATCGGTGTCATCGCAGGCCTTGTTGGCTTGTCGTGCGGCGTCTTTGGCGTGCTCGCATTCAGGCTGAGCGAGCGCCAGCGGAAGATTGTCGACCTGGACGTCACCGAACCAGTGCTGCCGGAGGGGGCTGCGGAGGTGCTGTCCGTCGTCGGGCGCGCTTTTGTGGTGGTGGACGCGATCGACGGCGTCGTCCGGGCCAGTCCCGCCGCATACGCGTACGGCCTTGTCCGCGGCCACACGGTCGTGCACAAACAGCTCCTCGACATGACCGGGAAAGTGCGCCGCGATGGCGTGATACTCGAGGAAACGCTCGAGTTGCCGCGCGGTCCGCTGGGCAAGGGGACCATCGTCGTCCAGGTGCGTGCGGCCATGCTCGGCTGGGAATATATCGTGCTCCTCGCGGATGACCGCACTGAAATCACACGCACGGAGGAGATCCGCAACGATTTCGTCGCGAACGTCTCCCACGAACTCAAAACTCCCGTCGGCGCGATTTCCTTGCTGGCCGAGGCCCTCGAAGCAAGCCCGGACGACGAGGAAGCTGTCCGCCGTTTCGCCAAACGCATGCACAAGGAATCGGCGCGCCTTGCAGCGCTCGTGCAGGACATCATCGAGTTGTCCCGCTTGCAAGGCGCCAACGTGGCGCAACAAGGCCACCCCGTGAATATCAACACTGTCGTCGCGGAATCGGTGGACCGTTCGCAGCTGCCCGCTGAAAGCAAGAACATCAAGATTGTGGTGGGTGCGCCCACCGAGGCGATGGTCTTTGGGGACCAGGACCTGTTGGTGACGGCTTTGAGGAACCTCATCGACAACGCCATCCGCTACTCGCCCGAAAACACGCGGGTTGGTGTCGGCGTCCGCGTCAAGGAAGGCGTGGTGGCGATCTCGGTCACGGACCAGGGCGAAGGCCTCAGCCCGGAGGACCAGGAACGCATTTTCGAGCGCTTCTACCGTGTGGACGCTGCACGCTCGCGGCAAACGGGCGGCACCGGGCTGGGGCTGAGCATCGTCAAGCACGTTGTCTCCAACCACGGCGGCGAAGTCACCGTCTGGTCCCAGCCCGGCCAAGGATCCACCTTCACCATCCGCCTTCCAGAGATGGAAGGCCAAGAGGACGACGCCGGGGCGAAGCCCAGTGGCGTGATTCAAACTGCGGGTGCATCACCCGCACGTGAGCAAGGAGCTGGCGCTTGAGCAGGATTTTGATCGTGGAGGACGAAGAGTCCTTCAGCGACCCCCTGTCCTACTTATTGGGCAAGGAAGGCTTTGATGTCCAGGTGGTGGACAACGGCAGCGACGCCTTGGTGGAGTTCGACCGAAACGGAGCCGATCTCGTGCTCTTGGACCTCCAGCTTCCGGGGACGCCCGGAACGGAGGTGTGCCGGCAATTGCGTCAACGTTCCAGCGTCCCGGTCATCATGCTGACGGCGAAGGACTCTGAAATCGACAAGGTGGTGGGCCTGGAGCTCGGCGCGGACGACTACGTCACCAAGCCATATTCCTCCAGGGAGCTCGTGGCACGCGTGCGGGCTGTGCTGCGGCGCCAGGGCGAGCCCGAAGAATTGGTGACCTCCACTGTCCAGGCCGGCCCGGTCCGGATGGATATCGAGCGCCACGTGGTGAGCGTCAATGGCGAGCAGGTTGCGCTCCCCCTAAAGGAATTCGAGCTCTTGGAAATGCTCCTGCGCAATTCGGGGCGGGTGCTTACCCGTGGACAGCTGATCGACCGGGTCTGGGGTTCCGACTATGTGGGGGATACCAAGACCCTCGACGTCCACGTGAAGCGGCTGCGTAGCAAGATCGAACCAGATCCCTCTGCTCCCCGCTATCTTGTTACGGTGCGCGGGCTCGGCTACAAGTTCGAGCCCTAGGCCCGGACCTCCCCGCAACTCAATGAAGGTAGGGCTCCCGTTCTTGAACGGGAGCCCTACCTTCGCTTGATGCTTGTCGCCTTTGGCGCCCGACGGCGGATTGTCGCCTTTGGCGCCCGACGGTGGATTGTCGCCACTGGCGCCCGACGGCGGATTGTCGCCTTTGGCGCCCAGCCGCCGTCGGAAGTGCCGCCGACTTAGTGGCCGGAGGCCGTCGGAGTCGGCGTGGCGGTGCCGGTCGCCGGACCGCTCGGGCTCGCCGAACCGGTAGCCGAACCGCTTGTGCTGGCCGATCCGCTGGGGGTGGCGCTCGGGGTAGCTGTGGCGGGCAGGTACTTCTGGTATTCCTTCAGGGAAGCGTCCACAACCGGGACCTGCAGCGTGGCCGAGTCCGTGCCGGACTTGACGGTCACGGGAACCAGCGTGCCGGGGTTTCCGCCACTGGTGCTCAGGATCACGGGGTCGCTGTTCTCATTGAGGTAGGTTTGGGACTTGGCCTTCACCGGGAGGCTCACCTGCGAGCCGCCCGCGCCGTCGATCATCAGCGTGGCATCGCTGGAGGAGTTGTTGAAGACGGCGCCAACGACGCGACCCGGCTTATTGGCGCCGGTGGAGACGATGAGGATGTTGCGCAGTTGCAGCGAACCGAGGTCGACCCTGACGCCGTCCGATGCTGAGTACTGCTGGTTGGTCTGCTGGGGGTTGATGTAGCCACAGCCGGTCACGGACAAGAGACCGATGCCGATGGCGGTCGCCGCCATTGTCAGCTTGACGCGCTGGACACGGTTCATCGCAGTAATGCGCACGACACGTACTCCTCTAAGAGTCTTTGGATCACTTTTCAGGCATAGCCTATCGGCAAACCGGCTGAAACAAGGATTCCAGGCGCCATTGTGGCGGCCTCCCGATCGGGGTACTGTTCTCCGCCGCACCCCCGCCCATGCACTTTTATGCCGTCCCGTCAAGGGGGTGCATGAGGGCGGAAATGCCCAATTTCCGCGTATTTACGGGCTTCCGGAGGCCTCTCCGTGCCAATCGTATGCCTTAAGCGTGATAAACTGGTCTGCGGGAAAGGGGAAAGTCCACATGGTTTTTGAGGTCGGCGAGACAGTAGTTTACCCTCACCACGGTGCAGCAAAAATTGAAGAAATCAAGATGCGCACTATCAAGGGCGAAGAGAAAATGTATCTCAAGCTCAAGGTGGCTCAGGGTGATCTGACCATTGAAGTTCCAGCAGAAAACGTAGACCTTGTTGGGGTTCGCGACGTAGTGGGCAAGGAAGGTTTGGAGCACGTTTTCGATGTTCTTCGAGCCGAGTTCACTGAAGAGCCCACCAACTGGTCCCGTCGCTACAAGGCAAACCTGGAGAAGCTTGCTTCGGGTGACGTCATCAAGGTAGCAGAGGTCGTTCGCGATCTTTGGCGCCGGGATCACGATCGCGGGCTTTCCGCGGGTGAGAAGCGGATGCTGGCCAAGGCCCGCCAGATTCTGATTTCAGAATTGGCACTGGCTGAGAAGACCGACGAAGAGAAGGCCGCAAGCGTTCTCGACGAAGTTCTGGCTTCCTAAGAGATTCAAGATTTGAACCCCGGTGGCGACCTGCCGCCGGGGTTTCCTTTTGCCCAAATCACGGCACCGCGGGGACCCGCCCGTTCGGACTAGTTGGGCCCGTGGGCACGACGTAGGCTTGGGCGCATGACTATTCCATCCCAGCGCGAGGCAACCGCTGTCGTCGTCGTCGCGGCAGGTTCAGGCGAGCGGCTTGGCTACGGCATGCCGAAAGCGAAGGTGCCGCTGGGCGGCGAAACCATCCTCACGCATGCCCTGAGGGGTGTCGCGACGGCGGATGTAGCTCGACAGATCTGCATCGCGGTTCCACACGGCGACGTCGAGTTGCGTGCTCTTTGCGAGGAATTCCGGCAGGAACTTGGTCCCGGGGGACCGCTGGTAACCGTGGTCGACGGCGGTTCCACGCGGGCGGATTCCGTCCGGGCCGCGCTCGACGCAGTGCTCGAAGGAACACACTCGGTGCTGGTCCACGACGCCGCGCGGGCACTCACCCCCGAGCGCGTCTTCCACCGCGTCGCCGTCGCCCTCTCTTCGGGGGCCAAAGCCGTCATTCCGGCAATTCCGGTGGTGGATACTGTCAAGACGGTGTCCGAAACGGACGGGGACGACGCCGGCATCGCACCTGAAATTGTTACGGGAACCGCCCCGAGGGAACAGTTGCGCTCGGTGCAGACTCCGCAGGGCTTCGAGTACGAGACCTTGCGGCGTGCCCACGCGGCAGCCGCGAAGTTCGACGAGGTCCAGTCGGCCGCGGTCACGGATGACGCGATGCTCGTCGAACTTTTGGGCGTACCCGTCCACGCAGTGCGCGGCGCCAGCCAGTCACTCAAGATCACCACGCCCTTGGACTTGATCATCGCGGAGGGACTGCTGGAAGGTCCCCTCGGAATGCGCTGGGTGGAAGGCTGATGGCAACGCAACCCGGGGAGACGGCCCTCGGCACGGGCGCGGCAATGATGCTTCCGCGCACCGGCATCGGCGTGGACGTTCATGCCTTCGCGCCGGAGGATGCCCCGCAGCCGCTCTGGCTGGCTGGCCTTTTTTGGGAAGGGGAGCGCGGGCTTTCCGGCCATTCCGACGGCGATTGCGTGGCCCACGCCGCGGCAGACGCCCTCTTTTCCGCCTGCGGCATCGGAGACCTTGGCACGCACTTCGGTACGGACCGCCCCGAGCTGGCAGGCGCGTCAGGTGTCAAACTGCTAGGGGAGGCGGCGAGGATTGTTCGGGCGGCCGGTTTTGAGATCGGAAACATCGCCGTGCAGTTCGTCGCCAACCGGCCAAAGTTCGGGCCTCGGCGGGAAGAGTCGCAGCGCGTGCTGAGCGAGGCGGCCGGGGCCCCCGTCAGCGTCACGGCGACGACCAGCGACGGGCTGGGTTTCACAGGCCGGGGCGAAGGAATCTCTGCCGTCGCCACGGCCCTCGTCTACCCGGCGTCGGTCGCGTTTCCGGGCGCGTTTCCGGAGGAGGGCGCCTAGCAAAGGCAGCCGGCCGGCATCGGCTAATCTGGAGCGGTGACCCTGCGCTTTTACGACACCGCATCCGCCGAAGTCCGCGACTTCGTTCCCCTCGAAGCCGGCAAAGCCAGCGTCTACTACTGTGGCGCGACGGTGCAGGGCATGCCGCACGTGGGACATGTCCGCTCGGCGATCGCCTTTGACCAACTGACGCGTTGGCTCGAATATCGCGGATTGCGCGTCACCGTAGTGCGGAACGTCACGGATATCGACGACAAGATCCTCGCGAAGTCCGCACAGTCGTTCGGGCCGGCGTGGAATGAAGAACCCACCGCGAAACCGGAGGAAGAGTGGTGGGCCTTGGCTTACCGCTACGAGCAGGAATTCGAGCAGGCCTACGATACCCTGGGCGTCGGGCGGCCCACGTATGAACCTCGCGCCACCGGCCATATTCCGGAAATGCATGCCCTGATCGAGCGCCTCATCGATCGAGGCCACGCCTACCCCGCTTTGGACGGCTCGGGAGATGTGTACTTCGACGTCCGTTCCTGGAGCAAGTACGGCTCCTTGACGCGCCAAAACATCGACGACATGCAGGGGGCCGAAGACGCCGATCCGCGCGGCAAGCGCGATTCACGCGACTTCGCCCTGTGGAAGGGTTTCAAGGAAGGGGAGCCCACGACGGCGAGCTGGGTTTCGCCGTGGGGTGCCGGCCGTCCCGGCTGGCACCTTGAATGCTCCGCCATGGCCACCAAGTACCTGGGCCAGCGCTTCGACATTCACGGCGGCGGCCTGGACTTGCGGTTCCCCCATCACGAGAACGAAATGGCGCAATCGCAGGCCGCCGGGGATGATTTCGCCAACTTCTGGCTGCACAACGGCATGGTCACCTATGAGGGCGAAAAGATGTCCAAATCGGTGGGCAACACGGTAAGTCCGGCGGAAATGCTTGCGCTGGCAAGCCCGCGGGTGGTGCGCTACTACCTTGGCCAGGCCCAATACCGCTCGGTCCTCGACTACCGTCCGACGTCCTTGCAAGAGGCCGCGGCTGCTGTGGAGCGCATCTACGGTTTCATCGCGAAGGCATCCAGGAAATTCGGCGGCGACTTCGCAGCCCACCCTGATTCAAGCCCCGTCCCGGACGCGTTCGCTGCCGCGATGGATGACGACCTCAATGTGCCGCAAGCGCTCGGTGCCTTGCATGAGACGGTCCGGGCTGGAAATACGGCGTTGGCATCCGGCAACGATGCCACTGCGCAACAGGCCCTACGATCCGTGCTGGCGATGACCACTGTTCTCGGCCTCAATGATGTCCGCGGCGAAGTCCAGGCGGACTCGGAGACTGCGCAGGCCCTTGAGGTCCTTGTCGAGGCCCAGTTGAAGGCCCGCGCGGCGGCGCGTGCCAACAAGGACTGGGCTGCCTCCGACGCGATCCGCGACGTTCTCGCCGAAGCTGGAATCGCCGTCGAGGACGGAGCCGACGGCGCCAGTTGGAGCCTGAAACGGGACTAAACCCCACCCCAAATACGGCCGTCATTCCGGTTTTTATTGATTCAGTAGACTTGATTGCAGACTTATCAACACAATCAAGGGTGGAATTCATGGCCAACAACGGTCGCCGGGCTGTCAAGAAGAAGAAGGGCCCCACCACCGGAACCGGTGGCCACGGTCGAAAGGCCTTGGAAGGCAGGGGGCCAACCCCAAAGGCCGAGGATCGCGAATACCACAAGGCCTACAAGAACAAGCAGCTCGCTGAGCGTGCCGCGGCGAAGCGGGCCACTGGTGGATCCAGCCGTGCCAACGCCGGAGCCCGTTCCGGTCCGAAGGGCCGTGCTACCGAAGAAGTCGTCACCGGACGAAACTCCGTGGTCGAGGCGCTGCGCGCTGGAATTCCGGCGAAGGCCCTGCATGTTGCGGTGCGCATTGAGATGGATGATCGCGTCAAGGAATCCCTCAAGCTCGCCGCCGAGCGGGGCATCCCGCTCCTGGAAACCGGCAAGCCCGAGCTCGACCGCATGACCGACGACGCCGTGCACCAAGGCCTGGTCCTCCAGATCCCGCCGTACGAATACGAGGACGCATACGAACTCGCCGAGGAAACCGTAGCCAAGTGGAAGAAGGGGTACATCGCGAACGCCCCGCTCTTCGTCGCACTCGACGGCATCACGGATCCGCGCAACCTCGGTGCCATCATCCGCTCGGTTTCCGCCTTCAGCGGCCACGGTGTAATCGTTCCGGAACGCCGCTCTGTCGGAGTTACCGCCTCAGCGTGGAAGACGAGCGCGGGCGCGGCCGTTCGGGTGCCGGTGGCCCGCGCCGCCAACCTCAATAATGCCCTCAAGCAGTTCAAGGACATGGGCATCTTCGTGCTGGGACTCGATGGCGACGGTGACGTCTCGCTGCCCGAACTGACCCTGGCCTCGGAACCGGTCTGCATCGTCGTCGGATCCGAGGGCAAGGGCCTGAGCCGCCTCGTCCGCGAAAACTGCGACCAAATCATCTCCATTCCGATCGACTCGGCCATGGAGTCCCTCAACGCGTCGATGGCTGTCGGGATCTCCCTGTACGAAGTCTCAAGGCAGCGCGCAGCCAAGTAACTGCGCAGCGTCCCCGACGCGCGCTCACGTTTGCGTTGTCTTCCCGCGACGCGCGCTCACGTTTGCGCTGTTTTCCCCCGACGCGCGCTCACGTTTGGGCGCGCATCGGGGAGGCTAGAAGTCCCGCCGGTTCGCCAAGACCGGAAGTTTGGCACGGGCGTCCTCGACGACGGCGGGATGCAGCTCTGCGAACAAGAGCCCCGTTCCGGCGTCGAGCTCTTCAATAACGGTTCCGAACGGGGAGACGACGGCGGAATGCCCCACTCCCGTGGGTGCTTTACCGGTGGGCGCGATACCTTCACTGGCGGGGTCGGCTTGGCCGCAGGCGAGGACGAAGGTCGTCGTGTCGAGCGCCCGGGCGCGTGCAAGGAGCGCCCATTGTTCGGCCTTGCCGGGACCTGAGGCCCAGGATGCGGACACGATGTTCACCACGGCACCGCGCGCCGCGTTTGCCGTGAACAACGCCGGGAAGCGAATGTCGTAACAGGTGGCCAAGCCAAAGGTGAGCCCGCCGGCGTCGAACGTTACAGGTTCGGTGCCGGCATCGACGGTGTCGGATTCAGCGAATCCGAAGGCATCGAAGAGATGGATCTTGTCGTAGCTGGTTTCAACGCCGGGCCCCGTAACGATGAGGGTGTTCCGGACCTTGCCGTTGCCGGCGCCGTCGGATGAGAGGCCGGGTGTGAACATCCCTGCGACGATAACGATCCCCAGCTCCCTGGCGATCTCCCTGACCCGGCTGGCCCAGGGGCCGTCAAGGGGTTCGGCGATGTCCAGGAGGGAGTTCCCGAATGCGCGCATGGTCGCTTCCGGAAAGACCACCAGTTCAGCGCCTCCCTCCTTCGCACGGCGCGCGTAGTCTTCCAGCAGGACCAGGTTGGCAGCCGGCTCGCGGCCGCTGATGAGTTGAGCAAGGGCAATTCGCACCATGGCCTCCAAATTGGGCGTATAACTACAGTCTGCCGGAAAGGCGGACAATGAACACCTCGAGTGTTCATGGGCAATCACCCGCCATGACCTTGAACGCGGTCCGGGCGGGAGCGTAGCTTGATGGATTGAGGGGGCTGCCATGTTCACCGAAGACATAATCGCGGCGCTGCACCGGCCGGACGCGCTCGGCAGTCCGGCGTTTGGGCTGGTGAACGGCATGTTGTGGCCGCCGCAAGAGCCCACGACAGGCCCCCGGCCCGGTGCCCCCACCGTCACATCGGTAGTAGGGGCAGGAGTTTCAGGCACGGCCGCTAAGCTTTCAATCAATGGTTATGCCGATTTTTGACACAGCATCCGCGGTAGACGCCGGGCAGCCCTCACCGCTCGGCCTGAGTGTTCCGCGGCCCGGAACATTCGACGGTGCCACGCCTGGCACGGGCCTGGTCAACGTGGCGGTCTGGGCGCCGGGACTTGACCGGGTTGACATCGCCTACAAGGCCCCGGGAAGTTCCTGGAAGGTCCACACCCTGCCCAAACTTCAAGACGGGGTGCATTACGGAATCGTCGATGGCATGCCGCCAGGCACCCGCTATGGTTTCCGGCCGGGCAGCTTCCAGGAGGCACTTCCCCTTTCGGTCCCGGCTCCGGACTTCGACGCCGACGCCGGTGGGCAGCTGCTGTTGGACCCTTACGGACGCGCGGTGCACCAGCGTGGCGAACGCTTGACATCAGTGCGGATGGACCCGACGTTCCACTGGGGTGACGATCGGGCAGCACGGACCCCTTGGCGGGACACTATCGTCTATGAGGCGCATGTCCGGGGCCAGACAATGCTCCACCCGGACATTCCGGAACATCTCCGTGGAACCTATGCGGGGATGGCGCACCCGGCAATGATCGAGCACTTCGTATCCCTGGGAGTTACCGCGGTCCAGTTGCTGCCTGTGCATTTCCATATGGACGAGCAACACCTGCAGAATCTGGGCCTTACCAATTATTGGGGCTACAACACTGCCGCGTTCTTTGCTCCACACGCGGATTATGCCACCCAGGCCGCGCAACACGCAGGCCCCCAGGCGGTACAAGACGAGTTCAAGGGCATGGTCAAGCTGCTGCATGCGGCGGGGATCGAGGTGATCCTCGACGTCGTCTACAACCACACGGCAGAGGGCGGTCCGGACGGCGATACCTTCAGTTTCAGGGGTCTCGGAGAGCAGCAGTACTACCGCCACGACGCCCACGGCCGCTACCTCGACACCACGGGCTGCGGGAATACCTTGAATTTCGCCGAACCGCGGGTGGTGGACCTCGCTATTGATTCACTACGTTATTGGGTGGATGAATTCCACATTGACGGTTTTCGTTTCGACCTCGCGGTGACGTTGTGCCGCAATGCCGATAATGAATTCGATCCCGAACACCCTTTCTTGAAGAGAATTGCCAAGGACCCTGTATTGTCCCGGACCAAGCTCATTTCCGAACCATGGGACGTCGGCTTTGGAGGCTGGCAGACAGGACGGTTCCCCAAGGGCTGGGTGGACTGGAACGACCACTTCCGGGACGGCGTTCGGCGCTTCTGGCTCTCGGACCGCGGGGCCCTCGAAGCCGGCATGTATGCCGGAAATGTTGGACCGCTGGCCGATGCCTTGACTGGCTCCGCGGGGGTTTTTGAAGCCTCGGGCCGTCCCAGGTCGGCGTCGCTGAATTTCGTGACCGCACACGATGGTTTTACGTTGACCGACCTGGTGTCGTATGACCGCAAGCACAACGAAGCCAATGGTGAGCAAAACCGCGACGGCCACGGCGACAACCGCAGCTACAACCACGGATTCGAAGGCCGAACCGAGAACGAAACAATCCTCGCCGCGCGGGCGCTGTCCAGGCGGAATCTCATGACCACCTTGATGATTTCCATCGGGGTACCGATGATTACCGCGGGCGATGAACTTGGGCGCACCCAGCAGGGCAACAACAATGCGTACTGCCAGGACAACCCGCTCACGTGGATCGACTGGACCCAGACGCCCGAGTCGCATGAGATCCTCCGGAGCACCAAGCGCGTGATCCGGCTCCGAAAAGAGTTCCTCCTGGGGCAGGACGCCGCTTTCCCGGACGGCGGGACCATCCTGGACTGGTTCGACGAAGAGGGCCAAGCCATGACGGCGGCCCGTTGGCAGGACCCCTCTTTGCGGATTGTCCAACTGCTGATGAGTTCCGAGGGCGGCCAATTCCGGGGGCTGATCGTCATCAATGGAAACAAGGACGACGCCAAGATCGCCCTTCCCAAACTGATCGCGGAATCGGGCGGTGGAACCCGGCTGTTCGAGCTGCGGCTGACCACATCCGAACTCAACGACCGCCGTCAGGGCGCGTTGGTAGCCGCCGGCGAGCGGGACCTCGTGCAAGGCAACACGATCAACATTTACCGCACCTAGGACCGGCAGCATGAAGATCTATTCGGCCGACACGTGGACTTTGGAAGAACTTCAGGAACAAGTGTCCGACGCCGGCCGGCGGACCGTGGTGGTCCCGCCAGCCGCGACCAAGAAGGCAGTGCTCGAAGTCTTCGGCCAGGTATTGGACTTCCCCGAGTACTACGGTGTCGACTTGGACGCCCTCAACGATTCGCTCCACGATCTCGCGGACAGCATCTCAGACGACGGCCAGCCGCCGGTCACTTTGATTTGGCAAGTCCCGGCGGCGTATCGAACGGATCGTTCGTTCGGCGTCGTCTGCGAAATCCTGCAGGACGCCGAACGTTATTCGGGCCGCGGTCTCGCCGTCATCGCAGTCTTTCAGCAGTAACGGCTTATCCGGCCGCTACGCGTTGACGATCAGTCCCAGTTCCGCCTTCGTAGCCAGCGCGGGGTGTTTCGGCAGGACCCTCACGGTGTAGCCGAAGGACCCGGAGCGGCTGATCAGGATGGAGCCAGTGAACAGGTGGCGCCCGTTTCCGAGATCCTCGGAGGAGCTCAACTCGGCTACCCTGACATCCTCGAGTTCATCGTTTTCCTCGGCACGCCCGTAGGCTACCTCGACGCAGACATCTTCGGGGGTGAGGGTGTGGAGGGCGACGTAGGCATTGACCCGGAGGTTGTCGCCGATCTGGGGTTCTTCGGATACGCCCACGGAATCCACATGTTCCACGATGAGCTGGGGCCAGGCATTGCGTATCTTCGTGATCCACGCCGCGAGTTCCTTGGCTCCCTTGTAGGACTCGGCCACCGCACGACGTCCCGATTCGGCTGCGGGGCGGTAGAGGTGGTTGACGTAGTCCTGGAGCATGCGTTCGGCTGAGACGGCGGGGCCGAGGTGGGCCAGGGTGTGTTTGATCATGGAGACCCAGTGGGTGGGGACGGTTTCCTGGACGGGTTGTGACGGGCCTGCGGCGCCGGCGTGTTCGGAGACCGTGGAGCCGTAGAACCTTGGCGCGACTTGGTTTTCGAGGAGTTCGTAGAGGGCTGCGGCTTCGATGTCGTCGCGTTCGGCCGGGGAGGCGTCGTTGTTGGCGGTCGGGATGGCCCAGCCGTTCTCGCCGTCGTACATTTCGTCCCACCAGCCATCGAGCACGGAGAGGTTCAGGGAGCCGTTGATGGCTGCTTTCATGCCCGAGGTGCCGCAGGCTTCCAGGGGCCTGAGCGGGTTGTTCAGCCAGACGTCGCAGCCCGGGAAGAGGGTGCGGGCCATGGCGATGTCGTAGTTGGGCAGGAAGACGATGCGGTGCCGGACTTCGGGGTCGTCGGTGAAGCGGACCAGGTCCTGGATCATCTTCTTGCCCGCGTCGTCAGCGGGGTGGGACTTGCCGGCGATGACCAACTGGATCGGGTGCTTGGGGTCCAGCAGCAGCGCCTTCAGCCGTGCCGGGTCCCGCAGCATCAGGGTCAGGCGCTTGTAGGTGGGCACGCGCCGGGCGAAGCCGATGGTCAGCACGTCCGGGTCCAGGACCTTGTCGGTCCAGCGCAGCTCAGCGTCGGCAGCGCCGCGCTTCTTCCATGCGGCACGGAGGCGGCGTCGGACGTCTTCCACGAGGGACACGCGCATCTCGCGTCGCAATCTCCAGACGTCTTCGTCGCTGACGTCGTAAGCGAGGTCCCAGCGTCCCAAAGCTTCCGCTCCGAACTGCTGCCGGGCGAGTGCGGAAATCCGTGGATCCACCCATGACGGGACGTGGACGCCGTTGGTTACCGAGGTGATGGGTACTTCGGAGTGGTCGAATCCTGGCCATAGCCCGGAGAACATCTCCCGGGACACGACCCCGTGCAGCTTCGCGACCCCGTTGGCCCGCTGTGCCAGGCGCAGGCCCATCACGGCCATGTTGAACACCGCCGGGTTGCCGCCGTCGTAATTTTCACGCCCGAGTTCCAGCACGTTCTCCACCGGCACGTCCGGGGCGAGTCCGGCCTCGAAGAACCGGCGGATCTGCGCGGCTTCGAAACGGTCGATCCCGGCCGGAACCGGGGTGTGCGTGGTGAACACCGTGGACGCCCGCCCGGCGGCGAGGGCTTCGGACCAGCTCAGCGGCGATTCGGCGGACATCAGCTCCTGGATCCGCTCGATCCCCAGGAAACCGGCATGCCCCTCGTTCGTGTGGAAAACCTCCGGTGCGGGGCAACCGGTGAGCCGCTGGTACACCCGCAGCGCCTTCACCCCGCCCATGCCCAGCAACAGTTCCTGCTGCAACCGGTGGTCCCCGCCACCGCCATAGAGCCGGTCGGTGACACTGCGGGCGGCGTCATCATTGTCAGGGACGTTGGAATCGAGCAGCAACAACGGAACACGTCCGACGTCGGCACGCCAGATATGCGCGATGAGCTTGCGTCCATCGGGCAGCGGCAGGGAAATGGACACCGGCTTGCCGGTGCCGTCTTCGGAAGGTTCCCTGAGCAGGGTCAGTGGGAGTCCGTCAGGGTCCAGGACCGGGTAGGTTTCCTGCTGCCATGCGTCCCGGGAGAGGGACTGCTTGAAATAGCCGGCCTGGTACAAGAGCCCGACGCCGATCAGTGGCACGCCAAGGTCCGACGCCGCTTTCAGGTGGTCACCGGCAAGGATGCCCAACCCGCCCGAATACTGCGGAAGGACCTCGGTGATCCCGAACTCCGGCGAGAAATACGCGATGCACGAAGGTGCCTCCTGGCCAAGGCTTTGATACCAGCGCGGCTCGCTCAGGTACCGGTCAAGATCAGCAGCAGCGGCGTGAACCCGCTCCACGAGTTCCCCGTTCGAGGCAAGTTGGTCCAGCTGCTCACGGCCGATCGAGCCCAGGAGGGTAATGGGATCGTGGCGGCTCTGCTCCCATAGCCGTTGGTCCAGGCTCGCGAAGAGTTCGCGGGTGGGCCTGTGCCAAGACCAACGCAAGTTGGTAGCCAGGCGGGCCAGCGGCCGGATCGGCTCAGGGAGCAGGGTACGGACTGTAAACCTTCGAATTGCCTTCACGAGCGCCAGACTAATCGACTGAATGGACAGCAGGAACAGCTTTCGGTTTCTTTTAGGTAAATGACACCTTGCGCCGAAGAGTCCGGGCTGCCTCTTAGCAAAATGTGTTTTTTCTCGCTAACGTCGAGGTTGTGACCACTACTGCAGCACCGCGACCCAGCTCAGCAACAAAGTCCAAGCAGAAGGCCGTGATCACCGACGGTCTCCGCTTCGGCCGGTTTCCGATCACGGCAGTGCAGCCCGTGATCGAGGAAGGCCGCTTTCCGGCCAAGGCCCTGCCCGGCGAAGACATCGTGGTGGGAGCCACGGTCTTCCGGGAAGGCCACGACCAGCTTGGCGTGAGCGCCGTCTTGTTTGATCCCAAAGGCAAGGAGCGCCAGCGGGTCCGCTTGGCGCCGGCGCCGGGGGAGCGGGGAAAGGGCACAGATCGTTGGGAAGGCCTCCTGACCCCGACGACGACGGGCGCGTGGACTTTCGCGATCGAGGCCTGGCACGACCGCTACGGCACGTGGCACCACAACGCCGAGGTAAAAGTCGAAGCTGGAATCGACGTCGAACTCATGCTTGCCGAAGGGGTGGCCCTTCTTTCGGAAGCTGCGGACGAAAGCAACCGGAGCGCGGCGGACAAGCGTATTTTGCGGGATGCTGCCGCCACGCTGGCCGACGAGTCCAAGACCCCCGAGGAGCGACTGGCCGGCGGTTTCAGCGCCGAGGTGGCCGCCGTCGTCGAACGCCAACCGATCCGTGAACTGGTGACGGTCTCGGAACAGTACCCTCTCCTCGTGGAGCGCGACCTTGCCGGACGGGGAGCCTGGTACGAATTCTTCCCCCGCTCCGAAGGCGCCGTGTTCGATCCCACCTCCGGGACGTGGACGTCGGGCAACTTCCGCACGGCGGCCAAGCGGCTCGACGCCGTAGCGGAGATGGGATTCGACATCATCTACATGCCGCCGATCCATCCAATCGGCTTCCAGCACCGCAAGGGGCGCAACAACACCCTGACGCCCGGCCCGCAGGACCCCGGCTCACCCTGGGCCATCGGTTCAAAAGACGGCGGGCACGATGCCATCCACCCTGACCTGGGAACCTTCGAGGATTTCGACGCCTTCGTCGCCCGCGCCAATGAACTCGGACTCGAGGTGGCGTTGGACCTCGCGCTGCAGGCCGCTCCCGACCATCCCTGGGTGGAAAGCAATCCGGAATGGTTTAACACCCGGGTCGATGGAAGCATCGCCTATGCGGAAAATCCGCCGAAGAAATACCAGGACATTTATCCGCTCAATTTCGACAACGATCCCGAGGGCTTGTCGAAGGAGATCCTGCGGATTGTCTTCCTGTGGATCAGCCATGGAGTAAAGGTCTTCCGCGTGGACAACCCGCACACCAAGCCGGTCTGGTTCTGGGAGTGGCTGATCGGCAAGGTCAACAAGAAATACCCAGACGTCGTTTTCCTCGCCGAGGCTTTCACACGGCCCGCGATGATGCACGCGCTGGGCCGTGCAGGCTTCCAGCAGTCCTACACCTATTTCACGTGGCGGAACACCAAGACCGAACTGGAATCCTATTTCCAGGAAGTCAGCCACGTGACCCCTGCGTATTTCAGGCCGAATTTCTTCGTCAACACCCCGGACATCCTGACCGAATACCTTCAGTACGGCGGTCCGGCAGCGTTCCGGATCCGTGCAGTGCTGGCAGCAACGGCCAGCCCGATCTGGGGCGTCTACGCAGGTTTCGAACTGTATGAACATGTCGCCCGCCCAGGTGCCGAAGAGTACATCGACAACGAGAAGTACGAGTTCAAGCACCGTGACTGGGACGCCGCCGCCGCCTCAGGCCACACCCTTGCGCCCTACATCACCCGGCTCAACGCGATCCGCAAGGCGCACCCCGCCCTGGGCGACCTGCAGAACCTGACGCTGCACCAGAGCACGGACGACGCCACGATTGTCTTCTCCAAGCACAAGACCCTTCCCGACGGCCGCAAGGACACGTTGATCATTGTGGTCAACGTGGATCCGCACAGCACACGGGAAAGCACAGTGACCTTGGACCTGTCCGCCCTCTCGCTGGACACCGACGAGTCCACCTCCAACGGCCGTTTCTGGGTGGACGATTTGATCAGCGGAGAAAGCTGGGAGTGGGGCGAGTACAACTACGTCCGGCTCGACGCCCACGTAGAGCCGGCACATGTCCTGAGCATCCGGAGGTAGCCTAGTGAGCTTTAATCCGCAGGCACCAACCCCGTACTTCACGCCAAAGAACACGTTCGAGCTCAACGCTCCCGGCCTTCAGCATGATCCGCAGTGGTATCGGAAGGCTGTGTTCTATGAGGTGCTGGTGAGGGCGTTCGCGGATGCCAACGGCGATGGTTCCGGCGACTTCCACGGTTTGATCGACAAGCTGGACTACTTGCAGTGGCTCGGGGTGGATTGCTTGTGGCTGCCTCCGTTCTTCGACTCGCCGCTGCGCGATGGCGGTTACGACATTTCGGACTACACGTCCGTGCTTGACGAGTTCGGCACCATCAGTGACTTCAAGCGCCTGGTGGCGGAGGCCCACGCGCGGGGCGTCAGGGTCATCATCGACCTCCCGCTCAATCACACTTCGGACCAGCACCCCTGGTTCCAGGAGTCACGCAAGAATCCGGACGGGCCCTATGGAGACTTCTACGTCTGGAGCGATACCGACGAGAAATACCAGGACGCCCGCATCATCTTCGTGGACACCGAAGAATCCAACTGGACGTTCGATCCCATCCGCCGCCAGTTCTTCTGGCACCGGTTCTTCAGCCACCAGCCGGACTTGAATTTCGAGAACCCTCGTGTCGTCGAGGCGGTGCACGACATCGTTCGCTTTTGGCTCGACCAAGGCATCGACGGTTTCCGGGCCGACGCGATTCCATACCTCTTTGAAGAGGACGGCACGAATTGCGAAAACCTCCCGGCCACGCATCAATTCCTCCGCGACCTCCGGAAGATGGTGGACGAGAACTATCCAGGACGCGTCATCATCGCGGAAGCCAACCAGCCTCCGCACGACGTCGTCGAATATTTCGGCACGGAGGAAGAACCGGAGTGCCACATGGCATTCCACTTTCCCATCATGCCGCGCTTGTACTACGCGTTGAGGGACCAGAAAGCGGCCCCGATCATCGCGACGCTGCGTGATACCCCGGACATTCCCACGGGAGCGCAGTGGGGGACGTTCCTTCGCAACCATGACGAACTGACCCTGGAAATGGTCACGGCCGACGAACGCGCGGCGATGCTGGGGTGGTATGCGCCGGATCCGCGAATGCGCGCCAACATTGGCATCCGCCGCAGGCTGGCATCGCTTTTGGATAACTCCCGCGCGGAGCTTGAGCTGATCAACGCGCTGCTGCTCTCGTTGCCAGGGAGCCCATTCCTGTACTACGGCGACGAAATCGGCATGGGTGACAACATCTGGCTTGACGACCGCGATGCCGTGCGTACTCCGATGCAATGGAATCCGGACCGGAATGCGGGGTTCTCCAACGCGGATCCCGGAAAGCTGTATCTTCCGGTGATCCAATCGCTCGTCTACAACTTCAGCATGGCAAACGTTGAGGCACAGGCCGCGCATTCGGGTTCGCTCCTTCGCTGGACCCGTCAGATCCTGAGCGTCCGGAAAAACCATGCAGCATTCGGCCTGGGCGGGTTCCGCCACGTCCAAGCCGACAATGAAGCCGTCCTTGCCTACGTCCGGGAACTTCCGGAAGGCAACCCGGAAGGCGCGGATCCGGAGTCCATCCTCTGCGTCTTCAACCTCTCCCAGCACCCGGTGGCGACCACGTTGGACGTCTCCCAGTACGCAGGAAGGGGACTACGGGACGTCTTCGGGGGGCAGGTCTTCCCGGGCGTTGGCAATGACGGCTCGATAACCCTGACACTCGGCAGCCACGACTTCTTCTGGCTCCGGGTCCGCGCGGCGGGTTCCACCGGATCCACGCCGTACACCCAGGCGATTCCAGTTCTCTCGAACGAAGGCTGATATGAGTCTCTTGACACACCACACGGCATTGGCACCCCTGTTGAGGGATTGGCTTCCCAGGCAGCGGTGGTTTCCGGTAAAGGCCGGAGAATTCGACATCGAGTTGCTCGGCTCCTTCAAACTCTTCGCGCCGGAGGACACAGCTCCCGATGGGGCCAGCGGACAACCGCGGGACCCGCACGGCGGTGCTGGCCCGGACGGGCCAGCTTCGGGCGCAGGACTGGAGGTCCGGCTCCTTTCTGTCCGCTATCCCACGCCCGACGGCGGCGCGAAGACGGACATTGTTCAGCTCCCGCTCAGTTTCCGCCCGGCTCCAGCACAAAGCCTTGAGCGCGCGCTTGTCGGAAAGATCGACGGATCAGGCGAGGACACATCGGCCTGGGTTTACGATGCTCCCCACGACCCTGCGTTCGTCACGGCCTGGCTTGACCTCATCCGGGGTGAGGCCCTGGCCGAGGCTGGCGAGGGAGGCTGCATAGCGAATGGACATTCCGTGCCCGGCAGCCTGCGGCTGCCCACAGCCTCGGGGGTCGTGAAGGTTTCCTCGAGCGAGCAGTCCAACACGTCGGTGATCGTCGACGACGGCGAGTCCTCGGCGATCGTGAAGATCTATCGGGTGCTCGCGGCCGGAAAGAGCCCGGAGATCGAGGTGGGCGCGGCCCTTACCTCGGCAGGAACCCAGGAAGTTCCGTCGACCCTTGGATGGGTTACGGGAACCTGGCTGGAGGAAGCCGCACCGGGCGAAGGGCTCACGGTGTCGGCCGATTTGGCCGTCGCCCACGAATTCCTTGAGGGCGGTCGCGATGCATGGCGCCTCGCCGTCGACGCCGCGGCCTCGGGCAGGGACTTCAGCGCCGAAGCGCGGCAAATGGGAGAAGCCACCGCTACCGTGCACTTGCGCTTGGCCGAGACCCTCGGAACGTACCTGGAGGAGGTCCCCGGCCAGGAAATTGCGCCCGAAGTAGCGCGGCGGGTCCGCCAGTCGTGGGCGGAGGCGGCCACCGCCGTCGGGCCTTACGACGAGCAGCTCGAAGCGCTCTTGGCCCGGCTCAACGGCAAGGAAGCCGGAGTCCTGCAGCGCATCCATGGCGACCTTCACTTGGGCCAGATCCTTTGGGTGCCGGGCGCAGCGGGGGAGCCTGGCCGCTGGGCGATCCTGGACTTCGAAGGCGAGCCGCTGCGGCCGATCGAGCACCGCAACACTCCCGACGTTCCGCTGCGCGACGTGGTGGGAATGCTCCGCTCCTTCGACTACGCGGCAGGGGCCGCAATCCGCGAAAATCCAGGCGCCCCGGTCCCCGCAAGCTGGGTCGAGGACTGCACGGAAGCGTTCCTGGCGGGGTACAGCGAAGTGACTCCCGGAATCATTGACCGCCGCTCGCCGCTCTTTGTGGCATTGTGGCTGGACAAGGCCTTGTACGAGGTGATCTACGAGTTGCGGAACAGGCCGGATTGGCTGCCCATCCCGGTCAACGCTTCTCGGAAGATCCTCGGCAACACGAGCTCCGGCATGGATGCTGGAGCGACATCGGAAGGTAAGGAAATGACAGGCTCTGCACGTACCGAACGGCCCCGGGTCCCGCTTTATGTGGATGCGGCCACCTTGGCCCGAGTGGCCGCGGGGGCGCACCACGCCCCGCACTCGGTGCTTGGCGCACACCTCGACGACCACGGCCATGTCACCATCCGCACGGTCAAGCACCTGGCCGAGGCGGTCACGGTGATCACGGAGGCCGGCGCGACTCCGATGACCCACGAGGCCGACGGCGTCTGGGTGGCGGTTCTTGAACCCTTGCAGCACGGCCACGTGCCGGACTATCGCCTTGAGGTCATGTACGACGGCGGCACGGCAGTGACGCTGAACGACCCCTACCACTACCTTCCGACGGTAGGCGAGCTCGACCTGCACTTGATCGGCGAAGGCCGGCATGAACGCCTGTGGGATGTGCTCGGCGCGCACGTCCAGCACTACCGTTCACCGCTGGGCGACGTCGATGGCGTGTCCTTCGCGGTCTGGGCGCCAAATGCGCAGGCTGTCCGCGTCAAGGGCGACTTCAACTCGTGGGACGGCCGGGAGTACTCCTTGCGCTCTCTGGGCTCTTCCGGGGTATGGGAAGTATTCATCCCGGGCGTTGTAGCAGGGGCGTGCTACAAATTCGAGATGCTCACGAAGGCCGGCCACTGGGTGGAGAAAGCCGATCCGCTCGCCTTTGGCACCGAGGTTCCTCCGCTTACGGCATCCCGGGTGGTCGAATCCAGCTACCGCTTCAAGGACGACGCCTGGATGACCGCCCGCGCCACGAAGGATCCGCACAACTCGCCCATGAGTGTGTACGAGGTACACCTCGGTTCGTGGCGTCTTGGCCTTGGCTACAAAGAGTTGGCCACTGAACTCGTGGAATACGTGAAATGGCTTGGGTTCACGCACGTCGAATTCATGCCCGTCGCCGAACACCCCTTTGGCGGCTCCTGGGGCTACCAAGTCACGTCGTACTATGCTCCGACGTCCCGCTTCGGACACCCCGACGAATTCCGGCACCTCGTCGATGCGCTGCACCAGGCAGGAATCGGCGTCATCCTCGATTGGGTCCCCGCCCACTTCCCGAAGGATGCGTGGGCCCTTGCCCGTTTTGACGGCGAGGCCCTCTACGAGCACTCCGATCCCCGGCTTGGCGAACACCCTGACTGGGGCACGCTCATCTTCGACTTCGGCCGTACCGAGGTGCGCAACTTCCTCGTCGCCAACGCCCTGTACTGGCTCGACGAGTTCCACATCGACGGGCTCCGGGTCGACGCTGTCGCTTCCATGCTCTATAGGGACTACTCGCGGGAAGACGGGGAATGGTTCCCGAACGTTCATGGCGGGCGCGAGAACCTCGAAGCGATTTCGTTCCTCCAGGAAGTCAACGCCACGGTCTACAAGACGCACCCTGGTGCAGTCACGATCGCCGAGGAATCCACCGCCTTCCCCGGCGTCACCGCCCCCACCAACCATGGCGGTTTGGGCTTCGGACTCAAATGGAACATGGGCTGGATGCACGACTCCCTCAAGTACATTTCCGAGAACCCGGTGAACCGCCGATGGCACCACGGCACCGTGACGTTCTCCATGGTGTACGCGTTCACGGAGAACTTCCTCTTGCCCATCAGCCATGACGAGGTGGTGCACGGCAAGGGATCCATGTTGCGCAAGATGCCGGGGGACCGCTGGCAGCAGTTGGCAAACCTGCGTGCCTTTATGGCGTACCAGTGGGCACACCCGGGCAAGCAGCTCATTTTCATGGGGACCGAATTCGGCCAGGAAGCTGAATGGTCTGAGCAGCACGGGCTCGACTGGTTCCTTGCCGACATCCCCGCTCACCAGGGGCTGCAGCTGCTCACCCGCGAGCTCAACACCTTGTACAGCTCGACGCCGGCCCTCTACGCGCAGGACGGTGAACCGGCCGGTTTCCAGTGGATCAACGGCGCCGACGCTGACCGAAACGTCCTGACCTTTATCCGCCGGGATCGAGAAGGGAACCCGCTTGTATGCGCCGTAAACTTCTCCGGCGGACCGCACCGTGACTACGTGCTCGGCGTTCCTTCCGCGGGAGCATGGCAGGAGGTGCTCAACACGGACGCTGAGGTGTACGGCGGCTCGGGCGTGGTGAACGCCGGCGAACTGCGTGCTACAGCACCGGGACTCGACGGACAGCCCGCGGCTTTGACGGTGACGTTGCCGCCGCTTGGAGCTTCCTGGTTCAAGCCTGTGGGTTAGTTGTTGGTGGTCGCTCCGGCGACTTCTCGGCGGAGGGTCCGGTAGCCGCGAGCTGCCGGACCCTTCGTGGTGGTACAGGACCTTCTCCGGGGTGGTTTTGCCTCTCCCGAAGGACAGTGGTATAGTTAGTACCCGCGCTGCTCCCCAGTGGAGATCGGTGATGCTGACTCGAGTTCCTCGTGAACATCAAGTCAAGACGCCGATTTGACCAGGAGGAACGCAGGCGGTAAGTTAGAAAAGTTGCTTCGGAGCGAGTCTGGGCCTTTGTGGTTTGGGTGGTGCCGGGGTGTCTGTTGTTTGAG
>JBFUPP010000029.1:0-42453 GCA_041360635.1 bacterium RCC_150 | reverse complement strand
GCACTGGAGACCTTCATCGCCCGCCGCGCGGCCGAAGAGGTCCGGGACGAGGAGATCGGTGAGCTTGAGGCCCTGGTCGAAAAGGCCAAGGACCACGCCAAGGAAGGGAACTGGCCGGCCCTCCTGAAGGCGCACATTGAGTTCGAAGAAAAACTCGTCTCGGTCGCCCGAAATCCCGTCCTTGCCCTGCTCACCAAGCCGCTCCTCGACCTGACTGCCTCGGTGTCTCTCCGCATTGGTCGTCCTACGGTGGGCGACGTGATGTGGGACGTGCGCAAGAATCTGCTGGACGCCCTTCGCCGCCATGATCCGGACGACGCGGAAAAAACCGTCCGCTTGTACCTTGAGTTGCTCCACGAACGCTGGCTGGGCGAAGAGGCTGAAGCATAGCCTTCTGGTTACGGCGCGGATCATTCGGCTCATGAATGAGCACTGTCGCGACCAGGCTCATGGGGACGAGGGAAGGCAACTGCGCGCAATGCGGTGAGCAGGCCTTCCCGCAGCCCTCGAACGGGGCCTGGGCCCGCACTTCGAACATCCAGCTGTGGCTGGCCTACTGAAGGGGTATCCGACACCGGTCGCCCTGAAGCCCGATCGCGGAAACGTCCGTGCCCGCCTGAAGAAACATCACCCCGAGCCGCAGAACGACTCACTGACGCCGTCTTCAACACACTCGGCAAATAGGCCGTCCTGGTGGTGGGCACCAACGCCGCCGGCATTGTGCTCCCGAAACCGGCAGAACAGCTCCTGTCCCTGCGCCACCAGCGCCATGCCATCGCCGCCGACGGTTGAAACCTCTTGTGGAGGCCCACCCTCTTCACAAGATCCTGACCTCGATGCCCGGCATCGGAGTCAGGACTGCGCCCGCATTCTGACCGAAGTGTCCGGTAAACACTTCCCCAGCGCTGCACACCTGGCCTCTTACGCCGGCATCGCATCAGTCACGCCGCTCGGGACGTTCGATCAGAGGTGAATACACCAATCCGCTCGGGAACAAGAAACTCAAAGATGCCCTGTTCCTCTCAGCCTTCCGCGGCGCTGCACCACCCGCCGTCACGGGCTTACTGACCGCAAACGGGCCGAAGGCAAACGCCACAACCAGGCCTACATGCCCTCGCACGCCGCCGCTCAGTTGTCCTCTTCGCCATGCTGACCTTGCCCCGGTGGCGCCAGCAGTCGCGAGGACAACTGTTCTGTGGAAGCCGACACGGGCAGCAAACAGGAAAACTGCTTAGTGTCTGCTGCCCGATGCAAGGTATCGCCGCCTCCGCCTAATCTGCCTGCACGTGGCCAGACTCCCGATGCCCTGGCTGAAAGAGTTCTGCCGACTCTTTCAGCCAGGGCATATGCCTTTCGTCTTGCTCAATGCATTGAGCCTCTTTCCACGTTTATTCAGAGGCATCCGTAGCCGCCGGAATGTGAAGGCTATCGAGCATAGGGCAGGCAAAGGGGGAGCGAGGTCAGGAATTCGGCAGCAGGACTACCTTCGCGGCATCACCTCGGTGTTGAGCTGCGACAGCTTCGTTAATTTCCGCCAATGGATAGGTAGTGATCAAACGGTCGAACGGAAAGCGTCCTTGTCTGTGGTGTTCGAGGAGCTCTGGGAGGAAATCATGCGGATTGCTGTCTCCCTCGACGATTCCCTTGATCGTGAGGCCACGCTGCATGGTGGCGACGATATTGATTGGAAGGGCTACGGATAGATCCCGTGGCACTCCAACCAGCCCGACGACTGCGTTTACCGCTGCCGCCTCCATGGCGCTGGCAATGACATCGGGCCGCCCGGTGGTGTCAAAAATATAGTCGGCACCTCCTCCTGCAGCAGCCAGGATCTGCTCCGGGAGAGGGCCTTCACTCGGATCCAGGGCATGTGTGGCGCCGAGGTCAGTGGCAAGGTCGCGACGGCTGGCGAGTAGCTCGACGACCAGGATCTTGGAGCACCCCTGCAGCACGCCGCCCATGACGGCCGCGAGCCCCACGGGGCCGGCCCCCAGGACGACCAGAGTGCTTCCGGCCACACACTTCATGGACCGCATGATGGCACCTGCTCCGGTCTGGATGCCGCACCCAAGGGGCCCGAGCAGGGAGATGTCGAGTTCGCTTTCGACCTTGACCACGTTGCGTTCCGTCGCGACGGCATGGCTGGCGAATGATGACTGGCCGAAGAAGTGCCCGTGTACCGGCTGGCCGTTCAGGCTTAGGGAGTTGGTGCCGTCAGGTCGGCTGCCGATGTAGTTCTGCTCTGTGAAGTTTTCGCAGTAGGGCGTCCGGTCCGATTTGCAGGTCCGGCACGAACCGCAGCTGCTGAACGATATCAGCACCGAATCGCCGGGCTTGACGCTTTTTACTTCCGATCCTGTTTCCGTGACGATCCCGCTGCCTTCGTGGCCGAGGACAGACGGGTAGGGGAGTCCATAGAAGCCGTCCCGGGCGGCAACGTCGGTATGGCACAGACCCACCCCGCGTATTTCCACGATGATTTCCTCGGGGCGCGGTGCGGCCAACTCGATCTCTTCGATGCTGAAGCCCGTCTCGGGCGTCTTCGCAAGGGCAGCGGTGATTTTCATGAAGTTTCTAGTCTTTCTGTCAGTTGGAGGTGTAGGGCGGCGGCTGTGCTTCGTCTAGGAAAGCCGCGGATCGAGATAGATGGTCTTAAAGACCTCGAAAGCGTCCAGGCCTTCGGGCCCCAGTTCGCGGCCAAGTCCGCTGGACTTGACGCCTCCGAAAGGTGCAGCGGGGTCGTTGCTGTAAGCGTTGATTCCTACCGTTCCCGTGCGCATGCGTCGGGCGACCGACTCTGCCCGTTCCGGGTCTCTGGTCCAGACCGTTCCTCCCAGGCCGTACTCGCTGTCGTTGGCGATGCAAATGGCTTCAGCTTCGGTCGAGTAGGGGATCACCGTAAGAACCGGACCGAAGATCTCTTCGCGCGCGATGGTCGAGGCGTTGTCCACGTCGGCGAACACAGCGGGTTCAAGGAAGTATCCGCGCTCCAAGCCCCGAGGCCGCGCTCCGCCAGTGGTGAGGCGGGCGCCCTCCTCGACGCCCTTCCTGATATATCCCTCCACCCGTTCACGCTGCCGGCTCGAGACGAGAGGACCGATGGTCGTCGAGGGATCCAGGGGGTCCCCCACGACAGCAGAACGCGCCATGTCCGTTACTGCATCGACGATCTCCTCATAACGGGAGCGCGGCGCAAGGATCCGGGTGTTGAGCCAGCAGATCTGGCCGTTGTTTGTTAGGGTGGCGCCAAAGAACCTGTCGAGGTCTTCGGAGAGGTCGGCATCATCGAGAATGACTGCTGCCGACTTGCCCCCGAGTTCAAGCGTGACCGGCCGGAGCAGGCGGCCGCATGCCTCGGCAATGCTCCTTCCCGCAGCGGTGGAGCCGGTAAAGGAGACCTTGTCCACGCCGGGGTGTTCGACAAGGTACGCGCCGATCTGCCGGTCGCCAGGAACAACGTTCAAAACACCATCGGGGAGGCCGGCAGCATGCGCTGCCTCTGCCATCAGGAAGGCATCCAAGACGGTCTCGTCCGCCGGCTTGAGGACGACGGTGCAACCGGCGGCAAGAGCCGGTGCCAGCTTCAGGAAGGTGATGCCCTGTGGGACATTCCATGGCACGACTGCGGCGACGACGCCAACCGGACACTTCAGAACGAGTGAGGTGCCACCGAACATCCCCGGCCGCCGTTCGCTTTCGGCACGATCAACCATCAGTTGCGAGTAGTAGCGCAGAAGCACATGGGGAAATCCGCCTTCGAAAGCCGCAGCCGTGGCGATCGGCATCCCATTCTGCGACGTCACACGCCTGGCCATCTCGTCGGCCCTGGCTTCGAGCTCGTCAGCGAACCGGACCAAGGCTTCCTGCCTCTTCGCCGGGGACCAGGTTGCCCAGCCGGAGGCGTTATCGAAGGCCGCGCGGGCCGCTGCCACTGCCTCATCAACATCGGCTTCGGTGGAGCGCGGAACCGAACCGATTTCTTCCTCCGTTGCCGGATTCACTACCCTCAGGAGGGCATCACCTGCCGGCTTCATCCACCGGCCATCGATGTAAAACTCTTTGTAATCGATCACAATCTTCCTTTCACCAATCAGAGGGCACAAGGCTCCTGATTCCGGGCGCGGAACTATCCGCACAAATTTCATAGGTCAATGTAATTCCACTGACATGACGTGGATCACGCTTGGTCCTGTCCGCCATTTGCCCGCCGCGATGCTGCCTTTGTTGGCTGAAGCTGTGCTGTTTCCCGCGCGGGTGTGGTGGGGACGTCGTTACGGGTCAAATACGATCCGCGGAGCCGCTGGGTCAGCCGTTGGTGTTCGACACCCTAATCCGAGCGCCGGCTGTCTGGTCACTAACAATTAGCTGGCAGGAGAGGCGGGAACAGGGGGTAGCATCCTCGAGGAACTCAATCAGATCCTGTTCCTCCGAAGTGGCTGGGTCGAATAGCTCTGCGGCGGATTCTTCGACGAAGACGTGGCATGTTGCGCATGAACAGCCACCGCCGCACTCGGCGACGATGCCGGGCAAGTTGTTTCTGACGGCTCCGTCCATGACAGACCGGCCACAGGGGACGTCAACGGTCTGTTCGCTGCCGTCCGGCAGCACGTAAATAACATTGGGCACGGGAACTCCTGATGTTTATCTAGAATTTAGGGGAGGGAAGGCTAAGCTGCGGTGAGGTCGCGGAGGCTAATGGCGGTATCGACAAGTTTGCGTGGATCAATCTGGCCGCCGGCGGCGAGGATGCGTTTGGCAGCCATGAAGTCCTTGGGGGAATTCACGGTTTCCGCCGCGATGAGGCAGCCGCTTGAGTGGTGGAACAGCGAATAACTTCCTGAGGACGTATCTCCGCGCACTGCCGTTTCGAAGTCGCCGTGGACAATGCCTGCGATTTTGACCTTCAGATCGAACTGGTCAGACCAGAACCAGGGCACCTCCGGCTTTCCTCGGGAGGAGCCAAGAATGGTGGCAGTTGCCTGTTTGGCTTGCTCGATGGCGCTGGGAATGCTCTCGAGGCGCATCCGCCCTCCATTGAATGACACCCCGTCAACGGGACGGTTGGTCACATCGCCGATGGCCAGGACCGAGGGATCATCCGTCCGGGTCAGTTCGTCGACGGCTATGCCTCCCGCACAGGTTAAGCCGGCCTCGCGGGCAAGGCTGTCGTTTGGTACTGCACCCACGCCGACAAGGGCGGATGCGCACCCGATCTCAGTGCCGTCGGCGAGGCTGACCCCGCCGACGCGGCCGCGATCACATACAAAGCCGGCTATCTGTGCGCCCGTGAGGATCCTGGTTCCCTGGGCCCGGTGATGTTCGGAGAGCAGGTCAGACAGCATCGGGCTGGCGACTCGGGCCAGAACACGGTCCTCACGCTCAATGACGGTGACATCCACCCCCCTGCTCCGAGCGGCAGCGGCCACTTCAAGCCCAACATAGCCGCCACCGATAATGGCCAGCGGCCGGCCGGAAGCAACCGCATCACGGAGCGCTCCGGCATCCGCTAGTGTGCGCAAGGTGTGGATGCCTTCGAGACCTTCGCCCGGCAACGGAAGTCTTCTTGGTTCAGCCCCCGTCGCAATGACCAGGACGTCATAGGCTTCGTGACTTCCAGAGGACAGCCGCACCGTTTTGGTCTGCCGGTCGATTGCGGTAACGGTTTCACCAAGTCTCGTGGTGATGCCGTTTTCCGGGTAGAAGATGGCATCACGCAGCCACTGCTCCGGCTCGTCGTCCCCGAACGATTTTGACAGCGGCGGCCGGTGGTAGGGCAGGTGCTCCTCCGCGCCAATCATGACGATCTCACCTGTGAATCCACCTTGGCGCAGAAGCGCCACCAGCGTTCCGCCCGCGTGGCCGGCCCCGACTACGACCACACGCTCCGCGGTCATCGGAGCACCATCCGGATCGGTCGATTCTTCAGACCCCCGACAAAGTTTGTCTGGATGACTTTACGCTCGCCCGTGAGCTCCAGCGACTCGATGCGCGGAAGGAGTTCCTCCAACATGATTCGAAGCTCCAGTTTCGCCAGATGCTGGCCGATGCACATGTGCGGTCCGTACCCGAAAGCAATGTGCTTGTTCGGCTTGCGGTCGAAGCGGAATTCATCCGGCGCCTCGAAGATGTCGTCATCACGGTTGGCCGACTGGTACAGCAGCATCAGCCGATCCCCGGCCTGGATCTGCTGGCCTCGCAGTTCGTAGTCTTCCAGCGCCTGTCGGGTGAACTGTTTGACGGGAGAGGCCCACCGTAAGGACTCGTTGACAAGGTCCGGCACGAGCGAGATGTCAGCCTGCACCGCGGCAAGCTGATCCGGATGTTCAGCCAGTGCCTCCAACGAGCTGGAGAGGGTGCTGGATGTGGTGTCATGGCCGGCGGTGGCAATGGCGATGAACCAGCCATAGGCGACTTCCTTGGGAAAGTACTCACCGTCGGGCTTACGGGCATTGGCAATAATGGTGGCCAGATCTTCCCGAGGCTCCGCGCGGCGTGCTTCGACCAAGGCGTCGAAGTAGGTGTAGAAGTCCTGGATTGTCGCCGCCCACTGCCGGGCTGCCGCGTCGGGAGACAGTTCTACAACGTCCTCGCGCTGTGCATCCGGATCGGCGGTCCCGAAGAATTCCTGGGTCAGCGCCATCATGCGGGGCTCGTCTTCCGCCGGGACGCCGAACAGGGTCATGATGACGTGCAGCGGGTAGGCAATCGCGAATTCCTTCACGAAGTCCAGTTCGTTGACTCCGGGCTTGAGCCGGGAATTGATAGCCTCCCGCGCCAGGAGCCTGATCCGGTCCTCCCACTGCTTCAATGACGCGGGGCGGAACCACTCGGCGGCGATGTCCTTGACCATGGTGTGCTCCGGCGGATCCAGATAGGTCAGGACCTCCAGAATCCGCAGGCTTCCGCCTGTCAGCGATTTGGTGAATTCGTCTCCGGCCTGATTTGCCAGGATGGGATTGTGGGATCCTGGCTTGTCGCCGCCGCCGCTGGTAAAGACATGCGGCTGCCGCTCAATCTCCATGATGTCCGAGTGCTTTACGACCAGCCAGAGCGGGTCGTAACCGTCGACTTTAACCTGGGCGAGGGGTGCGTTCTCGCGCATCCAACGGTAGGCCGCAAACACGGCCTCGTCGTTCCGATGACCTTCAGGAAGCACGATCTGACGCGCGATTTCGTCAGGGACCGTGACAGCGGAAGCATGATCAGTGAGAGTCATAATGTCTCCTTGGGGTAGGTCATTCCACCCTAAGGATTGTGAGAGGTAGGTCACATTTCCCTAAAGGGGTATTTTTCTACCCCCACCGGGACAAGAAGCAATACCAGCACAGCAGAGTACGGCGAAACGTTGGAAGCCGGATGCTGGCCGCCCCGGTCCCGGAAGTAGCCAAGGCATCACCTCAGTGCCGGCAGAGAGCTGCCAGGTCTGTACTGCTTATAGTCCCCGGTTGCCGCAAGGGCCGTTGCCGCTGCGATGTCGGGAGGAAGCGTATGCGGCGTTGAAAACAACACTTGACGGTTCACAACAACGCCTGCGAGCGGGGCGTGAAGAAGCATTGAGCTATCTCGAGCGCGGGAGGCAGCTAAGGGGTTGCTTATTGTCGGTAGAGAGCCGCCGCTTCTGTACGGTTTGCAACGCCCAGTTTTCGCAAAACGTTCTTCACATGGACCTTGGCCGTCGCCTCTGTAATGTACAAACGATCACCGATTTGACCATTGGTCAGGCCACGGGATAAAAGCTCAAGCACCTGTTCTTCTCGCCGCGTGAGCATAGAGTCGAAGCCAAAGCTGGGTTGCGCCTTGGGAACGGATACCACATCCCCTTGCTGATCCTCGGGGCCGGGGCTCGTCCTGGCCCCGGGAAGCTGGCCGAGCTTTTCCAAGAGAGTATTCAGTGAGTCCGAGTTGCGCGAAATGTCTCTCTGCAGGGAGGAGATGCCCTCTAATGCGCGAATACGTTCGAGGGCGATCCCTGCGCCCTCGCAGAAGACCGAGATCAGTTCACGATCGAACTCGCCAAGGGGATCTTTGTCTGCGTGCCGGTCCACGTGGACTAGCCCAACCACTGCGCGACCGGAAACCAAAGGGGCAGCGATGTAGGTATCTGACTGAGTAACCTTTATCAGCTCCGGATGGACATGCGCGCTTTCCCGAACCCCCTGACGAAGGATGGTTGCGCGCCTTTGTACCACCTCAAATTCGAACAGGCCCCGCAGATGTTGGAACGGGCGCTGCTGTCCCACCTGAACGAAGAGTCTGCCTTCCTCGGGACCGCTAAGTGAATGGGCGGAATGCGTGATCCAGCGCATTTGGTCGACCCAAGAGAACAATGCTCGGTCATATCCAAGACCCGCAACCTCGTATGGGATACTGCACACTAATTCGTCCACGCTGGTGGCGCGGCGCAGTCGCTGCAGAGCCTTTTGGACCCTGTCCATTGCTTCATGTCTTCGACCTAACTCCCGTGTCAGCAAGTCATTCCTCACCAAGGCCGATTCACGTAATAGCAGTTCTGCGCCTGCGGCCCACTGCGCGACGTCATCATCAGCCGATCGCCCTGCAGCCAGCTCCCGCAACTGTCCCTCAAATGCCGTTAACTTGGCTTCAAGGAAAGCAAGTCCGTGGGCGGGCGGCGGCGAACCAACATGAACACCCAAACTTTCAAGTCCCGACTCAAGCACGCGCTGGGCGCTCCAGAGCAGGGATTCGGTCGAATCATCCATCAGCCACCCGATTCCGTAACCCGCATAGCGAAGGATCGAACACCTTCTATGATCCCTAACATCGCGATAGTCGTTCAAAGGTCAGCCTGAGACATGATCCCAAAGCGCCAGGACTCCTTCTTCAACAACCCCCGCGACTGCGTAAGGGTCAGCAACCGGCGCCCGACGGTAGCACTCCGTCGACAGGAAGAGGCCCCTTCCCGACGTGGATGCCGAACACCGCGGGCATTCTGTGACTCAGAGCATATCAATGGATGGGCCAATTGGGTAAGGGTGGGAAGGACAGCTGTTCTAATTTGTCTCAGAAAAATCAAGGCGCTGGAGGACGTCGCGTGCCGGCGCTCCTGCCTCAATCCCTCCCGCCATATAGAACGCAGCTGACCGGCACGAGTATGTGCGCCGGGTTTTGCCACTCCCCAAGCCGATAATGGCGATTCCGTCAGGCTGGCGTGGTTGCCTTGGCGTCGGCGGCTCGATCGGCAGGTAGGCCTTCACTCCGGCTTGGCTTGGCGGAGGTACTGGTACACCGTTTCCCGGCTAATGCCGTAGTCGCTGGTTGGCCATGGAGGAGTCCTCCCCGGTGAAGACCAGACTTTCTGTGACGAACGCTACGGGCGCACGCCCTTACGGGTCAGGGTCTGGACCAGTGAACGCAGGTCATCGAGGTCGCGGGCGAGCCGGTCCATGCTGTGCACGATACTGGTCCCCGTTACGGGCAAACCGCAGCAGCTCAGTCAGTTCCGGTCTGGAGGTGTCCCTTCCGGAGGCTTTGTCCGGTGAAGACCTGGTCCAGAACCTGGCCTTCGAGCTGGCGTTTCTCGTTCTGGTCCAGCGTGCTGACGCGCACGTACCCGATCTGCTGTCCAGCCACCCTGAGCCTCCAAAACCTCAACCTGTCAGATTGATTCCATGGCCTTTGTTGGAGCAGGTCAAAGATACTCGGATCGTTTGATGTCAGTGTGGCGTGTGGTTCAACCGGATGTGAGGATCCGCCGCACTCCGCCTGTTCCCGGTGTCGTGAAGTTGGCGTGTTCTCGTAAGCCCGAGGGCTGCAAGACTAGGGAATGAGAGGGCGCAAGTTCGCGCTCCTGCGCGTCGCCCGTTACGTTGTCTCGCAAGTAGGCGAGGAAAGTAGGTGGACTCGTCGCAGTGCTGGGAACGGGCCAATCAAATCGAAGAGGTCAGGATGGCATGAACTGTTTAGAAGGTGTGCTCGGGGCCGGGAAACTGCCCGGAGCAGACCTCCTCGCCGTACGCTTTGGCCGCGTCGCTGAGTGTGCTCCGCAGGTCTGCGTACTGTTTGACGAATTTGGCCATTTTTCCGCCCCGCATGCCGGCCATGTCCGACCACACTAGAACCTGGCCGGTGGTCGCGTTCCCGGCCCCGATGCCGATTGTGGCAACGGCAACCGCGGCATCAACTGCAGCCGCAGTTTCGGCGGGCACCATTTCCATGAGCACGCAAAAGGCTCCGGCCTCCTCCACGGCAACGGCCTCCTTCATCAGCCGCTGGGCTTCGTCCCCGCGGCCCTGCACTCGGTAGCCGCCAAGGGCATGTTCGCTTTGTGGGGTAAAACCGATGTGCGCCATAACTGGGATGCCGGCTTGGACCATTGCCCTGACCGTCTCTGCGTAAAAGCTACCCACTTCGATTTTCACTGCGTGGGCGAGGCCTTCCTTCAGGAACCGGACACCCGTGGCCACAGCCTGCTCTGCAGACACCTCGTAACTGCCAAACGGCAGGTCGGCGACCACGAGGGCACGCTTTGCAGAACGGGCAACTGCCCGGCACAGAGGCAGCAGTTCATCCACCGTAACTGGCAAGCTAGTTTCATTTCCGAAGACGTTGTTAGAAGCCGAATCGCCCACGAGGAGTACCTCAATGCCCCCTTGGTCAAAAATTTCCGCAGTGTACTGTTCGTAAGCCGTGAGCATGGCGAATTTCTGACCGTTGTCCTTCGCCTGCTGCAAATGTTTGGTTCGGATCCTGCCCCCCGGGCCGGCTGGTACGTTCGGTGCCCGAGGGCGGCAGACCGGTCTTGGCAGGCCCGTTCCCGTAGGGTGCGGGAACCTCCGCAGAGGTGCTTTCTTCGGAGCTGTTGCGGATCACCATTAGTTGCTCACCGAGCTGTTGTTCAAAGCAAAGGGCGGGCGGACCAATCCAGGAGTGATTCCTTCGGCGGGGTCGTTGCCGAGCTGAAGGATCCTGTTGTGCTGGTCCACGTGTACTATCTTGGGTTCGTAGGCCCTAGCGTCCTGAGTGGTCATGTTGGCGTAGGTGATAAGGATGACTGTGTCGCTTACGCGAACCAGGTGTGCCGCCGCGCCGTTCATGCCGATTACACCGGAGCCACGTTCGCCGGCGATGGTGTAGGTCTCCAGACGGGCCCCGTTGGTGACGTCGACAATGGCTACGAGCTCTCCGGGCAGGATATCGGCCGCCTCCAGCAAGTCCAGATCCACGGTGACGGAGCCAACGTAGTGCAGGTCGGCGTGCGTTACGGTTGCCCGGTGAATTTTAGATTTGAACATCGTGCGGGTCATCAGATGCATGCAGATTACTCCCTGGAAAATTGTCGGCTGGAAATGGGGAGGTCAGACGGCAGAAATGCCGCCATTGACGCTGATCGCCTACCTGTCAGCCAACGTGCGGCCGGGCTCGCTAGGAAAACTATAAGCGCCGCCAGACCGGTGGCACCCGGAACTCCGAGATGCGCCCCCTGGTCGCCCCGGCGAAAAGTTTTCTACTGAACCCGTCGTCCAGAAGGTGCTCGGTCAGCCCAGTGCCGTTAATCAGGGAGGGGTCACAACGTTGGCCCGGATACGGTACCGTTTTTCCTCGACGGCGATAGTGCGCGTGAAATCACGATGACCGCCATTGCCGCTCCGATGACCGACTCGCCAGGGTTTGCGGACTTCCCCGCGTCCGATGCCATATTTACGATGACGCCGCGACCCTGCTGACGCATCCCGGGCTGCACAGCATGGGCCATGTTTATGGCCCGCAGGGCGATCTGCAGCACTCCCGCGGCCACGAATTCCTTGGCCACCGCGAGGCCGACGCCGGACGTTCCCCCGTTATGAGGACGAGGGTGCTTGGCGGCAGGCAAATCTGCATTCGGCATGAGGGCCTTTCGAAGGTAAGGGATGGGCGAAAACATGAAACTACGGCATGGAGTATCCGCCGCTGACGGAGAGGGTCTGGCCCGTGACCTGATGGGCCGCCCGGTCCGAGCTCATCCACACCACGGCGTCGGCAACGTGGTCAGCCGTGGCGAGGCGGCGCAGGGGGATCTCCGCCTTGAGCGATTCAATCTGCTTCTCATTGAACACGCGATCGCGGTCCCCTGCCCAGAGGCTGGAGCCGCCGACGGCCGCATCGCTTTCGGGCAGGATGAGCCCCGGGCATACTACGTTGGAACGGATCCCGTGCCGGCCGTGCTCCTTCGCGACGGTCTTGGCCAGGGCGACCAGGCCCGCCTTGGTCATGCCGTAGATGCCCTGCCGGATTTCTCCGAAGGCAGCGTCGGAGGAAATGAACACTATGGATCCGGATCCGGCCTCCCGCATGGGCGCTATGGCCGCCTGCGTGATTCCAATGGCAGTGAAAAGGTTGATTTCGACGGTTTTTTGCCAGCGGGCCCGGTCAGTATCCTTGGCAAAGAATTCGGCGTCGCTCCAGCCCGCGTTGTTGACCAGGGCCTCCAGACCGCCCCACAGTTCAAGCACCCTGCTGACGGCATGGGCGCCGGCGCCCTCGGCCGTGAGGTCTTCGACAATGACTTCCGCTTCACTGGCGCCCAGTTCGAGGGCCTCCGCCTTCACTTTTTCCGCCTGTTCACCGTCAATATCGCAGATGGCCACCCGTGCACCCTCCCTGGCAAACCCGTGCACTATTCCGCGTCCCACATTGGATGCCCCGCCCGTCACTATAACGCGGGCCTGCTTTAGCTCGAGATCCATCTTGTCCTCTTCGTCGCCGGACGGCATCCCTCTTGACGTGCCGTAGAATCTAATTTAGATTAAATCGGGTAACGAAACAACCCCGATCAGGCACCTTCTTGTTGACTCGGGCAGGCATTCAAAGGAGAAGGCGCACAGTGGATGGTCTCGTAAAAGGAAAGACCGCGGTCGTCACCGGCGCGGCCCAGGGAATCGGTCTGGAGATCACCCGCGCGCTGTACTCCCATGGCGCCAACGTGGTTCTGGTTGACCTCGATGAGCAGCGTGCGAAGGAGGCCGCCGAATCCCTTCGCCGTAACGCTACGAGGGAAGCAACCGGGGAGCTGTTCTCAGTGGCCTGCAACGTCACCGACGAGGACTCGGTCGCGGCGGCAGTGTCCACGGCTGTTGAGAGATTTGGTAGTTTGGACATCTTCGTCAACAACGCCGGCATAGCGCGCGATGCCTCCCTCCGCAATATGACGCTGGATGATTTTGACACCGTCATCAATGTGCATCTGCGGGGCACCTGGCTGGGCGTCCGGGCCGCGGCAGCCGTCATGCGGGAGGCGGGCAGCGGATCGATCATAAATATGTCCTCCCTGTCCGGGAAATCCGGAAACCCCGGCCAGACCAACTACAGCGCAGCGAAGGCCGGAATTGTCGGCCTGACCAAATCCGCCGCGAAGGAACTGGCCCACAAGAACGTACGGGTCAACGCGGTGCAGCCCGGGCTCATCCGCACACCCATGACGGCCGCCATGCGCGAAGACGTCTTTGCCGCCCGCGAGGCAGATATCCCGATGAAACGCGCCGGGGAACCCGACGAGGTCGCAGGTGCCGTGCTGTTCCTAGCCTCCGACCTGGCCAGCTACATGACCGGCGCAGTCCTCGAAGTGGGCGGGGGGCGGTTGATGTGAGTGCCACGACGGCGACGGCGGTTGTCCAGACCCGGATGGCCGGTCCGGTGGGCCATATCCTCCTGGACCGGCCGGATGCGATGAATGCCATCACGGTGGAGCTGGGCCGCCAGCTCGAAGAGGCTCTGGTTTCCCTTGCGCCCCAGGTCAGCGTGATCGTCATCCGGGGCAGCAATGGGAACTTCTCCGTCGGCGGAGACTTCCGGGAACTTGAAAGACTCCGGTCCGAAGGCCCCGGGGCCATGGCTGGGCTGTTCGATAACTTCAGCAAAGCCTGCAGCAGGATTAAGGAGCTCGATGTCCCCGTCATCGCGGCCGTGGAAGGTTATGCGATGGCTGGCGGTTTCGAGCTCATGCAGGCCTGTGACATTGTGCTGGTCCACGAAAAGGCGAAGCTGGCCGACACGCACTCCAACCACGGGCAGATTCCGGGCGGGGGAAGCAGCCAGCGCCTGCCCAGACTGGTCGGGCGGCAGCGGGCACTCGCCCACATCCTGACCGGGGAGCGGATCACTGCGGCCGAGGCCGTGGCCTGGGGTCTGGCCTACCGGGCACTGCCCGCCAGGGTATTCGACGAAGCCGTGGAGGACTTCGCCGCCAAACTGGCCGCTAAGAACCGGGACGCGCTGGCCAAGAGCAAGAAACTGATCTACGCGGCACTCGAGCTGCCGCTTGACGAGGGGCTGAAGCTGGAACGGGACACCGTGCTGGCGCACCTGTCGGGCGAAGCGGCCGGGGCCGGCATCAACTCATTCACAGGAAGAGGGAAAAGCGCATGACGCCGTCGGAAACCATCGTGGTCACGGAAGAGCCGGTGCTGCTGTCCTTCGGGGATGACGGCATCGCCCGGCTTCGGTTGAACCGGCCGAAGGCGTCCAATGGTCTGGACGTGCCTCTGCTCAAGGCGCTGCACGCGGCCATCCTGAGCTGCCACGGCGAATCCGGCGTCAGGGCCGTCGTCATCACCGGGGAAGGCAGGAACTTCTGCGCCGGAGGTGACATTCGCACCTTTGCCTCCAAGGGTGAACAACTGCCGGATTACCTGCGTGAGGCCACCGCGTGGCTGCAGCTGGCCGTGGCGGCTCTGATCCAGTTGGAAGTCCCCGTCATTTCGGCAGTACACGGCTTCGCCGCGGGCGGCGGCGGCTTCGGCCTGATATGCGCCTCCGACTTTGTCATCGCCGCCGACAACGCCAGCTTCATGTCCGGCGCGGTCCGCGTGGGCATGGCCCCCGATGCCGGCGTATCAGTCACGCTGACGCAGCTGGTTGGCTTCCGGAAGGCCGCGGAGATCCTGATGACCAATCCCACGCTCTCCGCAGCCGAGGCCCTGGACATCGGCCTGTTGACCAAGGTGGTCCCCGAAGACGACCTCGAACAGGAGGCCATGGAGTTCGCCCGGCAGTTCGCCCAGACGGCGCCTAAGGCGATCGGTGCGACCAAGCGCCTGCTCTGGGCCGGGATCGGCGCCGCGGTGACGAACCAGTTGCCCGAGGAAGCCCGTGTGGTCTCCGAGCTCTCAGGCACCGCCGACTCCCGAGAGGGGCTCGCCGCCGTGATCGAGCGCCGCTCACCGCTGTTTACCGGGAAGTAGCCCCTGATGACCGCCCAAACACTGCAGAACGCCCCGGTCCTCCGCGAGGACCGCGGCAACATCCGGCTCATCACGCTCAACCGGCCCGACCGGCGAAACGCCATTGACATGCCGCTGCGCATAGCCCTGGCCGAGGAGCTCGAAACCGCGATGGCCGACGACGGCATTCGCGTAATCGTCCTGACCGGCGCCGGGAAGGGATTTTGTTCCGGCGGCGACATATCCACCATGCAACGGCAGCCACCTGAGCAGACCGTTCCCCGGGCCCAGGCGGCCCAACGCGTCATCCGGGCGATCTGGCAGGGATGGAAGCCGGTAATTGCAGCGGTGGAAGGCGCCGCCTTCGGTGCCGGGATCTCCCTGGCGGTGGCCTGTGACCGCGTGGTGGCCGCCGAGGGCGCGCTATTCAGCACAGCCTTCATGGGAGTGGGGCTCTCCGGCGACATGGGCATCTTCGCGTCGTTGCCGGCGCGGGTGGGGGTGGCCAAGGCTCGACAACTCATGCTCCTGCCACAGAAGCTCAGCGGGAGACAGGCATGTGACATCGGCATCGCGGATGCCGTCGTGGAAACAGGAACGGCGCTTGAACATGCCCTCCAAGACGCAAGATTGATCGCGCAGGCGCCGCCGCTGGCCATCCGGGAGATGAAGAGTCTCCTTGCAGCTTGGCCGAGCCCTCCGACGGCGGTCCTAGACCTCGAGGTCCAAGCCCAGTCCAGGCTGTTCGATACCGCCGATTTTGCCGAGGGGATAGCGGCGTTCCGTGAAAAGCGTCCGGCGGAATTCACCGGCAGATAACCCTTTTTATTTTAATTTATATTTGATAACCTAACTGTATGCCGAAACGAATGGGGCAGAAAGCATGAATGCACCTGAAGCAGCAACCGAGCCAGATGTCCTGATACCGGACACAAGGAGTCAGGATTCGCCCGTGCGGGAGAAGTCGCCCCGGGTGGACTATTCCGAACTGATCCAGGGCAACCGGATCCACGGCTCCCTGTATACGAATCCCGACGTCTTTGCTGACGAACTTGAGCGTATCTGGTACAAGACCTGGGTCTTTGTCGGTCATACCAGCGAGATCCCCGAGCCCAACGACTATGCGCGCAAGAAGCTCGGGCCGCAGGACGTCATCATGACCCGTGACAAGGACGGCGAAGTGCACTTGCTGCTGAACCGTTGCGCCCACCGGGCCAATCTGGTCTGTGATGACCAGCAGGGCAACTCCAGCTCCTTCCGCTGTCCGTACCACGGCTGGACCTACCGCAACACCGGCCAGCTCCTGGGTTATCCCTACAATCAGGGCTACGGCGGAAAGGGCAAGCTGGAACTTGGAATGGGCAAGGTCCCCCGCGTTGCGGTCTACCAGGGTTTCGTCTTCGGCAGCTTCGCCGAGGAAGGCCCGACCCTGCTGGAGCACCTCGGCGCGGCAGCGGGCGAATTGGACCGGCTGGCTCGTCTGTCGCCCGAAGGCGAAGTGGAGCTGACGGCAGGCTGGCTCAAGCACCAGACCAAGGCCAACTGGAAGCTGTTGGCGGAGAACGAGACCGACGGCTACCACCCGCAGTTCGTCCACGGCTCCATCTTCTCCGTGACGGGAAGCCCCATCGGTGCCCTCTACAGCGACAACTCGACCGCGGTGACCCGCGCCTTCGGCAACGGACACAGCGAGAACGACCTCCGCCCGGAGTTCCGGAAGTTTGCCGAACCCATGCGCTGGTTCGGAACGACGCCGGACCGGGTTCCGGACTATGTCTCCAGCATGCGCAGCGCCTACGGCGAAGCGGCCGAGCAGATCATGATCGAGGGTGCCCCCCACGTCATGATCTTCCCCAACCTCTTCATCGCCGAGATCCAGGTCTTCAACATCCAGCCGGTCTCCGAAAAGGAATGCGTCCAGTACTCCACGGCCGTCCAGCTCAAGGGAGCGCCGGAACTGAACAAGCGCATGGTCTCCCAGTCCATCGGCTCCATCGGCCCCGCCGGCATGCTCCTCGCCGACGATACGGAGATGTACGAACGTAACCAGTTCGGCGTCGGGATGCGCAAGCCGGAGTGGGTGGACATCCGCCGTGGCGAACAGCGGGAACGTCTGGATGAGAACGGGTTCACCATCGGCACGGCCACGGATGAAACAGCTATGCGGGCCTTCTGGCGCAACTATAAGGACATCATGGAAGCACCCGGAGCGGAGGACACGAAGTGAGCATTTCACTGGAGAACGATATGATCACGGCTGACCTAGGCGATCTCCGCCAGGTGGAGCAGTTCATTTACCGCGAGGCCCGCTACGCGGACGAACATGACTTCGATGCGTGGGAAGCGCTGTGGACCGACGACGCCCTTTACTGGGTTCCCGTCGACGGCACCGATCATGACCCGATGACGCATATGTCCATCATCTACGACAACCGCCGCCGCATCAGCACGCGGCTGGAGCAACTGCGAACCGGTAAGCGTTACGCGCAGTCGCCGCCATCCAACATGCGGCGCCTGATTTCCAATATTGAGCTCCTGAAGCAGGAGAATACCGGCGGCGGCAGTGAGGCAGAGGCAGGCGCCAACTTCGTCCTGTACGAATCCAAGGAACGCGGAACCCGCATGTGGGCCGGGCGCCTCGTCTACCGCTTGCGTGTGGTCGACGGGGACATCCGGCTGGTCGGCAAGACGGTGGTCCTGGTCAATAATGCCGAACCGATCCCCAACATGGGGTTCCTCATCTAACCGGAGGTTTCCATGGCGGAGATTGAAGTTGTTTACAGCGAATTCGCCCAGGTTTCTGTTCAGGTCAATGATGAGGGCAACGGGCCGCGGCTGCGGCTCGAGGATCTCAAGACCGGCACGGTCCGTTACCTGGATGCGCTCGAGCTCGAAACCATCGTGTGGCTGCGGGAGGAGCACCTCTTGGAGCTGCTGGATCCTTCCGCGGACCGCTGGCGCGAGGACGCCGACGATGCCGCAGCATCCGTGGCCGGTCCGCCCGCATGACATGCACCGTTGAAGCAGCCACGACGGCCGGCAGCGAACTGGACTTGAGCCGGTATATCCATGCGGGAGACGTGGTCACCTGGGGTCAGGCGTGCGGGGAACCCCTCACCCTGACCGCGCTGCTGATGAAACAACGTGGATCACTCGGGCCGATCAGGTGCTTCGTGGGTATCCCGGCGTCAGAGACTTTACGACCGGAATATATGGACCATATGGAGTTCATTTCCTACTGCGGGACAGGCAGCAACAGGGGCCTGGCCAGGGCCGGAGTGCTGGAAATCTACCCGGGGCACTATTCCGCCATGCCCTGGGAACTGTCACGGGGAGCTCTCGCCGTTGATGTTGTATTGGTCCAGCTCTCGCCGCCCGACGAGCACGGCCGTTACAGTCTCGGGCTCTCCGACGACTTCCTCTCCACCGTCATCCCGCAGGCCCGGGTCGTCATTGCAGAAGTCAACGAGCAGGTGCCGCAGACACCGGGGACGAACCAGTTGACGGACGCGGACCTTGATGTCGTCATCCGCACTTCCCGGCCGCCAGCAGAGCAGCCTGCCAGCAGGCCGTCCGAGGCCGTGCTTCAGGTGGCCGCCCGGGTCGCCGCGCTGATCCCGGACGGTGCCACGATCCAATTTGGCCTGGGTGCCCTGCCCGAAACGGTGCTGGGGCTTCTCGGAGACAAAAATGACCTCGGCATCCACTCCGGCATGATCAGCGACGCCGCGGCGCAACTGATGCAGCAGGGCGTCGTCACCAACGCCCGTAAGTCCCTTGACCCGGGGTGCACCGTCGCCGGACTCCTGATCGGAACGCGAAAGCTCTTCGACTTCGCACACCAAAACCCCGGTATCCGTCTGGCCGGCACCAGCTACACCCATGCCCCCGAAGTCCTGGCAGCGCAGAGGAACCTGGTGGCAATCAATTCGGCCATCGAGGTGGACCTGACCGGGCAGATCAACGCGGAGACGGCGGGCGGCCTGTACGTAGGCGCAGTGGGCGGGGGAGCGGACTTCCTGCGCGGCGCCGCACGCTCTGAGGGCGGCCTGCCGATTGTCGCCCTGCCATCGACCGCCGGGGGCGCGAGCCGGATCGTTTCCTCCCTTTCGGGCCCGGTGAGTACGTCGCGCGCGGACGCCGGACTCATCGTCACCGAATTCGGCGTTGCCGACCTTCGCGGCCGCACCCTCTCGGAACGACGGGAACTTATGCTCTCGCTTGCCCACCCGGACCACCGCAACGCACTGGCATCCATAGCAGGGGACTCCTCACGGCCCCGTGCATACGCAGGAATTCATCAGCACGAAAGAGGAACTTCATGAGACGAGCAGCCATAGTCAGCCCTCTGCGTACACCGGTCGGCGGTTTCGGAGGCGCACTGCGCTCCCTTCCGGCCGAAGAGCTCGCCAGCGCCGTCATCAAGGCAGTGGTGGAGCGCTCCGGGGTGGACCCCGAGCGGATCGAGGACGTGGTGATGGCACAGTCGTACGCGAACTCCGAAGCACCCTGCATCGGCCGCTGGGCAGGACTGAACGCCGGACTGCCGCTCGCGGTGCCCGGCATGCAGGTGGACCGGCGGTGCGGCGGGGGGTTGCAGGCCGTAGTGAATGCGTCGATGATGGTCCAGACCGGGGCGGCAGACGTGGTGCTCGCCGGCGGGGTCGAGAGCATGAGCAACATCGAGTACTACTCCACTGGCACCCGCTGGGGTGCGCGCGCCGGAAACATCAATCTCTATGACCGGCTGGACCGCGGACGTGAACGCTCGCAGCCGGACTGGCGGTTCGGCCCTATCAGCGGAATGATCGAAACCGCGGAAAACCTTGCCCGTCGCTTCAACATCAGCAGGGAGGAAGCTGACCTGTACGCCGTGGAAAGCCATCGCCGCGCCGCGGCGGCCTGGGACGCCGGCCGGTTCGACGACGAGATCGTCCCCATCGATGTTCCCCAACGCAAGGGCAGCCCCGTCCCGTTCAACCGGGACGAGGGAATCCGGCCGGAAACCGCCCCCGAGTCGCTGGCGCGGCTTCGCCCCCTGCTGCCTGACGGCACCGTCACCGCGGGCAACTCCAGCCAGCAGAACGACGCCGCGGCGGCCTGCCTGATTGTGGCCGAGGACAAACTCGAGGAACTGGGGCTGGAACCGCTGGCCTATCTCAGGGGTTGGACCGCCGTCGGCTGCGAGCCGAGCGAGATGGGCTTTGGTCCCGTGCCGGCCGTGGCCAAGCTGTTCGAGCGGACCGGCCTCTCCTTTGAGGACCTTGATCTGGTTGAGCTGAACGAGGCTTTTGCGGTCCAGGTGCTCGCGGTGCTCAAGGGCTGGAACTTCCAGGACCGGGAGAAGCTCAATGTCAGCGGCTCGGGCATCTCGCTGGGGCACCCGGTCGGGGCAACCGGGGTGAGGATCATGACCAGCATGCTGCACGAACTGCGGCGCCGGGGCGGCAGATACGCCCTGGAAACGATGTGCATCGGCGGCGGACAGGGCATGGCGGCAGTCTTCGAAGCTGCCTGAACCGGTCGCTGGAATTCAATGGATTCAAGGGAGTAGTGGAAATCAATGACTAGAGGAATCGTCGCCTACAGCGCCTATGTGCCCGGCTACCGGCTGGACGGCGCCGAACTTGCAGCGGCCCATGGGGCCCCGCCGATCCAGGGAAAGCGGGTGGTCTGTGCGTTCGATGAGGACAGCAGCACCATGGCCGTCGCGGCCGCACGGGCCGCCCTGGGGACGACCGAAGTCCGGCCCTCGTCGTTGTACTTGGCCACCACCTCGCCCGTCTACGCCGATAAGACCAACGCCGTCACCGTCCATGCAGCCCTCGCGCTGGAATCCCATGTCTTTGCCGCGGACCTTGCCGGGTCAGCACGCGGTTCCGTGGCGGCCTTCAAAGCCGCCGCCTGGTCCGGGGGCCTGGCCGTGCTGGCCGACGTCCGCACCGGCCGCCCTGCCTCCGCAGATGAAACTTCAGGCGGCGACGGTGCGGCTGCCTTTGTCTTTGCAGACCCCGGCTCCGGGGCCGATGTAATTGCCGAGCTGGTAGCCGAAGCCAGCGCCACCGAAGAATTCTTGGACCGCTGGCGGGAACCCGGGCAGGCCGGCAGTCTCCAATGGGAGGAGCGCTTCGGTCTGGAACGGTACCTGCCCCTGATCACGCAAGCCAGCGCCGCTGCCCTGGCCGCGGCCGGGATCGAACGGGCTGACCACGTGGTACTGGTTTCACCCAACACCGCCGTCACCAAACGCGCAGGCAAACTCATCCCCGGCAGGCTCTCTGCCGGCGGATCCCCCCTCGGACACGCCGGTGCCGCAGATCTGGGACTTGCGCTGGCGGCCGTGCTGGATATCGCCGGGCCGGACGAGTCCATCCTGGTGCTCTCGGCCGCCGACGGCTGCGACGCCATGGTCTTCCGGACGACGAAGTTGCTGGGCGCACGACGCCAGACGGTTCGCCTGGCGGACCAGCTTTGCCGGGGGATAAATGTTGCCTATCCGAAATACCTGAGCTGGCGGGGCATCCTCGCCCCTGAGCCGCCGCGCAGGCCGGAACCGGACCGGCCCGCCGGTCCGCCATCATCGCGCGCGCGCCACTGGAAGTATGCCTTCGAGGGCGGCCGGTGCCAGGAATGCGGGTTTGTCCACCTGCCGCCGGCAAGGGTCTGCAAGCGGTGCGGCGCCGTCGACCGGATGGCCGGAATCCGCTTGTCCGCCGGTCCGGGGACCGGCACCATCGCCACCTACACCGTGGACAAGCTCGCGTTCTCGCCGTCACCGCCGATGGTCAACGCGGTCATCGATTTTGATGGCGGCGGCCGCTACACCATGGAAGTCGCGGACTGTAAACCCGAGCAGCTCGCCGTCGGGGCACGGGTGGAACTGACATTCCGCAGCCTCTTCGTTGCCGGCGGGGTCCGCGACTATTTCTGGAAGGTCCGGCTTCTGACAGCTACGGACGAACCGACGGAAACCACCGCCGAAGCACTCGGCGAAACTGATGTGAGGGAGCCGGTATGAGCAGCAACGGCATTAGCGATAAAGTCGCCATCGTCTCGATGGCATGCACGCAGTTCGGGGAACTCTGGGACCGCTCCACCGATGACCTGTTAGTGGATGCGGTCACCGAGTGCATCGCGGGCAGTCCAGGGCTGGCGCTGGAGGACGTAGACGCATTCTGGCTTGGCACGCTCGGCTCGGGACAGAGCGGGCAGACGCTCAGCAGGCCGCTGGCGCTGAACTACAAGCCGGTGACGCGGGTGGAAAATTACTGTGCCAGCGGCTCGGAATCCTTCCGCAACGCCTGCTACGCCGTTGCCTCCGGCGCTTACGACAAGGTCATGGCAGTCGGTGTCGAAAAACTAAAGGATTCCGGATTCTCCGGACTAATGCGTTCGGACCCGCCCAGCGATGGGACCTTGGCAGAACTGTCCATGACCGCGCCGGCAGCATTTTCCCTGCTGGACCCAGCCTACTGTGCCCGCTACGGCGTTGACCCTGCCGATATGAAGGCGGCGATGACCCACATTGCCTGGAAAAACCACGCCAACGGCGCCTTAAACCCGAAGGCGCAGTACCGATCGCAGGTTTCCAAGGAAAACATCGATGCTGCACCGCGCGTCGCCGGACGCCTCGGTGTCTTTGATTGCTCCGGCGTCTCGGACGGCGCCGCAGCGGCGCTGATAGTCCGGGCGGAGGACGCTCACCTGTACACGGACACACCGCTCTATGTGAAGGCGCTTTCCCTGGTGGCCGGACCGGCCCGCGGCAGCATGGACCCGGACTACGACTACACCAGCTTCCCGGAAGTCGTGAACAACGCCCGTGACGCATTCGCCCAAGCCGGCATCACCGATCCCCGCCACGAGATTTCCTTTGCCGAAGTCCACGACTGCTTCACTCCCACTGAGCTGGTGCTCATGGAGGACTTTGGATTCTCCGAACGGGGACAGGCCTGGAAGGACATTCTGGACGGGAGTTTTGAACTCGGCGGACGGCTGCCGATAAACCCTGACGGGGGTTTGAAATCCTTCGGCCACCCCGTCGGGGCGAGCGGACTTCGCATGCTGTACGAGTGCTGGCTGCAGTTCCGCGGCGAAGCCGGAGCCCGCCAGCTCAAGGACCCCAAGCTCGCGCTGACCCACAATTTGGGCGGCCGGCCAGGCAACTGCGTGTCATTCGCTTCCATCGTCGGACGCGAGCTGGGCTAATCCCAGTCGGGATCTTTCCATTCCCTTGACATGGGTTCGAAATTTAATCTATATTAGATTTGAAAATGATTCGCTCAACGAGCGTGAGGAGCACGAACGTGACAGCTACACAAGAGAATTCATTTGATGCCTTGGTGATCGGTGCCGGTGCCGGCGGGCTCTGCGCAGCCGCGCGGCTGGCACATCACGGCTACCGCGTCCTGGTGGTGGAACGTCTTGACCTGGTTGGCGGCCGCGCATCGACGCGCGAGGTTGACGGCTTCAAAGTCAACAACGGCGCAATCGTGGTCGAAACCGGCGGTGTCACCGAGGAGACCTTCACGGAAGTTGGCGCTGCCTTCGATGTTCGCTCACCGGAGGTTCCACTCCTGTACCGGATAGGGGGCAAGAACGTTGACATCACCGGCGGCGGCTGGGGAATGCTGCTCTCCAAGATGACACGTTCAGGGGCCAAACTGGTCAAGGGCATTGGTGCCGCACGGAATGACTCGGGCCTGCCCGAGGACGAGATCAGCACAGCTGACTGGGTTGCCAAATACACAAAGAACGAATCGGTGCATGGCATGTTCCGAAATATGTGCGCCTCAATTTTCGCTGTCAGCTCCGATGAACTGCCAGCCAGGGTTTTCCTGACCTATTTCACCCGCAAAAGCGCCTTCAAGACGTTCGGTTTCGCCCGCGGCGGCACCATCGGTATCTGGCAGTCCCTGGCCGAAGCCTTCAAGCGCGACGGCGGCAAGCTGTGGCTCTCCTCCGAGGCGGCCACTCTTCGATTGACTGACGGGCGGGTCACCGGAGCCACCATTATTCGCGACGGGCAGACCATTGAAATCGATGCCCGCTTTGTGGTGAGTGACATCGGCACGGCAGCCACTCTGGCGCTCGTCGGCGAAAGCAACGTTCCGGCCGACTACGCGGCGCAGGTCAGAAAGGCGGACCGTCCCTGTTCCATGATCACCGTCAACTTCGCCAGCCAAAAGCGCCTCATTGAAACAGAGGGCATGCTCAGCTTTGCCAAAACCAACCGGCTGGCCTATGTTGCCAACTTCACGGATATGTGCCCAGAAATGGCGCCCGAGGGATGGCACCTCTACTGCGGCACGTCCGTACCCAATCCCGCCGTCGGAGACTTCGACGAAAAAGTCGAGACGGAGCTGCTGCTCGAAGATCTGCGCAAGGAAATTCCCGGCTTCAACGAAGCCCGCATTGTTTCGATCAACACCATGCGTGACGGCTGGCCGCCGCAGCGGGCCGTCGCCGGTTTCGATCTCCCGCAGGCAACGCCCATCGAGAATCTATGGAATGTCGGTGATTCTGTGAAGGAGTACGCCAACGGCGGCATCACCGCCTGCGCCGAAACCGCGAAGATCGTGGTCGAGGACATCAAAGAACGCTATCCGGTGCCGGTAACAGCCTGACTCAGCTGCAGGCGGCACCGTTAGACCAGGAAAAGGAACAAGCATGAAAATCATCGTGGACCGCAGCCGCTGCACCGGCCTCGGAATCTGTGAATCGCTCGCCCCGGATGTGTTCGAGGTCGATGATTCAGGCAACCTGGTACTGCTGACGGAGGACATCACCGATGATCTCTTGCAGGGTGTCGAAGAGGCCATCATCGGGTGCCCTACTGAAGCACTGCGCCTGGCCAAGCAGGCATCATGACCGCCGAACACCTGGTTGTCGTCGGCGCTTCCCTGGCTGGCCTTCGGGCCGTCGAGGCGGCCAGGAAAGCGGGGTTCAGGGGACGGATCACGCTGATCGGTGCCGAGGAACATCTCCCCTATGACCGGCCGCCGCTGTCCAAGGCTTTCCTGGAGGACGGCCCGGCAGGAGCCGTGCCCGAGGTGCCTACGTTCCGGAACGAAGACTTCTTCCGCGACGAGCTCGACGTCGAACTCGTTCTTGGCCGCCCTGCCACCGGGCTGGACACGGTGAGGAAAGTCGTTCGCATCGCCCACGGCGACGACGCCCGAGAGCTCGGCTACGACGCCCTGATCATTGCCACCGGCGCCAACGCCCGGCGGCTCCCCGGAACCGACCATCGGGACGGTGTGCACTGCCTCCGCACGCTTGACGATGCCCAGGCCATACGGTCCGCGCTCGATGCGAACGCACAGACCGTGATCATCGGCGCCGGCTTCATCGGCGCCGAAATTGCCGCAGGAGCCCGCCAACGGGGCCTCAGTCCCGTTGTCATCGAGGCGCTCCCCACGCCGCTGGTGCGCGCGCTCGGCGAGGAAATGGGCGCAGTGATTTCGTCCCTGCACGCAAAAAACGGCACCGACCTGCGCTGCGGCGTAGGGGTCAAGGCCCTGGAAGGAAACGGCCGAGTCGAACGCGTCGTCCTGACGGACGACTCCGTCATCGACGCCGACCTTGTCATCGTCGGTGTAGGAACGGTGCCGGCGGTGGGATGGCTCGAAGGATCCGGCCTGACAATCGATAACGGAGTCGTGTGCGACGAGAACCTCTACACAGGTGTCGACGGTGTCTACGCCGCCGGCGACGTGGTCCGTTGGCAGAACCCCGCCTACGACAGGCTCATGCGCATCGAACATTGGACCAGTGCCGCCGAGCAAGGGGCTGCAGCCGCCCGCAACGCCGTCAACCCGGCTGCATCAAAGGCGTATGCAACGGTCCCCTACTTCTGGTCGGACCAGTACGACGTCCGCATCCAGTTCGTGGGCGTCTCCCAGGCAGACGAGGTACTGGTCGTCGATGGTGACCTTGACCAAGGCAACCGTTTGGTGGCGCTCTATCGATCGGGCGACCAGCTGGTCGGGGCGCTGACGGTCAACGGGCAGACTGAGATCATGAAATACCGTGGACTCATCATGAAGAAGGCATCTTGGGACGAAGCTCTGGCGTTCGCCGCTAAACGCAACGAAGCCCGTGCCACCAAGGCTCCGACGTTGGCGTGAATAGGGACCCTCTGGCCGGGGACCCGGGTCACTGAACTGGACGGGCTGGCTTGGGCCCGGCGCCGTTCGTCGCGGCGATGCTCCTGTCCTAACCAGGGCCTCGGCGGGCCGCCACCGCGTGAAACGCACCAGGCGCCCGTTGGCCTCAGGGCAGCCAGCGGGCAAGCTGCGTGTTGAACTGCGCCGGCGACGCGAACGTCCGCCGCGGCAGGAACGAGGTCTCGAGGTACCCGTTGCTGCGCTCCGCCAGGCCCTTGAACTCCGGGTCCCGGGGCAAGGCCAGCCGGATCCGGGTCGCCGGCGTGCCGGCGAGTGACGCCGCCGGAAGAGTCACCACACCCCTTTCCCCCGATGGCCGATTCCCTGTCCCGGATCAACGTCTTCGGCACCTTGCCGGGGGCATTGATGAGCTGCCCCATGCCCGCCAGCAGGTCCCGGTCTGCCGTGATGGCAGCACCGTCGCGGTCAGGAACCCGGAAAACCCGAGGGTCATCACGAGCGCCGGAAGCACAAGGTTGGGACCGTGTGGCCGACCGGGATGCGCGGCTCGGGGAACCACAAATCCCACTGCAGTATCTCCCCGGCCGATAGATGATGTCGTCCGCCGGGTCGACCCCTGCATACTCCGGCCGGATCTGACGGACCCGGTCAGTCAACGCCGTGATCGAAATACTCGATGGCCTCGACGTTCCATTGGTCGCCGCGTCCGACGAAGAAGTTCGTGTTTTTATCCTGACCGGTGCCGGTCGCGCCTTCTCAGGCGGGGTCGATCAAAAGTTCGTTGATTCCGCAATGAACGAGGCAATCGTCTTTTGACAGCGGCGGATAGTCCGCTCACGAGCACCGTCCCGCCGTTCAGCTTCCCCAGCCAGGACCGGCGCGGATCCGGTGTCGCGTGAAGATGGAGGCGGAGCCGGTAGCCGACGGGTCTGGTGCCGATTGACCGCCGCGCGATATCCGTCGCTCCGGCCGGACCGGGTCGGGCGGTAGCAATGCGCTGGCTGGAAAGCCTCAAGACCACTTCCAGGCAGGTCATATGCCAGCACAGAGCCACTATAGGGGACATAGATGGGCAATCCGGGCTGGCAGGCCGACCGCACCATCGGCGTGGAGAACGGCGGGTGGCGAGCTTCTGCCACCCACCATGCCAGTGACTCATACCGGCGGGAAAACTGGTGGTATTTACCGCTGAGGGTTCTCTAGTCCAGACCGGATGAAGGCCTGGGCTGTCGTAACGACGTCGGACATCGATCCTGACCGTGGCGTCCACCACTCTGCCGCCCAGTTCAGGGCTCCCATGACCAGCATTCGGGCCAGATAGGGGTCAAGATCCGGCTGCAGCTGGCCAGCGTTCTTGGCGTCGTTGAAAAGGTCGCGCCAGATGATTCCGTACTTGGATTCTTCCTCGATCTGGCGGGCTCGGATATGTTCCGGCAGCTGGCCGGCGTTTCGAATTGAGGCGGTGGTGTAATCCGAGATCGTAAGCTCGTAGCGGAGATGCGCCTCCACAGCCGCAAGAATTCGCTCCATTGGTTTCGTCTCCGGCGGCAGCGCCTCCAAGGTAGCCGTCAAATGCTCCCGCATCCGTGCAAGTCCTACCCACATAACCTCTTCAATGAGCTGTTCACGGGAATTGAAGTAGTAGTAAATCGCCGGGGCCTGCATCTCGGCTTCCTCGGCAATATCCCCCAGCCGTGTTCCTGCGTAGCCTTTACGGCTCAGTACTTTGGCGGCCGCATCGAGAATGCGCTCCCGTGAACGTCCTGACTTGAGTCCGTTGGGGGCATTCACTGAGCCTGGTGAAGTCGCTTGTCTGGCCATGTCTATATTCTACGTTAGATTTTTTTATGCCCCTGATCAGAGGCCTGCGAAATGCTCAACCTTATCAATGGTTTCCTGACGGACCCGCCCCTCCGCCTTCAGTACGTCGAGATGTGTTGCGACCTCCAGAATCGCGGTCATCTGGTGCACAGGCGGCAGCTCGCTGAGCGTGTAGCGCTGGCGTGTCCAGCGGAGGTTGTTCGCTACATCGAGGGCGGTTGCGGCACCGGCAGAAACTTCGCCTTCGACGGCGGCCAAACGTTCCCGATGATGCTCCAGGAGTGCATCAACGCGCTCATGCACGCTGGCGACAACCTGTCCATGCGCCGGCAACATGACCGCGTCCGGCAGTTGTCGGACCATCTCGAGCGAGCGAAGGAACGACTGCAGGGGGAACGCCTCGGGGGCGGCTTCCAGGCCAAGCGAGGGGGTGATGCGCGGCAGGATATGGTCCCCTGTGATTTGGACGCCTCGTTGGGGATCCATGATCACGATGTGGCCTCGGGTGTGTCCTGGAGTAGCATGAATGGTGATTTCACGGCCGCCGAGAGGGATGCGCTGCCCATCCTCCAGCCAGACATCAGGTACTCCAGAGGGGACGTTTATCTCGTGCTCCTCACGGGGCAACGACTGGATCTGCTGAGCGAGGAGAGCGGCGCCGCAGGTGAAGAGGCGGTGGGCCTGGGCGGGATAAAAGTCCGCGCCTGCATCCAAAACCGCAATGGTATGGCGTTCTTCTATTCCTACTCCCATCGGGATTCCGTATTTCGACCGCAGGACGATTGCCTGCGAGTAATGGTCCCAGTGTGTGTGCGTAGACAATATCCGGCCAACATCCCGGAAGCCGACGCCGAGCGAATCCATTGCAGCACCCAGCTGGCTTTCGCTCTCCACGGAGGCAAACCCCGGATCGACCAAAATCGCATCATCACCGTCAACAAGCAGGTAGGCGTTGACGGACTGCAGACCCTTCAACGGCAGCGGAAGGGGTATGCGGTAGACCCCTTCAACGATGCGGTATGCACCCGGTTCCGTCCAATCCTCGGGCTGCGTCTCCCACCTCTGCATTCGATGTCCTCTCTGAACACTTGACTGTTATGACTAATTTACTTTATATTAGATTATAAAATTCTACCAGCGATTCGGAGTCTGCATTGAGGGTTTTTAGCGGGATTGGGGAATTAGGGCAGGCTGGGGGCCAGGAACTCGGGGTTACGGACTGGCTACTTATCGACCAGTGCCGGGTGGATACCTTCGCGGCCGCAACCGACGATAGACAGTGGATTCACATCGATCCGAAGGCCGCCGCCGCCGGACCCTTTGGCGGCACGATTGCACACGGTCTGTTGACCCTGTCCTTGTTGCCTGTTTTTCACCATCAGTTGTTCGAAGTTCAAGGCGTCAAGATGGCAGTAAATTACGGGCTTGGCAAGGTTCGTTTCCCCGCCCCAGTGCTGGTGGGGTCCCGGCTGCGCGCTTCGTCGAAGATTGCTTGCGTAGAAGCTCTCCAGGGAGCGGTCCAGGTGCGGCTGGAGACTCTCATTGAAATCGAGCACTCTCCCAAGCCGGCCTGCGTAGCGGAAGCAATTCTGCGCTACGTGGCCTACTAGATGTATGGATCCATTCGGGGCATGTTCAAGCCATCAATTTCCCCGATCGGGGATGGCTGATGCCTTGACCCGGGGGACCGGGCAGTCCCGGCGACGCGGCTCCTGAGCCGATGCTGCAGAAGCGGCCAATTACCGCAAACGAAGGAGTAGGGGCTTTCTGATCTCTGGGCTGCGACCAAAATGTGCGCACGTAGGCCGGGGGGGAATCGTCCTGAACTTCGTTTCCAGACCGGCCTGTGGTTGCCGCGCGCCTACTAAACCAAACTGTCTCAGGCCGCATGCCGCACAGGACCTCGCAACCCATCAAACAGTAGGGCGATCAAGTCGTCGGCGACCATTTCCGCAGTCTGGCTGCCCCCGGGGCGGTACCATTCCACAAGCGAATTGATCGTGCCGAATATCAAGCGGGATGTTATCCCAGGATCGAGATCCCCGCGGAGAACACCCTGCTCACTGGCTTTTTGGATAACGCGGGAGAGACGTCGGTCAAAGTCCCGCCGGCGTGCCAGCGCTCCCCGCTCAACCTCCGTGTTTCCCCGGACGCGCAGCAGCAGCGTGACGTACGGGAGCTTGTCGCAGACCACCTTGATGGCACCCCGGATGGCGTACTCCAGCTGCTCCCGGGGGTCGCCGCTGAACTCCTCGATGGACTTCAGGACGACTTCGAGGCTGCCGAGGGCTTCGTCCAGGGCCATCGCCAGCAAGGCGCCCTTGCTGGGGAAATGATGGTAGATGGCCGACTTGCTAATGCGGAGCCGCGTCGCCAAGGTTCCGACCGACGTTGCGTCATACCCGCGCTGATTGAAGACGTCAACGGCGATACCCAAGATCGTCGCCTGGTCATAACCGGGACGCCTTCGGGTCGATTCTGCCGACACAACGCCATTGGAGGAGTCTTGCATGCTTGCCAGTTTTGCATAGATGGTCCCCAAAAAAGCAACGGCCGGAAGGCCGTCAGCGTCCCCCGTTCCCAACCGCTGGCAGCCCTACGGCGTAGTTGAAGAAAGGGTTCAACGAACAGTTCTGGCTCCCGAGCGCATAGACTACGCGATCGCCCTGGACGGCGACAAGCGTCTGATCGACGCCCGCACGCGTCCAATACGGGGTCCTGCCTCTGGCTTGGTCTCGTGGATGGGACAATTCCGCCGCTGGTGGCTGAACACTGATGTCCCCGGAGATGTTCAGTGGCTGGGTGGGCTGACTTGCGGCGGCCGACACGGGAGCCTACATTCCCGCGAGCTACCACAATGGATCGGTCTGGCCGCATGACAATGCGATCATCGCCGCTGGCCTGCTGCGCTACGCCTTCGTGGCGGAGACGCAGCGGATCGCCATGGTCCTGCTGGTTTTGCGGCTTCAGCCGGGAACAGTCCGCCTCGCCCGTGCTCTATCCGACGGCGTGCTCGCGACAGGCCTGGGTCGCGACCACCCCGATCCTGCTGGTGACGAGCATGATGCGCTACGACATCCAGGTTCCCGCGAGGGCCTCGGGATGGATCCCGTGTTCCCGGCATCCTACGGCGACCTGACATCAATAACGCCCCCTGGCCGGGGGGCCGGATCACCATCGACATCGCCGACTCCGTCCCACCGTCCACGGCTGCCAGAAGGGATGGTGGTCTACCACGGGCACCGGCCCTGGATGACAGAGCTGGTGGAACAAGCCGGCCGGCGCCGAAGGGTCTAGCAAACGGCACAGCCCGCCGAACCGTCCTGCTGGCTGGTTCAGGAAGGGCGCGGTGCAGCATATGGCCCTGCAACCCGGATTCCGACTCTTGAATTGGCGCCGTGGCTGCGGGACAGGTCCGGCAGCCACGGATGCCATCATCTCCTCCTTGACGTTCCTGTTGAAGCGCAGCATCCTGGTCCCCCGTTATAAATCCGACCGTACGCCAGCAGATGTCCCTTCCGCTCAATTTATCCATGCCCTTCTGCACAGGGCGGTGCCGTAGGTACGACAAGGACCTCTCCAACGCCATCCCGCGGCTGGTTTCGGCTGCCGCCCGTTAGGTCAAAGGGGATTATCGTCACGCGGTGGTTGGTGTTCGATGACAAAGATTTCCAGGCGGGCCTTCGCTGCTCGGGTGGTCGCCTCTCAGACTCCCCGGATCCGACCGGACTGCGCTGCCCAGAAGGGATCTCGCACTCGGTGGCGCTGGATCTTGCCAACTGCCGACCGCGGCAGCTCGCGGACGAACTCGACCGAGGTCAGCTTTTTGACCGGCCCTACCAGCTCGCGGACGTAAGCCATCACCTCGGACTCGGACAACGCGCCGCTCTCCCGGAGCACCACAGCCGCGTGCGGTGTCTCACCCCACTTCTCGTGCGGTATCCCGACCACGCACGCTTCGGCCACCTGCGGGTGGGATTCAAGCGCCTGCTCGAGCTCCGCTGGCCAAATATTGTATCCGCCGGAAATGATCATGTCGTTCTTGCGGTCAAGCAGGAACAGGTATCCGTCCTCGTCGAGAACGCCGACGTCACCAGTCAGCACGCTACCATCGTCGAGGATGCGCTCCTTCGTTGCGACCTCGTCTCCCCAAATTCCGCTCATGGCCCCCGGCGCGATCGCCGCCACCTCACCGGTCTCCCCATTGGGAAGCACGTTGCCCTGGTCGTCGCGAATGGTGAGCAAAACGTTGGGCGTTGCTCTCCCGACCGAACGAAGTCGGTTCTGCGCGGCAGCGTCTCCGTCCGGCTGCTGCTGGTTCGGTGTGAGCATCGTGACGGGGATCAGCTCGCTCTGTGCGTAGAGCTGGTAGAGCACGTTGCCGAACACGGCAATGGCACGGCGCAGCGTGGCAGGGGAGATCGGTGAGCCGGCATAGAAGATGCATTCGAGGCTGGAAAGGTCGCGCTGGTCCACGTCCGGCGACTCGAGCATCTCCTTTATCATGACGGGAACGAGTGCCACGTAGGTGATGCGTTCCTGTTCGATCAGGTCCAGCGCTTTACAGGCATTGAACGAGCGCATCAGCACGAATGTTCCGCCCACCGAGAGGACGCCCCACACCAAGCTGCCTGCGACATGGGCAATCGACCCCGGTACGAGATACCGCGTCTTCTCATCCATCATTGGTGTAACCCAGCGATATTCGGCACTCGATTCCATCCAGCGACGAATCGAATGGGAGATGCCCTTCGGCAGACCGGTAGTCCCGCTTGAGAAACGAATGATGTGGACGTCGTCGGGCGAAGCCTCTACACGCCGATATTCCTCGGAGGCAGATCCAATGAGATCCTCGTAGCGGATCGTTTCCTCCCCGTGGAATCCGTCATCCACGATCACCACATGTCGGAGTGTGGAGACCTTGCCTAGGTGTTCCCGCAGCCCGGCATAGTACTTTTGATCGACTATGAGCACGCTGGCGCCGACCAGTGACAGCAAGTAAGCGTTGGTGGCCGGCGGGAAGTACGAGTAGAGGGTGGCCCTCGGGTAGTTACCCAACGCGGTCCCGGCGATGATCTCCACGGTCTCGTAGCAATTGTCCATCAAAGTGGCCACACGCTCGCCTGGTTCGACACCCAGTGCACGCAGCGCGTTGCTCAGCCGGCATGCTCGTTCGAACATCTGGCCATAGGTTTGTTTACGGCCGTCGATGGAAACCGCGATGTTGTCTTTATTTGTATGCGAAACCTTCTCGAGGATGTCAGCTGGTAACAGCAAATGCGTTTCCTTTCTCTCGCCAGCACCTAGCGGGCGAGGTGCGGCTTGGCTTGCGACGTCTGTTGGCGTGGATGTCAGCATTTGCTGATGTACTCCATGGCGTGCGCCGCCAGTGCGGGTATCCCGGTTTCGAGTCCCCGTGTGAACTGTGTGGATTCACCATTCCCGGCGACCGTCTGCCGGTAGATGCTTTCGAGGCCTACAGCCCCTCGCCAATAGGCGAATGCGATGTACCAGTTCAGGTCGGGAAGTTCGCGCTGAGTCGCGTCCTGGTACAACTCGACGACATCGTTGCGAGTGGGCAGGCCTGGCCCGATGAGCCCGGAGGCGAGTGACGTAAGGGTCCCGTCCTCGTCTCCCGGCTCGGGATGGCAGGCGAGCAGCCAGCCGATGTCCAACAAGGGGTCGTCTATGGTGGCAACCTCCCAGTCGAGCACCGCACGGATTCGTACAGGCGAATGCGGTGCCACCATAACGTTTCCAAGCCGATAATCTCCGTGGACGAGTGTCCGCGGTGTCGACGGGGGGATTCGCGACAGAAGCAGCTCACGAGCCGTATTGACATCAGCAATGTCACGGCTACGGGTTTCCGACCAAACCCGTGCCCAGCGCATTACCCGTCGAGCGAGTGCAGTTTCGCCGCGGTCAAAACTCGACAACCCACAGCCACGCCAATCAACGGCGTGGACATCGGCGAGGGTCCGGACAAGCTGGGTGACGAGTTCCTGTCGTCCCGAAGGGGAGTTGAGGCTGGACGGTAGTTCGGTCGTCAGTACCTGGCCGTCGATGAACTCCATCAGGTAGAACGGCACGCCGAGCAGGGATTCATCGACGCAGACGTGGAGGATGCGCGGGACCGGGATGCCGGAACCGGCGAGTGCCTGCTGAATCTTTGCCTCACGCAATACGTCGTGTGCGCCCGCCTGAAACGGCGGGCGAGGCGGGCGGCGAAGAACGACCGTTCCGCCTTCCCGAACGAGTCGGAACGTGGGGTTGGAATTGCCCTCGCCAATCCGTATGGCCTCGATCGGCCCTACGCCGATACCTAGGCGATCGAGGAGATCTTCGAGGGGGCGCATGACGAGGAGGGTTTCCTCCGACGCTTCCTCAGGCTTTTCGACGATCTCGGTCAACTGCTGAGAGGGCAAAGTCCTCTCCCTTCTGTTCGTATGCGAGCTGGCATTATGGCCGATCCTGGTGGCTGGTGAGCACCGGCTGGAAGGATTCGGTATTCGTCTCTTTCAAAAGCAGGACGGCGACCAGGCTGCACGCACCCATCACGAGGAGGAACACGGATGCGGCGTCCGTTGAGCCCGTGCTCGCGATGAGCGCGGTAACCAACACCGGCGTTCCGCCGCTGACGATCACAGATGACAACTGATAGGAAAACCCCATCCCCGAATAGCGCACCTCGGGAGCGAACAGTTCCGTCATGTACGACGCGTATGGACCGTAGATGAGGTTCGCGCCGATCGCCGCACCGGCGATAGCCACGATGATCAGGAAATAGGAGCCGGTGTTCACCAGCCAGAAGAATGGGAATCCCCACAGTGCCATGAGCACGGCGCCGGCGATGATCAGCGGACGGCGACCGAGACGGTCTGAGAGCAGACCGCTTACGATGATGGCACCGCTCGCAGGAATCACATAGGACATAACGCAAAGCAGGAGAAGATTGCGATCAAGGCCGAGATTCGTGGTTCCGTAGCTGATCAATCCGGTGACGCTGGCATAGAAGAACGCGTTGCAGCCGAACAGCATACCGGCGCCGCACAGGACCTGCTTCTTGTGGGTCTTGAGCGCGGTCCAAAGCGGGATCTTGACCTTCGGCGCAACCGTCACTTTCTGCTTAAGCTGGAGTTCCTGGAATACGGGGCTGTCTTCGACCTTCACGTGAATGTAGTAGGCGACCGGAATCAGCAGAAGACTGATGAAGAACGGGACCCGCCATCCCCACGCAGCGAACGCCTCGTCGTTCATGAGCGCACCCACGAGCATGAACGCCGCATTTCCAAGTGCGAGTCCGACCGGAACACCGAGCTGGCCGAACACTCCAGAGAAACCGCGCCGCTTACGCGGCGAGTGCTCAGTGAGCAAAAGGATGATTCCGCCCCATTGCCCGCCCGCCGCGATGCCTTGCATGAATCGCAAGAACACCAGGATGATCGGGGCGGCGATGCCGAATGTTGCCGCACCCGGAAGAATGCCGATGAGGCAGGTGGCGACGCCCATCATGGCAAGGCATGCAACTGTCGCGGGCTTGCGTCCGTATTTATCGCCGATGTGGCCGAATACCAGCGCGCCGAGCGGGCGGGCTAGAAAGCCTGCCCAAAAAGTGCTGAAGGCGAGGAGTGTGCCAACGGCAGGAGAGGAATTCGGGAAGAACACGGTTCCGAAGAAGAGGGCTGCGGCAGTGCCGTAGATGAAGAAGTCGTACCATTCGATCGCGCTGCCCACGAGCGCTGCTGTGCGCAAACTGCCTAGGGAACTACGCTGTTCCTGCATGGTGGTTGTGGTGGCCATGGTAGGGCCTTTCGGTGAGAGTGATGTGGTTGCTGGGGGTGAGATTGGTGGGCTTGGTAGCGGAGGGCGGCGTTGTACGCGTTCGTCCTAGGATCCGGCGACGCGGGTATCGTGTCCCGACCAGAACCGTTCCTTGACTTCACGTCGCAGTAGCTTGCCCGCAGCGGACTTGGGCAATGCGGCAACGAATTCGACGCTGGCCACCTTCTTGACAGGTCCGACCTTGTCCCGGGTCCATTCGATCAGTTCACTTGGCTCCACAGTGTGCCCGGGTCGCAGAACGACGTCGGCATGTGGTGTTTCTCCCCATTCCGTCGACGGGCGCGCAACAACGCAGGCCTCTGCCACCGCGGGATGTGCAGACAGCGCGTTCTCCAGTTCTGCCGGCCAGATGTTGTAGCCGCCGGACACGATCATGTCCTGCCTACGATCTGCAAGGAACAGAAATCCGTCAGCGTCAAGAAACCCCATGTCGGATGTCAGAATACTGCCGTCCGGAAGGAGTCGTTCCTGGAACGTCTTGTCGTCCTGCCAGAATCCGGACACACGTCCCGGTGACCACGCTGCAACTTCACCGACCTGACCGATCGGAAGGTCGTTGCCGTTGTCGTCCACGATGCGCAGAATCGTTGAGGGAGTGGCCCGACCCGCCGAACGTCGCAAGCGCGGCGTGCCGTCCGGGGCGGTGACGCGGTGGTGGTCAGGGCGGAGCATGGCCACGGGCCCGACCTCGCTCTGTCCGTACATCTGATGGAGCACGTCACCGAACAGGTTGATCGCACGCCCAAGTGTCGTTTCCGAAATCGGGGCACCGGAATAGAGGACGCACCGCAGGGTCGACAGATCGTAGGACGCCGCGGATGGGTGATCCACGATGCGTTGGATCATCGTCGGAACCATGGTCGCAAAGCTGACCTTCTCACGCTCGATTAGTTCCAGGACCTTTTCCGGCTCGAACTGTGGCATCACGATTACGGTGCCGCCGGTCGCCAAGGTCGGCCATAGGTATGCGAGGGACAGGTGGGCCATGTGTGTGACCGCGAGGAATCGATCCTCCTCGGTCATCGGGGGAGCGATCCAGCGGTGTTCGTTGCAGTAGCCCAGCCAGGCGTCGACGGTGTGATACATGGCCTTGGGGAAACCGGTGGTACCACCCGAGAAACGGATGACGTGCACGTCCGAGCCGGCCGCCCGGATGTGCGGATCGAAGGCGTCGGCCTGGGCCAGAAGCGCGGAGTAGTTCAGCGTACCTTCGGGGGCGGAGTCCGCCCCGTAGACGATCACGTGCTCGAGGCTCGGGGCCAGCGACAGGTAGGGAGCGATGGCCTCGTAATGGCCTGCTTCGACAATGAGTGCCTTCGCACCGATCACCTCAAGGAGACGAGCGTTCAGTTCCGCAGCGTTGTACGTATAGAGAGTTGCCCGAACGAAGTTGCCAACCGCCAAGGCGACAGACTGGACCACCAGCTCCCCGTTGTTGCCGCTGAGCGTGGCCACCCGGTCTTGGGGCGACATCCCGAGAGCGGACAGGGCATTTGCCAGTCGACAAGCAGAATCCCACAAATCGCGATAGCTCCAGCGCTGCTCCTCGCACACGAGGGCAGTCCGGTCAGGGAACCACTGCTGGTTCTTGCGTACGAATTCGGCGAAGTCGATTGCCATTACTGAAGTCCTTTTGTTCTTGCCGGAAAACCACTGCTGGGGAATGCCTCGCATCGTCGGTGAAAAGGGCTTGAGGTGTATGTCCTCACCTCGTCGTCATTACGAGTGTGGGTCGGTAGATCGCTTCGGGATGCCGGGATCGTGAGAACTCAAATACGCCAACGCCCGATTCGCCTCCCCAGCGGAACGAGGCGAGGCGGTCTGTGATGGGTGTGGGCAGGTCACGAGAAGTGACCGACCCGTCGAGCGTCCAGATCTCGTGCTCGAGGTGGTTGTTTCCGCGGGGTTGTCCGTGCCATCCCCCGTAGCCGCCTCCGGCGAGGTAACCACCCCCGTTGACGGGCAGGTCACCTTTGACGTTCAGCACAGCCCCCGACGCGGTCTGAATCTCCAGGTGTCCTTGCCGAAGCTCCGTGTCCTCAAAGTCGAGGTTATGTTTGACGTCCACTATGGGATCGGCACTGCCGTCTTCCCGGAGTACCGCACCGCTGCAGTACCGTCCGTTGCCTGCACGGTCGGCATCGAAAAGGAAAGCGATGTTTGTTTCGGGAAACTGCGCCTGCACCCAAATGTGGAATCCCTGACCACCGCCGACGGCGCGACGGCCGCGTGAGCGGTCACGCTGCCCATACCAGCCTTCGACTGCGTACTCGTCGTCGTGGATGCGGAGCGTCCCGGAGTATCGTCCTGACTGGAAGTAGTGACGGAAATCGCTGCTGCCACCACGGCCGTTCTCCAGCACGATCTTCTCGACTTCCCATGCAGGAGCGCGGGGCGTCCAGTTCACGTCTAGTTCGACACCGGACGGGTTAGGTTCGACACGTAACCTCCACCGGCTGCCTTCGGTAGACCAACTCAGTGGTCCGGTTGTCCCGTTATGGGCGTCTCCGGGGCTGTCGCTGAACCGAAGGTTATGCTGCCGACCATTGGCCACAGCAATCACGTATCCGTCGACGACCCCGCGATTTGGGAAGTATCCGCCCCCGATGAGTACGAGAGGTTCAAGGGCATCACCATGCATATTGAAATAGAACCGGTCAAAAAAGTCATCCTCCAGGCCTACGGACGGGTCGTCCCGGCGTTGGACCAGTGCGTTGAAATCCGGATGCGTGTGACGCTGCGCTTCTTGCATTGAGAATCACTTTCATGGTTAGGGAGGGAGTGGTTTCTGCACTCGTCTTCGTCGTCGAAGACCGAAACTTCAACAGGGCAACCTCGCCGCTCGCTATGCTTCGCTAAAACTACTAATTCAATCCTAATTTAAATTAGAAAAGTGTCAAGGATCACTTGAAGTACGTCCGAGATCGATGGCCCCCATGCGGATGGCAAGCGATTCACCTCGCAGTTCACCACTTCGTGCCTGTCCCGCTCAGTCGCACCTGGGTTGTTTCACGGACCCGCACAATTGAAGCAACGAGCGCGCAGCCAAGGGGCGCCTAAACATTGGAGATCAGGCGCGCCGCTGCAGCGGTGCCCTTTTGCCATTCAACAGTCGCTGGGTCCAAAGGGCACTCCGCGGGCTTGTTGTCGGGCTTGCGGCCGGGCGATCGAGGCCTTCCAGGTCCCGATGGTAGGGCCCGGGTCCGTCCAGAATTTAGATTGTTTGCCGCCGCCCCACTGCAATAAACATGCGGGGGTCAGCGCGGTGATGATGCCACGCTGCCACTGGTGGCACGCATGCCGGAGGATGATTGCGTTTGCACCTAGGGCGTGTCTCCTTATTGTCGTAGCCAAATGATGACGGCGTGGAGGACGATGCCCGCCCGGCAGGTTAGTGCGAGTCTGTCGTAGCGGGTGGCGATGGCGCGCCATTGTTTCCGCCTCTGCCAGAAGCTTGGCATGGATCCAATCCCACGTCCCGTCCAAAGCGAAACGGCGGTGACGCTTCCAGACCGTCTGCCGAGGATGGAACTCCGCCGGCAGATCCCGCGAGGCGACGCCGTAGCGAATCCGATAGATGATGCCTTCAACAACCTGCCGATGGCGCGGAAAGGGCGGCCCCGCCGCCCTTCTGAACTGGGCAGCAACGGCTCGATCCGGACCAGCGATCATCACTCAAAGTAGATATTCACGATACCCCTCAAGCATTCCAACCAGCATCCCTAGATTCAAAGACACGCCTAGGGTGGCATCCGTTGATCTGTGTCGTAGCAACCTACCCCGGAATTGCGTGTCACCGCGGTGGAATCGCGGGCCGCGACCTAAACGATGCTCCACGCAGCGCCGCAAGCCGACCGCTCGGACACCACCAGGTACCCGTGCGGTCGGCGATTGGGCGACTCGCATACGCTGCCACGAATCGTTGTTGGAAAGTCTTAGGAGAACTGCTGAGTCATGGGAAGGCGGTCCATGAAGGCTTCGTCGCGTGAGAGTTGGCCGTCCCGGACGTGGATGATGTCCATGCCGGCCTGGGTGATGGTTGGGCCGTCAGAATCACGCAAGCGGATGTCCGCTTCCCACAGGCATACTTGGGCATTGGCGCCCTCAATGCGACGGTCTTCCAGGACGCGGAACTGCATGTCCCACTTCTGCATGAACTTCCGCAGATAGCGGCGCAGGTCGTCCTTGCCATGAATTCGGCCCCTACATGCCGGATCGTTGTAGACGACGTCGTCCGTGTAAGTCGCAAGGGTGGTTTCGAGATCGAGGGTATTCCACGCATCGATGCAGTTCTGGGTGGCCGCGAAGATGTCCTGGTCACTGAGAAGTGTGGTTTTGTCGGACATAATGTTTCCGTTCTTTCGTAGTTATGGAGTCGGATCTAGGCCTCATTGGCGCCCCGACGGGAACAAGACGTGTCAAGGGCCAAGATCGATCAATGTCTGGGTGCAAAAGTGCCACGAATCCCGGTTCTCCCGGTACCTACTCGCGGCTGGGCTCTTTATCTAAATTAGAATAGATTCGTCCATTGAACAGCTCTTTCCGCCATCCTGTCAATGGCGCTCTGCCTCAAGAGGGGAAGTCCTTGAAGACCGGCTGGACATGCCGGAAACGATGCAGCTTGTAGACCGCGTGAGGAGCCAAGGGGGGCGGGAACCGCCTCACTCTAGTGTTCACTTAAAAGTTGGCGTATCCTTAATCTAGGTTAGATTAATCTCGGTGTTACACCTGGACAAGCCTTAGGGTGCCTCGTTCGTACTATGGAGAATTTTCATGATGAAAACTACTGCACTTTATTTAGCTCGGCACGACAGTCTGCTCAATGGGCCAGGCGCGGCATCGACGGTCGGCTGATGGCTGCCCCTGCTACGGCTCGCTCAGGCCCGCTGAGCGGTATTCGGGTGGTCGAGCTTGCCGCCCTCGGTCCCGGACCTTTCGCGACGATGCTCCTCGGAGAGCTGGGCGCCGATGTGATCCGGATAGATCGGCTTGGGCCGACCGGCTACTTCGACGATGCCCAACAGTTCGACCTGCTTAACCGCGGAAAGCGGTCCATTGCACTCGACCTCAAGGACCCCGATGACCTCGCCGTCGTCCACCGACTCATCGCCCGGTCGGACATACTCGTTGAGGGATTCCGCCCCGGTGTGGCCGAGCGGCTAGGAGTGGGACCCGAAATCTGCCTCGAGGCCAACCCCCGTCTCGTCTACGGACGGATGACCGGCTGGGGTCAAGACGGCCCCTTGAGCTCGACGGCGGGACACGACATTGATTACATCTCCATCACCGGAGCGCTTGGGGCCATTGGAAGTGCTGACGGCCCGCCGGTCCTCCCCCTGAACTTGGTTGGCGACTTCGGCGGTGGCGGCATGTACCTCGCGGTCGGCGTGCTTGCGGCCCTACGGCATGCCACTGCAACAGGTCAGGGTCAGGTCGTTGACGCCGCCATCTCTGACGGCGCTGCCCATCTGTTGACTGGTACTCACGGCCTTATGGCGGCCGGCCTGTGGGAGGACCGCCGGGGGGTCAATATCGTTGACGGCGGCGCCCCCTACTACGGTGTGTATGCCACATCAGACGCCTGCTACCTGGCAGTCGGCGCTATCGAGCCCCGTTTCTACCGGAAGCTACTGGACGGTCTGGGGCTCGAGCTCGATGCCGCCGATCAGGACCGCCAAGAGACTTGGCCGGCCACCCGCGACACGATCGCCGCACGTGTAGCCGAAAGAACGCTGGCGGAGTGGCTGCAGGTCTTCGACGGCTCCGACGCGTGCGTCGCACCCGTCGTGAGCATCCGGGAAGCCGTGGACCACCCTCACATGCGTGCCCGAGAAACGCTCCGGATCCAGGACGGTTTGCTGCAAGCGGCCCCCGCTCCACGATTTTCAGCCACCCGTACGCAGTGGCCCAGCCCGCCGCCTCGCCCCGGGCAGCATCAACAGGAGATCCTCAGGGAACTGGATGCCTGACCGGCGCGATGAAGCGAGTTGCTGGGATAGTCAGCTGACCCATTTTCCAGCTGGCGTTACCCTGCGCCCGCGCGTACCTGGCGGTGGCGTTTAGTAGCTATCCGTTCATCCTTGATCATGTTCAGCAGTATCTCAGCCGTCCGCGCGTGCGCGTCGGCAAGTGGGGGAGCGCATGTCGTTTGCCGAAGCCAAAGGGTTTCAACCAGTCGGGATCGCCATAGCAGGTTAGTACAGTTAGTCCGTCAGGAAGCCGCTCCGCGCGAGGACCGGATGCGGCGGCCCGGCCAATCCCCAAAATGCGGCGAGTTGCCACCAGTTGCGCCCCTCGAATCACGCGCCCGTCTACCACCCCCTTCGCTAGCAAACCTCCCCGGGGCCCCATGCGCGGCGGCACATGTCGGTTCGTCAGCATGTCTGCGTTCTTTTCGGCTGGTTTTATCTGCCTCTTGTCCCGTCTCGTCTAAGCCTTGATCCACCGATGAGCTGTGGGTGTGCCCGGCGTTTTAAACACGAAATGCCCGCCGTTTCAGGGAAAAT
>JBFUPP010000028.1:0-42761 GCA_041360635.1 bacterium RCC_150 | reverse complement strand
GGGAGCGCCGATATGTGAGAGAACATCCCACCCGAACAGCCCGTACGTGAGAGAACATCCCACCCGAAGGGCCCGTACGTGAGAGAGCATCCCCCGGAACAGCCCATATGTGAGAGAGGATCCGGCACCACCCGACCCCCGCTCAGATAAACGCCCTCACCACCGGACCCCCGCTCACATAAACGCCAATCTCCTCCAACCCCCGCTCACAAACACCGTGTCTCAGAAACTTGACGACCGCACTGGCCCGGAAACCGCATACGTGAGAGAGGATCCCGCCGGAACTGCCCATACGTGAGAGAGGATCGGGTGGCGGCTGGCGGTAAAGTTGGTGCATATGGAGAGCCTTTTCAGCCACCCGGTCCCGGAGTTCGAGTCGCAGCAGGAACCCGCGGGCGAACTGGACCCGGTCGTCTGCACCGTGGTGGTGCCGGCGACGGTCGCGCATGCATTCATGGGGTTCACTGACCACCCGCATTTGTGGTGGCCGATGGAGGACCACAGCGTCTACGGTGAAGGCTCGCACGTCGAGTTCGAGGAAAATCTCATCCTGGAGACAGCCGACGACGGCCGGACATCGGTGTGGGCAACTATCGACGATTGGCAGCCCCCTTTGTCCTTCCACGCGAGCTGGTATCCCGCTAGTACCGCCACGTGGTCTACGGAGCTTCGCGTTGCGTTCAGGGCCGTGGATGGTGGCACCGAGGTTCGGCTTGTGCACGACGGCTGGGAAGGAGCTGAAGACCCGGCAGGAACCAGGGCGAAGTACGCCGCCGACTGGCCAGGCGTCCTCGAACACTACGTCAGGTTTATGGGCGGAACAAATAAATAGAATCCGGCGCCTGCAAGCGGCGGATTGGCGGCTTTTTCGCGTTGTCCGCCTCGAGATGCTTGCGGATACCCCGATTGCGTTCGTCGAGAGCCTTGCAGCTGCGCGTCGTCAGACCGATGCCCAGTGGCGGGAACGCACCACAACCATGACGAGTGGCTCAAGCGTCACCATAGTGGCTGACCACGGTACCGAAGGCAGCAAGCTTACGGGCATCATGCGCGTCGTCCTCAAAGAGCAACATGTTCTGAGCGACCTTCGCCGCGCCATGCTCGTGAGCGTCTACGTTGCGCCTGAGCACCGCGGTTCGGGTTTGGCGGAGCGATTGCTGCAGGAAGCCTGCAGCGTCGCGCTGGAAGAGCTTGGGGCAGAAATGATCGAACTTGGCGTGCACGAGGACAATGCCCGTGCCAGGGCTTTTTACGAGCGCCACGGTTTCGAAGCCACCGGTGAAACGAAACCGTACGCGCTCGACGAATCCAAAAGGGAAGTCGTCATGGCCCGCCCGATCCACCCGCTCTCAGACGCCCCTCAACAGGGACGCAGGGCGGCCGTCGGGCACTAGACTCGATGCATTGAAGGGGGCCGCGAAGACTGCAGCGTCTGCGTGTCCGCGGCGGCCGGGCAAAGGGGACTGATCTTGTCGAATTACTCGGGCATCGCCGGAAACACCGCCGGAAACGCCAACGTAGACGCTCCAGGGTCCATCAGGACGCTGGACGAGCGGGCTTTCAGGGCTGAGCTCGCAACAGCGCTTACCACGGGACAAATTGCCACCGACGAACCCACGCGAACCACCTATGCGGTGGACCAAGGGCCGGTCCTTGACTTCCAACTGCCCCTGGCCGTCGTCTTTGCGGAGTCAGTGCAAGATGTCCAGCATGTGGTCCGCACCTGTGCGAAGTACATGGTTCCGATCGTGGCCCGGGGCGCCGGGACGGGCGTCTCCGGAGGGGCCCACGCCAGCGAGGGGTGCATCGTCCTCAGCCTGGAGCGTATGGACCGCATCCTGAAGGTCAATGCGGACGACGAGACCGCCGTCGTCGAGCCCGGCGTAGTCAACGCTGACCTCAACGCCGCGGTAGCGGAACACGGCCTCATGTACGCACCTGACCCCGCGAGCTTCAAGGTATCCACGATCGGGGGCAACGTGGCGACGAATGCCGGCGGGTTGCGGTGCGCGAAGTACGGGGTGACGAGGGATTCGGTGCTGGCGCTCGACGTCGTACTGGCCGATGGTTCGCTCATCCACACCGGGCACCAGACATTCAAGGGTGTCGCGGGCTATGACCTCACGGCCTTGTTCGTTGGCTCGGAGGGGACTTTGGGGATCGTGGTTGGGGTGACGGTGCGGCTAAGGTACCTCCCCAGGGATGTGCAGACAGTAGCGGCCTTCTATCCCGACTTTCGGGGCGCGGCGGCGGGCGTGCTGGCGATCGGCAAGGCGCGCGTCCAACCAGCCATTTTGGAAATGCTCGACGCCGGTACGCTGGGCCAGCTCGATGAACTGTACGGCTCAAACCTCAGTGAGCGCGGCCGGGCCTTGCTACTTATCCAAACAGACGGTTTCGGGGCCGCCACCGAAGCGGCACTGGTCCGTGAAGTCCTGGCGGCAGGGGGCGCTACCGTGACTGCCGAGGCCAACGCAGAAGCTGAGCGTCTCGTCGCGATGCGGCGTTCCAGCCGCGGCGATGAAGCGGACACCGCGTACCGGGTGGGCGAGGACGTCGCGGTTCCGAAATCGCGGCTCGTTGACTACGTAGCGGCACTCGAAGCGATCGCTGCCGCACGAAACGTCCAGCTAAAAGCCGTGGCGCATGCCGGCGACGGCAACCTCCATCCAACCTTCTGGGTGGACCGGCTTGACATGCAAGTGGACTCGGACGCCGTTTCCCGCCTCAACATGGCCCTGGACGACTCGATTGACGCCGCCCTTGAGATGGGTGGAACCATCACGGGCGAACACGGGGTGGGGCAATACAAGCTGCGCTGGCTCGGACTGGAGCAGCCCGTGCCGATCCGCGACTTGCAGCGCCGGATCAAGGACCTTCTCGACCCGGCTGGCCTCTTCAATCCAGGTAAGGCGATCTAAGCTCAGCCCATGCGGCGTGCCGGCTTCGCGGGCTAGTCCTCGGCGTCGGGGTACTCTTCGAGTTCCTCGTAGCGGGAAGTCTCGGTTTCGACTTCAAGGATCTTGAGCATGGCGGTGTCCGGATTGAGCATGATCGCGGCTTCGTCTCGCCGGTGGCGCAGCACGGTGTCCAGGTAGGACTGCACTGCTTCGGCCAGCGGAATGTGGCGGTCCTGCTTCTGGCTCATGTACCAGCGGTGCTCGAGGACTTCATGGACAACCTCCGCCGGTTCCAGCTTCCCCGCGAGATCCCGCGGAATGGAACGGACAATGGGCTCGAAGATCTGGCTCACCCAGGCGTGGGCGTTGATTTCCTCGTCAAGGTCCGGATTGTTGTCGGCCCTGAAGGAGTCCATGTCGTTGAGGAGCCGGCGGGCCTGGTTCTCCTGCGCGTCCAAGCCCGTGAGGCGAAGCAGGCGGCGTTGGTGGTGGCCCGCGTCCACGACCTTCGGCTGGAGCTGGATGGTGGAACCGTTCTGGGTGGTTTTGATCGCGTATTCCTCGACGTCGAAGCCGAGTTCGTTGAGGCGCCGGATCCGGGCGCCCACCCGCCACCGTTCGCCGAGCTCGAAGGACTCTTTTTCGGTCAGTTCAGCCCACAGCCGGCGGTACGAGTCCATGATGAGTTCCGACGTCGCCACCGGGTCCACCTTGTCCTCGATCAGCCCGCCTTCGAGCAAGTCCATCAGCTCGCCGGCGATGTTGACGCGGGCGATTTCGAGATCGTACTCGCGCTGTCCGACGGAAAGATCGGGATAGAGTTCGCCGGTTTCCGCGTCCACGAGGTACGCGGCGAACGCCCCTGCATCCCGCCGGAACAGTGTGTTGGAAAGGGAGACGTCGCCCCAATAGAAACCGATGAGGTGCAGGCGCACCATGAGCAGCGCCTGGGCATCGATGAGCCTGGTCAGGGTGTCCCGACGCAGCATTTGGGAGAAAAGTGCACGGTACGGCATGGAGAATTTCAGGTGGCGCGTCACCAGCACAGGGTTCAGCGGCTTGCCGTCGATGGTCGTTCGCCCGGTGATGACGGCGACCGGCTCAACGCACGGAACATCCAGCCGTGCCAGCTTCCGCAGCATATGGTACTCATGCCGCGCGACATGTTCCGACGTTTCCTTGATCGCGATGACGGAGCCGCCAAGGTGGGCGAACCGGACGATGTGCCGGGAGATACCGCGGGGCAGGGCCGCGAGGTTAGCGGCCGGCCAGTCCTCGAGCGCGATATGCCAGGGCAGGTCGAGGAGCTCGGGGTCAGCTGCAGCGGCCGTGATGTTGAGTGATCCGAGCACGCCTGCCGGCGGTGCGGCGTCGTTTGCGCTGGCGGCCTCGGTACGCGGGAGCTTGCCGATCTGCCCGTAGTCGGTAGGTTCGTCGTGCCACTGGGCAGCGCTTTGCTCGGTCATGGGTCAATTCTTCCGTATGTGGGCCGGATTCAGCGACGATTCAACGACGACGGCGGCCCGTCCAGTTGGAGGAGCCGCCGTCGGTTTGCTGTTCTCGCTGTGCCAGCGGGTACCGGTGGGGTTAGTCGCCCAGGCGCAGGCCAGTCTTGGTGTCGAAGAGGTGCACGTGGCCCTGCTGCGGACGTACCCAGATGGACTCGCCCTTCATCGGAGGACGGCGGCCGTCGACACGTGCCACGATGTCGTGGTCCTTGCCGTCCAGCGTGGTGTGGCCGTAGACGTAAGCGTCCGCGCCGAGCTCTTCGACGACGTCGACCTCCACTTGGAGGCCATCGCCGGCGCCTGCGGTTTCGAGGTCTTCCGGCCGGGTGCCGAGGGTCACCGTACGGCCGTGGGCCTCGTCGAGGACGTTGTGCGGGACCGGGTAAACGGTGCCGCCGAACTGGACGCCGCCGTCGACGACGGGCAGTTCGAGCAGGTTCATGGCGGGAGAGCCGATGAAGCCGGCGACGAAGACGTTCTGCGGACGGTCGTACAGGTTGCGCGGCGTGTCGACCTGCTGCAGCAAACCGTCCTTGAGGACCGCGACGCGGTCGCCCATGGTCATTGCCTCGACTTGGTCGTGCGTCACGTACACGGTGGTGACGCCGAGGCGCCGGGTCAGGGAAGCGATCTGGGTACGGGTCTGCACGCGAAGCTTGGCGTCCAGGTTGGACAGCGGCTCATCCATGAGGAAGACCTGCGGGTTGCGGACGATCGCGCGGCCCATGGCAACACGCTGGCGCTGGCCACCGGAGAGCGCCTTCGGCTTGCGGTCCAGGTACTGCTCAAGGTCCAGGAGCTTGGCGGCTTCGCGGACGCGCTCTGCACGTTCTTCCTTGGAGACGCCGGCGATCTTGAGTGCGAAGCCCATGTTGTCCGCAACGCTCATGTGCGGGTACAGCGCGTAGTTCTGGAAGACCATTGCGATGTCGCGGTCCTTCGGAGGAACATCCGTGACGTCGCGGTCGCCGATCAGGATGCGGCCGGAGTTCACATCTTCAAGACCTGCGAGCATGCGCAGGGAAGTGGACTTACCGCAACCGGAAGGTCCAACGAGGACCAGGAATTCGCCATCGGCGATGTCGATGTTGAGCTTATCGACGGCGGGCTTATCTGTGCCCGGGTACAGGCGCGTAGCGTTATCAAAAGTAACTGTTGCCACAGTTATCAATCCCTTCACCGGCAGGTACGTGCCGGACGATCCGTTGTGAATGGTTCATGTTTATTCAATTGGACTCCCCAGCCAGTGCCGAGGCCCGGGCAGGGGAGTGTGACGCCGCACGGTGCTTGTGCGCCACATCACAACCAAGAGTATTGCAGGGCGGCCTGCAATTTACCCATATGTTACGAAGGTCACATGTGGGCTGTGTCTCCCGCGAGTACGCGTCGCCGCTCCATAAGGAGCCGCTCAAGCAGCTCAGCCACGTGGATTGGCGCTTCGACGCGGAACTCCGCCTGGGTGAAATCGAGCCCGACCTTCACGCCGACATCACCCGGACCGAGCCTCGCGATCGCGTCCTCGTCCGTGACGTCGTCGCCCGCAAAGAGGATCCCGGTGGCGCCGGTCGCCTGGCGCAGGAACTCCACCGCCTCACCCTTGGAAGAGTGCACCACCGAGGTCTCAAGGACGCGCTTGCCGTCCTTGAGGAACACGCCCGGCCGCCCGTCGAGGACTGCCCGGGCCGCAGCGACCGCGTCTTCCGCTACGTCGTCCGCGGCTTGCCTCGTGTGGAGTACGACGCCGGCCGGCTTGTCCTCGAGGACCGTCCCCGGAGCTTCGCCCGAGATCTCCGCCAACACCGCGCGGACATCGGCGAGGAGCTCCCGCTGGGCGGCATCGAGTTGCAGCTCCGCGGAACCCGGGCCCAGCCAGGCCTCCGCGCCGTGGCTGCCGATCAGCAGCGTGGCATCCGGCGGGGAGGCGACCGCCCGCAAACTGGACAATGCACGCCCGGAGATGAGCGCCGTCGTCGTCCGCGGGAGCGAGGCGAGTTCAGCGAAAGCGACGGCGGAACGCTCAAGCGGGCGTGCGTCGCCGGCGCGGTCCACGATCGGCGAGATGGTGCCGTCGAAATCCATCGCGACCAGCAGCTGATCGGTGAGCGCGATCCGCCGCAACGCCGCCAGCAATTCGGGCGGGAGGCTCAGCGGGCTCGAATCAGGTGTCATCCCGCACCACCGTTTCGGCAAGGGCCGAAAGGAATCCGGCGGACCAATGGTCGACGTCGTGATCGAGGATTTCCTTGCGCATTGATTTCATCCGCCGACGCGCTTCATTCGGAGGAAGGTGCACTGCCCTCATGATCGTGTTCTTGAGTCCCTCGATGTCATGCGGATTCATGAGGAGGGCCTGTTTGAGTTGGTCCGCGGCTCCCGTGAACTCGCTGAGGACAAGGGCGCCGGTGTTGTGGATCCTCGCCGTCACGTACTCCTTCGCCACAAGGTTCATGCCATCCCGCAACGCCGTGACCAGCATGACGTCCGCGGCAAGGTACAAGGCCACCATTTCCTCGATCGGATAGTTGTGGTGGAGGTAGCGCACCGCCGTGTTCTGGATGGTGTCGAAACTGCCATTGATATGGCCCACAGTGCCTTCGATTTCCTCGCGCAGGAGCCTGTACTGCTCCACCCGTTCGCGCGAAGGACTTGCCACCTGGATCAGCGTGGCGTCCTCAACCGTGAGCCGGCCTTCCTTGAGGAGTTCCTCGAACGCCTTCAAACGGTGGCCGATGCCCTTCGTATAGTCCAGGCGGTCCACCCCAAGGAGGATGGTCTTCGGATTCCCGAGGTCCTGGCGGATCTGCCGGGAACGCTCGATGATGTCCGGCCGCTCCGCAAGTTCGCTGATCTGTTCAACAGCGATGGAAATCGGAAAAGCCTGGGCACGGGCGATATGGGTGATCCCGCCATCGGCACCCTTGACATGGATTTGCTGCTGCTTGACGCTCGCGCCAAGGAAACGCCGTGCGGAACGCATGAAGTTCGCCGCGTCGCTGGGACGCTGGAAACCCACCAGGTCCGCGCCAAGCAGGCCTTCGATGATGGCACGACGCCACGGCAGCTGGGCAAAGATTTCCGGCGGTGGGAAAGGGATGTGGTTGAAGAAACCGATCCGCAGGTCCGGCCGGGCCGCGCGAAGCATGCTGGGCACGAGCTGCAACTGATAGTCCTGCACCCAAACCGTCGCACCCTCGGCCGCATGCTGGATGACGGCGTTCGCGAACCTCCGGTTCACTACCCGGTACCTGTCCCACCATGCGCGGTGGAATTCAGGCGGTGCGATGACGTCGTGGTAGAGCGGCCAAAGAGTGGCGTTCGAGAAACCTTCGTAATACAACTCAACATCGGTAGTGCTGAGCTCCACGGGAACCAGGTCCATGCCGTCATGATTGAAAGGCTGAACCGCCTCGTCCGGCGCGCCGTGCCAACCCACCCACGCGCCGTCGGACTTTGTCATCATGGGCGCCAGCGCCGTTACCAGGCCGCCAGGCGAACGCCGCCAGCCGTCGTCGTTGTTTTCCCCGTCATCACTGGCACATCGATCCACCGGTAGGCGGTTCGAGACCACCATGAATTCGTAGGTCGCGGCTTTTTCCGCCACTTTGGTCCCGGTCCCAATGCCGGGTTTTTCGCTTGCCGGTTTCTGCATTTCTGCCCCTTGGGGTTGCTTGTGACTCACCTTCCACCCTACCGGCGGGAATCATCCGGGACACCTACTCGTTCGTCAGACGGGAGCGGCGGCAACCGGCAAAGCTGCCAGCCTCCTCCCGTAAACTGGCCCCGTTGCCATAGCTAGACCAACAACCGCGAACCAACCACGAGGAACTGATGAGCCCCGCAAACGAACCACGCCTGTCCAAGGCAGAGCGCACCGCCCAGGCACGGGAAAAGGCCCGCGAAATCCGCGAGGCCCAGCTCAAGAAAGACAAGCGCAACAAGTTGCTCATCGGCTGGGGAATCGTGGTTGCCGTCGTGGCGATCCTCGCAGTCATTGCCCTCGTGGTCACGCAGAATATCGCCAACAATGCGCCGATCGCAGACCAGGGGCCGACGCCGGCGAACGCCAACGTGCACGGCGGCGTGACGCTGCTGAAGGGGTCGGAGGTCGCGAAATCGGCCCCTGCGACCGTGAAGCTCGCTGACCTCCCGGCCGCTCCGGCAACCAAGCCGGCCACCGTTACCGCTCCCGGCGCCGAAGCCGAGGCCGGCAAGCCCGTCAAGGTCGTGGCCTACATCGACTTCATCTGCCCCATTTGCAAGAACTTCGAGAGTACATACAACGACCAGCTGACCCAGCTGCGCAACGACGGCAAAATAACCCTCGAGTACCGTCCCATCGGCTTCCTCGACGCGAGCTCCACCACCAATTACTCCTCCCGCGCAGCCAACGCCGCCGCCTGCGTCGTGAACTCTTCGCCGGAAAAGTACTCCGACTTCCTGAACCTCCTCTACACCCGCCAGCCCGCTGAAGGCAGCCCAGGTGTCTCCGACAACGACCTCAAGAAGATGGCCACCGAGGTAGGCGCCGCCAACATCGACTCCTGTGTGGACAGCAAGACATACCGGCCATACGTGAAGGTGGTCACGAAGGAATCGTCCAACATTGGGATCAGCGGTACGCCCACCGTATTCGTCGACGGCCAGCAGTGGGACAACAAGACGGACTTCGCCACGGTGCTGAACGCCGCCATCGCCGCCAAGAAGTAGTTTGCCTGGTTCGAGGCCTCCCGTCCGTCCCGGAATTTCCGTGGGCGGGAGGTCTTGGGCTAACCTTATCTAGCGCGATTGTGCACCCGCCTTGGTACGTCCGCGCACCCCGCTCCGGTACGCCGGGGCACCCGCGCCGGTTCGCCGGGGCACCCGCGCCGGTTCGCCGGGGCGCGCCTCCTTAGCTCAGTTGGCCAGAGCACCGCTCTTGTAAAGCGGGGGTCGTCGGTTCGAATCCGACAGGGGGCTCTCAATCGACGTTGACCCGCGTCTGTGTCTCGTCGCGGCGGCCAGAAGATGCCGTCGCGCCCGGATACGCGGACGACGTCGAACAGCGTTCTGTGATCGCTCGGTGTCGCGCATGCGCCCGGTAGGCCAATGTGCCAGCTGGGGCATTGAACCCCGCCAAGGGTTCCGATTGGTACGCTGCCTCAGCATGGTGACCTCAGATGGCAGTTTGTGACGACGGATCCAGGAGGCACCGAGGAATCCCCGTGGCGAGCAATGGACAATCAAGAAGTCGGTGAGGGCTCACTCGCGGTGGACCGCGGCCTGGCGCTCCTCTGAGCGGTCCAGGTAGGCCAACAAGAGCTCGCCCGCGCGGTCCAGGTCCCCGGCTTCCAGGGCGCCGCAAATTTCCTCATTATCCGGCAGCCAACCCCGGTAGAAGTGCGCGTCCACGGTGGCTTTGTGGAAGAACAACCGCATCTCCGCCAGGACTTGGGCCATTATCGTGTCCAGCCGCCGGCTGCCCGCAAGGGCCACGATCGCGCCGTGGAAATGCTGGTTGGCCGTGCCGAGGGCTTCTTCGTCGTCCGCGGCAGCAGCGGCTTTGCCTTCCTCGACGGCGGCCCGTACGGCGGCAACGCGTTCGGGACTGCCCCCGGCGCGGACCGCGCTGACTTCGATCGCGCGGCGCACGGTGTAGACGTCGTGGATGTCACCCGGACCAAGGCTCGCCACGAACACGCCGCGGTTCGGGATCCGGACCACCAGCCGCTCCGCCGCGAGCTCGGCAAAGGCCTCCCGGACCGTGTTTCGGGAAACCCCGAGATCCTCGGCGATCGTGGACTCGGTCAGCCTGGTCCCGGGCAGCAGGTATCCCTCCGCCAGCTGCAGGCGCAATTCGGCTGCCACGCGGTCCGCCACGGAGGGAACAGCCATCCTCAGGCGGGCCGCAGCCGGACCGCGACCCGGTTCGGCAATTGCATCGGAAGTCCTCATACTGCCGAATTTACACGATTGCCCCTAGATTGAATCGTCGGATCGTTGAACAATCCGAGAAAATGATGCATCCTTGTAAGGGGGTTATCATGAGACGAGGATCACAAATGGCAACGATCGACCTGAACAGCGACGTGGGTGAGTCCTTCGGGCGCTGGACGTTGGGCCACGACACGGCAATGTTCCGTTCCGTGTCCAGCGCAAACGTGGCGTGCGGATTCCATGCTGGTGATCCCGGCGTCATCCGCCGGACCTGCCGCGAGGCCGTGGCCGCGGGCGTGGTGATCGGTGCCCATGTCGGTTACCGCGACCTCGCCGGTTTCGGTCGCCGTTTCCTGGACATTGACCCTACCGATTTGGTGGACGATGTCGTCTACCAGATCGGTGCGCTGCAGGCGCTGGCCGCCGTTGAGGGCGGAACGGTCAGGTACGTGAAGCCGCACGGCGGGCTCTACAATGCGGTCGTCTCGAACACCGCGCAGGCGAAGGCCGTGGTTGACGCCGTGAAGTCGGTGGACCCGAACCTGCCGATCCTGGGCCTGCCGGGCTCGGAAGTGCTGCGCCTCGCCCAGGCCGCCGGGCTCCGGGCCGTTACTGAAGCATTCGCGGACCGGGCCTACAACCCCGACGGGACCCTTGTATCCCGTACGGTCCCCGGCGCCGTCTTGGAGAACGTCGCTCTCGTCACGGAGCAGGTCCTCCGGATGGCCACCGATTCCGCCGTCCGCACCATCGACGGTTCCATCCTGAAATTCCGCGCGGAAAGCATCTGCGTGCACGGCGACTCCCCGGGAGCCGTCACGATGGCCACGGCCATCCGCGAAGCACTCGATGCCGCGGACATCACTACTACCGCTTTCGTCTAAGCAGACCAGATACCTGCTTCACGTCCCGGTTCGCCGGGGATCACCCACCCTCAAACCCAAGCAACAGGCAGCACCTGCGCACCTGGAGGAAAACCATGACTGCAGCACCACATCAAACCACCCCGGCGGCCGGCAAGAAGAGGATGCCGCACGGTGCCCTGAAGGCCTATATCGCGAGCCTCACAGGCACCTCGCTGGAGTACTACGACTTCGCGATCTACTCCGTGGCCTCGGCCTTGGTGTTCCCCAAGGTCTTCTTCCCCGGCAATGACGAATACGTTGGGCTGCTGCTGTCCTTCTCGACCTTCGCCGTGGGTTACCTCGCCCGTCCCATCGGCGGCGTGATCTTCGGGAGGCTCGGTGACAAAATCGGCCGCAAACAGGTGCTTGTGACTACCCTGCTGATGATCGGTATCGCAACCGTGCTGATCGGCGTGCTTCCGGGCTACGCCAGCATCGGACTGGCCGCTCCCATCATCCTGGTATTGCTGCGTCTGGCGCAGGGCATCGGCGTCGGCGGCGAATGGGGCGGCGCAGTCCTGCTCTCAAGCGAATTCGGCGATGCCAAGCGCCGCGGCTTCTGGTCCTCCGCCGCACAGATCGGACCGCCCGCGGGCAATCTGATGGCCAACGGCGTCCTGGCCGTGCTCGCCGCGGCGCTCAGCAACGAGGCCTTCCTCTCGTGGGGCTGGCGTGTGGCCTTCCTTGCCTCGGCCTTGTTGGTGGGCTTCGGTCTGCTGATCCGGCTGAGGCTGGAGGAGACCCCTGTCTTCAAGGCCATCCAGGCTCACGGGGAACAGCCCAAGGCCCCTATCAAGGAGGTCTTCACCCAGGAACCGCGTGCCCTCGTGGCCGCTGCCCTGTCCCGTATCGGCCCGGATGTGCTGTACTCCCTGCTCACCGTCTTCATGGCCGTGTATGCGACCAAGGAGCTGGGCATGACCACAAGCAACGTCCTCAGTGCCATCCTGATCGGCTCAGCGTTCCAGCTGGTCCTGATCCCGGCTGCGGGTGCCCTCACGGACCGCTTCAACCGACGCCTCGTTTACGGCATTGCAGCCGCCGGAACCGCCGCTTACACCCCGCTGTTCTTCCTCATGATCCAGGGCAAGTCGGTACTCATGCTGACCGTGGGCATCGTGATCGGGCTGGCGTTCCACGCTTTCATGTACGGCCCGCAGGCGGCCTTCATCACGGAGCAGTTTCCGGCCCGGCTGCGCTACGCCGGGAGCTCGCTGGCTTACACCTTGGCCGGTGTGGTCGGTGGCGCAGTCGCACCTCTGGTCTTCACCGCGCTCTACGCCAACAGCGGCAACTGGTTCCTGATCGCCGGCTACCTCGCGGTCGCCTCGATCGTGACGGTGGTCGGACTGGTCGTCGGGCGCAACCCGCAGACCAAGGAAGAAGAGCGGCTCCTGCAGAATCTACCCTCCTGACCGGCGCGGATCCTGTTCACCGGCACAACGATTGAGGCAATTCGTGATTGAGACAACACGGGAACCCTGGAAGACACAAGAGTCCGCAGTGCACAAATCCGCAGTGCACAAATCCGCAGGCCACAAGGTACGCTCTGTCCGGGCCGCGGGTACGCGTGCGGTCCTCGCCGAACTTTCCGGCATCCAGGACGTCCTTGCCCTGCACGCGCTGCTCCTGAAGGAGCCACTGCCGGGCCAGCAGGACGTCCTGGCCGCGGCCGAGACCGTCCTGGTTAAGGCGGACTCGCCGGCCTCGGCCCGGCGCGTCGCCGCCCAATTGATGCGGCTCGACCTTACCGCACCCGTCCAGCGCGACGGCGACCTGGTGGTCATCGACACCGTGTACGACGGCGCGGACCTCGACGAAGTCGCGCGGCTGACCGGGCTGGGAACCGAGGGCGTGATCAGCGCCCATTCCGGGCAGATCTGGACCGTGGCGTTCGCTGGCTTCGCACCCGGATTCGGGTACATGGTCGGGGAGAACGGGCAGCTGGAGGTGCCTCGCCGCACTTCACCCCGTACCGCCGTTCCCGCGGGCTCGGTGGCATTGGCCGGCAACTACTCGGCCGTATATCCGCGCCGATCCCCGGGCGGCTGGCAACTGATCGGGCGCACCAACGCCAGGATGTGGGACCTGGACCGGGAACAGCCCGCACTTGCCGCGCCCGGCCAGCGGGTGCAGTTCCGGCCCGTCCGCGATGCCATCGCGCGGGCAGCGAAGCCCGCCACAACGGTTTCGGCTGATGGTTTCACTGGTGCGCCGGAACGGGCTGCCGGGCAGCCTGTCAGCGACGGAATCCGGATCGTTTCACCGGGCCTCCAGAGCCTCCTCCAGGACCTCGGCCGGGAGGGTCATTCCGGTCTGGGCGTTTCCGCCGCTGGTGCGCTGGACCGGGCATCTCTGCGCCGGGCCAACCGCGTCCTCGGCAACGCTCCCGCCGCGGCAGCCATCGAGTCCGTCGCCGGCGGCCTCAAGATTCAGGCGGTGGGGGACCAGGTCCTCGCCGTCGCCGGGGCACCGTCGGAACTGGTCATCGGGTCGAAACCCGACGACACCGGCGAAACGTGGCACCGCACCGTGCCGATGGCCACCGCCTTCGCACTGCTCGACGGTGAAACGCTCCACCTCGGGGCGCCGACGAGCGGGTTCCGCAGCTATCTAGCAGTCCGTGGCGGGCTGGATGCCGCCCCTGTGCTGGGCAGCCGCTCCACGGACACCATGTCCGGGATCGGTCCGGCGCCCCTGGCCGCCGGGCAGCTTCTGGCCGCGGGCGGCGCGGCCGAGTCCAACGTCGTCGGGAACCCCGAACTGCAGCCGGACTATCCGGGCAACGGGGTGACTGTCCTCGAGGTCGTCCCCGGCCCACGCGCCGACTGGTTTGATCAGGCGGCCCTGGACTCCTTGACCGCCCAGGACTGGGAGGTGTTGCCGCAGTCCAACCGCATCGGCATGCGGCTGGACGGGACCCCGCTGCAGCGTACCCGCCAAGGCGAACTGCCCAGCGAAGGCACGGTCGCCGGCGCCCTCCAAATCCCGCCCGAAGGCCTGCCTGTGCTCTTTCTGGCGGATCATCCGATCACCGGCGGCTACCCGGTGATCGCCGTGGTGGTCGACACGCAACTGGACCTCGCCGCCCAGGTCCCTATCGGCGGCAAGATCCGCTTCCGCTGGGCCACCACCACTGAACACGCCACCACCGAGAAAGAAAGCGAGTACTGATGCGCAAGGTTCTGATCGCGAACCGTGGCGAAATCGCGGTCCGTATAGCCCGGGCCTGCGACGACGCGCAGCTGGCCTCCGTCGCCGTGTACGCCGACATCGACGCAGACGCCCTGCACGTCACCGCCGCGGACGAGGCCTTCAGTCTGGGCGGCAGCTCGCCGGCGGACACCTACCTGAATATCCCCAAACTCCTGGCCGTGGCGGCCGAGTCGGGGGCCGACGCCGTTCACCCCGGCTACGGCTTCCTCTCCGAGAACGCCGAATTCGCCCAGGCCGTCATCGACGCCGGACTGACCTGGATCGGGCCGACACCGGAAGCCATCTTGCTGCTCGGCAACAAGATCACCGCCCGCGAGACGGCGGTCCGGGCCGGGGCACCGTTGGTGGCCGGCAGTGACGGCCCCGTCGAATCCGCCGCAGCGGCCCGCGCCTTCGCCGAAAAGCACGGCCTGCCGATCGCTATCAAGGCGGCGTTCGGAGGCGGCGGACGCGGACTGAAGGTCATTCGGGCCATCGACGAGGTCGAGGAAGCCTTCGATTCCGCCGTCCGTGAGGCCCTCGCCGCCTTCGGCCGCGGCGAGTGCTTCGTGGAACGGTACCTCGACCGGCCCCGTCACGTCGAGGCGCAGGTCCTGGCAGACACGCATGGCAACGTAGTGGTGATCGGCACCCGTGACTGCTCACTCCAGCGTCGGCACCAGAAACTCGTCGAAGAGGCCCCTGCGCCGTTCCTGACCGACGCGCAGAAGCAGCAGATTTATAGTTCCTCCAAAGCCGTCTGCCGCGAAGCCGGCTATTCCGGCGCCGGAACGGTGGAATTCCTCGTCGCCGCGGACGGCGCCGTGGCGTTCCTTGAAGTCAACACGCGGCTGCAGGTGGAGCACCCCGTCACCGAGGAAACCACAGGGATCGACCTCGTCCAGGAGCAGTTCCGCATCGCCGCCGGGGAGCGGCTTCGGTTAACGGAAGACCCGGCGCCGCGCGGGCATGCCTTCGAATTCCGGCTCAACGCCGAGGACGTGGGCCGCGGCTTCCTGCCCTCTCCCGGCACCCTCGCCGAGTTCACCGGCCCCACCGGACCGGGCATCCGGGTGGACACCGGGGTCCGTTCCGGATCCGTCGTCGCCCCGCAGTTCGACTCCCTGCTCGCAAAGCTGATCGTCACGGGCGCGGACCGGCAGCAGGCGCAGCGCCGCGCCCGCCGCGCCCTCGCCGAGATGCGCATCACCGGGGTGGCCACAGTACTGCCGTTCCACCGGGCAGTACTGGAGTCCCCTGACTTCACCGCCGAGGAAGGGTTGCGCGTGCACACCCGCTGGATCGAAACCGACTTCGCAGACAATATCTCCATCCCCGCCGACCCCGATTACAGCACCACCGCCCCCTCAGCCGAACGCCGCACCATCACGGTCGACGTCAACGGCCGCCGTCTCGCCCTCGGGCTTCCGGCCGATCTGCTCCATGGTTGGGCCCTGTCCAACCGCACGCTGCCCAGTGGCGCGGTCCCTGCCGGGGTGACGGTCGAGGGAGCGTATAATGACGGCGGTACTGGCGCCCCCGCCGACCCGGAGGAGTTGCGCGCCGACATGGCCGGGACCGTTGTCAAGTGGCTCGTCGAGCCGGGAGCCGAAGTGTCCGCCGGGGACCCTGTACTTGTCCTTGAAGCCATGAAGATGGAAACCCAGGTTGCCGCCCACCGCGACGGGACCGTAACCGACGTGCGTGCGAAAACCGGGGGAGTCGTGACCATCGGCGCGGTGCTGGCACTGATCGGCTAGGCAGTCAGGGACTCGGGAACCAAGCCAAACCAAGCCAAGCCATCATGAAGAATCGTCCGAATCAAGCTGTGGAAAGACCGCCGAAAATAAGCCGGGACTCCGGGGCGGTTGAATAAAGGCGTTGATCGATGACGGAGCCCGCGATGACATGCACGCCCTGGTCACCGCCGCCGTCGACAACGGCGCCGCCGCCCTCACCGGCGGAGCACCCGTGGACGGGCGGGGCCACGTGCACCAGCCCGGGAGCCAAGGAACTTACAAGATCCGTCTGATTTTATTTTTTCTCTAGATTATCCATTATAAGTACGATAGTGTTTTATCCTGAACAAGGCGGCTACCACGCTATCCGCAACAGCCGTGCAACGAGTAGGAGACAAGGATGTCCTGGGGATTAATTAGCGCCATGGGCCACGTAAGCATTCAGACGACGGACCTAGCCAACTCGGTATTTGATGCGACCCAACTCCTTGGACTCCGTGAAACGGAACGGACCTCCGATGCCGTGTACCTCGCTGCCGGCAACGTCCACCACGAACTGGTCTACGTCGAGTCTGATGTCAATGGCGTGGATGGTTTCGGGCTGGTCGCGGCCAACGGCGATGCCCTGCGGGAGATCCGGCGGCGCGTGGAGAATGAGAACTTGCCGATCCTCAGCAACAAGCCGCGAGGTGTTGGAATCGAGGACGGTTTTTCCTTCATCGGGCCCGAGGGCTTCGTGTTCGAAATCTATGTAGGCATGCAGGAGAACATCGCCCTCCAGCAGTCCTTCGGCCCGGACCGGTACGGTCACTTCAACTTCCACCCCCAAGACGTCGGCGGAATGATGCGCTTCCTACACCGGGTGCTGGATTTCCGCCTTTCGGACGTCATTGGGGACGACTTTGCCTATTTCATGCGCTGCAACGCTGACCACCATGGCATTGCCCTGGTTCGCGGCGAGGGAACCCTGCACCACCATGCATGGCAGACGCAGAGCATTTCCGATCTCGGAAAGCTCGGTGACCGGCTGAACAAACTGGGCCGGGAGCTGATCTGGGGCCCGGTCCGGCACGGTGCCGGTCACAACATCGCCGCATACTACGTGGAGACCTCCGGCGCTGTCGTCGAGCTTTACACGGATCTGGAACAGATCTACGACGACTCCCGGCCCCCGGTCGTATGGGGCGAGGACGAGAACTGGTACAACATGTGGGGCGCATACCGCCCCCTGGATTTCCGCAAGTTTGGGCTCGCCCCCGTGGATCGCAGGTCCCTGAGCAGTCTTCACCGGTAGACGCTCCCGGACTGCCATCACCGTGAAGTAGGCATAACGTAACCTCAGGGCTTCCCGCACCTTCGCCTGTTCCAGAATTAAATACTTTCACCACGGTTATGTTTTTGATTCGCCATCTACTGTGATCTGGGTCATGCTTGAAAGAGCGCATGAAGGGGTTGCTTCGGGACAGGTCCACATCGCCGTCGGTCACCGAACTCTCACAGCTTTCGAAAAGAGATCATGTTGAAACCGGAAACCTTCCAGGAGAGAAGCCAGGAGGCGGTTGACCTGCCACCGAGCAGGAAGCCATCCCTGGCCGACTCACTGAACACCAAGGACATGCGCCGCATCCTGGGCTCCAGCCTCATCGGCAGCATCATCGAGTACTACGACTTCATTCTTTACGCCACCGCTGCATCGCTGGTGTTTGACCGGGTCTTCTTTGCCAACCTCGGCCCCGGTCTCTCCCTGTTTGCCTCCTTCGCGACCCTTGCGGCCGGATACGTCGCCAGGCCGCTCGGCGGCATCGTCTTCGGTCACTTCGGCGATCGCCTCGGCCGAAAAAAGATGCTGGTGCTGTCGATGCTCATGATGGGCGGCGCCACCGTCCTGATCGGGGTCCTGCCCACCACGGCGCAAATCGGTGCTGCGGCGCCGATCATCTTGGTCCTCCTGCGCGTCATCCAGGGCATTTCAGTTGGCGGAGAGTGGGGCGGCGCCACCTTGATGGCCCTGGAGCACGCTCCTGCAAAAAAGCGCGGCCTCGCTGCAGCATTTGCCAACGCCGGCGGACCGGCCGGGGGACTATTGGCCACACTTGTGGTTTCCGCCGTTTCCGCCTTGACCGGGGACCAGTTCCTGGTCTGGGGCTGGCGGATACCGTTCCTGCTCAGCGCCGTCCTGATCCTTATCGGCATGATCATCCGTCTGCGGGTGGCAGAGACACCCGTCTTCCAGAAGCTCGACGCCGAAGCTGCCAAAGTCAAGCAGCCGCCTCTGCTGGAGGTGCTCCGCCATCATCCGCGCCTCGTCGTGGTTACCCTCGTTGCAACCTTGGGGTTCTACGCTTGCCAGGGACTACTGACTGTGTGGGGTGTCTCCATGGCTGTGGGGAGCGGCGTGGACCGCTCCGGCGTCCTGAACTGGAAGGGAGCTGCCGCCGTAGTAACGGTGGCAGTTTGCTTCTACTCTGCACGGCTCAGTGACCGGCTTGGCCGGCGCGCTGTCCTCACTGGCGCGGGTGTTGGAGCCATCGTCCTGGCCTTTCCACTGATAATGCTGCTGACTAACGGGACCCTGTGGGGCTTCGCGGTGGCAGTTGTGATCGGCAACGGACTGGTCCAGGGCGCCCTCGCCGGACCTATCGGTGCCTATATTTCAGAGCAATTCCCCACCGGCGTCCGTTACACAGGGGCGTCGCTGTCATACCAGGGCGCTTCGATGATCGGTGCAGGCTTCACCCCCATGATCGCCACGGGCTTGGTTCTCGCAGCTGACGGCGGCGTTTGGATGGTTGCAGTGTTCTGGATCCTCATCCTGGCGGCCGGTCTCGCTGCAGTGCGCTTCACGCGCGAGGGTTCACGCCTCAAGCTCGACGCCGTCTAGACATTCCACAGTCCAAGGGGCTCTCCAGCGGGGCTGCCGTGCGCTCCTGCTCGGTCTCCTCCTCCCGAGCATTGTCAGTTTTATTGAACTAGCTGCTAAGAAACTTCTGTATTTACGCAACAACTGACGACTGCCATGCTGGAGGCAGAGAGGCGTCTGGACTGGCGCACGTGACGAAAGGAATCAGGCGATGAAGCCTAAGAATCACATGGTGCTTACCACCTTCATGCTGCCCGCTGGCTACCACAAGGACAGCTGGCGGATGGAAGGAAGCCGGGCCGAAGAGTTGGGCAACCTGGACTTCGTTGCGGACCTGACCGCCATGGCCGAGGCCGCCAAGCTTGACGCCGTCTTCTTCGGCGACATCGTTCACGCCAATACCGTCATGCGGGGCGACATCAAGATGAACGGGTTCTACGAACCCATGACCGTGCTCGCTGCCCTGGCCGCCAGGACGAAGAACATCGGCCTCATCGGAACCATGTCCACCTCATTCTCCGAGCCGTACAACCTCGCCCGTCAGATGTGCGGACTGGACCACGTGTCCAACGGCAGGGCCGGCTGGAACATCGTCACGTCGTCGGACGGCTTCAGCAATTACGGGGTGGAGGACGTTCCCGACCCGGCCGTTCGTTACCGGCGGGCCACCGAATTCGTGGACGTGGTGCAACGGCTCTGGGACAGCTGGTCCGATGACGCCATCATCGTGGACCGGACCTCCGGCGAGTACGTGGACCGAAGCAAGCTCAAAGCCATCCGGCACAAGGGCGAGTTCTTTGAAGTCGAGGGGCCAATCAACATGCCCCGGTCGCCGCAGGGGCGCCCCGTGCTGGTCCAGGCAGGATCCTCAGGCCCCGGTATGGACCTGGGTTCTTCGGTTGCCGACGGGATCTACACCGCCCAGCCGTTTAAGGAACCGTCCATCGAGTTTTACACCAAATTCAAGAACATGGTGGCCGAGAAGGGCCGGAATCCCGACGACGTCAAAATCATCCCGGGCATCCTGCCTATTCTCGGGGACACCGAGAAGGAAGCGCAGGACCTCGCCAATGAGCTGGCCGGCTATGTGCACCTCGGCAATGGCCGCAAGCAGGTGGGCGCCGACCTCAAGATGGACCTTTCCGGGCTGGAGTTCGATGAATCGATCCCGGCCGACTGGTTTTCCGACGACCCCAGGCTGGGCAGCCGCTACCAGATCTACCGCAAGAAGAGCGTGGATATGGGCATGACACTGCGCGAACTGATTGTGGACCTGGCCCGCTCCACCGGACACCAGTGGATGGCCGGCACTCCGTCCCAGGTGGCGGACCGCATGGTGGACTGGTTCGAATCAAAGGCCTGCGACGGCTTCAACCTGAATGCGCCATTCAACCCGGGCGGCTTCAAGCTCATCTGCGACAAGCTGGTCCCGGAACTCCAAAACCGCGGCTACTTCCGGTCCGAATACGAGGGCACCACCCTGCGTGACAACCTCGGGCTCTCGCGCCCCGCGGCTTAGGAACCGGCGGAACCAAAGCGTTCGACGGCGACGTCCACCCACGCCTGGGCGCGGGCGTTAAGCCGCATGCTCCGCGTCCAGGCCAGCGAAACGGTGGCCTGGGCGGTGTGAACACGCCGCTCCCCAACCGGTTTGAGGACAACTTTCAGCTCCTCGTAGGGTGCGTCCAGCATGGGTTGCTGGAAGAGCACCGCAACGCCGCGGCCGCTCGCCACCAGCGACCGGACCGTGGCGTAGCTGCGTGAGCGGTGCCGGATGTCCGGGGTCAGCCCGACGTCGCGGTACATGTCCAGGATGCGCGTGGAAATGGGCGGAGCGTCGAAGAAAATGAGCGGACTGGCAGCCACGTCCCGGAGCGAAACCACCTCAGCCTCGCGCAGGGGATGGTCCGCCGGAAGCAAGATGTACGGCTCTACGGACAGCAGCGGCGCCGTCTTCAGGGCAGGGGAAATGTCCATGTCGTAGACGAAGGCGGCATCAATGGAACCGTTGAGCAGGCGCTCCTGCAGATCCTCGTGGTACCCCTCGATGAAATCGACCTCAACGTGCGGGCATTGGTCCGCGAAATCGGCCAGCATCGGGGGAATGATGGTGGGTCCCAGCGGCATGAAGCACCCGACGGTCAACGGGCCCCGGATATCCGTCCTGTCCCGTTGTGAAAGCGACGCGATCTCGTCCGCAAGGTCAAGCAATTGGCGTGCCTGGCGGAAAACGACGATGCCCGTCGACGTCAGGGTGAGCCCTTTCGACTTGCGCTTGATGCACAGTTGAGCGCCGACAATCCGCTCCAGTTCCGCGATGGACATGGAGATGGCCGACGGCGCCATGTGCAGCCGGCGGGCCGCCTCGCTCATGGTTCCGGTTTCGGCTGCAACCACAAAGTGGAGAACCTGGCGAAGCGTGATCGAAGGGTTGAGCGTGATATTCACATTGTCAATTCTACTGACAAGCATGAGCAGAAATGGGCGGTTTACTTGAGCAGTTGCGCTTGTCATCATGAAAGAAACGGCGCCGACGACTCCGGCCCACTATCGCCGCAGCGCCGGCACACCTTCCCGAAAGCGAAGTGACGTAAATGGACGCCCAAACCAGTTTCCTCGACCAGGCAGAAGCCATCGTCGGCGCGGACAATGTTGTCCGTGCCACGCCCAAAGACGGATACATCGATCCGTACCCACTGAATTCCGGACGGGCCAAGTGGCCCGGCGTGCGTCCCGGGAGCGTGGAGGAGGTGCAGGCGGTCGTCCGGCTCGCCAATAGCACGGGCGTTCCGCTGTGGTCCTTTTCGAAAGGCAAGAACCTGGGCTACGGCGGACCCGAACCGCGCACCCGGGGCATGGTGGCCCTTGACCTCAGCCGCCTCAACAGGATCATCGAGGTGAACGACCATCTCAACTACGCCGTCATCGAGCCCGGCGTCAGCTTCTTCGACCTGTTCGAACACATCCAGGAAAAGGGATTGAAGCTGTGGATGTCGGTTCCCGCCCTTGGCTGGGGGTCGGTCCTGGGCAATGCGCTGGACCGCGGCTACGGGATGACCCCAATGGGGGACCATGTGCAGTCCATTTGCGGCATGGAGGTTATCCTGCCGGACGGCGAACTGGTACGGACCGGAATGTGGGCCATGGACGGAACGGAACTCGGGCCCATCTTCAAGGGTGGCTTCGGCCCCACCCTTGACGGTATTTTTACCCAGTCAAATCTGGGGATAGTCACCAAGATCGGGCTGTGGCTGATGCCATGGCCGGACGTGTACATCAACGGCGATGTCGTGGTGGAGCGGGAGGAGGACATGCCCAAGCTAGTGGACATCCTGACCCAGCTCCGGCGCGAGGATGTCATCCAGAACAACGCGCTCTGCGGCAATGTAGTGCGCGCAGCCACCATGAACGGTCCGCGATCTCGTTGGTACCAGGGGGAGGGCTCCATTCCGGATGATCGCCTGGAAGAAATGCGGCAGGAGATGGGCATCGGCCAGTGGAATGCCAAGTTCGCCATCTATGGCGACAAAGGGCTCGCCCAGCGCCGGCTTGAGATCATCCGGGAACGCTTCGCCGGACTCGAAGGTTTCACGGTCAAGGCCCGCCTCTACGAAGGGGCTGAAGGTGTGCAGGTGGCCTATGACGACATTGCGGAGATAGACCGCACCCAAATGGCAGGCGTGCCGACTCTCAAGCCCTTGTCCAGCGTGGCATGGGCGGCGGAAGACGGCGGACATATTGACGCGGCCCCCATCATTCCGGCTCGTGGGGAGGAAGTGTGGGCGTTCTACCGGGAAGCCAAGGAACTGTACCGTCGGTTCGGCTTCGACCTTTACATTGGCTACCACCTGTACCCGCGCCACATGGTGCACGTGACCATGATCTTCTTCGAAAACGACAACCAGGAACAGCTGGCTCGCGCGCGGGCTCTCTACTCGGCGTTGCTGTCGGCCGCCCGCAGCCATGGTTACGCGCCCTACCGCAGCCACGTCGATTATATGGACGTCATCGCCGACGGCTTTGACTACAACAACAACGCCATCCGCCGGCTCCAGGAGACATTGAAGGACGCACTGGATCCCAACGGCATCCTCTCGCCCGGAAAGCAAGGAGTCTGGCCGCGCCGTTACCGCGAGGTTAACGCGGCTCAGGACGTTCCGGGTGCGGGCGGCGCCGAGGAAGGCGTAAGCGCCGGCGTCGTCCGGCTGTAATCAGGGGCCCCGCTGTAATCAGGGGCCCCGCTGTAATCAGGGGCCCCGCTGTAATCAGGGGCCCCGCTGTAATCAGGGGCCGACCCGTCGCAGAGTTCCGCTGCTCAAGGAGAGCAGCACATAATATATTTTGTGACACTTGCCACAATATTATAGATAAGATATATTTTAGTATCATTATGCATTTGTGATTCACCGAAGGTGCGAAGGCGACCAGCCCAAAACTGGCAAACGCATCAGTACGTTGACTCCGATCAACTGCCCAATACCATCAACACGGTGGCGCCCCTGGTTCGGCACAACTTTCCGCCGGCTGCGCCACTGCTCAAAGAGGAGATTCTGGATGGAAAAGCCCACGTTTTACTCACGCTTCAAGCAGGCTCTGGTCCCGGCTGTTGCCGGATTTGCCCTGCTCTCGCTAGCGGCCTGCGGATCTCCCGGCGAGGCGGCCACGGACAGCCAGTCAGCTGGCAAGTCCGCCATCAAGGTTGTGGTGGCACCCATCCACTTCGAAACGGCCTACATCGCTCAGGAGCAGGGCTACTTCAAAGAAGCCGGCCTGGACGTCGAGATCATTTCCGGTGCGGATCCTTCTGCCAACCTGGCGCAGACCGTCAGTGGACAGGCGGACATCACGACGGCGTCGTGGGGTGTCATGACCACCGCCACCGCCAAGGGAATGCCGGTCAGAATCATCTCCGGAAACGGCGTGGTTGACCCGAAAGCGGATAACTCCGGCATCGTCATCCCTAAGAACAGCCCCATCAAGACGGTGGCTGACCTGAAGGGCAAGAACGTCGCCGTCAACGGCGTAAACACCGGCGGAGATATCCCGATGCTCCAGGCCGCAAAGGCGGCAGGAATCGACCCGAAATCCCTGACGGAAATCGCCGTACCCTACCCAGGAATGCAGGCCGCCCTCGAGCAGGGCACTGTGGACGCAGCATTCGTCGCGGACAGCTACTACCACCAGCTTGTCGATGCCGGTTTCAAGAGCATCGCCAGTCCGGTCCGCGAATTCCAGGGCAACATGCCGGTGACTGTCTGGGCCGCAACCGAATCCTGGCTCAAGAGCAACCCGGGCACGGCCAAGAAATTCAACGAAGCCATGGAAAAGGCGGCCAAGTTCTACTCGGATCCAGCCAACTCTGCCGCCGTCGTGAAAATCTCAGCCCGGGTCAAGCAGGTTGACGCCGCCAAGATCAACCCTAAAGCCTACGTTCCGGTCAACACCGCCATCAACCTCAAGTCCGGACAGGCAGGCATTGACGCCATGGTGGAGCTTGGATTCGTAAAGAACCCACTGACTGCAGAGGGCATGCTCTGGACCGGCGCGCCGCGCTTTTCCAAATAGCAGCCGGGCCGGCCAAGAAACCTGACTGAGAGACGAAGATGAAGACACAAATTCGAGCACTGGATGTGGGGCTTACAAGCCAGCGGCTGCTGGCAGTCGCCGTACTCCTCATGGTGTGGCAATTGGTGATCTGGAGCGGATCACTGCCCTCCATGACTCCAGGGGTGCCCGCAATAGCAACGGCCATCGCGAACGCATTCACATCCACCCTTTTCTGGACGTCGCTGGCGCAGACCATGACCGCTGCCGTCAGCGGCTGGCTGATCGCCGTTAGTGTGGGAACGGTGCTGGGCCTGGTGGTCGGCTCCGTCCCAATGCTGGACCGTTCCACATCCATCCTCATAGACTTCGGCCGGTCCTTCCCCGTCCTCGCGCTGATGCCGGTTGTCATCATGCTGCTGGGAGCCACCGCACAGATGGAAATCTTTGTCGTCTCGCTTTCCTGCCTCTGGCCCGTGCTGGTACAGACGATTTACGGGGCACGGCGAATGGACACAGCGGTCGTGGACACCGCGCGGACGTTCCAGATCCCCAGGCTGATCTGGTTCCGCCGGATCCTGCTTCCCAGCGCCACCCCGTTCATCTCTACCGGTGTACGGATCTCCGCCTCCATCGCCATCCTGGTATCGGTGGGTGTCGAAGTGCTCAGCCAGGCGCCGGGCCTTGGACGGCAAATCACCCTCGCCCAGCAGGCACAGCGATGGGATCAGGCGTTCGCCTACCTTTTCTTCGCCGGCATCGTGGGCTGGGGCATCGCCGGCCTCCTGAACCTGGCCGAAGGCAAGCTCCTCAAGTGGAACAGGCAGACCAATGATTAACACAGCATTGCAGACACCCCCAAGGACCGCTGCGGGCGCGGATGCGCCGAAGACACGGATTGCATGGCAGCCCGGCGGACTCCGGGAACGCAGCCGCGTCGTCAAGGCGCTCCTGAACGTCCTGCAGAGAACCTGGCTGATCGCCCTGGTCTTCGCCATCTGGTGGACCGCTTCCGCCAACAGCACCAACATCTTCATTCCGGCCCTTGCGGACATCCTGCTCAGCCTCCGCCGGGACCTCGCCAATGGAGCCATCGGATCCGGGGCAAGCTACAGCCTGACCAACCTCGGAGCGGGACTCCTGCTGGCAGTGGTGGTGGGCATCGCTGGGGGGCTGGTTCTCGGTGAGATGCGGAGGCTGCGGGAAATTGTTGACCCCGTCCTCCACTTTTTCCGGTCGGTGCCGCAGGCTGCGCTTGTGCCCCTCATCATCGGCGTGTTCGGGATCGGGCAAGGGCCCAAGATCTACACCATTGCCTTCGCCTGCATGTGGCCTGTGCTGCTGAATACGATTGACGGCGTTCTCGGCGTGGAGCCGACCATCCGGAGGTTTTCCAGAGTCTACCGCATCCCGGCGGGCCTGCATTTCCGCCGGGTGGTACTGCCGGCAGCCCTTCCACAGATCGTTGCCGGCATCCGCGTAGCCCTGCCTATTGGCATCACCGTCATGGTGGTCAGCGAGCTGTTTGCCGCCAACAAGGGCCTGGGCTTTTACATCCTCAATTCATCCGCCACGTTCCAGGTACCCGAAACCTGGGCCGGCGCACTGCTGGTCGGCGTCATCGGCTACATCCTCTCGCTGCTGTTCATCGTCTTCGAACGCAGGATCCTGAGCTGGTACTTCAAATCGGGCGCGAAATGACACCCACGATCCAACATCTGAAAGAAGGAGCCACCATGACCGTTCAGGCAGTACCCGAGCAGCAGGCAGCGACGGCCCCGCTGCTCGAAGTCCAAGGACTGACCATGAGCTACGGCTTTGGAGACGCCGAGAACAAGATTCTCGACGACCTCAACCTGGAGGTCAACGACGGCGAGTTCGTTTCGATCGTGGGGCCATCCGGCGTCGGCAAAACGACCCTGCTCCGGGTCCTCTCCGGTCTCATCAGGCCCAAAGGCGGCACGGTGAGCGTGGGTGGGGAGGCCATCAGCGGTCCGCACCGGGACCTTGCCGTGGTGTTTCAGGACTACAGCCGGTCCCTGATGCCGTGGATGACAACGCTGGAAAACGTCGCGTTCCCGCTCCAAGGCCGCGGAGTCGGCAAACAGGAGCGGAATGAAACGGCCGCGAAGAACCTGGCCGCGGTGGGGCTCGCCGGGCAGGGACACAAATATCCCTGGGAGATGTCCGGCGGCATGCAGCAGCGCGTCGCGATCGCCAGGGCGCTGGCCTACAACGCCAAGGTCCTGCTCATGGACGAGCCCTTTGCCTCCGTGGACGCGCAGACCCGGTTTGATCTTGAGGATCTCGTGATCGACCTTCAGTCAAACCTGGGTGTAACCATCATCCTCGTAACCCACGACATCGACGAGGCCCTGTACCTCGCCGACAAGGTCATCGTGCTCGCGGAAAAGCCAGCCACTGTGGTGGACGTGATCGAGACAGGTTTTGGTGACCATCGCGACCAAGTGGAAACCAAGGCGGATCCGCGCTTCGCGGAGGCACGGGCGCGCATCCTGCACCGCCTCCGCAACCACTGACCAGCCAGTCAAACAGGCCAGCGAACCGCTCCGCACGCCATCCTGCTGCCGGCGCTGCGGTTGCACAAACAAGCCCGCCGGGAACCTCGCTGAGGTTCCCGGCGGGCTTTGCGTTAAGCAGATCAGACCTTTGCAGGAGCCTTGCCGTGCTGTCCCGCGCCATCGTCAATGCCGGACTTCAGGATGGCATTGAGCGTTATTTCGTAGTGTTCCCGGATGAGGCGGGAGGCGCGCTTGGCATCGCGCTGCAAGGCAGCGGCGAGGATGTCCCGGTGCTCCTGGGCAATATCCCGCTTTGTGAACCGGGTCGCATTGCCGGCCCAGCGGCCGTACAGCTGGGAGAGATCGGACAGGGTGGAGCAAAGATCGATCAGGACGGGCACGCCGCAGGCCTCAAGCAGCTTGGCATGGAACGCCTGGTGGGCCCGGTTCCAGGCGTCCGTCAGCTGGGCATCGCTGGTGGATTCGCGGTAAGGGGTCCGCTCCAGGGTGTGGTGGGCGGCGATGAGCTCAGATTCCCACGCGAGGTCCCCGCGCTCGATGGCCAGCCCGATTCCAAATTCCTCTGACCGGCACCGGAGCTCGTTGATGTCTTTCAGTTCGGAGAGGGAGAGTGTGGGCACGAAGAAGCCCCGATTCGGTTGGAGCAGCACCAGGCGATCACCCACCAGCCGGGTGAGGGCCTCACGGATCACTGTGCTGCTGGTCTCGTAGTGCTTTGAAAGCACCGAGAGCTGCAGCTTCTCTCCCGGGGCCCACCGGCCGGACAGGATGTCATCGCGCAGGGAATCCCGGATGTGCTTGCTCAGCGTCTCAGAATCGGTACTTTTCGCCATATGCATTATTGTAGCTCTGACCGAAGAATATTTTCTTGATTGACTTATGCAAAACAGCTAATAGAATAGAGATGGCTCGCAGGAGAGACCCGGATCACGTTGGTCCTCTCCAGATCCCCCAATCACAAGGAGAACGCCGTGACCAACTCCAGCACTGAAGCAGGCCAAGACACAGGGGAGGCGGTGGTGGATGACTTGTACTGGCGTGACCAGTACGAGGCCATCACAGAAGACGATTCCTTCCTCCGTGAGATTGTGGAGGGCTCTGACTTGCCGGCCCTCATGGTCGCCCTGGCCGCCGTCACCCGGGACTTCTCGCTGCTGCGCGATGACCTCCGTCCGCCGCAGCCCCCTGCCGACATCACGGGCATGCCCCATGGCGGCATGAGCGGCGAACAGCAGGTACAGGCGCGTGAGTTGGCATTCGCGGCACTGAAGCGGGTTCGGGATGAGAGGCTGACCGGCGTCGGGACACTCACGAAGGCGCAAGCGCAGGACATCCTCACCTGGATCACAAATGCCGCCAACCCGGAGTACCACCCGATGCTCATGCATGACATGTCCCTGGTCGAGGGCCAGGGCGGCAAGCCGAAGTGGAGCTTCCGCGACATCGCTGTTGGCCGGGACTTCAGCGTCGCCGTCGTCGGCTCAGGCGTCTCCGGTATGGCGGCCGCCTACCGCCTGAAGCAGGCGGGCGTGCCCTACACGGTGTTCGAGAAGGGCCAAAGTGTGGGCGGCACCTGGTGGAAGAACACCTACCCCGGGGTGCGGTTGGATACGCCCAACTACGCCTACAGCTTCTCCTTCGCCCAGCGTGATGACTGGCCGCAGCAGTTTTCCCAGGGTCCCGAAATCTTCGAGTACACGCGCCAGGTGGCCGAACGTGGCGGCATCCTGGACAACATCGAGTTCAACACCGAGGTCACGTCCGCGGACTACGACGAAACCACGGGCCTCTGGAACCTTGACATCGTCGACGCCGGCGGCCGCCCCGTAACGCGCCGCTTCAATGCCGTGATTACCGCCGTCGGACAGCTTGACCGTCCCAAGTATCCGGATGTCTCAGGCCGTGAATCCTTTGCCGGTATTCAGATGCATTCGGCCGAGTGGGACACAAGCGTGGACGTGGCCGGCAAACGGGTAGCTGTGATCGGAACGGGCGCCAGCGCCTACCAGATTGTTCCGGCCATCGTGGACCAGGTCTCCGAGCTGACGGTCTTCCAGCGCAGCTCGCCGTGGATGCTTCCGACCAAGGGCTACTACGACGACATGCCGGATTCGGTCCAGTGGCTGGTCCGGAAACTCCCGCACTACGGGCAGTGGCTGCGGTTCTGGCAGCACTGGCTGGGCGTGGAGGGCCGCCAGCACACCGCCGTCGCCGAGCCGGGCTGGAACAGGCCGGGCAGCGTCTCTGCCGTGAACGAGAAAGTGCGCCGCGAACTGACGGAACTGCTGGCCAGCCAGTACCAGGACCGCCCCGACCTGCTGGCCAAGGTCACGCCCAACTACATCGTAGGCGGCAAGCGGATGCTCCGGGACAACGGCGTGTGGGCCGAATCGCTCAAGAAGTCACAGACCACGCTGGTCACCGAGGGGCTTGAGCGCATGGTCCCCGAGGGTATTGTCACCAAGGACGGCGTGCTCTACGAAGTGGACATTATAGTCTACGCTACCGGGTTCCAGGCCTCTGACTTCCTCGAACCGCTACAGATTACCGGCCTCAAGGGCACGGACCTGCACGAATACTGGGGCGGCGATGCCAAGGCCTTCGCCGGGATCACGGTTCCAAACTTCCCGAACCTGTTCATGGTCACCGGCCCCAACACGGGCCATGTAGTGAATGGCAGCCTGTACTCCATGATCGAATACGGCGTCGAATACATCCTCGAGGCCATCCGGATCATCGTCGAAAACGATCTGAAGAGCCTGGACCTCAAGCAGGAGGTCCTGGACGACTTCATCGAAAAGCTGGATGCCGCCAGTGCCACCAAGGCCTGGGGCCATCCCTCGGTGCAGACCTGGTACAAGAACAGATTCGGCCGCGTCTCGCAGATCTGGCCCTATAAGGTTGTGGACTTCTGGAACATCACCCGCACCGTGAACCTCGACGACTACAACCAGCTGGCATGAGCGCCAACGTCATCGTCGACCGGCCGGCCTTCTCCACCGGCGGTTCGGTGTACTTGGGAAAGACCGCCGACGGCGTCGTCCACGTTCGCGGGGTCCGCTACGGTGAGCGGCTGGATGCTGCCGACCGGTTCTCCCAGCTGGGCGATCCCTCGCCCGGGAGTCCCCAGGCCGGCCCCACGGTGTTTCCGCAGGCGCCGGGGTCCCTGGACTGGTTGATCGGCCCGGCACTTTCCCGCCTGCCGCAGGATGAGGACTCTTTCCTGCTGGATATCTGGACACCGGAGGGCGCCCAGAGCCTGCCGGTTCTCGTTTTCCTCCCCGGCGGAGCCTTTATCAGCGGCGCGGCAAACGTGGGCTGGTACGACGGCGCCCGGCTCGCCGCCGAGGGCAACGCCGTGGTGGTCACCGTCAGTTACCGGCTGGGCGCGTTGGCCCTGCTGGGCGGATCCGGCGGGCCCCTCAACCTCGGTGTGCAGGACATCCTGCAGGCGCTCAGGTGGATTTCGGCGAACATCGCCGCGTTCGGGGGCGACCCTGCGGCCGTCACCCTCGCCGGCCATTCGGCCGGGGCCTGGTACGCCTACGTCCTGAGCCTTGCCCCAGCTGCGAAGGGACTTTTTCGCCGGACGGCGCTGTTCAGCCTACCCTGGCAGCCGCCGCTCGGTCCCGCTGCCTATGAGGCACGCCGGGAACTGTTCAACGGCTTCCTTCGGGGCGCTCTCGGGGATGGTGCGCTCGTCGGCGGCGGATCCCGGGGAGGGTCGGGCACTGTCGACGGCGGGCTGCTGGCCACCGCGCCCGTGCCGGCCATCCTTGAAGCCCAGGCAGCGGTCGGCAAGGCCTATGCGGGGCGCGGACTTGGGCTGGTGCCGGCGGCGGACGGCGGGCTGGTTCCGGAGTGGGCGATGGACTTTCGCCGTGCTGCCTCCGCTCTGCATGTGGATTCTTTGCTGCTCAGCAGTACGGACAACGAGGCCGCCGCTTTCCTGCATGCTGTGCCGGTGCCTGCTGTGGGACCGGAGCAGGTGGCAGGCTTCCTGGCTGCGCACTTCGAGGAAGCCCCCAAAGTCCTGGACTTCCTCGACTCGCGGCTGCCCGGGGCAACGCCGCACGCAAAGCTCGTGGAGGCAATGAGCCTGCACCAGTTCCGCCTTGCCGCCACAGAACTGGCCCGGCTGGCCGACACTGCCGGGGTGCAATCCACCCTGCTCAGGTTCTCGGTTGCCAGCACGCTTGAAGGGGCCGGAAGCCCGCACTGCTTTGACCTGCCGTTCCTCTTCGGAAACCGGGAGTACTGGCAGGATGCCCCGATGCTCCGCGGCTTTCCCGAGGACAGCTTCGATGAAGTTTCCGAACAGCTGCGGCCGCTGCTACTCGGTTTTGTGGCTGACGGCTCGCCGCGTTCCTCATCCGGCGAGCCGCTGGGGCGGTTCACGACGGAGCGCCCGCAGGTTCACACCGTGACCGCCGGCGGGATAGTACCGGGCAGCGTCGAGCCGGAACTCGGTCCGCGCCGTTAGCGCGGCCCTCCTGCGGCTGTAAGGCAACTTACGAGTGTTTGGGGACCATTGCTAAAGTTCTACCTTTTATATAAAATCGAATAAGAATATATTTTCGTCCAGAAATGTAACCGGTTCGCCGGTGTTGGATCAGGCTAGAAGGAGATCACAGTGACTTCACGCACCGGAGCAGAGTACAAGCGGGGCCTGGACGACGGCCGTGAGGTGTGGCTGGGCTCGGAGCGTATCTCCGTCCTCGAGCACCCGGCATTTAAGGGCTCCGTCGAAGGCATGGCCGGCTACTTCGACTACCAGCACAAGTACGCGGCGGACTGCCTGACTACCCATCCCGAGACCGGCGAAGCCATGAACGTGAGCCTCTCGCTCCCCAGGAACGCCGAAGACATCGCCCGGCGCCACCGCGCCTTCGACCGCCTGGCCCGGTACTCCAACGGCATGCTGGGCCGCACGCCGGACTACGTCAATGTGGTGCTGGCCGGGCACGTGTCCCGCAAGGACATCTTCGACCGCTCCGGGGACCCGGTGTACCACCAGCGCCTGGCGGCGTACCACCGCGAAGTGATCGAAGGCGACCTCGCGCTGACCCATACAATCGTGCACGCCGCGATCGACAAGAGCGTGGGCGAGCTGCAGGGCATGAACGAGGAACTCACCCTGCGCGTCGTGGAGCGGACCAAGCAGGGTCTGATCGTCAGGGGCGCGAAGATGCTTGCCACCCTCGGGCCAATCGCCGATGAGCTGTACGTCTACCCGGCGGTGCCGATCCAAAAGGGCTACGAGGAATACGCCCTTTCCTTCGCCATACCGGTGGCCACCCCGGGCGTCGTCGCCATCTGCCGCGACCACTACGGCGTGGACGCCGATGTCGCTGACAAGCCGTTCTCCGCCCGCTTCGACGAGCAGGACGCCGTCATCATCTTCGACGACGTTCTGGTGCCCTGGGACCGCGTGTTCATCGACGGCAACCTGGACGTCTACAACTCCATCAACGCCGGCACGGCCTCCGGCAACACCCAGCAGCAGACGGCCATCCGCGCCGCCGTGAAGCTTGAGTTCGCCTACGACCTCTGCACGCAGATCGCCAAGGTGACCGGTACCGAGAACAAGCCCGACGTGGGCGCGATGCTTGGTGAAATCTACACCTACCTGCGCCTCACCCGCGCGGCCATCCACTCAGCGGAACTGCGGGCCTCGGACTGGGGCGGCGGGGCATTCTTCTGCCACGACGACATAAGCTCCCTGCGGGCCATCATGCCCGGGTGGATGATCCGGATCAACGAGATCATCAAGTCCATGGGCTCGCACAACCTGCTGGCAACTCCCACGGGCGGTGCCTTCAACGATCCGCGCCTGGGCCCGCTGTTGGCGAAGTACCTGCCCGGCGCCAACGGCATCAGCGCCCAGGAACGCGCCCGCATCATGCGCACCGCCTGGGACTTCGCCGGGTCGGCACTGGGCAGCCGGATCGAGCTCTACGAGCGTTTCTACCTGGGCAGCATCGGCCGTGCCCGCGCCCTCGACCACCGCAAGGCCCAGGCAGCCGGGGAAACCGGTGCTTACCAGGCGATGTTCGAGGAAATCGACGGCACCCCTGCAGCGCCGGACGGTGTCACCGCCGGTGGCCGGATCGCCGTCGGGGCCGGAAGCTAGGAATCCCCAATGACCGCGGAGACCGCCGAGGCAACCGGCCTCGAAAACAACATGGACAACATGACGGGCACTGTGGCCCGGCATGTTGCCGGCACCGGCTTCGAAAACCTGGACGCCGGCAGCGTCGCGCGGGCCAAGGTCCGGATCATCGACGCGCTGGGCAACATCGCCGCAGGCCACCGCGGCCAAGGCAACGATGCCCTGCTGCGCCTGGCCCGCCACTGGGGCGGGGCTCCGGAATCCCGGGTCCTGGTCCACGGCACCAGGCTGCCGGCGCACAACGCGGCGATGGTCAACGCGGTCATGATGCGGTCCTACGACTTCGAGCCGATCGGCGCCGAATACGAGGACCAGACGCAGACCGCGGCCCACATCAGCGGAACCACCGTTCCCGTGGCCCTGGCCGTGGCTGAGCAGCAGCACTCCTCAGGAAAGGACCTGCTCACCGCACTGATCATCGGGGACGACCTCACCGCGCGACTGGCCGCGGCCTCGGGCTTTGACGTCTACAGCGGTCAGGATAACACCGGCACCGTCAACGGCCTCGGCGGCACCGCAGTGGCCGCCAAACTGATGGGGCTCGGCGCGCACCAGGTCCGGAACGCGCTGGGCATGGCGGTGAACCAGCTGTCGGGAACCGTGGCCAACATCTTCGACCAGAGCCTGGCCTTCAAACTGCCCATGGCCTTCGCCGCCCGCAACGCGATCGTGTCCGCGGAGCTGGCGCGGTCCGGATTTACCGGACCGGCGGACGGTATCGGGGGTCCGCACGGGTTCCTGGACATGTACTGTTCATCCCCGGCACCGGAGAAGGTAACCCGCCGCCTCGGCGAGGCATTCTATGCGGACTGCGTGATCAAACCGTGGTCCTCGTGCCGGGCCAGCCACCCCTCCCTGGACGCCTGCGTACGGCTGGCCACGGAGAACAGGTTCAACGACGATGAGATCGGGGAAGTTCTAATCCACGTGACGCCGCGGACTCTGAACGGTTTCGTGGGCCAGCCCTTCGCGATCGGCGAGTGTCCGGAGGTGTCCGGGGCCTTCAGCATCCGCTTCACGGCCGCCACGGCCCTGATGTACAGGACGGTCCGGCCGGAACACCTCACGCTTGAGCACATGCAGGACCCGCGCCTGCAGCGGCTTCTGGACAAGATGAGGCTGGTTGATTCGCTGCCGCCCGCGGAATCGCTGACCGCCGAGGTGGAGCTGCGGCTCCGGGATGGTTCGGTGCTCAGGGCCCGGACGGACGTGCCCAAGGGAGACATCTACGCCAATCCGATGAGCGAGGCGGAGATCCTTGAAAAGTACTACGCCAACGCCGAGTTCGGCGGCAGGATCCCGCACAGGAACGCCGAGGAAGCGGTAAAGCTCGTCCAGCACCTTGATGAACTGGACAGCCTGGCACCTCTCATCAGACTCTTCACACCCAACTTTTCAGCAATACATCCCAGGAGGATCAAGTGAATGCACATCAGGTTGTTCCCGCAGCGGAGATCGCCGTAGATCCCGCTGTTTTCCGTCACGTTGTGGGCCACTTCGCGAGCGGCGTCACGGTGATCACCACCGTCCTGGACGGCGCATTTTACGGCACGACGGCGTCGGCAGTGTCCTCGCTGTCCATGGAGCCTCCCATGATGCTCGCTTGCCTTAACCGCTCCAGCTCCACGCACGACGCCGTGCTGAAGGCCGGAGTCTTCGGTATCAACATCCTGGCCGAGGACCAGAGCGACCTCGCCATGAAGTTCGGACGCAAAGGCGGAGACAAGTTCGACGGCGTCCCTGTCACCCTGTCGTCGGAGGGCGTTCCCATGCTGGACGGCGCCCTTGCCACCATCATCTGCCGCGTCGCGGAAACCCCCACCGGCGGGACGCACACCGTATTCCTCGGCCAGGTCACGGACGCCAAGGCCAGCACGGGAGAGCCTCTGGCCTACTTCCGCGGCGCATTCGGACGGCTCGAAAGGGTCAAGGAGCTCGCCGCCTACGACGCGGTCCGCGACTGGGTCCTGGGGCGCCGCACCCCCCTGCATCACGCGCTCGACCCGGTGGAGATCGCAGCCCAATCCAAGTCCGATCCGCACAACGTCCACAACGCCCTGGTGAAGCTGACAGCCGAGTCCCTAGTCGCCCGGGGGGACAGGGGGGAATTCCTGCCCGCTCCCATCACCCGCCAGCTGACGGACAGTGTCTATGACGGCCGCCTCACGATCGAACTCGGGGTCCTCGCCAGCCACTTCGCCAAGTTCTCTGACGAGGACCTGGCGGAATTGAGCCGCCTCACGGAGGAGCTTGCCGTGCTGCGCCAGGGTGGCAAGGAAGCGCTGGACACCTTTCTCAAGACGAACGCGAAGTACCACAACCGGCTCGTAAGCGTGGCAGGCTCCGCCCAGCTCACTGATGCGTTCCGCCGCCTGGGCATCGGCACGGTCTGGCGCGAGGCCCTCAACAGCGAAGAGTGGGCCCGGAAGATGGACCACAGCCACATCGTCGATCTCACGGCGGCACTGAAGGACCATGACCACGATCGGGCGGCCGAGGCCCTCCGCCTGCACACCTCCTTCGGCAAACAGCTGGCTAGCGACGTCATCGAACGGCACGGCGGCGAGGTCTAAGCAACGGCCTTCAAACCGCGACGGCGGGGCCGCACCCAGGGATTCCGATCCCGGTGGGTGCGGCCCCGCCGTCGTTCGCGCCTTTCCCCACTCGGTAGCAGATCAGGGCGTCCCCAGCGCTGGGAACGCCCTGATCCGCCAAGTAGTGGGCATGCAGACAGCAGAAGGGAGCGGGGAGGCCGCGCGGCCTCCCCGCTCCCTTCCCGTGGTTTGTCAGCCTTTAGCCGGCACTGCAGGTGCGGCGTGCCGCAGGCGGGCCAGCTGCGGCACGTACACGGCCAGCGCTTCGAAAGCCGCCTGCTCGGTGCCGGGAGTGGTGGCTGCTGCGACATAGCGGTCGGGCCGCACCACGAGGGTCGTACCACTGCCGGCGACAGCCGCGAACTCGCCGCTGGTGTCCGTGACGCCCGTGACGTTTGTCAGCGCGAGGTGCGTGCCGTCGCCGTCGTTCTCCACGGTACCCAGCCGCCGGACCTCAAGGGGTGCGCGGCGATCGTAGGGGAAGTGCAGCAGTGCCCAGCCGGTACCGAGGACGGTGTCCAGCGGGACGGCGTCGCCGGTGGACAGCGTGACCTGCGGCTGGGAAAGGGAGCGGCCCACCATCGCGGCTGCCCACCTGGAAACTGAACTGCCCGGGTCCGCCACGCAGCCGTCGGTGAAGTGCGGCTGCTTGAGGAACTTCATGCCGGCGAGCCAGCCCTTGACGGCGGGGACGATGCCGGATGCGGTGATGACGGCGTCACGGATGGCGGTCAGCGCCGGGTTGACGTTCATCACCACGTTGCCGATCCGGTGCGAGAGGCGCACCATGTCCACCGCGTGCGGACGCCGCTCCGACTGGTAGGTGTCCACCAGCGCCTCCGTGCCGGTGCCCTGGATGTTTGCGCCGACCTTCCAGGCAAGGTTGGCGACGTCGCGGATGCCCGCGTTGAGGGCCTGCCCGGCGAACGGAGGCATCATGTGGGCGGCGTCCCCGGCGAGGAGGACGTGTCCCACGCGGTAGTTCAGTGCCACGCGCTGGTGGGCCACGTAGACGGCTGCGCGGCGGATGTCCTGAGCGGCAATCGCCTGGAACGGCGCGATGAGCTTGATGATGGCGTCCGAAGACGTCACCGCTGCGGCCTCCTCGCCGGGGAGGAGCATGAACTCGTAGCGGCGGCGGCCGTGGACTCCGGGAACCACAACGACAGGGCGGCTCCCGTTGCAGTGGAACTCGGAGAACCGTTCCGGTTCACCTGGCGTGTTGATGATGTCCACCACGATCCATTTCTGGACCTGCGTGGAACCTTCCATCGGGATGCCAAGTTGGGAGCGGACCGGGCTTCGGCCGCCGTCGCACGCCACCACCCATTTGGAACGGACCGTGTGCTTGCCGTTCTGGTCGACCAGTACCGTGTCCGCATGCCCGGGGCCGTCCGTGATCCGGAACGCTTCGGTGTTGAAGCGGACATCGATCAGAGGACGGCTTCGGGCGGCTTCGAGCAGCAGTGATTCCATGACGGGCTGGTCGAACTGCGACTTCCCGGGCTGGCCCAGCCGGGGATTGGCCGGGTGGACCTCGGCCAGCAGCTGCTCCTTCCGGCCGAAGTACCGCGCGCCGGTGTCCATGAGCATCTCCGGCGCTAGCCGGTCCAGAATGCCGATCTGCTGCATGACCCGCAGCGTTTCATCGGTGACGCTGATGGCACGCGGTTCGTCGCTTGTGCCGGCATGGCGTTCAACGAGCATCACGTGCACGCCCTGGTCCGCCAGCAGGTTCGCCGCAGCCAGGCCAACGGGGCCAGCTCCGATGACCAGAACATCGGTTTCAATGATTTTGTCCATGCCGATCAAAGTTCCGTTCCTAGGATGAGTGCAGTCGGGGCGGCGGAAACAGGGTCCGGGTCAGGACACCAGCTCGACCGTATTTTTCAGGGTGCCCAGGCCAGTGATTTCCACCTCGACGACGTCTCCCTCAGAGAGCAGGCCGGACGGTTCCATGAACAGGCCGACGCCGCCGGGGGTGCCGGTGACGATCACGTCGCCCGGGGAGAGCTTGGTGAACCCGGTGACGTAGGTGATCAGCTGCGGAATGGTGAAGTACAGGTCAGCCACGGAGGCTTTCTGCCGGATGTCACCATTGACGCGGGTTTCCAGGGTGAGCCCGTTGACGTCGCCCAGGTCCGCGGCGGGCACCAGGTAAGGGCCGAAGGCGCCCGTGCCGGGAAAGTTCTTGCCGGGGATCCACTGGGAGGCGGCAAGCTGCCAGTCGCGGACGCTGAAATCGTTATAGGCGGCGTAGCCGGCGACGTAGTCAAAGGCATCCTCTTCTGGGACGTGAAACGCTTCCTTGCCGATGACCAGGGCCATTTCACCTTCGTAGTCGAACTTGGTGGTGGTGGCAGGCATCTGGGCCGGCTGCAGGTGTCCCATCTGGGAGTCTGCGAAGCGGGTGAAGATGGTAGGGGCCTTCTGCTCCGTCTTACCGGATTCTTCCTGATGGCTGCGGTAGTTCACGCCGATGCAGATGATCTTGCCGGGATCGGTGACGGCGGGCAGGAACTGGATGTCTGTTTCTGCGTAGGAGGGTGAGGTTCGGAAGTCCTCATCGATGGTACCGAAGATGCCCTGCTCGATGGCGTCGCGGAGCGTGAGGGCGACATTGGCTCCGCTGGGGCCCAGATCGTACGCCCGCCCCTCGGCAATGATGCCCCAAGTGGGTGTGCAGTCAGCGGATACGAAGCTTGCATAATTCATCTGTGGTTCCTTTCGCGGCGCTCAGCGCCGGGGGAGCGTTGCCGTTCCTCTCTGCCGGCGGCCTCACCGGTCCAAGAAGAATGCACATTCTTACAGATAATACATTATCCTGACTTTAGGCATTATTTCTAGAGACGACCGCGAGCGGCGCGAAGCGCCCTGGTTGTCCTGGTTGCACGAAGGGCCCGCCCAGTGACGATGGACTATCGGAAGGAGAAGCAACTTGCTCATGACGATGTTGCGGCAGCGGCACGTTAAGCATCGTTGTGGCACGCATGTGCTATTTTCGCTGGCTCGGGGTGTGCTGAATTCCTCGCGTTACCGCGATCGATTTAGGCGGCAGCCGCCGTATCCCGGATGCGGGGACGGGCCGGCAGGTGGAGATCCCGGGCAAGGAGAGCCGTTATCCGCGCGGCTGGATTAAGACGAATGGGGCTTAGCTTGGATCGTGGGCGGCAGATTCACAAGATTCACTGACATTCACAGGAGTCCGCGGAGAATATTCGCGCGGCCGGGGAGTGTTTCCGGCCTGAGCTGGTCTGTCGCGGGGGAGTGCTGGAGCAGCATTCCCGTTTCATGTTCATAATCCACGACAGATAACGCCAACTGTCGTGGAAATCTCCCCAGCTCCATCGGGGCACCGGATGGTCGCGAGGCACCGGCACCGGCTCCCCGGAGCCCGCCGCGTTTATGCGCGTGCGGTCAGCCGGTCGTAGTGGACCGCGATGCCACCGACTCACCATTCACTCACCATAATCAACGACAAACGACCACTAATCACGGGTTGTCATGAGTTGCAAAACCGCTAGATTCCGGGCTTTTTCGACCACTTTCTAGCTCCATTCAAGCCCCTAGACCTACAGCGGGGGTCGTCGGTTCGAATCCGACCGGGGGCTCTTTTTGACCAGTTCGGGGAGCTTTAAGTCCGGGCCGGGCCAAGGCAGGTTCCCTTTCCCAAGCAATCAACTTGGCTTGGAGTCCACGCAGCCAGCAGGTGTCCGCCGAACTCGAGGCAAGATGGGCTTATCAATTCCAGTGGCAGCTTAGCCGTTCGCCAGAACCCGGGCGCAGCTCGTTTGGTAGTTCTGGAGGATCGCGCTGTGGAAATCAGGCTTAGGGGTGGCGTCCATTGCGACGGGCCATTCCGGACGGCTCCCGTTGAGGGCCCATGCTGCCTGGATTGCGGCGCCGCGGGCAACGTATTCGCCCGGGCTGGGTATCACGACGGGAAGGTCGAAAACTTGGGCCGCGATCCGTTGCACCGCTGGGTTCCGCACCGCGCCGCCGATCAGTAACAACCGCTTCGCGTGCCCGCCTTGGGTTCGCAGGGCAGCGAAGCCGCCAGCGAGTCCGCAGAGCATGCCTTCGATGGCCGCCCGGGCGATGTTGGCTCGCGTGGTGGAGGCGATGCTGAGCCCGTGGAAGCTTGCTTTGGCATGCGGCAGGTTCGGCGTCCGCTCCCCCTCGAAATAGGGGACTAAGACTATTCCTCCCGCTCCCGGCTCGGCCTCGAGGGCGAGCCGGGACAACTCCTCGAAATCGACGTCGAGGACAGCTGCGACGGAGCTAAGCACGCGCGCTGCGTTCAGTGTGACGACGATCGGGAGGTACTCGCCACTCGCGTCGGCGAATCCTGCGACGGTACCGCTCGGATCGTTCGCCGGGGAGGAGTCGACGGCGAACACGGTGCCGCTGGTGCCCACTGACACGACGACGTCCCCGGGTTTGGCTCCGAGGCCAAGTGCGGCTGCGGCGTTGTCGCCCGCGCCGGTTCCGAGCAGGATTCGGTCGGCGATGCCGCTTGACGTTCCTTCCCCGAAACAGGCTGGGTGCACGCGGCCTGCGGTTTCGCCTGGCCCAAGCACCCGGGGCAGGATCACAAGGCCGGGGCTGGCCGCCCTTGCCGCCACGCCGGCCCTTGCCGCCACGCCGGTCTCGGCCGCATCCGGGGAAGCTTCCCGGGCCTCATGGCCGAAGGCCATTTTGAACAGGTCCAGATCGTAGTGATCTGTCAGCGGGCTCCAATATCCGGTGCCGCTGGCATCCGAGCGGTCCGTGGTCAGCTGGTCCAGGTCCGGTCCGAGAGGACTCGAATCTGCCGGACCGTAACCCCGGAGGCGCCACGTGAGCCAGTCGTGCGGCAAAGCCACCGCGGCCACCTTGGCAAGGCTCTCTGGTTCGTGGTCCCTGATCCAGCGGACCTTGGTGATGGTGAACGAGGCCACCGGAACGAGTCCGGTTCGCCGCGCGAAGTCCTCCGCACCCACTTCCGCGGTGAGGTCCTCGGCGGCACCGGCCGAGCGCGTGTCATTCCACAGCAATGCCGGCCGTATGACCTTTCCGCCGCGGTCCAGCAGCACCATGCCATGCTGCTGGCCGCCGACGGACAGTGCGCTGACATCGGAAAGGCCCCCGGCGTCGTCGAACGCTTCGGAAAGCGCACGCCACCACTCGTCCGGATGGACTTCCGTTCCATCCGGATGGCCGGCCCGGCCCGAACGGATCAGCGCACCGCTGTCCGCGTCCAGGACCACCACTTTGCAGCTTTGAGTAGAGGAATCGACCCCGGCAACCAATGTCATGGGATCAGCGTGCTCCGAGGAGGTGCTCGATAAAGAGCTGCTGGAGCTTCACGAAGCCGAAGCCCTTGCCGCCAAAGTAGGCGTCGGCGTCGAAGTCTTCGTAGGAGGACTTGTCGGCGCGAAGTTGCTCGTAGCCTTCGCCCGGGTTGAGCGTTGGCTCGTTGATTTCGGAAACGCGCGAAGCCTGGAGCGCGGCCTGTACCTCGGGATCGGCGCGGAATGCCTTTGCACGTTCCTTCAGGAGCAGGTATGTCTGCATGTTCGCAGCCGCCGAGTCCCACACGCCGTCGATGTCTTCAGTGCGGCTGGGCTTGTAGTCGAAGTGCCGCGGGCCTTGATAAGCCGGACCGCCGTCGGGTCCGCCGTTTTCGAGCAGGTCCACCAGCGAGAATGCGTTCTGCAGGTCGCCGTGGCCGAACACGAGGTCCTGGTCGAATTTGATGCTTCGCTGGCCGTTGAGGTCGATGTGGAAGAGCTTGCCTTGGTACAGCGCCTGGGCGATCCCATGGGTGAAGTTCAGGCCGGCCATTTGTTCGTGGCCGGTTTCGGGGTTGATGCCCACGAGTTCAGGGCGTTCGAGGGTTTCGATGAACGCCAAGGCATGGCCCAGGGTGGGAAGCAGGATGTCGCCGCGGGGTTCGTTCGGCTTGGGCTCGATGGCGAACCGGATGTTGTAGCCCTTGTCCGTGACGTAGTCGCCCAGGAGGTTTACGGCCTCGCGGTAGCGTTCCAGCGCGCCGCGGATGTCCTTGGCGGCGTCGTATTCGCTGCCTTCACGTCCGCCCCACATCACGAAGATTTCCGCGCCGAGTTCAGCCGCGAGGTCGATGTTGTCCAGCACCTTGCGGAGGGCGAAGCGGCGAACGCCGCGATCGTTGCTCGTGAACCCGCCGTCCTTGAAGACGGGGTGGCTGAACAGGTTCGTCGTGACCATCGGAACGATCATCCCGGTGGATTTCAAGGCGCCTTGAAGCCGGTCGATTTCCCGCTGGCGATCGGCTGCCGAGCAACCGAAGGGGAACAGGTCATTGTCATGGAAGGTGATGCCGTAGGCACCAAGATCGCTGAGCCGGTTGACGGCTTCCACAGTGTCCAGCGGAGGCCGGGTGGCGGAACCGAATTGGTCTTGCGCCTCCCATCCCACGGTCCAGAGACCGAAGGAGAACTTGTCTTCACGGGTGGGCTGAATCGTCATTGAAGGCTCCGGGTAGTTGACGGGTTGAGGAAATTGTTTCGCTATCCAACATATTACGGCTCTGTGTGATGTCAACCACCGAGCGGCTAAAATTCCGTTGCCCCCTCGTTGCGGAAACCTGCGGCCGCAACTAGCGCGGACCGACTATCACTGTTATGTTGTTATGAACATCAAATGAGGGTATCGATGCCTCCGGAGGAAGGGTTCTACCTTGACTGGTCAGCTGGTGGCTGAGCGTAACTGGGCGGGTAACTACAGTTACACGGCATCCGGGATTGCGCGTCCTTCGGGCGTGGGGGAGTTGCAGGAGTTGGTGGCCGGCGCGGCGCGGGTGCGTGCGTTGGGGTCACGGCATTCTTTCAACCCGATCGCGGACACCACGGGAATGTTGATAGC
>JBFUPP010000027.1:25177-43231 GCA_041360635.1 bacterium RCC_150 | reverse complement strand
TTCCCTGAAACGGCGGGCATTTCGTGTTTAAAACGCCGGGCACACCCACAGCTCATCGGTGGATCAAGGCTTAGCCTTGTCGTCGGGGCAGTGCTGATTAGCGCTGCCGCAGTGGTCCTGATGGCTAGGCGGAGCAAGCGTTGAAGAGCCGCCGGAACGTCGAGGGGATGTCCATCTCACGGGAGTCCGGTGGAGAATCAGTTCCGTGGGCGGATCAATGCGCGAAAGCCGGGGGAAGGTCCACACATCTCGAACTGTTAGCGAGGAGGACTGCTGATGCGCAGCGTGACCTATTCGATGAGCGTCTCGCTCGACGGCTATATCGTCGGGCCGGACGGGAACTTCGACTGGACAGTACCCGATGAGGAGGTTTTTCGCTTCTGGATCGACGAGATCCGAGGGGTCGGCGTCCACCTGCTGGGACGGCGGCTATACGAGACGATGCTGTATTGGGAGGACGCCGGCCAGAATCCATCGCTCGACGAAGCGGAGCTTGAGTGGGCCGCGCTCTGGAACCCGCTCCCCAAGGTGGTGTTCTCGACCACGCTCTCGGCAGTGCAGGGCAATGCCCGCCTGGCCTCAGGCGGCATAGCGCAGGAAATTGAGCGGTTGCGAGCCGAGCCGGGGGAAGGCGACATCGCGCTCGGCGGCGCGACGCTCGCCGCCGAGGCGGGCGCATTGGGTCTGATCGACGAGTACAGAACCGTGGTCTACCCGGTGCTGGTGGGCGGTGGCACTCCGTTCTTTCCCCACCGGGAGCGCCGGCTGGACCTCGAACTCGTCGAGACCCGCACCTTCGGCTCGGGAGTCGTTTACCTCCGCTACCGGGTGGCGCGTTAGCCGGCTCATCCCTCGAGGCACAAACCCCCTCCCCACCCCCACAAATCTTTGTTTATGTTGTTTTCTGTTGACAGACCAACATGAACAAAGATAGAGTCAAGCAATTCCACATCCTGTGATGACTGTCACGGATGTACCTGATCGCTTGTACGCAATGGAGGGTATGTGTTCGCCGAGGAGCGCCAACAGCTGATCTCCGCACTCGTCACCGAGCGCGGACGGGTCAGCGTTACCGATTTGGCGGACCGGTTCAGCATCACAACGGAGACTGTGCGGCGCGACCTCGCCGTCCTCGAGTCCGCTGGCAGCCTTCGGCGCGTACACGGCGGAGCCGTCCCGTCCGACCGCCTCAGCACTCGCGAAGAAAGCGTCCTTGAGCGCGCCGTCCAGCGGCGGCCGGAGAAACTCCGCATTGCCGAAGCCGCCCTTGCCCTCATCCCCGAGAATGGGGCCGGCAGCATCCTGATCGATGCCGGCTCCACCACCGAGGCCCTCGCCGGACTCCTCGGGCAACGCACCGCCCAGCGCTCGGCCTTGCGCAGCGCTTCCGTCGACGGAAATCCAGGGCATGAGGAATTGGTCGTCATCACCCACGCAATTCCCATTGCCGGACGACTCGCAGGCAATCCGGGCATCGCCCTGCAGATCCTTGGCGGCCGGGTCCGCGGACTCACGCAGGCCGCCGTCGGGCAAGCGACGGTAGAGGCCGCTTCCCGCCTCCGGCCCGACATCGCATTCGTCGGCGCCAATGGAGTCCACGCCACGTTCGGGCTCAGCACCCCTGATCCCGAAGAAGCCGCCATCAAGGCTGCCTTCGTCCAGTCCGCGCGGCGCGTCGTCGTCCTCGCTGACTCCTCCAAGCTGGACCTGGAAACCCTCGTCCAGTTCGCCGCCCTGAAAGATGTGGACACCGTGATTACTGACCACGAACCCTCTGATGAGCTCTCCGCCGCTTTGGCCGAGGCCGGCGTCGACGTGGTGGTCGCATGATCGTCACCTTGACAGCCAACCCCAGCCTCGACCGCACCGTTGAGCTCTCGTCCCCCTTGGCCCGCGGGGAGGTGCAGCGCGCCGTCGCTGTCCACCAGCACTCGGGCGGCAAGGGCGTCAATGTCTCCCGGGCCCTGGTCGCCTCGGGCCTGGACACCGTCGCTGTCCTGCCGGGCGGGGATTCCGATCCCGTCCTCGCCGGACTACTCGACGACGGCGTCCCCTACGCCGCGCTCCCCATCACTGAGCCGCTGCGGAGCAACGTCACGCTCACCGAGCCTGACGGCGTCACCACCAAAATCAACGAACCCGGCCCGGAGCTGAGCGCCCACCAACAGGAAGCCCTGATCGGGCTGCTGCTGGAGCGTTCCCGTGGTGCGAGCTGGGTGGTACTGGCCGGATCGCTCCCACCAGGAGTTCCGGCCGATTTCTACGCCACAGTCGCCCGCCGTTTGCGTTCCGGAAACGACGACGGCGGCACTCCCCTCATCGCGATGGACTCATCGGGTTCCCCGCTGGTAGCCGCCATCAGTGGCGATTCCGGCGGCAATGTCAGCGGCAAGCCCGATCTCCTGAAGCCCAATGCTGAGGAACTGGCCGAATTGGCCGCCGCAGCGGGCCTCACGGACGTCCACACGGCCGACGAGTTGGAAGCGGACCCCGGCCTGGCCGCACGGGCTGCCGCCGCCGTCGTCGGAAGCGGTGTGGGTGCAGTACTCGCAACACTCGGTTCCAAGGGCGCCGTCCTTGTAACCGCCGACGGCGCGTGGCTCGCCACGCATCCGCCGATCCAAGCCGTCAGCACCGTCGGTGCAGGCGATTCCTCCCTTGCAGGCTATCTGCTGGCCGCCACCAACGGTGGTTCCGCGCAGGATTGCCTTCGTCAAGCTGTGGCACACGGTGCCGCCGCTGCTTCGCTGCCGGGCTCCACTGTCCCGGCGGTCCACCAAACAACTCCCGACGCCGTAACCATCACGGCCCTCCAGAAGGACTAACAGTGACCCAGCTCATCACCCCCCAACTGGTCACCCTTGACCAGAACCTCGGCGACTCTCCTGCCGATGTCATCCGTTTCCTCGCGGGCAAAGTTGCCGCCGCCGGACGCGCCTCCGAGGTTGAAGGGCTCTTCGCCGACGCCTTCGCCCGTGAGCAAAAGACCGCGACCGGAGTACCCGGCGGGATCGCCATCCCGCACTGCCGTTCCACCGCAGTGACCGAGCCCACCCTCGCGATGGCCCGGCTGGCCCACAAGGTCGACTTCGGTGCCAAGGACGGCCCCGCGGACATCATCTTCTTCATCGCAGCCCCGGAAGGAGCAGACCAGGAACACCTGAAGCTTCTCTCCAAACTGGCCCGCTCCCTCATCAAGAAGGACTTCACGGCTGGACTGCGCGCAGCTTCCACGCCGGAAGAGATCGTGGAATTGGTTGACGGGGCCCTCGCCGACAAGCCTGCTGCAGCCGCTGCCGCTACTGCCACAGAACCCTCCGCTGTCGCACCGGCTTCGGCCCAGGCATCCTCCGCCATGTCTCCCAAGCGCATTGTGGCCGTCACGGCCTGCCCCACCGGCATCGCCCACACCTACATGGCCGCGGACTCCCTTGTGGCTGCGGGCAAGGAAGCAGGAGTGGACCTTCAGGTGGAAACCCAGGGCTCGGGCGGATTCACCGCACTGGATCCTGCCGTCATCGCCGCCGCCGACGCCGTGATCTTCGCGGTGGACGTCGATGTCCGCGGCAAGGAACGCTTCGCAGGCAAGCCCGTCATCAACGCCCCCGTCAAGCGCGGCATTGATGAGCCCGACAAGATGGTCCAGGAGGCTCTCGCGGCAGCGTCCGACCCCCGCGCCCACCGCGTTCCACACTTCGGCGCCGAAGAAAGGGCCGAACAAGCCTCCCAGGCTGCCAGCGAACACCTCGGTACCAAGATCAAGAAGGTACTGCTGACCGGTGTCAGCTACATGATCCCGTTCGTCGCCGGTGGTGGCCTGCTCATTGCGCTCGGCTTCCTCTTGGGTGGTTACGAAATCGCCGGTGTGGCGGACAAGATCCTCGGCGCGAACACCCTGGCCAACCTGCCCACCGAATACCCGGCGCATGCGTGGGGACCGCTCGGCGCTTACCTCGGGGCCGTGCTGTTCAAGATCGGCGCATTGTCCCTTGGCTTCCTTGTCCCAGCCCTGGGCGGCTACATCGCCTACGGCATCGCGGACCGGCCCGGCATTGCTCCTGGTTTCGTCGCCGGCGCGGTTTCCGGCTACATGGGCGCAGGCTTCCTGGGCGGCCTCGTCGGTGGCCTCCTTGCAGGTGTCACGGCACATTGGATCGGCAGCTTCAGCGTCCCCCGTTGGCTGCGCGGCCTCATGCCGGTCGTGATCATCCCCTTGCTGGCTTCACTCGTCGCCTCGGGCCTCATGTTCCTCCTCCTCGGCGGCCCAATTGCCGGAATTTCCAAGGGCCTCAACTCCTGGCTGACCGGTATGACCGGTACGTCTGCGATCGTCCTCGGCATCATCCTCGGCCTCATGATGTGCTTCGACCTCGGCGGTCCGGTCAACAAGGTTGCCTACTCCTTCGCCGTCGCCGGCCTCGGCGCCGGAAGCCTCGCCAACCCGGCACCGCTGCAGATCATGGCCGCCGTCATGGCCGCAGGCATGGTTCCCCCGTTCGCGATGGCGCTGGCAACCGTCCTGAACAAGAAGGGCTTCAGCCTGGCAGAACGTGAAAACGGCAAGGCCGCGTGGCTGCTCGGAGCATCGTTCATTTCCGAAGGCGCCATCCCGTTCGCGGCGGCTGACCCGTTCCGCGTCATCCCTGCCAGCATGGTGGGCGGTGCCGTAACTGGTGCACTGTGCATGGCAGCAGGCGTTACCTCGCAGGCACCGCACGGCGGCATCTTCGTCTTCTTCGCCATCGGCAACGTGCTCATGTTCTTCATATCGATCGCAATCGGCGCCGTGATCACCGCGCTCATCCTGCTGGCGCTCAAGCGCTGGACCGCCAGGAAGCCCGTTGAGTCCGAGACGGCTCCTATCGCCGTCGCAGCCTGAGAACACCGCCAGAAAGCGAATAGAGGACTAAATCCATGCAGACCTTTTCAGGCGTAGGCGTAGCACCAGGGCGTGTTCTAGGGCCGGTCCGGCAAATGCCGAAGCCGGTGCAGGAACCAGCAGCGCCCGGAGCAAGCAATATTCCTGCGGACGTGACCGTCGAATCACAGGCCCAGCGCATCAAGGATGCCGCCAAGGCCGTGCAGGCGGAACTCCGTGCCCGCGCCGCGACCGCGTCCGGCGAGGGCAAAGAGGTCTTGGAAGCAACCGCCCTGATGGCCGCCGATCCCATGCTGGTGAAATCGGCCATCAGGCTCCTCTCCCCCGACGCCCCTGGCGGTGCGCGCACCCCTGAACGGGCCATTTGGGAGGCGGGGGCCACGGTTGCCGAATCACTGAAGGCCCTTGGCGGCTACATGGCAGAACGGGTCGCCGATGTCCTGGACGTCCGGGCGCGGATTGTCTCGGAACTGCGCGGACTGCCCGCGCCGGGCATCCCGGCGTCGGACGTTCCGTTCATCCTGGCCGCCGAGGACCTCGCCCCGGCGGACACCGCCACCCTGGACCCGGCAAAAGTGATCGCGTTGGTCACCTCGGGCGGCGGACCCCAATCCCACACGGCAATCCTGGCCCGGGCCTTGGGCCTGCCGGCCATTGTGGCCGCGCCGGGCGTGGACGGGATCGCCGACGGCACGGAGATCTACATCGACGGCGCTGCGGGCCTCATAACGGTGGACCCTGGCGAGGAACTCCGCCTCGCAGCCAAGGCCTGGGCAACCCAGGCATCCACGCTCGCGGCATTCAGCGGCAGCAACGCCTTGGCCGACGGCTACCGGATTCCCCTGCTCGCCAACGTCGGTACCGGCACGGATGCCGTCAAAGCCGCCGCGGCCGGCGCCGAAGGAGTCGGGCTGCTGCGTACCGAGTTCTGTTTCCTGGACCGCGACGACGAGCCGACAGTCGAGGAGCAGATCGCCGCCTACGGCGCCGTGTTCGCCGCTTTCCCCGGCAAGAAGGTGGTCGTCAGGACGCTCGACGCCGGTGCCGACAAGCCCCTGCCTTTCCTCAGCAACGCGGACGAGCCAAATCCGGCGCTTGGCGTACGCGGCTACCGCACCGACCTCACCTCACCCGGCGTCCTGGAACGCCAACTGCAGGCGATTGCAGCAGCAGAAGCCGCGAACGATGCCGAAGTGTGGGTCATGGCACCCATGATTTCGACGGCGGAAGAGGCTGCGCGTTTCGCTTCCCTTTGCCGCGCCGCGGCTTTGAAGATTCCCGGCGTCATGGTCGAGGTTCCTTCGGCCGCCCTGACCGCGGCTACCGTGCTGCGCGAAGTTGGCTTCGCCTCGATCGGCACCAACGACCTCACCCAATACGCGATGGCCGCGGACCGCCAACTTGGCCCGCTCGCCGCGCTCAACGACCCTTGGCAGCCGGCCGTGCTGCAACTCGTGAGGCTCACCGTTGACGGCGCAACCGCAGCCGGCGGGACGAGCGGATTTCCGAAGCCGGTGGGCGTCTGCGGCGAGGCGGCAGCGGACCCGGCCCTCGCCGTCGTACTCGTTGGACTGGGCGTCGCGACACTTTCCATGAGTGCGCGGGCACTGGCAGCCGTTTCGGCCGTGCTCGGCACGGTAACGATGGCCCAGGCCCGGGAACTCGCGGCCGAGGCGCTATCCGCCCCGAGTGCCTCCGCAGCCCGCCAAGCAATCCGCGCCCAGCTAGCTGTATTGGCCGAGCTGGGTCTCTAGACTTTCCCCAAGACACAAACGAAGGAGCAACAATGTCTGAACGTACCGCCACCATCGCCAGCCGCGTCGGCCTGCACGCCCGCCCGGCAGCCATCTTCGCCGAAGCCGCCGGCGAGCTGGACCTCGAGGTCACCATCGCCCGCGAAGGCGAACCGGCCGACGACGCAATGGACGCCGCCAGCATCCTCTCCCTCATGAGCCTCGGAGCTTCACACGGCGACGTCGTGGTGCTGCGCGCAGAGGGCGCCGGCGCGGACGAAGCCCTGGACCGCCTCGTGAAGATCCTCGAAACGGACCACGACGCCGAATAACACGAAGCGCGGGTTCCGGGGTCAAAGCACGCCCCACCCCACTGAGCATGCCCTCCCCTGGCTTCGAGGGATGGACATATACCCACTATGTCCATCCCTCGAACCGTAGGGGGAGCATGCTCATTGGTGTTTTAGGGCAATGAGGCCAAATAGGCGGCGATTTCCGACTCCCTTGGCCGCAGCTTTTCGAGATCTCCGGCCAGGAAGCCCTCGAGGATCCGGGGATCTATGTAGGCCGCCCTGGCTACGGTGGGGGTGTTGCCGAGGAGTTCGGCTGTTTGTTTGATGGCATCGACGATCCGCTGCTTGGGCGTCAATGCAGGCTTAGCGGCGCTTTGTGGACCCGCGAGCGCGACGCCCGCTGCCGCAGTTCCTTTCCACGTGCGGAAATCTTTTGCGGTGTATCGGTCCCCGGTGATGTTGCGAAGGTACTCGTTGACCATCGAGGCCCTGAGCGGGATCCACGCACCACCGTCCTGGTACGCCAGGACGGCTTGCCGGGCAGCTCGGCGCACGAGCGGTTCAAGAAAGACGGCAAGCTCGGGGTCCTCAATGTCGGATTGCCACGTTTGCCCACTCTTCGCCGGAAAGCACAGGGACACGACATGGCCGCTGACTCGAACGTGTTTGCATCGCAGTGTCGTGAGCCCGTAGGAGCCATTTCGCTTTGCGTAGCCTTCCGAGCCGACTCGTAGCGCGCCCAAATCCATAAGCCGGACCGCCGCGGCCAACGTCCTCGTTTTCATGGAAGGCGACGCTCGTAAGTCGCGGGTGACGTGGCGACGCGCTTGCGGCAGGATCGCACCAAGCCGGGCGGCGCGGGCGAACTTTTCGGTATCCTTCCGGACACGCCACTCCGGGTGGTAAATGTATTGGCTCCGACCGGCGTCGTCCACTCCCATTGCCTGGATATGCCCGTTCTCGAACGGGCAAATCCAGACATCCACCCAAGCGGGAGGAATGACGAGCGCTTCGATCCGTTTGCGGTCAGCGCCGGTTACGAGCGAGCCATCTGGGTAGCGATAAGTAAATCCACGCCCGGATCGTCGCCGGGATATTCCCCCGACGCCGGGGTGGCTGCGCCGGAGTCGTGGCATGCGGGTCCCTGCCCGCCTATGCTTCCTGTGGGTCCGCGACCGGTTCGGTGGCGGTCATGGTTTCGGCGTTGATCATCCAGGCGAGCTGCTCCAAACGGGCAATGAACTCGTGAAGGAGGTCGGCCGACGTCGGATCCTCCTCGTCTACTTCGTCGTGGACGTCCCGCATGGTCTGGACCGTACGCTCCACGCGATCGGTGATCAGCTTGACGGCGTCCTTCGTCTTGGTCAGGCCGGGCGGGAAGGGTTCCAGTCGTGTCGACGCGGACACCGTGTTGCTCCGCCCGTCCGGGAGGGCGTGGAGTGCCCGCATCCGTTCGGCCGTCTGGTCGCCGAACTGGCGGCTTACCGCCACGAGCTCGTCAAGTTGCAGGTGCAGGTCCCTGAAATTGGGCCCGACGATGTTCCAGTGGGCTTGTTTGCCCTGAAGCTGGAGCTCTATGAGATCGGCCAGAACGAGCTGAAGATTATCTGCCAGAGTTTGCGATGCTTTCATGGTTTCCCCTTCGAGACGTGGTCTGACAAGGCCTGTTGCATGCGCCGGAGACCGGCGAGCGACCCTCCATTCACTGTACGTCGATTCTCGAACTTTTTTATAAGCGTGCTTACTACTTTTTTGCTAAGGGTACTTAGTAGTACGATGGGGTTGTCGCCGCACCAGTGGTCGGATGGAATTCCGAAGGTGTTGGTCGCAGCGGCAACAGCGGGACCTCCCGGGAATCGGGGGCCTGAAGAGGAACCGCAGGTTCGCAAGAACTGACAATCGAATACATCGCGAGGGGCCTCAGGCAAACGCCGCCGGCCCCGCTGAAGTAAGGATGCGTGACTGTGAACACTCTTCTGATCATCGCCGGCGTAATAGCAATCGTCTTACTGCTTGTTGGCGGGTTCTCCCAAGCGGTCAGCTGGCTCCTTTGGGTGGGCCTGGTTCTTCTGATCGTCGCCGCCATCGGCTGGCTCCTCAGCTTCGTTTCCGGCCGCAGATCCAACATTTAGGGAATAACAGCCGACAACAACGACGGGCACAACGCCCGCGGTCCCGCCTTCGCGGGATGACATAGATCGAATATCAGCAAAAAGGAGTAAATCCATGGGTGCAGATGACAAGATCCAAAATGCCGGCGAAAAACTCGCTGGAAAGTCCAAGGAAGCCGCTGGAAAGCTGACGGACGACGAACAGCTTGAAGCCGAAGGCAAGTTCGACCAGACAAAGAGCGACTTGAAATCGGCCGGCGAAAAAGTGAAGGACGCTTTCAAGAAAGACTAAGAGCCCACCTTAAGTGCGGCTTCCGCCACATGCGGAGGCCGCACTTCCCGGTACTAGGAGTCCGGTCAATGTCGACTATCCCCGATCAAATAGCTCCCGACGGCGCCCAACGCCCGCACGGTGAGCGGGTCTGGTGTTCCAGCTGCGGCACCGACGAGCATTTAATACTTGATTCCATCGAACCACTGAGGCCACCCGTCACGGACCTCGTCGATGTCGCCTATACGTGCGTAGAATGCGATACCTTCTACGCCCACACCGCCACCTTCCATGAAGTCGCAGCCATACTGAATCAACGCGGAACAGTTTCCGGCGTACTCCAATTCGGCGGAGAATACATCCATTGCGGCGAACCAATGAAAATTTCGGGAACAGGATTCCGGAGCGTCTACGCTCCGATGTCCACTGAAGATCCCACAGTCGACCTTCTTGACGTGTACTTGGCGACAAAGGTGTTGCAGTGCCGGTGCGGGTTCCGCATGGAGTTACCGTCATAGCAGAACCCTTGATTAAGGAGGAGCGCATGCCGAACAAGAAGAACCCGAGCCTCAAAGACCCGGAAATGTACGAAAGCCTCCGCGACGAAGGTGCTTCAAAGGAAAAGGCAGCCAGGATCTCGAATGCCGCAGCGAAGGAAGGCCGGGCGAAAATCGGCCGGCGCGGGGGCAAGTCCGGCGACTATGAGGACTGGACCGTTCCCGAACTGAAGTCCCGCGCCAAGGAACTAGGAGTTAAGGGCTACTCAGGGAAGAAGAAGTCCGAGATCATCTCGGCGATCCGGAATCACTGACGCGATACCGCTCTGACGACTACGCGTTCCGAGCGTGACCACGGTCGCGTTGCCGCCCCCCTGACCACTGGACATGCTCCCTGCACGTGCCAAGGAGAGGACATTTTGGCAATATCTCCACTCCTAGCCCTGTGCGAGGGGCATGTCCAGTGGTCACGTCGGGGCATGCGCGCTCCTCGTCCTCAGCAGGGGGCATGTCCAGCGGAACACTGAACCCCAGCGGAACATCGGACCTCGATGCACCACTGAACCCTCTCGATGGACCCTGAACCCTCTCGATGCACCCTTGATTCCTCACTGAACCCTCTCGGTGCACCCTTGAATCCTGGAGCGTCAGGCTTTCTTGACCCGCGCCCTCGGCTTGCGTCGTGCTTTGGCCGTGTCGGCGTCGTCGGCTTCTTCCTCTTCGGGCTCCGCAGCCTTGCCGCGTTTCTTGTCGAGGCTCCGCTTAAGTGCCTCCATGAGGTCGATGACCTCGCCGCCCTTGCCCTCGCCCGCCGTAACCCCGAAGGTTTCTTCGGTGTCGATGGAGTCGCCCTTCTCCAGCTTGGCTTCAATGAGTTGGCGCAATTGGACCTGGTAGTTGTCCGTGTATTCCTCAGGCTCGAAATCGCGCGCCATCGAGTCGACCAACGCCGAGGACATCTCGAGTTCCTTGTCGGAGATCTTGATGTCGGCATCGAGGGACGGGAAGTTGGCCTCGCGGACTTCGTCGTCCCACAACAGGGACTGCAGCATCAGCACGTCACCGCGCACCCGCAACGCACCGAGCCTGGTCTTCTGCCGGAGGGCGTACTGGACAATGGCCACGCGCTCGGTGTCCTGCAAGGTTTTCAGAAGCAGCATGTAGGCCTTGGGCGACTTCGAATCCGGCTCAAGATAGTAAGGCTTCTCGTACATGATGGGATCGAGTTGTTCGGCTGGAACAAATTCGACCACTTCAATTTCGCGGCTGGCCTCGGCGGGAAGCGACTTCAAATCAGCGGCCGACAGCACCACAGTGCGGCCTTCCTCTTCATAGGCCTTGTCGATATCCTCATAATCCACAACAGAGCCGCAGACCTCGCATTTCCGTTGATAACGGATGCGGCCTCCGTCCTTGTTGTGGACCTGGTGGAGACTGACATCGTGGTCCTCGGTGGCGCTGTAGAGCTTCACCGGTACATTGACCAGCCCGAACGCGATAGAACCCTTCCAAATGGCCCTCATGCACTAAGTGAACATCACAACAAGGCGGAGGTGAAGAGGTGGCAACCAGCCAGAAGGAACGCGTCAACGTGGAAGGCCACGAGCTGACGCTGACCAATCTGGGGAAAATCATCTACCCCGAGACCGGTACCACCAAGGCTGAAGTGCTCGAATACTACGCCGCCGTCGCGCACGTGCTCATCCCGGCAGCCGCGAACCGTCCGGCTACCCGCAAGCGCTGGGTCCACGGCGTCGGCACGGCCGCCGAACCCGGGCAAATGTTCTTCCAGAAGAACCTGGACGCTTCCACGCCATCGTGGGTGCCCCGTGTCAGAATCCAGCACAGGGAACGCATCAACGTCTATCCGCTTGTCAATAACCTCGCCACCCTCACCTGGCTGGCCCAGATCGCCGCGTTGGAAATTCACGTACCGCAGTGGCAAGTCGATGCCGACGGCACCATGCTCGCACCGGACCGCTTTGTCCTGGACCTGGATCCCGGTCCGGGCACAGGCCTTCCCGAGTGCGTGGAAGTTGCCAAGCTTGCCCGAAGCATCCTGCAGGACATAGGACTCGACCCCGTCCCTGTGACCAGCGGAAGCAAAGGCATCCACCTCTACGCCGGGCTCGACGGAACCCGAACCTGGGAGCAAGTGTCCGCATTCGCGCACGAGTTGGCACGCTCCCTTGAGGCGGACCACCCGGACCTGATCGTCAGCGACATGAAAAAGGCCCTCCGCAACGGCAAGGTCCTGGTGGACTGGAGCCAGAACAGCGGCAATAAGACCACAATCGTCCCCTACTCCCTGCGGGGACGCGCCCACCCGATGGTAGCCACCCCAAGGACCTGGCGGGAGCTGGCCTCCCCCAAGCTCGAACATCTGGACTTCACCGCGGTCTTGAAGCGGGTCAAAGAGGGGAAAGATCCCTTCGCCGCGGTTTCCGCGGGCCATGCCGCACCGCTTCAGGCGCACGACGGCGGCGCGGGCCGCGGTCGCAGGGCCGGCTCGAGCTCCAAGGACACGGGCTCGAGCGCCAAAGAGGCCGACGCCGGCAAGCCCGGCAAAGCCAGCAAGCCGGGCAAAGCCAGCAAGCCGGGCGAGGACCGCAATAACGGGGACAAAACGACGCCCCACCCCGTCAACTCCCGGCTGGCAACTTACGTGGACAAGCGCGACCGGAGCCGCACGCCCGAGCCTTTTCCCGCCGTCGTACACCGGCCAGGCTCCCGTCCGGCCCAGGCGGAGCCAGGCTCCCGTCAGCTGCAAGCCGACGCGGAACCCAATCCGCAGGGCGGCATCTTCGTCATCCAGGAGCACCACGCCCGGCGATACCATCTGGATTTCCGTTTGGAACACAACGGCGTCCTTGCGTCATGGGCGTTGCCGAGGGGCGTGCCTGAGACTACGGCGAAGAATCACCTGGCGGTCCAGACCGAGGACCACCCGATGGAATATGCCGAGTTTGCCGGCATCATTCCGAAAGGCGAATACGGCGCCGGGACCGTGAGCATCTGGGACAGCGGTGAGTTCGTGTGCGAAAAATGGCGCGAGGGCAAAGAAGTCATCGCGACCTTGACTGGACGTCCAGGCGGCGGACTGCACGGCACGCGTCGTTTCGCGCTCATCCACACAGGTGAGGAGCCGTCGCAATGGCTGATCCATTTGATGAAGGATAAGCCGGCACATCGCTCCGTCATCCTGCCGGATGCGTCCGCGTCAACGCCGCTCCCTAGCTACGCGCCGATGCTCGCGACATCCGGGAGCGCCGCAGATGTCCGTGAGGGCGACTGGCTCTTCGAACTCAAATGGGATGGTTTCCGGGCCCTCGTCACGCGTTTCGGCGGCAAGATCCGGCTCACCAGCCGCTCCGGCCTCGACATGACCGCCACCTACCCGGAACTCGTAAATCCCGACTTTTGGCCCGATCACGATTTCGTCGCGGACGGCGAAATCGTCGCGCTGGACAAAACCGGGCGGCCCAGCTTCCAGCTGCTTCAGAGGCGGATGAACCTCTACAAGCCGGGCGATGTGGAGCGCGCCCGGGCGGCGTTCCCGGTGCAGCTCATGGTGTTCGACCTCCTGTACGACGCCGGAGCCCAGGATGGCGCGGACCTCACCGCCCTGCCGCTCGGCGAGCGTCGTAAGCACCTGACCGCCTTCTTCGGCCGGCTCTCCACCAAAGGTTCACCCCTTCATCTTTCCGAGGTGCTGGAACATGACTTGCACGACATCCTCGCAAGTGCGACCGAGCTGGGCCTGGAAGGCGTGATGGCCAAGCGCGCGGACAGCCGGTACCAGCCCGGGCGGCGCAGCAGGTCCTGGATCAAGCTGAAGCTGGAACGGATGCAGGAAGTCGTGGTGGGCGGCTGGCGGCCTGGCGCGGGTGCGAGGGCGGGGACGGTCGGTTCCCTCTTGGTAGGAATTCCCGACGACGGCAAGCTGCGTTTCGTGGGCCGCGTCGGTACCGGGTTCAAGGACTGGCAGCTCCGCGATATCCTGCAACGCTTGCAAGCCTTGGAACGGGAGGATTCTCCCTTCCGCGACATGCCGTCCGAGGATGCGGCGGGAGCGCATTGGGTAGCCCCCGAGCTGGTGGGCGAAGTGACGTTTGGGGAATGGACTGCGGACAGCCGGATGCGCCACCCGGTTTGGCGCGGGTGGCGCACGGACAAGTCCCCGGAGGACGTGGGCCAGCCTTAACTAGACTGGCGACACCCACCCCGCCCAGCGACACGTGCTCGGCCCAGCGACACCCACCCCGCCCAGCGACACCCACCCCGCCCAGCGACACGGAAAATGCCCTGCGACAGGGGCTCGGCCCAGCGGCACCCACCCCGCCCAGCGACACGGGCTCGGCCCAGCGACACCCACACCGCCCAGCGACACGGAAAATGCCCTGCGACAGGGAATTCCGGTGTCCCAGGGCATTTTCTGTGTCGGTGATGAATATGAGTGCCGGAAACCCTACGAGGAGTGGGGCATCTGCGGACGGCTCGTGCGGTGGACCGCGGTAACCGCCGCTTGTTGGCCGACCCGGCCGTGGCCGGTGCCTTGCTCCTTTGGGTGCTTGGCCTTGGCATCCGGCCATGCCAGACCTTGAGCCGAAATCGGGGCCATGTTCAGGCTGGGAGGGGCCGGCGCGGGGGCCGCTCCCATTGATTCGACCAAGTGGTTCGCAATTTCCGAATCGATGCCGTGTGCATCGCGTTTGGCAGCCATTGTTCTTCCTTTCTGCAGTGAAACGAAGGGATTTTCCATCTTAGTTTGGAGCTATCCGCGTGTCTTCAAGCCCTGCCCACGGAGCTTGCTTGCCCGCGGACTATGCCTACCAGCGGACTTTCTTTTCCGTCTTGGCTTGTTTACCGCTTGCTTGTGTAGGCTTGTGGCCCTTGCCGGTGCTTTGCCATCCGGCCCCGGAACCGCCCCGGGATTTGCGGGCCAGCATTTCCTTTTGGGCGTCGCTGAGTCGCGATTTGATTCCGGTCTCCGTTACAGGCTCGGGTCCAGGAACACGCTCGGAGCTCGAAACAGGCTCGAAGCTCGGAACGCGCCCGGAATCCGGGGCTGGCGTCGAAGCCGGCGACATTTCCTCCGGTGTCTGGTCTTGTGGGGTGTTCGGTGTCATGCAGTGGACTCCTTAGCTGTGCATTGCCGGGAGAGGTCCCTTGAATGCGGCGTCCGCTGCAAAGACCTGGCGAAAGAGGCGGCAGCAACGGGAACGACGCGGAGGCGAAGCCTCAACAGGCGTGGATTTTTGTTGGATGAACGTAGCGGCGGCAGCTCGGAAGGTCAGCAGACGAACTGCGACAGCGAGCGAGCAGAACCCGCTGGTCTACTCAAAAATCAGTGTTCCCATGCACATACCCTAGACATCCCGGGCGGGATTTGGAAACCCCGACGCGCTTGGGAAACCGACGCGCTCGGGAATCGCCTCCATGGCCTCCCGGATTCGGCTCGACTAACATGGGCCTCCCATGCCAACAACAGCCAACAACCACGCAACGGTGACGGCCCGCCTCCGCGCCGCCGGATGCGTTTTCGCGGAAGAAGAGGCCCAGCTGCTCATCGAGGCGGCGCACTCCGAGATAGAACTTGACCGGATGATCGAACAGCGCGCCTTGGGGATTCCCCTTGAGCAGATCGTTGGCTGGGCAGCGTTCTGCGGCCTGCGTATCGCCGTTGAGCCTGGGGTTTTCGTGCCTCGACGACGGACGGAGTACCTCGTCCAGGAGGCGGTCCGCGTGGCGAGGCCGGGCGCCGTCGTCGTCGATCTTTGCTGTGGCTCCGGTGCAGTTGGCGCCGCCCTCGCAGCGTTCCTGGGCGGGACGGGAACACCGGGCGGGACGGGAACGCTGGGGGGTATCGAACTGCACGCGGCCGACGTCGAGCCCGCGGCCGTTCGCTGCGCGCGGCGCAATATTGAGCCCTTCGGTGGACATGTCCACGAGGGCGATCTCTACGCAGCCCTGCCGGACACACTGCGCGAACGCGTGGACGTCCTGGTCGCCAACGCGCCGTACGTTCCGACGGACTCGATCGGGATGATGCCGCCTGAGGCCCGGTTGCACGAGCCATTTGTAGCGCTCGACGGCGGTGCGGACGGTCTCGATGTGCAGCGGCGGGTGGTGGCGGGGGCGTCGTCGTGGCTGGCACCGGGTGGACACTTGCTGATCGAAACCAGCCGCGGGCAAGCGTCGACGACGGCGGCACTGTTCGAGCGCGCGGGACTCGGTGCGGGAGTGCACCGTTCCGAAGAATTCGACGCCACTGTGGTGATCGGAAAGGCGCGGGTGATCGGAAAGGCGCCCTGAACAAGGCCCAAATATGGTCAGCAAACTGCCCGTTTTGACGTCCTTCCGGAAAAATTTTCCGGGCATGCTGCGCAAACACGGTGAAAACCGCGTGATTCCGCGGCTGTAGCGAGCAAAAAAATTTAGGCCTCCAGGTCGAAAACGGCTCCTCACGCCCCCAAAAAATCGGAGCGCGACTCTCGTTTCGGTGCTTCAACCCGTAAAATTGAAACCCTGCCCGGAGCGGGGCAGCTGTACGTCGCAAGCAAATGACCTCCCCAGGAGAAGCCCAAATGCCCACAGACCAAAGCATCACCGACTCTCCAGCAGGCGCCGGGAACGCTTCTGGAATGGACAAAGCCGCAAGCCGCGGCACCTCGAAACTGAAACTTCAGGACCGCCGTCGCCTCAAGGTCTCCGACGTCAACGTGGTCGACCAGCCAATGCTGAAGAAAGCACTCGGCGGAACGATTGTTGGCAACACCATGGAGTGGTACGACGTTGGGGTGTTCGGCTACCTCATCACCACGATGGGGCCAGTCTTCCTGCCCGAGGCGGACAAGTCCGTCCAGACCCTGTTCCTCTTGGGAACGTTCGCCGCGACCTTCGTGGCGCGGCCGCTGGGAGGGGTCGTCTTTGGCTGGCTGGGCGACAAAGTGGGCCGCCAGAAGGTACTCGCAACGACTCTGTTGCTCATGGCGGCGAGCACCTTCGCCGTCGGACTCCTGCCGGGGTACGCGCAAATCGGTATCTGGGCGGCGGTACTCCTCGTGCTCCTGAAGCTCGTCCAGGGCTTCTCGACGGGTGGTGAGTACGCCGGTGCCACGACCTTCGTGAGCGAGTACGCCCCCGATAAGCGCCGGGGTTTCTTCGCCAGCTTCCTGGACATGGGCTCGTACATCGGCTTCGCCCTCGGGGCCGCCATCGTGTCCATCCTGCAGCTTGCCGTGGGCCAGGGAGCCATGGAGGACTGGGGCTGGCGTTTGCCGTTCCTGGTCGCGGGACCACTTGGCGTCGTCGCTGTGTATTTCCGTAGCAAGATCGAAGAATCCCCGCAGTTCCAAGCAACCCTGGATGCGCAAGAAGCCTTGGCCGCGGATGCCGCAGCGGGCGACGCCGCAGTTGCCAAGGGACCAGTGGGAATCATCAAGGCGTATTGGCGCCAGATCATCCTGGCGATGATCCTGGCTGCTGCCGCCAACACGGTCGGTTATGCGCTCACGTCCTATATGCCCACGTATCTTACGGATTCCAAGGGCTACGATCCCGTGCACGGGACCCTGTTGACCATTCCGGTGCTCGTGGTGATGGCTCTGTGCATCCCGCTGACGGGCAAGCTTTCCGACCGCATCGGCCGACGCCCCGTCTTGTGGATCGGCGCTGGAAGCACCATCGTGTTCGCCGTTCCGGCCTTCATGTTGATCGGGCTCGGCTCCGTGTGGTCGACGCTCGCGGGCTTGGCTTTGGTCGCGTTCCCCGTTACTTTCTACATCGCCAACCTCGCCTCGGCCCTCCCGGCGCTGTTCCCGACGTCGAGCCGCTACGGCGGCATGGGCATCGCGTACAACTTCTCCGTGGCAATCTTTGGCGGGACCACGCCGTTCATCGTGGATGCGTTGATCCAGGGATCGGGCGACGACATGATGCCCGCGTACTACCTCATGGCCACCTCGATCGTGGGCGCCATCGCCATCTACTTCCTGCGCGAATCCGCCCAGCGCCCCCTTCCGGGATCCATGCCGAGCGTGGACACCCAGGCTGAAGCGCGCGAGCTCGTGGCGACGCAGGATGAGAACCCGCTGATCGACCTGGACGAGATGCCGTTCGATGCAGCATCGGTTCGCGCCGCCGACAGTGAAGCCGAGTGTGACCCGGACAAGTCCGGGGAGCTCGCCGAGGTTTTGGGGTAGTCGTCGTTTCGGGGTAGTCGTGGGGGGGGGGCCCCCCCCCCCCCCCCCCCCCCCCCCCCCCCCCCG
>JBFUPP010000027.1:0-25169 GCA_041360635.1 bacterium RCC_150 | reverse complement strand
CCGCGGTTGGGGGGTCGTGGTGGTTGGGGGGTTGTGGGGCCAGGCGGCCCCCGCCGCCGGCCACCCCCCAGCTCAGGCCTTGCGATCCGCCTTTTGCTCCTGCATGCGCTTTGCTTGTTCCTGGATCTTGGCACCGTAAGCGCCGCTCAATGCGTTGTTCTTAATCGCCGTCGCCTTCACAAGCTGGTCGGCCGGAGCCGCATCCTTCAGGGCCTTCAGGTCAGCCTGCAGCGGTGCCGGAAGCTGGGCGGCCAACTTTGGACGCTTGTCCAGGATGAAGGTTGCGATCTTAGCGGCGCGTTGTCCGTAGTTGGGCTTGCTGCTGTCGCCGTTCACGAAGTATCGGAGGGCGGCCGCCAAGGGGTGCCGGGCCAACGCCTTTTTAGCCGCGACGGCAGGCGCCGCGATGGGCTGGGAGGAAGCTGCCGCCGTCGTACTTGTGGTGCTGGATGAGGTGGCCGCGTTTGCCGCCAATGCGCCGCCTCCCAGCAGGAGGCCGGCTGCAACGACGCCGACGACGGCGACACGGGCCTTGGTGCCGCGGCGACCATGGCTTGGGCTACTGGAATCTTGGGTGCTGTTGTTCATGTTCGGTATCCTCAGCTTTCCGGTCGGCGGCGATCCGTCGACGCTCTGCACATCACTCTTGTCCGGCAGCGTGAACCGATTGTTCGGCCAATGTTCGAGGAATGTAAAACCACGCCGGGCTGCCGCCCGGAGTGCCCGCGCAGGTCCGGCGGTGCTGTTGAATGGAACGCATGGAGGACACCCGCGGGTTGGTGCTGATCGCCGAGGACGAACAGGCCATAGCCGATATCCAGCGCCTGTACCTGAGCCGCGCGGGTTTCGGGGTCCACGTTGAGCGGGACGGGATCTCCGCGCTGGCGCAGATCAGGCGGCTCAAGCCGGTGGCGGTGATCCTCGACGTCGGGCTGCCGGGCATGGACGGGATCGAACTGTGCAGGCAGCTGCGGCAAAACGAGGACTGGACTCCTGTGCTGTTCGTGACCGCGCGGGACGAGGAAGTGGACAGGGTCCTGGGCTTGGAGCTCGGCGCCGACGACTACCTCACCAAGCCGTTTTCGCCGTCTGAGCTGGTCGCCCGGGTCAAGGCGGTGCTTCGCCGCACGGAAGGTACGCCGCGTTCCAAGCCGCTCGTGCTTGGAAGCGTCGAACTTGACCCGCTGAACCGGACGGCACGCGCAGGTAGCGAGGAGCTCACCCTCACGGCCACCGAGTTCGACCTCCTTGCCTACCTCATGGCGCAGCCTGGCCGGGTATTTTCCCGCGAGCAACTCCTTTCCGCAGTGTGGGGGCAGGCGAGCTATGCCGCCGGCAGGACCGTGGACGTGCACATCGCCCAATTGCGGGCAAAACTGGGCGCGTACTCCCCCATCGCGACGAGCCGCGGCGTGGGCTATGCGGCCGTTCCGCCGCACGCAGCCGGAACGCAATCCGCGGGAGGCCGTGCGTGAGGCGGTGGTTCGGCACACTGGCCGGACGCACGACGGCGGTGATCGCCGCCGTAGCGACAGTCGCCGTCGTGATTGCCGGGCTCCTGGCCGCCCAGCTGGTAAATGCCAGCGCAATTGACGAAGCCAAGAAGTACCTGGCTGTCGAAGCGGACTCGCTGAGCAAGCAGACCACCCCGGGAAGCCTGCAGGACCTTCGTGCGGATCTGCTCACGCACGGCGCAAGGCTCGCCCAGATCCGCCCTGACGGCACGGTGGTTGGCGGGGGCGCCAGGCTCGTGGACAAGAAGACCGTGACGGATGTGTTGGCCGGAAAATCGATATCCACTACGGTCGACGCCCCGCAAAACACGGTGGTCCTGGAAGCCCGCCCCTTGGCGTCAGGCGGGGGCGTTGTGCTGGCCCAGCCGGTGTCCGAAATCCGTGCCGCTGCGGCCCCGCTGCTGAGCCGTATGCTGATTGCCCTTGCGGTCTGCCTGGTATTTTCGATCGTCGCGGGCGGGCTGTTGGCGCAATGGCTGAGCAGGCCGCTGGTGCGCACGGCGCAATCGGCCCATCGGCTCGCGGCAGGAGAACGGTCCGTCACGGTGGAACCCGGCGGCCCGGAGGAAGTCGTTGAAGTATCGCAGGCCTTGGCCGCGCTCGACCGCGCGCTACGGACCAGCGAGGGGCGCCAGCGCGAATTCCTGCTGTCCATTTCCCACGAAATCCGGACGCCACTCACGGCTTTGCGTGGTTACGCCGAGGCACTTGCCGACGGCGTGGTCAGCGGCGGCGAGGTGGCCGGCGTCGGGCAGACCCTCGTTGCCGAAACCAACCGCCTCGACCGCTTCGTCGGCGACCTGTTGGAACTGGCGCGCCTTGAGTCGGACGATTTCCGGGTTGAACTGCAGGAAGTGGACGCATCGCTGATCCTGCGCGAATGCTGGCAGGCGTGGCAGGGAGTCTGCCGCCAGAACGGAATCGACGGCCGGCTGGAATTGACACCCGGGCCGCTGCCCCTCCGGACCGACGGCCAGCGGCTGCGCCAAGTAGTGGACGGGCTGCTGGAAAACGCGCTGCGGGCGACGCCGGAAGGCGCGCCAGTCGTTCTCTCCGCGCACCTCGACGGCGACCGGGTCACCGTCGAGGTGCGTGACGGTGGCCCCGGGCTCACGGAGGCGGATGCCGCCGTCGCATTTGAACGCGGCGCCCTCTTCTCGAGATACAGGGGCGAACGGCGGGTAGGCAGTGGCTTGGGCCTGTCCATTGCGGCGAGGATTGTCCAGAGGTTGGGCGGGTGCATCAGCGTGCGGACCGCACGGGAGGGCGGCGCGGCTTTCGTTGTCGAGTTGGTGCGCTCGCTCAACGCGGAACGGCAGAATCCTTGAGGTACTGGTTGCGCTGCTCTATGAGCCTATGGAGATAGCGGCGCAGCACCATTTTCTCCGCGAGCCGGCCCAGCGCTCCGAAGGGCGCAGCGAATTCGACCCTGTCGATCATGAGGGTGCCGCCGTCGTCGGGCCTGAACTCGTGTAGGTGACGGAAGAAGCGGAAGGGACCACGCACCTGCTCGTCCGTGAAGGAATCGGGAAACTGAAACTGGGTGATCCCACTGGTCATTCGCAAGGGCAAGGCGAAGTGCCAGGCTTGCCAAGTGACCTCGTCGCCTTCTGACATTTCCCCTGACGTCACTCCGCCGATAGCCCGTTCCCGGGACGAGGCCATGGAACCGACATGCGCGTCGACGCTCCGTGCGAGGTCAAACACCTTCCCCGGTTCGAGCGCAATATGTGTGCGGCACGTGAACGACACGGTCATGGTTCCCCCATATTTTCAATCTACAGCCCAGCCGGGGGCTTGCCGCAAGGCGCCTGTCATGCCGCAGAATTGAGAGCCGCGCACCCAGGAAAGGAGCTTCGACAACCGCTACGGACGACCGTCCCAACACAGGGCCAATCGCAATACAAGGCAATGTTGTGACCCAGCTAATGGCACCCCCGTCCGACGGTCTGATACGTTGCCGGATGGTCGGCTCAACGATTGGTAGCTCAACGATTGGTGGTGTCCCGTTGCGATCAATCATGGCCGTCATGAATCACGCCCGCGCACTACACACTGTTCCTCCCGCCAGCGACGATCATCTGGCCGCGGTAAGGGTAGCCCTGAGCGTCGCGGTGCCGGCTCTGGTCCTTCTGGCAGCAGGCCGCCCCGAGCTCATCCTCTACGCCGTCTTCGGGGCGCTCACGGGAATGTACGGGCGTGCGGAATCGCATCAACTCCGGCTGAAACACCAGGCACAGGGGGCTGCGATCCTGCTGGCCGGTGTCTCTCTGGGCACGCTCCTGTCGGTGCTCCACATCCATTCCTGGGGCCTTGTGGCCGTCGAGGCACTATTCGCCGGCCTCGGTTCCTTGTTCGCGGACAAGGTGCAGCTCAAGCCCAACGGTCCATTCTTCGGAATTCTTGCACTAGGCACATGCTCCGCGGTCCCGGTCACCATCCCATTTTTCGCGCCAATCCTTATTTTCGCCGCCTCCGCCGCATTCTCGATGCTCGTTGGGTTTGCCGGATGGCTGCGCTACCGCGCGTGGGAGCCGGGAGCCACCCGGAATATTCCGCTGTCCAGCCCGCAACTGCGGAAAACCGCGGGAGTGCATGCCGCCCGCTACATGGTGGCTGTCGCCGCTGCCGGAGCCGGGGGTGTGCTGTCGGGACTTGGCCACCACCACTGGGCGATGGCTGCCGCAGCGGTTCCGCTCGCCGGAGCCGACATGCCCGCCCGGCTCCACCGGGGCATCCACCGCATCGTGGGGACCGTCCTCGGCTTGGCGATTGTCGCCGTCGTACTCTTCCCAAGCCCGCTGTCCCCGCTGCAGTACCTTCCCGGCCAGGCGTCGCTCATCCTGGCCCTGCTGGTGATCGTCTGCCAGTTCCCCACCGAACTCTTCATGGCACGGCACTATGGCTGGGCCATGGTGTTTTTCACGCCGGTCGTCCTGTTGATGACCCAATTGGCGGCTCCCGCGGATCCGGCAGTCCTCGTCGTGGAGCGTGGAGTGGAAACCTTACTTGGCGCTGTGGTCGGGATCGCCGTGGCAGTGCTTGTGCAGGCCCGCGGGATCGCTTCGAATCGGGTTACTTCAACGGACGGCGTGGCGGACCCGAGGTAAGCCTCGCCGGCACAAACCGCATGATGGTGGCGATCACCTTGTAGCGCTTGCTCGGAATGGAGACTGCTTTGCCCCGGGCATTGTCGGCCAGCCCTTCCTGGACCACGCGCGAGGCGTTGAGCCACAGGAATCGTGGGACCGCCCTTTTATCCATCTGCATGCGCTGATGGAATTCGGTATGGGTGAATCCCGGGCAGATCGCCGTGACCTTGACCCCGCGCCCTGCGTACGCAAGGTTGGCCCAGCGACTGAAGGTAACTTGCCAGGCCTTGGCGGCGGAATAGGTTCCCCGGTTCGCGAAGGCGGCCACACTGGCGACGTTGATGATCCGTCCCGAACCACGATTCAGCATGCCTCGCAACGCAGCGTGGCACAATTCCAGGGGCGTCTGGACGTGCAGCCTTAAGTGCCGTTTTTCGTCCTCCACCTCGTTCTTTTCGAAGGATTCCAACAGGCCGATGCCAGCGTTGTTGACCAACACCTCCACGGGTCGCGAAGGGTCCCGGAGGCGCGCGACGACGGCCGCCACGCCGGCGTCGGTGGTGAGGTCGGCGGGTAGCACTTCAGCGGTGATGCTGTAATCCCGTTCCAGGATTTCCGCCTCGTCACGGAGCCTGTCCGCGTTGCGGGCCACGAGGATGAGGTGATGCCCTTCCTGGGCAAGCTGCCGGGAGAACTCGGCTCCCAAGCCGGCTGAGGCGCCCGTGACAAGCGCCGTGAGGGCATCTGCTCTTGTTGTCATGGGCCAAGACTAGCGCCGCGACAGCCAAGTGTGGCCTATTACTGTTTGCGTGGCTGCTTTCGTGCGCCCGCGTCTCATCAGCTCGTCGGACCAGCCCGCCGGACCTTCCCGCCGGACCTGCTTGTTGCCGGGCTGCTCGTTGCCGGGCTGCGTGGCCTCACCGAAGGGACTGAGTGTGAGTAGCCTTGGCTACGCCGCCGCACGCATGCCTGCCTGGACGTCGTTGAGTTCCATCAGCAGGCCCTTGCAGCGTGCACAATGTTCCAGATGGGACATGACCCGTTCCCGGGAGGACCGCTTCAGGGCGTTGCGGGCGAACTTTCCGAGCCGGCTCGAATACTCAAAGCATGGGCTGTCGCCACCAGGGCTGATGTGGTTTTGCAAATACGCCTGCCGGAGGCCCTCGCGGGCGCGGACGAGCAATGAGGAGACGGCGTTGGGGCTTAGGCCCATGAAAGGCGCGGCGGCCGAGGGCTTCATACGCTCGACGTCCACGTGCCAGAGGACGGCCTGCCAACGTTCCGGAAGGGACCGGAAGGCCTTCGCCACGGCGCCCGACTCAAAGGCGGCCAGGAGCGGGTCGGGGTCAATAGCCGCACAGTCCAAAGCTGAGGCATCCACGGCCCTTGTCTTCCGGGCGTTCCGGTTCCGATCATGGGCCACGCGGCGCACGACCATCAGGAGATAAGGGCGGAAGGACTGGTCCGGGCCCTTGCCCGCAGCGAGCGCTTGGAAAATTGCAGCGAAAGCCTCGGAAACGGCGTCGTCCGCGTCGTCGGGATTGTCCGATTGAACGCGGGCCACGTAGCGGGCGGCTGCCACGTGCCGGCGGTAAAGCTCGTCAAAGGCACGGAAATCCCCGCTTCGTATCGCCCCCAGGATTTGCTGCTCACCCTGAACGCAAGCGCTAAGCGTCCCGTCCGCCACATCCCCACGTGTGTGCTCCATGGCAGCCCAGTGTGGCACCGGTTTCGGAGCAGCCTGGCGGATGTACCCGTTATGGGCAACGCAGCCCTCGAAGGCCTAACTACTCGTTGCCCGGCTCCCCGGTCGGGGGTTCCGCCGGCCAATCGATATCCAACTCATAGCCCCCATGGCTCCGCAAGTAGCTGGCGATGAAAGGGCAATGCGGAATGATCCGCTTGCCGGATGCGACGACGTCGTCCACTGCGAAATGGGCCAGCACCTTGGCGAGTCCGCGACCCTTGTACTGGGGGCGCGTCTCAGTATGGGTGAAATCGATGTGTCCGGGCCTGTCCATGAACTGCGAAATCACGGCCACCTCACCATCTACCAAGAGCTCGTAACGGTGCAGTTTGTCGTTCCTGACTGTCGTGATGTCAGGGGTGAACGACTCGGTGGGCGAATCCGTGAACTCAGTCATGAGTCGAGATTGGCACGTAAACCTTGCTCTGGCAATGCCGCCCCGGTGCCACCCGCGACCGGCTCCGACAGCACCTCCGCCGGAACCCTTCCGAGCAGCAACACCGCGAGCGCGAAGCAGGCCGCGCCGCCCCCGAGGAGGCCGAGCGTAAGCCCGTTGAGGGCTGCGTCGACCACCGGAACGAAGACTACGACGGCGGCGGTGACCACGGCGGCATGGTTGCGGCCGCGCGCGTGGACGGCCGCCGTCGGACGCTCCTCAAGCCTGCCGCACAAGAGCTGGACCGGCACCAGGAGCATGACGATGCCGAGCAGCACGAGGGGGCGGGCCCACCACCATTCCGCGGTGCCGGCGGCTGGCTTCGGGAAGTCCGTGAGGAGAAGCACGCCAGACATCGCGGCAAGGAGGGGCAAATGCCACAGGTAGATGGTCATGGAGCGGCGGCCCACGACGGCCACCACCCAACGAACCCAGCGGATGCCCGCAAACCATTCGACGCCGGGGCGCAGCAATTGGAGGGTGGCCGCTTGCGACAGGCCCAGGAGCACCATGCAGAAGTTCGGCGGGTTCAAGTCCACGATCATGTTTCCCGAGTACACACCGATCCCCGTCACGAAGCCCAGGACCAAATTGCTCGCCGCGATCAAGCCCACCAACCAGCCCCGGCTACGTCCGTTGAAGATGCCGTCGGCGATGAAGAAGCCGAACTGCTGGACCGCGCACCAGACGAAGAGCATGTTGACGAACGCGAGGAGCGGAAATGCGCCGCGCAGGGAATCGAGCGTGATCACAGCAGCCACCAGGCCGCCAAGCGTCAGCCAAGGGGCATGTCCATGGAGCCGGGCGAGCAGTGGAACGCTGAGCTGCGTGGCAAGGTAGGCCGCGAGGAACCACAACGGCATGCCTGCGCCGGTGGCGATGAGTTGGATGACTTGGGGGTCGACACCCGACAACCTCGCGGCCCAGAGGCCAAGGAACATGGAGGCAAGGAGCGCGCTTGCGGGTCGGATCAGGCGGAGGAGGCGAAGCTGCGCGTAGTCGATGCCCGTACCGCCTCGTGCACGAAGCCGCCGCCACGATCCAAGCCCGGTGACGCCGCCAAGCACGAAGAACAACGGCATCACTTGGAAAACCCACAGCACGGCATCGAACCAGCGTTGCTCCATCAGGGTGTTTTCGGTGGTCACCGTGCCATCCGGGTGGAGGACGGGGCTGACCATCATGCAGTGCGAAAGGACAACCAGAAGGAGGCAGAAGAAGCGGGCGAAGTCGATCGCCGCGTCGCGGGGCTGGCCTGCGGTACCCGAACCCGTTCCCGCGGTTGCCCCTTGCTTCCTTGAAGGTTGCCTCGAATATCCCACCGCGCTCCTTCGCGAATGTACCCTGCCCGTTGCTGAGTCCATTGTGCTACCGGAGGACGGCGGGAGCCAGAGCCGTGGTTGGCCCCCGGGTCCGCGGGTGCGGGTCCGTGGGCGCGGGTCCGTGGGCGCGGGTCCGTGGGCTTGGTTCCGGAACGCAGCACGCGGCCCGCACCCACGAACTCAGCGGCTGGCGCCTAGCAAGCGCTCCCGCTGCCGGGGGTCCCTCGCCGCGGCACTGGCAGCGAGCGCCAAGCCGAACGCACCATCCAGGACGGCGCGGTCCGCGGAGGCGGAGGACCCGTGGGCAGCGAACTCGGCCGTGTGATGGGCTGCCCCGCCGACGTCATATCCGAGGATCGGATGGATGCTCGGCACCAGTTGCGAGACATTGCCCATGTCCGTCGAAGCCAAGGGGTCTTCCTTGAACGCCACGGTCCTGCCCCTGGCCGACATCGCTTCCCCATAGGCCTCGGAGAGGAAGCTGTCCTGCCTGAGTTCGGCGTACGCGTTACCGGTCGGGGTGATGGTGAGCGAGCTCCCGCTGGCATGTGCGCCGGCCTCGAGGCAACGACGCACCCGCTCCTCGATGATGTTCAAATTCTTGATGCTCGGCGAGCGCATTTCCACATTCGCCCGCGCACGCTCGGGGATGACGTTGACGGCGCTCCCGCCTTCGGTCACGATCAGCGAGACAATGGATCCCGGCGGCAACTGCTGCCGGGCCAGTGCGATGGCGGTTTGAGCTATCACCAGCGCGTCCAAGGCGTTGATGCCTTCCCCCGGAGCCGCAGCCGCGTGGGCCGGACGCCCTTCGAACAGCACGTCCCACATGCACATCGCCAACGACGAGCCGCCCATCACGTCTTCCGCGCCTGCGTGAGCCATCATCGCAAGCGAAACATCGTCGAAGAAGCCCTCCCTGATGAGGTCCACTTTGCCGCCTCTCGATTCCTCCGCAGGCGTGCCGAGGACTTTGACCGTTATCCCGAGCTGGTCGGCCACGGAGGCCAGCGCGAGTGCAGCTCCCACCGCGCTGGCGGCGTTCACATTGTGTCCGCATGCGTGGCCGATGTCCGGCAACGCGTCGTACTCGACGCACAGTGCGACCACCAGGTCACCGCCCCCGAAGCGCGCGCTGAACGACGCCGGAAGCACCGGCTGTGGACTATCGAAGCTGAAGCCCGCGGTCCGCAGCAGCTTGCTCACCCGTTTGGCGGCGCGGAACTCCTGTCCACTGAGTTCGGGATCCGCGTGGATCGCGTGGCTCAGCCCTAGGATTTCCGGCTCCCAGCGCTCCAGGGTTGCCGAGATGCGGCGTTCGACGGCGGTGGGCAAGACTGCCGCCGGGGCACCGCCTGCTGGGGCGACGGCGGGCGCCGCTGGAGCGGCGGAGGCGGCGGTTCCGACGGCGGCAGTTCCGACGGCGGCCTTCACGCGTGCACCGCCTGCTGACGCTTCGGGTAGCGGGCCGAGGCCACAGTCGCCAACAAGGACGCACCGGCGAGCGCGATCCAGATCGACTGGAGTCCGCCCTCGCTGATATGCCCGGACTGTTCGAAGGAAGAAGAAATGAGCTTCACTACCGCGGCTCCCACTGCGATGCCGACCGACAGTGCGAGTTCGTTGAGGCCGGCCGCCGTCGAGGTCTCCTCGAGCGGAACGCCTTCAACGGATAGAGCCCGCGTTCCCGCCTGGTACATGCCAAGGCTCAGGTTGAAGATGGCGAATCCGGTGCAATATCCGGCCAGCGAACCGTGTGCGACCGCCATGACCAGAAAGCCTCCGGCCAGCAATACACCCGCGAAGACGAGGGTGGCGCGCTCTCCGAAGAATGCGAGTGCCCGGGCGGTCAGGAGCGAGGAAAGCAGCGAAAGCACTGACGCTGCCGCTAGGACAATGGCAATCATGAGTGGGCTCATGGCGAATCCATAGCCTGTCTCCTCAGGGTTTGCGTGCAGGAAGATATCGTTCGTGCCGAAGTAGCTGATGGAGGCGAAACCGAGAAGAACGTGGCCGTGGAGACGGTCCTGATGCGCGGGACTGCGAGCAGCCTCAGGTCCATGAACCGTTTCCCGCTGGTGTCCCGAGCGTCCAGGACCATCCAGTAGGCCAGCAATGCAAGGCCCAAAATCCCGGCGCCGAGGGTCTTCGCGTCGAACCAACCCCAGTCCGGTCCCATCGATAGCGCCACAACGAAGCCGATCAACCCGAGTGAGCACGCCAGGAGCGGCACCAAGGCGAGGCCTTCACGGGTGGGGGTACCGGCGTCGGGCAGTACAAAGGAACACACGAGCGCGACGACGGCGAAGGGTACCGCGACCCAGAACCCGAGCGTCGGCTGGTCGATGCCGATGATTCCGGCGAGCAGCCCGCCGGCACCCACCATGATCATGAGCATGCCGATCATGACGCTCACGCCGGTGCGCGTTTGGCCGGGGTTGCTGACCCGGAGGATGCCCATCATCAGCGGGATAAAGCCAACCACGCAGGTCAGGAGGACCACGCCCAGGGTCACGGTCCACAGGGACGGCCACAGTGCCATCATGAACACGCCAAGGGCAACCACAACCGTCGAACCGCGCAGAACGCGACGGTAGCCGTAGCTGTCGCCAAGCCTCGAAATGATCGGTGTGAGTACTGCGAAGGCCACGTTGGAGATGAGGAAGATGCCGTTGATGGTGGGGTCGTCAATCGAGAAGACCGGCCCTAGAGCGGGGAGGATTGGGTTGAGGTAGCCCTGGGTGACCCCGCTGAGGGATTCGATGAGGGCCATCGCGATGATCATTCCGGTGATCGTCCGGCGGGTGGCGGCGGCCGCCGCCGGAGGTGCTGTCTTGCTTGCCATGTGCTTCCTTGACTGTTGGGGGCGTCGTTGCCCGTATCCAAGCGATGCGTGCGCGAAAGGGGTGGGTGTGAACAGTGATGATACGCACGGTGATGCGAGTCACAAGGCTAGTTCCAGTGTTTACCCTGCCCCTGAATATGTTTGAAACGATCATTGGACGCCAATATTTGAGAGAATCAGCCATGATCTCCGAAACTGATCTCGAAATCGTCAATGCGATGCAGATCAACCCGCGGGCGGATTGGAGTAGGGTCGGGGATGCCCTCGGCCTGTCCGGGCCTACTGTCGCGCGCCGTTGGAGTTCGCTCGCCGAGCAAGGGCTCGCGTGGATCACCCCCGCTCCGGGGCCGCGGTATTTGAATGCGGGGTGGTCGGCGTTCGTGAGCCTCTCTTCGCTGCCAAGCGAGACCGAGGCCCTGGTCCAGAGGCTGTGCGCTCATCCGGCTTTCGGCACGGTTTCGCTCGTCTCCGGGTCCCACGATCTCTTTGTGGATTGTTTCGCCTCGAGCCACGAGGAACTGATGGGCATCGTCACGGGCGCGTTCGCTGGGCTGCCGGGAGTCACGCACCGCGAGGTAGTTTTTGTCACCAAGCTCTACCGGCAAGCCTCGGATTGGCGCAGCGGCACCCTGGAGCCCGCACGGGCAAGGCTCATGTCCGCGGAGCCCCTGCCAACTCCGCCTGCATACGCGCCGGACAGGCTCGACGCGACCCTGCTGGAGGAACTGGCGAAGGACGGGCGCGCCAGTTGGGCCGAGCTCGGGGCCGCCTGTGGTGTCTCGCCGCAAACTGCCCGACGGCGGGTGGAACGGTTCCTCGCTGCCGGTTACATGACGCTGAGGTGCGATACGTCCGCAGCCGCCCAGCAAGGCCTAAGGGAAGTGACCCTGATACTGAACGTACCCGCACAACATGTTGACGGCGTCGGACGCTATTTCGCGGCGCTGCCCAATTGCCGGCTGAGCGCGCAAGTTCTGGGCGCCCAAAACCTGCTGGTCACGCTGTGGGTCCGCGACTATTTGGAGGTCCAAAGCCACGAGCGGGAGTTGGCGGAGCGCGCGCCGGGGAGTGCCGTTATTTCCCGGCAGGCTGTGGTGCGAAATTACAAGCGCCTGGGGCACCTATTGGACGAGGCCGGGCGCAGCGGAGGGATAGTCCCCCTACCTCTATGGCGCGAAGGCTAACCCCCGCTACAAGGGAGATCCACGGCTTCAATCCCGAACCCGGATTCAGGGTTCTCACTGGGAAATGACCTACGTCCGCGGCGTGGTTATCTGGTGTGCAGTGCGTTGCATGGTTTTTACATAGGAGTTACCTGATGTGTCTAGATGGTGTGGTGCCATCTGCGAAATACTCGTATGACTCATTGAATTGATCAACAGGATCATTCGACCAATCCAGCGGCCCCGGTAGCAGCGATGCGACCGAGCGCTTTCCAAGCACAGATGCCGAAGGAAGCCGGCTGCGCATCGGGAGGTAGCCATGGCCGGCACGATTGAACTGTTCACTGACTCGGATGAATGCTTCCGGTTCCGGATCAAAGCCCAGGACGGGACGGTGGTGGCTGTCTCGGTAGCATTTGAGGAGAAGGCGGCTGCCATTGCAGGCATTTCTGCACTTCGGGAGTACGCAGGTATGGGCTTGGTGACCGACGCCTGCCCTGCTGCCCTCCCGGTTGAGCCCGTGCGGGCGATTGCGCCGGCCCCCTGCGTGATCCCGGCGGTTCAGCACGTGCGCGGCAAGCCGTTTCACCAGGCGGCTCCACACACGACCGTACCCGCGCCGGGCCGGACTGCGTGGTCAGGCGCGGCTTGAGGTTCAGCTAGCCGAGCACTATGGCCAGGATGCCGAGTACTACGGCGAGCAACGGCGTCGTGCCTTGCAGGACAGCTGCGCGGAGGTACTTGTTGCCGCTCAAGGCAAGCACAACCGCCGCCAGCAACATGGACCCGCAGGAGCTGAAGACAAGGGTCCACCCGACCTGCGGATGGCCGAGGGCAACGATGGCGATCCCGGCGAGCGCCCCAATTGCGAGGAACAGGTTGTAGAAGCCTTGGTTATATGCGAGGGCTTTGGTGGTGTCGGCGTCGGCCTGGGAGGTGATGCTGAATCGCTTCCACGTGGCCGGGCGGCTCCAAGTGATGGACTCCATGCTGAAGATATAGACGTGCAACAAGCCAGCGAGGAGGGCGAAAAGCAGGGAGGCCAGGGTCATGTGCTTGATCCTAGCGTCCCTGCGCCTGTTGCCCCGGCTCTCGCGTCCCGTCCTGGGCGATCCGGCGTCGATTCTGCTGGATCATTCCGGGTGTCAGCCTGCGGAACCCCCGAGAACACGCGTCGCACCACGTTCGGACGACGAATGATCCAGCAGAATCTGTTGGGCTTGCGACTTTTGGCCGGACAATGGGGTTAGGGAAGCGCCGAACGGCCACGGGACCAGCACATCTACACAAGCCAACCCCACTCAGAGCTGCGCCACGCGTTCCTAAGGTCCTGGAAATACAGGCGGTGCACGAGGGCTGTCGCTACGAAGCGCTGAGGGCACGCAGCCGGACAATGGCAGGAGCAGCGCTCCTGCCATTGTCCGGCTAGCTGCGAACCAGGCCTAACGGGCTGGTGCCGGCGACCGATGGCATATAGAAGCGGCCGCCGTGCGGCGCCGCATCCTCACCGCATTGAAGCACCACGGAAAGGGCCCTGGCGTTCGTGTCGTGCAGGTAGAAGGGCAGCTGGCAGCGCCCATTGAATCCGTGCGTGCTCCAGCCGGCCGGCAGTGATCGGGGTAAGTGCAACTCACCCGTGATCGGCCTTCGAAGGGCACTCCCACTCGCCTTCCAATACGCCTCGGCCACACTCCAATGGGCGATAGTGGGCTCGAAACTCAGCTGTGCGGTCCTCGCAAGCCATCGCATGGCTGCCGGCCTACGGGCGTGGACTTGTACGTCTACCCCAACCGGCAACCTGCAGCGGGCGGCGGCTGTGTAGCCCGGCGTATGGCTGGCGCTCCACCACATCCCACATGAGCTGCAGTGCAGCCGACCAGTCTCCAGCTCGGTGGTAAGCGAGGGCCGCCGGCAGCAACCGTGGGTTTGTTGCAGTTGCCGGATGAGGCGGCGACCTTCGCCCGGTTTCGGCGACCTCGGAGGTTCTTTAGCCTCGGTGCACCACACCTGAAGATCGAGTCCGTGTTCGGCCGGATGCACGGTAAGTTGCTCAAAGACAAACGCCGGGGAGGTTAGTGACCTCATCGAATCCATCTGCTCAAGCTTCGACTACGAGGGACTGGTAGTTGCCGCCGACCTCCATCGAGTTGACCAAGACCCGCAGCGGTTTCGTGGATTTGACGACGGTCCGCGCGGCCCGTCCATTGCCGAAGTGCTGTGTAGCGGATGCTTCACCCCGTGATTTCATCCACAGAGCCTGCTGAATAGCCAGAAGAGAGGCGGAGGACTGCGTATCGCCAAGTATGGCCTTCGGCGCGCTGACTGGAACGTCGCCCAGACTCAGATAATGAAGCGCGCGCCGTTCCAGCTGATCAATAGCGTCCCGGCCGACCGCAGCTGCGACAACCACGTCGATGTCCCTGACATCAAGCCCGGCTAACCGGATTGCTTCAGATATGGCGTGAGCCCACGCAGCTGAATCCTGTTTGACGCTTCCGCATCCGCTGTCATCGCCAGCGAATCCAAATCCGAGAATTCGGCCCAAAGCCTGGGGGGCACCTTCATTTTGCCGTTCCAGGAGGATGGCGGCGGCGGCGCCGCTGTATATCCGGCCACTGTCACCGAAGGGTCGGAGCATGTCCTGGCTTAGGTAGCCGTCAATGCGCACATAGCCAGCCAGGAGTGCCCTGGACGCTTCATCAGCCGAAAGAATAATGGCCCGCTCGCAGGCCCCGGAAGAGATCAGTTGCTGTCCGAAATGCAGGGCGCTGATGCCGCTAGTACTACCGGCGCAGAAGGTGGCTGTGGGTCCTTTTAGACTGTGCAGAAGTGCCACATGACCAGCGGAGGCGTTCATTACCGTGTTGGGAAAGAGCCGGCTGCTGCCCACCTCGTCCGTGATCAGGCCTCGTTGAAACGCTTCGACAGTGGACATGGGGCCGGACGCGGTAGCGAAGATCAATCCTGTGGATTGGAGGTCCGCCCGGCTGAGTTGCCGCTCCTTCAGCAACTGGCCCACAACGGACGCAGAACGTTTGCTGAGATCGTCCAGGCGGCGGAGTGCGGATGGATTAATGCCGGTCTTTTGGATCGCTTCGGGCACCTCGCCCACTGGGAATGGTCCGTACTCTTCGATGGAGACGGATGCGTTACCGTAGAGAGCAACATTACCAAACAGGGCATCAGCAATGGCCGCCGCATTGCCGGCCGGTCCCACGATGGCTGACGCAGCGGTGATTCCCACTTGGTGCATTACGTTGTTGGGCTGCTCGCCCTGATTTTCGCTGCTGCGGAACACGAGGGTTGAATTGTTTCCACCAAAGGCGAATGAGTTGGACAGCGCCAGCGAGATGCGAGCCGGGCGCCCTGCACGGGGCACCACGTCGAACTCCGGATCCCCGTCGAAATCGTTAGGTATGACGGTGGGAGGAAGGACTTGCTCCCGCAGCGCCATCACAGTAGTGACGGCCTCCACAGCCCCGGCAGCACCGAGGGTGTGTCCGATCATGGATTTGATGGAGCTCATGGGAATGTTGTTGTTCTCCCCAAGGTGGTGCAATATCTTCTTTTCACCTCCGTCATTGGCAGGGGTGCCGGTGCCGTGCCCGTTGATGTAATCAATCTGATGTGCGCTGGCACCGGACATCTTGAGGGCGGACGTCATGGCGGACAGCGCCCCGCGGCCGCGGGGATCCGGGGCCGTAGGGTGATATGCGTCCGCGGACAGCCCGTATCCGGCCAGGATGGCCAGAACTGGTGCATTTCGGTCCTTGGCTGCTGCCTCGCGTTCCAGGATCAGGAATCCTGCCCCTTCCCCCAGCGTCAGTCCCTCGCTCTTGCTATAGGGTGCGCAATCTCTTGGTGAAAGAGCGCCCAAGCAGGAAAACCCGCCGAAGGACAGGTAGGCCAACGGGTCCACACCACCGGCCACCACCATGTCCGCAGCATCGGTGCGCAGATACTCCATTCCGTTGGCAATGGCCACGGACCCCGCAGCACAGGCATTGGAGTGCACCGTTCTAGGGCCGAATAGTCGGAAGTGGGCGGCCAGATAGTCAGCTGTCGCGTGTAAGGGGTACTGGCGCAACAGCCCAGCGTTAGCATTGCGAAGGCCACGGGTGAGCCACTGACGGTGGAACTCCTCGCCACGGCGGGCGCCACCAAGGGATGTCCCGATCGCCAGTCCCGTGCGTCGACTCGCATAGGGGCTGTCGGAGGCTAGCCCCGCGGAGGTCAATGCCTCCTCGAGCGCGATGCGACTCAAGATGATGCTCCGGTCGTCGTCGGCGCATGCCGAGACCTGCCTGGATCGCACCTCCCCGGCGCGCGTGCTGATCAGTCCAGAGTGGGGCACCACGCTCACTGTCGAGAGGCCGGATTCCCCCTCTGCTATTCGTTGCCAGCATTCTTCGGCAGTGTCGCCCACCGCCGTCATCATTCCTATGCCGGTGACCACGATCGTCATTACTCACACGCCAATCTGCTGGGTCCAGGACAGAGGATCGACGGCGGGGCGGGACACCGTTGAGAGGGTCCGGCCGCCGGCGGTCAGGGTCAGCCCGGGGACGCAGTAGGGGACGTCAAGAAGAAGTAGCCCAAAACCGGCACTGAGGCCAGCCCGGGTGGTGGTTGTCTGCACGATACCCACAGTTGTTCCCTGGTCCGTGACCGGGGATCCTTCCTCCGGAAATTCCTCGCCCTCACTCAAAGCGGCAACGATTTTGCGGGCGGGTGCTTCCATCCGGATTCCGTCCTTGCCCCGGAAGTCATCGTCACGGTTGGGTGTAATCATCCACTGAATGCCCGCCTCGAAGATGTTGAGACCTCGGGACTGTGACTGCAAGACGGGGTGGTTCACTTCGGCCTGGACGCGGGGCAGGACTTTCTTGTCTATGCCCCCGCCGCCGAGCCGCCGGGACCGCTCCGTCAGCTCATCCATCACCTCGGGACCCGCTTCGGCGGATGTGATGACGAGGTAGCCGTATTCGGCCGTGGTCCCAATGCGCACCAGTCGGCATTCAACGCTGTTGATCGTTCCCTGCCGCCATTCATTGAGCAGAATCTCTGACATGGGTTCGTCCGCGATGCCGTCGGCCACCTGCCAGGACAGCGGTCCCTCAACGGCCAGGACGGCGGCCAGGTCTGCGGCTTCGACCGCGGACGTCCCTTCGAGTCCTAGTTCTTCAATCGCTGCCATGGCGATGGGCAGAAGCGGGGTCTGCGAGTCCGCGATGACGACTATCGATTCGTCATCCAGCACAACAAGCGCGGAGCCCTCCATCTCACCCGTTTCTGCCAGGATCAGGGATTCGACAACGCTGCCCGGTTCGGCGAACTCCGTCTGCTTGGCGAGCAGCCAGGACAGGAGCCGGACCCGGTGGGTGCCGGAGAGGCGCAGTACCTCCCCTCCCCGGTTGTAGACAGCGGCGGTGTTCCGGACCGCTGTGTAGCTTTCCTCGATGGTGAGCATGTTTTCTCCTTTTGTATGGCTTCATACCGGTTCTGCTGCAGAATCCGGGGCTGTGGAGGGGGGCGGTTAGACGTTGAGGCGCTCACGTAGCAGTGCCGAAGCTCGGGGCAGTCCAGCGACTTGGTGCCGGAGCGCCTGGGTCACCGGCCCGGATTCGACTCCGAGATGTTCCTGGATGGCGGCTGCGCAGGAGTCCAGGTTGAACATTTCGGCTTTGGGCAGTGCGGCAAGGTACTCGTTCTTGGCCAGAAGTGGAGCGAGTTCTTCGGTCCAGCCAAAAGGGTTGACCAAGAAGTCCATGTCAAACCCGGGGAAGTAGGACTCCATGGAGGCCAGCCACTTTTCCGAAAACGGGTCTGTCGAGCGTTCGTTACGCTCGTTCACCAACGCCACGGCAGCCGTACCAAGAGCTGCGGCTTTTGCCATGGCCCCGGACGTGAGGTTGTCGGTGATGTACAGGTCGGCAGCCGCAAGGATGTCGACGAATTCGTCGATGGGTTCGTAGCGGCGACGGCGTAACTCGACATCATCGGACCAAGTAGTGATGCTGGTTCCCGAAGTAAGTTCCAACACGGTGATGGGGCGCCGGGCCAGTCTGAACATCTCAACCCACCACTGATTGCCAAGGGTCTGATAGGTGCCACTGTCCGCGTCTTTGCTAAGGCGCCCCAGGAGCCCGTACGCGGAGGTTGCCCAGTTGGAGCGGGCAGCCACGACTAGCGACCGGTCTGTACTGATGCCCAGTCGGCTGAAGATCTCATCCCTGGTCCGGTGTGGCTTCAGGGACTCACCGTACAGGTCGAAGGAGTCCGCTGGCCGGCCCAGCCCTGCCACCGGGACAGGCCGCATCAATGAAACACCGTCAGGGACTGCGGGAACTTCAGCCTCGGCCGGAAACCACCGGTGGATGGGCTTGGTTTCCGGGCGCTGCGATAGACCCATGCGCATTGTAGATGGCCCAGGACCCAGACATAGTGAGTCCAGCGCAACTACGGGCGCACCGGCACTGAGAAGCTTCTCGATGGGTAGGTTGCCCCGCTCCAAGGCGAAGAGGTGGTGGTCTGCGACAACGACCCCCGCTGGTTGTAGGCCAGTCAGGAGAGCTAGCACTGCTTCTTCCCCCCCGGGGCCGTAGGGAATAGCCCGGGCGGACATCCCGGATCCCTGGACCAAGGCCAGATATTGTTCTGAAACCAAAAACTCTGCCGGGAGTTCGGCAGGAAGCTGCCTGGCCATGGTGATGGCATTCTGCAGCTCGCCGAAGCTGAATTTCCCAGGGCAGAAAAAGACCACCGGGGTCTGTGCCGTCATCCGTCCATCTCCACCAGGGCCGCCGAGCGATGTGGAAGGACGCTTAGCCTCCACCGGCATTCGGTGCCCGCTTCACAAAGACGGGAAAGCAACGAGAGGTGGATTCCCTTCCGTTCGGAACGAATGAAAATTTCCTGGTTCTCGCCGTTGATGGGGCGCACCACGAGGTATCCGCCATTCTGCAACTCAACGGCCATGCGTGAAGTGCCGAGGCTCCATCTCCGGCTCGTAGCCTCCACTACCCACTTCTCAGCTCCAGGATCGCCGAAGAGCACGGATGATCCCGGAGCCACGGCCGGGGTGAGATAGAACGCCATGTCGCCCTTCGCATCTTGGAGCGACAGGGCGGCGGCCACCTCGATGGCCGGGATCGTGTCAATGGTGTGCAATGTCCATCCATCCTGGACAGGGTCCCCGACGAATTTCTTCAGCTTGATGGCCGCTGTTCCTCCGACCCATTCGACTCCCTGTTCAGGGTTTTCGCGCGGGCTGCACCGCCCTGCCCATAGGCCCGCAGACCAGTCGGCCAAGGAACCCCAGCTGCGGACACTCGGGTACGGGCTGGACAACACTTCACGGCCGTCATAGGACCAGCCTGTAATGCCGCCGGCCGTTTCGGAGTAGCGCAGCTCCATGATGGGTTCCACGCATTCCATCACATCTTTCCCCTGCCGCTTGGAGGGTTGCCACGACGCCGGACGGGCCTTCGTGGTCATGAGAGTACCGGTCCGTCGGATACGCCGTACCTTCTCACGAGTGATCCCGGCGGGGGCAGCGAATTCCGGGGGCCGCACCCAGTCCCGGCCGGGGCTCACCTTAATCCCGTAGGTGATGGGGACGTTGGCGGGCCGACGGAACTGCGGAAGGTGGTTTCCTTCGTGCCGGACTGTCATGTCCGTCGACCAGATGGCCTCAATGGCCAGGGACGAGTTGCGCCAGATCGCGCCGGTCGCAACCGGCTGCCCGGCAATGTCGTCAGCGCAGGCTTCAAAGTCCGTGAAGTCGTCGGGCCAGATCCCACGCACCGCCGGCCCGCCCACCCAGGCTTCGCCGTCGGTGACCGTGTACTTTTCTGGCATCCGCATCGACACCCAGGGGCTAGCAACCAGCTCACGGTCTCCGACGGCGTTGAGGACTGACGTTACGGACATCATGCCTTCACCGAAGCGAACGTCCTTCGTGATCGTTCCGGCGTCCCCCTTGGCAGTCAAGCGCCAGACGTCCTCACTGGCTTCCACGTGGACAGTGCTTGAATGTGGCCGGCGCCAACCGGTGGCGGTTGCCCCCCGGACTATGGGCCAGTGATCTATCAGGACTGGCCCCGGAAAACCCGGACCGTAAATCCGGACTGTGCCCAGGCTGTCCACCTCCGCGACAGTGTCCGGACAAAGCGCCCGAACAGCCACGATTGCCGGTTTGCCATGCCGGTCTAGACCTTCGTGGAGCGGGAGCTCGCCGATGGCCCCGCTGACGACTTCGTGGTGAAGGGTTGCCCCAGAATCCATGGCGATGTGGGCACGCAGGTGGAAGTCTGCCACACTGAGGTCGTAGCTGACTACTGCGGACCCGTCAGGCTGGATGGTCACGCCCGTTGTGGGTGCCACTGCACGTCCACCGGCAGCGTTGCGCCAGCTGAAGCGGGGCAGGACGTCCTCCAACTCGTCGCCGATGTTGCTACGCAGGAGGTCTCCGACGACGCCGGGCAGATGGCTGACCAATTCAACATAGCCGTCCTCATCGGCTCTGGCGTCCGGACGGGCACGGAAACCCACGCGAAGGTATAGCGGGAATGCCTTCTTATTGGTCGGGTTGGCCTCAATTCGCATGGCACGAGTTCCCAGTGCTACAAGCTTTTCGAAGGACTTCACGAACATGTTCCCGGCCAACATGGAGTTTCTGTACCGTGGGTCCAGGACAAAAAGCCCTGCAAACAGCTCATTCTCCCGCGTGACACGCCGGCCGGATCCACGCATGAATCCGATGCAGCCGATGATGTCTTCGCCGTCCAGTGCCACCATGAACAGTTCCGGGACTCGCTCTGCCAGAACAGCAGCCATCGAATTGGCACCCAGTTGGCTGGACCCATAATGGGGTCCGTAGCCGCAGCGGAGAAAATGCGCCGCGAGGCGGACCGCATCTGCCGGTTCGTACTCTCTGATCAGGGTCATAGATCAGCCCCCTGTCCGACGCTGATGGCAAGACTGCCTTCTGCGACGATCTTCTTACCCACCGCGAGAGTGCACTTGAATTCGATCAGCGAGCCGAGTGAGACGTGCCGTCGGCAGTGGATCTGCAGTTGATCCCCTGGGAGCACAAGTTCCTTGAAGGCAAATCGTTTCACCGTGGCGAGGTAGCCAATGGAGGATCGGCCGGCGTCAGAATCGGTACCGTCAGAATCTGTGGCAACGACGCCGCAAGCTTGGGCGGCGGCCTCGATCATGAGAACACCCGGGTAGATGGGCCTGCCCGGGAAGTGGCCAGCGAACACAGGATCACTGATGGTGATGTTCTTGACCCCAACCCCGCTGACTCCAGAAACAACCGAGTGCAGGCCGTCAAGGAGAATCAACGGGTGTCTGTGCGGCAGCCGCTGCGCCAACTCTGCCGCGGTAAGCGCCCGTTCCAACTCACTGGCCCTTCGCCGCGAGCTGGGCAGTATCGGCGAGGTCTACCAGTTTGTTGACCGAGCCGAACACGAACCGCTGCTCGTCTGTGATGTAGACGCCGAAGTTCTCTTCCATGAGGCTGACGATTTCCAGAGTGTCCAGGGAGTCGAGTTCCAGGCCGCGACCGAAAAGCGGTTGGTCGTCGTCAACGAGGTCGGGGTCCACCGGCAGGTCCAGTCCCCCGATGATGTTGCGTCGTACTGCGGCGTTAAGTTCATACCGGCGCTGGGCGCGCTCGTACTGTTCAGATTCCTGCGTCATGGTGTTCTCTTCTTTCGATTGAGGGTGGTTTAGGCCGTAAGTCCGCCATCAACGGGAAGTATCTGGCCCGTGATGTAACTGGATTCCCCAGTGGCCAGGAAGCGTATTGCTTTGGCCACCTCGTCCGGGTGGGCAACGCGCTGCAGAGGTATGTGCCGGGTCAGGCCATTGCGGGCTTTGGCGTCCATCCGGCGGAACATGTCGGTGTCCGTAAAGCCCGGGGCAACAGCGTTGACCCGGATGCCCAACCCAGCCACCTCCTTGGCCAGTGACTGGGTCATAGCGTTGACGCCGCCTTTGCTGGCACTGTAGTTAATTTGGCCGGCCTGCCCGGATACGCCGGATGTGGAACTGAGCAGGACGATCGCGCCGCCGGACTTGCGCATGGCTTTAACGGCTTCCCTGCAGACAAGGAATGAGCCCCGCAGATTGACGGCTACGACCGAATCAAACCGGTCCGCTGACATTGTTGCGGTCAGCCCGTCGGACGTGATCCCGGCGGATACCACCACGGCGTCAAGCCTCCGGCCGTTCGCAGACAGGAAGGCCCGGAATGCTGATCTCACATCCTCTTCCACCGATACGTCCACCTTGTGCGCAGTGTATGTCCCGCCGGAGAGTCGGACCATTCTGTCCGTCTCCGAGCTGTCGGAGTCGCCGTACCGGGAAAACCCGACGACGTCGTACCCGGCTTCGGCCATCGCAACAGCGGAAGCGTGGCCAATCCCGCGGGAGGCTCCCGTGATCAATGCCACGGGCCGTCCGGACGCTGCACGTGCAGCATTAACACTTTCATCCATGGCTGGTTCCTCCCGTGGGTCTAGCGTTGTCCCCGATGACCATGACTTCCCGCTTCCGGACATATGGTCTGGCGAGTCTGAGAATGGCGCGGCCCGAGCCGAAGACGCAGAGGCGTTTGAAAGCGTGGGTCTGCTCCATTACCGAGCTCCACATCACCGGGTTGCAGAGCCCTCGCTTGAGATCATCCAGGACGTCGCCGCCCTGCAGGGTGGGCCTTCCGTCGGTGCAGCCGATGTAGATCCGGCCCGCCTCGGCGATGTCGGTGTTATCCAGGACCTCATGCCACTCTGAATTGACCGGAGCCATCAGCCGTGAATGAAATCCGTGGCTTACGCTGATCTTTTTGGCTTTGGCGCCCAAGGACTTCACAGCTTTGTCCACAGAAGCTAGCTGTCCAGAAAGGACGATCTGCCGCGGACCGTTGTGTGCTGCAATGTCCAGATCGAAGGAGCGGGCCATCTTCAGGCCTTCCAAGTGGCTTTCCTCTGCCGTCTCCCTCGGCGATACTGCGACGGCGATCATGCCGCCATTTCCTGGGGCGCCCGCCATGAGACGGCCACGAGCGGCGGCCAGGCTAGCCGCCGATTCGACGGAGAGGTATCCGGCGGCCGCTGCGGCTGCGATGGCCCCGACGCTGTGCCCGGCGAAGGTATTGATCTCTGCCTGCCCTTCAGCTTCGAAGGCGCTGTGGGCTGCAAGGCTGAAAACCGTCAATGCGAGCTGGGCATTTTCGGTGCGGTCAAGTTCCGGCGCCAGAGTGTTCCAGCAGAGCCGCCTTACATTAATTCCCGTGGCTTCTTCTGCCCGATCAAAAACCAGAGAAGCGGCGGCGCTTGATCCGGCGAGGCGGCGCCCCATGCCGGAGTATTGGCTTCCCTGACCGGGAAATAGCCCAACGGTTGGACTCATGACAAAGACTCCTAGTAGCTGAAAGGGGTTCACCAAGTCCGGCACCTGCATCAGGCAGGTGCCGCACCAGGGTTCGTTCAGGGGCCTGGCGGGCCTAGCGTATGTGGGTGCGGATCCGCAGCATCCCAAGGGATGCGAACAATGCGAAGACGCCCAGCATGACTCCTATTGCCATCGGCACGGGGATGGCCAAGTCCGAGACAAAGATATGCACACCGTAGAACTCATCGAGCGCCGTGATGGCCTGCTGCTTGCCACCTGCCAGCTTGTCGATGGTCGCCTCGGTAAGGGGTCCGCGGACCAGCATGGCTGCTTGGGAAAATGGCATGGCATTGATGACGTTAGTTACCTCGGCGGGCAAAGTGCCCAGCGGAATGTACGCCCCAGCCAGGAAGCCGATGATCGTGCCGACGATGGTCCCCAGCGATGAGAACGCGCTCGAACTCCTGATGAACGTGACGATGAAAGAGGACAGAGCCGCGAACGCTGCCGACAGCAGACAAACGTACGCGAAGGTCTGGGTGAGGCCGCCCCAGGAAGTTACCGCCTGCCCGGTAGTAAACATGAAGACCTGCCCGGCGACCAGGATGACTGTGCTCATCATGACGGCGATGACGAAGCTCGACATCAAGTATCCTCCCACAAGATGCCCACGCCGTACCGGCGAAACCATGAAGTCCTTGAAGCGCCCGGAAGCCCTGTCTTCCACGAAGATGTTGAGTGCAGAGAGGCTGGTGGTCAGTGTGGTGATCATCACTATGCCCGCAAAAACCCAGGAATTAACGAAGCTCTGGACGTCATTAGCTGTCGCGTTGGGGAATTTTTCGTGGACGTTTTCTACCTGCAGGTTGCCAAGAAACAGGGCATAGAGAGCAAAAAGAATGATCGCCGAGAGCAGGGAGAGGAAGACACCCATCCTGTCTCGAAAGAACAGGGACAGGTTGCGGCCCATGAGGAGAGTAATTATGCGCATGCTAGGCCTTTCCGGTCAGCGATAGAAAGACGTCGTCCATCGTTCCATGCCGTAATTCGAAGTCTCCGATGTGTTCCTGGTGTGCAGTGATGACCGCGAGGGCGTCCTGTGCCGATTCCACACCGATTTCGTAGGCGCCGGTTCGTTCCTCAAACGAAAGCCCCAGTTCCGTGACGGTACGTTCAAGGCTGGCTCGTTCGAAGGACTGGATGGTCAACACGCTCCGGCTGTACTGTGAGCGCAACTCAGACGGAGTTCCGGCCGCTATTCTTCGGCCATTGTCGATAATGACCACTTCATCGGCATTTTCAGTTTCCTGCATGTAGTGCGTGGTGAGAAAAACCGTGAGGCCCTGTTCTTCGCGAAGCGTATTGATGGCATCCCACACCTGTTCGCGGCTCTGCGGATCCAGGCCCGCGGTCGGCTCGTCAAGGAAAATGACAGATGGACTATGAATAAGAGCGCGGGCAATGTCCACGCGCCGTTTCTGGCCGCCGGAGAGTAGCCCATAGCGTTTGGAAGCGAAGCTAGCCAGATCAACCAGTGCCGTCAGTTCCTTCACACGGGCTTCGGTTTTACGGCCTAGCCCTGATTTTTCATGACGGTGGGGTTGGCCGTTTTTTCGGGTGGGCGGGGTTGATCGGCGGTTGGGTTCTGTT
>JBFUPP010000026.1:0-43576 GCA_041360635.1 bacterium RCC_150 | reverse complement strand
TCCGCGACCACACCCCCTACCAGGAACCAATGCCAAGAATCAAAGCTCAGGCGGCTTGACAGAAACATTGAGATTCCCAATGCCCCGGCACGGCCCGGTCCTGAACTTCAGGAGGACGCTCGGAAATGTTGATCATCCCCGGGATCCGGTTCTTGCGCTGGCCGGCCTTGCGGCAGGGCTGCCTCATGGCCCTTCCGGTGCGCAGACACACGGTCAGATCACGCTTCAGCGCCCCGCGGGACTGCACGTAAAGCGACTGGTAGATCGTCTCGGGTGACACCCTCATCTCCGGCTCATCAGGGAACTCAACCCGGAGTCGTCCTGCGATCTGCTCGGGTGAGTACTTCTTTCTCAGGTCCTCTTCCACCTTCGCACGCAGCACGGCGTTCGTGTGCAGTTTCGCTGGTTTTGGACGCGAGGCCCTCTCATAAGCCAGAGCGTGAGCCGACGTCGCCCGGTATGGCAACCCGGCCACCGAGTTGCGCCGCAACTCCCGGGAAACCGTGGAGGCCGCTCTGCCGACCACGGCTCCGATCTGCCTCAGAGATTGACCCTGGGCACGCAGTATTGCGATCTCCTCCCGCTGGGCGAAAGTCAGACACCGGCCCTTCAGATCACGGCCTCGCCGGGGCCTGACACCACCCGCCTCAAGCAGCACCCTGCGCCCGGTCCGCCGACTCGTGTTGATCGGCACAACAGCGTCAGTGATGAAATCACCCGCCTGCATCCCGGTCCAAAAAACCTGCAAGAGATCAGGCCTTAAATGAATTGAATATCCTGCCATGCCAACACCCATCCGCTAAGTGTTGCAATCACCGCAAGAACCCAAGGAAGGTCAATCGGACTCAACGCTCCAACCTGCACCCTGTTTCGCGAGAACTATAGGTGGTGAGTCTCGTCGCCCTATAGTCAACGGGGCTTCCCATGCCTAGACTCTCTAGGTATGGGAAGAAGTGCAGTGAACGGACAGCTTGACCTCCTACTGCTTGGCTCGCTCGGCGCGGGCGAGGCACACGGCTACGCGCTCATCGCGCGCATTCGCGAGCGCAGCGGCGCGCGGCTTGAGCTCCAGGAGGGCTCGGTCTACCCCGCCCTGCACAAGCTTGAGGCTGCGGGGTGCATCGCGAGCCGCTGGGCGGACGACGCCGGCGGCGGCCGCCGGCGGGTCTATGCACTCACCGCGGCTGGTCAGGCCGAGCTTGCCCGCCGGGCGGAGGAATGGAAAGGCTTCTCGACCGCGGTACGGGGCGTTCTTGGGGAGGCGTCGTGAGCGCGGAGAACGGCGCCGGGACTGAAGAGGGGCCCATCGACGCGTACCTCGACGAGCTCTTCGTGGCCGCGCGAGACGCTGATCCCGCCGCCGCCCGCAGGCTCCTCGCCGAGACCGAGGCGCATCTGCGCGAATGCGCGGCCCGGCTCCGTGGGCAGGGCCTGGACCCGGGAGACGCCGAGCGCGAGGCTGTCCACCGCTTCGGCCCGGTCGGCACCGTGACGCCGGTCCTGCGCCCGTCACTTCGCGACGTCGTCGGGCTGCCGGTGCGCGCTTTCGTGCGCCCCTTGGTTGGCCTCGCGGCTGTGGGCGCGATCGCCGTCGGTGTGAGCGGCGCCATATCGGAGCTGTTCGGCCGGATCTGGGGTGCGGGCTTCGTGGCGGGCGACCTGCCCGGCGTCGCCTACACCGCCGCCAGATGCGCGGTCCTGCAGGCACCATACCCTGGCCTCGACTGCGCCCAGGCTGCCGCCGAGCACCACTGGGGCGAGGTCGTCGAATACCGCGTGGTCCTTGGAGTGCTGGGCCTTGTTCTCCTGCTCGTATGGCGGCTCCTGCCCTGCGAAGCCGTGCTCCCGGCAGGCCTTGCGCCGTCGCTCGCGGCCGCGGCCTTCCTGCTCGCCGCCGCCGCAACCGGGCTCCAGGCCCTCAACGCCGCCGTCCAAGGCTGGCAGGGAACGGGCGCCTGGCTAAGCGCCGCTGTCGTCGCCTTGCCGCTCGCCGTCGTGTTCACAGTGGCCGCCCTGCGCAGGATGCGCATGAAGCCCGTGGGTTCATAACGCCCCACGGCGATGGTGGGCCACTAAGCCGGAGCCGCCTCGGCTCTATGGGGCAGTGGGATGCCCAGCGCTGAGCAACGCACAGTCGTCGCAGCCTCCAGGATCATTCGAAGAACTCCGCTGGCGCATCCGCAACGGCCGACTGCATGTACTGCTGGCCGTGTTGGGGAGACCTGGCGATTCAGAATGGGCAGTAGCCTTTCAAGTAGCTGCCGACCATTCTGGTTCCTTGGCTGTGTCATCAACTTGCTGAAGCGTATTCGGGGCGACCGCCCACGCTGTAGGTGAAGCCGGGATCCATCTCCTCGTTGTTGCCGCCGTTCGCCTGAGCGACACCGTCAAGGGTGACCTGCAGGCTGATAGTGAGTTTCATAATGAGTTCCCTTCCTTCATCAGTGAGGAGCCCGGGATTTGCCGATCACGACAATGTCCGAGAGCGGGTGAGCTCGTTTGTCTGGCCCCTCTCGGGCGGGCCCACCAAGAACATCAACTTCTTCGGGGTCATCGAGGTCGGGATCGAAGGCGCGCTGGCCCGGCTCGGCCCCAGCGGGTACCGGCCGCTGCGGGTGCGCGATACCCTGTTCCGGCAAGCTCTGAGCTCCGTTTCCCGCCAAGGAAGCCCCTACTGCAGCCGGTGACGGCGCCGACGGATGGTGGCCACCGCCCCGGTGAGGGCAATCGCGACGACGGCGAGGACCCCAAACCCGGAGACTCCCTGTTCCAGCCAGCCGGCCCACGGAGCGGCGCTCGGTACCATGACCACCGCGGGGACGGCGGCGACACGAGTGCCACGACGTTGACCGCCAGCCGAGCCCGTCTTCCCGTCCCCGGTTCATGCCGGACGGTCCTGCGCCTCCAGTCCTCCGCGATGACCTTGGGTACCCGTGCCGCATAGACGACGACGTGGACGATGACGAGCGCCAGCCAGACCAGGAAGCTGATCACGTGGATCCGCAGCAGAACCGCCGGAGCCGGACCGGTGAACGCGAGGGCGATGCCGCTTGCAATCACGGCAAGCGTTGAGGCCAGCAGGAGCGGCGATAGCACCCGCATCGCGGCCCGGGGCGGTCCCTTGCGCCGGTACGCAGGATGGCGGGCGTAGTAGCGGAGGAACCGCCAGCCCGTGCTGGCGGTTTTCATGGCCACGGGCCCGATGAGCAGCACGCCGACGAAGAAGTGGGCAGGCATCAGGCCTCGCAGCAGAACCACGGTGACGATCTCCACGGCGAACAACACCAGCAGGACGGCCCCGGTCAACGCCGTCAGACGCTCGTTGCCGGCCACGCCGACGTCTTCCCGGGCCTGGCCTGCCAGGTCCTCACCGGGCGCAAGGGAACGCATCATGACGATTCCTCCCCGCTGTTATGCCTTGATGTCCTGCCGCGGCAGAACGAGAGCGCTGGCCGCAACAAAGCCAACAATCCACAGCACACTCGCGGACAGCGCCGCCGGATACCCCTGGGCAGGGGTGGGACCTACCATCGGCACCGTGGCTCCGACGATGGTGTTGAACACCCGGCCAGGAAACCATTGAGACACCTGCGGCGCCACCACGGCAATGATCCCCTCGAACACCAGGATGTAGGCCAGGGATATCCCTACGGCGGCAACCACCGAACGGGTCAGCACTGCAATGAGCATGCCCAAAGCGCTGACGCCGATGAGGCAGAGCACCTCGTTGCCGAAGAACTCCACGAAGACGCCCAGCCCTTCCGCCGAGGTCCAGGCCGCGGTCTGGACGCCCTGCCCCTGCGCGAGGATGAGGACGAAGGCGCCGCTGACGATCAGGGTGAGCAGCATCGAGAACAGGACGAAGAGCACGACTGCGAGCATCTTTCCCGCCAGCCACCGCAGGCGGTGCGGCTCGCGCACCAGCAGGTTGCGCAGCGTCCCCTGGGTCCATTCGGCCGCGAGATTGGCACTGACCAGAACGAGTGCAATCGCAATGATCAGGGATCGTGCCTGGCCAATGACAGAGACCAACCCTTGCGGAGTGTCGAATGCCGCGATGAGGCCCGTCATCTCTTTGCCGGTGGCTCCGGAGGCGATCTGGTGGAAGGTCAGGTAGGCGATGAAGGTGCTCACCGCCACCATCGCCCCGGCACCGGCCAGGACGCTCCAGCGCCGAAATTTCAGCACTTCGCTGAGAAACGCGCGGATGATGGAGGTCATGGACGGTCTCCTTTCACGAGAGAGAGGAACAGCTGTTCGAGGCTGCCCTCTTTGACCCGGATGGCCAGATCGGTCACGCCGGCTTCGCTGGCCTGCCGGTCCAGGGTCTCGGCGAAGCTTGCGGGGCAGGCGATACGCAAGGCGCGCTCTTCCCGGGTGACCGCATAGCCGGCGCCGGCTGCGATCCTGGCCACCAGTTCACGTCGGACACCGTCTTCGGCTTCGACCACGAGCTCGACGCGCTGGGCCAGCAGGTCCCGGGCCGGACCACAGAACAACACTTTCCCCTCGTGGATCATGACCAGCCAGTCAGCGACCTGTTCCAACTCTCCAAGCAGGTGGCTGCTGAGCAGGATGGTCTTCCCCGCCGCGCGCAGGCGGCGCAGCAGCTCGCGGATCCCGATGATACGCAGGGGATCAAGGCCATTGGCGGGCTCGTCGAGGATCAGCAGGTCCGGATCCGGCAGCAGGGCCATCGCCACACCAAGCCGCTGCTTCATGCCCAGGGAATAGGTTCCGACCCGATCACCTGCCCGATCGGCGAGGTCCACCATCTCCAGCAGTTCGGCCACGCGGGAACGCGGATAGCCGCCGAGACGGGCTAGCACCTCCACGTTGGTCCGCCCGGACAGACTCGGATAGAAGGCCGGGGCCTCGACAAGCGCCCCCACACGCGGAAGGTAACGATCAGGCTCGGTCAGGGGCGAGCCCAGGACAGTAGCGCTGCCGGCGCTGGGCCGCATGAGTCCCAGGAGCAGGCGGAGAGTGGTCGTCTTCCCTGCCCCGTTGGGGCCGACGAAGCCCGCGATGGACCCGGCAGGTACGGACATTGTCAGGCCATCAACGGCGGCGCGTTTGCCGAAGTACTTGCTCAGGCCCTGTGTCTCAATCGCATTCATGGGACATCATTCCTTTCCGGGAGATGGATTCCGATCCGGTGGCCAATCGAGAGAGGCCCGAACGTTCAGCGAGTCACTACCCTGTGTGCCCCAAGGCAGCGGGGACTGCTCCCGTTTCGCGACTCCGTCGACGACCACGCTGACCAGAGAGGCTGCCCGATCGGGCGTCTGCAGGCCCTTCGCCCCCCGCAGCATGCCAATGTAGAGGCTGACCAGAACGTCGACCGGCAGATCAGGGCGCGCCTCGCCCGCATCCTGCGCCTCTTCAAAGAGATCAGTGACGCGCCTCTTGATCCGGTCCAGCAAGGACAGGATCACCTGTTGGTGCTCTGGGTCCTTGAGATGTTCTCTGGCATCGCGCAGCAGCACACTCAAACGATCATCGAGGGGGAGGGCGAGCAGCGCCGAGGTGAGCCGGGTCAACCGTTCCCGGAAGCCCCGTGCCCCGGCAAGGGCCTGATCGATCCCACCCACGCCCTCGTCCACGAACACCGTCTGGACCATCGTGGTGAAGAGCTCTTCCTTGCCCTTGGGAAAGTGGTAATACAAGGCTGCAGACGTGACCTCGACGGCTTCGGCAAGCAGTTTCATGGACACTCCCTTGTAGCCCTTCGCCAGGAAGAGGCCTGCCGCTTCGGACAAGATCCGCCGCCGCATCTCCTGGTCCACAGGGGAAGAAGGATGACGCCTCTCCTGCTCGACTGGACGCTCCATAATGCCCCTATTCCTCGGAGCTTACTAAACAATCAGTAAGTACTGCTGAAACGATAGCACGCCCGCGGCCCGGGTGTGAGGAAGATCCGGGGTCGTACGGAAATTCACGTTTAGGGGGCCCGGTGCTCCTGTGAAGCGACTCCTCCCAACGACACTCAGCATGGCGGCAGTTCAAGCTCTCGGCAAAGCCTGACGCGTGAATCAAGAGACCGTCCGCCCTTCTCATCGCCAGGGCGCTCGTATCCGGATCCCTCAACGCGGGCGAGTTCGGAGCCGTGGGGATCGGTTTCCGCGAATGCTCACGCTCTTTTTGCTGGCGTGAGCTGGATCAGCTTCGCGAGTTCGTATGCCGTGTGGCGGTCATTTTCGTTGGCGACGAAGACCCGACCGATCAGCAGGGCGGCGTGGTGGGGCACGTCGATCCGGGTCATGCCGTGTGGCGTATCGCCGTGCCATTTGGGTTCGCAGAGGAGGAAGTCGGCGATAGCGGTTCCGGTGGTGCGTTTGCCTACGTAGGCAAAGTTGGCGCCGCTGGTCGGGTCGGTGAACTGCACGCTGTAATAGCGCTGTTCCATCTCGGGCACGTGCAGCACTTGTGGTCCGGCGTTGACATCCAACCAGCCGCCAAAATATAGGATGTCGTCGGTGCCGGTCGCGATGACGCTGCCGGACAAAGCGGACTGAGACGGGCTCTGTGGCACGGCATAAATCGTGTTCACAGGGATCGGTCCGCCACCCAGCCCGCGCCGGACAAATATTCGTTTGAAGCCGCCCACTGTGATCCGCGGCCAGAAGTAGATGAAGACGAACGTACCGATCACCCAGATGGCCACAGTTGTTGCTGCCAGCAGAATGATCGAGCCCAGACCGCCGGCCTCGATTCGCCTGTAGGTGACCCACGCGAAGATTGCCAGGATGGCGATCGTCACGGGAGTGGCGTATTTCAGGATCAGGCGGTTCATGACTGCACCTGTACGACCGGCGGAACCTCGTACCGGCCCTCTACGATGGCCGCTCCAGGTAGATAGGCGCGGAGCATGAGCCTGAACGGGCCGGGCGGTGTCGCTACCCAGTTTTGCGCCGCACCGGATGGCTGATTCGGTTGGAGCAGAATGTCCACTGAGCCGTCGGTGTTCGTCACGAGACCAGAGTGGTCGTTCACGCTTGCCCGCCCGGTTGGGGCGTTGACCATATAGCCGACGGTATCGGTCGCGGTAAGCGACCAGAAGGCATCATTTGGTGGAAGCTGACCTACCGGGAAATGAAGGCGATACGCATGCTCCCCGTTGAGACGCTTCCCCGCGTCATCACTGGTCGCTGTCCAGTAGGCGGCCTCTTCAAACACGTTGACAACCGGGAGCGCCTTCTGCAAGGCCGCACGAACCAGTAGTCCGTTGCCTGGACGGCCGGCTTTGCGAATCGCGCTCCAGCCATTGACGGTCTTCGTCTCCGTCTTCGCCACGGCGTTCAAGACCAGGACGGTGGTCAGGTACGCGAAGGTTAGGCCCATGATCAGACCCTGCACTATGCCCGAACCCGCGACCCAGGCAAGGAAGCCGCTCACGATGACGTCCGCATCACAGCACCCCAGTTCTGAACAGCACGACAACGGCAACCATCGCGGCGACGATGACCCCAATTCTCAGCCCGCCCTGCAACGAACCGGGATGCCGGCCCGGGTTGGACTTGTTTGGTCGGAACCACGGCTCCCGCGCTTTAACATCCATGAGTGAAAACCTAACCTGATCCCCATCGCACGAGCGACCAAAGGACCAGGGCTACTTGAAGTACTCACATTCGACCCTCCCAACCTCGTCGCGGAACAGCCGGGAGAGCGTGCGCTCGCTCGCCCCGACCCGGCGGCCGAACTCGGCCGGGCCGGGGGAGGCCGTGCGGGGATCCATTCCAGGTCGGCCAGATTCAGCGCGACATTGCGGAGCCGGCGACTCCATCGCGGGAACGGAACTCAACTAGTGTGCATGTGGTGACCGCAGCTGTTGTGCCTAATTGTGCGGGAATCGCAGGCGCGTTTTCTGCTCGTGTATGAGGACATCACGACCTCTTACACACACCCCCGGGTCCATGTACTTAAACATTTATGCGTGAAGGCTTACGAGCGGTGGCGGACTTGCCGCCAAACATGCGCGCGACATTCATCGCGCGGAAGAGCGCCTGCCCGAGCCGGCCGAGCTGCTGCCCGGGCTCGCCCTGGGCGATGTGGGGGCGCAGAGCGCGGACCTCGACGCGGTGGGGCTAAGCATCTCACCGCGGTCTCTGGTCTTCAGATGGTCCTGAACTCCATCAGCCCTGGGCCTCGGCCCGTTCTTCCGCACGCCTGCATCGACCCCGAATGCCTCTAGGACGACCGGGCCTCCAAGGGGAGAATGTCTTCGCCCCCCACGTGTGAGGTTGAGTTTTAGGACCCACTCGTGACCTTGTCAGGAAGGAATGAAATGGACTTTATTGTGACAGGACCCGGTTGGGCGTTGACATCAGGTTGGGGGTGTATTTAATCTGCCACTGGGTCGAGGAGCCGTCTCGCAAGACATGGGTTTGCGTCCTTGGAACCCTTCACGCAAGTTGTGGAGCCCGGGCATTTCTTCTGCAACCACCGGGGTCTGCGCGTGTCTAAGCTCTTAGAGGAACTCGGCACGGCCTTCCATTGCAGAAGACGCCAGCGCATGCTCGCGGCGCGGGATCCGCCCAGCCGCTTTCGCCAGCCTACCGGCGATAACGGCGTGTTTGAAGGCTTCGCCCATCAGTGCCGGGTTCTGCGCCCGGGTGACGGCAGTCGCGAGCAGCACGGCGTCACAGCCCAGTTCCATCGCCAGCGCCGCGTCCGAGGCGGTACCGATGCCCGCGTCCAGCACCACAGGCACTGAGGCCCGCGACACTATCAGCTCGATGTTGTGCGGGTTCAGGATGCCAAGTCCCGTCCCGATCGGAGCGCCAAGCGGCATCACGGCGGTGGCTCCCAAGTTCTCCAGACGCAGCGCCAAAACCGGATCGTCGTTGGTGTACGCGAAGACTTTAAAGCCCCGATGCACCAGCTGCTCGGTGGCGTCGACGAGTTCCACCGCGTCGGGCAGGAGCGTGTGCTCATCGGCAATGACTTCCAGTTTCACCCAGTTCGTATCCAGCGCCTCACGGGCCAGCTCCGCTGTCATGACCGCATCCCTTGCCGTGAAGCAACCGGCGGTGTTCGGCAGGACACGGATGTTGTTCTCTACGAGCAGCTGGAACAGTGAACCCGCTTGGGCGGGCGAATAACGTCGTATGGCAACCGTGGTCAGCTCCGTGCCGGAGGCCAGGAGCGCTGCACCGAGCCCGTCCAAGCTGGGCGCCCCGCCCGTGCCCATAATGAGCCGGGAGCTCAATTCCACTCCGTCGATGACCAGGCGGTCGGTGTCTGATCCTGGTACGGCTGGAGGGGCAGTTGTTTCAGTCATCGTCCTCATCCTCCCTGAACTGCCGTCACGAGCTCGATGTCATCGCCCTCAGCGAGCGACGTATCGTGCCACTGGCTGCGGGGCACCACGCCTGAGTTGCGCGCTACCGCCACACCCACCCTCTGGCCGTCGGCGGCTTGCCCGTTGGAGGCAAGCTCCCACCCTGTGATCTGAGTGACGAGCGTTGCCACGGAAGCTGCTGGCCCCAGGGCGTGGGATTTGCCGTTCACTGTGATGTTCATGTTGGTTCCTTGTTCTGGTCAAATATGACTGGCTTCGAAGTGGGGGGACTTTGGACTTGTCACTGTGACGTGGACGTGGCCCGTCGGGTTGGCTCAGCGGAAGGCCTTCTAGGACTATTCATTGTCGCGGGCGCCCACGATTGGCCGTTCCAGTCCGAGGTGTCCGCGCAACGTGGCCGCGGTGTAGCTGCTGCGGAAGAGTCCTCGCCGCTGTAATACCGGGATCACCCTGTCCACGAACTCGTCGAGCGAATCGGGCAGCAGTGGCGGCATAAGGTTGAACCCGTCTGCGGCACCGGAGCGGAACCACAGCTCGATCTGGTCGGCGATCTGCTCTGGGGTTCCGACCATCGTGCAGTGGCCGCCGCCGGCGGCCAGTCTTCCCAGCAGTTGCCGGGCCGTGGGCTTTTCCGCCTCGATGATCCGTAGGACTGTGCTGTAGCGTCCCTGCGGTCCGGTGAATTCGGCGGCCGGTGGCAGGAGCGGGACGGGAGCATCCAGCTCCCACTCCATGCAGTCCTGGCCGATATACGTGCCAAGCTGGGCCAGCGAGTGCGCGGTCGGGAGAAGTGCGTCCACCTCGGCCTGCCGGCGGCGGGCCTCCGCCTCGGTAGCGCCCACGTAGGTGACCAGGCCGGGCATGATGGCCACCTTGTCCGGGCTTCGCCCTGCGGCTGCAATCCGCCCTTTCATGTCGCTGTAGTATTCCTGCGCGGAGGGCAGGTCATAGGCGACGGCATAGATCCCCTCGGCGTGCCGGGCAGCCAGATCCCGGCCTTGCTCGGAAGCGCCGGCTTGGAACAGCACAGGTCTTCCCTGGGGTGGCCGGGGTACGGTCAGCGGGCCCTCCACTTGGAAATGATCGCCGGAATGGTGCAACGGGTGCAGCTTTTTCCCGTCTCCGTAGGCGCCAGCCCGGTCCATCACCAGCGCATCATCATCCCAAGAGTCCCAAAGCCGCAGCGCCACCTCGATGAACTCGGCCGCCCTGACATACCGTTTCCCGTGGGCAGGCATGGCTTTCAGCCCGTGGTTGCGGGCTTCGGCGTCGAACATGGATGTAACGACATTCCAGCCGATGCGCCCGCGGCTGATGTGATCAAGGGATGCCAGCATCCGCGCGGCGTGGAAGGGGGTGTAGAAAGTGGTCGAGATGGTGCTGACCAACCCGATCCTGCTGGTGGCACGCGCCATCGCCGCCATCGCGGTCAGTGGCTCAAGGAACCACCTCGGTCCCGGACCCGGATCGCCGACCGAGTGGCCGTCGGCGAAAAACACCGCATCGAAAAGGCCGCGTTCGGCACTTTGGGCCAGCCGTTCATAGTAGGCGATGTCTCCCAGTTGCTCTACGGTCGAATTGGGCCTGCGCCAGGCGGCGCCGTGGTGGCCGCAGCCAAAGAGGAATGCGTTGAAATGGAGCTGCCGCTGGGTCGCGGTCGGGTTCGGCATGGCCTTCCGCCTTAGTTCATGACCAGGCCGCCGTCGACCACCAGATTCTGGCCTGTGACGGAGCGGGCCCAGGGGGAGGCAAAAAAGAGGATAGCGTCAGCAAAGCCCGAGGGAGTTGTAACCTTGCGCAGGGGTGTGGCTGCGGCGATGTAGTCGAAAACCTCCTCCGGTGTGGCGGCGCTGGCATCGGTGGTGCGGAGCAGCCCGCCCGAGACCATATTCACCGAAACGTTATGCTGGCCCAGATCGGCGGCCATTGTCCGAGTCAATGCCAGCAGGGCCGCCTTAGCCGTGGTGTAGTCGTGGTAGGGGACCACCGGGTTTTGGAACAGGTTGGTGCCGATGTTGATGATGCGGCCGAAACCGTGTTCCGTCATGGCCGGCAGTGCCTGCTGGATGGTGTTCAGTGCGCCGCGGACGCTGCCGGAGAACTGGGCTTCGAATTCCGGCCAGGTGATGTCTGCCGCGCTGGAGCGGGCGTCACCGTTGAAGGAGAAGTCTGCCAGAGCGTTATTGACGACGGTGGTGACTGGGCTGCCGAAATGGGTCTGTGCTTGAGCCAGCATGGTTGCGACCTGATCGGCGTCGGTCACGTCTGCCTGCAGGGCTACAGCGTGGCCGGGGCCGTAGTTTGCTGCCAGGGCTTCGCTTTCTTCGGCGCTGTTGCGGTAGTTGATCACTACTCTGGCGCCTTGGTCGGCAAACGCCTGAACGATGCTGTGGCCGAGGCCCCGTCCGCCGCCGGTGATGAGGACGATCTGTTCTGAGATTTGCATGGTTCTTTGCTTTCTTCTGGGGGGACGAAAAAAATGAATGGCACTGGGCAGGGGCGGGAGTCCGTGTGGCTTGGCCGTGTGTTGACCTCACGTACCCCGAGCTGGCGCTTCTCATTCTGGCTAGGGTAAGCGGACAACGGATCGTAGAGGTGCGACGACGTGTTAGGTGTGTGGTGTAGGAGTCGGGTCGGGTCAGTTAGCTGGGCTGGCGTTCGAAGCCGGCGATGTTTGCAAATTCAACTGCATCAAGGCTGGCGCCCCCGACCAGCACACCGTCGACGTCAGGCTTGCTAAGAATGGCGGCCGCGTTGTTGGCTTTGACGGAACCTCCGTAGAGGAGACGAGTGGTGACTGCCACGTCGGCGTCGAAAAGTTCTGCCAGTTCGGCGCGGATGGCAGCGCACATTTCCTGGGCGTCCTGTGGGCCGGCGACTTCTCCGGTGCCGATGGCCCAGACTGGCTCATAAGCAACTACGAGCCTGGATGCCTGCTCTTTTGTCAGGCCTTCAGCGCCGGCGCGCAGCTGGGTCAAAGTATGTTCGGCGTGCGTTCCGGCCTGACGGATCTCAAGGGCCTCACCGACGCAGAGCACCGGGATGAGGGAGTGACGGTAGGCGGCCTTCACCTTGGCATTCAGGATGTCGTCTGTCTCCCTGTGGATGGCCCGGCGTTCGCTGTGTCCAACGAGAACGTACTTGCAACCGAGCTTTGCCAGGAACTGCGCGCTGGTGTCGCCCGTGTAGGCACCGGAGTCGAAGGGCGATACGTCCTGGCCACCACAGACCAGGCCGAATCCGTTGTCCTGGATGAGAGTCTGGACAGTGCTAAGAGTCGTGAAAGGAGGAAAAATGGCAACTTCAACGTTGTCCGCGGCATGTTCCCCCACTGCTAGGGCCTCGACCACATGCTGCAGCAAATCCGAACCCTGAACATGGTCCATGTTCATCTTCCAATTGCCCGCAATCAGGGGCTTCCGGTTATCGGGGCTGTCGATAGGCGTAGTCATGGCTTCCTCTAGTGCTTTCTGAAAGAACTTATGGTGCTGGGGGAAAAGGTCTGTCCCTGGTCGGACGAATTCGCAGGCTCCGGGCCTGTACCGGGCTTTTCTTGGTGGCTCGGTTGAGTCCCGTCCAGTTCAGTGCAGCAGCTGCTTTTCATCGCCGTGCAGTGGTGAGGGCTCCGTTGACGTCGGCCAGGAGTTCCTTCCAGCTGGCCACGAATTTGTCGAGGCCTTCGGATTCCAGCAGGGTGACCACGTTGTTGTAGGAGATGCCGAGGTGTTCGAGGGCGGTGAGGACCCGGTTGGCTTCCCCATAAGTGCCGCTGATGGTGTCGCCTTTGACCACGCCGTGGTCGGATGCGGCGTCCAAGGTCTTTTCCGGCATGGTGTTGACGACGCCGGGGGCAACGAGTTCGGTCACGTAGAGGGTGTCCGGGTAGGCCGGGTCCTTCACTCCTGTGGAGGCCCACAGGGGCCGCTGGGGGCGTGCACCTGCCTCGGCCAAGGCCGCCCAGCGTTCGGTGGCGAAGAGTTCCTCGTAGACCTGATATGCCAGACGGGCATTGGCGACGCCGGCTTTGCCCTTGAGTGCCTTGGCTGCCTCGGTGCCGATCACGTCCAGGCGCTTGTCGATTTCGGAGTCCACGCGGGAGATGAAGAACGAGGCGACAGAGTGGATCTTGGACAGGTCATGGCCGTTGTCGATCGCCTGCTTCAAACCGGACTGGAAGGCGTTGATGACGGCACGGTAGCGCTCCAGCGAGAAGATCAGGGTCACATTGACGCTGATACCCTCGGCCAAGGTTGCCGTGATGGCTGCAAGGCCCTCAAGAGTGGCGGGGATCTTGATCAGGACGTTGTCCTTGTTGACTTTCTTGTACAGGTTCTTGGCCTCGGCGATGGTGCCGGCTGGGTCCCAGGCCAGGCGGGGGTCCACCTCGATGGACACGCGCCCGTCCACGCCGTTGGTGGCTGCTGCGACGGGTGCAAACAAGTCGCAAGCGTCAGCGACATCCATGGTGGTGATCTCGAAGATCGCGTCCTCGACACTGGCGCCGGCTGCCGCCTGGGCGGCGATGGTCGCGTCGTAATCGGTGCCGGACGTGATGGCTGCCTGGAAGATGGACGGGTTGGTGGTCACACCAACGACGTTCTTTTCTTCGATGAGCTTGGCCAGGGTGCCGGTTTCGAGGCGTCCGCGGGACAGGTCATCGAGCCAGATGGAAACGCCGGCGTCGGAGAGCTGCTGGGTGGGAGTAGTCATGGTGTTTATCTCCTAATTGATCGGGTTTCAGGCCTTCAGGCCGGCGAGGGAGTCCTTGGCAGCCGCGGCAACTGCCTCCGCGGTGATGCCGAACTCCTGGAAGAGGCGCTTGTAGTCAGCCGAAGCGCCGTAGTGCTCAAGGCTGATGGAACGGCCCGCATCGCCGACGAATTCGTGCCAGCCCAAGGCAAGGCCTGCTTCAACGGACACGCGCGCCTTGACTGTGGCGGGCAGCACGGATTCGCGGTAGGCGGCGTCCTGCTTCTTGAACCATTCAACGCAGGGCATGGAGACGACCCGGGCGGCGATGCCTTCGGCCTGAAGGGCTTCGCGGGCCTGGACGGCCAGTTGGACCTCGGAACCGGTGGCAATCAGGATGACGTCTGCCGGGACGGTGGCGCCGTCCTTCGAGGCTTCGGCCAGGACGTAGCCGCCCTTTGCCACACCCGCCGTGCACGCGAAGGTGTCGCCGTCGGCGTCGCCCGCGCCGCGCTCCCAAGTGGGAATGTTCTGGCGGCTCAGGACGATTCCTGCCGGGTTGGCGTCGTTTTCCAGCATGGTCTTCCACGCGGCAGCCACCTCGTTGGCATCACCCGGGCGGACGACATCCAGGCCGACGATCGCACGCAAGGTGGAAAGCTGTTCCACCGGCTGGTGGGTGGGCCCGTCTTCGCCGAGGCCAATGGAGTCGTGCGTCCACACATAGATGGACGGCACACCCATGAGGGCGCCAAGGCGGATGGCGGGACGCTGGTAGTCGCTGAAGATCAGGAAGGTGCCGGAGAAAGCGCGGGTGTTGCCGTGCAGGATGATGCCGTTCACGATCGCGGCCGCGGCGTGCTCACGGATACCGAAGTGGAGGACCCGGCCATACGGATTGCCCTTCCACGCCGCCGTTGACCGCGAGGCCGGGATGAACGACGGCGAACCCTCGATGGTGGTGTTGTTGGACTCGGCGAGGTCGGCCGAGCCGCCCCACAGTTCGGGCATGACGGGACCGAGCGCGTTCAGGACCTTGCCGGAGGCTGCACGCGTGGAGACGTCCTTGCCGGCCGGGAAGACCGGGAGCGCGGCGTCGAGGTCCTCGGGCAGTTCCTTGTCCTCGATCCGCTGCAGCAGGGCCGCGCCTTCGGGGTTGGCGGCCTGCCAGGCGGTGAAGGACTCTTCCCATTCCTTGCGGGCGGCGGCACCGCGGTCAACCACTGAGCGGGCGTGGTCCAGGACCTCCTGGTCCACGTCGAAGGACTTGGCGGGGTCGAAACCCAAGACTTCCTTCAGCCCTGCGACTTCCTCGGCACCAAGGGCGGAGCCGTGGATCTTGCCGGTGTTCTGCTTCTTGGGCGCCGGGTAGCCAATGACGGTGCGCAGGGACACGATGGACGGCTTGGACCTCTCAGCCTTGGCCGCGAGAAGCGCGGTGTAGAGCTCCTCGACGTCTTCGACGTATTCGCCCGTCCGGGTCCAGTCCACCCGCTGGACGTGCCAGCCGTAGGCTTCGTAGCGGCCCAGGACATCCTCGGTGAAGGAGATGTCGGTGTCATCCTCGATGGAAATGTGGTTCTCATCGTAGACAACCACGAGGTTGCCCAGTTCCTGGTGGCCGGCCAGCGACGAGGCTTCCGCCGTCACGCCTTCCTGCAGGTCGCCGTCGGAGGCGATGACCCAGATGGTGTGGTCAAACGGCGACTTGCCGGCAGGAGCGTCGGCGTCAAACAGGCCACGCAGGCGGCGCTGGGAGTAAGCGAAACCAACAGAGGACGCCAAACCCTGGCCCAGCGGACCGGTGGTGATCTCCACGCCGGCGGTGTGCTTGTACTCGGGGTGGCCCGGGGTCAGTGAACCCCAGGTCCGCAGCGCCTGAAGGTCCTTCAGTTCCAGGCCGTAGCCGGAGAGGAACAGCTGGATGTAGAGGGTGAGTGAGCTGTGACCCGGGGAGAGGATGAAGCGGTCACGGCCCAGCCACTGGGGATCGCTCGGATCGTGGCGCATCAATTTCTGAAACAGAAGGTACGCGGCCGGCGCCAGGCTCATCGCCGTGCCGGGGTGGCCGTTGCCTACCTTCTCGACGGCATCCGCAGCGAGTACGCGGATTGTATCCACCGCGCCCCGGTCCAGGTCAGTCCACGAAAGTTCCTGGGCTGGGGCGAAGATGCTGCTGCGTGTTGACATCGAAATCACTTTCTTTTGGTTCATTTTTTGAAACGGCAGGGGCTCCCCTCCGTCGGCGGCCTGTACACGGGAACCACAGCGGGTCTTCCGAGGTCTTGGAAACCCATCTGCGTGGCTGGATCAGGTTTCGAGCTGCGAGATGCAGCACTCGTCCGTGAAGAGAATTTTGCGTTCACCGGTCCGCTTTTCCCTGATCCAGACGATGTTGAATTGCGGCATGGTTTCCTCCACGTACCCGCAGTAGGTGACGGGTCCGTTCCCGTGGATGGCGACGTGGTCCCCCGGTCGGAGGGCTGCGGTATCGAGAGCGCTCCTGGTGGTATCCGCCATGGGGCCGTGCCTTTCTTCTGGGTTGCTGGTTGTACTGCCGGGGTTCATATCGGTGTGGGATCGTCGTCCGTTCGGGCGGGCGGGCCCGGGGTGGGGGCGGGAGGCCGGGTGCCGTGCCCGGGCCTGGTATCGCTCCGGCTGTCGCGCACGTCGGCTCGTCGCGGACACTTCCTGCTGACGGGCTTGCGGACCCGGCTGGGGTCAAAGACTGTTTGACTCGTGCCGCCCGGACGTGACCAATAGGGGGGCGAATCCGCGGGCTGTCGGTAAAAAAGGGGGAACGAACGCCCGTGAGCACCGGCAGAAGGTAATGCCGTGCTCCCCTGGCGGGGGGCGTCCGTTTCTGGTGGCGCCGAGAAAAGGGCGTTGCCAGGCCTTAGTGGGGCAGGACGGCCATTCCCTGTGGAAGCGCCGGCTCTTCCCGCTCATAGGTCATGCCGTAGGGAACCTCCGGGCTTACGGCGACGGTGTAGGCACCGTGTCGGTGCCGGGTGATGAGTACGCCGTTTCGTCCGCTCAACGTGGCCAGGGAGCGGACTTCTTCATGGGCGGTATCGAGCTGTTTCTGGAGGGCGTCCCATCCCGTTCCGGTAGATGCTTTGACGGTGACTTTGTGGATGCTGCAGGTCATGAGAGGTCCCTTTCTGGGTAGAGGCCAGCCCGGAGGGCGGAAGCCGTGAAGCGGAATCTGAGAGGACACGATCGTCGGCCGTACCAGTGAGGGGACAAGCGAACGCCGCAATGTATAGATAATAGATACATGTCTATTCTTGAAGAAGCAGCACCGACCCTTCGGCAACGACGGCAGATGGACACGAAGCGGGAAATTATCCAGGCCGGCATCAAGGTCTTCACGCGGCGGGGGTTTCAGGGGGCCACGGTTGATGAGATTGCCCGCACCGCCGGCATCAGCCGCGCCACCTTTTATCTGTATTTCCCCAGCAAGACAGAATTGTCCGTCGAAATTGGGACCCAGGGAGTGCCCTCGATGGCAAAGTGCTTCGAGTCACTCGCCTTGCTCGCAACCCCGAGTTTTGCTGAGGTGCGGGCATGGGTGGATATGTTTGTGGCCGACTGGAAGAAGCACCGAACGTCCAACGTGATCGGCTTTCGTGGAAGCGTGTCCAGTTCCAAGTTCGCTGAGGTCAACGCAGGAATCCTCGGATCGATAATCGATCGGCTCGAGCCGATTGTGGAGCGTCGTCAGGAGTCTGAGCGCCCGGCGACGCGAGCCCGGCTGGCTGTCTTGATCTTTCAGCTGGAGTTGACGCTCTTCGAGATTTTCGAGCATCGTGCAAGTAACGCGGACGCGCTTGTCGACGCACTCGCGGTCATGTGGCATCGCGAGCTGGCAACGTCGGACACCCGCCATGAAGAGAAAGCCGCCGACAAAGAAGTCGGGTAGTTGAGTCCAGAGGGCCCAACTACCCGCCTCCCTTGGGATCGTTTAGTCCTTCTTCACCAGCGGTGGAGGGTGGATGCCACCGTCCGGGTCCTGTATGTCGGTCGCAAGCTCCTTCCGCCGCTGGAGCTCGTCGACCATCTCGTTGAAGTTTTTCCGGTCAAGCTTGTAAAAGAGGAACGGAACGGCAACGAGCAGGGTCAGGATGCCAGGAACGATGGTCATCATTGCCGCGATCGCATTGAGCACTCCGGGGGCCTGCTCGACCTTCGGGATATAGCCGGTCGCGGCGAGAACGAGTCCGAGAACAGCGGGACCGGCGGCTCCTCCCCATTTCAACGCGAGCGATGTGAACGCGTAGTTGAAGCCCTCGCTGCGGATGCCGCTCTTGACCTCTCCGTACTCGACCGTGTCCGGGATCATGCCGAAAATGCAAGCCCCGAAGGCTCCGGCCGCAAGTCCAGCGATGCCACCGAAGATAAAGAACCAGAGCATATCGTTGGTGACGAAGAACATCGAGATGAAGAAGACTCCCTGGACAACACAGGAGAGTATGAGGACACGCGCCTTGTTTCCGCTCGGGACGAAGCGCACCAGGAACGGGGTGATGACCGCTCCGACAACACCAGCTCCGGTCGAAACCAGATTGAAAGTTCCGAACATGGATACGTCATGCAGGTTGTACTGGAAGAAGTAGGCCATGATTCCAATGCGGCCATATCCGACAAAACCTAGGAGGAAGAAGCCGACCACGAGCAGCTGAAGAGGCCGATTGCCGCCGACGGACTTCCAGAGTTGCCGCATTTTCGGCGCCTCGATGTTGACGGGCTGAACGACTTCCTTGGTGCTGAGGAAGGTCACGACGAAGAGGATGGCGGTGATGGCCGCGATGACCGCCACTGTGGACAGGTAACCTCCGCCAGCATTGCCCGAAGGACCCGAGAAAAACCCGATCATCGGGAAGATGATAAAGCCGACAACGGTCGAGCCCAGAGATGCGGCGACCATCCGGTAGCTCGCAAAGGATAGCCGTTCGTCTGTGTTGAGCGAGACGACGGCGTTGAGCGCACCGTAGGGCATGTTTGTAGCCGTAGATGCAATCGCCGCGATCGCGAAGGTGACGATTGCATAGACGATTTTCACCGGCTCCGGCCAGTCCGGGTGTGCCCAGAAGGTCAGGATGAGCGCAACGCCCATGACCAGGGGTGCGAAGAGGACCCAGGGACGGTAGCGCCCCCAACGTGTGCGGGTTCTGTCCGCGATGCTGCCGACGATGGGATCGACGACAGCGTCGGTGAGCCGGATCAGAAGGACGAAGACGCTGACCACTGCGGCGGGGATGAGGAAGACGTCCGTGTAGAAGACCAGCAGAAGTGCGCTGACGATGTACCAGGAGAAGTTATAGGAGAAGTCGCCGGTCGCGTAGCCGATCTTTCTCCACACGGATGCTTTGACATTGCGTAGGTCCTCGACATGTCCGTCGGGGGTTATTACTGACAAGGTTCTGCCTTTCGTCGTTGAAGGGGGACTGAGCGGAAAAGTGCTTGTCAGTTCTCGGGGAGGAGGAGCACTTTGCCGAACTTGTTTGGGGTTTTCAGCTGTTCATCGGACTCGGGTCGATTCGACCATCGCTGAGCATGTGCACGGTGTGGGCTTAGTGCCGTGTGGTGTCGCAGCAGGCAAACTGCACGGAACGATTCTTGAGGAACCGGGTGATCCGCATGAATTCCTCCGACTTCATGGGCTGCCCCGCAATGATCACGATGCCCCTGCGCGCAGCGACCTCGGTTGCTTGAGCAAAGGTCCGCTTGTTTTTGCATACCTTTTGCCCTTTCAGCGACTTTGCTGTGATGAACCTAACGCCGCCGCTAGACGGATGTCAATACCCTAAGCTCTTGTTGAATTGATTGACACGTGTCTAATTCTGTTCTAGCGTTTGGGTCAGTCGCGGAGTTTGAACCAGCTCCCGACAACGACGTGCGAAAGGAACCGGTCAATGGAGACCTCAACACTTGGAGTGGATGCGCTGCTTTCGGTTAGTGAGCGTTTCACCCTGAAGGGGAAACGCGCAGTCGTGACCGGCGGCGCAGGCGGAATCGGACGTGCATCAACATCCGCAAACGTCGATCTCGGTGCCGACGTGCCCATCGCTGACAACGCCACCGTCAAAGGCTCCGTCCCGCTCGGACGATACGGAACACTCGACGAGATCGGGCGGCATCGCCGCCTTCCTTGCCACAGACCTGGCCACGTTCACACCGGCGCAGACATCCTTGTCGACGGCGGCACCACCGAGTGGTGACGCCCGAGCGTCTCCAGACCTACCCACTACCACGAACAACCAAATTGGAGGAACAAATGACAGACACAACTGTCCGTTCGACCATCGACCTCGACCTCGACCTTGTCGAGGAACTCGAGGAGAAGGCGGCGCACATCCGCAAGCAGATCGTGAAAGGTGCGTATCTGATTCCCGGCACCGTTCACCTCGGCGGCCCGTTGAGCGCTACCGACGTCGCCGTCGCGCTCTACCACCACTTCCTCGGATTCGACCCGGAGAACCTGGACGATCCGGATCGTAACCGCTTCATCCTGAGCAAGGGCCACAACGGCGTTCTGCTCTACAACATCCTGGCGGACTTGGGGCTCTACACCTTCGAAGAGGTCTTCAACGGCTACAACAAGCCGCGCCACCCCTTCGGCATGCACCCAAACATGCACTACGTCCGGGGCGTCGAGGCGTCGACCGGCTCGCTCGGTCACGGCTTATCCCTGGGTGTCGGCATCTCACTTGCCAACCGTGGGGATGGGCGAACGGCACGCACGTTCGTCATGACCGGAGACGGGGAGATGGAGGAGGGTTCGAACTGGGAGGCGATCATGTACGCAGGCTCGCATCACCTCAGCAATCTTGTCTGCGTTCTGGATTTCAACCACTCCACCGGGGCCTTCGCGCACGGCGAGCACATGGTCGTCAAGTGGAAGCAGGCGTTCGACGCCTTCGGCTGGGACGTCGTCGAGATCAACGGCAACGACATGAAAGAGGTAGTGGGCGCGCTCAGCGCGCTGCCTCCCGTCACGCACGACGGGAAGGGTAAGCCGCTGGCGATCATCTCCAACACCGTCAAGGGGTACGGCGTCGACTTCATGAACGGCCCGAAGTGGCACCTCGGCAGCATCAACGACGAAAACCTCAAGCTCGCCATCGAGAGCATCGACCGCAACAAGCCTGCTAGGAGGGCGAAGTAATGTTTGAAGAAGAACAAGGGGAGAACCAGTCGTTCAACCTCAATATCGAAGACATCGTGACGATGTTGAACGCTCGCGACCTGGTCCCCAAGAAAATCCTCGAGTTGGTCCAGAAGGACGACCGCATCGCGTACATCAACTCCGATGCCATGATGGAAGGCTCCAACGCCCGAATCCTCTCCGAGACCTACCCCGACCGGGTCACCGATGTCGGCATCGCCGAGATGAACCTCGTCGGCGTCTCGGCAGGCATGGCGCTGGCCGGCAAAATCCCGTTCGCGAACGCCTTCGGACCGTTCTTGTCGCTGCGCGCCGTGGATCAGATCCACACTGACGTCGCCTATCAGAACCTGCCCGTCCGACTCATCGCCACACACGGTGGAACGACTTCCGGCGGGGGACCCACCCATTACGCCATCGCCGACTTCGCCATCATGAACGCCATTCCGAACATGACGGTGATCGCCCCTTCAGACGCGAATCAATCCGTGAAGGTGATTGAGGCATCGGTTGACTACCCTGGGCCCATCTTCATGCGCATCGCGCGCGGGGAAGAGCCGCAGGTCTACCCCGACGGTGTGGAGTACGACTTCCAAATCGGCAAGTCCATCCAGGTGCGTGAGGGAAACGACGCCACCGTCATCGGGACGGGTGTGGGTGTATGGCTGGGGCTCCAGGCGTCGCTGCGACTCGAAAAAGAGGGCATCCGTGTCCGCGTGATCGATATGCACACGATCAAGCCGCTCGACCGGGAGGCCGTTGTCGCCGCCGCACGGGAAACCGGGCACATCGTCACCGTGGAGGATCACAACATCCAAGGGGGTCTGGGCACCCTCGTGTCGGCGGCGGTCGCAGAGGCCGGTGTCGCCGCGAAGATCCACAAGCTCGGTGTCCCGGATGAGTTCGCCATTCTCGGCTACCCGGAAACGATCTACCCGGAATACGGGTATGACGTCGAAGGGGTCACGAACACCGTCCGAGCCCTGGTGAAGTCCTAAGCACAACAGCAACGGTTTGCCGCCCTCGGCCGAAGAGCAGAGCGGCTCCTGCGCCACTGGCTTTGGGTGAGAAGGCGGGCCTTGGTGATGCTGTCGGTAAGTCATAACCGCAGATGGGATTGGATGTGACGATCATACGATCGGCACCATCATGAATGAGGCAATTGGTGGCGGCGACAAGCTCGAGGCACACGATCCGCCTCGTCGGACCGGCAGCAGACCCCTACGCCCACTACGGCTTCGACACCGACGGCATCGTCGCGGCCTCCTCGGCCCTCATCGGGGCAAAGGTGCCGGGCGGGCCGAATGACGGTCCGCACGAACTTCCCATCGGCTGATGAAAACCGACACTGTCAGGGCAAGCCGGTGATGCGACCTCGCGTCACCGGCCTGCCCCACCAACAGGAGCAAGATATGAAAATTGGACTCTTAACATCAGGGGGCGACTGCCCTGGGTTGAACGCAGTTATCCGCGGCAGTGTAATGAAAGGCGACAGCGTCCACGGGCACGAATTCGTCGGCTTCCGTAATGGATGGGCGGGAGTCATGGGTGATGACCTTGTCCCGCTGGACCGGCACAGCGTCCGGGGGCTCTCAAAGCAAGGCGGAACCATCCTGGGCTCCTCACGTACCAACCCATTCGATGGACCCCACGGGGGACCGGACAATATTGCGTCCGTCCTTTCCCGCCGCAACATCGACGCTGTTCTGGCTATCGGAGGGGAAGGCACGCTAACTGCGGCCCGCAGACTGGCCGAGGCCGGTCTTCCGGTAATCGGGGTTCCCAAAACAATTGACAACGATCTGGCTGCCACTGACTATTCGTTCGGATTCGACACCGCGGTGGAAATCGCAACGGAGGCAGTCGACCGAATCCGAACAACCGCGGAATCACACCAGCGATGCATCGTCGTTGAGGTAATGGGTCGTCACGCCGGCTGGATTGCCCTGCATACAGGGATGGCTGCCGGCGCCCACGCCATACTCATTCCAGAACAGCCTGAAACCATCGAGCAGATCTGCAAGTGGGTCACATCTGTCCGTGACCGCGGGCGCGCCCCGGTGCTTGTCGTGGCGGAAGGATTCCGGCTGGAGGGCATGGATGAGGCTCATTCCGAAAAGGGCCTTGATGCCTTCAACCGCCCCCGCCTCGGCGGAATCGCCGACGTCCTGGCTCCAATGATCGAGCAATGGACGGGTATCGAATCCCGCTCCACCGCGCTCGGATTCGCACAGCGCGGCGGGGTGCCCAGCGCCTACGATCGCGTCCTGGCCACCCGCCTCGGGATGGCAGCAGTGGATGCTGTTACCGACAGGCAGTGGGGGAGCATGGTGGCCCTGAAGGGAACCGACATCGTCACCGTCAGCATCGCCGACGCAACACACTCTCCAAAACTCGTTCCGTCCACACGGTATGAAGAAGCAGCGCTTCTCTTCGGATAATGCAAAAACCGAGGTGCCGCACATGCTGTGGAACGCGCCACTACAAAGATCAAAAATTCCCATGCGGGCACGAGGTCTGCCCGGGGTGACGAAATCACCGGGACAACTTGGAAACAACACCCACCCCCTGAAAGGGAACACATGACTACTGAACCCACACCAGGCCTCCTCGGAGGAGTTGCCGGGGCGAAGTACCGGGTCCACATCGCCACCGACCATGCAGGTCTTGAATTAAGTCAAACGCTGCAACGGGAACTCACCAACCTGGGATATGAGGTGGTCGACAACGGGCCGACCACCTTCGACCCTCAAGATGACTATCCCGGATTCTGTATAACGGCTGCTGAGAACGTCGCCCGCGACCTCCAGGATAACCGGCCAAGCCTGGGAATCGTTCTCGGGGGCTCCGGCAACGGTGAACAGATCGCGGCGAACAAAGTCAGGGGAATCCGCGCCGCCCTGGTCTGGAACGAGTCCACTGCCCGCCTTGCCCGACAACACAACGACGCGAACGTAATCGCCCTCGGCGCACGCGAGCATACCCCGGAGGAATGCCTTCGGCTCGCGGTCCTTTTCCTTCAAGAGCCTTTCACAAGTGATTCTCGACACCAGCGTCGCATCGGGCAGATCGCGGAGTACGAATCCTGCCGGACCCCAAGTATGTGCGGGCTCCTCAACAAGCGGCTTGCCTGAGCACAAGGCGTTCACACGCCGGGTACCAGATACATCACAGGTCCCCACGAATTCGTCGGGCTCAACGCGACGCATTGGCTCGTTCAGGAAGAACCCGAAATGGTTCAGACGCTGATCGAGCGGCAGCTCAGCGGTTACCCGGACACATCCCGGGTCTAACCGATCCAAACTATCCAGCACGCCTTTTCCGCCCGCCGAAAGATCACGGTCCGGCAGGCTTTGACCCTTCGGGAATGACCCCAGTTGTGAGAGCCACCCAGACCCCAAGAGATTTGGCAGAAGCAGTGACCCAGGCGTTCATCATGCGCGAACCCAATGAGGAGTAGCAGTGGCATTAGATTCAGCGACCCAGAATTTCCTTCAGATGGCGGCCGAAGCGGGCGGTAAGCCGCCGTGGGAAGTCCCTCTGGCCGAGGCCCGAGGAGCGGGAGCAGCCTTCGCCAGCATGCAGGGGGCCGGCCCGGAGGTCCAGTCCGTCACCGAACACCAGCTTGAGGGCGACGGCGGCCCGTTCAACATCCGCATCTACCGCCCCCAGGGGGAGCCCAACAGCGTATTCGTCTACTTCCACGGTGGGGGGTGGGTCCTTGGCGACATCGCGGAACAGGATGTCCTCGCCCGGAATCTCACCGCGGAAACCGGATCCACCGTGGTCATGGTCAATTACCGCAAGGCCCCCGAAAATCCCTTCCCCGTCCCAGCTGATGACGCATGGACAGCGCTGCTGTGGGCTGCAGAACGGAAAGAAGAACTGACCGGACGCCCCGACGCCCCGCTGGTCGTCTCGGGGGACAGCGCCGGAGGGAACCTGGCCATCATCACCACCCACCGGGCCCGCGAGGCGGGGGCTCCGAAGATCGATCTCCAGGTGCTGGTGTACCCGGTCACTGACGCCAATTTTGAGCGGGCGTCCTACCTGGCGCCTGAGAACCAGCTCATGCTCAACAAAACCATGATGAAGTGGTTCTGGGATCAGTACGTTCCCGATGCCAGCCAGCGGCATCACCCTGAGGCTTCCCCCTTGCAGGTCGCCGATCTGTCCGGCCTGCCGCCCGCCGTCGTGTTCGTTGCTGAGCACGATGTCCTCCGGGACGAAGTGGAAGCATATGCGCGCCGGCTTCAGGAAGCAGGAGTTCCCGTGGAGGAGATCCTGGTGGACGGCCAAATGCACGGCTTCATCTCGATGATCAATATCCTGCCGGCGGCAAACGAAACCGTTCGCGCCATCGGCGGCCAGCTGCAGGGCCGCTTCGCCGCGGCCGAAGCATAAGGGGCCGGCTATGCGACATGTTGACGCAGTAGTCGTAGGCGCCGGTTTCGGCGGCCTGTACTCCCTCTACAAGCTTCGGGGCCAAGGCCTGTCGGTCCAGCTGTTTGAGCGCGGTTCGGACGTCGGCGGCACCTGGTTCTGGAACCGATACCCCGGCGCCCGCTGCGATGTGCAAAGTGTTTACTACTCCTACTCCTTTGACAAGGAACTGGAGCAGGAGTGGGAATGGACTGAGAAATACGCAACCCAGCCGGAGATCCTGAAGTACCTCAGTCACGTCGCCGACCGGTTCGATCTTCGCCCCAATATCGCACTGAACAGTTCCGTCGTCTCCGCGGAGTACGACGCCGGCACGGCCACCTGGACGGTCAGCACCGACACAGGCGATCAGATCAGGTCCAAGTACCTCGTGATGGCTACGGGAGCTCTGTCCGCGGGGCGGCTGCCCGACATCGAAGGACTGGATTCCTTCAACGGCGAAACGCACCACACCGGGTCATGGCCCCAGGGCGGGGTTGACTTCACAGGAAAGCGGGTAGGCGTACTCGGAACAGGGTCCTCCGGTATCCAGGCCATACCACTGATTGCCAGGGAAGCTGAGCAGCTGACGGTGTTCCAGCGGACACCCAGTTTCAGCCTGCCCGCCCACAACGAACCCCTCGATCCCGGCTTGGTTAAGCAGGTGAAAGCCACCTATGGAGAACTGCGCGAGCAGTCCAGACAATCGCTCGGCGGCCAGCCGCTGCGCATGCCAACGCAGTCTGCGCTGGAAGTACCCGCAGATGAGCGTAACCGACGGTACGAAGAAGCCTGGCAGGAAGGCGGCCCGACAATCCAGACCAGTTACGTGGATCTGATGATCAGCCCCGAGGCCAACGAAACTGCGGCCGCATTCGTCCGGGCAAAAATAGACGAACTCGTCCAGGACCCGGCAACGGCAGAGCTGCTCAAACCCAAGGAATTCCCTCTGGGAGCCAAGCGCGTCTGCGTGGACTCGGACTACTACGCGACCTTCAACCGGGAGAACGTCACCCTCAAGGACGTGAAGGGTGACCCTATCGTGAGGATCACACCGGCCGGAGTCCGAACGCAAAATGAAGAAATAGAACTTGACGTGCTGGTCTTCGCCACCGGCTTTGACGCTCTGACCGGATCCCTGGACAGGATCCACATCACGGGCAGGGACGGGGCAACCCTGAAGGACACGTGGGCAGCCGGTCCCCGAACCTACCTGGGTATCTCGGTGACAGGATTTCCCAACATGTTCATCGTGGCAGGACCCGGCAGCCCGTCCGTGCTGACCAACATGGTCATGTCCATCGAACAGCACGTCGAATGGATTTCCGATCACGTAGAACACCTTGAGGCGTCCGGGCTGGTCAGTGAAGCCAACCCCGCGGCGCAGGACGAATGGGTGGAACACGTCAACCAGGCCGCCGCCCCGACCCTCTTCATGAAGGGCAACTCCTGGTACCTGGGCGCCAACGTCCCGGGGAAACCGCGCGTCTTCATGCCCTATGTCGGAGGCCACGGCAACTACCGCGCCAAGTGCGACGACGTGGCAGCCAAGGACTATGAAGGCTTTGACTTCACTCCTGCGCCCGCCGTCGACGCCAACCGCGTACCAGCCTGAAACCCCACGTACTATCTTGGAGGCCACATGAGTGTTCATCCGCTCCTGCAGAGCAGCGACGCGCTCGAGAATCTTTCCCATGAAACCCGGAAGTTCCCACCGTCACCCGAGTTCGCCGTTGACGCTGTTATCACCGCAGCCGACTATGCCGATGCCAACGCGGACCGGCCGGCTTTCTGGGCAAAGCAGGCCCGTGAGCTGCTGACCTGGAGTAAGGATTTCGACGAGGCTTTGGACTGGTCTGATCCGCCGCTCGCCAAGTGGTTCGTCGGTGGGGAGGTCAACGCCGCGTACAACGCCCTGGACCGGCATGTGGAGGCCGGCCGGGGTGACCGGGTGGCCATCCACTTTGAAGGCGAACCCGGCGACACCCGGACCTACACTTATGCCCAGCTGACTGAAGAGGTGAAGAAGGCCGCCAACGCTTTCGAGTCCCTCGGTGTGGTGAAGGGCGACCGGGTGGCGGTGTATCTGCCGATGATCCCCGAAGCCGTCATCACCCTCCTGGCATGCGCCCGGATCGGGGCCGTGCACTCGGTGGTGTTCGGTGGTTTCTCCGCGGACGCGCTGCGCTCCAGGATCGAGGATGCCGAGGCCAAACTGGTGGTCACCGCGGACGGCACGTACCGCCGGGGCAAGCCCAGCGCCCTCAAGAGCGCCGTCGACGAAGCCCTAGCGCGTCCCGGCCATACGGTCCAGAACGTGGTGGTGGTCAAGCGCAACGGCCAGGACGTGGACTGGCACGAGGGTCGGGACGTGTGGTGGGCGGACACCGTGGAGACGGCATCAGCGGACCACACCGCGGTAGGCCATGATTCCGAGCACCCGTTGTTCATCCTCTACACCTCCGGCACCACCGGCAAGCCCAAGGGCATCCTGCACACCACCGGCGGCTACCTTGCCCAGACCGCCTACACCCACAGGGCAGTGTTCGACCTGCACCCCGAGACGGACGTGTACTGGTGCACGGCCGACGTCGGCTGGGTCACCGGACACTCCTACGTCGCCTACGCCCCGCTCATCAACGGCGCCACCCAGGTCATGTACGAAGGCACCCCGGACTCCCCGCACCAGGGCCGCTGGTGGGAGATCGTGGAAAAGTACAAGGTCTCCATCCTCTACACCGCCCCCACCGCCATCCGCACCTTCATGAAATGGGGCGCGGAGATCCCGGCGAAGTACGATCTTTCCTCCCTGCGGGTGCTTGGTTCGGTGGGCGAACCCATCAACCCCGAGGCCTGGATGTGGTACCGCAAGGTGATTGGCGGCGACAAGGCACCCATCGTGGACACGTGGTGGCAGACCGAAACCGGTGCGCAGATGATCGCCCCGCTGCCCGGGGTCACCGCCACCAAACCCGGCTCGGCCCAGGTGCCGCTGCCGGGGATCGCCGTGGACGTCGTGGATGAGATGGGCGAGTCCGTCCCGAACGGGCACGGCGGCTTCCTGGTCATCAGGGAGCCGTGGCCGGCCATGCTGCGCGGAATCTGGGGCGACCCGCAGCGGTTCAAGGACACCTACTGGTCCCGCTTCGAAAACATGTACTTTGCCGGAGACGGTGCCAAGAAGGACGAAGACGGGGACATCTGGCTGCTGGGCCGCGTGGATGACGTCATGAACGTCTCCGGGCACCGGCTCTCCACCACGGAAATCGAATCCGCCCTGGTGAGCCACCCCGCCGTCGCCGAAGCCGCCGTCGTGGGCGCCACGGACGAAACCACCGGCCAGGCCGTCGTCGCGTTCGTCATCCTCCGCGGCGACGCCGTAAACAACGGCGACGCCACCGTCCAGGAACTGCGCAACCACGTGGGCAAGGAAATAGGCCCCATCGCCAAACCCAAGAACATCCTGGTGGTCCCCGAGCTGCCCAAGACCCGGTCAGGCAAGATCATACGCCGCCTGCTCAAGGACGTCGCCGAAGGCCGCGACCCGGGCGACGCCACCACCCTGTCCGACCCCACCATCATGCAGCAGATCGCGCAGTCGCTCAGAAAGAATGTCCTGCCGAGTGTCCACGGCAGCCCGCCGTACTAGCGGCCGTACGGCCAGGGACGATCGTGCTATCGAACTGACTGACTTCAACAATAGGTGCCTCAAATGCGGGTAGCTCGCCTATCCGGACCAACCGTTTCGGGGGTCCACCCGCCGACCCTCATCTGTCCCACTTACCCAACCCCATACGGTCGCGTATGCGGCTGTTGGCAATTCCCTATGAAAGGCACGACATGCCCGTCGCCACCCCTGATCAGTACGCCGAGATGCTCGATCGAGCCAAGACCCAAGGGTTCGCCTACCCCGCGATCAACGTCTCGTCCTCGCAAACCATCAACTCCGTGCTGCAGGGACTGACCGAGGCCGGATCCGATGGCATCCTCCAGGTCACCACCGGCGGCGCCGACTATTTCGCCGGCCATACCGTTAAAAACCGTGCCGCCGGGGCCATCGCATTCGCGAAGTTCGCCACCGAGGTCGCCAGGAACTACCCCGTCACGGTCGCCCTCCACACCGACCACTGCCCGAAGGATGCCCTCGACGGCTTCGTGATGCCCCTCATCGCTGCCTCCGAGGAAGAAGTCAAAGCGGGCCGCAACCCACTTTTCCAGTCCCACATGTGGGACGGATCTGCGGTACCCCTCGACGAGAACATTTCCATCGCCGAAGACATCCTCAAACGCACCCGCGCCATCAACGCGATCCTTGAGGTCGAGATCGGCGTTGTCGGCGGCGAAGAAGACGGCATCGAGCACGAGGGCTCAAACAACGCCCTCTACACGACGATCGGCGACGTGACCCGTGTGGTCGATGCCGTCGGTCTCGGCGAAAACGGCCGCTACATCGCCGCCCTGACTTTCGGCAACGTCCATGGCGTCTACAAGCCCGGCAACGTCAAGCTCCGTCCCGAGCTCCTCGGTGAGATCCAGGCCGGCATCCAGGCGAAGTTCGGTACAGGGAAAAACCCTCTCGATCTGGTATTCCACGGCGGGTCCGGCTCGACCGAGGCCGAGATCTCCGAAGCGGTCACCAACGGTGTTGTGAAGATGAACATCGATACCGACACCCAGTACGCGTTCTCACGTTCGATCGCCGACAGCGTCCTGAAGAACTATGACGGATTCATGAAGATTGACGGGGAGGTGGGAAACAAGAAGATTTACGACCCCCGCGCCTGGGGCAAGACCGCGGAGACAGCCATGGCAGCCCGCGTCATCGAAGCGACCAAGCAGCTCGGATCATTCAGCAAGTCGCAAAACTAATCCGTGGCCGCCGTAAAGGCGCCTAAGACAGACCTTAGGGGCGGCGTGGGCGGTTTCGTTCCACCACCTCGTTTGCCTCCTAACGGAAGGACAGCACGATGGAGTACAGCACCAATCCGTGGGACCGGCTTAAGCGGGTCCCACGGCTGCTGGTTACAAGCGATGACCTCGTCGACGGGGCGACTCTCCCGCTTCGACAAATATCGCCCCTGGCAGGCGGTGGAGGGATTGCCCCGCACCTCGCTTGGGAGCCGGCGGCAGGTGCAATCGATTCGTACGCCGTTACGTGCTTCGACGCCGATGCGCCCTCGGTGAGCGGGTTCTGGCACTGGATCGTGGTCAACGTGCCGTCTACGATTACTGAGCTTCGTCCTGCCGGTTCGGGTGCGGGGACAGGCGGGGAATTGCTCAACGACGCTCGGGAGCCCGGGTATCTGGGTGCCTATCCCGATACAGGAGACAAGCCGCACCGCTACATTTTCACCGTCCACGCCTTGGAGCCGCTCGACTATCCCCTCAGCCCGGACACCCCGCCAGGACTCGCCGCGATCCTCATCGAGCGAGCCACCGTCAGCCGAGGCCACTTAACGGCCTATTTCGGCCGACCCGGCGAGGGCAGCTAGCGGAAGGGGCCCGGCAAGCCACATGGAACAGGACCTGTTCGCCCTTGGTGATGTCGATCGTGATAGGCAGGGCGCGCTCCTTGCCAAGCTCCACCAGGAAAAGGCCAAGGTTGAGCGCATCATCCATCGAGAAACCCGGAAACTGGAGTTTGCGGATTCACCCTCGATGCGGCCAACGAGGGCTTGCAGGGATCCTTCCCGCTGGGCGGAATCGGAGTCCGGATCAAAGTCAGTCACATGCCGCGGATTGGCAGTCATGGCCCACAATCCACCCCTGCCCCGGTGTAAAACTGACAGGCCATCAGGGCATTTTAATGCATCATTCAAGCAATCAACCCATAACGACAGGGGAGCGCCGCCGTCGGACATCCTGGCTAAGAGCCGGGCAACGAAGGTGGGCGCTGAGAGTGCGGACAGCCGCAGACCCTCGAACCTGATCCGGCTAGTACCGGCGCAAGAGAGTCGAGTTCTCAAAGTGTCCGTTGAACGGCCTCAGGCCGTCAGGCGGATCCACTTTCCCCTCCTGTTTCCCAGGAGGATTTCCATGAGCACTGCAGCAATCAAGAAGGCCACCAGCAAGTCCTGGCGCGTCGTGGACATCGTGGTGGCGGCGCTTGTAGCCATCGCCGGCGGCGTCATTTTTTGGGCCTGGGACCAGGGGGCCGCCGCCCTTTCCGTTCCCTTGAACGCCGCCTACCCGCCCTTCACCGGCCTGATCGCCGGCGGCTGGATGATCCCGGCGGTGCTGGGCATGCTCATTATCCGCAAGCCCGGCGCGGCGTTGTTCTGCGAGACCGTGGCAGCCACCGGTGAGCTCCTGATGGGCTCGCAGTACGGTGCCTCCGTGCTGTTTTCCGGCTTCGTCCAGGGCCTTGGCGCCGAAATCGTCTTCGCGATCTTCGTGTATAAAAAGTTCAACCTGCCGGTGTCGCTGCTGGCCGGTGCTGCCGCAGGCCTGTTCTGCGGCCTGAACGATTCCTTCGCGCCGTGGGGCTGGAACATCGCGTACTCGGGCGGGGACAAGCTGGCCTACATCATCTTTACCGCCATCTCCGGCGCGATCATCGCCGGCGCCCTGTCCTGGATCGCCACCCGCGGCCTGGCCAGGACCGGGGTCCTGGGCTCCTTCGCTTCCCGCAGGGCGGCAATGGAGCCCGTCTTTTCCTGATGCAGGTACCTACCCACCACCGCACGACCGGGGCGGTGCCGCCCGCAGTTGAACCTGGTCTAGTTCGAACAAGCGAAGGGATGTCCTGGATGGTTAACCGCTCTGCAGCGTCTGATTGTGCTGAACTGCTCGAGGAATTGAGGGCTCGAAGCCCGCTGGTGCAGTGTCTGACCAACGCCGTGGTCACGAACTTCACCGCGAACGTCCTGCTGGCCACCGGTGCAGCTCCTGCAATGACCCCCCGCAGGGAGCAGCGGGCTGCGATGATCGAGGCTGTCGCGGCTGCCAACGCTGCCGGAGTTCCATGGGTACTGGACCCGGTGGCGGTGGGGGCACTGACTGTTCGCACTGACCTGGCGCGTCAGCTTGTCGGGCTCGGCCCGCGCATCATCCGCGGCAACGCGTCAGAGATTATGGCTCTAGCCGGGGCAGGGGCAGGAGGCCGTGGAGTGGACTCGACGGAAGATCCCCGAGCTGCGCTGGATGCTGGGAGACAGCTCGCTGCTTCCTCCTCCTCAACGGTGGCGATATCAGGGGCAGTGGACTTGATTGTCGGACCCGGCGGGGACGCTGTGGGCGTGGCTAACGGGCACGAGCTGTTGACCCGGGTCACGGGCGGCGGGTGCGCGCTGGGTGCCGTGATGGCGGCCTTCGCTTCCCTGACCGAGGATGCACTGCTCGCAGCGACGGCGGCTACCGGTGTTTATACGATCGCTGCGGAGCAGGCAGCGGCCCGGGCCGGGGGACCAGGGAGTTTCGCTGTGGAATTCCTTGACCGGCTGGCTGTGATCACGCCCGCCGACGTCCTCGCAGGGCTGAACCTCGGCCCGGTCGCTTCATTGGAGCGTATCCGGTGAACCGGCCGGATCCTAGCCGGTATCTGCCGTTATATTTTGTGACCGATACCCGCCAGTGCGGTGCAAGGACGGTCGCTGGTGTCGCTGCTGCAGCGGTGGCTGGAGGGGCCACAATCGTCCAGGTGCGTGACAAGATCGCCCATGCCCGGGACCTACTGCAGTTGCTCGTCGCTGTTGCCGACGCTGTAGGAGACAAGGTGCCGGTGGTGGTGGATGATCGGGTGGACATTTTCCTCGCGGCGAGAGCGGCAGGATCCCAGGTGGCCGGGGTATACGTGGGCCAGTCCGACCTGCCTGTGGAGCTAGCCCGCGCATTGGTTGGCCCGAAGGCCATTATCGGACTGAGCGCAGCCACCGACGCGCAGATTTTGGTGGCGCATCGGTTGCCGTCGGGGACAGTGGACTACCTGGGCGTCGGTGCCATCCACGCGACCACAACGAAGACCGATCACCGCCCACCCTTAGGTGTAGACGGGTTCAGGGCCCTCATGGCGTCGAGCACTTTGCCCTGCGTCGCGATCGGCGGTATCAGTACCGACGACGTTCGTCCGTTGCGAAACGCCGGCGCCGCCGGTGTGGCTGTCGTTTCTGCAATTTGCGCCTCCGAGGATCCTCGGGCGGCTGCCAGAGAACTCAAGGAGCAATGGTGTCATCCAACGCTATAACCCTGCGCGGGGTTCCGAGGGTCCTCAGTATTGCCGGAACAGATCCAACGGGCGGGGCGGGTATCCAGGCCGACCTGAAGAGCATTGCCGCCATGGGTGGGTACGGGATGGCGGTGGTCACTTCGCTGGTGGCGCAGAACACATGTGGCGTCCGCTCCATGCACACACCACCCACCTCGTTCCTCATTGAACAGCTCGATGCTGTCAGCGATGATGTGGCCGTCGACGCGGTAAAGATCGGCATGCTGGGAGATGCGCCAACCATCGCCGTTGTCCGGGACTGGCTTTGCCGGGTACGGCCGCCGCTGGTGGTGCTGGACCCCGTGATGGTAGCCACTAGCGGGGACAGGCTCCTGGCCACCGAGGCCGAGATCATGTTGCGGGAATTGGTGGGCTGCGCCGACCTGGTGACCCCTAATCTTCTTGAACTGGCGGTTCTAGTCGACGAACCGGTCGCTGCTGACTGGCCGGCAGCTCTTGAACAGGGCCAAAAGCTCTCTGCCGCACGTGGGACTACCGTGCTCGTCAAGGGCGGTCATCTTTCGGGAGAATCGAGTCCAGACGCACTCGTGACCTACGCCGGCCCATCCGGTGCAGGCGGAAGCATGGTGGAGTTCGCTTCCCCACGTGTCAGGACGAGAAACACACATGGCACCGGATGCTCCCTGTCATCCGCCGTGGCCACCGCCATGGCCCAAACGGGGAATTGGGCTGATGCGGTCTCCAAAGCTAAGGACTGGCTGCAGGACGCTATCCTCCACGCTGATGCATTGCAGGTAGGGCAGGGCAACGGGCCCATCAACCACTTCCACCAGCTCTGGGCTGCAGCAAAATCAACAACGCACTGACCGGACAACCACCAACCTACCAACTGTGGTGAAACAGCCGTCGCTGTCCTTCAGGCGGGCATCACGGGCCCGTGCCGTTACTGGAGCCGTTGCGTTTTGGTGGTTTCCGGGCCGGTTAATCCGCCAGCTGCCACCAGGACCCCGGCGAGGATGAGCAGGACGGCGATTGCCTCGGAACGGGCCAGCGGGTCCTGCAATGGTGGGAGGTAGTAGGGGTAGAGGGAAGGCAGCACGATGGACAGGCTGTAGCCAACGCCGTATCCGCTGGACCGCACGGCAACCGGGAAGTGTTCGGCGAGGTAGGCGGCCACAGGACCGTAACCGGACACCGTAACAATTTGCAGGGCCACCACCAGCAATATGACGCCACCGGTGCTCTCCGCGGAGAACACCCAAGGAATGCCAGGGGAGCCAGGACGTCACCGACAAGCCCGAATCCAATGAAAAAGGTGCGCCGCCCAGTAACGGTGGACAGGTGTCCGCAATCGACCATGGCTAGCCCTGAGGCGGCGGTAGCAACATCATCGTGAACGAAATCGCTTTCGCGTCCAGAAGTCCGTCCAATGCCAGCTCTCTGGTAAGCGTAGGTATCGCCATGCAGGTGAACAGCCAGAGCCCGCTCATCATGAGGAAGACCTGCCATAGCGCCCGCCGGTGATCGCCCACGAGTATGTTCTTTAGCGGATTTGCACGTTTGGTTGATTGTTTCCAAGTCGGGGAATCCGCCACGTTGCGCCGGTAGTAGCCGAGTATGCTGAACGCCAGAAAAGATCCCAGCACAAAGGGAACCCGCCCCGCCGATGCGTTATATTCGTCCTCGCCGAGCACAGTGAGCAACACGAGCAGCTTTGCGGCTGCGGTTTGCGGCCGTTACGCGAGGCTGGGCTCAGCCTCAGCAAGGAGCCCCACCAGCCGTCCGCGGCTGCGAAGCACCTCGGGGAACGGGTTGTAGCGCTCGGGCTCGTGCTCGATGCTGATCGGCTTGTCGTAGCCGATTTCCCGGAGCGCGCGGACGCAATCATCGATCGGGACGATGCCATCGCCGTAGGCGCAGGTGTCGTGGGCGCCCACGGCGCGCACATCCTTAAGGTGCACGTGGATGACGTTGCTGCCGAGTTCGCGGATCGCGCGGGCAGCGTCGAAGCCCTGCGTTTCAAACCATCCCGTGTCGACGGTGGCTCCGAGCACGCCGTCGTGTTCAGTGCCGATCTGCTCGAGGAGCTCAGCAGCGGTCTTCTCGGAGAGGTTCTCGAGGGCGAGGACGTTACCGAACTCCTTCAGGATTGCAATAACGGCGGCGCGGTTTGAGAAGAGCAACGGAGTCCGCCCGCCGAGGATGTTCGTGCCGAGGGCCTTGGCGATTTCGTTTGCCCGATGGAACTTCCCAACAGTGTCGCCGAAATCGCTTCCGTAGCTCGCGACGTTCACCTGGTGTTTTTGCAGCACCCGCTGGGCTGCGGCGATGTGCTCGCCCGTCGCCCACTCGTAATTGAGTTGGGGGTGCCAAACGTCGACGCTTGTGAAGCCGGCCTCGGCCACGCTCTGCACGAACACGCCAAAGCGTTCCTCAAAACTCTCGACTGGGCGGTACCAGTCGTTCGCAGCGGTGTCGCCCTGATTCCAGCCCTCGGTCATGTTCCAGTCGAGTTGCTGGGCGACGAGGTTCGCGCCCATGAACGAGATGTTATTGTCCACTGTTCTCTTTCTATTGTTGTCTTTGGCTGAAAGGGATTTGATCTGGAAGAGGTTTCCCCACAAGCCCATGCACCATGCGCCGGACCTGGGCCCGAGGGGCGCGAATCTTCGATCTTTCTCGCCTCGGCGACGACTTTGTGCACGTTGATAGCCCATGCGTTGCTTCTCCAATGGCCCGGAGAGGCTATTGGTGGGCGATCGTGTCGCGTTTGAGGTCGGTGGCAACAAATAATCGCGAGAGCTTGTTGCGCGTTTTCTTGATTGCTACATCAACGACGTGGAGTGCTATGTCGATATGATCTCGAATCAACCGGTCACGCCGTTCTAGTCACGTCAGGCCCGTCATGGACACGGAAAGTCCCGGTAGATCTGACGAGCTGCGGGACCTTCCGCATTGCTAGGAGGTCAGGGCGTTAAGACCCCGCAACTCGGCGAGCCAAATCTGCGCGAGCGCGGTGGCCATAACTGTGGGCGGGGCTGGGGTAACGCCTCGGACCAGCAGGTTGTACATATAGATTTGTGTTTGAGATTGCAGGAGCGACAGTCTCACAATGGCCAGCTCCCGTGCAGTGCTTTGCAGCCCTGACAGATGGCGCTCAAAAACCAGCGCTTGTTGGAACTGGATTCGTTTGTCTTCGACCGCGAAGTCATTGCTGGAGATGCTCGCCTTAATTCCTACCTCAAGTGCCACGAGCTCGGAACGAAAATGTGCTGTCAACTCATGTAGCCAGTTCTCAACGTCTGCGATGGATGGAGACTCCATGTTATCGAGCTGTTTGAATAGTGCGTTGGTCCCAGATAAGTGCCGGGTGCCGATGGTGACTGCGGCTTCTGCTTTGTCTTTGAAATGAAGGTAGAAGGTCCCTCGGCTGACTCCCGCTTGGTTGGCGATCTCTTCGACGGTCGCGTCTTGGTACCCGTGTTCCCGGAATACTGAGGCAGCACCGGTGAGGATCATGTCCCTGGTTTCGAGACGCCGCCGTTCCGCAAGTTTAGGTTTTGCGACCATATATGTATCCCTTCACAATCGATCCAGTCTGGCGCGTCGTACGGGCCACCCCAGGACCGCTTGCTTAGTCCTTCTCAGTTTCGACCAGGCTGGGAACGGTGATATGTCCCTCTGTGCCGATGGTGTCAGTGGCCAGTTCCCGGCGGGCCTGGATCTCGTCAACCATCCCATTAAAGGACTTGCGGTCGATTTTGTAGAACAGGAAGGGGATGGCCGTGGCAAGCGAGAGGATCGCGGGCACGAGCGTCATCATGATGGAAATCGCTGTGAGGACGGCGCTGGACTGCCCGATATTTGGAATGGATCCGGTACGGCGATCGAGCCGGGAACGTTGCCTCCGATATGGCGGGCTTCCGGACAGTTGGATTGGGTCGCAGCTGAGGCAGAACCTGCAGGGCTTGCATCCGATCACAGGCAGCCCGACGATTCGGTCGTCGACCGCGAAATCTTGACGCCTGCGCCGAGCCTGGTGATGGCGCCTGCAAACTCATGGCCGAGGATCTAACCCGATCCGAGCGATCCGAGCAAATGCAGATCGCTGCCGCAGATTCAACGGTCTCCGTCCGGCGGGTCATCATCCGTGGTTACAGCAGCCTTCATGTAGTAAGCCTCCGTCTCTGCTTCGTGCACCAAGTCGTTTGACGGTAGAGCACAAACTAGACACATGTCAATGGTCTTGACAGGCGTTCATTCGCTGTTTAGTGTCGAGACACCGCCCCATGGTGACGATGCCGGGGGAGTACGAGGAGGTACGGAAAATGCAGACAGCACCCCAGGTTGCGCAGCTCGAATCCATCAAGGAACGCTTTTCTCTCGCAGGGAAAAAGGCTCTCGTTACCGGCGCTGCCGGTGGGATCGGGCGCACTACTGCGGCGGCATTCGCCGAGCTTGGAGCTGATGTAGCAATTGTTGACATCGCTCCACGGCTGGACGATGCGCAAAAAGTTGCTGACGAAATAGCTGAGCGGTTTGGCGTGAAAACAATCGCCGTTGCCAGCGATGTGGGCGACGCCAATGCGGTCGACGCCATGGTCCAGACAGTCGTTGAGCAGCTGGGCGGGTTGGATATCGTCCACAGCAACGCCGGAATTGTTTCAGCCGAGGATAACGCTGATATGCCCGTCGAAGTTTGGGACCGGATGGTCCGGGTCAACTTGACCGGCATGTTCCTCGTGAACCGTCGTGCAGCAGCAACAATGAAGGCCAACGGCACTCGCGGTTCGATTATCAATACCGCATCGATGTCCGGGTCGATCGTTAACCAGGCCCCGGAAGGCGGCCGCCACGGGATCGCCTACTCTACGACCAAGGCCGGGGTTATCCATCTCACGAAAGCGATGGCGGCGGACTATGCCCTCGATGGTATCCGTGTCAATAGCATCAGTCCCGGCGTGATGATTTCAGGGATTCACGACGCTTACCTGCAAGGCCAGGGAGTCTCCTACGAGCAGTTCAACGCAGCCGCTCGACACGAGCCCTTTTCCGTTCCCATGGGCCGTTTCGGAACCATGGACGAAATTGGCGGCATCGTTGCCTTCCTTGCCACTGACCTCGCTTCTTTCATGACGGGTGCTGACATCGTGATCGATGGCGGCACAACTATCTGGTGAACCCCGGCACTCACAGCCCGGTCGCTTGTCGGCGCCTGAAAGTTCATGCGGAAATAGGTTCGAGTTGTAGCTAGCAGAGGACTCGTGGTCCTGCTGGGATGAGTTACTACGCATTCAACCTGAACAGGAACCACGAGCCTTGCCAGAGCCTACTGGGGCTGGCCATGATGCTGCCAGCATGATCTTCAACCTGCCCGATTACCGTGTGTGTCACGGGCACAGGCCTGCTCGCGCAAGAGCGCGCCACGTCACCGTGGTGTCCACATTCCCGCCGGGCAGCCCGGCTGCGGAGTGATCGCTTCCCGCGTCAAGGAGCGCCGCTGCCAGAAGCTGCGTGACATTCCGGTCGCCGGCGGTAGTGCTTCTCTGGGATAAGCGTCGCTGGTTCTGTGATGAGTACCTGTGTGAGCGGAAATCGTTCTGCGAAGCGACACCCTAGGTGCCGCGGCGGGAACGATCCACACGCACGCTCCAGGAGACGCTGGTGGACGCCGTCATCGATTCCGGGTCGTGCTGGGTCCAAGACGGCCAGGGCGCTCGGGATCTCGTGGTGGCTGGTCCAGCAGGTCATCGGCGACGCCGCCCTGCGCCTTCCGGACGTGGATCTCCTGGCGCCAAGGATGCTGGGCATGATGAGCACCGGACCGGTGTGAGGTTCTTCCAGGACCCTGCCACGAAGGTCTGGATCCGGTACGAGCCGTGGATAACCACGATCGTTGATCTGGACACCGGCCAGGTCCTGGGCATTTGTGGACGAAGGGCGTCGGCGACTGGCTCTTCGCCCGGCCCCTGCAGTGGCGGCTCGGGGTGCAGGTCGTTGCGATCGGCCCGTCCGCGGCGTTCCGGAAGGCGCTGCGGATGGGCTTGCCGCACTGCGGTGTCGCCAATAAACAGCCCCTTATGCGGTCACTCCCCCCGCCGATTCCAAAGAGCCGATATTCGATCTTCCGTCAAGCGCCGCCTAAGCAGGGCCGAGGATGGGGGTAACCGGCCGCCTCCTGCGCCTCTGACAGGATTGGAAGGCAGCCACGCCGGTGAGCGTTTCGAAGGCAACGTGATCGTGGACCGTCAACGAGTCGTCGCTTGAAGCGACAGATAGCTCAGCGACTTCCGAAGGTAGAACCAGCTCAAGGGCCGCCCACAGGGCCGACGCCGCACGGTCGTCGATGCGCCACGATGTGCACCCGCTCGGACGGCGCATCGTCACGCAGCCTGTAGGCCCACTCTTCCCCTGGGCAGGGGCCACGGGAAACCTCAGCATTTTGGTGCCATAGCCGCTCATTATCCGTCCACACCCCGGCTGCTGTCTCCTAGCAGATCCGTGCACCTACACAGTCAGAAGCCCGGCCGTGATGTTCATGTGGTGATCGCACCGTCTTGCCTGATAATGCAAGGATCGCATCGCCTTCCGTTCACAGTGTTATTCGCATTCCTCCGGGCGCCGGCAAGACCATGCTGGCCGAGCGCCTGCCGGGCCTCCTGCCCGACTTGGGTGACCAGCAGGCCATGGAGGTCACGGCGATCCATTCCCTCTCTGCCGTCCATGTGGATTCGGTCCGCTTGTTGCGTCGCCCGCCGTTCGAGAACCCGCACCATAGTGCCACGGCTGCTGCCATCATCGGAGGCGGGTCAGGGCTGCCGCGGCCAGGAGCGGCGTCACGGGCACATCGTGGCGTGCTGTTCCTTGACGAGGCGCCCGAATACGAACGGCGGGTCCTGGACGCGTTGCGGCAACCGCTTGAGAGCGGCGAAGTCGTCATCCACCGCTCTGCCGGCACGGCCGCCTATCCTGCACGCTTCCAACTCGTTCTTGCAGCAAACCCGTGCCCATGCGGCAAAGCGACGGGCAAGGGCGTCGATTGCACTTGTACACCCGTGATGCGGCGCCGTTATTTCGGTCGGATGTCCGGACCATTACTGGACCGGGTGGACATCCAATTGCAGGTGGAACGCGTCACGCTGGCAGACTTTGGACAAGCTGAAGCCGAGGAAGACACAGCCACGGTGGCAAAGAGGGTCCGGGCCGCGAGGTCGCTCCAACATGAGCGTTTGGAGCCTTTCGGGATGGAGACCAACTCCCAGGTTCCCGGACGCCTTCTCCGGGGCGGGCTCCGCCTTCCCAGATCGACCACAAAAATCCTCGACACTTCCCTTGAGAGGGGAATTCTCACCGCCAGAGGCTACGACCGTGTCTTGCGTCTTGCGTGGACGCTAGCGGATTTGGACCACCGGGACCGTCCGCACCATGACGATATCGGACAAGCACTTGGCTTGCGCCAGGCAGTTGCGACCACATGAAAGGAAAAACCTTGACCGAGCCGCCCCTTCCCCACGATGTCCCGGCTGGCCGCACGACGTCACCCACCTCTGCGGAACACATTGCCCGCGCAGCCCTGTCACGCCTTATGGAGCCCCAGGATGCGGTGGGTCTTGCCCTCGTGCGGGTCGCCGGGGCAGTTGATGGCCTGCGGATAGCCAAGGGCGAGCTCTCGCCGGGAACGGGACTCCAACAGGAAGTAAGCGCATTGCTCGCCGATGGCGGCGTGTCCTCCGCAGGGGCCGCGCTCTCGGCCGGATTGCGCCGCTGGGCACCGCGGACTCCGGACCTGGCCCCCGAACGCGATCTTGCCACCATGCAGAGACTCGGTGGCCGTATGATCGTCCCAGGGGATGCCAAGTGGCCGGCTCAACTGGCGGACCTGGGACTGCACGAGCCTTTATGCCTGTGGTGGAGAGGACACGAACTGGAATTTCCTCCTCCAGGAAGAACCGTCGCGCTCGTCGGTTCACGGGACAGTACCAGTTACGGGGCATCGGTGACCGGGGACTTTGCCTACGGACTGGCGCAACGCGGCTACACGGTAGTCTCGGGAGGCGCCTACGGAATAGATGCGTATGCCCACCGTGGTGCCCTGAGCGGCGGAACGGGCGATATGCCAACCATTGCCGTCATGGCCGGGGGAGTAGACCGCTACTACCCCTCCGGAAACGAGGATCTCTTGCGGGCTGTCGCGAACCAGGGAGCCGTCATTGCCGAGGTTCCGCCCGGTTCGGCTCCTACCCGATACCGCTTTCTCCAAAGGAACAGGATCATTGCCGCATTGTCGGGGGTCACGGTGGTGGTCGAGGCCCGGTGGCGCTCGGGCGCCCTGAACACCGCGAACCATGCAGAATCCATTGGCAGGCCGGTGGCAACCGTTCCCGGATCCATCCACAGCGCCAACTCCGCCGGCTGCCATCGGCTTCTCAGGGATGGCGGGGCTGTTTGCGTCACAGACGTCGGCGAGATTGCCGAACTGGCAGGTTCCATCGGTGAGGGACTTCCCGACGAGAAGGAAGGCACCTCGTCGGAGCATGACGGACTGACGCTTGAGGACCTCATACTTCTCGACGCCCTTCCCGTCCGTTCAGCGAGTTCAGTGGAAAAGCTCGCCGTCGTCGCGGGCCTCAGTACCGAATCGGTTCGCGCCGGGCTCGGACGTCTCGGCTTGCTCGGGCTCGCGGTATCGATAAATGGCTCCTGGAAGAGAGCCGGGAAACGCTGAGCCCGGCGGGCCCGTTCCACGCAAGGCTGGTTGAGAAGGTACTCAGGCGCCGTGGCGATGCCGGCCCGTGAACCGGCTCGGTGGCACAGTGGAAGTGTGCAACAAAACCCGCTCCCTGAGGAACTTGCCCGGTCCGTTGCCGGCTTCCGGCGTTATCTCGAGGGGGAACGTGCCAGGTCTTCGCACACGGTCAGAGCATATGTCGCCGATGTCGAAAACCTGCTGCATTTCGCTGCTACCGAAGGTGTAGCCCAACTTGAGGCACTTGAACTTGGCACCTTGAGGCGCTGGCTGGGCGCACAAAGCGAAGCCGGCAAATCAAGGTCAACCCTCGCCCGCCACGCAGCCACCGCACGCGCATTTACCTCCTGGGCGCTGAGGGAAGAACTGATTCCCAGCGACCCGGCACTTCGTCTCCAAGCCCCGAAACGGGACCACACCCTTCCAGGGGTGCTCCAACACCAACAGGTCGCGAGGATCTTGGATACGCTGGCCGAACGAGCCAAGGAGGAGGGATCCCCCATGGCGCTACGCAACCGTGCCGTCGTCGAGCTGCTCTACGCCACCGGAATTCGCGTCGGGGAACTCGTTGGCCTGGATATCGATGACCTCGACCCTGAACGCCGCACCCTCCGCGTGCTCGGCAAAGGCAATAAGGAACGAACAGTACCGTATGGCGTCCCCGCGGCGCTCGCCGTCGAGGAATGGCGCCGCGGCGGGCGGCCCCGGCTCGTCAGTGACCGTAGCGGCCCTGCCCTCTTCCTGAGTTCAAGGGGTAACCGCATGGATCAACGACAAGCGCGGAGCGTCGTCAACGACCTCCTGACGGCCTTGGGGGACACCTCGGCAACAGGTCCGCATGCCTTGCGCCATACGGCAGCCACGCATTTGCTCGATGGTGGTGCCGACCTTCGCGCCGTACAAGAGATCCTGGGTCACAGCAGCCTTGCGACAACCCAGATTTACACCCATGTTTCCGTGGATCGGCTCCGGAAAAGCTATCAACAGGCCCACCCGCGGGCTTAGCCTTGATCCACCGATGAGCTGTGGGTGTGCCCGGCGTTTTAAACACGAAATGCCCGCCGTTTCAGGGAAAATTGG
>JBFUPP010000025.1:0-44392 GCA_041360635.1 bacterium RCC_150 | reverse complement strand
GTGCTCGGCATCGCCCCTAGCTACACGATGGAAGAGGGCATGTACCGCACGATCAGCACATACCGCACGTACGTCGGACTCCCACCAGTCAAAAACCCGACGGTTCTCGGCGAGCCATAGTGCACTGATGGCTGCCGATGCGTCGAAGCGGCCAGTGCGAACAGTCCAGTATGTACTTCAACGGAAGAACGGATGGTGGATCCGCCCAACCAAGTCAACGCGATCGGTCGCCGGACGTGGTGATTTATAGCGCGATTCGATTCAGCCCAAACAGCCTAGATCTACTTACCAAAATGATGAAACTGCCGTAGAAAGGGGTTTCGATGTCAATGTCGACGTCAGCAAACCGTTTCGAAAAAAAGATCGTCCTTGTCACAGGGTCAGGCAAAGGGATCGGACGCGCATGTGCAATCGCGTTCGCACGCGAGGGAGCGCGACTCGCACTCGCGGACTTCGACGACAACGCTAACAATGAGACGGCGGAAATTATCCGCCACGAGGGTGGCGAAGCGATCACCTTGCATGTCGATGTCACGTCGGAAAATGACGTGCGGTCGGCCGTCAATGAGACCATGAGCGAATTCGGAAGACTCGATGTCGCCTTCAATAACGTTGGTCGGATCCAGAAGCCGATCCCGCTGGCTGAATCGACCCTCGATGAATGGCGGATAATCATGGAGACGAATGCGCTGGGCGTGTTTCTTGGCATGAAATACGAGATCCCGGCGCTCCTGAAGAGCGGCGGCGGTGCAATCGTAAACACGGCCTCGGGTGCGGGCCTGCGTGGACGGAAGGGCCTTGCCCTATATACGGCGGCAAAGCACGCCGTAGCCGGGTTAACGAAGGCAGCGAGTCTGGATTACGCGCGGCAGGGCATCCGGGTGAACGCAGTTGCCCCCGGCCCGGTTGATACAGAACTGGCGCACGTAGTCACCGGTGGTAGCCAGGAAGACATTGCGGCAATGGAGATGCAGCAGCCGATTGGACGCCTTGGCCGGCCTGAGGAGATCGCTTCGGCCGTCCTTTGGCTCGCCTCGCCAGAGGCGACCTACACCCTAGGAACCGTGTTGCCTGTTGACGGTGGGCGAACCGCCTTGTAGTAGACATGCGACGCGGACACCGAAACGCTCTAGGCGCTTGTCCCACAGCAAGCGCCGACCTCGCTGGGCGATCGCTTAAGACGCCCGCCCACGGCTAGTCCTTTACGAACCTGGTCAACTTCTTGGCTCGGATCGAACTTGCGAAAGAATGGGTAAACATTCATGACAGCGAACATAGTAGGCCTTGGATCTAACGTCGGGTACATTTCTGCCGAGGGGGTTGTGACTCCACGGGGCGGATTCAACATGCCGATCGACAATCCCTCGACCGGGCAGCAGATTGCCGAGCTCCACGAGGTGACGGCTGAGGAGCTGGACTCGATCGTGCAGGGTGCCCAGCAGACCTACGATTCGTCTTGGCGTCACACCACGCCTGAGGTGCGCGGGAAGCTCCTGGCGGCCTGGGCAGATGCCATCGCGGAACACCGTGAGGAGCTCGCCGAGATCGAGGTGGCCGACGTCGGGCATCTTCGTCGAGAAGTGGTTGCTGAGCTGGAATCGTGTCAGCGGATTCTGCGGTACTACGGCGGCATTGCCGATAAGCTCGAGGGACGAACCTTTGCTCAGTTGCCGGAACGGCTCTCTTACGGATTGCACGAGCCGTTTGGGGTCGTGGCAGGAATTAGCCCCTATAACGGAAACGCGAATTTCGTGGCGATGAAGGCGGGGCCCGCATTGGTCGCGGGCAACTGCATAGTCATCAAGGCGCCCGAAGTCGCCCCTTTACTCAATTTTAGGCTGGTGGAACTGGCGCTCAAGGCGGGGTTTCCCCGCGGGGTCATTAATGTCGTCTCGGGGCGCGGTGCGGTCGTGGGCCCGTTACTGAGCGAGCACCCGAACATAGGGATGATCGCCTTCACAGGTGGCCCTGCTTCTGGTCGGGCGGTGCTCACGCAGTCGGCGACCAACATCGTGCCGACGTTCCTAGAACTGGGAGGGAAGAGTCCTGCCATTCTATTGCCGGATGCCGACTTAGGCACGGCCATCCCGTCGGTCCTGCACTCGAACTTCGCAAAGAGCGGTCAGAGCTGCGTGGCTGGTTCCCGTATTCTTGTGCATGAGTCAATCTATGGGCGTGTTCGTGAAGAACTTGCGGCTCGCGCGAAAACCGTGCGCGTCGGGCTTCCGGCCCGAGACTCGTCCCAGATGGGCACACTGATCAACCAGCAGCATCGAAGCAGAGTCGACGACTTGGTACGGCGATCGATCGAGAGCGGTGCGACGCTCTTGGCGGGTGGTTCGCCCGCCGAAGACGGCGAACTCGCAGACGGCGCCTTCTATCAGCCGACTGTCCTGGGGGAGGTCGCTGACAATAATCCTGCCGCGACGGAGGAGTTTTTCGGACCCGTCGCCAGCCTGTTATCATATCGCAGCCTGGATGAGGCGCTCGCGAGGGCGAACAACACACGGTTCGGTCTCAGTGCTCAGGTTTGGAGCAACGACGCTCGGGCGATCCAGTACCTCTCCAAGAACCTTGTCGCAGGAACGGTCTGGATCAACACCTACCGTTCGTTTCATCCGACCGTGCCGTTCGGTGGGATGAAGGAAAGCGGATTCGGCAAGGAGAACGGGTTTGATTCGGTAGCAATGTACACGCGCCAGAAGGCTGTGGTTTGGGATCTCTCGACGGAACGCGTCCTGCCTTACAGCGACTAGCACATTGGACGACGCTGATGTAAACGGGCCGTTGATTCTGCCGAGCGTCAACCACGGGCGGTGCGAACCGTCAATGCTTACTGCCGTTTATTAGCATGGCTGACCTCTTCCTGGCATAGATGGCCTCCGGGGTAGAGCAGCAAGGCGGAAAATCCGCGGAAGAGAAGCTGCTCGCTCCGGGGCTCACCGGGTGTGAGCGAACTATCAGGATCACACTGGCGGATCTCACGGTTGCGGGCTCGCGCGGCCGTCATTCGTGCCTGCACCACGAATCGGGGTAGGTCACGAATCGGCAGGTCTACGTCGCGCTGGGGTCAGTGTCAACGGTGAACGCGACGTCCTCCGGCCGCAGGCTGTGCGCCAGGGCGGCGGGGAAGTTCTCTCTCTCCGTACTGACCGAAAATCAAGAACCGGGGCACGCAGGACGTCTGCATCATCGTCTGCGACGAGCTTAAGCACCTGCCGGAAGCCATCACCACGGTCTGGGAGCGTGCCGCCGTCCAGACCGTGCATCGTGCGGCCATTACGTTCTGCCTAAAGGCGGCCAGTTGATGTGTCCGCGCTTGAGTTCTAGCAGTTGCAGCACCCCCGGAATAATCTGGAGTCGCAACACCCATGGAATCGCCGGTAAAAATAGTCTCGCCTTAAGGAAAGATCTCCCTTGCCGGAAGAACCGGCGCCTTTGTTTGGGGCTGCCGTGAAGCATCCGCAGCAGTCTCATACCCGTCCGCAAAGACCATAGTTCGCTGTCCGCCGTGGCGCGCTGGGAACTGTCGCCGAGGCGGCTCAGGAGCTCGGCATCAATAGGACCACCAGCCGGAAATGGGCGAACGCTGCCGGGACTAGGCCGCAGCGCCAGTACAGCCAGGCGGACAATACCACTTCTATGCCGTGCTGGACAGGACGGGCACCATCACAGCGGCGGCCCAGGAGTTGGGGATCGAAGATCAGCACCGCGCATAACTGGGCTAGCAAGGTCGATCCTGCCGCGAGGAAACTACGGGCCATAGGAACGGTGGGGGCTGATCCGGCACCCATCAAGCATCCCGGACCACCACTCCAGGATGGAGACACGCCCCTAGGCGATCAGCGTTGCAAGCCCTTGCTACTGGTGATTTTAGAAGATGTCGCTGAAGCGTTCCAAACAGACATGCTCGTCGTCGAGAGGTCTTCTCGGCCCGCGGTGAGGCACGAGCTCGCGTAGTCGGCTATGGAGCGGGCGAAGACCCACCTCGATGTCAAAGTGTTTTGGCGTACATCGCGTTTCATCCGGTATCGGACGTGAGCACCGACGACCTCTAGGGCCTCAGGGCGGCAGCGAGAATATGCTCTGCCTGAAGGATCAGGGGACCGTCGATCATCTGCGAGCCGACCCGCGCCGCTCCTCCCCCCCGGCCTGCTTCCAACACTTCTCGAGCCCACGCGACGAGGTGGGGTTTTGGACGATATGCCGCACGAACGAATTCAACTTGTCCCGGGTGAATGCAGGCTTTGCCAGAAAATCCGGAATCGGCCCCTTGAATCGCCTCGGTTTGTAATCCCTCAGTGTCTTCTAGGTCAATGTGCACGGAGTCGAGAGCGTGCACCTTCGCCGCCCGCGCCGCTAAAAGGACGTGAGAACGAGCGTAACGTGCGAAGTCATAATACTTCCCTATGGTGTCCCTGCTTCGCGTGCCGCCCATGGTGCTCACTAGGTCCTCAGCGCCCCACATCAAGCCCCAGACACCTGGCATCGCTGCCAGTTGGGCTGCGTTAAGTACGCCGCCGGCCGTCTCGCACAGAGGTACGAGTTCGTACTCATCAAGGTGCTCAAGGTCGTTCGGCCGCTCGGCCTTCGGGACCATGATCCTTTGGACTGTTGTCCGCCGCAGCACGGCGAGATCATCCGCTTGGTGTCCTGAGTCGCGGGCATTGATGCGCACGACCACGCGGTCGGGGTCGATGTCGAGTGACAGTAGGGCAGCACGAGCCGCCCCTTTCCGCGCATCCGAAACGGCATCCTCGAGATCCAAAATGAGGACATCCGCCCGAGCCAACGCCTTCGGAAACCGGTCGGGCCTATCGCCCGGACAGAACAGCCAGGCCGGGCCGTAGGGGAACATCAACGACCACCTGGGCTGCAGCGAAGCAAAGACGCGCGGGAAATGACGGCGACAAGCTGACCGTCCTGGTTCTTCCCAATGTGTCGGAAGTTCACAATTCCCTGCCCTGGACGGCTCGTCGAAAGGCGCTTGGACTGCACCTGGGTCTCGGCATAGATTGTGTCCCCAGCTTTTGCCGGGTGTGGGAAGGCAACATCAGCGAACCCGAGGTTTGCGACGAGCGTTCCCTGAGTGAGGTGACCGACTGAGAGGCCGACGACGACGGACATCGTCAGGAGGCTGTTTATGAGGCGTTCACCAAACTCGGTGCCCTTGGCATAGGCGGCATCGAGATGGAGGGCTTGCATGTTCATGGTCAGCGTAGAGAAGGTGGTGTTGTCTGCTTCGCTAAATGTCCTTCCCGGTGCGTGCCGGTAAGTGACACCGACTTCAAGCTCTTCGTACCAGAGCCCTCGTTGGTCGACGACCTGCAGTTGATCCGTCATGACACTCCCAAAAGTCGATAATCACGGTAGGTTTATCCTTGTTGATCATACATATATAGGTATGCTTGTTCGCAAGTACGGACTGCCGTAGGCTAGTAGAAACTTATGATCCAACCCGGCTGAGCCTGGGCGCCTAAGACAGAGATGTGACAGAGGTTGCAGTGTCTGTGAGTTCCGGGCGCAGCGTTGTTTGAAGCACCTCAGATCGTCGTGCTCGAGATCTCGCTCGCCCGAGCTGTCCACCGTGCGCGTTCTCGCTAAAGCTGTCCACCGTGGCGCGTTAACGACCATTTCGGCGACTCATGAAGGAGTGGGCTATGAAACAAACTGAACGAGGCAGTGCGCCGGTCTTGGCCGAGGCGGCGATCGACCTGCGCCATGTGACCTCGGCGTCGACAATCTATGCAGGTCAACGGTCCTTGACTGCACTCAGCCGCGAGCTCGCCCGCGCCGGAGCGTCCTCCGTCCTCATTGTTACCAGCGCGTCGCTGGCCGGGCAGCAGGCCCATCAGCTCCTGCTCGAGGCATGCGATGACCTGAGAGTGACCACGTTCGAGGGCGTTAGGCAATTCAGCCCCACGAACGTGGTGAGCGCGCTGGCAGCAGTCCTCGATGAGGTTTCAGCTGACACGATCGTCGTGCTCGGCGGCGGGTCGGCGATGGTGACCGCTCGCGCGGCGGCCGTGCTGGTAGGGGAGCGGCGGCCACTTCAGGAACTCTTCACATACCGTGATGACGACGGACGAGTCGTAAATCCACGCATGCCGCGCCCGAAATTGCCAATATGGATCGTGCCGAGCACGCCGACCCCCGCGATTTCGAAGGCCGGGGCTGCACTGCGAGATTTCGGCACGGGTGAACGCGTCGCAGTCTTCGATCCGAAGGCGAGAGCGAGTGGGATCGTGATCGATCCCACTATTGTTCGTTCGTCACCCGCTTTACTTTTCATTGCGACGGCGATGAATGGGCTCTCGATGGGAGTGGAAGGCCTGTTGGCGACCTCCTCGGATCCTTTCGCGGAGGCGCTGCTCTCTCAGGGCGTGCGAGAGATCATCGAGAACCTCCCTGCGGTGCATGCGGATGCGGGCGACTGGGAGACGCGTGCCCGGGTGGTCATGGGAGCTATTCTCACCGGCCAAGGCAGTGACTACTCGGGTGCCGGACTTGCACTCGCGCTGTCCCATGAGATTGCACCGCATTCCACTGTGGCAGGCGGCATCGTGGAGAGCATCCTCCTCCCGCACACAGTTGGTTTCGCGCTTGCCGCGGTACCTCATAGAGTGCGTGTCATTGCACAAGCCCTGGACGCTGACGACCACACGGTTGATGGGATCAAAACTGCCTTACGAGCATTCGCCGCTAGGCTGGGTTTGCCCAGCCGTCTCCGCGATATCGGTATCGAGCGGGCGCGGCTCCAAGGCGCTCTGGAGCGCTCGGTACTCGATTGGGCCATGAATCCGCGGATGCCCCGCAGAGCAAGTCTTGGCGACATGGAATCCATTGTCGCCGGGGCTTGGTGAAGCCACGCTAGCTGCCCCTGGAAGCACCCAGCCACTGCGCTGGGGAGATGACGGTAATACTTAGGAGAAACAGTGAAGGACTTCAGCAAGCGTGGGGCTATTATCAGCGGGGCCGCCTCCGGTATCGGATTGGAAATCGCGAAGCATTTTGCGGCCGACGGCTACGACCTCGCACTCATTGACATCGATTCACAAGCTTTAACGAACGCCGTTGAAAGTCTCAATGGCTCTACTGCTGTTTACGCCATTCCTGCGGATCTGGGCACCGTCGACGGTGCCCGTGACGCCGTCAAACAATCTATGGCCTGCCTGCCGTACGCTCACGTCATGGTTTGCTCGGCGGGCATCTTGCGACCGGGTAGGCTGCAAACGCTCGCGATTGAGGCATGGGATGAGATGTTCGCGGTACATACTCGAGGACCAGTCGTCATGGCCCAAGAGTTCATAGCGCAGTCAGCTCCGGTTGCCGGCGATGTGACCCGCAATCACATAATTGGCATCTCTTCTATTGCAGCATCGCGGCCCAGAATCGGGAACGGTGGATACTCGGCCAGCAAAGCCGCTTTGGACACAGCGTTCCTGGCGTTGGCTGCCGAAGTGGCCCCACTCGGTTTCAACGTAAATATCGTGACCCCGGGTCGGACCAATACGGCAATGGTGGCTGCTGGCATCAGCCGGGGTGGGGACTCCGGCTGGCAGCCGAGCCGACTTCCACCCATGGGAAGAATTGGTGAGCCAGATGATGTAGCTAAGGCGGTCAAGTTCCTATGCAGTGACGATGCTGCTTTTATTACCGGTGCAAACATCGTCGTCGATGGCGGCAGTATCGCCGCAGTCTAGGTAGAGCAGAACAAGGCGGAAAGCTGTGCCCAAGCGGCCGCTGTTCATGGACGCACATCACCGTCCCAACCCAGGCTGAGCTCTGCCTATACCAAGATGACCGGCAATTGCTTCACGTTATATCCCTGTCGTCACTGTGTGCCCGGAGCCTGACGGTGTGCGTCGCACGGTCTAGGCACGGTGGTGGGTCTGTGAGGCTCCTGGTCCGAGGGCAATGATGGCGTTTGGGTGTTCATCGAGCGCCTCCCGCGCCTTCGGCCAAGGGCGGGAGCCCGTCAGGTTGGATCAACCACAACGCGCCAGACCCTACCGGCCCCAAACCGCAGGCCCCCGGTGCACAAAGGCAACCGCGCCCATCAGCTGCAACTCCTGGATTAGTACGTCCAGGTGGCGGGAAGCAAAAATCAGCAAGGTCAGGCCTCCTCGCCAAACATTTCAGGCATTCGCCGCACAAAAACACTGCAAACGGGCAGTTATCGCCGCTACGTCAGGGTCCAGTTTCCCCTGGCGACGCTTCGGGGTGCGACGGAATGCGATTTGGGCGCGGCGCTTCCATGAGGCTTTAGACGCCAAGCTAAACCTTTCGCAACTGCCGAGATGCGGTTTGCTTGCCTGCCACGAATCGACGCACCTCTGCAAACCATGACGGACCCTAGATCCCTATTGGTCGTCGCTGAAGACTTACCACCTTCTGGACTCCGACCACCGCCGATTCTTCCCATGGCGGCTTTCGGGTGGTACTCGCGAATCCCTTGGGCTGTTCCCCCTCCCATCTGGCCGTACATACCTCTGCAGTTAGTTGATCGAGAAGAAAAACCTCAATCCCAAATGATTGACCAATAATATGCCTTCGGTATACTGTACAAATATTCGAAATGCCGAACATATGGAGTGAATCATGAGCGATAGTACTGACAGTGGTGTGGGGCATTTCCAGCGGCGCTTGGCGGAGGCGCTTCCAGCCGCGAACATCCCTACACTGCTTCTTCTGCTGCACCAGTTCACGGGCGAAGATGGTTGGCTCAAGGATCCGTACGCACCCCAGCGCAGCAAAGGTCTGGACGATAACGACTCGGGTGGTCTCCCGGAAGAAGTTCAGGACGAAGTGCGAGCGGCGGCCCAGGAGGCCATCATGGCGTGGCGCGACGGGACGCCCATCGCCAAGCCACAACTTTCGGGGGAGGAGCTCATCCGAATGATGAGCGTCACTGAAGCCGAGCCGATCCCTGCTGACTACGCCGAGGTAATGGTGGACAAGCTCAAGCGCCATTCTGGAACGCTGCCAGCACCCATCCCCGCGCCCGAGGGCTTCCGGGTGCTCATCATCGGCGGTGGCATGTCTGGCGTCGCTGCTGCGATCAAGCTCCGTCAGGCGGGCGTGCCCTACGTCATCATCGAGAAACAGGATCAGACCGGAGGAGTGTGGCAGTCTCACCACTATCCCGGATGCGGCGTCGACACACCGGGGCACCTGTATTCCTATAGCTTCGCCTCCGGCGACTGGTCTAAATACTTCCCCCTCCAAGAAGAGATCCAAGGCTACTTCAGTAGAGTTGCCAGGGAATCAGGGGTTGAAGCCGACATTCGATTCGGGACCGAGTGCATTACCACGCGTTTCAACGAGGAAAAGAGCATGTGGGAATCGCGCCTTCGCTTGCCCGACGGCACGGAAGAGGACCTGGTTACGAACGTCGTTATCAGTGCCGTTGGCACGTTTACGACCCCGAAGTGGCCCGCCATCTCGGGCCTAGCAGCCTTCGACGGGCCCGTCGTCCACACGGCCAATTGGGACGACAAACTCGACCTCAAGGACAAGCGCGTGGCTGTTATCGGCAACGGCGCAAGTGCCATGCAGCTCGTACCCGCTATCGCTGACACTGTGAAGTCACTGACGGTGTTCCAGCGATCGAAGCAGTGGGCAGCACCCTTCCTTAAGTTGCACAAGCCGGTGCCCGAACCCGTGCGGTTTCTGTTTCGCGAAGTCCCCAACTACGAGTGGCTATACCGGTTGCGTCTCAGCTGGATCTTCGACAGCAAGGTGTATGCGTCCCTGCAGAAGGACCCGAACTGGGAACACCCGGAACGATCGGTCAATGCAATCAACGACGGCCACCGTCGCTTCTTCAGCCGCTACATCAAAGAGCAGCTTGGCGATCGACACGATTTGGTTGAGAAGGTCACACCGCCATTCCCGCCCTACGGCAAGCGAATCCTGCTCGATAACGGCTGGTACCGGGCGCTGACCAAACCGCACGTTACCTTGGTTGACGAGGGTGTGGCCAGTGTGGAGGGCAACCGCATTTCCAGTGCGGGGGGCGAAGTGCACGAAGCGGACGTGCTCATCGTGGCCACCGGCTACGACGTCGTCCGGTATCTCTCTCCGGTCGAAATCATTGGTAGGCAAGGTGTCTCCATCCGGGAGGCCTGGGATGACGACGATGCCCGCGCGTACCTTGGCACAGTCGTGCCTCAGTTCCCGAACTTCTTCATGCTCTACGGGCCGAACACCCAGCTCGGGCACGGCGGAAGCTTCATCTTCATCGTGGAGTCCCAGATTGACTATGTACTGAGCGTACTGCGTGAAATGGGCGAGCGGTCGCTGGGCGAGGTTGAGTGCCGCCGGGAAGTGTACGACGAGTACAACGAAAAGATCCAAGGGATGCACCAGAAGATGATCTGGAGTCATCCCGGGATGTCGACCTACTTCCGGAACGCTAGGGGTCGCATCGTGACCCAGAATCCTTGGCGGCTTGCGGATTTCTGGCAGTTGACTCGCGAAGCCAACCTCGCCGAGGACTTCTTCTCGATCCATGCGGACCGCTGTGCCCGAGATGCGGAGCGTTCCGCGCACAGTCCAAACCTGGTAGCTGCGTCTAGTGCTGTTGAGTAGTCGGCCGCAGGTGGGCAAAGCGCCGATGTTGGTGGATGGCTTGGCCGCCAAGCCACGACAAACGCAATCTGCCTCTGGGAGGGGTTCGTACCCAGTCTTCGCAGCCTGTCCATTGCCACTTCAGGGACCGTCCAATGACTGTTTCGGAGTCACACCAACACACGATGCAGTGGCGGCCCGACGTCCCGCCAGCCGGAGACGAAATGAATTACAACAACGGAGGATGAACTATGCCAACGACAATCGTCGACCCAAATCCTAGGCTAGCGACGAAGGCAGGGGGTGCTAGTGGCTCGTGGCTGGCCGGGGTCCGCGTCGCGTGCATCGGATCGTCTACTCCCTTGAGGATCGCCTCAGGTGCACTCCGAGACTTTGGTGCGTTAGTCGATAGTTTCACTGCACACCTGGACGAAAAGTCGTTCAGCACCGCGGAATACGACATCGTCCTCGTTGACCGGATCGAGAATGTTTCGGTGATGGCGGATCCAGCCGTATCCCTGGCGCAGGATTATCTGCAGTTCGTGAATCGGGCAAACTCATCAGTATGGGTGACCGCAAGTGCTTACGGACTCCAAACGAGCCGTGCGGACGCGGTCGGCTCGGAGCTCGTTGCGCTGGCCGCGGGGGGCGTCCTGGGCCACTCTCGAGTTGGTGCCGAAAGGATCCCAGTCGTTCCCGCGGGGGACATTGGACTCAAACTGGTCGGTATAACGATGGCCATGGCTGCGCTGCACGGGCTCAATAACTTTCGGGAGACCAACTCCCCGACGCACCTGGACGTGTCGGCCCAAGCTGCTGTCATCGCGAGCGGTTTATGCCTTGAGATGGGACACGCTCTCGGCCGCTGTGCCGATGAGGGCGGTAGCTCACGATATGGAGCGCCCACAGGCTTTTTCGAATGCCGCGACGGTCAAATCTACGTGGTAGTACTGGAACAACATCAGTGGGAGGCCCTGCGTTCCTGCCTCGTGCCCGCCCTGAGCGACATCTCTACAATCGAAGACGCTCGGCGCAGGCCGGCGGAGGTCAATGCTGCCATGGCTTCTTGGGCAGCCGAACGATCGAACACGGAGTGCGAACGCACCCTTCAAGACGCCGGTGTCCCCTGCAGTGCGGTCAACCCGGTGGGCACATTCATTAAGCGGGCACAAGACGCCGGTAGGATAATCAGCCCACTGCGTGACATGCCGATTCTTCCAGCCGTGGTGGCCCAAACTCGAAATGAGGGTCGAGGCGAAATTAAAGAAGGGTTTACCCCCTTGCGGGCTCTACGTGTCTTGGACGCGGGTCACGTTCTCGCCGTGCCGTTGGCCACCGCTTGGCTCGGTGCAATGGGGGCGCAGGTGACAAAGTTGGAAGATCCTGGCCGGCTCGATGTTTACCGACGGCGCGGTCCGTTCGTTGCGGGCGAACAGGGCCTTGATCGTGGTGCCTATTTCAACCAGGTCAATTACTGCAAAAATTCGCTGGATGTGCACGTGGATGGGACCGGTTCCTCCCTCGACATTGAGCCCTACGACGTCATCGTCCACAACTTGAGTCCCCGGCGCGCGAAGGCGGTCGGCGTCGACGGTGCCACGGTTCTGGCGGCTGCCGGCCCCAAGCTCTCGGTCGGCTCCAGCGGTTTCGGTGCCACGGGTGAATGGTCTAACTACCGGGCCTATGGTCATAACATCCATGCCTTCGCGGGACTGGTCGCGGCGACTCGCGATCCCGACGGCAACATGGGGGACGTTGGGACTCCCTGGGCCGATCCCCTGACCGGAGCTGTCATTGCGACATGGGTCCTTGCCTGGTCATTGGCTGGCAGACGGGATGGGAACGTGGCGGTGGATCTGTCGATGGCTGAGATCATGGCGGCCCAGCTCATCGATCTCACGGACACGGACCCAGGAAACTACTACCAAACTTCTGGGATCGGTGGCGAGTTCTTCCTTCGATGCGAAACGGACGGTGGGATGGTTGCAGTGACCCTCCATAGCAGTGGAGATGTGGGACAATTTGAAGGCCTCACCGGCGTCCCGTTCAGTCAGCCTGCACTACGAGGCGCAATGCTTCTACCCAGGGGCCTAGGCTCGCTCAGACACTTGGACTCCAACCTTCTAGCCGACAAGTTGCGAGATTCTGGACTGGCAGCCGCCGCTGTCCAAACCTCACGGGATTTGGCCAGCGACGACTTCCTCCGCTCGACTGGCCTGTTCCAGCAGGTAACGAGCAACGCGCTCGGTTCATATGAAGTGACAGGTTTGCCGTGGGTAGCGGTAGGCCGTCCCCGGGCACCCCTCACAGCTGCGCCGGAACGGGGATCTGACGAGAACTGATAGCTTCGGTCCTTCACACGTTTAACATCAGAAGGCGCTCCGTCGAGAACGGCCTCAAGCTGCGGCAATAGGCCGTGCCAGCAGCTTCTAGGACCTGTTTTCGTAAGTGCGAGGCAGGGGCCTCCCCATCCTTTTCTTTCTGGCGGCCTTGAATCTGGACCGTTGTTCTAGGGAGCCGAGGCGCGGACGCCGGTGTCGTTGCCGATTGCGTTGAAGCGGTGGGTTCCGCTTCCCCGCCGAGCATCTCGTGATAGTACACTCGAAGCAAATGTATATCATATATAATAGTCGTAAATTGTCGACATCCGACCGTTCCAGCGTCTCGTAAAACGACCGGAGTCCGACTCGATAGGAGCAAAATATGCCCAACGCCGTATTGGTTGATATCGTCCGATCGCCTATGGGCCGTGGGAAGCCAGGAGGATCTCTCGCCTCGGTGCACCCGGTAGAGCTGCTAGCCCAGATTCTCCGAGAGTTGGTCGTGCGAACCGGTGTCGATCCGGGGGACATCGACGATGTCATCGTCGGCTGTGTAGGTCAGGTTGGGGAGCAGGCAGCAACCCCCGGAAGGCAGGCTTTGCTGTCCGCGGGATTCCCGACCGCGGTCCCGTCCACCACGGTCGAGCGCCGCTGTGGATCAGCGCAACAGGCAGTGGACTTCGCTGTCCAGGGGGTGATGGCCGGCGCTTACGACATGGTCATTGCCGCCGGCCTCGAATCAATGAGTCACGTTCCAATCGGTAGTCACCGGCTTGGGCGAGACCCAGAGGGACCTGGGGTGCACGCGCGGTTTCCCGGTTTGGTGCGCCAGGGCGTGGCCGCCGAACTGATTGCCGACAAGTATGGTCTTTCGCGGACAGCTCTGGATGAACTAAGCGCTGAGTCGCACGCCCGGGCCAACCGTGCCAGGTTGGCCGGTCGCTTCGACTCGCAGATCGTGCCGATTACGCGGCCGGACGGTGTCGTTGTGGATGCAGACGAGACTGTCCGGCCTGGGACAACCGTTGACGCGCTGACTCAGTTGCTGCCCGCATTTGCCTCGGATGAGATGCGAGCAGCTTTCCCGTCGCTCGACTGGAAGGTCACGGCTGGCAACTCATCCCAAATCACTGACGGAGCCGGCGCAGCGCTGATCATGAGCGAGGAGCGTGCCGCGCGGCTGAACCTTAAGCCGCGTGCTCGTCTCGTCGCTTCAAGTGTCGTAGGAAGCGACCCGGTTCTCATGCTGACCGGCGTCATCCCCGCAACTCATAAGGTCCTAGCCCGCGCAAAGATGTCCATCGATGGAATCGATCAAGTCGAGGTCAATGAGGCATTCGCTCCTGTGCCACTCGCTTGGCTTACCGAGTTCTCCGTCGACGCTGCCTGCCTCAACGGTCTAGGCGGAGCGATCGCGCTTGGCCATCCGCTCGGCGCCTCCGGGATCCGGCTCCTAGCCTCCCTCCTCTCAAGCCTGGAAGCGGGAGGGGGCCGTTACGGGCTGCAGACAATGTGCGAGGCTGGAGGCATGGCCAATGCCATGATAGTCGAACGGATCTGACGATATCATGTCCGGTCATGTGGAGCACCGCCGCTTGATGCCGGCACTGGTCTATGCAGCCCTGTGCGGGGCGGTCGTGAGCTCTCTGGGCTTGCTGTTGGTACCGTCTATTGCCACCGAGATGCATGTGTCGGTCAGTGCAGCACAGTGGATGCTCACCATTAATCTCTTGGTCGGCGCCGTCGTTACGCCCGTCATGGGACGGCTCAGTGACGGACCGTACAAGAGGAAACTCCTCCTGTGGGCACTGTCAATCATTCTTGCCGGGTCCGTACTTGCCGCTCTGGCCCCAAACTTCACCTTGTTTTTGGTGGGACGGGCGCTTCAGGGACTGACTTACGGGATCGTTCCGGTAACAATCGCCTTCGCCCGACGCTACCTCCCTGCGAAAAAGGTGCAGGTCTCCATCTCAAGCCTGTCTGTGACGGTGGCCACCGGCTTAGGGATTGGCTACCCTTTGACGGGAATCATCGCGGGGCTCTTCGACTTTCGGTTCGCGTTCTGGTTCGCCGCGCTTTTCGTGGTTATTGCAGTCACTGTGGTCGTCCGGATCATGCCGGCGGGGCCTGACGACCACGCAGCACGCCTGCCGTTCGATTACACGGGCGCTGTTCTGCTTGGTCTCGGACTCGGCGCACTACTCCTCGGCGTTAGTGAAGGACCGAATTGGGGCTGGACCTCGCCATGGTCGATAAGCGTCTTCATCTTCGCAGCCGTGGTCTTGGCGGTTTGGGTGGTAGCTGGCCTGGGGATGCGGCATCCGCTGGTCAACCTTCGAGTGCTCCGGAATGTGGAAGTGCTGCTGGCCAACGGCACGGCTGTTGGCCTGGGCGCCGCCCTGTACATAGGTCTTTCTATTTCCAGCCTCATCGCCCAGGCACCCGCCTCTACCGGGTACGGCATGGCACTTCCAGTGTTCTGGGCCGGGTTCGTGATGTTGCCTGTCTCGGTGGGAAGCTTCAGCGCGAACCGCACCGTGCGCCGTCTGGGGCAGCGGATTAACCTTAGGACGCTGCTGCCAGTTGGTGCTGGCCTTGTGATGGCATCCGGGATGCTGCTCTGGTTCGCCCACACTGAACTCTGGGTGATCCTGATCGGGATGCTGGTATTTGGGTGGGGGATGGGCGCGAGCTACGCCGCAATGCCCGCGCTGATCGAACGTAGCGTTGCGGCGGAAGAGCTGGGGAGCTCCGTGAGCTTCAATCAGGTCCTGCGCACGATGGGCAGTTCCGTCGGCGCCGCCGCAGCCGGATCCGTGCTCGCTGCGAACACTGCACCCGATCTTCATGCAACGGAGACCGGAATAAGTACGACGTTGGCGATCGGGGCGCTCCTTTGCGCTGCCCTGTTCGTCGCACTGCTAATTCGCACCCTGATAAGTCGTTCCCGCCAGGCAGTCGACGGGCGAGCTAATGCCCTAGTACGTTGAGACCGCAAGAGGTACCACCCAGGATACCCGAACTGCGGAGATCCACCTGTGATCCTGAGACGGTGGCAGGCAAGGCGAGCTGACCCGTCACTACACGGGTTCTTGTGAGATCGCGTCGGGCGATATCTAGGTCTAACCTGCTTGCACTGGCGCTGGCATTGGCACCAGCGTGGGAAGCGAGGGGAGCGCAGCCTCAACCTTATCCCCAAGGAACTGTCGTAAGGCAAGTGCAGCTGCACCAGCGCCTCCGTCCGCGGCAGCAGCGGGGAGCGACCATCTTTTACAGCCAAATCGCAAGTTCCGTCAGCGGCAGCGACAATAGCCCGTCGCGGCTGCCGACATTCTCGGCGCCGACCACCCTGCCCCATACACATCAGTTTGGAAGTTCGTATCACGGATGTGGAATGTGCAAGCGGCACTGTGGCCTTGCGCTTCCGGAAGGTGGGCTGTTCGTCGTCGCCAAGTCGGTATTAGGCCTCCGCCGTCGTCGGTGCGTGCTCCCACCGGCCGCCGTCCAGTCTGCCTCAGCTCATAACGGGCCAGTTCTACCGGGCATCGCATGCGGGCTTGCGTCAAGTGCAATCTGATTTTACCTGGGGGATATAAGGCCTTCCCCGGCGTTCCTTCGTGTCTTGAGAATAGACACCGCGCTACGACAGGGGAGTGGTCTTGAGTGCCCGGACCTCCGGTGCACTGACGGTCGTGTCGCCGAGCGAACAGATGACGTGCCGGGCCAGTGGTCCTACTCGCTGTCGGAGCCTCTATGGCTGCCGTTCGGTCCTTGGCCGGATTTTACGAGGCGTATTCACTAGCAGGCAGAGCTTCATCGTAGGGGTTCTACCCGGAGCGCTACCTTAGCCCGATGGCGCCAGAGGAAGGCAACGCCGAGTGAGCTTAGGGCGTCACTGGCTCGGCTGAAAGATGCATCGCAGTCTGGCGCAACGCGGAGACGCGATGCCACGGCGACAACCCGTCCCATCCCGCGCTCCACTTCACCGATTGGGCGGTCTCCCAGACGGTAGCGTGAGGACGGCCCGTTTGAACGCCCAGCACTTCGGAATTCCGGTTCGCGTGATGACTGAGGATCTCCTGAATTCGCGCCGGAAGGTTCATGATCACGTCACCATGACCTGGAAGGGCCACCCACCCATCCATAGCGGACAGTCGCCCCAAAGAACGGCTGTATTCGTTCAAGTGGTTGCAATCGTCACTGCCCGACCCGCTGAGTCCGATTCCGGGAAACTGTTTGGGAAGAACATGATCACCTAGGAGTACGATTCGCTCGCTCGACAGAGCTATGCACATCGACCCAGCTGTGTGGCCCGGTGTGTGTATAACTCTTGCCGCCCGACCCGGAATATCAACTGCATCGCCATCAACGAGGATCCGATCAACGGTGGTGGGCGGTTGCTCGACGGGGGTGGCTCCACGCAGGGGACCGCGCGCGGCGGCCGGTACGCCCCATGCGTCAAGTTCGTCCTCGCGTACGGCGCGGCTAACAAGCTGCGCGGCGGCGTCCTGCTGATGCATCGCGACGGCCGCGCCGCTAACCTGCCGGAGTCTCTCAGCCAGCCCCCGGTGATCCCGATGAAGGTGGGTGATAGTGACAGACCGGACGTCATCTGGTTTATGGCCGATCTGACACAATCCGTCCAACAGACCCTGCCATGCCTCTTCGGTGTCATAGCCGGCGTCGATCAGGTGGAGCGCGCCGCCGTCATCCTGAATTGCGTACACGTTAATGGTCGCAGGCCTCTTATAAGGTAGTGGCACGGAAATACGCCAGATTTGGTAGGCCACTTCGACAATGCCACTGCCACTAACTTCTGACACAGATCCCTCCGGTTTGAAAAACCTCTACGTGAGGCTCGCGCGTAACCGTAGGCCTAGCGTGCACCCTACAGATGATGGGACAAGTGAAACGGCATCGGCCCGTTTTTCGGGGAACCCAGCCGGTGGGATTCAAGCATCTTGGGGTCAGAGAGCCAGAACGGTGTCTCCAACAGAGGGCCCAAGTTTCAGACAACCAAGGCTCTTGCATGTGAAGGTCTACGGGATTTCAGTTTGAAACTAGCTACGTTCGCCATTATGTACATGAATACGATAGTTCGCAAGGAAGTTGTTGTCAACGACACGACTACTACCTTCGCACGTCACGGCTATTCGAACTGATCGGCTCGGTCCCTTTTCGCCTGGCGATGCGGATAGGAGCGGCACGGCTCTGCACGTATCGAAGGCTGGGTGCAATCCGGCAGACGGCCGCGGCGAAGGCACAAACTATCGCGTCGAATCCGCTCAGCACCGCCTGTTTGGGTAACGTAGTGTGTATGGTCGTTCGAAATGACGAAGCGTTCGCAGTTCAGTCCGTGAGCGCTGAAGGCACAGCTCGGGGAGGGAAGGTATGACGTACGGATTGGTGTGGCGGATTGCGATGCCGCCGTCCTCAGCGCAGCGTGGGCATGGCCGAAGGCAGGTGTCCCGTTGTTGACAGTTAGCGATGATGGCGGCGCGGTTCGCACGCCCGAGCATCGGACGGTCAGCCGGGTGATGGCCATCCTTGAGGCGGTCGTCGCCAACGAGCCCGAAGGAATCCGGCTCGGTGAGCTCTCTGACATGGTTCATGCCCCGAAGTCATCGATACATGGGCTTGCTAAGGGATTGGTCACGACCGGATATTTGCGTGAATACAAGGGCCGCTACCGCCAAGGACCGGCGGTAGCGATGCTGGCCTCCGGCAGACCGCCAATTCCGGTGAGCTTCCACCGGGCGCTCGAGCAGTTGTGTATCGACGCAGGCGAAAGTGCGATACTCACCTCCCTGGTTGGAGAGTCGGTCATCAACATCGACGTCGTGGAGACCGACCAGATGATCAGGGCATCGCCAGTGTTGAACAACCGCCGTCCCCTGTGGCCAACCAGTTACGGAAAGGTCTATCTCGCATTCATGGACCCGCGCAGACGGGAAATCTACCTGCGCCGCACGCACACCGACCAGCGCGAATTGGCGAGCATTCTGAATGAGTTGGAGGAGATCCGCTCAACTGGAGTGGCCTTCAATCGTGAGGAGTCAATCCCTGGACTCTACGGCGTCGCCAGTCCGATCATCACCGGCGGGTCCGACGTTACTTTGGCAATCGGACTAGCGGGTCCCGCCGCCCGAATGAAGGAACGGGCGGATGAACTCGCCCAGCGCGTGCTGGATACAGCTCGCGCCCTTTCCAGCCACGAGGCGAAGTAATCCCGCAAGCCGACTGGTGGTCCGCCTTCGGTGCCATCACCGTCAACCTCGCCACGTTCGGGCTGTCGGTGGCCGGAATGGCCGCCGTTCCGCTCCCTGCGCATCAGCCAGCCCCGTGTGCGACCTAGAAAAGATGGAGGCCGGTATCTGGTTCCGCCAGCCCATCGTGTAACGGCTTCGGCGCAGGTTGGCCTACGTTCAACTGCAACGCCTCCGAGATGCCAAGGTGATGGTCGTTGTGGCCCAGTGGGGGCGAGCACAGTTCTCACAGTTAAGGATCCTCGTCGCCGGCGCTGGTCTCGCCGCCCGGCAGTGAAGTGCTGTGAGCAGTCACGGCGGTCGTCCAGTCCACAGACCCGATGTCGCCGAGCAGACGAAACTAATCGGTGGAACCGAGTTGAAAGTGGAGCTCGAAGAGGCCGGAAGGCGGGATCGGATTTGCCAACCGGGGCGGGCACGGGAACCCTTGCGCGCGGCTTCCGCGACCGGGTAGCTGGCAGCGCCTGCGAGCAGGGCGCCACAGGAAGCAGCGCCCTCGATCACCCACAGGGTCCCAGGTCGGCGCCGGTGCGAAAGTCCCGGGTCTGAAGCAGTTCGCCGGTTCCGGTGCCGATAATGGCGTAGACATGGTTTTGGCGTGGGTGTCGGAGCCGACGACAAGTGGGTCGGAGCGCACAACGATAGACATAGCGGTTCTGGCCGCTTCCTCATTTCGCGGATATGGTCAGGCCACGCACGGGCGGTCCCAGTCCGGGTAGAGATCATTTCGGAACGACACTGTGACGAGCCACGCCCCGTCAAAACAGAACGGGTACCCTTCTGATCAAGTTACCGAGATGGGCTGTGGGCACTGCCCACCCACCGCGGACGGACAAATCAGCAAAATGGCATCCGACGGCGCCAATTTTTTTAGTCACAACCACGGGGCGGAACGGCCAGTACCTACTCTGCCGGCCAGTCCCAGACCAGCCACCCCAATCCTCGCAGTCGTTTCAGGTCTTAGCATCTGTTTTGCTATCTGGAATCTAAGCGCCATGAGGCTTCTTGGTATCGGGAATCGGATGCAGGATGCAGGGCGGGGATAGGACGCCGGCCTGCAGCCAGCGCCTCAGAAGTCCTGCGCATAATCCTCCGGGGACTGGAGCGGCCCCAGTTCCTGATTGAGCACGTCCTTCACAACACCCATGGCAGACAAAGCGGCAGGCGCTCCGGCGTACCCACCAACATGGGCAACGGCCTCGACAATCTCCGTGCGGGTTAGACCGTTCCTCAGTGCCCCGCGGACGTGGCCGCGCAATTCATCGTGGGCGCGCAATACCGTCAAGGCTGCAAGAGTCAGAAGGCTGCGGCTTCGATGGTCGAGCCCCGGACGCGCCCACAAGGCGCCCCACACATTCTCAGTAACTTGTCTCTGCAACAGTTCTCCGTCTGTTCCGGCATTAGCGCTGAAAGCAGTGGCAACAAAAGAGTCACCCATGACCTGGCTTCGGACGGTAAGTCCTTCAATGAACCGTTCTTCACCTTCGTTCCTGCTCTCCTGAGCCTCCTGACTTTGAACAGTCCCCAACGAGTGATGTACTGACGGGTTTTCCACGACGACCCCGTCCGCGTCCGCATATAAGAAGGCGCCTGGCACGAAGGTGACGCCTCCGAACCGGAGTACGCAGCCATGGCGGCCGGTTCCCGCTTTCGTGCTCTTGCAGGGGTTCGTACCCATTGCCTTTATCCCTAGGGGAAGCCCGGCCAAGGCCGTGCTGTCACGGACCACCCCGTGGATCACCAAGCCGGCCCAGCCGTTCTCAGCTGCCATGCCCGCCATCACGTCTCCTACCAGAGCGGTTCTTAAAGAACCGCCTCCGTCGACGACCAAAACAGACCCGTCGCCCTTCTGAGACAGGACCTCTTTGACTAGCGCGTTGTCCTCGAAGCATTGAACGGTGCGGATCGCCCCGCTGAACTGCTCCATACCACCGAAATTTCGCATTTGTAGCGACAGCGAGGCCAGCTCATTAGCTCTGGTGTCATACAAGTCAGCCGTAATGAAGGTCATGGTTCCAAACTCCTTTGTCTATGCCGAAGTTGAGGCGTCGGCGGGCGGGGCGAATCAGTTCCTGGTTCTCGCTTTATGTCATTCTTAGAAGTTCCTTCGATCTGCTGGCCTCATCAGCCTGATCGGGAGGGGTTGCCGGAAAGATCGGTTGGTCAGGCGGACGGGAGTGGGGAACCCAGCAGCCTGAGCACCTTGGAGGCGTCATCGATGCTCTCGAGGTTCATGATGCAGTCCACGATCTTGTCTGCGGTTTCCGGCGGAAGAATCCCTTGGGCGTTCAGGCGGAATTTAGCGATCAGTTCTGCGTCGCTGGTGCCCATGCCGCCGACCTGTGTGGGTGTGCCCTTTGGGTACATCAATTCAGCTGAATAGGTGCGACCGTGCGCATCGATCTCGAGGCGGGAGGGACGAGCGTGCGGATCTGTCGACATTAGGGAAATCCACTCGGGATGCCGTGTATATGTGACCTTATCCATGAGGCCCAGCACATCGTCGTCGTAAACGACTTCCTCAGACTGCCAAGCCTTGCTTGGTTGGATCCCCTGAGCGCCGACTGCCAGGCCGTGTGCGATGCTGAACTGGCCGTCCACCGGATGGCTGATCTCATTGGTGAGCCAGGATGCCCGCTCAACGTGGCCCTCGCCCCAAGCGCGTATGGCTTGGATCTCGGTTGGCTTGATTTTGTTCGACTTGAGTATTTCCGCCTCTAGGTCAAGCAAACCGTGCAGCGCGCGACAATGCGGGTAGTGCTTGAACGAATTTTCACGATGGAAGTTCCAGTTGACGCCCAGACCAGAAGTCAAGTTCTCCGGCTCCCACCGCGAACTTCCAATAAAGCGCGGGTAACCAAATTCAGGGTCGTCGAAGACGCCGGGATCACCACGATGGCCTAAGAACGCCATGAAAGCAGCAGTCAGAGCAACCTGGCTAATGGGCCCTGCCATCGTGTACTTGATCGTCGAAACAGGCGTGTGTTCGAGCCACGATCGATGTGAGTTTACCGGCGTCGTGCTGGCCGCAATGGACAGAGCTTGCGCGGTCACATCGGCGTTCGCCCGTCGCAAACGGACAATGCCCGCTGTCGCGCCGAAGACTGTGCTTGTGTACCCGAGGATCGGAGGCATGGCAACCGAATCCCCTTCCGTGTGCCGGATGGAGTCCATTGCTTTGCCAAAACGGTTGGACAGCTCGTGGGCGATCGCGACCGCGAGCAACACGTCCCGGCCCGAAGCGCGGTCAACTTCCGCGATTGCCAGAAGGCCGGGAAGAACATAGGGCGAAACGTGGCCAGGAGGGAGTATTGCGTCGAAGTCCAAGGCGTTGATCAGCTCGCCGTTGGCAAAAGCAGCGCCAAATACTGACGATCGCTTCGTCGACCCGATCACAGTGGCGGAACTGTCCCCGCCGCCGAGGATGTCGGCAAACTCCACACCAATCCGGCCCTTGGTATGGTCTCCGGCAGCCAAGGCACATCCTATCGAGTCAAGCACGAGACGTTTCGACTCATGTAAGACACCCTCTGGGAGGGACTCGTAATCCGCTTTCGCGACGAAATCGCCAAGCTGGTCGCGCACAGGTGCATGCATTCTGGTTGTCTTCCTCTGTTGGGGAACGCGTATCCGAAATGGTCTCAGACGTTTAGTATAAAATATATGATCTCTCAATAGGCGTCAACCGTTTGCAGCTGATCGGCCGGAAACGGTCCTCCTACCGGAATGCGTGCGAACCTGAAAACCCTGGGCGAAATGCTCGCAGCCGGGATGGTCCACGGCCATCTCGACCGGAACCCGGCTCTCACGGGAGTCGATGCCTCCTTGGCTTCCTTGCTGGGGCGCTGCGGGGTCGGGCGCGAACTGGCGGCAGACGCCCCTAAAATCAGGAAAGGTCATTTGTTGCTAGTTCGCGCCTCAGCTGACGGCGGTTACGCTCTCGCAAAGAGGAAGCGGGACTCTTTGATGCGGTCCTCGGCAAATTCGATTCCGAAACCTGGACGTGTCGGCAGAGCAAATGTCCCCCCGGTATGGAGCGGGTGTGTCGACTTCGAAGTAATGCCGTTCGGGCATGTAATGGAAGAGGTATTCGACGCGCGGGCAGACTTCAGGAGACCGGCTGGCTACAACGCGGAGCGCCGCGTGGATGCCATGGCCGTGCGGGATCACGTGGACCCCGAATGTTTCTGCCAGGGCGCACATCCGAACGAGGTCTGTGGTACCGCCGCACCATTCCGGATCTACCTGCAGGACGCTGAGCAGTCCGCGTTGAAGGAACGGAAGGATGTCGTGACGGTTGTAGAGATGTTCGCCGGTTGCGAGCGGAATTAAGGTTGGCGCGCGGAGCTGGGCGAAGGATTCGATGGCACTGGCGGGGAACGGTTCCTCGAGCCAATCGGGATGCAGGTGCTCCACTCGTGCGCACCAGCGCCGGGCATAGGCCGGATCCCAGCTCATGAAGGCATCGAACATCAGCGCGGAGCACTCTCCGACGATCCCGCGCCGGACACTCAAGGTTCCGCATTCGCGTGTTGGCGGCCGTGCACGGATGCATGCGACCGCGCTGGGAAAAGCGATTCTGGCCTTCAGCGACCGTGACTTCCTGGACTCCGTCCTTAGCGGACCGCTGCTGCACCAGACGGAGAAGACCATTACGGACCCTGCCGCTCTACGCAAGGAGGTTTCCCAGGTCCGCCAGGAACGCGTGGCGTACGACGTCGAGGAATCCCGCCTCGGTCTCTTCTGCGTGAGTGCTCCGGTTTTCAATGGCCAGGGCGGCCCCGTCGCGGGCGCGATCTCGGTGGCGGGAGCCACCGAACTCGCTATCGCAAAACGCTACGCCCCCGCAATGCTCGCAACCGCCATGGCCCTCAGCAGCGCGATAGGCAGCGCCAAACGACCACGCCAGCGCAGCGCCTCGTGAAGGGCAACCGCCCGTAGGATCACGGCGACTACCCGCAGGTGCGCATATACGGCAGTACACAGAAGCGATCGGCCCAGCGGGACGAGAGAACGTTGCCGTCCCATCATGCGGGAAGGGATCTCCCGCCTCCGCGCTGAAGGGTGTATCCAGATACGTAACGCCCCGAATGTGGGCCACAACATAAAGGAGTGAACGTGACTGAGACACGCAGTACGGCGCCCGCCGCGCCATCCCGCAAACACCGGAACTTTCGGTGCAGGAAAAACCTTCAACCCCGCCGGCCCCTGGCTCGTCACGGCAGACGCCGTCCCCGACCGACATCCGGCAACTCGGAATGCGGCTCGACGTGAACGGCACGCGCAGGCAGACGGGATCCACCTCGACGATGGTGTTCGACCCGTACACCATCGTTCACCACCTCAGCCAATTCATGGTTCTGGAACCCGGTGACCTCATCAACACAGGTACCCCGTCCGGAGTCGGCATGGGATACAGGCCACAGGTGTGGCTCCAACCATCGGACGTCATGCAGCCTGAGATCGACGGGCTGGGAACTCAGCGCCAGTCAGTGATTGCCTCACGATAGCGGGCGATCGGAGGCCGATCCACCCAGGAAAGGTCCTGGTCATCCTTCAGGGGTCCGGCTTATACCCACAAGACCACCCGGCAAGGTAGCCGACGTCAAAGGGCTCGCCCCCGATGACGGACCTTCTTACAAGGTTCGGGAACGGTTGCCCGTCCGGCACGACGGCCGAGGGGTGGTGTGCGCAGAAATGCGGGACCACCCCTCAGTCATGGCTTGAGCCCGTCCGCGGGAGCGAAAGGACGCAAGTCTGAGGCCGGTGTTCTTGAAGGCACTCGCCTTTTCGTCGGGTTCGGGTTCGAGGGTGGTGGCTGCGTCGAGTAGGTCGTCGACGACGATGAAGTAGTTGTCCCTGCCGGCGGCGAGGGGGATAGAGTGGTCGCCGTATTGTCGTAGGCTAGGTCGACGGCGTCGTCGGCGTTGGTGATCTTGAGCCTTAGGGACAGTTGCGACAGGCCGCGCTCCCGGCGCCAGGCGCGGATGATCGAACCGGCGGCTGCGATTCCGATCGCCGTTGATCAGGGCGTGGGGGTTTTGGTGTGGAGCCCGCTGGCTGCTGGGCTCCTGTCCGGAAAGTATCGGCGCGGGCACCCTGCTCCTGAGGGCACAGGATCTAGCGAGCTGGAGTGAACCACCGGTTCGGGAGAGGCGCTGTATGACATCATCGAGCTGCTCGTTGAGATCGGTGAAGCACCGAGGGTTTCGGCCGCGCAGGTTGATCTTGCTTGGCTCCTTGGCCGTCCCGGAGTAGCGTCCTTGGTGATCGGAGCCCGTACCGAGCAGCAGCTGGTGGACAACCTTGCCGCTGCGAATCTGGTCCTCAACGATGAAGAACGAGCCCGCCTTGACAAGGTCAGGCCACCACCTTTGATCTACCCTTACTGGCACGACGCGAAATCGGCTCCCGACCGAGTCAGCCCCACCGGCCTCACTCTCCTAAGCCCCGACTTGGCTCAATGAATAGCTCAACCGCTGATTGCAGGCAGATCCAAAATTTCCGGGTCACCGCGGTAGGGGGCGTGAGGCGCCAACGGGGTGGGTTAGCCAGCTAAGTGAAAGGAAGGCGTATTGTCAGATGATGGCGATTACCCGAAACGACGTAGCCCGGAAGGCCGGCGTTTCGCCGGGGTTGGTGTCGTACGTTCTCAACGGTGGACCCAGGCCCGTTTCGGGGGAGGCTCGTGCCCGAATCGAAGCTGCCATCCGGGAGCTTGGCTATCGGCGGGACGGTGTTGCCAGACAAATGAAGACCGGCAAATCCGCTTCGATCGGGCTGGTGCTGCCGGATATCGCTTTACCCTACTTTGCCGAGATCACCAAGGAATTGAACGCCCGTGCATTTGACGCCGACCATCAGCTGCTGATTTCCACTAGCGAATTCGACCTATCCCGCGAACAGTCGCAGCTTGAAAGCCTCGCCGAGCGGCGCGTTGACGGCATCATTCTCATGAGCGTCGATCCAGACCAGGATTTCTCCGTCCTCACCGGGCTGGGATCCCCTGTCGTAGTCATCGATCGCCCGGAGTTCGCAATCGGCAGCACTCGCGCTGCCACGGAGCACCTTATTCAGCACGGCCACACGAAGATTGGATTCATCGGCGGCCTGTTCAGGGCTTCCAAGCGGCGAATCGGCGGATGGGCCGGCGCTTTGGAGAGTGCAGGCGTTGGCCGCCATGACGATTGGGTCATTTCAATGCCGCTCACAAGGGCTGGCGGGTATTTAGCAACGCAGCAGTTGCTTCAGCTGCCAAACAGGCCAACTGCGCTTCTGGTGGAATCCGACGCCCAGGCATGTGGAGCTTTACGCTCCATCCATGACCTCAGGCTCAAGGTACCGGAAGATGTCGCACTCATCACCTGCGAAGGAACCGAGCTTGCCGAATTCACCGTTCCGTCGCTGTCATCGTTAGTCCAGCCAATTAGCGCTATCGCCCGGGATGCCGTCGACACCGTCCTGGCTGAAGGACCCCCAGGCGTCCGACGTGTCACGAACACGGAATATCGGCTGGTACCGCGCGAATCCTGTGGCCACATCAACGCTTTGTTCTAATATCCCTCTATCATTTCCCTGGAATGTCTTGCCTTCACGTATCAACTCGTGTTGAATCGGACCAGATCAACACGAGTTGACCCCTGTTATGGAGTAAAAGATGCCTCCACGCCATGTAGTTGTTGTCGGTTCGGTGAACCAAGACATCGTCTTATCTGTCCCAGCTATGCCACAGGGCGGCGCGACGCTCCTGGCGATTTCAAGCCGTCTTAGTGCGGGCGGCAAGGGTGCCAACCAAGCAGTGGCAGCTGCACGGAGCGGTGCTGTCACTGAATTCGTTTGTATATTTGGGGCGGACGCAGCATCTGAAGACCTCCGACGTTCGCTAGAACGTGAGGGCGTGATACTGGGTGCATATGCGGAGAGCTCCAAGCCCAGCGGCCGGGCGATCGTTTTGGTGGACCCCAGCGGTGAGAACTGCATTGTCGTCGATCGGGGCGCGAATTCGGACCTTACCGCTGGCCTTGTCTCCACGCGCCTGCAGCATTTGAAGGCGGGGGACGTCGTCGTTGTTCAATGCGAAATCGGCACTGCGGCGGTGGAAGCAGCGCTTAGGGCCGGGCACGAGATGGGGGCGACTGTCGTCCTCAACCTGGCACCGTTCCGTCAATTGAGCCAGGAGGCGCTGAGTTCCGCGACGGTGATTATTGTCAACGAAGGCGAAGCCGCAGACTTGACGGCCAAGGAGTATCCGCTTGGTGACCCTGCGGCAGCGGCTCAGCTCATCGCCCGCACCTACAACAGCTCCTGCATTATCACGCTTGGCGGACGGGGCAGTGTCGTGGCAGAGAACGAAGATGTGCGCGTTGTGCCGGCTGCGCCGGTGCGACGGGTCGTCGACACCACGGGTGCCGGTGACGCCTTTGTCGGCACGCTCGCGGCGGGTCTGGCAACGGGAAATGATTTGCTGGCAGCCACGCACCTGGCAACAACAGCTGCTGCCCGCACGGTGACCACACTTGGGGCGCAGTCTTTCCCAACCAAACAAGAATCAAGTTACTTGGTCGCCGGTCGTGTCGCTGACACCGGCTTCCGAAATAGATCAACCATCTAACTGCACGAACACTCAAAGTCGAGGAGGCTCCAAATGAACAAGAACTCTCATCAGAACAGTCAAGGTCGTCGTAAGCCGTTGTTTCTTGCTGCTACGGCAATGACCATCGGTCTTGCCCTCAACGGCTGCAGCAGCTCCACACCCGCAGCCAGCCAGGGTACTCAGGGCAGCGTGGGAGGTCCCATCACCTACTCGTTCTGGGGCAGCCCTGCCCGGGCGGAAAAGGTCAACAAGGTCATCGGGCTCTTTCAAAAGCAGGAGACCTCGGCGACAGTCACCACTGAGGTCGCGGACTACTACTCCTATATCGAAAAGCTGACAGTACGAGCGGCGGGGGGTCAGCTTCCGTGCGTCATCGGAACCCAAAGCACTTTCTACACCACCTACGCGAACAAGCATGTCCTCAGGCCACTGGATGATTTGATTGCCAATGGTCAAATTAAGACATCGAGTATTCCACAGGCGGTGCTCGACGCGGGCAAAATCGACGGCAAACAATACATGATTCCGACGGGGACATTTGTCAGGGTCATCTCTTATAACGCAGACATGGTGAAGTCGGCCGGCGTTCGGCCTCCCACAAATGGCATGACGTGGGAGGAGTATGCGGCGTGGCTCAAGGATTTGCAGAAGAAGCTTCCGGCTGGTGTCTATGCTTCTGAGATCGAAGGCCCGACCATGTTCAGCTTCACTTCATGGGTCATTGGCCATGGGCAGGCGATGTTCAAGGACGGCAAGCTCGGCTTCAGCAAGGAGCTAATGCAAGAGTGGTTCCACTACTGGATCGACCTCACAAACGCAGGTGTGACCATCCCGACATCGAGCATTCCGGAGCAGAATGGCGCAGTCGAACTCGTTCCCGTCGCCACCGGTAAGGCCGTAGCCGGAACCCATGATGTACCGAACATCTCCATCATGCAGAAGACGTTGCAGGGAGGCAACAAGCCTTCGACCATAAGTTACATCTCACTCCCCACCGAGAACCCGCAGCAATCGGCCAACGTGGTCGGTGAGAACGGCCTCTCCATACCGGCAAGTTGCGACAATGTCGGAACTGCGGCTGCATTCATCAATTTCTTCGCCAACAATCCGGACGCCGGCGTCGCATTCCAGTCTGACAACGGGATTCTGACCAATACTCAAGCCCAGCACGCGCTGCAGGCGGACAAGGGCACCCCGGAAACGGTTAAGCAGAATGTCACGATTCTGCGGGATCTCACCGATAGGAAGGACCTCACGACGACCACCTATCCCGAAGGGCTGCAATCGCTGACGGCCGAACTTAGCCGCCAGTACCAGGCGGCAGCCTTCGGTCAAGTATCAGTGGACCAGGCTGTAGACCAGTTCTTCAGCAAGGCAGCAACGACGCTGAAGCGGTGAACACCATGACCGCACTCGCTTCAAGACAAGCGCTTCAAAAGGTTCCGTCACCGCCCCGCGCCAAGCGCCGTTCCCTGGGCCGCAACAATCTCGCCGGCTACCTCTTCCTCACACCTTGGCTGCTGGGGTTCGTCGCGATCATCGGTGGACCAATGGTCGCGTCGTTGTTCCTGTCGTTCACCGATTACTCCATTCTGGGAGCGCCAGAATGGATTGGGACCAAGAACTATGAGGTTATGTTCAGCCAGGACGATCGTTTCTGGCACGCACTGACCGTGACGCTGACCTACCTTGTCTTCTCAGTGCCGCTTGTGCAGGCCTTCGCGCTCTTCCTCGCGACGATGGTGAACCGCGGAATCCGGGGGTTGACAGTCTATCGGGCACTGTTCTACATCCCTTCGCTCATTGGTGGAAGCGTGGCCATCGCCATCCTCTGGCGGTTCTTATTTGAGGCAAACGGCCTGCTCAATAGCGTTTTAGGCCTAGTGGGGATCAACACCCGTCAGTCCTGGATTGGTGAGCCCGGAACTGCACTTAGCACACTCGTCATTCTGAACGTGTGGCAGTTCGGCGCCGCGATGATTATTTACCTTGCCGGCCTGCGGCAGGTTCCCGCGGAATTGCATGAGGCCGCCATCATGGACGGCGCATCACCCCTCCGCCGCTACTTCGCCATCACGCTCCCCATGCTCAGCCCGATTATTTTCTTCAACGTGCTCATGAACACGGTGGGCGCCTTCCAAGCGTTCAATACCGCCTACATCGTGAGCAACGGAACCGGCGGCCCTGCCGATTCAACCCTCTTCTACACTCTCTATCTATACCAGCGAGGCTTCGTCGATTTCGACATGGGCTACGCATCTGCCTTGGGGTGGGTGCTTTTGCTGATCGTCGCCGTAGCAGCGGGACTTCTCTTCATGCTCAGCCGGCGGTTTGTTTTCTACGGAGACGAAAAATGACACAGATCCAAACGAAAATGAAAGCGAGACGACACACTCCAACCCGGCGGACTTCTCACCACTCAGACGAACACACCCCGCGTGGCCGGTTCCTCCGCCAGCTATTCCTTATCGCAATGGCCGTGGTGATGTTCTATCCCTTGGCCTGGATGGTCGGCGCATCATTCCGCCCCGACCAACAGATCACAGACCCGGGAATCTGGCCCGGTTCAGGTTTTACCCTGGATGGTTACGAAACAGGGCTTAAAGGTGTTGGGGGCGTCAGCTTCTGGCAGTTCCTGCTGAACTCCCTGCTGGTGTCCGTGTTGTGCGTGGTGGCAAATCTCATCGCTTGCTCCTTGACGGCCTACGCGTTCGCGAGAATCGAGTTCCGGTTCAAGAAACTGTGGTTCGCGATCATGATCGGAACCATGCTCCTCCCTCACCACGTGATCCTCATCCCGCAGTACCTCCTATTCCGGGACCTGCACTGGATCAACACCTACCTCCCTTTCGTTGTGCCGAAACTCCTCGGAACAGATGCATTCTTTGTCTTCCTTCTGGTCCAGTTCTTCCGGGCAATCCCGCGGGAACTCGACGAAGCGGCGAGAATCGATGGCTGCGGGCACCTAAAGATCTTTTTCCGAATCTTGCTCCCCCTCGCGAAACCAGCTCTGGCGACAACCGCCATCTTCACCTTCATCTATAGCTGGAATGACTTCTTCACACCTCTGATCTATCTATCGGATCCACACCTATACACCGTGCCTCTGGCGCTACGATCCTTCATCGACACGACATCCGGCTCGGCCTTCGGCGCGCTATTCGCAATGTCGGTACTGTCCTTACTCCCAGTGCTCGGCGTCTTTATCGCTTTCCAGAAACTCCTCGTTGAGGGAGTCGCCACTACAGGAATGAAAGGTTGACATGAAAATCGCACTTGCCAACGATCACGCGGGATTTGCGCTCAAGGGCGCCGTCGTACAAAGCCTCCGCGACGCTGGACACGAAGTACTCGACGTCGGAACACAAGACGATGCGCCTGTCGACTTTCCCATCGTCACCCAACGCGTCACCAGCCTTGTCCTCAGCGGGGACGCAGAGCGGGGAGTTTTGGTCTGCGGAACTGGTGTCGGAGCTTGCATCGCAGCAAACAAGGTTGTCGGCATCAGAGCCGCCGTCATTCACGACTCGTACTCGGCTGCCCAGTCTGTGGAACACGACGACGTCAACGTCGCGTGCCTAGGAGCCTGGATTATTGGCCCCAAAATGGCCCACCTCGCCCTCGATGGCTTCCTGTCCGCGCGGTTCAGCACGGACGCTGACTTCCGGCGGAGAGTTGGTCAACTAGCGGAAATGGAGCGTGCCAGCGCCCCACCGCAAACCTTGCCCGTGAAAGGAGAGCGGACTAACTCCCTTACCTAATCGAAACAACTCTTTACCACATCTTAATCGTTATTTTCCCGAAGGAAAGAAGATAAATCATGGCGCTCGACACTGCTCGGAAGAAAGAAATCCTCGAAACAGTAAAGAACCTGCGCGTTACGGATGTACGTGACGGCATGGATTGGGTGGGGCTGCACCACTTCGGAACCGTTTCGCCCGAAATTACGCCCCTTTGGCGCACAAAGGCAGCAGGTTTTGCCCTGACATGCCGGCACATTCCTACCACCAAGCAGGTGCCTACGATGTCGCCGGAAGAGTACACCAAGTGGGCATATGAGTACTGGTACGGCCAGGTTTGGGCTCACGATCTGGCCGACTACATCGACGACACAACATTCCTCGCGATCGACACCTGCAACACTCAGACGCCGGCCGTCGGTTCCATGGATTCCATGGTTTGGGCAGCCCTTGGCGCACGAGGCGTGCTGACCAATGGCGGCACAAGGGATTCCGACGAGACCCTGGCGCAGAAGGCGATCCCGATTTGGTCCCGGTGGATTGTCCAGCCCATGTACCAGGGGCGAATGGAATGGGGAGGACACAGCATACCGATCGAGATCGGGGGACAGCGGATTAATCCTGGGGATCTCATCGTGGCAGACGGCGACGGTGCCGTCGTCGTGCCTGAAGACGTTATTGACGACGTTCTCAAGTACGCTATCCAGGAATCCGAGAACGACAAGGTCGCGCGCGGTCACTTGTTTGATGTCCTCGGCATTCCGCGCAACGAGACCACGGAGTCTAAGTTCCAGGTTCCGGCGCACCCGTACGAGCTCGACCGCGAGGCCATCCTTAAGATGGTGAAGAAGCGCTAATTTCCTTGGAATGGGGAGGCACCTGGCCTCCCCATTCTGCGGAAGTCCAATGATGATTGTAACTCGCAACGATGTTGCCAAGGCAGCCGGCGTATCCCCTGGTGTGGTCTCCTATGTCCTAAATTCCGGGCCTCGTCCAGTGGCCCCGGCAACGCGACAACGCGTTCTGGATGCAGTTAGTGCTCTTGGCTATCTACCGGATGGGCTGGCACGCTCACTTCGGACGGGTCAGTCGGACACCTTGGGAGTAATCCTTCCTGACGCCGCGAATCCCTTCTTCGCTGAGCTGGCCCGTTCAATAGAAGATGCTGCATACAGCTCCGGTAAATCAGTCTTTGTTTGCAACAGCGCCGACGACCTCGCTCGAGAGCGCAAGTATCTCGGCACGCTCGTGGAGAAGCGCGTTGACGGCATCATCCTTGTCAGCACTTCAGGCGAAGAGGACCTGAACGATGTACTGAGCGTCCGAATCCCGATTGTCGCAATGGACCGGTACCGACTGCAGGCTTCTATATCCACGGTCCGTTTTGATAACTCGCATGCGGGCGATCTTGCAACGACACATCTCGTCGAACACGGGCATTCCCAGATTCATATGATCGGGGGACCTATTTCAGCTGCGGTTTCAGACGAGCGAATCGTCGGATACCGACGGGCAATGCGAAGATCCGGCCTTCAGCCACTCGACGTCTGCTCAGCGCCGTTCACCTTCGAAGCTGGTTACAAAGCGGCTACGACACTGCTGGACCGGGAAGGCAGCACCACTGCGATCGTCTGCTCCTCCGACGTTCAGGCAATCGGCGCAGCGGCAGCGCTCCACGAGCACGGGGCACTCACTCCCGCGGACATAGCTCTAACTTCCATCGACGGGACAAGCATCGGCAGATTCATGCGCCCGGACCTCACCACAATCAAACAGCCCACGACCCGCATGGCGAAGCTCGCTGTAGAAGCCGTGCTGCGGCCAGAAACTGAGACCCATCATGTTCTGATGGGCAGACTCGTCGTCGGTCGGAGTTGTGGATGTGCTCAGGCCCACGTACCGGAATGAATTTTGTCAACGAAGACGCCATCCGCTTCGCCCGCCTCCGCGCGGGCCGGAACAAGGTACTTTCCCGGTACGGCTGCTACCACGGAAATAGACTGGCGCCGTATTCCCCAACGACTCACGGGGCCACATTCACGTGTTCGGACCGTACCCTTACCGCTCTGAATTCTGGGCGGAAAGCCCGGAGCAGGAGACCCTGCGTGCACGGCACTAGCGGGGCGTTAACCGTCATGGTGGACGTGACCGCCCCCAAAGGCTCTCGAAGGCTGCTCCTGCAGTGACAATTACCGCAGAATTGGGCATCGTCGACGCCTCGTTTCATCAACCTCAGGACTTCGAAATAGGCCCGAGACCGTGCGAGTAGAAACTGAACTTTGCGGCTCCGTCAACAAAGCGACAGGTCCTGCCAGCCCTCCCATTCCTATGGAAGTGTATTGCCATCAGGGTTCGCCGGCACGGTCTTCGCAATTTCAACCAACGCCCGTGCGTGCTCATTAAATCTTTCGCGCCGAAATGCCATACGCAGGGGAACGGCGCGAGCCCTTGGTTCCAGCAGCCTGTAGACCGTACCGCTTTGATTTAATGCCGCTACGCGGCCCGGTACTACACCGATGCCGATGCCCGCGGCCACGAGGGCTATGAGATTGTAGCTCGCGACGGATTCATCAACGATTTTGGGGTTAAATCCATTTGCAACACAAGTTGCAATAACTGAATCGAACTCTATAGCCGCTCGCGACCGATCATTCATCACGAAACGCTCCGTCTCCAGATCCTTCCAGCGGACACAGTCAGCATGTGCCAAGGGGTGATCATTTCCGAGTACTACATAGTAGTCATCATGTTGCAGTTCGAAAGTTTCCCATTCCTCATCAGTTCGGTAGCTTCGAAACACTCCAATGTCGAGGTCCGATGTGCGCAACATGTGTTGTTGTTCCTCGATGTTGAGTTCTTTAACCTGAACCGAAGTTCCAGGTTCAAGCGCCCTGTATGCCTTCAACAAAGAGGGAACGAGCCCGATTATGGCAGATGGTATGGAACCCATGACAAAGCTGTCTTGTCTATTTCGCGCTGATTCGTGCGCTAAAGCTGGCAGACGTCTGTATTGTTCGAGGATTCGTCGAGCTTCGGGGAGCAGCGCCACCCCTGCCGGAGTGAGGCTAACACGGCGAGTTGATCGGACAATGAGTTTCTCGCCCATCTCTTCCTCTAGACGCTGTATTTGCTGCGTAAGGGGCGGCTGAGAGACATGGAGGCGGGCGGACGCCCGCGTGAAGTTCAGTTCTTCGGCGACGGCAATAAAGTAGCTAAGTCGGGTCAGGCTCACGACGAGTCACCCCTTCCTGAGGGTCAGGCCACAAGAATATCCGAACGCGACCGTGGCGCACACTGGGCAAGACTTTCGTCGATTGAGGTTTCAACGAGACCTGCGGCCTGACTCCGGTGGCGCATGCGGTCACTCACCAGAAGGAGGTCCAGCCGTAGGTGTAATGTCCCGGGCACGATGGGTGACAAGGGCTGGTTTGACAAGCTAAAGGCGACCTCCAGGCGTTCTGGTGCGCTTGTCGAGAACTCTCGTGGAGACTTCACAACGGGCCCACTCGCTACCATAGCGGGTGGAATACCGGACGATCGACATCGGAATTTTACCGCGGATGGAAGAGCTCTCCTGCAACGACACGAGGGATGGACAAGGGGAATCCCAGCACGCCAAGCCACACACAGACGGCCTACTGTTCGAAAAAGTTCGCGCCACGGTTCAAAACCACTGCCGCGTAGGTCAGCCAGATTTTGCGTCTTCGGTCATTTTAGAGTTGCCGCTTACAGAGAAGCCCTGCGCGACGAGCCCGTCGATGATCGCGAATTTTCTCTTGGGGGCACCACCACTTGCTCGTCTTAGAGGGCGCTGGCGGCCTTCACGATTGCCAGTTCGTCCTCGAACGGGCGGATCCTTTTTCGCAGTAGATTGAAGGTCCGGGGCAAGAGTACTCGGCGTCCCCGGGTAAGTCCCGCATCCACCAGAGCCTGGTGCTTCCACCGGTGCAGAGTGCCCAAGCAGATCTCGGATTCTGCCTGAAAGGCAAGGACAGCTTCTCCCCGGCGCATACGGTCGGTGAGTCCCCGCCGGACGGATGCAGGATATTTAAAAAGCATTTCATGAGTTCCTTGAAGTCACTGTGCACCTCTCACATAAAGCCGGTCCACCAAGCGGGGTCCGGAGCAACTGGACTCCTACCCGGGGACCCAACCAAGGTGCCTTGGACGAAACCATGCGTCGCATGTGCCACATGTTTACGGCCTGCTGTTCGCCGAACATCACCACACGCTCCGTCCCTGCAGTATTTGCGGGCACTGGCTGGAACCGGCTACTCGAGCATTCGTCCGGAAAAGCGCACCGGGAACGGCTCGTTGTTTATCTCCGCAACGTGCCGCATCAGAAAGAGCCCATTGGCTTCCAGATGTGTCTGCATCGTTTTCGCTGCCAACTGGGGCTGGCTGTCTCTGATGGCGTCGACGATTGCGTAGTGCTGCCCTTCAACTTCAGAATGATCGTTCTTGTTGACGAGTGGGGAGCTATAGACATCCCATGCCTGTACTGAAGAATCGCGTAGCTCCGCAGCCAAAGACACCACACGAGAATTCCCTCCAGCACTCAGAATCTCCGTGTGAAGCGCGCGGTCCCACGCCAAGGAACTCTCATGATCGTTCTGCGCCATGGCCTCGTTGATGCGCTTCAGATGGTGGTACAGCTTATCGATGAGCGCGCCGCTCGGGTATTTCGCTGCGGCTCTCGCTGCAGGTACCTCCAGGAGGATCCGCGCCTCATGATTCGCACGCACCTCTTCTACTCTGAGACTCCGGACGACAAACCCGCGATTGCGTTCTATTTCAATCACTCCGAGATTGGCCAGCTTCAGCACGGCCTCCCGCGCCGGGGTGCGGGAAACCCCCAGTTCGTCAGCCAAGCGGTAAATCGAATACCTCTCACCCGCAACCAGCCGACCGTTGATAATCGCGCTACGAAGCCATGAGTACACATGCTCGGCGGCAGAAGAGTCACCGCCCCTCTCACCCGCCGGAAACCCTTGCGTGGTTGGAGTCTGTAACATATGACCTTTCCTGTCTCACACTTCAGCAGCCATCAGGGCGAGCCGCACAACGCTGTCGGTCAATGTTCAAGACGCCTGACTATGAAAAGGGAAAAAACCTACCGATTCGCCGAGAACTGAGTCCGGTCCCTCCGAAGAAGAGTGGAACCGTTGAAGCCACGGTGATGGACTCAGTTTACTTTGTGGCGGGTGAAGCCTCCGGTACCGACGCGGCCCACCCCGAAGGAGTGCATCACCATCTAGAGAACTTCGCGGATAACATGGGAACTGAGTCAGTTCAGACTACGCCACCATTCGGGCTTCATCACCGTGCCCACCCGTACCCCATCTCGGGGACCCGACTGAGAAACCGAAGCCCTCTACTTCTCCTGGTTATCCCCCGCAGGGATATCGAACCCATCGGTGTACGGACCCCACCATTTCAGGCGTCCCACGCGCCTGGTCTCGTTAGGCCTAGGTGGTCCCGCAGCGTGTTGCCTTCGTATTCCTCGCGGAAATAGCCACGGTTCTGCAGCTCGGGTATGAGGAGTTGGCAGATCCGGCGCATTCCCTCAGGCATCGACGGCGGGGTCAGGTTGAAGCCATGGCATGCCTTGTTCTCGAACCACTCAATCATGCTGTCAGCGATCTCAGAGGCAGTGCCGATCATCGTGCGGTGGCCACCTGCACGATACGTTTCTTCGATCAACTGCCGGATGGTGTAGCCGTCGTCTACGGCCAGGCTACGGAAAACATTCCAACGACTGGTGTGTGTCCCGTCATTAACCCAGCGCTCATCGGGAACCGACTCGTCAAGGTCAATGTTGCGGATATCGATATTGAGTGATTGGGCTAGCCGTTCCCTACCTGCTATGAAATCGATGTTGCTCGCAAGCTCGGCGGCGTAGTCTTCGGCATCCTTCATCGTTTCGCCAAGGATCGGCATGAGGCCGGGGAGAACCTTGAGTGAGTCAGGGTGCCGCCCCTCGGCTTCGAGGAGAGTCCGATACTGCGCAACCGTTCCGATGGAATCTTCCATCCGGGTCTGTGTGGTATAGATGCCATCGGCGTATTTTGCACCTAGCTTCATGCCGTCGGGGGATTGCCCTGCTTGAAAGAGCACGGGGCGACCCTGCGGCGAGCGGCGCATGTTGAGGGGGCCAGCAACTTTATAAAACTCGCCCTCATGGTTGATCGGCTGTACCTTGTCAGGATCAACCCATTTTCCGTTTTCCCGATCGCAGATTACTGCTTCATCGCTCCAGCTGTCCCAGAGTCTGCAGGCCACATCAACGAATTCGTCCGCGCGACGATAACGCTCGGCGGCAGGCGGCAATTGATCCAATCCGAAGTTTTCAGCGCCCATGAAGGACGTGACGATGTTCCATCCCGCTCGGCCGCCACTGAGTTGATCAAGACCGGTGAACTGGCGTGCGGTTTGAAACGGAAACGAAAACTGGGTCGAGACCGTTCCGCTTAAGCCGATCTTTTCTGTCTTGGCTGCAAGCGCGGACAGCACTGAGATTGGTTCGGTTAGACCGGAGGAATTTATATTGTTGTTGCGAATCAACTCTCCAGACAAAATATCGCCGAAGAAAATTGAATCGATCTTCGCGGCTTCCGCCATACGCGCAAGATCCGACACCAGGCTCAAGCCGCCAAGCTCCTCGGCTCGACTGCCTGGCAGGCGCCAAGCTTCCTTGTAGTATCCTGCCGCAGCCATGAAAACTGTGATGATCATGTGTTTGCTGGGCTTTTCCACCATAGTTAGGTCCTTTGTTTGATCTTCATTGCGTTTCGATGCGTTGCGCTGCATCCGCGCAACGCTGGTATTCGACCCCATAGCGCAGCTCTGTCCTATTCCCTGATGGCAGACTCATCGCTGAGCCGGTGATAGCGCCGGTCGTGATAAAGGAGAGGCGAACGATCACCGTTGACCTTCCCCTCGATCGGCTGGACCTGGACGATGATGCTGCTGCCGGCTGTGTCACGACGAAGAACGGAGCACCGCAGCCACGTATCTACGCTGCTAATGACAGGCTCTCCGGAGCTGAGCGGTGCCCAGTCAACGCCCTCGAACCGATCGATACCAGGCGTTGCGAAGCGTTTGGACAAGGCCGAGTCGGACGAGTTGAGTAAGTGAATTACGACGGTGTCCGCCTCTGACAGGGCGGGCAAACTTGAGGATGTGCCGATCATAGAGAAGGCGATAATTGGGGGATCGGCGGAGACGGATATAACTGATGTCGCCGTGAATCCTACGGGTCCCGATTCCCCAAACAGGGTGACTACAGCCACGCCTGCTGGATGCCTTCGAAAGGTCGCTCGAAACGAGGCCGAATCCAGGTATTTTTCCTTGGTTGCTTGTGACATTGTGATTCCTCTGCGTCGGTGCCGCTGGCTGATTGATGTTGAGGGTGGCTTCCGTGAATCGGTTTCGTTGAGAGCCCTGATGTCTGGTCCAACCGGTGTCAGCGAGTTGCCGTACTGGTGGGCCGGTGAAGGCAAGAGTCGACCGGGGGTGGCCCAGAGCGGCAGCACAGCAACAAGGTGCATTTCGTCCCTGCGTTACCGGGCAAGAGGCCGAGCCCTGGTCCAAGTCGTGATCGGCTGCCTGCATTTCCCCAAGAAAACTGACGAGGCAACTCCGCTCTGTTCATAGGTAGCATGCTACACTCTTTTGGGTGTTCCGCAAGTGTATGAGCGGTCGTACACAAGCCGTTGACACCTAAGGCAGACCGGTGGCATGTTACTCCGGGAGCGCTACGGCCGGCACCAGATCGCGCCCCGTGTGTTCTTGATGACAGAACAGAACGTCTGAGCCGTTTCACTTTCGACCCGACACTCGCCGAGAGACTCTCGCAGCAGCTGGCCGCAGTTCCAGCGACCCTGACAGCTGTCGTGGAACCGACATCGATGACCTGGCTGGCGCTGGCCCTCGCTGTCGAACGGGCCGGCGGCCGGATGGAATGATCGGCGCCTGGTACTCCCCACGGCTGCGCGGGGCCATCATGGGCAAGACAGATCCGACGTCGTCGACTCCGAATTTCTCACCCGCGCCGGGTACATCTTCGAGCCGCCGCCTCTGGTCCCTGCAACCCCGGGACGGCTGGCGCTGCGCCGGGCTGTGGTCGGCCAGGCCGGCGCGGTCATCGTCGGCAACCGGTGACGTTCCTGTTCAGCAGGTCTTCTGCGCGGCGGCCGTCCTCCCGAAGAATTGTGTGCGGGTCTTGCGGCCTCGGATGAGGCCGTTCATGCCTTCTTCGCGCATGAGCCGGGTCCACGGCGTGTATGGAGGCTTCCGGGAAACCGACACGGCGCAGCCACTGTGTCATTCCCCCGTCCAAGATGATCTCGGTCATTTGCGGCAACTGCGATGCATTGATCCCGCAGGCGGCGTGATTCAGGACCACGCCGCCCGCCATGTCGGGCCAGAGACCCGAGCCAGCGCGTGGGCCGGCCCGGCCTACGATCGACTCGTGATGCCCCTGAGCACGAATCCTTTGACCCTGCCTCCTGGTGCTTATCGACAAGGGCCACGTCTTCGCTATGTCGGGGGAGCCAACACATGACTCTCAAACACTGGTTGTCACCTGATCCTCTCGTTTCGCACCAGGTCTCCTATGATGCGGGATGGATTCGCTGCGGTCAGCAGCGAAAGTTCCCGCCGCCGCGCGCGCGCGTATTCAACGTCTATATCGGCGATGACAAGTTCGGGGGTGGAACCGGCTGCCTGTGCTACGATATTTCCCTCTGGATCAACAACGCGCGAGCCCCCCCAAAAATGATGATCCTCTTCGGAGCCCACTCGATTAACGAAGACAACCCAACACTGGTGGAGACGTGCGATTAGACTAATCAAGTCGTACCAAAGGCCCTGTACATCGGACAGTGCAGGCCCGAGATCTTTGACACTGTTCACCGGGATGAGAAGAACCTCAGCCCCGTCCTGGGCGGCGATCCACGGAGAAACAAGATGCCACATGTCGTAGCAGATGAGCGTTGCCAGCCTCCCATGAGCCGAATCAAAGGAGCGCACATAGCGTCCAGCACTGAACTCGTCCTCGGGACCAGGGGGTAGAAAGACCTTACGGTGAACATTCAACAACTTTCCGCCGCTCACATACGCCGCCGAATTGAGCCAAGCCTCGTCATTTACCTCGTGAAAACCCATCAAGACATCGGTAGAACCAACGGAGAGTGAGGTCAGTCGCGGATCAGAGGCCCTTAGTGCTGCTTGCCCGCGGTTCCGGATCAGGTACCCGCTTAGGGCAAGTTCAGGAAACACCACGAGGTCTGCTCCCGCGCGCGCTGCCTCGGAGACGAGCTCGGCCGCTGCGGCTATGTTTTGACCTAGATCGCCCGGTCTGGGCGCCATTTGAGCAAGTGCAATTTTCAAGCTTTGTCCAATCTCTTTATGGTCTGTCGTTGATTCACCCGAGGTACGAGAACAATTTTCAGCGCACCTTGCTCAAGAACTCCTTCGTGCGAACCTCCAGGCTCCCATTCAAGACCTGCGCCGGCGGACCCGCCTCAACGATAGTGCCGCCATCCATGAAGACGACCTTGTCGGCAACGTCTCTTGCGAATGCCATTTCGTGTGTTACTACCAGCATGGTCATTCCCTCAGTTGCGAGTTGGCGCATGACGGCGAGCACCTCACCGACAAGTTCTGGATCGAGAGCGCTGGTTGGCTCGTCGAAAAGAATCAGACTTGGGTCGATGGCAAGGGCCCGCGCAATGGCCACTCGCTGCTGCTCCCCGCCCGACAACTGGCGCGGGTGCTTGCCCGCTTTTGCTCCCAAGCCGACCCGGTCAAGTAGTTCGCGGCTACGGGCTGCTGCTTCCCGTGGCGGACGATGATGGACGCGAACTTGAGCCAGGCTGACGTTCTCCTCGGCTGTCATGTGAGGGTAGAGATTGAAGTGCTGAAATACCATGCCAATGCGTGCCCGCTGTCGCGCCACCTTTCGCTGAGGCATTTCATGCAGCTTTCCAGCCCGCTCTTCGTACCCCACAGTTTCGCCGTCCACGAGAAGGCGACCACCGTCAATTCGCTCGAGGTGGTTCACGCAGCGCAGGAAGGTGCTCTTGCCGGCTCCGGATGGTCCGATCAAGCAACAAACCTCGCCCACCGCTACCTCGAGTGTGACATCTTCCAGGATGGTTAGACCACCATATTGCTTCCGGATGGCTTGCGCGGAGATCATTGGGTTCATTGAACAGCCCTTCTTATTAGCCCGGCTTTTCTGAGCCCGACGATCATATTTACGAGCGTTGACTGAGGTGCGTTTCGCCGGGCCCCGCGGGTAAACCGTTTCTCGACGAACCCCTGGATAATGCTGAGTACTGAGGTGATGGCGAGATACCACAGTGCCGCAACTATTAGGAGGGGGATAATTTGGAAGGTGCGATTGTAGATGACAGTCACCGACTGCAAGAGCTCGGCGAACGCGATGACGCTCGCAAGAGACGTGGTCTTTAGCATTCCGATGGTTTCGTTCCCCGTAGGAGGAATGATGACCCGCATCGCCTGCGGCAGTACTATGTATCGCATCGTTTGATAACGGCTCAACCCATACGCTAGCGCAGCCTCTGACTGCCCCTCGTCCACGGACAGAATGCCTGCCCGCACGATTTCCGCGTAGTAGGCCGCTTGGTTAAGTCCCAATCCCAGAAGCGCGCTCACAAACGGGCTCATCACCTGATTGGTGTTAAGATTCAAAACGTGCAAAACGCCCGGCAAATCAATTTGGATTCTGGGAAATACCGATGACAAATTGAACCAGAAGATGAGCTGCACGAGCAATGGCGTCCCCCGGAAGAACCAGGTGTAGAACCCAGCAAGAAGGTACAGGACGGGGTTGGACGACAGCCTCATCACTGCAATCACGACGCCGAGCACGATGGCCACGACCATGCTGAGAACGGTGATTTCGATTGTTTGTACGACTCCGGTCAGCACCGGTTGGCTGAACAGGTATTCTCCGACGACGTCCCATTGAAACGCTTCGGTGGTAACGAGAATCTTCAAACCCCAGAGCGCGATTAGGCCGAGTGTCGCGGCGGCCACCCATCTGAACGGATGTCGCAACGCCACAGTCGTGAGTTGCTTAGTCGACTCGACGTCCCCGGGTGCGGACATCCTGTGGCTATCCGATGGCGAATAGGTCTTCATCATATTCCTTTATCTTCGATGGGAAGCGCCCTATTTGCTGCCGAGAGCATACGGCTGGGTATTCACTGTGACTGGGGTGACTGCATATTCCTGAATGCCGTGGGTGCGCAGAATCGTGTCCCAGGTCCCGTCGGCCTTGAGGGCGTTTATCGACTGAACGACCGCCTTCACCAGTGCGTCGTTGTCCTTGGGGAAGACAAAGCCCGCAACGCGGCCCGTCGACTGACCTACATCGCCAGGCGCCAACGTCAGCTTTCCTTGGGAAGTGGTTACTGCGTAGGCGCTCGCGGCGGCATTCGAGAGGAGGCCGTCGGCCCGCCCATTTGCCAATGCCTGTTGCATAGCGCCCGCATCTTGAAAGGTGAGCACCTCAGGCTCCGGCTTGTTGGCCTTCTTGCAGTCGTTCCCTACACGGTCTAGGACCCCGACCTCGTAACTTCCGGTAACTACCGGGAAACTGTGTCCGCAAAGGTCGTCGCCCGTGAGGTTCTTTGAATTTCCGGCCAAGACCTGCACTCGATCGACAACTCGGTACCAATCCACGAAGCTGACTACCTTCTGGCGCTCCGGAGTGTCCGCGAATTCATCGGTCGCCATGTCATAGCGCCTATTGGCGATGGAAGGTACGACGGAAGGAAAATCAATCTTATGAAACTCGACCCTGACCCCCATCTTCTTACCTACAGCCTTTGCCATGTCGACTTCAATGCCAGCTGGCTGCCCCGATTCATCGAGGTAATCGAACGGGGGATACGCGAGGTCAGAAGCAATGCTTATGACGCCCGCCTGTTCAATGTCGGCCGGAACGTCGATTCCTTTAGCCGCCGATGTCGCGACGGTGCTATTTGCTCCGCAACCTGCGAGTGCCCAGATCGCCAGTGTGGCTCCAACGCCCATAAGGGCTCGTGATGCTGCCAATCTCATAACTGATGAAACCTTTCATTGGGGAAGAGTCAGAACGCCGCGAGAAGCCGCTGGGGCAATCTCTTGCACCATGTTTTGCGGGCCGAATTGTCCATCTCGCTTAGATCAAGATGCGCTTGGCCGAACAGCTCCCATGGCAGCTTCGGTTCGCCAGCCTTGGCGTACACCTGGCGTGCCTCGTCGATTGGGATATCGGGATTTTCAACACCATGCACCACGAGCAGAGGGCGAGGACCGATCCGGTCCACCTCACGTTCGGGCTGGAAGGTCCGCCGACCCAAGCGTGGGGCGGGGCGATCGTCAATCGTGCCCCGCAAGCTCTGTTCGTCGTTGAAGTATTCGACCTCCCGTGTGCATATATGATCTCTCCCAGTGTGGGTGCACCTGGATGGTGCCTGCCCCCCATAGTGTGCCGGATGTAGCATGCTACGCGCAAGGGCTTTTTGTAAGCTTCTCAGGGCGTAATTTTCATCGCCCTCGCAGTCTGCCGCATGTAGCATGCTATATGCTGGCCTTTTTGGGAGCTGCTCAGGCGTCAGTTTCATCACTCGCTCTGGCGGATGCAGGACCCATTAACACAGACCATTGGCTGATCCGGGCTGGGTCAAAAATTTTGGTTTGGTGATCATGCAGTATGAGCAACATTCCATATTCATTTAGATTGTTTTCTGCGTCGATGGAAACGCATTTGAGTGTCTGGCCCAACGCAGATACCCGCGGGCCAGCGTGATTGGAGGAACGGTATGTCAGGTCGTATGGAGGGGAAGACCGCTATTGTCACGGGCGCCGGTTCGGGAATGGGGC
>JBFUPP010000024.1:0-45329 GCA_041360635.1 bacterium RCC_150 | reverse complement strand
ACAAGAAACCACCGAAAAAGCAGCAGCCTAACGGCTGTCTAACTCACCGTGGTACCGCTTGACTTGAAAAATTCCGGCTCCTTCCGCGGGGTCAGGTCTCTTTGTAACGTGGGTGCCAGCATCGGGTGTCGTGACTGCGGCCATAAGTGGTGCAAGGGGGCGCCGGATGGACGAAGGATACGAGGTTTACTGCGGGCTTGATGTCGGCAAGTCCGAGCATCACGCCGCCGCGTTGAACGCAGCCGGCGAACGGGTCTTCGACAAACCGCTGCCGCAGGACGAGGCCCGGCTGCGCGAGCTGTTCACCGGCCTGCAGCAGCACGGCCGGGTGCTGGTCATCGTAGACCAGCCCAACACCATCGGCGCGCTGCCGATAGCGGTGGCACGGGACTGCGGCTGCACTGTTGCCTACCTGCCCGGCCTGGCGATGCGCAAAGCCGCTGACCTGTACCCGGGAAAGTCCAAGACGGACGCGCGGGATGCGTTCATCATTGCCGAGACGGCACGTGCGATGCCGCACACGCTGCGGGCCGTTGACCGGGACAGCGAGGTGCTCGCGGCGTTGAAGGTGCTTTCCGGATTCGACGCGGACCTGACCCACGAATGCACCAGGGCGATCAACCGTCTGCGGTCCCTGCTGCTGCAGATTTTCCCCGCCCTGGAGCGGGTGTTCCCGGGAACCGTGCTGACCCGGCCCCTGGTGCTGGAACTGTTCATCAAATACGCCGGACCGACCGGACTGCGGGCTGCCGGGCGATCCAATGTGCTGCGCTGGGCCAGGAACCACAGCCGCAAGGACCCTGTGAATCTTATCGATGCGGTCTTTTCGGCGCTGGGCGAGCAGACCGTCACCGTGATCGGCACCGAAGCCGTCGAGCTGGTCATCCCCCGCGTCGCGGCACAGATCAAGGAGCTCAAACACCAACGCAGTATCGTGGCCGAGGAAGTCGAAAAGCTGCTCGATGACTTCCCTCTTTCCCAGGTCTTGATGTCCATGCCGGGAGTCGGCATCAAGACCGCAGCGACGATACTCCTGACCATCGGCGATGCCGGCACCTTCACCTCCGCCGGACACCTCGCGGCCTACGCAGGCATCGCCCCGGTGACACGACGCTCCGGAACCTCGACCCGCGGTGAATTCCCCGCACGATCGGGCAACAAACAGCTGAAGAACACCCTGTTCAGATCCGCATGGATCGCCAGCTGCCACCACCCGGCCTCGAGGGCCTACTACCAAAAGAAACGGGCCCAAGGAAAGAAGCACAACCCCGCCGTCATCTGCCTCGCCCGGCGCCGTTGCGACGTCATCTACTCCATGCTCAAACACGGCACCCTTTACGAGGAGAAACCAGCCAGGCCGCTTGAACAAAAGCATAGGGACACCCCCCGTTGCACCGGTCCTGGTCTTCCACTCGTGCGGAAGCGGCGTCGGCATCGAGCTATCGGGCCAAGCTGGCAGCTGAAGCTGTCTCCCAAGGCCTTGAGTCGTTAACCGCGAATGTTCAGGCGTCTTCCATGGACACCCGGAATCGTAGATCTTCGCAAGCCAGATCTCGAGCATTTGCCGGAGCAAAGACCAGGGGGAATCGGGCAACGATGGTCGAAAACTGAGCCATTGTGACGGCTTGGTGTCCAGCGGTAGTTGCAACACCTGAGGGAATGGGAGTTGCAATTGGCAGTAGATCGCCGGCAACCCGGAGCTCTGGGAGTTCGTGCGCGAACACCTGGAACAACGGTGGAGCCCTCGCCAGATCAGCAGCAGCCTGCGCCCTGTTTTCCCGGAACGCCCGGAAACGACGTCCTTCTGACGCTGTCTATCGGGCCCTGGCATCGTCATGATCAGGGACGGGCGCTGGTTTTCTTGCGTCCAGGTTTCCCAGTAGCGTTTCGGCGTCATGCCGGCCAGGGATCCATGGGGCCGTTCATGATTGTAGATAGCTTTCCATTCCTCGGCCAAATACTTCGCTTCGGCCATGGTGTCCATGATTTCTCCGGAGAGTTGTTCCCTTCTGAACTGGGCGTTGAACGATTCGATGAAGCCGTTCTGCCAGGGTGATCCGGGGTCGATGAACGCGGTGTCCACGCCAGCGGTTTGCACCAGCCGATCAGTGCCGCAGCGGTGAATTCCGGCCCGTTGTCGCAGCTGACGTAGGCCGGTGCGGCGCCGGTTTCAGCGATGATGTTCTCCAATACCGCGACCACGTCAGCTGCTTTGAACGACCGGCGCGGGATGATCGCCAGCGCGGTGCAGGTGTATTCGTCGACGACGTTGAAGAACCGGATATGCCGCCCGCGGGAGGTCACGTCGGACTGGAAATCGAAGCTGACTACATGCATCGGATATTGGGCCGTCAGCTTCTGCTCCCCGGCACCGGGCCCGGTGCGACGCTTCTTCCGCGCCCTGGGCTTACAAACCAAGCCTTCGTCACGCCAGAGCCGGCGCACACGCTTCCTGTTCAGCACCACGCCATCCCATGGAGGCTGCGCCAGCAGATGCCAGCGGGCCTTCCGCCAGCCCCAGGCCGGGTGCTTCACGGCCACGGCCCGCAGCTGCGTGCGCAGCTCGGCTTCCTCTAAGCCCCTGTCAGGTTTTTTCTTCCGGAACGCGGACCGGTTCTGCCCCCATGACTTTGCACGCGAAGCGCTCGGATGCCCCGAATTTCTCCACCGCCATGCGCACGGCACGGCGCCGGGGTTCGGGGCTCAGAATTTTCCAGTGATGATGTTCTTACCGGCTTGAACACCTGGCAACAGCGATGAGGGAGGAGGCTGGTGTGTCCTTCAAAGGACCTGTCGGTTCCACGCTTTTGGCTCAATATTGACTCGTTGGCCAGAACGCTCTGACTCTGAATTTTCCTGACCCCGCCGGTGCCTGATTTAGCGGACATGCCGGACGTTCAAGCCGGCACGACGATATCCGGGACATGTCCCGGGCCAAACGGCATGACCTGATAGGAGCATGAACCACTGGATTCCCATCACTGGAGTGTCTGCCGCCATGGTCTCGGGCTGATCTTCTACAAAGGACAGCGCCGATCATGACAGGACCAAAGAGGGTAATCGGGGGCGTGGATACCCATTCCTCCACCCACCACGCAGCCCTAATCGGTCTCAACGGCCGTGAGCTGGGAGACAAGGAATTCCAGGCCACCCAAGCAGGCTACGAGGCCCTGCGCAGCTGGCTGTCCGGTTTCGGCACAATCCAAAGCGTGGGCATCGAAGGAACCGGATCCTACGGAGCTGGCTTGGCCCGGGACCTTAGTTCGCACGGGATCAACGTGCAGGAAGTCCCCTGCCCCGATAGACGATCACGTCGGCAGGCGGGAAAATCCGATCCGCAGGACGCACGGGCTGCAGCGCACACCGCGTTGGCAGGCAAGGCCTCAACGGCACCTAAATACGGCGACGGACCGGTCGAAGCCATCCGTGCAGTCCGGGTGGCCAGGCTACGCGCCATCAAAGCCAAGACCACGGCCATGAATTCCCTGCGGGCACTGATGGTCACCGCCCCTGAATCCCTCCGCGCCCAGCTCAGAGGCCTTCCCGGCGCCAAGCTCGTCCATACCTGCGCCGGATTCAGGACCGGTGATTCAGCACCGGACGACGTCCTTGCCTGGACTAAGACAGCACTCAAATCCGCGGCCCGGCGCATCGAGTCACTGGAAGCCGAAGCCAAGGCCCTGCACGCCACGCTGGCCCGGCTCACGGCGGTAGCCGCACCGGAAACCAGTGCGGTCTTTGCCCTCGGCCCCGACACCGTCGCGGCCCTCATCACAGCCATCGGCGACAACCCTGACAGGCTCCGCTCAGAATCAGCACTCGCCAGACTCGCCGGAGTAGCACCGATCCCCGCAAGCAGCGGAAAAACGAACCGCTTCCGGCTGCATCGCGGCGGCAACAGGGCAGCCAACAGTGCACTGCACATTGCCGTGATCGTCCGTCTGCGCTACGACCCGAAAACCCGGGATTATACCGCCAAACGCACCGGGGAAGGACTGTCCAAGCCGGAGATCATCAGATGCCTCAAGCGTTACTTGGTCCGTGAAGTCTTCAAAGCCCTGAAAAAGGACTACCGAGCGATCCTAAGCACTTGACAATCTATAGGAGCGTCCTTGCTTGGCCACCTCGTTAAGGATGTCGATGGCGAGTTCCTTCTCCGCGAGGAGGCGCTTGAGCCGGGCGTTCTCTTTTTCCAGTTCTTTGGTTCGTTTTGACGCCTCGGCGTTCTTCTCGGATCCGTACTGGTTCAGCCACCGGTACCAGGTTGCCTCGGTGACCTGGAGCTCTTTGATGACCTCGACCATCGGGCGCCCGTCGCTGAGCATTTTCTGGCCCTGCCGGACCCTGGCGATGACCTGCTCAGGGGTGTGTCTGCGTGCCATGATTCGTGAATTTCCTCCTGCGTCCATTCTCGGACAAGAAACTCACACAAACACTGGACTTCTACCTGGGGACCCAACCAGGGTTGACCAGGCGCAGTGCGACCTGTGGTTCCCCAAAAGGTCCCGATACCTGTCGGGCCGGCAAGCCCAGAGTCCTGCCGGTTTGGTTATCATGTCCTGGCATTCACGCTTCATCATTGCCTGGATGATCCCCTCCCGGATGACCTGGGACCCGCTGGACGGGATGTGGTGACCGAGGGGCTTAGGCTGCGGTTCCGCAGCGGTGCCATCTCTGCCATCGGCTGCCCCTGGGCAATGCTCAATACCTGCCTACTCCGGGACGACGTCTCCCCGACCTCGAGCCGCATGATCGGACATCGACCGAGAAGTCAATGCGCGACCGGTTTGGGGTTTTCGAGGGTAGGAAGGGCCAGGAAGTGCCCGGCGATCGGGAAACTTTCGTGGAACGCCTGAACGTTCACCCATTCATGATGTATCGGCTGGATGGGCAGGGAGGCGGACGCCAACCCGAAACGCCTTCGCGATCAATTGGAAGCTAGACCAACCCTACCCCGCAAGTTTGCGTGACCCACCGTCGCCTGAACGAACCCCGCCGGGCGGTGCATACGTGTGGTTCGAGTGCAGCGCCCGGCGGCAAGGCCGACCCAGAGTGAAAGCGAGCCGTGTCAGATCAGACGTAGGACTCGGTGACGGCTTTCACCTGCACGTTGGGCGATTCCGGCCGTTGGCACGAACGCCTCAAACGCGTGAGGCGCTCCCGGAAGTACGTGCAACTCGGTGCTAATGCCAGCGGCGTAGAGCCTCCGAGCGTACTCGATGCATTCGTCTCTGAAAATATCCAGCTCGCCGACCTCGATGTAAGCAGGCGGAAGTCCGGAGAAGTCCTCCAACCGAGCGGCAGCACCATACGGCGAGACGTCGGGACCACCTGCTGCGGGACCTAGCAGTGCTCCCCACCCCGTTATGTTGTCGTCATAGCTCCACGGGATCCAGGTCGTGAATCTTGGGTCGGGGGTGGTATTGCGGTCATCGAGCATAGGGTAGATCAGGACCTGTCTGGCGATGGAAGGCCCTTGGTGATCGCGTGCGTAAATCGCAACGCTAGCAGCGATACCGCCGCCGCCGCTGTCTCCCATGACTGCGATGCGGTTTGGATCGACACCCAGCTCGGGCGCGTTGGACGCGAGCCACAGTAGGCCGGCGTAGCAGTCAGTGACGGGAATAGGTGCCGGGAACTCAGGGGCCTTGCGATAAGCAACCGACAAGAAGGGCACCCCCGTGGCCGCGACGTACTGGGCAACGGGGCGATCATAGATCTCCATCTTGCTGGCGATCATCCCGCTTCCGTGAGCATAAAGCACTGCCGAGCCGGGCGAATTCTCGCCCTTGGAGTACCAACGCAGCGATATCCTGGCCCCGTCCTCAGCAGTGGTCTCATAGTCTTTAATGATGACGTCGCCGGGTAGTGGCAGCTGCTCGAACATCCTCAGCTGCATCTTGTCGAAAATGGCGCGACGCGAGGCAACATCGCCGGGGGCCATGGGCTCTACGTCGCCGAAGCCCTCAAAAAGGGTGTCAACGCCTTGGGCGATCTCGGGATCCAACGAGAAAGACAACTATGCTCCTTTGCACGGGCTTTAAGACCCCTCACGCAGTCCTTATCGGGCTACAATATATGATATTTGAAACGCTACTGCGATTACCGCCCCCCGTCAATACATGGCTGAAGCATGGAAATCCTCCGCGTTGCGGCAAGTTGCCTCCATTCAAGATTCCCCTGACAGGGTGGTTGGAGGTTGAAGGCGGATGCACGGTGTGCACGTTTTCTTGGAGCTAACGAGGGCCAGCGGCAAGCCTTGACGGAGGAAACGAGTCCTCGTCCATCGCAGTGTTGATCGTGCAGGTAACCACCGGATCCTGAGGGAACTGGGGGGTTTGACTGGCTGGCGTCGCGACTGTGCCAGACGGACCTCGCATGACACCTTGGTCTAGAAGATGGTCACGCCACGGTGGGCAGAGTCCCGTGGCCGGGCCTGATTTGCTGCCTGCACTGATCAAGTCCTGGGCGGTGCCGCCGGCCGCGGTCCGCAGCAACTGCCGCGGGTACTTCCGGTTGTCATGAGCTTGGTCAATGCAGAAGAGTATCCGTTACAGCAGGGCTGAACCAGCCTTAGGGGGCGACTGTGGGCCTTCCCCGCATCGTCCATGGGTCGCTATGGCCCCGGACATTGGCCGTCGCGATGACCGAGGCGCGATGCTCACCGAGTTCGAGTGGATCGGTACGACGGCGATTATGCACGGTGGTAGCGGGCCCATTGGGGGAAGGTCCATTCGCCCTCTCGTCTGCTGTGTCCGCTGCAATGAGCGCGCTGGGAATGCTCCCTTAGGCATGGCGACCGGTCGTCTCGGCCCGGCAGTGCTGCTCCTCGCGGACCGAACAGTGGTTGTTGAGGGGGCCCATGCTGATCGGCGCACGTCCCACACATGCTCAACCCAATCGCCAGCAGACAACTCGGCGGGCCTCCGTGACGTCACCAGGAAGCCGTCCTTCCTGCGTTACAGCAGCGGACGTGCTTCATGTGCTTCAATGGCGGCATCAAGCGTGCTGCAAGACATTTCCTTGCCGATCAGGGGATCCCTGAACGGCGCGCAAGTCCGTAGAGGCTGCATGCCAGATGAACAGTACAGAACGCTGCCACTGCCTCTTCCAGCCCCTTGACGCTCCGCGCCGCGCTCCACCCAGAAGTACCGCACATTCCGAACTCCGAGTTAGCCCTGCCAGGGCTGTGTGGTCGATGGCCAGTAGTTTCAGCGACGTGCCTCGAAGTGCTCAGCGGGGCGAGTTCCAGAGGCGATCTAACACCCCGGAGCAGGGTCCGTCCCCAATGACGCCCGGGAGATCCTCCTCGTCAACCGACATTCCCCAGCACTTTGCATTGCCATGCGGCGAATCATGCAACAGCTCCACGGGCAGACCCGCTGACGATAGGAGTAAGCGCCTCAGGCCTACCTTTCGTTCAGGCCACACTGGTTCCCACCGCTTTTCTTACCAGTTGCAGGGAGCCGACCCTCCTTTTCTGGAGATTCTCATCTATTCCCGGTTGTTTCGCAGGAATTCGTTCGGAACGAGGTCGTGCGGGCCGAGTCGGTCTGAAGCTGACTTGGCGTGGTGCCAGTACGGGTAGATCAGTGGTGGGGCGGAGACTTTGTCCAGTCGACTGCGTTCCTGTTCAGTGAGCATGATGTCTGCGGCTGCTAGGTTATCCAAGAGCTGCTGTTCAGTTTTTGCACCTACGACGAGCGACGACACGCCTGGCCTGCCGAGAAGCCACGCCAGCGAGATCTGGGCGGCCGACACACCGCGTGCGTCACCGATGGCGACGAGCTCGTCCACAACGTCATACAGCGCGTCCTCGTCACGTACCGGCGGCTCATTCCATTCGATGAGTTGACGGGATCCCTCGGGTGCCGGCTGCCCGCGCCGGTACTTACCGGAGAGCAGGCCACCGGCCAGCGGGCTCCAAACGAGCACGCCGACGCCTGAGTCTTCGGCGATCGGTAGCAGTTCGTACTCGGCCTCACGCGCCTGCAGGGTGTAGTGAATCTGCTGGGAGATGAACGGCTGGTACCCCTTCCGCTCGGACACCCCGAGAGCCTTCATTAGCTGCCACCCTGCATAGTTAGAGCTGCCGACATAGCGCACCTTCCCCGACCGGACGAGTGAATCCAGCGCCTCGAGCGTCTCCTCCAGCGGAACCTGTCCATCCCACTCGTGGACTTGATATAGATCGATGTGGTCGGTGCCCAAGCGGCGCAGGCTGGCTTCGCATTGGGCAATAATGTGATGGCGCGATAACCCGGCATCGTTTGGCTTGTCGCCCATAGGCATACGCACCTTCGTGGCGACGAGCGTCCGGTCGCGGCGGCCCTTCAGCGCTTGCCCGAGCATCTCTTCAGACGCGCCGTAGGAGTATACGTTTGCGGTATCGATCAGGTTGACTCCGTGATCGAACGCGACATCCAGCAGCCGTTTTGCGTCATCCAGACCAGTGCTCCCGGCGTACGCGAAAAAGCCCTGGCCGCCGAACATCATCGCCCCAAGGGTGATGGTGGAGACCTTAAGGCCAGAACGCCCTAACTTCCGGTATTCCATGATGATTCCTCTCGTGCAGTAACTACTCTGGTGCAGCAGCGATTCGTTTTCTGGCATTTCCCGGCCGTAGACCACCGCTCCATCTGGCCTAGCCGGAATTCCTGACAGAGGGGAGGGCAGAAGCCGTAACGACCTTCTGTGTCCGCCTGGCCCATACCCACCATGGAAGGACTCCTCCGACAGATGGCGTAGGCAAAAGTTGTCAGTCTCGCGCACAACGTTACGTCGGTACTACAGAGGTCCAGACTTTCGAGCCGGAGCCCCACCTTCCTCGAAAGCACTCTTTCTCATCGTTGGCCAGCATCGGCTGGCTTAGAACTACACTTAAAATATAATGTACGGCATTCTCGTTGTTGCGCCTATGCCACTCGAAAAACGATTGTGACTTCAGTTGCCCGTGGAGAAAACTAAAGAAAGATAGGAAGCTGTTTGCCTGAGGCAGGTTCTGTGGTGGTTGGATCCCTTTCAAAGCCCTCTGCGCCACGCGCCTTGGAGCAGTAGAGAAGCACTGAACTGAACCTCAGGGGAAGCAACTGAGTTACTACCCTCTCAGTGATACCGTCAAAGTTGAGGACGATTCACGTAAGCCTGACAACTGGAGCGCCTCACTTCACGGCTGCGCCACAAAGAATCGGCTGGGGGATGCTCGCAATCAATGCGGACTTCACAGCCCTCGCGAACATCTCTAGCCTGATTTTTCGTTCGGTGTCAGCCAGGAGTTAGAGGTAAGTTGGCGGCATCGAGGCGTACCGTACATGCTTCGAGGAATCAGTTTCCCGAGTGGGCCTGCAGGAAGCTGTACACTTCGGTTTCATCGACGCCGGGGAAAGCTCCCGGGGGCATGGCGGCCAGGAGGTGGGAGTGGGCGCGGGCGGACGGCCAGGCGTTCCCGGCCCATTGGGACGTCAAGGATTCAGGCGGTCGTTTGCAGCAGGTGGGATCCGGACAGTTGGACGTAGCCCGCGCCGTCGTCTCCCGGCCGCGGAACCACTTCACGTGCTGGTACGGCACCCCGATGCTCAATGAAAACTCGCCGCTTGCCGACCGCTCCGTGCGTGCGGTGCACCAGTACGTGCCTGATGGGGTATCCGTGTACTGGCTGTAGGCGCTGAACTTGTCCGGCACGTCGAAGACCGCCCGCGATGTCCACGCCTTGCACGAGGGCTGCCCCTCGATGGCTCCGGTATGGTCCTGCGGAAAGCTCACGCCGTCGTTCTCATACGCCTTGTAAATGATCCCGCTCTGGTGCGTCTTCTGGAAATGCGTGGTGATGCCCAGGTGCTTGGTGGCCAGGTTGGTGAAGCGGTGGGCCGCGGTTTCGTAGGACACGGCGAACGCGTCGCGGATATCCTCGACGGCGATTTCCTTCGCCGTCTTGGCTTTTTGCAAAAATTCCACCGTGGCCTGCTCGGGAAGAAGGAGCGCCGCGGCGAAATAGTTCGTGGCCACCCGCTGGGCGAGGAAATCACCGTAGTTCCGGGGCGTCTCATGCCCGAGAACGTAGTGGCCCAGGGCCTGAAGCAGGACCGAGCGGGGATCGTGATCCTGCCGCTGGCTCTGGGTCAGGTAAATTCTGCGGTTCTTCAAATCCGTGACGGAGCGGGTGGAATGCGGCAAATCGCCCACGTGATGAAGGGTGAAACCGAGGTGCTCCGCGATGTCCGCGATCACGTGCTGGCTCAGCGGCCCGGTTGTGTAACCCACCTCCTTGAGGACCTTCTGGGCTTCGGCCTCGTACTCCGGAAAATAGTTGCCCCGCTCCCGCATCATCGCCCGCAGTTCACCGTTGGCCCGGCGGGCTTCTTCCGGGGTGGCCACCTGCTCGTTCATCTTGCGCTCGAGCTCCTGGAGCAGCCCCACCTGGGCCTCGAGCACATCGAGCGGAAGCCGCGAGCTGACGCGGATTTTCGGCAACTTCAGGGATTCATAGAGGGGTCCGCGCTGGTACCGCTCCAGCTCGATTTCCAGGGCGGCGCGGCGGCTGGGAGGTTCAGCCCCGAGCAGCTGATCGATGCCGACGTTAAGCGCACCGGCCAGGTGCTGCAGCAGGCCGAGCTTTGGTTCCCGCTTTCCATTTTCAATCAGGCTCAGCTGGCTCGGGGCTGTCCCAACGGCGGCGCTCAGGTCATCGAGCGTCAGCCCGGCCTGTTTGCGGAGGTGGCGCACGCGGCGGCCAAGTGAGATCACGTCAAGTTCCGACGTGGGCACGGACGATGATGGCTGAGAAACTTCCCTGTTCCAGCTTGAAGGCGACATTTAAGAAGAATACGTGAAGAAGTGCATTTTTTTCCATAGTCTTCTCATAGAAGAACGTGCTTAATCACAAAATTGACCCTATTGGCAAGAAGCGCACTGTACTGGGAGATGTAGCAGCGGCGTAAGCCTCTGACCGCATCAGGTCCCTGACCCATCGCCCATCCCAAGACAACTCCTAAGGTCTGCCTTGGGATGCCGAACGGTCGCGGCGTCTCCCGATGGGGCAGCAGGATACACGCGTAGGTCCTCGGCAGCTCGCAAAGGCTTGCGACGACCGACCCGGCGGAAATATTCCAACAACCGACATCTGAGTGGCAACCGATGACGGCTGCAGTGTCAGCCGGCAGGAGGATCGCTGGGCTGGTCTGTTTTCAAAAGCGCTGCAGCCGACCCCTGAACATGCTTTCACCAAGTGCCCTTACTTCTTGTTTGGGTACGAACCTCGACGTGCAATGGATGCGAAATTCTCTAGTGTAACGACGGCCCACTTGAAACGCCGATAACAGATTTCGGGGAGAAAAACGCCACGATTGATGGCAAGAAACAGCCCCTTTTGGAGGCACTCCCCCGCCCATTTTCAAACGCCGATAATTGCGATTATGTCAAGCTGTCAATATGTCAGGACATAATCGCCTACTTTTAGTTTACCCTCTTCCGCAGAGTCGTAGCCATGCCCTGCCAGCTATGGTCATCCTAAAGTCGTGTCCCGTGCTTCCTGGGAGCGTAGCGCAAGCAACCACTGCGCCCGACCCAGCCGGCCCGCCATGAGGCATGAAACCAATCGACTGGGGCGGAGCGTAGGAATAATGTAAAGAATATAAAGACTTTAAAAAATTTATAGTAATGTAAAAGGTTCAGCGAAGAATCCGTTCAAGCCAACTGCCGGTGCGCGGCCTCCGCTTCTTAGTGGCCGGGCTGATGTGCAGTTACCAGGGCAGGGCGGTGATGTCTTGGTGGTTCCGCAATGGTGCTGACTCGAGTGCATGCAGCCATTTGACCGGCACCGTGAGGGTTTCCACGGCAGGAACTTCAACGGCTGGCCTGTCGTCACCTCCCCGGCGAACATACCCAACAGCTTCATAGAATCCCGGCGCCAGCCCGAGATCCGCCACCTGTTCGATGCTGAGTGGAAGCACAACGTGCCTGCTGGTCAAAGTCCGAACTCCTTGGGCGGTGACTGGGGAACCGCGATATCTATCACGGTGGGCTCGAACATTCAGCCTTCCAACTTGGCCATCATGAGGTAATCGGCCTGTGCTCTACTCCTCCGGAGCGGGACTTCAACCCGATACGTCGAACCAGCCCGAACATCTCGCGTCCTCACGCCACCAGACTGCTCACGTCTCTGCACCAATGTCCAGGGTCTTCATGCAGTACGGAACTGACAACAATGGTGAGAGTTCCCGGCCGTCCAACCAGCAGCGCCTTATTGTCATGGCTTGCTGATGAAGTCGTCGTCCCCTTCCGGCTCGAACCTGACTTATCCCACGTATAGGAGCCCGGCCGAGAGTTCAGCGGCGAAGGCTTCCTGCTCTTGCGTCTGAATCATGCTTCCGACCTTGTCCGACTCGAGTATGCGGTGCTGATCTTACCGTCCTGGTTCGTCCGGATAATGACCGGGCAATAGGTGGCCATGCGTGCCGGTCAACGATTCTTGGCCGGCACTTTCAAAGCGGTTCTGCTTCATCCCCAGCTGGGCCGGCGCCCGAACCAATCGGTGGCGGTGGCGCGAGTAAACGCCACTCGACCTAGGCTGGGCGTGGCGATACTATATAAAGACTTTAAAAAATTTATAGGAGTGTAAAGGGTGGCAGTGAAGAATCCGTTCAAGCCGACTGCCGGCGCGCGGCCTCCGCTTCTTATTGGCCGTGCTGACATGCGTCAGGACTTCGCCGAGAGCATCGAGAACGGGCCCGGGGCGCCAGGGTTGCTGTCCATCTTCACGGGTCCCCGCGGCATCGGCAAGACGGTCATGCTCGGGGAAATAGAAGATGAAGCGCTCGAGCACGGCTGGATCGTCATCTCGGAAACCGCCACCGCTGGTCTGGTCACCCGCATAGGCAGCGCTGTCCGTGCGGCCGCCGAGGAACTCGGGGACGGCCCCATGGGGCGCCGCATTACCGGGGTGACCCTGGGGGTCATCCGGGTAGACACGCAGCTTCCGCCCGTCCCCGAGATCCACTGGCGCCGCCAGATCACAGAACTTTTGGAGAAGCTCAATACCCAGGAGACCGGGCTGCTGCTCAGCATCGACGAAATTCATGCCGTGGACAGGACCGAGCTATCCGAGATCGCCGCCGTGGTCCAACACCTGATCCGCGAAAACCTTCCAATAGGCCTCGTCCTCGCCGGCCTGCCCAAGGCCGTGGAGGACCTCCTCAACGAAGGTGTCTCGACATTCCTTCGCCGGGCCGAAAAATACGACCTCCACAGAACATCCATAGACGAGGTGACCGAAGCCTTCCGGGACACGTTCTCCGAAAGCGGGGTGAGCATCAGCGAGGGGCATCTCCGGCAGTTGGCCGAAGCTACGGGGGGCTACCCCTTCCTGATCCAACTGGTCGGCTATCACGTGTGGAGTCAGGCCAGGAATGCAGGCGCCGTCACCGACCGGGCCCTCGCCGCCGGGATACAGAAAGCCCGCCGACGCATGGGGGCCACAGTCCTGCAGTCCGCCTACTCGGCTCTTTCAGATGTGGACCAGTCCTACCTTCTTGCCATGGCCGAGGACGACGGCCCGTCCAGCACCACAACTATCGCCGAGAGGCTCGGCGTTAACCTCGTGTATGGAGGCCAGTACCGGCTTCGGCTTCTGGCCGCCGGAGTCATTGAAACCACAAGCCGCGGGTATGTCGATTTCGCTGTTCCGACGTTCCGCGAGTTCCTCCGCGATTCCCCAGCCTATGGGCTTCGGTTGCAGCATCCGAGGCACTCGTGACGGAGGACCTTCGGCCGCGCGGGCGTGCATTTCGTTCTGCGCTTCTTGGGAGCGGCCTAACCCTCCGCTTTGGCTGAGGACGACTGGGTGGCCGCACGGAGCGACGAGGCTGTGCTCCCACGGGATGGGTTCCGGCTCAAGGCGCGTGCTTCCGCGCTGGACCGCAACCGGAATCACGCTATCTGCTAAAGCGCACCGAACTTCTCACGCAGCCCATGCAGCTTTTCGTCGAGCGTGACCACGTTCAGGTCAAGGATCATCACGTCGGCACTGAGCGGGCGGAACCCGATGTCGCCCCAGACGTTTCTGAGTTTGGACTCTGCTCGCTTTCGTGCCGGCCCCTCTAGATCGTCCATGGGTGCCGGGTAAGTCGCTGCGAAGGCGGCTCCTGGACTCAATGTGTTGATGACTTCGGCAGCAAACCAGCGGCCAATACCCCTCCCCCTCCATCCTTTTGCCATCTTTACCCTGTTGAGGATCAAAAAATCTTGCCCGAAACCCTCGATTTCGTCTTCGATTTCTTCGGCAAGGTGCCCTGACACAGGATCAATGACGGCCGAACTGACGGTGTGCAAATCAGCCTCCAATGAGTCCAGGATGTCGAAGACCTCCGACTCGCCCAAACGGCACTTCACGACGTGGGCATGGCCGACGACTTGCCCATCGTCGTCATCGGCTAAGTCAGCGTTTTCGTCGGTGAAGTAGGCGGCAGCATGCCACTGCTCCACAAGGCGATGCCCCGGGAAGCTAAGTTCCCTACGCAAATTTAGCTCGATCCGGAGTTGACCACCGATCTCCGCATTCACAATCCCTGAAAGGTCCATGTGGGAATGCTAACCGCTGAGTCAGCCGAAGCCGCGCTACCAGGAGGGCGGCCGGTCACCGGCAGGAGGAGCAACTCACCGTATGCCCAAAGCCCCATGCAATCTCACGACGCGGGTGACGGGGCTGTCACAACTCCTGAAGCAACGACAGCCATGCAAATTTGTCGGCGCCCGCCGCTACAGTCCAATCATGGACTTTGACATCATAAGATTCATACAGGTTTGGTTCGCAGGACCTGCCGGCACAGCCGTTGGAGTGACCGTTGTGGCGGCCCTACTCGTCACTGTGATCAAGGGAACGACGCGTTGGCTCTGGAACTCGCTAGCAGGCATCCCGAAAAGAATCAGCCGTTGGGCCGACCGACAACAGGGCCTGTTGTAGCAAGTTCATGATCACCCGGCGTCCACCCTTAGGTCGACGGAATATCCGCTATCGGTAGTCAACTATCATTTAGGGGAGCGCTCTGCGGTGGCCATGTCGCCGCGCTTTACGGTGGCTAGGAAACCCTGTTGCGGGTCCCCGGGCAGAATGTCCGCGGGCTGAATTATGATCGGGCATGTGAACCAAGGGGAACAGAACCAACGTCAGCGCCACGCTTTCATCTCATACGTCCGAGAGGATCAAGCAAAGGTCGATCGACTGCAGGAAGCCCTCGAGGCCGTTGGGGTCTCTGTGTGGCGTGATACTAAGGACCTGTGGCCAGGCCAGAACTGGGAAGACAAGATTCGAGCTGCCATCCAGTCTGACAGCCTCGCGTTCATCGCCTGCTTCTCCGACCACACTTTGGCACGGGAAAAGTCGTACCAGAATGCAGAGTTGGCGCTGGCTGCAGAAGAATACAGGCTGCGCCCCCCGACGACCGAGTGGCTTGTCCCCGTCCGTTTTAGCGAATGCCCGGTTCCCGAGTGGAATCTGGGGGCCGGACGGAACCTCAACTCACTCCACCGAACCGATCTCTTTGGCGACACAGAGACCATCCAAATGGTTCGTCTCGTGCAAGCTGTCCAGAGGATTGTCGCGCCTGCTCCTAGAACGGCCCCGGTTATCACTCCAGCGATTGCCGAAGGTGTGGCCGAGCTAAGAAAAGCTGAGTCGCCCCGTCAGGTTCAAGCCCAGGAGATCAAGGCGTTACTCCGTGATCCCAACGGTGACATCTTGTTGGAAGACCTCGCCATGGACATTCTGAATCCCATACGTGCCACCCTCACTAACAAGGATGAGTTTCCAACAACCATTCCTGGAGAATCGTCTGACGCCCTGGCCGTCGCCAAATACTTCATTCAGCAAATTCAGGCTTATGAGAAGGCTCTTGAGCCAGCATTTGAACTCATCCTGCTGGGTGCAATGTACGGGCTCCCGCGACATGAACCCATTTGGACACGCCTTGTTCAGATGCTGGCTGCCACAGCCCAAATCAGCGAAGGTAATACGCGCCTGCTGCAGTTGCGCGGATATCCCGTTGTACTTTCTAGCTACATAGCAAGCATCGCGGCACTTTCACGGAGCAATTATGGAGCCTTGCGGGCCTTTGTAGCGGATCCGGAAATTCGCGTCCTGAGGGGCAAGATACCGACCTCTCTCTACACAGGCTCTCGCCTAGTAGCCAGTGAGATCGACTGGATAGCCTCGGCACTGTCCATATCTGAATCACAGGGTACCGATGTGGACGAGAATCTAGTCGATGGTCTGCGCAGGAAAACCATCGGCAATCGCCACACCCCTATCTCCGATCACCTCTTCAAAGCCTTGACGCCCCTTTTCGACCGTCACTTCGGCGACGAGGCCGAATACGCTGAGGCCTTCGATAAGGCCGAAGTGTTTATGGATCTGATTGCGACTGATGCCGCCGCAGAACATAAGGACAGGTATTGGGGCGGCCGGGGAGGATATGGGCGTTATACATGGAGACACGTCCACTCGGATACCCCGCCCGAGGTAGCAGTGAGCAAAGCCTTCGAAGCAACACTTGACGGCTGGACGCCACTTTTGGGCGGCCTCTTTGGCGGTTCAGCAAACCGAGCAAAGACGGCCCTTGCAGAAGTGGTCAGTGGTGCCCAAACAGTCCGTGGGAACCAGTGGTAGAACCAGCTTGAGTTAGGGCATGAGGTGACCGTGGGAAGCCTGCCAGCGCGTTTGCTGACAGGCTTCCTGGGAGTTGGAAACATCCCTCTCAAACATACGCCCGCACGGAGGGGGAAGGCATGGCCTGACCGCCGCGTGGACGACCGCGTGAGTTTCGAGTCTCGAGGAAAGAGACTAAAAAGGCATCCTCGGGGGGCTAGCAGTGCACTTTCCAGTACACCACTTCCGGAACAACCTTCCCACCTATGCGGCAGCTGCTCTACCGTCCGATGCCGGGGCCACGGTCCTGCCGGGGCGTGGGCTCGTCGGTGCGGCGGGTTTCGTCGCGGCGGGCTTGTTCCAGGGCGCGGCGGGCCTTGATCTGTTCCAGGGCTTCCTTGACGGCCTCCGGGCTTCTGGTGTCGGTGTCGGGGCTGTGGTTCTTGGCGCGGTTTTCGCGGACCTTGCGGGCGAGTGCGGCGATGCGTTCGGCGCGTTCCTGGGCGGGGCTGAGGTGGGCCTCGGTGCCGCGGGTTTCTTGCAGGTGGTCCATGACGTGTTCTGCCGGTGTCGGGGTTTCTTTCATGGCGGCCTCGACCTGGGCGGCTTCGGCCATGAGTGACGCGTCGGCCGCCGCCAGGGGCTCCTTGGCCGTCTGTGCGCTGTATTTGTGCATGGCTGTGACCCGGGCGGTCAGTTCTGCGCAGATGCCCTTGCCTTGGTGGGTTTCGGGGACGGGCCGGGTTTCGCCGTCGGGGATCCGGTAGGTGTCCCGGTAGGCGGAGATTTCGACGGCGAGCTGACGCCACTTCTCCTGCCGTGACGGATCAGACGGTACGGGGCCGAGTGCTGCTGCCCAGGCCGGCGGTTCGGCTGCGAGCTGGGCACCGAGCCGTGTCGCTTCGGTGGCCATGAGTTCACGCCGGGCCAGCAGTTCCTTTTGCCACAGGGCTGGGGTGTCCGGGTGGGTCACGACGTCGGCGGGCGCGAGCCAGGCGGGCAGCTGGTCTGCCGGTAGTTCGGCGGCGACGGGCCGTGGCAGCTGCCGGCGCAGTTCGATTTCGGCGTGAATCCTTTGCTGGATCTGTTTGGCCGCCCGAACCCGGGATGCGTTCTCGTCGCGGCGGTAGTTGCTGACGGCTCCGCGTTCGTAGGCTTCATCGGCCCTCGCCTCGGGATGCATCTGTTCACGCAGGGCCTTTTCCTTCTGCAGCGATGAGGAGAGCCAACGTGCCTTCCGCGTTGCCGCGGGGTCGTTAATGGTCGTATCGGTGCGGGTCTTCTGCGCGGCGGCCGTGATCCGGGCATGGAGGTCGTCGTCGCTGAGGTGGCCGTGCAGGCGGCGCTGCCAGGGAGTGTCCTTCTTCTCGGCCCTCCAGCCGCGCAGCAGTGTCTTCCGGTCCACGTCTGCCATGTCAGGTGTCCGGGCGGCGTCGGCTTTGGCGCGCATGAGCTCGGTAATGGAGCGCTTCTCGAGTCGGGCCAGTGCTTCGTCGTTCAGTGATTCGAGAGGCCGGTGCCCGGGATCCGCGGCGCGGGCGCGCCAGTGCTCGAGCCGGTCCTCAACGCGCCAGGCCAGCACGGCGCCGGCATCGTCGGAGGCGTCGAACGCCCCTTCGCCGATGCTGTCTTTGAGCAGGTTGGTGATGTTGTACCCGTCGTTTTCTGCGGCGCGGAGGTGGGTGGCGATGGCGCCCCAGGCTGCGGAGTTGATGAAGGGGGCGGCGTGGCCTTCGCCGAGTTCGCGGCGGGCGATGTTGGCCATGCGTAGTTCGTTGGCCTGGTGGTCGATGTCCCGGTAGGCCTCGGACATGTCCGGCAGGGACCGGGTCTGGGCGCGGGCTGCGTCCATCTGTTCGTGGGCGGTGAGGTTCCCGTCGTGGTTGGCTGCGACGGAGGTCAGGACGTCTTCCAGGGTTTCGCCTTCGTCGACAATGCCGTAGAGGTTGTTGGATTCGCGGCCGCGGGAGGCTGCGACGTAGGCCAGGGAGCGGGAGAGTTTGGAGCTGATCAGGGCGTGTGTGGTGTCGCAGGTGACGCCCTGGGTGCGGTGGATCGTGGCCGCGTAGCCGAGCATCGTTTTGGTGCGCACGTACTCTGCGGGGAGGGTGATGGTTCCGGCGTGGTTGTCGTGGCGGACGGTGAGGGAGCCGTCGGTGTGGACTTCGCGGACGGTCCAGACGTCGTTGTTTTTCACGAAGTCTTTGCCGCGGTTGGTGGCCAGGCGGCGGTTGTTTTCGCGGGTCACGATCACGTCCCCTGCCCGGGCCGTCAGACCGTCCCGCAGTGTCGCGGCCGGGCCGTCTTGGAGACTGCCGTTGCCGAGCCGGTAGGCCTGGGCGCGTGCGTTGAGTTCGGTGACGGTGGCGTTGTCGGAGGCCATCATGACGGAGTGTTTGCCGTCTTCGGTGTCGCGCTGCCAGGCCGCGAAGAGCTGTGAGGTCATGGTTTCGGCGTCCCCGCCGACGACGCGTCGATTGTCCCGGTAGAACGTCCACGGGTCGTCGTGCCCGGTGGCTGGTGGTTCGCGCAGGGCCAGGGTGGCGGCGGCTTCGGCGTCGTTCGGTGTCCCGTCAGGGTTCCGGAACCGGTGCAGGTCCTCCAAATGAACAGCTCCGACGGTGTTCTTCAGCAGGCGCAGGGCTCCGCCGGAGCCGACGGCGGAGAGCTGCTGGTCATCGCCCAGGGCGCGGACGACGGCGCCGTACTGGTCGGCGATAGTGACGGCCGCGGCGAACATCTGGGTGCCCACCATCCCGGCTTCGTCGATGATGATGACATCGCCCGGGGCGGGGATGACCTTCTGAGGGGAATCCTTCTCGTGCCCGAGGACGAAGGAGTCGATCGTGGTGGCCTTGGCTCCGAGTTCGGTGCCCATGACGGAGGCGGCGACGGCTGTCGGTGCGAGGCCGATGACGCGGCCGCCGGCCTTCCGAACGGTGTCCGCGGCGAGCTTGAGCGCTGTTGTTTTGCCGGCACCGGCGGGCCCGACGCCGACCGTGAGGAGGCGGTCACCGCACGCGAATTCCCTCGCCATGGCCAGCTGGCCCGCGTCGAACCTCTTGTCCTGTTTCGCCAGGGCGGCGTCGAAGGACTCGGCGGTGGCGGCGGGGATGACGATGCGCTGCGCTGCGGTCAGGAGCCGGTCTTCGCTGTGCAGGATCCCGGATGACGTGTAGAGCGTGGAGTGTGCCTTGCCGTACTTGGACGCACCGTTCTTCAGCCGCAGCGCGGCGAGTTCCGGGGCGGGTGTTTCCGGGGTGATGCGCAGGGAGAACTGGTCGATGGCGCGGGCCTTGACCTGCTCGATCAGGGTCGGCGGGATGGGGAGTTCCCCGAAGCGGGAGCCGAGCCTGCGGCGGGTTTCGGCGTCGATGTGGTGTTCTCCCCAGACTCCGCGGGACCGTTCCAGGGTGTGGATGACGCCCTGGGCTTCCTGTGCCGGGTCGATCTCGTCGGCGTGCGCGACCATCCACAAGGGGTTGTCCTGGTCGGCTTTCTCGCGGGCGTCGTGCCGGTGTGCGCGGGCCTTCTCCACGGCTGCCGGGCCGGTCTCGACGCCGGGGATGGCCCCGAGTTCTTCGGTCCACTCCGCCACGAGTGCTGAGAGCTGGCGGGCATGTTTTTTGGCGGGCCGGGTGTCCAGTGTTGCCTGCTGGGCGAGGGCGATCATGGCTTTGGTGTTGGGTGCGTAGCCGTGGTCGTCGGTGTAGTCGGCCACGAGCTGATCCAGTGCCGGTTTGATCCCGTCGCGGCGGGAGGAAGCGGCTTCGATGGCCGCGACGTTGACGCCGGCGATCTCGATCACCGGCCGGTCCCCGCCGACTTTTCGTTCGATGAGGCCGACGCCGAGGCGGGTGCAGATCTTTTCCATGACGGTGCGGTTGTAGTGTTCGGAGGCGGCGACGTTGAACTGGTACAGGAGCCTTCCGTCGAGGCTGGACCATTTCCCGTCGGCGCCCAGGACCTTGTTGGAGACGACCACGTGGTCGTGCAGCTGGGGGTCGCCGTTGCGTGAGTCGTAGTGCCGGAACTTGGTGTAGATCAGGCCGCCGTCAACGTCTTCCTGGCGGACGCCGTTGCGTCCCCGCCGTGTGTATGTGGCTTCCCGTTCGAGGTATTGCATGGTCTCGTCGATGGCTTCGTGGTGTGCCGCTTCGATCTGTTTTCGGGCTTCGTTCCCGCCGATGGCCCACAGCACTGAGGCTGACTTTGCGGGGGCGAAGACGAGGTCGTAGCCGGCGACGGCCTGGGATCCTGGTTTGGTTTGGGCGGTGACGAAACGGCCGAGCTCTTCCTTGTCGGAGGCGTTGCGGCCGTTGAGTTCGCGGAAGTACTGGGCGCCTTCCTTCATGCGGATCTTCCGGCGGGTGTCGGCGTCCGGCTCGCGGTGGTTCATCCGCTGGTAGTCGCCCAGGGCGCGGTCGACGCGTGCCTTCAGTTCGTTGTCTTTCTGCCCGTAGCGCGGGTAGCGGGCCCCCAACCGGACATCCGCGGCCGGGTCGGCGGCGAGCATGGCGTCCGCATTTGGGTGCAGCCCTTCACCGAACAGTGCCGCCATCTGGGCCTCGGTGACTTCGCCGGTAACGCCCAGGTGAGCCACTCCCCCGCCGCCCCATTGGCCGGGCGGGTTGCCGTCCACGGTGTAGTAATCGCCCAGGGAACGGTCCCCGGCGCGCAGCTCATCACCACTGGCGACTTCACGTGTGTAGTACGTGTATCCGTCGCCGGCACTGAGCTTGTGCACGGTCATCACGGATGCCAGCCTACCGGTCAGGGGGCCTCACTTGTCGATGATGCATGAGGTGTGACAGATTTCGGCGTTTTTCGTTCTGTTCAGCGGTGGACACGACGGAGGAGGTAGCCGGGGAGCAGGGCGGGAAACGGTAGGATCGGGCCATCAAGTCTTTGATGCGGTTCTGCACATGAGAATGGGCGGTGGGTAACGCGCCTTTTGTTATCCACGGTGCGTTCGATTGTGTGGAACCGTCGCCCCGGGTTATCCACGGGTGGGCAGCGGAGAGACCGGCATTATCTCGAGCTGTCCACGTGGGGGTAAGCCGGGGCACGACCAGCCCGAGCGCAAGCGAGGACCGAACCGGCGGCGCGCCGCCGCACGCGGACCTTGGGCCCGGCACAGCCGGGCCTGGTCCGCGGATGACCCAAGGGGGGACCACACCATGGCAGCATCACGAAAGTCAGCGCAGCAGCTCGCGGCCCGCGAGAAGGCCCGGGCCAAGGCGCGGGAGTTGACCGAACGTCACGAGAAACTGATTGATTTGGCCGCGGAGTTCTTCGAACAGCAGGAGCAGGCCGACGTCATCCGATCCGACGCCAGGCAGAAGGCCGACGCACTTCTGGCGAAGGCGGAAGTTGAGGCCGAGAGCGCCGTCCGCGCCTCGGCAGAGAAAGTCCAGGCAATGCTGGCCGCCGGCGAAGCCAAGGCCGCCGTTGCCGCCCGGCTCGGGCTGACCGGCGCCGAGGTCAAAAGGATGCTCGACCTCCTCGCTCCGCAGCACGAGGAAACCACCGAACTAGCCGTCGAAAGGACGGACCCCGTGAACGAACAGGCCGCCTAGATCAAACTCCGTCCTTCATCACGCGCTGTTTTCCACGAGGAGCCGGCAGTGGTAGTCGACGACGGCGACAGCGGCAACGATCAAGCGCGGATGCCGGGGCTTGGGAGCGAATAATGTTCTACGTTTTTCCTGGATGAGAGGTCCACGGTGTGCGGCAAATGAAGGAAACCAATTCAAAGGGGAAGGAAACGGCTGAAGATCCGGCAGTTACAGATGGCGACGCCTCTAGGCAACGGGAATACATGGACAAGCTAGGAACATCGACTGGTGACTCGACTGTCGGGGAGGCAATGATGGCGTCCGGCGTCAACAACCTGGCCAACTACCCCGGCGTCGCCGCCGCAATAAAAGCGATGGCCCAACAAGCGGCCGGCGTCAACAACCTCGCGAACAACCCCGGCGTCGCCGCCACAGTAAAAGCGATGGCCCAACAAGCGGCCGGCGTCAACAACCTCGCGAACAACCCCGGCGTCGCCGCCACCCTGAAAGCCATCTCCCAACAAGCAGCTGGCGTCAACAACCTGGCCAACAACCCCGGCTTCGCCCAGGTCCTCGAGACACTCAGGTTGCAGTCTGGCAACCTTTCGGCTGCCAGAGCCTTGGGTTACAAACCGTTGAAAGGAACGGATGCCAAGGCGGCAACGGTCTATTCACGTGAAATGACTTCCCACTCGGCATATTTTGAGCAGTGGGAGTTAGAGCTGGACAGTTTCGAAGACTTTCTAGGCGCTGTAACACGGCTCTCAGAACTGCACCCTGAGTTCACTTTCCTCTGGCGGGGTCAACGCGACGCCAGTTGGCCCCTTCACAGCTCGCTTTTTCGGGCTTTGTGGAAAGCGAAGGGCGTTCGTTCACCTGGCGAAAACCACCGCTCTTCCGAGCCGTTCCCTACAGAGGAGGACATGGTGAGGGCCGAGGCATCAATCCTCGCCTTCGTAAGACAGGACTGGCGTTTCGAGGATTTGGGGGCAATGTCTACCTTCGCAAGACTTCAACACTTCGGTGCTCCAACCCGCCTACTCGATGTCTCCCGCAATCCTCTCATTGCAGCGTGGTTTGCAACCGAAGAATCGGCGGAGACCGAGGATAACGACTGTCGGATCTTTGCACTGGCTACGGGCACGCTCCCTGGTACCGACTTGGAAATGTCTACCCAGGCATTAAGCAGCCGCGTCGATTCGACGGAAGCGGCTTCGCCTGATCCTTTTTGGCAGCTCCTCGAGAACGACAAGGTGCGAGCAGAATACGAGTGGGGCACGGGAAGAGTGCGTAGGTTTTGGATACCGCCTCTGTACGAGAGCCGGATTGCAGCGCAGAATGCTGGCTTCGTGCTCGATGGCGTTCCGCTTTCCTCGCCCGACTTGGATCAGCACTTCCACAGGACAGGCGACCAAATCCCTTGGACTTATGGTGATCGGATTGCCAGCGCCTCCATTACGGCCCGCTTTTCGAAACCCAACCGAAGAGTGGGACAACGGATCGCCACCGCACTACCGCCAAGCTTCACATTTCGCGTCTCAGCCAGAGCGAAGCAAGAAATCAGGAAGGTCCTTAACGACCGCTTTTCATACAACTACGCAACGATCTACCCCGACATCCAGGGCGCAGCGATAGCTATAAGCGCACGCCTGCGGGAGCTCTTCAAAGATGACAAGAAGGATGGCGCGTAACTCGTTTTGACGGAAACAATGAGCTGCTGGCTCCCCCACCAGTCGTCGCTGGTGAGGACGTGCTTTCCGTGCGGCGCGGGGGTCCGTGCATGTGTTGGCGCTGCTTGGGTGGTGCGGCATCCGGCGGCATTTCCCGCTACGCCCGACACAGCATCAGGCGCGTCTAGGGATTCGATGACGATGCGGGTGGTTCCTGGCGGCCAGCGCGGCGTTGGCTTTCCGCGCGGGTCCGTCGGCCCGGCCGCAGCTGGCCCGCGGGGATGCCAGGCCATTTCTTGCCCTTGTTGTACTTGCGCTGCAGCCGCCTCAGCTCCCGCAGGGTTGCCGCTTCGACGAGGTCGGTGATCGAGGCGTAGCCTTCGAGTTGTCCGACGGCGTCGACGGCCGCCCGGATCTGGTTGGCGTCCTCTTCGGTGAAGTACGGGGAGACGGTCTTGTTCTTCTTAGGAATCGGCATGCTTCGCTTTCATGGGCTGATGCGCTGCCCCTGGTTTCACCATTCGGGCACGGCCGGCGGGGCCGGCAGCTCGACACGGCCGGACGGGTTGCGTCCTTGCCGAACCATACATCCTCGTTGGCGTACAGGCGGGGGCTGATCGTGAACTCACGCGCCCGGCGCTCCGCACGGCCCGCCGCGGCCGCCGCGTCAGGGTCCTCACCGGTCGGCTCCCCGTTCCCGGTTTCGGTTCCTGCGGTTTCGGCCTTCGCTGGGTCGGCTTTCGTGAACTCACGGGGGACTATCCCGTACCGCAGGGACGGGCCGACCTCGTCGACCTCAAGCTCCACGACGGTGCGCTTCTCGCCTTCCTTGGTCTCGTAGGAGCGGGACTTCAAACGCCCGGAAGCGATAACCCGCATGCCTTTGCCCAGGGATTCTGCGACGTTCTCGGCCGCTTCCCTCCAGACCGATGCCCTCAGGAACAAGGTTTCGCCGTCCTTCCACTCATTGGAGGACCGGTCGAAGGTTCTGGGAGTGGATGCGATGGTGAAGTTGGCCACGGCGGAACCGGACGGCGTGAAGCGCAGCTCCGGGTCGTTGGTGAGGTTTCCGATGACGGTGATGGTGGTTTCTCCGGCCATGATGGTGGGCGCCTTCCGTGCAGTGTTCAGTGTGTCGGTGTTGGAATCGTCGCAGTCCTGATGGTGTTCGTTGCCAGGTCCGGGGTCGTACCAAGGGACGACCGGGTCCGGGAGGATCTGGTAATGGTCTTCGTAGGGGACGTGGATGGTCGCCTCGGGGTTGGCGATCCGCCCGAAGTCCGCCGGGTCCCCGGTGTATAGCCGTGGGCTGAGCCCTTCGACGCGTGCCGGCAGGGCAGGGTCCCGCGGTGCCGGGGTGCTCATGCCTCCGCGCCCGTTTCGATCGCGATGACCTTCTCGATCTTGGCCGGGTTCAGGCCTGACCAGCAGTCCTCGCTCCCCTCCCGTTCGTACACGACGGCGGGTACCTGGGTGAAGCCGAGTTCCTCGGAAACGTACTCAAGGGCGGCTGGGTTGGTGGTGATGTCTACTTCGTGGAAGGCGATGCCGGCGTCGGTGAATTTCTGCTTGGTCTTGGTGCAGCCGAAGCAACCGGTGGGCTTGGTGTAGATGGTGAGAGTCATTTTCAGTACCTGGTTTCGTATCACTCTAGTAAGGGTTCGTCTGGCTAACTCCGTGCTTCCATTCTACCGTTTATTCAACTGAATATTCAAGAGTTTTGCCCTGATTTCTAGGTGTTCTAGTCGAACATTTCTACCCTGCGTGGCCGGCGTTTTGCTACTGGCGTGCGCGGCGTTTGGCAGGTCTTGGGTGGGAACGGGAAGTACCCCGGCGTGAATCCCCCTGCGGCCTTGAAACTGTTCGAAGCTCCCGCGGTTCCTGTGCCCGTATCGGTGACACCGGAGCAAAGGGAGTTATATGGTCCCGGCTGAACGAACCCTTGCCACAACGGGCGGCGGGCCGGCGGCCTTGAGATGCATGCCGTGCGAATTGCTGTCTTGAAGGAGACGCTCCCGCCGCCATGCCTTCAGACGATCAGCAGTACTATTCGTCCATGACGTCCCGAGCCGTTGGGAGGTGTGACGTGGACGAGGAACCGGGTCTGCTCAGGCTCCACCGACGTCTTCGGCGCGCCCTGCGCATATCCGTTTTCGCGGTTGTTATCGCTGTGGCCCTCTGCGTCGCTCTAGGAATCCTGCCGTACATCGCCGCGACGGTAATGATTCCCGGCATCCTGGCGGGAGGACTTAGCTCAGCCGATCGAAAGGTGCCAACCGAAGTGTCCGGAGGCTTTGTCTGGTGGAAACGGAGGGTACGAGGAACTTTCTATACGGATTGGATCGTCCTTATCCTGATGACCGGAATGCTGGTCAACTACATGTCCGCCCGCGGTGTGGACTGGGCGGCGCTGCTTTTTATAGGAGTAATGGTCCGGCCCTTGTGGGTTATCTTGCGAAAACCTCCAAAAAAGCCGTGGGATCCCGCTCGACTAACCAAGTAATCACTGCCCGGTCGAGGCGGCAACCCATCAAGGGATGTCAGAGGATTCCACGTCGATTACGTGAAAGTCATCTCCGGCGGCAACGCCTCATCGTCATGTTTCCTCAAATAATCACCGGGACCTGGAAGACGCCCAGCTCCTCGGAACCGTACTCCAGGAAGCGAACCCGCTTATCGGTTCCTTACTGGGAGGTTGGGGTGCCTGCGTCAGGCGGTGGTGCTCGGACAACGCCGCAGGAAGCTTATTTCTGTTGCGGCCTGGTGGACGCGCTGTGGAAGGCCGGGACGTTGATGATGGCCAGGCCCATAGCGGCGAGGACCGCGAGGAGCGATGTTGCTCCTTGGATGGGAAGGACGAGGAGGGGACTGAGGACGGCTGCGTTGGCGATGGCTGCGACTTCGAAGACCGCGGCCTTGACCGCGAAAAGCTTCTTCGGGCCGAATGCTGCAGCCACGGTAAGGATCACGCCGACCGCACCCAGAAGAATGAGCATAGTGGCCTTGACGGCCCCGGGATCTAGGACACCGAAGCCCCCAGGGGCGGGAGCGGTCCCGATGAGGACCGCGGAGAAGGCCGAGCAGGCGGCCACCAGGACGCCGAGATTTCTTGAGACGGTTCGGTAATGTTCCCCTGTCAACTGGGCGATCATTGCTTCCTCCTGGTGGACGGGCGTCTTGTAGGTCCGGGTGCTCTTCGCATGATTAGTGGTGCAAATCTTGAAGACGTGACGCGGTTGGCAAATCCCGGAGCATTTCCTTCAGCTGCATAAAGAATTCTATGGGTGGAGGGCCGGCACACGTGGCCGGCCCTCCGGTTCCCCTCTGCAAAGGGAAGGACTAAGTCTACGAGACCTTGGTGACCAAGGCTGCTCGGCACCTTGGCGGGTACGGTGGGTGGCCGCGTGGATGGCGGTCCGCCGCCAGTGGGCGAACCACAGTAGCCAGTCACCAGCGGCGGACCGCCACCAATTTCGGAAGGTCCGTGGGCCGTGGCATGGTGAGCGGGCGGGGCCCTTGCCGGGCGGCGGTGTTTCCGCCCGGCAAGACTCTCTCTTTATGCTTCCGTGCCGTTGGTGTACCCAATCCCGTCGCCGTTAGTGCCGTTGGTGGTGAGGCCGGGCGCTGCTCAGGTCGCGGCGGGCAGTGCCTCCGGGATCCGCGGTCTGAAGTGACCTGTGAAGGTGAACCTGGCGTCGTCGCCTTCGCCGTCCACGTCCACGTCCACGACCACGATGTCTCCGGGGTGCAGCTCGCCGAAGAGGATCTTCTCGGACAGCTGGTTTTCGATTTCGCGCTGGATGGTGCGGCGCAGCGGCCGGGCCCCCATGGCGGGGTCGTAGCCCTGGGTGGCCAGGAGCACCTTGGCCGCGGTGGTCAGCTCGATGCCCATGTCCTTGTCCGCCAAGCGCTTCTCCAGGCGGCCGATCATCAGGTTCACGATCTGGATGATCTCGTCCTGGGTCAGCTGGGGGAAGACGATGACATCGTCCACACGGTTCAGGAACTCGGGGCGGAAGTGCTGCTTGAGTTCCTCGGTGACCCGGGCCCGCATACGGTTGTACCCGGTTGTCGTGTCCGTGCCCGACTGGAAGCCCGTGGGCACGCTCTTCGAAATGTCCCTCGTGCCCAGGTTCGTGGTCATGATGATCACCGTGTTCTTGAAGTCCACAACCCGGCCTTGGGAGTCGGTCAGGCGGCCGTCTTCCAGAATCTGCAGCAGCGAGTTGAAGAGGTCGGCATGGGCCTTTTCGACTTCGTCGAACAGCACGACCGAGAACGGACGGCGACGCACCTTCTCCGTCAACTGCCCACCCTCTTCGTAACCGACGTAGCCCGGAGGGGCACCGAAGAGCCGGGAAACCGTGTGCTTCTCGGAGTACTCGGACATGTCCAGCGTGATCAGGGCGTCCTCTTCACCGAACAGGAACTCGGCGAGGGCCTTGGCGAGTTCGGTCTTGCCGACGCCGGTGGGGCCGGCGAAGATGAACGAACCGCCGGGGCGCTTGGGATCCTTCAGGCCGGCACGCCAGCGGCGGATGACCTGGGACAGCGCCCTGATGGCCTCGTCCTGGCCCACGACCCGCTTGTGCAGCTCGTCTTCCATCTTCAGCAGCCGCGAGGATTCCTCCTCGGTCAGTTTGAACACCGGAATGCCCGTGGCGTTCGCCAGCACCTCGGCGATCAGGTCCTCGTCAACCTCGAAGAGGTCCTCCATCCTGCCGGTCCTCCAGCGGCGTTCCTTCTCTGAGCGCTCCGTGATGAGCTTCTGCTCCTTGTCGCGCAGCGCGGCGGCGCCTTCGAAGTCCTGCGCGTCAATCGCGGACTCCTTCTCCATCTTCAGCTCGGCGATGCGCCCGGCCATGGACTTCAGCTCGGGCGGGGGTGTCATCCGACGGATGCGGAGCCGGGCGCCGGCTTCATCGATGAGGTCGATCGCCTTGTCCGGCAGGAATCGGTCCGAAATGTAGCGTTCCGAGAGGTTCGCTGCGGCGACCAGCGCGCCGTCGGTGATGGTGACGCGGTGGTGGGCCTCGTAGCGGTCACGCAGGCCCTTGAGGATTTCGATGGTGTGCGCGGCCGAGGGCTCCTGAACCTGGATCGGCTGGAAGCGACGCTCGAGGGCGGCGTCCTTCTCGATGTGCCTGCGGTACTCATCCAGCGTGGTGGCGCCGATGGTCTGCAGCTCGCCGCGGACCAGCAGCGGCTTCAGGATGGAAGCCGCATCGATGGCGCCTTCGGCCGCACCCGCACCCACGAGAGTGTGGATCTCATCGACGAACAAGATGATGTCACCCCGGGTAAGGATCTCCTTGAGGACCTTCTTCAGCCGCTCCTCGAAATCGCCACGGTACCGGGAGCCTGCCACCATGGAGCCCAGGTCCAGCGTGTACAGCAGCTTGTCCTTGAGGGTCTCCGGGATCTCGCCGCGGACGATCGCCTGGGCCAGGCCCTCGATGACGGCGGTCTTGCCGACGCCGGGCTCGCCGATCAGCACCGGGTTGTTCTTGGTGCGGCGGGAAAGGACCTGCATGACGCGTTCCATTTCCTGCTCGCGGCCGATCACGGGATCTAGCTTGTTCTCGCGGGCGGCCTGCGTCAGGTTCCTGCCGAACTGGTCCAGCACCACTGAACCGGCCGGGGTACCTTCAGCCTCGCCCTGGCCAACGCCGGCGCCGGTACCGGTGGTCTCTTTGCCCTGGGAGCCGGAGAGCAGCTGGATGACCTGCTGGCGGACCCGCTTGAGGTCTGCGCCCAGCTTCACCAGCACCTGGGCCGCAAAGCCATCTCCCTCCCGGATGAGCCCCAGCAGGATGTGCTCAGTGCCGATGTAGTCGCGGCCAAGCTGCAGGGCCTCGCGCAGCGCGAGCTCAAGCACCTTCTTTGCACGGGGGGTGAAGGGGATAAGCCCGGAAGGGGCCTGCTGGCCCTGGCCGATGATCTCCTGAACCTGCTCGCGGGCGCCCTCCAGCGAAATGCCCAAGGACTCAAGCGCCTTGGCGGCAACGCCCCCACCCTCATGGAGCAGGCCCAAGAGGAGGTGTTCGGTACCAATGTAATTGTGGTTTAGCGTGCGTGCCTCTTCCTGGGCAAGCACGACCACGCGACGGGCATGGTCCGTAAATCGCTCAAACATTTCGCCGCGCTCCTGGCTGCCTCCTACCTTGATGCTACGTCGCCACAGGAGCACGTGGGGGTGTCCGCGGAGGCAGGATCTGGCTGCTGCCCGCGGCGGTCCTCGACCCGGAAGACAGAGCCGTAGTAGAGCAGCCGGATCCTATAATTGAGGTATCGCATCACTCCACGTTCCGGAATGCCACCCCATTCCCCAGCACAGAAATCGGATCGTCGGGCACTTTCCGCGAAAAACGCGAAAACTCTGCTTCTCCGGACCTGGCGCCATCGTTAGCTCATCCGCCCGGTAAAACCTTGCTCCATCATCACATCTGCGCTGGTTCTACGCCGGGCAGAAAGGGAAGGCATTGCGGTGATCGATCTTGAAAGTCCGCCCGCACACGCCGTCGTCCAGGCGATCCACGCCGGCGACCCTTGGACATTGAGGCAGCTATTGCGTGCGAACCCCGGCATGGCGACCGCAAGATTCGGCCCCGCCGGCCCACGCGGCGCCGAACTCACCCTGCTGCATGTAGCCACCGACCGACCGGGCCACTACCCGCACGGGGCTGAGACCGTTGCCGTACTGGTGGAAGCCGGCGCAGAAGTCAGTGCCCCCTGCACCGGTCCGCATGCCGAAACCCCACTGCACTGGGCCGCATCCAGCAACGACGTGGACGCACTGGACGCGCTGCTGCACGCCGGCGCCGACATCGAAGCCCCTGGCGCGGTCTTTTACCGCGGCACCCCGCTGGCGGACGCCGTCGGCTTCGGGCAGTGGCAGGCGGCACGGCACCTAATCGAACACGGCGCACGGATCACCCTCTGGCAAGCGGCGGCATTGGGCTTGCGGTCACCCATCCGCGACTGCTTTCAGGACAGGGCGCGCACCCCCGCCGAAGAGGTCAACACCGGTTTCTGGTACGCCTGCCGCGGCGGACAATTCAACGCCGCGGTCTTCCTGCTGCATCAGCGCGCGGACCTGAACTGGATACCGGAGGGGGAAACGCAGACACCCCTGGACGCGGCTCGCCTTGGCGGCGCAGCCGACCTGGTCAAATGGCTGTCCACCCACGGCGCTAAGCCGGCCGCCGAACTGCACTGACCGAAGGACCCCGCGGGCGGTGCCACCAGCACCAACCCCTTTCCTGATGATCACCAGCCCATGTCGGCATCTATCCATCGCGTTTTCATTGAAGGCATGGCGAGGCATATGCGACCACCAAAAGTGCTGAGACAAGAGTGACAACCGGAAGACCTGGATGGACCCCATCCATCAGAACTAAGACGCACATCATGAGCACCAACCAATCGATCCAGCACAGCAACCCACAGCATTCGCACCCCGTGCAGGAGCGACCCGATCTGCACAACTGCTCCATTGACGAAGACGCTGCGGCGGCCGCGCGCTGCGGCGAGGTCCATCTGCCCACGGGCCGTACCTGCATCCTGCCCCACCGACACGCGGGCGGCTGTAAGTTCGTATCACCCGAAGAAGTGAAAGAGTCGCTGCCACAGATCCAGTAAGCGGTCCCGAACCCCGCTCTGAACATAGTGGTCCCAGGTTCGAAAGAGTCCGGGGACCCCATCATCCGCGCTGCGGCGGGTATTGGTCAGCAGACGGTGCAATAGAGACCCGAAGGAGGCTGCAGTGAATCGCGGGATAATCGCCGACTACGTCTTGGGATATCTGGCGGCAATGGCCCCATTTTCCTCATGTTTCTTCCTGCACTTATGGCCTTTGGCCTGCCACTGCTCTTGACCGGCGCGGTTCAACTCGCACTTCTCCTTCGCGTTCTCGCCCTTGGTCTGTACCCCGCGCGATTGCCCTCTGGAGGAGCTCACTTAGAAGGAGCAGGACAGTCTTGGACAAACTTAACGATGGTCGCGGCGGCGACCAGATTATTCCACACTGACTCCTCACCGGCACTTCCCCGTACCACTTCGCCGGGCCGGAATCATGGCCGGCGGCAATCCGTCCCCCGGCCCGCAGCTGCTGCCGGGCGGCCCTGGCCATCGCACATTACCGCCGGGTAGAGATGTTCAGCCCCGGGATGGCCCGATAGGCTTGGAAGCCGGTGCGCGCCATCACAAAGAGATCAAGAGTGCTGCTGGCTCAACGGTGAACGGGTGAAGCAAGGGGGTGGGAAGTGACGGCCAGGTTCGAAGTGTTCCACGACCCTGACGAAGCCTTACCTTACAGGTTCCGGCTGCGGGCCGAGGACGGGGCGGTCGTCGCCGTCTCCGGACGGCTGGGCAGCATCTGCGCCGTCAAGGCTGCCATCCTGGCCGTCCGGGAAAGGGCCGCGACAGGTTTGGTGGTCAACATGACCAGAGCCGGGCCGGCCGGGAGAACCCGAGCGGAGCCGGCTGCCGCGTCGCCGGAGGGGCGTAAATGGGCTACTCGACCACCACGGTCCTGAACCTGGTGTTCCTGGCGACCCTCGCCGCCGGCTTCGCCTTCTTCCTGTGGCACGTCCTGATCTTCACGGCCATCCTCGTGCTCGCCGGCGCCGGCCGGCTGGCGGCCCTGACACTGATATCACTGGCCGGGAGACTGGCAAAGCAGGTGCAGGGTCACGCGGACGAGTGATACCAAAGTCGCGCCACTCGTCCGGCAGCCGTGGCCGCCGATGAATCGGCCCGGCCGCCGCCGAAACCCCACGCGACAGGGTCCCGCTGAACCCCCGAATCAGCGGTGCCAGTTCCATGGACTGTCAGGCGCGGGCCGGCAACGGGGTGCTCATGCGCCTGGAGTCTGTGGGTTCTATGATCTGCGCGTGGGGTCCGGATCTGCGGGTCTCGGCTCTGGCTCCGGCAAGGGGCCCGGCGCCGGATCAGGATCCGGGGCAGGCGGCACCGGAGAGGTCGGGTCTGGAGACCTCGGGGCAGGCTCTGGAGACGTCGGATCCGGCGAACCAGGGGCGACTGGCCCTGGGTCAGACGGAAACGGCTCGGGCTCTGGCAGCGGTGGAATAGTCACAGGCTCCCCCTAAAACTCCGGTCTGGCGCCGGAAGGAAACACCAGACTACGGCACCGTCCAAACAACAGGCCAGGGCCCTCCCATTCAGACGGGCCATCCTTGGCGAGTACCGTTCCGCTCTGGCCCCTACAGCGTTTCCCAGCCCTCGATTTTCGAGTACCAGGCCACCACGGCACCCTGGCCGAAGGACATGCTGGCGGTGGCATCGAAACGCAGCAGGGCGGCCCGGCAGCCGGCCTCCCTCACCGCCTCGGCGGCCCCGCTGAGAGCTTCCTCGCGGTCGCTGCCGTCCACCACAGAACGGATGTCGGCATTCTGATTAATAATGAAACATAGAACGGCATGCCTGAAGCATTCCACGCGCCCCGGCGGCAAGAACAGAGCACCGGACGCGGAGTGCCGCTGGTTCAGACCTGCTCCGGCAGGACCAACCGGGCCGGCCAACCCTGAACGCTTCGCTCCTCCGGCCGCTGCCCGCGCCGCATCCATGACGGCCTGCAATGCCCCGCCCGTCCCACTTCCTTGTGCCATCGCTCCCCCGACTTCACTGTCGGGGTCAGTGGCAATTCTGTCCCGAAGCGACCGGAACTTGATGCCTCGAGATTTGAAGTCATCCAAGAGCTCGAGCAAGTGGCGGGTGTTGCGCCCCAGCCGGTCCAGCTTCCACACCACTACCTGACCTAGACCGAGATGGTCCAACATCCGGTCCAACTCGGGACGGCTTGAATCTTGACCCGGGCGCCGACTACTTCACCCGGCGTGCCCCTGCCAGAGCCAAGGCCCGCGCCATCGGCCAGCTCGAAGCCCTTGGCTACCAAGTCACCATCACGCCGGCCAATGATTCCTGCGAGACAGCACTCAGCTGAGGCCTTCCAGCAGCCTCACTGCGTCCGCTCGCCTAATTTTCGTGTCAGTCGCCTAGGGCGCTTCGCACCCCTCCGTGGAACGGGAAAATTTGGTCGCTGCTCGCCTTTGGGACCGGGGTCCCGGCGGCCTTGTCGCCGAAGGGGTCGGGGCCGATACTGCTGGTATGATCCGGATGCGTCCCTGGCCTTTCTGTGGTGCCTGTGAGTCTGTGTATCAGTCTGGTGGCGGAGGGCCCGTTTCCGCGGGGACCGTGGAATGTTGTTCTGTGAGCACGAACGTCAGATTTCTGTTTCTTTCTGCCCTCCTTTCCGGAACACGTTTTTTGCCCGGCAGCGTTTGAACGGAGGGTGAGCGTGATGGAAGTTCTCTACGAAAGGTGTGCCGGCCTGGACGTCGCCGTGGAACATTCAATGCTGACCGCCATCTGGCACATGCTCACCATCGGGGAATGCTATGCCGATCCCGGCCCCGATTACTACACCCGCCACCAGCCGCTGCGCAGCAAAGACCGGGCCATCCACCAGCTCGAAGCCCTCGGCTACCACGTCACCCTCGAACCGCTCCAGCAAACCGGATAACCGCGCACGCCGCGGCCAACCGACACCGGGCCTTGCGATCACCACCCGTGGTCACCAATTTTTCACGTCAGGCAAGGTATCCGGCCACGCGGAGGTTTTCTATGACCCATTAGAGAGTCAATGCAATGGCCCTTCAACGGCTGGGAGTGGGGTGTTAGGGTGGGCTACGGATTGATCAAAACGTGTGGTGCAGGACACGCCGGAAGGAGAGATCGTCGTGGCTGAGCGGGGCAATACCAAGCATGGGCAGCATCTGGATGAGAAGATGCAGCAGGAAACACAGGGCATGGTCAAGGGCAATCAGCCCAGTCATGTTGAAGAGGGGCGGGAGACGGAGCCCTTTCCCGATGATACCGATCCCGCGGAGGTCCGGGACGCCTTGAATCCAGAGGCCGGCTCCGACGCGGCCGGGGACGGGGAGTCATCCCGTGAGTGACCGGTTGACGGAATACGCGGATCTTTACCGGCAGCCTGGCCCTTGGTGTCTGGCCTATGTGCAGGCGGGCACGGGCACGGTCGATACACTCGAAGCCGGCGATGTTCTGCCCGGGAACGTGCGCACGGCCCTGGCCGGTCAAGGTGCGTCAAACGAGGACCTGGACGCCATGGACGAGGCCCTCCGCCCCGCCGCCGGAGAGCCCTCACCGGTGAGCCGTTTTGTCCTGGTCCGGCATGGGGCTGTCGCGATCAACGAACTGCTGCCCGGGCCCTTGGTCGTCCCAGAACGTATCTCCGTCGATGTGATCGCGGATCTGTTGCCACTGGTCAAGCACCGCCCGGAGGACTTCCCCTACGTCGTCGCCGAAGTCAGCCGCGACGAAGGGGAGATCCGTCTCCACCGCGCCGGCCGGCAGGACGCGGCCGACGGCCGTGAGGTTCAGGGATCGAGCGAGAATTTGCGTAAAGTCCCGGGCGGGGGGTGGTCCCAGGGACAGTTCCAGCACCGGACCGAGGAGGTCTGGCGGCGCAACGCGGACCAGGTCGCCGAGGAGATCGACAGGACCGTCCGCGACAGCCGTGCACGACTGCTCGTCATCGCCGGTGACATTCGGGCCCGGGGCCTGGTGGTGGACCAGTTGTCCGAGGCCAGCAAGGCGGTGCTGACCGTCGTGGAGTCCCATACCCGCACTCCGGGAGCTGACCATGAAAAGTTCAATGCCGAGGTCGGCGAACAGGTCGCCCGGCAGTGGGCGGCCGACCAGCAGCAGATCATCGAACGCCTCGCCGTCCAGGAGGGCCAGGCCAACCCTGAATCAGCCACCGGGACGGGGTCGGTGGTCCATGCCCTCCAGCAGGCGCAGGTGGAGGTGCTGATCTTCAACGATGCAGCGCTCTCAGAGCGCCCGCTGCTGGCATTGGCTTCTGAACCGTGGATCGCCGCCTCCGAGGAGGAAGCCCTTGGAACGGACATCCTGGGCCGGACCCCGGCGCCGGCGGCGCTGCTACGCGCGGCCGCGCTGACCGACGCCCGGATTCTGCTTGTCCCGGGACCGGTTCTGCCCGAGGGCGTGGACATCGCAGCCCTGCTGCGCTGGCCGACCGGACCCCTAGCGCCGGGGACATGACCCTCAGCAGGGGCAGCGCCTCTGCTAACAATCAGAGGCGCCGCTGTCCGCGGCGCTGACGCCTGCGCCGACCAGGATGCGATGGAACACCGAGAGCTGACATAGTCCCGAACCCCGCGGGCCGCAGGTCCGGGAAACCGGCAGGATATCGTTTGCACCGACCGGTTATGTGCCTGCTGGAATTGTCGGAAGGAACTGGAGGATTCAGTGCTTGGCGAAGAGAACCATGGCCCCGCGGCAGGTCTCCGGCTGCCGCCCGGGCGCGGCCCGGATTCTGCGGCTCAGGCTACTGCGTATAGGAAAGAACATCCCGGCTGCATCCTCCGGAGGGCGCGTCCAGGATCGACGGCGGGTCCGGCCAGCCTGCGCCCGTCAGCGCAGTGGGCGAGAGACGGTGGGACACCGGGCGGTGGGGCAGCCGCAGAACCGGCCTTGGTGGATGTGCTGATTCCTACCTGTGACCGCCCGGCCGAACTTGCCGTGAGCCTGGCGGGACTCGCGGCCCAGATGAACCCGGTCTTTCGTGTGGTCATCAGCGACCAGTCACAGAACGGGCCGTTCTGGCAGCACCCCGCGGCGGCCGCGATGATCCGTCTGCTCAGGGCCCAGGGCAGGGAGGTGACCTCCCTGCGCCACCTCCCGCGACGGGGGATGGCCGAACACCGGCAGTTCCTGCTGGATCAGTCCCACGCCGACAAGGCTCTGTTTCTCGACGATGACGTGTGGCTGGAACCGGGAGCCCTGGAGTGCATGAACGCGGCCTTGGACCAATTGGGGTGCGGGTTCGTGGGCATGGCACCGCAGGGACTGTCCTACCTGGATGATAAGAGACCGGAACAGACCCAGCTCTTTGAAGCGTGGGACGGACCGGTCACACCCGAACGCGTCCGGCCAAACAGCCCCGAATTCGAGCGCTGGCCGCTTCACAGCGCGGCCAACCTCAGCCATCTCAGCCACGCTCTGGGACTCATGCCCGACGAATGGATAGCCTACCGCGTGGCATGGCTCGGCGGATGCGTCATGTACCGCCGGGAGGCACTGCAGGCCGCAGGAGGGTTCAGTTTCTGGGACCAGCTTCCACCCCAGCACAGCGGCGAAGAAGTCCTCGCCCAATGGCACGTGATGGAGAAATTCGGTGCGGCGGGAATCCTGCCCTCAGGTGCCGTGCACCTGGAATCACCCACCACCCTCCCTGACCGGCGCGTCGAAGCTCACGAGCAGATCCTGGGGGCTGAGCGTTAACCGGGAAACCTAAGGAAACCGAAACCTGGGAAATGGTAAGGAAAGGAAACGAGTGAAATGAATGACACACCAAACCCCATTCAGATTCAGAAGTTCCTGGGCGGGGTTGACTATCCCTCGGACCGCGACACGTTGCTCTCAAAGGCAAAGGATTCCGGAGCCGACGCAAACGTCATCAAGGCCCTGGAAAGCCTCCCGGAGCGCGAATACGACGGCCCCACCGCTGTGAGCTCAGCGATTGCCGATATCGGATCATGAAGCCGGCCGCTAAATCGCAGTACTTTGGTCCTTCTGGCGGTTTGCCGACCGTCCCGGGATGAAGCCAGGCGTGTTGAAGATATCCGAATCCACGTAGTCCGGTGGCGGCTGCGACGGACGATGCCGCCGGGACACCAGGACGCACCAGAGGGGAAAGTCCGGACAGATGCCTGCGGCCCGGTCCGATCCCGCGGCGAACCGGTAGGCCGGGACTTGAACACGGAGGGCTGGAACTACAGTCGCGTTTGTCTTCGCGTCTGCCGTTTCCGGTAGTGGTGCCGGCGGGGTGTGTGCTCGTGTTTTCGGCGCCAACGTGATCGTTCGAGGACGCGGCCGGGCAGTCGTTCCCAGGCGAGGCGGGTGATTAGGTGCCGGATCTCGGGCAGGGAGAGTGCTATGAGGCCTTCGGCGCCCCGGTTCCGGTGCCCTTTCTTAACGGCGCTGGGGAAGGCATGAGCGAGCATGGACAGCGTGATGCGGCGGTACCAGCCTGTGTATTGGCGGACCTGGTAGCGGTCCATACCGAACCACGGGCAGACCGGACCGGTCGCCGGGGCGCCGTTCTGCCCGGTCTGGGACACCCGTACTCCCGGATGTTCATCAACCCCGCCCCGGGGGCGCATCCTTCCCTCCGGGCCGAAGCCATTGAATAGCAAGCGTGCTTCTGCTTCCCTGTAGAAGAGATCCGAAATGGTGGCGCTTGAGGGGAAGAGGCAGGAAAAATGACGACTGGTCCGGAACCTGAGGACGTCCTTGAAGTTTTCCGGCAGGCGCGTCGCACGACCGGGAGGAACCGAAAGGACATCGAGGATGAACTTGTCCTGGGTCACCTGGAGATAGCTCGCACCGCTGCCCGAGCTTACGCTGGGGCAGGGCGCGATCCGGAGGATCTGTGGCAAGTGGCCTGCCTCGGGCTCACAAAGGCCGTCCAGCGCTTTGACCCAGGCAGGGGAACAAGTTTCCACTGCTATGCCATACCGACGGTGCACGGGGAACTGAAGAGATATCTCAGGGATGCGACCTGGATAATCCGCGCGCCCCGCCAGCTGCAGGATCTGCGCGCAGCGGTTCTCAGAAGCCAGCCGGCCCTGGCCCAGTTGCTCGGCCGGGAACCTGGGCTGGAGGAGATCGCGGAGGCACTGGGCGAAGACCGCGCCAAAGTGGCGGAGGCGTTGACCTGCCTGAACAGCTTGCGGCCGCAATCACTGGAAGCTCCGCCGGAGGACGGCACACTCGTGTTGGCAGAGAAACTGAGCTGCGGTGAGGACAGGCAGGACAGACTGGAGGAACGTCTGATGCTGCACGCCGCCGTCCGCGAACTCTCCGCCGTGGAGCAGCAATTACTGTTTGACCGGTACTTTCAGGAGCTCAGCCAACAGCAGATCGGCCTGCGGCTGGGATTGAGTCAGATGCAGGTCTGCCGGATGATTTCGCGCACTCTAGTAAAACTTCAGGACAGGCTTCTTGAGGACAAAACCTCCGCGGATTCCTCCCGCCGCGCCAGCTAAAGCACGCTACGGGGAAGCATTTGTCGCCCGCCACGTAATTCTGTGAGTCTTTACCTGGCTGGTCCGGGACCGGCTGGCAGGGTTGGTGCTGGTCGTCTTCCCCTTGGCTGTGACTCAACGTAATTCTGGCCCCTGTGGGCCTTGCTTGGGACCTGTCCGGCTCGAGGGGTTGGCGTCCCGCGCCTGCCCGGGCCCCACATCGATGACTTGATCAGAAGGCTGTCCGGCCCCGCGGGGCCGTGACTCATCACAGGCTTGCCTCGGAGTGAACCCTTTCCCGGGTCGACGCCGGCCGCGCTGCGGCCAGAGCTGTCTCCCTGCTGGAAGGATCTTGGCCGCGATGACCACTGTTGCACAATCCCGCTCTTTCGTCATGGGCGTGGACACCCGCGCCCGTACCCATACCCTCGCCGTCGTCCGCGCGAGGACCGGGGAACCGCTGGGCTGCCAGCAGTTCCCCCCACCGCAACGGGCAGGTGCCAGCCGATCGACTGGGGGCCCGACGAACCGGCGGCGATGCCGATGCGCTCTGGGTCATCGAGGGCACGGGCAGCTACGGAGCCCAGCTTGCCGGAGCCGTTGCGGGTGCCGGCTTCGAGGCCGTGGAGGCCCCGCAGGGGCTACGTGCGCTTCCGGACCGGTGCCGGGAAGTCCGATCCGCTGGACGCGGCCGCGATCGCCGCCGCTGTCCTGCCCTTGGAGGAGGAGCGCCTGCGTATCCCGCGCCAGGACGAGGGCGTGCGCGCGGCCCTGCGGGTGCTCGTCACTGCCCGGGAGCAGATGAGCGCCGAGCGGACGGCGAAGGTCAACGCCCTCGCAGCGCTGGCCCGCACTGTCGACGTCGGCATGGACGCCCGCCGGCCGCTCTCGGGTGCCCCGGTCGCGGAGATCTCGCGGTGGCGGGAGCGGGAAGAAGAGATCGCCACTGCCACCGCGCGTACTGAGGCCGTCCGCCTGGCCAACCGCATCACCGCGCTCGATGCGGAGCTCAAGGCCAACCATGACCGCGTCAGGGAACTGGTCAAGGCCAGCCCTGCGGCGCCGCTGCTGGAGGAGACCGGGGTCGGGCCCGTCACCGCCGCGGTGGCTTACATTGCTTGGTCCCACCTGGGCCGGGTCCGCTCGGAGGCCGCGTTCGCCGCCCTAGCCGGCGTCAGCCCGATCACGGCCTCCTCGGGGAACTGGCCGCGGGCCTTCAGCTCGTGGGCGCGTTTGACCTTGCAGTCGTCGGCGGTTACCTCGCGTCGTCCGCCTTGGGGCCGTTGGCGGCGGCTACGGCCATCCCTGCCCTGGTCCGTTCCGAGAGCTGGTCACGTTCCCGTTGGGCGAAGGCGGAGATGATGGTGACCATGGAATGGGCCATGGACCCGACGAGTTCGGTGTCCGGGGCCGTGGCGATGCCCGTCGCGCAACGAGCGGAACTTTGATGCCGCGGACCTTGAAACCATCGAGCATCTCGAGCAGGCGGACGCGTGCTGCACCCGAGCCTGTCCAGCTTCCACACGACGACCTCGTCCCCCGGCCGAGGCGATCGAGCATCTTGCCCAGTTCCGGGCGGCTGGTTCTGGTGCCGCTGATTCCGTGGCCTTGGTAGATGCGTTCGCACCCTGCCGCCTCCAGGTCGTCGATCTGCAAGCTAATGTCCAGCCCGGCATACTTACACGGGCACATCCGAGGCGCGTCACGCCGGTGTGCGTTCCGTTCTGTCTCGTCAAAGGAACTATTTCGTTGATTCCGAGATAGCAGGATGAGACACATTGCTGAGGCAGGCGCGGAGGGCGAAATCCCGGTTTCGACCAGGTGTGACTGTTATTTTCGTTGGGCGGCTAACTCACAGTTGTTTTTTTGGTTGCCGGCAACCTTGCTCGGCGGCCAACGGAACCCTGTCATCGAAGGCAAGGGGGCGGGAAATCTTCGAAAGGAAACAAGCGAGGAACGAGCGCCGTCGAAGAATTCCCGCCCCCGCAGGCCCCAACGAAGGAGGGTTGACGGGGTGGAGCGGACGCCTGCAATCCGCAGGAATCTCAATGATGTTGTCAACGGATGTTGGCGTGCCCTTCGCGTGTCCCGGCCGATCCGGGAACACCTCTGTCGTGATCGGAAGCAGCCGTCCTGGGACCGGAACCAGTAGGTGGAGGGGTCGCCTTCGACGTAGGTCCCGTAACCGAACAGCTCCCCCTTCCCGTCGCGGGTGCGGGCGACGGCGAAGACGACGTAGGGCCAGGATCCGGCGTCCCAGCCCGCGCTGCCAGCTCGGCAGCATCGACCATTCGGTGTCCTCGAGGGTGTCCATCCGGTCGTACCCGTCGCCTGTCCGGTCATCGGCGGGAAGGACAGGGACCGTCACCGATTCAGCGGTGTCGGTCGTGACCGTGAGGGTCATGGTTTCTGTGATCATGAGGTGATGCTCCTTTTCGCTGGGGCGGGGCGGGTGCCAGACGTACCGGCTGCCCCTCTCCCCCACCATGTTTTTGCCTGCTGGCGGAGCATCGCGGAGCTGTGCCCGACGGAGCCGGGGTAACCGGAAGGGCAAGCAGCGGATGGGTTGTGTGTCAACGGCAACTTAGAAATGACCGGGCGCGGTATGTTGGGTTGCCCGTTGGCGGCAAGTGATTGACCGTGCGCGGCAGATATTTTTGGACAGGGTCAGGCGCCCCGGGCGTGCCGGGTTGGCGGGGCGCCTGACCAGGGTTTGGGGTTAGTTCATGGGGCGGGTTCCTTTCCCGATTTGAGCTTGCATGAGCCTGACGGAGTCGCCGCTGGTTTGGCAGAGGTGGGCGTGGTGGAGGAGCCGGTCCACCGTCGCGGTGGCGATGGTTTTGGGCATGAGCTCATCGAACCCTGACGGGTGGATATTTGAGCTGATCGCCAGGGCGCGCTTCTCGTAGGAGGCTTCCACGACCCGGTAGAAGCCCTCCGCGGCGTCGGCGGAAACCGGCAAAAGCCCGATGTCATCGATACAAATCAAATCCACGCTGGTGGCCCGGGTGATGGCGCCACGAACAACACGGTCTTCACCCCCTCGACCACGGGGCCATCCCCGTAGTCAAACTGTAGCCAGAGCCCTGGCTCCGGGGTCCAAGGGCGGTGCACGCGCACGTTCCGGGCCCGGTATTTGGCCTTCAGTTCAGCCACCGTTGTCCTGGTTGTCCGCTCACACCCAGTGAACCCCAAAGCCTGGAGTTTCTCATGTACGATGTCGCCGCGGATCTTCCCGCGGGACTGCTCGACCCAGGAGATCATCTGCGGCAGGAACGGGTCGGTCATCCGGCCGCGTTGCCGGGCCACCGGAGCCTGCGCGCCTTCCTGACGGGCCTTCACATAAGAGCGCACCGTATTGTGCGAAACGCCGCAGATCTTCGCGGCATCCCGGTAGGACCGGGTCAAATCATAAGCAGCTAAAATTTCCATGAACTCTCCTGGAGACTTCACAACAAGCCCCTTCCTTCCCGTAACGGGTGAAATACAGACGATCGACATCGCCATTTCACCGCGGAAGGAAGGGGCTCTCCCCGTAACGACACGAGGGATGGACAAGGGAATCCCCGGCACACCACGCCACCAAAGGTGGGCAAATGCTGTTCAAAAATGCCTGCCGCCACCGGTCAAAACCCTGCCGCGAACGGTCAGTCGGATTTTCCGACTCCGGTCAGTTTAAAGTTGCCGCTTACAGTTGGGGCTCATCTCTTCCGGGCGGAGCGTTTCGGATACCGCCATGGACGGATGCCTTACCGCATAGAACAGAACCTGCACCCGTGCGGTGAAGGTAATTCGATGTGTGCGGGGGTTATGCTGAAGATGGCGCATGGTTTTCTGCGCGGTGGTTTCCCCCGCACCGTCCCGAGGCTGCTCGCCGGACACTGACCGGAGGAATCCCCATGGAGCAACGACTTCCCCTAGATGAGCTTTCCACCGCCATTGGTCGGATCAAAGGCCTGCTGCTTACTGAAGAAAAAGTCGACCGCGCCGTGCAGCTCCTGGCCCAGGCCATCAAGGACGCCATTCCCGGAACCGTGGGGGCGGGGGTATCGCTCCTGGATGCGCGGGGCCGCCGAACCAGCGCCGGCTTCACGGACCATATTGTTGAACAGGCAGATGCCCTGCAATACGAACTCGGACAAGGACCATGCCTGACAGCTTGGGCGGCCGAGGAAATGGTCCTCATCAACGACGTGAGGACCGACCGGCGCTGGCCGCAGTGGAGCGCCGCAGTCACTGCCCTGCCTGTCCGTTCCGTCGTGAGCACACCGCTCGTCTCAGGCAAGGAAAGCCTCGGGGCATTGAAAATCTACTCACCGCTTCCTTCCGCCTATGACCAGGGCACAGGGCGGCTCCTCGAGCTGTTCGCTGCCCCGGCCGCGACATTGCTGGCCCATATCCAAACCAGTGAGGCACCGCAGCGCATCAGTGAAAACCTGCAAAACGCCCTCCATCACCGGGACAACATCAACCGCGCCTGCGGAATCCTCATGGAACGCCAGGGCCTGAACCAGGAGGAAGCCCTGGCGCACCTGATGCGCGGTGCCCGCGAGAACGGCACCACACCCAAACAGGTCAGCGCCGAACTTATCGCCGGGACGCCGGCGCGTCAGGACTAACTGCCATGGGTTTCGATCCCTACGAACCCACTCAGCGGCGCCAGCTCCGGGCAGCACTGAAGGCCTCAGACATCTCCCCAGGTGAGCTCTGGCTGAACTATTTCAGCATGGGCGGCAGTGTTGGGGAGTATGAAGTGGAGGCCTACCTCCAAGGTCTGGTGTCCCTCCCGGAGGCCCAACGCGACCTGCTGGCCATGGCCGCCAACGAACTCATCGACGCCACCCCCCGCCTTCGCGCCCCCTACTCCGAGGACCTGGCAAACGAGGACGGAGAAAATCAGGATGCCCCCGGCTACGGACCCACTGATAGCTCCGTAGACCACCGGGACGAGCAGGACCATCCCTAGGACCGGGGACAGGCATGGTCCCAGACCGACCAAAAGCCTGTCGCCTCGAATGCCGGGGCTCGAAATCCTGCGGACAGACATCTCTGCATTGCCTTTTGTGCACAGCAGCCGATAACCTCCGCTGCCCAAACACCTTATCCCCGGTGAAATCCAGGACAGAGAGCCTCAACCCGACTTCCAGGCCGTGCTTGGCATTCTGACGTGAAACATATTTGGCCAGCCGTCCATTGCAGGAAGTTTCGTGGCTATTGCTGTCGCGGCGGAGCATACTCAAGGGACAGTCCCACGCTGCTTTCGCGTCCTCCATTGCCCCTGCCAATGGGGGTTTGTCCCACTGAGCAGGGCCTCAAAGTGGAAGGTGAGCAGTCATGACCGAGAAAGCACACTCGTTGCCGTCAAGTCTTGTCGTCGACCAATTGCAGGATCTTGTGCTGAAAACAGATGACGTGAAGGACATGCTCGATGAACTTGCCCGGTTCTCCGCCGTTACCCTGGCCGATCCCGCTGCCGTTTTCTGTAGCATCACGCTGATTCGGCGAAAGAAACCTGTCACTATTGCCAGCAGTGAAGCAAGCGCTGTCCGGCTGGATGAGATCCAGTATGGCACTAGCGAGGGCCCCTGCCTCTCGGCAATCCGTGAACAGATCGTCGTACACATACCTGACCTGAATACCGAACACCGTTGGCCTGAGTACACTGCAGTCGCTCAAAAAGAAGGTGTGAAATCAAATCTGTGCGTTCCGCTGACCCTTGAAGGGGAAGCAGAGGCTGGACTGAACCTGTACTCCACCCGATCCCACGGGTTCAGCGGTGAAGACATCGAAATGATCCAAACCTACGCCTACCATGCGTCCAAGGCACTCCGCCTCGCGGTGCGGATCAGCCAACTGGCAGATGCGAAGGCCAACCTGGTTGCAGCTATGGAATCCCGTACCATCATCGATCTGGCGACCGGAGCCATAATGGCCCAAAACCGTTGCAGTCAAGAAACGGCCATAAAAATCCTCAAGATCGCCTCCAACACCCGCAACGTCAAACTCCGGGACATGGCCGCATCAGTAGTCACATCACTCTCTCAAGACCCAAAAGTCCGGACGCATTTCGAGGATTAACCCCGCAACGCTGCCGTGCACTGATAGATGCACTCTCACCAGGCCAAACGTCAGCACGGCGGCGCTTCACGCCAACCGAATACCGGGTCAGGTCCTTGCCCTGCCGGGAAAACAAACAGGTGCTGTCTCCATCCCTAAAAATCACGGCCCTGTAACCGGCCAAACTTTGGCTCAAAGCACAGCTGGGTTGCGTCCCGTGGGGTGGTGTAGTTCTGCCGCGGTAGCGCGTTGCCCGGCAACGCAGTGAGCCATCGTGCGATGGTCAGTGAGTACCGATCAAAGAACTCACGGA
>JBFUPP010000023.1:0-57556 GCA_041360635.1 bacterium RCC_150 | reverse complement strand
GAGTAGGACACCGCCGGACAACCATTACAGGTCGAGACCCCCCAACCACCCGTTGGGGGGTCTCCCGCATTAACCCCACAACACCCGGCCTCAAACCCCGCACCACGCAGGCACACCAGAGCCCGCACCGGCCCCCGAGCGCCGATATGTGAGCGCGCGCCTGCCCGGGAGCGCCGATATGTGAGAGAACATCCCACCCGAACAGCCCGTACGTGAGAGAACATCCCACCCGAAGGGCCCGTATATGAGAGAGCATCCCACCCGAAGGGCCCGTACGTGAGAGAGCATCCCCCGGAACAGCCCATATGCGAGAGAACATCCGGCACCACCCGAAGGGCCTGGGAAGGCCCGGCGTAGGTCCTAGCCCGCGAAGAAGTCAGCGAGCTCCGCGATCAGTTTGTCGGGTGCTCGGATCACGCCGTCGTGGCCGTGTCCGGGGAGGATGGTGTAGCTCGATCCGGACAGGACGTCGTGGATCTGCCCGCAAGCGACTCCGAAGTAGGCAGGACTCTTTTCGCCCACGACAATGAGCGTCTCCAGCGGCAACTCGAGGAAGGGCTCGGCGGGCATGTCCGCCGCGATGACGGCCTTGATCTCGCGCACGCCCGCCCGCATGAGCTCGCGCATCTGCTTTCCCATGGGGGTGCCCGCGGTCAGCTTGTTGACGAGCGTCAACATTGACAGCGGCATGCGTGCGAAGGCGCCTTCCGTCTCGACGCCCTTCACCAGCACCGCGAGCCCGCGGTCGAAGTCTCCCGCCGCCGTCGCACGCTCATATTCGCTGGTCCAGTCGGCCTTGACACTGTGGTTGACGGAAACGGCGGGGTCGTAGACTGCCAGGCGTTCCACAGGCAGCGTGCGCGCTGCGTGCAAGGCCACGGCACCTCCGAAACTGTGCCCAAAGACGTCTGTGCTCCCGGTGTGCTTCATGACGTCGGAAAGATCACGGATGTCGACGTCGAGCGTGTAGTTCTCGGGCTGCGGCGACGATCCGCCCCGTCCCCGGCGGTTGAAGGTGTGAACCGGGCGGCCGAGGGCGGCGCTGAGCTTTTGGGCGAACTTTGAGTAGTCGGCGGCGGTGACCATTGAAGCGGGTACGACGACAACTCCGGAGCCGGCAGTCCTGCCGTTAGCGCCCGTGGTGAAGAGCTCGAGAGTTGCGCCGTCGGCCGTTGTGATGTTCTCGCTCGTCATGCTTCGAGCCTAACCGAGCAGCACGGTTCCGTCAGTCCTTGTAGTAGCTGGAAATATCGGCCACAAGTTCTTTGACAGCCGCGGGGATGGAACCGTGGAAGCCTTTTGGCGAGACCACGAGGGTGCTTCCCGGTACGGCGGCGTGCAAGCGCTGGGCGGTGACCTTGTAGTACTTGGGGCTTTTACTGCCCACCATGAACCTGGTGTTCGACGGCAGGACCGAAAAGTCCCGGGGACGTTCCGCGGCGTCGTAGGCGGCCTTGAGTTCGCCGACTGCGGTCGGCATGAGTTCCTTGAGGACTTTGTTGACTTTGGTTCTGGAGACGATGGCCATGAGGCCCGCAAGCAGGGGCTCGGGGACCCTTGCGAGTGCCGTGCCAGGATGCATGCCCCTGCGCATCCTCGCCATCGCGAGTCCCACTTTGCCGCTATCGACAGATTTGGCGAAGCCATCAACCCAACCCGTGTCGATACTTCCGTCGATATTTACGGCTGCGTCGTAGACGGCAAGTTTGTCCGGTTCGAAACTGGATCCGGCGAATGCCTGCACGGCGTTGAGCGCCACCGAGCCGCCCAGGCTGTGTCCAAGGATGTTCCTGGCACCTGTTGCGTCCATGATGCTGCGGACGTCCTCGATTTCGGTGGCCATGGAATAGTGGTCCGGGAGCGGACTGGAGTTGCCCCGTCCGCGCCGATCGTAGACGTCCACGGCCCAGTCATCGCCGAGTCCTTTGGCCAGCGCCAAGGAAAATGGCCGGTAGATGAGTGCCGTCAGGAATGCGCCCCCGATAAGGACTACGCGGCGTTGTCCTGCCGCGTCCGCGGAGCCGTAACTGTATAAGGCGAGCTTGCCGCCGTCGGACGTCGGGATCTCACTTTCTCTCACCGTTTCATCCTAGGGGCGTGGGCGCCTGCGGCTCCGCCGTTCCAGCCTCCAGGCCCGCGCGCCCGCCGTCGAGATACCGCGCGATCCGCAGCGCGAGCTGCTTTCCCGGCCGCAGCGGACCCTCGTGGAACTGGAGCGGCACAATGGCGAAGTCCACCGACGGGACCGTCGCCGCGAGCTTTCGTCCGGTGCCGGCAAAATACGACGGACTCCATCCCCCGCTTAGCATGAGGGTCGGCGTCGCAAGGCGGGTGTACTGCGCAAGGTGCGTATCGGCGTCGAGCACTGCCCGCATCTCTGCCACCGCCGTGGGCAAGAGCTGCCTCATCTCGGCTCCCAACCGGGTCTTCGCGGAAAGGATGCTGAGCATCCGCAGGGCCCCGAGCGGCAAGTAGGAAATCGGCCCTGCGGTCGCAAGCCCCTGGACCAGGTGGGCCCATGCATGATCGAGCTGGCCGGCGGTGACGTACTCTTCAAGCTGCGGACGCCAGCGTCCCTTAAGGCTGCCGGACAATGAGACCGCGGCGTCATACGTGACAAGACGGGATATCGGCGTTTCCAGGGCGGCTTGGAGCGCGACGAAGCCGCCGTAGCTGTGCCCGACGACATCCGTGGATCCCGTTGCCGCTAGCACCGAACGCAAGTCACCGGTTTCCGTTGCCACCGAATAACCGGGCGGTTGCGGCGCCGACCGGCCGCGCCCGCGACGGTTATAGCTGTGCACCGGCCGTCCAAGCAGGGCGCCCAGGTTCCGCGCGAAAGGCCAGTAGAGGGAATCGGTCACCAGGGTGCCATGGACAAGTACGACGCCGGATGGTTCCGCGGCGACGGTAGCGCCGGGAAAGGACGCCGCGGCTGCCGGACGGAACGAGTGCACCTCAAGCTGCCCGCCGTCGTCTTCGGTTTCAACTGTCCACGTCTCCACAGGCCGAGTCTATGTCGGTCCGGGTGCCGGACGTAAAGGCGGGGAATCCCCGGTAAACTTAGGGATTGTGACTTCCGCAAACACCCACGCCCCGAATGCTGCCCCAGAGCCCGCCGACGCCAGCGAGCAGATGCGCATCCGCATGGAAAAGCGCAGCAAGCTGCTCGAACGCGGCGCCGAGGCATACCCCGTGGGTGTTGAACGGACACATTCCCTCGCGGAGATCCGCGAGAAATATGCACATCTCCAGGCTGACGACACCACCGGCGACACCGTCGGAATCACGGGTCGTGTCGTCTTTGTCCGTAACACGGGCAAGCTCTGCTTCGCGACCCTCCAGGAGGGCGGGGTGGACGGGAAGAGCGTGCGCCTCCAAGCCATGCTCAGCCTGGCCAACGTGGGCGAGGAATCGCTCGCGGACTGGAAAGCGCTTGTGGACCTTGGCGACCACGTCTTCATCAAGGGCGAAGTTATTTCCTCCCGCCGCGGGGAGCTTTCCGTCATGGCTGAGTCATGGTCGATGGCGTCGAAGTCCCTGCGTCCGCTGCCCGTGCTGCATGCCGAGTTGAACGAGGAAACCCGCGTCCGGCAGCGCTATGTCGACCTGATGGTCCGCGATGAAGCGCGGGAAATGGTCTACACCCGGGCCGCGATTACGCGTTCAGTCCGCGATACCCTCGACCGGCGCGGATACGTCGAGGTCGAGACGCCGATCCTGCAACTGGTCCACGGAGGCGCCACCGCCCGGCCGTTCGAGACGCACATGAATGCCTTCGACCAGAAGATGACGTTGCGTATCGCTACCGAACTCTTCCTCAAGCGCGCGGTGGTCGGCGGCATCGATCGCGTGTACGACATGGGCCGTGTGTTCCGCAATGAGGGCGTCGACTCCACGCACAGCCCCGAATTCACTACCCTGGAATGCTACGAAGCCTGGGCGGACCAGTTCGTCATGGCCGAGCGAATGAAGGAAATCATCCTTAACGTCGCCGACGTCGTGGGCACGCGCACGATTCAGACGGAGGCCGGGGAAATCGACCTCGACGGCGAATGGGCTTGGGTTGCCGTATACCCGGGGCTCTCCGAGGCGGTGGGGCAGGAGATCACCCCGGAAACCGGTGTCCCCGAGTTGCTCGCCATCGCCGCCGAGCGCGGGATCAAGGTGGACCCGAAATGGGAAGCCGAGAAGCTCGTCGTCGAACTCTTCGGCGAAATCGTCGAACCGAACCTCATCAACCCGACCTTCGTCTACAACTACCCGCCTTCGGCCCAGCCCCTTGCCCGCCCGCACCGCGAGGACGGCCGGTTGATCGAGGCTTGGGACCTCATTATCGGTGGCATGGAGCGCGGCACGGCCTTCTCCGAACTCATCGATCCCGTCATCCAGCGGGAACGGCTCACCGAGCAATCGCGCCGTTCGGCCGCCGGCGACGTCGAAGCCATGCAGCTCGACGAAGACTTCCTGCGCGCCCTCGAATACGGTGCTCCGCCGATGGGCGGCATCGGTCTTGGCATCGACCGCCTGGTGATGTTGTTCACCGGGGCAGGCATCCGCGAAACCATTTTGTTCCCCCTCCTCAAGCCAGAAGGTCACTGACCATGGAATACATTGCCGTTCTCGCACCGTCAGTTGTTGTTGGGCTTCTCTTTTGGTTTGCCATGAAGGCAATCTTCAACGCGGACAAATCCGAGCGCCAGGCGGAAGCCCGAGCCCAGGAAGAAGCCGGATTCGGAATTTCGAAGCCGAAGGGCGACGGTTCAGCGCCTGCCAAATAGGCTCTTTCGGGCCCGCTCCACAGGATTTAATAGTGTCTTTGACGATCCGCCATGCCCTGGACGATAATCGTTTATAAGTAGTCCAGCTATTCTGTATATCCGACCCCTCCAAAAGAGAGTCTTTTCATGGCACAGAAAGTCAAAATCATCCTCGTAGACGACCTCGACGAGGGCGCAGCGGACGAAACCGTCCGTTTCGGCCTTGATGGCGTCAGTTACGAAATAGACCTGTCCAGTGCCAATGCTTCCAAGCTGCGGGACGCACTAGAGCCGTTTGTCGCTAAAGCCCGGAAGACTTCTACGGGTCGCGCGACGCGAAGCCGCGCCTCTGCCGGCAGAAACCAGGACTCCGCCCAGATCCGGCAATGGGCGCGCGAGAACGGATATACCGTAAACAGCCGCGGCCGCATTCAGGCCGAAATTCAGGAGGCCTACCAGAAGGCCAATTCCTGACTCGTACTATCAATACCCCGGCCCTTGGGCCGGGGTATTGTCGTTTTTCACGACTTCTACGAGGCAATGCCCAAACGCCCATGCCCAATCCTTCTCAACCTTGATGTTTCCCGTGAATACCCCACGAGTATCCCGCAAGGCGACTGTGAATCCGGCGACGCTGGTCGGCTGGACGGCCGTGCCTGGAAGGGGTTCAACGCGTTGACAGAGTGGTCCAAGTTATTCCCGTGCACGGTGATGTTTCCCCTGTGGCGAACACGCACCAAAAAAGCTGCATTGGCACGTAGCATCAAAGTACGTCGTAGCTAGGAGTGTGGCGAAATGTTTGAGAGATTTACGGACCGTGCCCGTCGCGTTGTTGTGCTTGCCCAGGAAGAGGCACGCATGCTCAACCACAACTACATCGGTACCGAGCACATCCTCTTGGGTCTGATCCACGAGGGTGAAGGCGTTGCAGCCAAGGCGCTTGAGTCCCTGAGCATTTCGCTCGATGGCGTCCGCGAACAGGTGCAGGAGATCATTGGCCAGGGTCAACAGGCCCCTTCCGGCCACATCCCCTTCACGCCGCGTGCCAAGAAAGTTCTTGAGCTTTCCCTCCGCGAGGCCCTGCAGCTCGGTCACAACTACATCGGTACCGAGCACATCCTGCTCGGCCTCATCCGCGAGGGTGAAGGAGTTGCCGCGCAGGTGCTCGTCAAGCTTGGCGCCGACCTCAACCGGGTCCGTCAGCAGGTGATCCAGTTGCTCTCGGGCTACCAAGGCAAGGAAACCGCCGGTGCCGGTTCGGGTCCTGGACAGCAGGAAGGTACCCCGGCCGGTTCAGTGGTACTGGACCAGTTCGGCAGGAACCTCACGCAGGCGGCCCGCGAGAACAAGCTCGATCCCGTGATCGGCCGCGAGCAGGAAATGGAACGCGTCATGCAGGTCCTTTCCCGCCGCACCAAGAACAACCCGGTGCTGATCGGCGAGCCCGGCGTCGGCAAGACTGCCGTCGTCGAAGGCCTCGCCCAGGCGATCGTCCGCGGCGACGTTCCCGAAACCATCAAGGACAAGCAGCTGTACACGCTTGACCTCGGGTCCCTCGTTGCAGGTTCGCGCTACCGTGGCGACTTCGAAGAGCGGCTGAAGAAGGTGCTCAAGGAAATCCGCACAAGGGGTGACATCATCCTCTTCATCGATGAGATCCACACCCTGGTGGGTGCGGGTGCGGCCGAAGGCGCAATCGACGCAGCGTCGATCCTCAAGCCGATGCTTGCGCGTGGCGAACTCCAGACCATTGGTGCCACCACCCTGGACGAGTACCGCAAGCACATCGAGAAGGACGCGGCACTGGAACGGCGCTTCCAGCCGATCCAGGTCAAGGAGCCCTCTGTCGCGCACGCGATCGAGATCCTGAAAGGCCTGCGCGACCGCTACGAGGCACACCACCGCGTGACGATCACCGACGGCGCCCTCGCTTCCGCTGCCCAGTTGGCCGAGCGCTACATTTCGGACCGCTTCCTGCCGGACAAGGCGATCGACCTGATCGACGAAGCCGGTGCGAGGCTGCGTATCCGCCGCATGACCGCTCCGCCGGAGCTCAAGGCCATGGACGAGCGCATAGCCGAGGTCAAGATGGAGAAGGAATCCGCCATCGACGCCCAGGACTTCGAGGGCGCCGCCTCGCTGCGCGACAAGGAGCAGAAGCTCATTGCCGAACGCGCCGAGAAGGAACGCAGCTGGAAGTCCGGCGGGATGGATGACATCTCCGAGGTTGACGAGGACCTGATTGCCGAAGTGCTCGCCAACTCCACAGGTATCCCCGTCTTCAAGCTCACGGAAGAGGAGTCGTCCCGGCTGCTCAAGATGGAAGAGGAACTGCACAAGCGGGTGGTCGGCCAGGACGAAGCCATCCGTGCCCTCTCGCAGGCGATTCGCCGCACCCGTGCGGGCCTGAAGGACCCCAAGCGTCCAGGCGGTTCGTTCATCTTCGCCGGCCCCACCGGCGTCGGCAAGACCGAGCTCGCCAAGGCGCTGGCGGAGTTCCTGTTCGGCGAAGAGGACGCCCTCATCACGCTGGACATGTCCGAGTACTCCGAGAAGCACACGGTTTCCCGGCTCTTCGGTGCCCCTCCGGGCTACGTCGGTTACGAAGAGGGTGGGCAGTTGACGGAGAAGGTCCGTCGCCGTCCGTTCTCGGTCGTGCTGTTCGACGAAGTCGAGAAGGCGCACGCCGACCTCTTCAACTCGCTGCTGCAGATTCTGGAAGACGGCCGCCTGACCGACTCCCAGGGCCGGGTTGTGGACTTCAAGAACACAGTGATCATCATGACCACGAACCTGGGCACGAGGGACATCTCGAAGAGCGTCGCAACCGGCTTCCAGTCGGGCACGGACACGACAACCGGGTACAACCGTATGCGGGCCCGGGTCACGGAGGAACTCAAGCAGCACTTCCGCCCAGAGTTCCTGAACCGCGTGGACGACGTCGTCGTGTTCCCGCAGCTCACGCAGGCCGAGATCATCGAGATCGTAGACCTCTTTGTCACCCGCCTCGAGGCACGCCTCAAGGACAAGGACATGGGCATCGAACTCACTACGGCCGCAAAGGTCCTCCTGGCCACCCGTGGTTACGATCCCGCCATGGGCGCTCGGCCGTTGCGCCGCACGATCCAGCGCGAAATCGAGGACCAGCTGTCCGAGAAGATCCTCTTCGGCGAACTGCACACCGGTGACATCGTGGTGGTAGACGTCGACGGCGAAGGCGATGACGCGAAGTTCACGTTTGCCGGCAACGCGAAGCCTCGCATTCCGGAAATCGCACCGAGCGCCTAAGCTCCGGATCAGCGAAGACCCCGTCCAGGCCCGAAAGGGTTGGGCGGGGTCTTTCGCGTCGCGCCAGGGTCTTTCGCGTTGAACCAGGGCCTTTCGCGTTGAACCGGGGCCTGTTCGGCTCCCCGTAAGATGGGGCTGTGACTGACGCCTTCACTCTTCGCCCCGCCCGGACCAGCGATGTCGCTGCGATCAAGAAACTCGTGGCGCCGCTGGCTGAGCAGAGAATCCTGATGGCAAAGGAGACCGTGGCCTACTACGAGTCGCTGCAGGAGTTCCTCATCGCGGAGTCTGACGACGGCCAAGTGATCGGCTGTGGTGCCCTGCATGTGATGTGGGAGGACCTCGCGGAGGTTAGGACGCTAGCTGCTTCCGATGCATGGCGGGGCAAAGGGGTGGGCCATGTCCTCGTCGAGAGCCTCCTTGAACAGGCCAAGGCGCTGGGTGTATCGCGCGTTTTTTGCCTGACATTCGAAGTCGACTTCTTCAAGCGGCATGGATTCGAAGTCATGGCCGACCAGACGGCCGTTGACCCCCAGGTCTACTCGGAACTGCTCCGCTCACATGACGAGGGCGTCGCGGAGTTCCTCGACCTGGCGAGGGTAAAGCCCAACACCCTCGGAAACACCCGGATGATCAGGGCACTCTAGAAAACTTGACACTGAGGCTGACCTAGGCTATTTACTTCATTCAAATTGATGGATAAACTTGCCTCGGCTCGGTTGCCGCGGGCCAACCATGCTGCGGAGGCGAAAAATGAAGTACCACGTTATGTTTCCGGACTTTTCAGGATTCCAAGTGGAAATGCCCGGGTTTGGCCCGGCGTCCGAATCGCGTAAGCAGGGAACCGGGGGTTGCCTGCGGGCGGGAAGTGTGGACCTTTGGCCGGACCCGGTTTGTCCGGATACGGCCGTACAGGACTTTGGCGGAGCCGCTCGGAAGGTCGGCGGCCCGCCGCGCTGAGGCAGGACAGCCAGGATCGGGAAGGGACAGCCATCACGGCGGCTGTTCCTTCCGCTATTTCAACGTTCTCCACATACGGCTCGCCAAGCTATCGTGCCCGGGGCGGGGGGTAGTAGGGTCAAATCACCTACCCGTGACGCATCAGGAGCAAGCCATGAAGAAGCTCATCAATGATCCCCGTTCCGTGGTGGACGAGTCGCTCGAAGGCTTTGCGATGGCCCATGCCGATCTCGTGGACGTCCGCATGGACCCCACCTTCATTGTGCGGAAAGGTGTACCGGTGGCTGGCAAGGTAGCCCTCGTATCGGGCGGTGGAAGCGGACACGAGCCACTCCACGCCGGCTTTGTCGGGCAAGGAATGCTGGACGCAGCAGTGCCGGGTGCGGTCTTCACCTCGCCGACTCCGGACCAGATACTCCCGGCCACGGTCGCCGTCGACTCAGGCGCGGGGGTGGTGTACATCGTGAAGAACTACACGGGCGATGTCCTGAATTTCGAGACGGCGGCCGAAATGGCCCAAGCCGAAGGGATCAGCGTTCGTACGGTGCTCGTGAACGACGACGTCGCCGTGGAGGACTCCCTTTACACGGCGGGACGGCGTGGTGTTGGCGGAACCGTGCTCGTGGAAAAGATCGCCGGAGCGGCCGCTGAACGCGGCGACTCGCTGGACGCGGTCATGGGCGTTGCCGAGGGCGTGGTCCACAACGTGCGCACCATGGGGGTGGCCCTGTCCGGATGCACGGTGCCGCATGCGGGGAAGCCGAGCTTTGAACTTTCGGATGACGAGATCGAAATCGGAATAGGCATCCACGGGGAGCCGGGCCGGCACAGGATCGCGATGGAAAGCGCCGACGCCGTTACAGACCGCTTGCTGGACCCCATCATGGAAGATCTTTCGGTCCGGGCCGGCGAGCCCGTGCTGCTATTTGTCAACGGCATGGGCGGCACGCCACTCAGTGAGCTCTACATCGTTTACCGGCGCGCTGCCCGGATCCTCACGGAAAGGGGCGTCACGGTGGAGCGTTCGCTGGTGGGGAACTATGTCACGTCCTTGGAAATGCAAGGTTGCTCAATCTCCGTCCTGCGGCTCGATGATGAGTTGACTGCGCTATGGGATGCGCCCGTGCGTACCGCTGCGCTGAGTTGGGGGATGTGACCATGGGCCTGGGAATCGATTGGGCCTTGCAGTGGCTGCAACTCTCCGCGCAAGAAATGGCGAAGCATCGATCAGAGCTCACTGAATTGGACCGGGCGATCGGCGACTCCGACCATGGCGAAAACATGGACCGGGGATTCCAGGCCGTCATGGAAAAGCTTGCCCAGACACCACCGGAGACACCTGGAGCGGCGCTTAACTTGGCCGCCATGGCGCTCATGTCGAAGGTGGGCGGTGCAGCCGGTCCGCTTTATGGGACCGCATACCTTCGGGCGTCCGCTGCCCTGGGCGATTTGGCAGAGATCGACGCCGCGGCGCTCGCGGTCGCATTGACGGCTGCCCGTGACGGCATCGTTGCCAGGGGCAAGGCAGTCCTGGGTGACAAGACGATGGTGGACGCGTGGTCCCCTGCCGTGGAGGCGGCGGGCGAGGTCGTGCTGGCGGGTGGTGACGCGGTGGCGGTGCTCGCGGCCGCCGCAGAAGCTGCTGAAGTGGGTGCCGTGACAACGGAGCCCCTGGTGGCGCGCAAGGGCCGTGCCAGCTACCTCGGTGAGCGTAGCGCGGGCCATCGCGATCCTGGTGCCGCCTCTTCGGCCTTGTTGCTGCGCGCGGCCGCTACCGCTGCCGGGTTCCCCGAAGGAGCCGTTGAATGACGGTGGCGCTGGTGGTGGTTTCGCACAGCCGCAAGGTTGCCGAAGGCGCAGCGGAAATGGCTGCCCAGATGGCTCCGGGTGTGAAATTTCATCCCGTGGGCGGCACTGCTGATGGAAGGATCGGCACGGACCTGGAGCAGACGGTGTCGGCGCTCGAGGCCGGGCTTGAAGAAGCCACGTCGGAGGGAGTGGTGGTCCTGGCCGATCTTGGTTCCGCTGTCATGACTGCAGAATCAGCGCTGGAGTTTTGCAGTGATCCGGACAGGGTGCTCCTCGCCAATGCTCCACTGGTGGAAGGCTTGGTGGCCGCAGCGGTGGCCGCCCAAGGGGGTGCCGATGTCCGCGCCGTGAGGTCCGCTGCAGAGACGGTTCGATTTGGAGCGAGCCCGAATGAGGGGTTTTTCGCCGGTTCGAAAGCCCCTGCAGGACGCGGCGAGCCCGCGGAAACGGGAGTATTCGAGCTCGTCAATCCGATGGGAATGCACGCGAGGCCTGCCGCCAAGATCGCAGGAGGCTTGGCGGGACTGGACGCGGAGGCGACCGTGAATGGCGTGGACGGCACGTCCATCATGGAGCTGATGGCCCTGGCAGTTGGCCAGGGCGGGAAGCTAACGGTAGAAGCGTGGGGCAAGGATGCAGCGAAAGCTGTCGATTACGTCCGGCGCCTTGTTGAGCAAGGTTTTGGAGAGGTCTGAGTCAGAACGACGGAAGCCGCAGGCCGCCGTCGTACACCTCGGCAAGTCCATCGCGCAGGAGGCCCTCAACCGCCCGTTCCAGCTGCTCGGGCGCGGAGTTGAGGCGATGAAGGGCGGCCAGGGGCACTGTGGCCCCCTCAGCAGTAAAACCGAGATCCGCGGGAGGACGCTCGAACAGTTCCCGCGGCACGGCCGAATCAGCCTCGCGGAGTACCGCCATGATGGCGCCGCGCACCTGCCGGTCCGTACCATGCCACGCTTGGCCTTTGGGGATGTATGTCGGCGGCGGTTCTCCCGCTGCCAGCCAGGCACACGATGTCCGGACGGGGCACTCGGAGCATTTGGGGGAGCGGGCCGTGCAGACGAGCGCCCCGAGTTCCATGACGGAGGCGTTCCAACGGACCGAAAGCCGGACGTCGTCGGGCATTAGGGATTCGGCGAGGCGCATTTCGGCCGCCGTGAGCGCCCGGGCGGGCAAAGCGGATCCGGAAACAAGCCGGGCATGGACGCGGCGAATGTTCGTGTCCACCACGGTTTCGCGCCGCCCAAACGCAAAAGCCGCGACGGCAGCGGCGGTATAGTCGCCGACCCCGGGAAGGTCCAGCAGGGCCGCGTGCGTATCCGGCACCTTGCCATCATGCCGTCCCACGATGGCGACAGCGGCGGCGTGAAGCCTTAGCGCGCGGCGAGGATAGCCAAGCCGGCCCCAATGCCGCACAGCCTCCCCCGGAGCCTCCCTGGCAAGGTCGGCGGGTTCAGGCCAGCGTTCCAACCAGTCCTGCCACACGGGAAGGACGCGGACCACAGGCGTTTGCTGGAGCATTACCTCGCTGACCAGGATTCCCCAAGGACTGCAGCCGGGAGCCCGCCAAGGTAGGACCCGGGCATTTTCGGAGAACCAAAAATCCATGGCCTGGTGCAATTCGGCCAGGTTGGGGACAACTTGGGCGGGCGCATTTTTGACGGGCGCGCTTTCGGGGGAGCCGGCAATTTCAATGGTGCCTGTCATGGCATTGCGATCCTTGTTGGCGGTTGTCCTGGCGCTGTCGGTGTCCGGGCGGTGGTCGATTTCTGCGATCCACTGTAGTGCAGCGAGCACCTCCACGGTTGCAAGCGGACTGCGTGGAGACGCACGTCATACTGGCGATGATCCGGGCACAGCGGCGTGGTGGGGTGCCCCGTGCCTTCGGCATTGCCTAGCCTAGGAGGATGGTCAGCAAGGGCAAACAACCGTCAAACGCGCCTACTTCCGCGTCGACAAAAAGGACTGCCCGGACCGCAAGCCCAGGCCGCCCGAAGGCGGCCTCCCGGCCGCAAAGGCGGCGCCCAAGCCCTGCCGTGTACCGCCGTCGGCGGCTGGTGGTTTTCGCGGCCTTGCTGCTGGTCCTGGGCTTGCTGGTCGCCGGTGTTTCGGCAGTAAGTTCCTCCTTGGCAAGCAAAGCCGATACGAGCGCGTCCAAGAACGACTCCGCCGGAGCAGCCGCCGGCCCAACCCCTTCGGCCGTGCCGACGGCGGCCACTACGGTCACCGCGACGCCAACCCCTGTCTGCGACCTCAACCAGGTAACGGTATCGGCGTCCACGGACCAGCCGTCCTACACGGCGGGGCAGAACCCGGTCCTGAGCATGAAGATCACCAATGGCGGCGCCGCCCCCTGCCAAGTCAATGTGGGCACTTCCCAAATGGAATTCCTGGTGATGAGCGGGGAGGACCGGATCTTCTCCTCGAAGGATTGCCAGGCAGCCAGCGAAGACCTGGTTAAGCAGATTGATCCGGGCAAGAGCGAGATAGCCAACTTCCCTTGGCAACGGAACAGGTCCGCAGAGGGGTGCGCCGTGGTTTCGGCCAAGCCTGCCAACGGAACGTACACCTTTAAGGCTGTGCTCGGGAACAAGGCAAGCGCCAAGGCCATCTTCACCCTGGGTTAGGCTTCACCCAGCCTAGTCACCCAGGGTTTAGGAGACCCGAGTACTAGAGGAACCGGTCCAGCAGGCTCGCCTCGGCCATGCGGCTGAGGCCCTCTCGGACGGTGCGGGCCCGCTGGTCTCCGATGCCATCCACCGTCATGAGGTCCTCGATGGTGGCGGCCATGAGGTTCTGGAGGCCCCCGAAGTGGTCCACCAGACGGTCGGCCACGGCCTTCGGAACTGACTTCAGCCCTGACAACAGCCGGTAACCGCGGGGCTGCACAACGGCGTCGAGCGTTTCTATGCCACCGGTGAACCCAATGATGCCGGCGATGGTGCTCAGATCGATCAGTTCCGTAGGACCAAGATCCAGGAGGGCCTGGACGGCGGCGTCGATCTGGTCCGGCGTGGCTTCGGCACCGGCGTAGTCGCGGATGATGACATCGCTCCCGGGGCCGCGGCCGGTAGTGAGTTCCTCCAGCTGCAGCGATAGCAGCCTGCCGTCTTCACCTAGTTCCAGGACGTACTGCGCGATCTCTTCGGCGATGCGCCGCACCATCTCCTGCCGCTGCAACGTGACGGCAACGTCCCTTATGGTGACCATCGCTTCGATCTCAAGGGCCGAGAGCGAACTGGTGACCTGGTCCAGCCGCGCGCTATAGCGTTCGAGCGTCGCCAGGGCCTGGTTGGCGCGAGCCAGTACCTTCTCGGAACCCTCCAGGACGTGCCGAAGCCCGTTCACGTAGAGGGCGATGATTTGCATCGATTGACTGACGGAGATCACGGGGACGCCGGTTTGGATGGCTACACGCTCCGCAGTGCGGTGACGGGTGCCGGATTCCTGCGTCTCGATGCTGGAATCCGGAACGAGTTGGACGGCCGCCCGGAGAATGTTTCCAGCGTCCTTGTCGCAAATGATGGCGCCGTCCATCTTCGCTAGTTCACGAAGGCGCGTCGGTGAAAAATCAATACCGATTTCAAAACCGCCCGAGCAAATGGACTCGATGGTGCGGTCCGAACCCAGCACAATCAACGCCCCGGTGCGCCCCCGCAAGATGCGCTCAAGGCCGTCGCGAAGCGGTGTTCCGGGGGCCACCCTGCCCAGAGTCGCCTTGAGCGATTCTTCGGGGCTCCGAGCCATAGGTGTTCCCTTCAAAGGTGCAAGCAACTGCCCGCAAGTATGCCGGATTCCAGCATTGTGCCGGCAGGATCAAAAGTACGAGATTTCCCGCAAGCTCAATAATAGAGGTAAAGACCGGCAATAACCGCACAGGCAAGCCTCAAAGTGCCCCTTCCAAGGTCACGCGTGAGTGGTTTTGAAATGCGTTCGACGGCGATCGCCGAACCGCCACTTTATGGCTCCTTCCGCAAAGCCTAAGACGTCAGTCGAACTCAGGACGCTTTGCGAAGCCGGGCAAGTCGCTCGAGATCTTGCCGGACGCGTAAAAGCGACTCCTCACGGCTACTGTTCCCACTCGTATTCCGATTTGCCTCCGCGGCCAATTTCGTCATGGAAACTTGTGTGCCCGGCATTCCTTTTGCCTCAAGAAGCTGCTCATTCGCACCCCTGCTTTTTGGAGCTGCGGTGTGGCTTGGTAATGAAGTGCTTTTTGGGGCCCCTGTGACCCTTGATGACGGAGTGAAGGGATCGTAGAACAAGGCGTGCTCCGCTTTCATTTGAACTCCCAGTTTTCTCTTTCGTGCGCGGCTGGCCTTATCCGCTTTTCCTTGCCGAAATCTCGCTGTCCCGCCGCGCTTGGATCTCAAAGGCCAAACTATCGAGCGATGATTTCGGAGGTTTGTGCATCGGATTTCAAACCTGTTAAACACCCCGGGATCAGCTGCGATAAACTTGGTACCTTGGCTTGCGCACTGCGCCCGGGTTGCTCCCACGGGAAGACACCGGGTCACCGCGGCCCCTAGCCGGCCCCAGCAAGCCCGGATTCCGCGTACGCCCCGTGATAACCAGCGGGCAACGACCAGATCGCAGCGAAAGTAGCACCGTGTCACAAGAAGTCCTGAGCCCCGCCCGAGTCCAGGCAATCCACGAACAAGCCGCCCGGCGTCGTACTTTTGCCGTCATTTCGCACCCTGACGCGGGCAAGTCCACGCTGACGGAGGCCCTTGCCCTCCACGCGAAAGTCATCGGCACCGCCGGTGCCTCCAGCGGCAAGGCAAATCGCAAGGAGACGGTTTCCGACTGGATGCAGATGGAGAAAGACCGCGGCATCTCCATCAGCTCCGCGGCGCTGCAGTTCTCCTACCGGGACACGGTCATCAATCTCTTGGACACTCCTGGCCACGCCGACTTCTCCGAGGACACATACCGGGTCCTGGCCGCCGTCGACTGCGCGGTCATGTTGGTCGACGCCGCCAAGGGCTTGGAAACGCAGACCATGAAGCTGTTCGAGGTCTGCAAGCAGCGCAACCTGCCCATCATCACCGTCATCAATAAGTGGGACCGGCCCGGACTGGACGCGCTCGCACTAATGGACGAGATTACCGAGCGCACAGGCCTGCAGCCGATGCCGTTGACCTGGGCCGTAGGCATCTCCGGTGATTTCCGCGGTGTCTGGGACCTGCGCAACGACCGCTTCGCGCGGTTTGCCCGCAATAACGCCGGTGCCAGCATTGCCATCACCGAATATTTCACCCCGGAAGAAGCGGCCGCCAGCCAAGGCAACAACTGGAGCGACGCCGTCGACGAGGCCGGTTTGGTCATCGAATCGAACCTTGAATTCAACGTGGAGAGCTTCCACGCCGGAACAGCGACGCCAATCCTCTTCAGCTCGGCGGCGTTGAACTTCGGGGTCAAGGAAATCCTGGATGCCTTGGTGGACTTCGCCCCGCCGGCCGCGCCCCGTCCCGACATCGACGGCGAACCCCGCGCGGTGGACGCCCCCTTCGCCGGATTCGTTTTCAAGGTCCAGGCCGGGATGAACAAGGCCCACCGCGACCACGTCGCCTTTATCCGCGTCTGCTCCGGCGTCTTCGAGCGGGGCATGGTGGTTACACAGACGCGCACGGGGAAGTCGTTCGCGACCAAGTACGCCCAGCAGGTCTTCGGTCGGGAACGCGAGGTGATCGACGAAGCCTACCCCGGCGACGTGGTGGGCCTGGTCAATGCATCGTCGCTCCGGGTGGGGGACAGCCTCTTCCTCGAAGAACCGGTGGAATTCCCCGCGATCCCGCTCTTCGCGCCCGAACACTTCCAAGTGGCCCGGTCCCAGGACCCCAGCCGGTTCAAGCAATTCCGCCGGGGCATCGAACAGCTGGAACACGAGGGCGTCATCCAAGTACTTCGCTCCGACGTGCGTGGTGACCAAGCGCCGGTGCTCGCCGCCGTCGGACCGATGCAGTTCGAGGTTGTGGAGGACAGGATGGCCCACGACTTCAACGCCCCCATGCGCCTGGAACGCCTCCCGTACTCGATGGCTAGGATTTCGACGGCGGACGCCATGCCTGCGCTCGCCAACGTCCCTGGGGCCGAGGTGCTGCTGCGGTCCGACGGGGAGTACCTTGCCTTGTTCAATGACGTCTGGGCGCTGCGTCGGATCGAGAAGAACCATCCCGATCTAACGCTGGCGCCGATCGGAACGCACAATCCGGCGAAGTAGTCCTCGGGACATGCCCCTTTTATGAGCCAAGGAATGGACATGCCCTCCCTTGGCCGGGGGACATGCGCGCTGTATGAGCCAAGGAATGGACATAGTGGGTTTATGTCCAGCGGGTACTGCGTGCAGGGGGCATGCTCAGTGGGTGGCGTGGTGAGGGGGCATGTCCAGTGGTGGGGCCCGCTAGGCCGTCAGCAGCAGGTCCAAGGCCTCCGCAAGGTGTCCCACTTCGCGCACCGAGAATCCTTCCGGAACCGGTCCTGGTCCGTTGGGGCTGGCCGGGACCACGGCATGCGTGAAGCCCAGCCGCTGGGCTTCGTGGATGCGCTGGTTGATCCCGGGCACGGGACGGACTTCGCCTGCCAAGCCAACTTCTCCAAAGGCAATCAGCCTCTGAGGGAGCGCTTTCCGGGACTTCGCCGATGCTACGGCCAGCGCGACCGCCAAATCGGTGGCCGGTTCGCCCAGCTTCACGCCGCCGACGGTCGCTACATAGGAATCGTCCTTGTGCAGGATGCAACCCGCCCGCTGCTGGAGCACGGCAAGCAGCATCGCAACGCGTGAGCTGTCCAAGCCGCTGGTGGCGCGACGCGGCTGTGAGCTGGCGCTTTCAGCGAGGAGGGACTGCACTTCGGCCAACAGCGGCCGGCGGCCTTCCATGGTCACCGTGATACAGGTCCCGGAGACAGGCTCGCGCGTCCGGGAAACAAAGAGGCCACTCGGATCGGCGAGGCCTTCGATTCCTGATTCGTTCAAGTCGAAGCATCCGACGTCGTCCGTGGCGCCGTAGCGGTTCTTGACTGCGCGCAACAAACGCAGCCGCGAATGGCGCTCGCCTTCGAACTGGCACACAACGTCCACGAGGTGCTCCAGCAAGCGCGGACCCGCGATGGAGCCGTCCTTAGTGACGTGGCCAACAAGCAACGTGGTCATGTTACGGCGCTTGGCGGCGGCGATGATGGACGCGGCTACTTCGCGGACCTGGGAGACGCCGCCCGCGCTGCCTTCGACATCGGCGCTGCTCAGGGTTTGCACGGAGTCCACGATGAGAAGTTTCGGCTCCAGCTTTTCGACTTGGCCCAGCGCCTGGCCAAGGTCCGTTTCGGCAGAAAGATACAGGGTGTGCGCGACGGCGTCGATCCGCTCCGCGCGCAGCTTCACCTGGGCCGCCGACTCCTCGCCCGTAACGTACAGGACGTCCTGACCGGTCCGGGCGAATTTCGCAGCCACATCCAGCAGCAGCGTGGACTTCCCGACACCGGGCTCGCCCGCCAGGAGAATCACGGCCCCGGGCACCAACCCTCCACCAAGGACCCGGTCCAGTTCATCGACGCCCGTGGGCAGGAACGCGGCTGTTGTGCCGTCTACCTCGGCAATACGGCGGGCCGGCTCCAAAACGGTTGTTGCCGGCGTCGTACGCGCAATCGTGGCACCCGTCTCCTCCACGGTTCCCCAGGCCTGGCACTCGCCGCAACGCCCCACCCACTTCACGGTGGTCCAACCGCATTCGGCGCATTTATATGCAGGGGTTTTGGACGCGCGTGAAGTCTTGGAAGCCATGGATCCAAGGCTAATCGACAGGACCGACACCCAAGCCCCCGGCGGCCGAGCCAAGCCCCGACCCCACTTGCCGAGCCGGGCGACCGGCCTAGTCCTGCAGCGGCGGTAGGATGTCCCTGGCTTCCCGGGCGTCCATGCCTGCCGCTTCGAGCAGGTCCACCATGAGCGGGCGGAAAAGCATGACGACGGTTTCGCCCTCGAGCTTCTGCACGTGGAGCATCTTGGGGTGCAGCCGGGTGGCGATGTCGGCCAACTCCTGCCTGGCGCCGCGCATGTGGGCGCGGCGGGCGCCGTCGTGCACTTCTGCCAGGCCGAGCGAGAGCTCCTCGACCGCGGCGGACGTGTCCTGGAGGACCTCCGAGATGCTGTCCGTTGCCTCGTCCGTCAAAGCCGCATGGTTGATGGCGCTCGTGAGCCTCCGGGCGAAAACCCTGCTATTGCGGAGCGCGAGGTCGATCGAATCCAGCGATTCCTCGAGCCTGCCCAGTTCGTCGCGGTGCCGCCGGTACGCCGGGGCCAGCGTCGCCACTTCGCCCGAAGCCTTGAGGGATTGGCGCATCCGGTCCACGAGGGGCTGGCAATTCCGGCCCCGGATCAGGGCATGCCAGGCCTGGGTCGAGTCGCTGTTGATCAAGGCCGCGGCACACTCGCGGAGGATTTCCGATAGCTCGTGCAGGAGCTTGCGGACGTCCTGCCGGGGCTCGCGGCGCGGATCCTTGGGGACCAGCACCGTGAAGAGCAGCGCAAAACCGCCGCCGATGACGGCATCCAGGCTTCTCGTGAAAGGCCCGCCGGCGGGCGCCGGCAACAGGACCACGAGCAGCGACTGAAGGCCCAATTGAGTGGTGAAGATGTTGCCGCTGTCCAGGAAGCGGGCCAAGAGAATGGAAAAAAGAAGCACGACGGCGGCCTGCCAGATCCCGGAACCGAGCCAGTGGAGCAGGAGGTCGCCCACGACAATCCCGAGGGTGCAGCCCAGGCCCACCTCGATCACCCTCCGCAGGCGCGGATCCCTTGAGAATCCCAGGGAGATCAAGGAGGAGGTCGCGGCGAACAATGGGCCCGAATGCCCCAAGACGTATTCAGCGAACGCGTAGGCCCCCACAGCGCATACGGTCATCTGCGTGGCCGGAACCAAGGAGTTTCGGCTGCGGACAAGGCCGGTACGCAACCGCGCCCGGAGGAATTTCTTGCTTGCTGAAAGTCCTTGCGGGGCGGCCATGCCCCAAGTCTATTCAGCAGGCGCCGTCGAGCGTCGGCACCCACGCTGAGGATCGGGACCGCCGGACGTGAAGACCGTCACTCGTCCCCTGCAAGGAGCCGAGCGCAAGGGTGACGCCGCAGATGTAATCCAATGGTCCGCCGTCGTTCACCTTCTGTTCACTTTGCACCGCCGATCCCGTTACCTGCGCCTCCTACCGTCGATCAAGGTACAAAAAGGTACGCAAATCTTCCGTCTGCCGACTTTCTCCCTCGGCACGCATCAGAGAATCCCTGGAAGGGGTACATTCAGTGAAGGCAACTCGCTTCGGCCGCAACGCGGCTATCGCGGTCCTCGCCGTTGGCGCGCTCGCGCTGACCGCTTGCGGTTCGGACAACGCAACCAACACCTCGGCAGCAACCGCCACCGCGACGGGCGCGAAGGTTACGGGTACGCTGACCGGTATCGGTTCCTCCGCGCAGGGCGCGGCCATGGACGCTTGGAAGACCAACTTCGCATCGGCCAACCAGGGTGCCACGGTGCAGTACTCCCCGGACGGCTCGGGCGCGGGCCGCAAGGCCATCATCGACGGCTCCGCCCAGTTCGCCGGTTCGGACGCCTACCTGAACGACACCGAGCTCGCCAGCTCGAAGACCAAGTGCGGCCCCGACGGCGCCATCAACATCCCGGTGTACATCTCCCCGATCGCCGTTGCCTTCAACATTCCCAATGTCAAGGAACTGAAGCTCGACGCCGAGACGGTTGCCAAGATCTTCCGCGGCCAGATCACCAACTGGAACGACCCCGCTATCGCTGCCCTGAACGCCGGCGTCACCCTCCCGGACCTCAAAGTCACCCCGGTCAACCGCTCTGACGACTCCGGCACCACCACGAACTTCACCGACTACCTGTCCCAGGCCGCTCCCTCGGTCTGGACCGACAAGGCAGCCGGCCTGTGGCCCGCCTCCCTGAAGGGCGAGAACGCGAAGGGAACCTCCGGCGTCGTCAAGACCGTCACCGACACCCCCGGTGCCGTGACCTACGCTGACGACTCCGCCGTTTCCGGCAAGCTCGGCACCGCCCAGATCAAGGTGGGCTCCGACTTCGTCAAGATCTCCGCTGATGCTGCCGCGAAGGCTGTTGAGCTCGGCAAGCCCGTTGCAGGCCGCGCCACCGGCGACCTCTCCATCAAGCTTGACCGCACCACCACCGCCGCCGGTGTCTACCCGGTGGTCCTCGTCTCCTACCACGTCGTGTGCACCACCTACGACAAGAAGGAAACGGCCGACCTCGTCAAGGCCTTCGAAAGCTACGTAGTGTCCGACGCCGGCCAGAAGGCCGCCGCCGACGCCGCCAAGTCCGCTCCGCTGTCCAAGGCGCTGCAGGACAAGGCAAAGGCATCCGTCGACGCCATCAAGGCCAAGGCTTAGGGAAAACCAAGGGCCGGGGGCTGCGAACTGCGGCACCCGGCCCACACACCGAAGTTCCCCGTCCCGCGCTGGTGAAACATCACCGGGCGGGCCGGGGAACTTGGCCATTTTTGATTGAATCTGAAGGATCGTGAAGTGACCACCAACTCCTTGACCACTTCCCAAGGTACGGGCCGCGCCGGGGACAAGGTCTTCTCCGGTGCCACCTTGGCCGCGGGATGCCTGATCCTCGCGGTCCTTTTCGGCGTCGCGCTTTTCCTGGTTGTCCAGGCAATTCCGGCCCTGGTGGCACCGCCCGCGGACATCCAAGGCGGCCACGGTTTCTTCGCGTACATCGGACCGATCGTACTGGGTACCCTGATCGCGGCGACCATCGCCCTGGTCATTGCGACGCCGATTTCCATCGGGGTGGCCCTCTTCATCTCGCACTACGCTCCCCGCCGGCTCGCCGCCGCCCTGGGCTATGTGGTCGACCTCCTCGCGGCCATTCCTTCCGTCGTGTACGGCGCGTGGGGCGCGGCATTCCTTGCCCCCCAGATTTCGCCGGCCTACGGCTGGCTGGCCACCAACATGGGCTGGCTGCCGATTTTCCAAGGCCCGGCATCATCCACGGGCAAGACCATCCTGACCGCGAGCATCGTCCTTTCCGTCATGGTGTTGCCCATCATCACATCGCTTTCGCGGGAAATCTTCCTCCAGACCCCGAAGCTCCACGAGGAAGCCGCCCTGGCCCTCGGCGCTACACGTTGGGAAATGATCAAGGTCGCGGTGCTGCCCTTCGGCCGTCCGGGAATCATCAGCGCCGTAATGCTCGGCCTCGGGCGTGCGCTCGGCGAGACCATGGCCGTCGCCCTGGTGCTTTCGTCAGGCGTCCTGACCGCGAGCCTCATCCAGACGGGCAACCAAACCATCGCCGCTGAAATCGCCCTGAACTTCCCCGAAGCCAGTGGAATCAAGGTCAATACCTTGATCGCCGCCGGCTTGGTGTTGTTCGTCATCACGCTGGGTGTCAACATGGTGGCACGCTGGATCATCACCCGGCACAAAGAATTCTCGGGAGCCAACTAATGACTGTCACAGCGCCCGTTACGCGTAAACGCTCGGCCCTCACCAAGGGGCAACTTCCGCCGTTCGCGCCGTACGTCGTCTTGGCTATTGCCTTGGTTCTTGGCGCAGCGATCCTCGCGCTGATCGGTTTCAACCCCTTTGGTTGGGGCGTCGTTTCGGCGATCCTCTTCACGATCGGCCTGGTTGCCTGGAGCGCCGCCGTCGAAGGCGCCCGCAAGGCGAAGGACAAGCTCGCGACATGCCTGGTTGTGGGTTCCTTCCTCGTCGCGCTGCTGCCCTTGGTCTCCGTCATCTGGACCGTGCTGGTGAACGGTATCCCCGGCATCATCACGCCCGGCTTCCTGGGCACCTCCATGAACGGCGTGACGGGCGCTTTCGACAACAAGAGCGTCGAGCAAGGCACCAAGGTCCTCGGCGGCGTCTACCATGCGCTCTTGGGCACGGTGCAGATCACCCTCCTGGCGACGATCATCTCCGTGCCGGTGGGCCTGCTGTCCGCGATCTACCTTGTCGAATACGGCAATGACCGGCCCTTGTCCCGTGCGATCACGTTCTTCGTGGACGTCATGACCGGCATCCCTTCGATCGTGGCCGGCCTCTTCGCTGCGGCCTTCTTCTTCGCCTTGGTAGGTCCCGGCACCAAGACCGGTGCCGTTGCCGCCGTCGCGCTCTCAGTCCTGATGATCCCGGTGGTGGTCCGTTCCAGCGAGGAAATGCTCAAGATCGTCCCGAACGAACTGCGCGAGGCGTCCTACGCCTTGGGCGTCCGGAAATGGCGGACGATCGTCAAAGTAGTGATCCCGACGGCGATCTCCGGCATCGCGTCGGGCGTCACCTTGGCAATCGCCCGCGTGATTGGTGAAACCGCGCCGATCCTGGTCACCGCAGGCTTCGCTACCACGATCAACACGAACGTGTTCGGAGGCTGGATGGCCTCGCTGCCTACGTTCATCTACACCCAGATCCTGAACCCGACCTCGCCCTCCAACCCGGACCCGTCAAGCCAGAGGGCATGGGGCGCGGCGCTGGTGCTCATCATCCTGGTGATGCTCCTGAACCTCGGCGCCAGGCTGATCGCCCGGATCTTCGCCCCCAAGGCCGGCCGTTGACCCCGCAGCCTAAGCTCGGGGCAACTACAAACTTCTCACCCACAGCACTGAAGGAACACCATGTCTAAGCGGATCGACGTCAAGGATCTGAACGTCTACTACGGCAACTTCCTGGCCGTCGAGGGCGTCAACATCAACATCGAAGCCAAATCGGTGACGGCGTTCATCGGCCCGTCCGGTTGCGGCAAGTCCACTTTCCTGCGGACGCTGAACCGCATGCACGAGGTGCTGCCGGGCGCACGCGTCGAAGGCGAAGTCCTGCTGGATGGCGACAACCTTTACGGCCCAGGTGTCGATCCGGTGACCGTGCGGACCCAGGTGGGCATGGTGTTCCAGCGACCCAACCCGTTCCCGACGATGTCCATCCGCGACAATGTCCTGGCCGGCGTGAAGCTGAACAACAAGAAGATCTCCAAGGGCGCGGCCGATGCGCTCGTGGAGAAGTCCCTTCTCGGGGCCAACCTGTGGAACGAGGTCAAGGACCGCCTCGAGAAACCGGGGGCGGGCCTCTCCGGCGGCCAGCAGCAGCGTCTCTGCATTGCACGCGCCATCGCCGTGGAACCCCAGGTCATCCTCATGGATGAGCCGTGCTCCGCCTTGGACCCCATCTCCACCTTGGCCGTTGAGGACCTCATCAACGAGCTCAAGGACGAGTACACCGTGGTGATCGTGACCCACAACATGCAGCAAGCCGCGCGCGTGTCCGACAAGACCGCGTTCTTCAACATCGCAGGAACGGGCAAGCCCGGCAAGCTCATCGAATTCGCCGACACGACCACCATCTTCAACAACCCTCGCCAGAAGGCCACGGAAGACTACGTCTCCGGCCGCTTCGGATAGCGGTTCGTAGCCGCGTCCGGGCCGCGGACCCAGCATCCCGGGGCCGCGCAGCATCCCGTGGCCCACGCACCCGAAAAGGACCTAGGCACCTTGTCCGCCCGACGGGTGCGCGGGTCCTTTGGGGGTGCGTGCGTCATCAAGGGGTGCGGGTTCTTGAGGAGTGGGCCGGCCGGAACGACGATACGCCTGGGGTGGAGGCTAGGACAGCGGGGAAAGCGCCAACTGGAGGATGAACGCCATGGCCGTCGTGGCGATCGGGGTGAGGACCCAGAACCCAAGGATCCGCAGGACCACCCGCCGGTTCGTGGCCGAAAAGGCCTGGTTTGTACCCGCGCCCAGCACCGCCGATGTCAAGGTGTGGGTTGTGGACAGGGGCAGGTGCAAGCCGATGGCCCCAATGAAGAGCATGACCGAGGACAGCGTTTGCGCGATGAATCCGCGAAGCGGGTCTATGCGGGTCAGCTTGTGGCCCAAGGTGTATGAGATGCGCCAGCCGCCAAAAAGCGTGCCCACCGTGAGCATCACCGCGGTAAAGATGATCGCCCACAACGGAAGCTCCGCGCTTCCGGTCAATCCTGCCGCTGCCGCTCCAAGCAAGAGCACCGCAACACTGCGCTGGCCGTCCTGGAGGCCGTGCCCGAAGGCCACGGCGGGGGCCGACACGGACTGGGCATTGCGGAAGCGGCCGTGCACGACGTCCGGCTGCGTGTAGCGCGCCGCCCAGGTGATGGGCCATACCAGGAGGTAGGCGGAGAAGAACGCAATGACAGGGGAAAGCAGCAAGGGAAGAGCCACCTGCAGCAAGAAAACATTGTCTGCGTCAAGGACCGATCCGTCGCCCATGAAAGCACTGGCAGCTCCGGCACCGACCAAGCCACCCACTAAGGCGTGCGTCGAGGAGAGGGGGATGCCCCGCCGCCAAGCGTAGGTTCCCCAGAGAATTGCGCTGCACAGCCCGGCGACGAGCATGGTCAGTCCGTTCATGCCTGAAGGGAGCCGGACCCAGGACTGGCTGAAGATCAACGCGAAGCCGCCGCTGAGGAGCACACCCGCGAAGTTGAACATGGCCGCCAAAACTACCGCGATAGAAGGCGTGAGGGCACGGGTCCGGACGGAAAGCGCGACGGCGGTGGAGACATCCCGGAAACCGTTCAGGAAAGCAAAGCCAGCAGTCAGGACCACCACCAGGGCGAAGAATCCGACCGCCACCTCATGCTTCCTTGACGATGATGCTGCCGACCTGGGTGGCGACCCGACGCATATCCTTCGTGACGTCCACCAATTGGTTTGCTACGTCACGGTTCCTCGCATACTGGGCGGACTTCATGTCCCTTAGCAGCTCAGCCACCCAGGTCCGGTGGCTGCGTTCGGCACGTTTCGCGAGGCGGAGGACCTCAATCCAGTAGTCCTCGAGCTCGTCAAGGTCATCCAGTTGGCGCATCGCGTCAACCGTGAGCTCGGCTTGGCGGCTGATGATCTCCAGCTGGTCAGCCGCACGCTTGGGCAAGCGGTCCAGCTTGTAAAGCGCAACGAGTTCACCGACGGCATCCAGTTTCTCCATCGCCTCATTCAGGAAACGGGAAAGGGCGTACATGTCCTCCCGCGGCAGCGGGTTCACGAAGCTCGTGCGCATGTGCGTCAGCAGGGCGAAATGCAGGTCGGTGGTTTTCGCCTCGTGCTCATGCATCTCTTCGACCAGGCGTCCGTGTTCAGTGGACGGAGCCCCGAAAATCTCCGAGAGCGTCCCCGTAGCCTCAAGAATCTGGCGGGCCATCTGCGACAACAATTGCAACCCGGCGGGTTCTTGGGGGAAGAGGCGCAGCTTCATTTGGCTTCCGGTCGGCGGGACGGTCAGGGGACGGGCGGCGTCTTCGCCGAAGGGCATAAAAATGGTGCCGAACCGGATACGCCTCTCGGCGGTAGGCCGCTCGAAGCGGCTATAAGTTGAAGCCCGGGGGTTTCGCGGTTCGACACCAGTTTTAGTTTTCTACGTCCCCGGAATGAAGTCAACATTGACAGTTTGCGCTCGGGGTGGTTGGAGTAGCCCGCAAAAGGGACGCTCCTGTCAATCAAGCTCGCCCAAACGCCATGCGTTGGCGGCGTGCTCCAGGTCCTTGGCGGTCTTCACGAGCTGGTGCGAGTTGCGCGTCAGCTTGCTCGCGTGTCCCTCGTTGGAGTGTTCGGCGCTGTCTGCAAGGGTGGCCTGCCCCAGCGCTACGACGCGGCAAAACGCGGCGGAGCGTTCCAGCGCAACGTCGAAATCGCCGTCGAACGCTCCTGACAGAATGGCGTCCGCCATCTGCTTCATCTCGTCCGCACCCGGGGGCTCGGCAGCTCCCGCCACCACGTGCGAAACCTGGGCGGTGTCACGGCCGGCCTTGAAATACACGGAAATCCGTTCGGAGTTCTGCATCGTGGCCGCACGCAATGCGTAGAGCCGCCACAACGCCCCGGGGAGGGACCTGGCCGGACTCTCGGCCCACATTTCGGCGATCGCGTCCAGGCCTTGTTCGTCGGCGAGCTTCACGAGGCGCTTGGTGATCTTGGGGTCGTCGCTATCGCGGCCGCGGCGAACGAGCGCCTGGGCGGCAAGGTGGGCGGCCTCGGACACCCGTGCCGGATCAGCTCCGCCGGCGAAGGGCTCGAAATCAATGGGCGCGAATGGTTTTGGCTTGTGATGCCTGTTGGCTCCGCCATACGCGGGCATTCCCGATTGTTCGCTCATGCCCCAACGCTACTCCTGTGCCTCCACTCGTGCACTCTCTTTGGCACCCGTTCCGTCCCGACCTTGTTTGCATCCGCAGCTGCCGCGACACGCCGCTTGCGCCGCGCGCCGTCGTCGTGGTCTACCTCAAAAGAGGTCACGACGGCGGAGCGGCCTGAAGTGCCGAAACGCCCCTGAGCTTGAGGTACAGTATTTATGGCTGTTTCTACAGTGCAGGGGCCTTTAGCTCAGTTGGTAGAGCATCGGACTTTTAATCCGTGGGTCGTGGGTTCGAGCCCCACAGGGCCCACCCATCATGAAAGGCGCGGGCAACCGCGCCTTTTCTTTTTCCCTGCCCAAGTCCGGCTCCAACTGCCAGACTGTTCCCTATGCAAGCCCTGCTCGACGCGCTCTCCAACAGCAGCCCGCTCCTGGTCGGGTGCATCGTCTTCGCGCTCGTCTTTGCCGAAGACGCGATTTTCGTGGGCTTCGTCATCCCTGGCGAAACGGCTGCGGTAGTGGGCGGGGTGATCGCGAGCCGCGGGGGCTTCCCTTGGTGGGCCATGATCCTGATCGTGGTGGCGGCAGCGATCATCGGCGACACGGTCGGATACGAAATCGGCAAGCATCTGGGTCCCCGGGTCATGGCACTGAGAATCCTCGACAAGAGACGCGCCCAATTGCAGAAGGCCGAGGACTTCCTCAAGGACAAGGGCGGACTGGCCGTGCTCCTGGGCCGCTTCACCGCCTTCTTCCGTGCCGTGATGCCGGCCCTCGCCGGACTCAGCCGAATGCCGTACCGGCGATTCGCGTTTTGGAACTTCAGCGGCGGCATCATCTGGGGTTCCCTGTTCGTTAGCCTCGGCTTCGTGGCCGGGAATTCCTATGAGGAAGTGGCACGCGTTGTCGGGAGGGGCGCGGCGGGCGTCGTGGCGGTGGTCGTGATCGCGATCCTGCTTGTCTGGCAGTTCAGGAAGCACCGTGCAAAGAAAGCCTGAGGCGGGGCTAAGTGCCTGAGGCGGGGAGCCTGGAAACCCGGGCGAAATGTGCCGGGCTTAGGCTGGTCACAATTCGTTCGGGAGGAGCGGCGAAAGGTCGAACTGGATATGTCATACGCGTGGAGCTATAACCGTAGAGGCTGCCCCGACGTCCTCGGCCTATTTGAGCCTCGAGTGATCTGATGTCCGCTTCAGCAGCACCTTAAGGAGAACCGATGCATCTTTTGCCCCGTGAGCAGGAAAAGCTCATGATCGTGGTCGCTGCCGACCTCGCCCGACGCCGTCAATCCCGGGGGCTGAAGCTCAATTTTCCTGAAGCTGTGGCGATCATCAGTTACGAGCTGATCGAAGGTGCCCGTGACGGGCGCACCGTGGCTGAGCTCATGAGCTACGGGACCACTTTGCTGAGCCGCGAGGACGTCATGGAGGGCGTTCCGGAGATGATCCACGACGTCCAGATCGAAGCCACCTTCCCCGACGGCACCAAGCTGGTCACCGTCCACGATCCGATCCGCTAGGAGCCCGACATGATCCCCGGTGAATACCGACTCCAGGCAGGGCCCATCACCTGCAACAACGGACGCGAGGCAATCGCCGTCGAGGTGGTCAACCGAGGCGACCGCCCCGTCCAAGTAGGCTCGCACTACCACTTCGCCGAAGCGAACCCCGCCCTCGATTTCGACCGCGAGGCCGCCCGTGGCCACCGCCTGGACATCCCCGCGGGAACCGCCGCGCGCTTCGAACCCGGCGACGCCAAGACGGTGAGCTTGGTGGCGCTCGCAGGAAGCCGCGAAGTCTACGGCCTGCGGAACGCCGTCAACGGCTCGCTCGACGCGCCTGGGCATATCGAGGCGCCTAGGCATATCGACGCCGGCGCGGAAGGAACGGGCAAATGAGCTTCGAAATCTCCCGGAAGCAGTACGCGGACCTTTACGGCCCGACGACGGGCGACGCCATCCGCTTGGCGGACACGGAACTGTTCCTCGAGATTGAGAAGGACTACACCGTCTACGGGGAAGAGGTCGTGTTTGGCGGCGGCAAAGTGGTCCGCGACGGAATGGGACAGAACGGGCAGCTGACCCGCGACGAGGACGTGCCGGACACTGTCATCTCGAACGTGGTCGTCCTCGACTACACCGGCATCTACAAGGCAGACGTAGCGCTCAAGGATGGGCACATCTTCAAGATCGGCAAGGCCGGAAACCCGCAGATCGCCGACGGCGTGGACATCGTGATCGGCGCGAGCACGGAAATGATCGCGGGCGAAGGGAAGATCCTCACCGCCGGTGGCATCGACACCCACATCCACTACATTTCCCCGGACCAGGTCCCCACCGCGCTGTGCAGCGGCATCACCACCATGGTCGGCGGCGGCACTGGTCCGGCCGAGGGCACCAAAGCCACCACCATCACGCCCGGGAAGTGGCACATTTCCCGGATGCTCCAAGCAGCGGAAGGGCTCCCCATCAACATCGGCGTTCTCGGTAAGGGCCACGCGTCCGCCGTCGAGCCTTTGGCCGAGCAGATCCGCGCAGGCGCCGTCGGGCTCAAAGTCCACGAAGACTGGGGCGCCACGACCTCGTCCATCGACACGTCCCTGCGAGTCGCCGACGAATACGACATTCAAGTAGCCATCCACACGGATACCCTCAACGAGTGCGGATTCGTGGAAGACACCATCAAGGCGATCGACGGCCGGGTCATACACACCTTCCACACCGAGGGCGCCGGAGGCGGGCACGCGCCGGACATCATCAAAATCGCCGGGCTGCCCAATGTGCTCCCGGCCTCGACCAACCCGACACTGCCCTATACGAGAAACACCATCGAAGAGCACTTGGACATGCTCATGGTGTGCCACCACCTCAACCCGGACATCCCCGAAGACGTGGCCTTCGCAGATTCCCGGATCCGTGCCGAAACCATCGCCGCCGAAGACGTACTCCAAGACCTCGGCATCTTCTCCATGACCTCCTCCGATTCGCAGGCGATGGGCCGTGTTGGCGAAGTGATCACGCGCACCTGGCAAGTTGCGGATGCAATGAAGCGCCAGCGGGGCGTGCTCAAGGACCCTCGAAGAGACAACGCAGGCGGCGGCGCGGATGAAAACGACAACTTCAGGATCAAGCGTTACATCGCCAAGTACACCATCAACCCGGCGATCGCCCAAGGCATGGCCGACTCGATCGGATCCGTCGAGGTAGGCAAGTTCGCGGACCTCGTCCTGTGGAACCCGGCATTCTTCGGCGTAAAGCCCGATCTCGTCCTCAAAGGCGGGCACATCGCCTACGCACTCATGGGCGATTCCAACGGCTCCATCCCCACCCCGCAACCGCGCACCATGCGGCCCATGTTCGCGACCTACGGCAAAGCAATGCAGCAATCCTCCATCACTTTCCTGTCCAAGGCAGCCATCGACGCCGGGGTCCCCGGAGAACTCGGCCTTGAGCGGGTCATCCGGCCCGTATCCGGCATCCGGAACCTGCGCAAAGCGGACCTGAAGTTCAACGGCGAAACCCCCGACATCGCCGTCGACCCCGAAACCTATAAGGTGACGGTCGACGGCGAGGATGTCACCTGCCAGCCCTCCGAAGTGCTGCCCATGGCCCAGCGCTATTTCCTCTTCTAGATCGCCGAAGGAGACAAACGTGATCATCGAAAAGATCCTCGGCAACCTGCACGAACTGCCCGACCCCGGACAATACGCCGGACTGCACAAAGAGAAGGTCGTCCTGCCAAGTTCCCAACTCGTCAAACGCATCCAACGCGTCACCACCGACCACGGCAAGGAACTCGGAATCCGGCTCCCGGCCGGCTCCGGAGACCTGCGCGACGGTGACATCCTCGCCGTCGAAGACGCCAACATGATCGTGGTTTCCGTGCTGCCGAGCGACGTCCTGGTCATCGCCCCGCGCAGCATCCACGAAATGGGCGTCGTTGCGCACTCCCTCGGCAACCGGCACCTGCAGGCACAGTTCTTCCACGCTGGATCGGAGTACGACGCCGACGTCATGGTGTGCCAGTACGACCACACCGTCGAGGACTACCTCAAGCATGTCGGCGTGCCCTACGACCGCCAGGAACGCGTCATGCCCGTGCCTTTCCGCCATGCTGACCATGCGCACTAGCCCGGCTGCGCGGGCTACGCTTGGGAGCGCTTCACTGCGCGCGCGAGGCGAGCGATGAGTGCGGCTTACCAGCTTCCGTTGCAGCAGTTTTGTGATTCCGCGTTGCCAACTGGGGCGTTTGCGCACTCGTTGGGATTTGAGACGTACCTCGAGCGGGGGGTCGTTGATGATGAGGGGAGTTTTGGGGCGTGGTTGGCGATATTCGTGGCGCAGCAGCTCACGTATTCCGATGGTTTGGCCCTTCGGTTCCTGTACGAGGATGTGGACGCGGGGGAGTTGGATGAGCATCTGAGTGCCCAGTTGCTGCCCCGGCAGGTGCGGGAAGCCAGCGTCACTATGGGTCGGCGGTTGATTGAGATCGGCACCGAAGTCTTTCCCTCGCCGGAGCTCGACGCATACCGGACCCTGGTGACCACCGGCCGTGCCGCGGGGCACCAACCGCTGGCGTTCGCCGTCGTCGTCCGCTCCCTCGGGGTCCCCTTCGAAGAAGCGCTGGCCGCCTATCTTTTCGCGACAGTCACCTCGCTGACACAAAACGCCGTGCGCGCAATTCCGCTCGGCCAGAACGCCGGCCAACGCGTGCTGCGGAAAGCGCACGACGACGTCGCTGCCGCCGTCGAACGCGTCCCGCACCTTACGTGGGACGACTTCGGGGCCGTCAGCCCCGGGCTGGAAATTTCACAAATGCGGCACGAATGGCAACGCGCCCGCATGTTCATGAGCTAGGAGGAAAGATGACTGAACCCATCAAGATCGGTATCGGAGGCCCGGTTGGTGCCGGCAAGACGCAACTGGTGGAGCGCCTGACCCGCCACATGAGCCAGGAAATTTCCATGGCTGCGATCACCAACGACATCTACACCATCGAAGACGCCAAAATCCTCGCCGCCAACGGCATCCTGCCCGAGGACCGGATCATCGGCGTCGAAACCGGCGGCTGCCCGCACACCGCCATCCGCGAAGACACCTCCATGAACACCGCTGCGATCGAAGAACTCAAGCGTCGGCATCCGGACCTGCAGGTCATTTTCGTCGAATCCGGCGGCGACAACCTCTCCGCCACCTTCAGCCCCGAACTCGTCGACTTCTCGATCTACATCATCGACGTCGCCCAAGGCGAGAAAATCCCGCGCAAAGCAGGCCAGGGCATGATCAAATCCGACCTCTTCATCATCAACAAGACCGACCTGGCACCCTTCGTCGGCGCAGACCTCTCCATCATGGAACGCGACTCCAAGGAATTCCGCGGCGACAAGCCCTTCTGCTTCACCAACCTCAAGACAGACGAAGGGCTCGACAAGGTCATCTCATGGATTCGGCGCGATGTCCTGATGCTCGACCTGGCGTCATGAGCACGACGGCGGTCGGCGGGGTTTGGGCGGATATCGCACCAGGGCCTGCGCTCACGGATAAAGGGGGCCGTGCCCGTCCCCGGCCGCTCCCAACCCTCGCAAGCTCGGGTCGGGGCCCTCGCGGCCGTGGGCCCCTCGCGGCAACCACACCGCGGCCCCCTTTATCCGCGGCCGCTGATCGGCCCGAGATGGGTCGCCTGTCGCTGCGGGTCGCCGTGCGCGGCCAGCGGTCCGTTGCCGTGCAGCAGTTTCATCAGGGCGCCTTGAGGGTGTTGCGGCCCCATTACTTGGATGATTCCGGCCAGCTTTGCTATGTCATGGTCAATCCGGGCGGGGCGTGTCTCGGGGCAGACCTGTATGTCGTGGATGTCGAGGTCGAGGCTGGGGCATCGTTGGTTTTGACGACCCAGTCGGCCACGAAGGTTTACCGGACGCCGGGGTCGTTTGCGGAGCAGCGCATGTCGATTCGGCTGGGGGAGGGGGCGCAGTTGGAGTTGGTGCCGGATCAGCTCATCGCGTACCGGGAGGCCAGCTACCGGCAGAACACGCAAGTAGCTGTGCACCCGACGTCGAGCCTTGTGATGGCGGAGGTCGTCACACCGGGGTGGTCACCGGACGGCGCTTCGTTCAAGTACCAGGAGTTACGGCTCCGGAACGAGATCCACGTCGAGGGCGAAGGCGGCGCCGCGCTCCTCGCCGTCGACAACGTGCTCATCCGGCCGCCCGTCAGTGATGTCCCCGGTCTCGGGTTCATGGAGGGCCATAGCCACATCGGTTCGCTGGTTGTCGTGGATCCGAGGGTGGAGAAGGCGCTCGCCGATGAGCTGCAGGGGTTGACCCGTGCGTATGACGCCTACTCGGGGTTGTCCCTGACCAGGACTCTTTGTGGGACTGCGGGGCTTGTGTTGAGGTCCCTGTCGAACAGCACCGGGGAACTGAATCGGTTGCTTGGCGCGTGCACCGGACTCCTCCGTGAACGGTGGGATGGCCGTCCGCCGCTGAACCTAAGGAAGTACTGACTTGTCCATCGCGGAACTCGCGTCGATGTACCGTCATCGGGAACACCTTCCAATGAAGTCCCGACTCGCGTTCATGTTCGGTTCTGTCGTCCTCCTGCATCTTGCCGCCGTCGTGCTGCTCTTGCCGGGCGGTTTGGGCGGCGGACAGCCGCTCACGCTCGGGCTCGTGTTCACCGCGTACCTTGCCGGCATCAAGCACAGCTACGACTGGGACCATATCGCGGCGATCGACAATTCCACGCGGAAATTCGTGGCACAACAAAAAGACCCGGTGAGCGTCGGTTTCGCCTTCAGCCTGGGCCACAGCTCCGTAGTGATCTTCGCTGGCGTCCTGGTGATCGGGGGCGTTGCCCTGGTGGGCGAGCTCATGGACGGCGGCTCAACGGGGAACCTCATTTTGGGATTGATCGGAAGCGCAGTTTCCGGGCTATTTCTCCTGGCCATGGGTGCCTTCAACGGCTCTGCCTTCGTTCGCGCCGTGCAGCTCTACCGGGCAGTACAGGCCGGGCGGGAGGTCTCGCTCGAGGATCTCGAAACCAAGGGTTACATCGCCCGGCTCTTGGCCAAACCCCTGTCCAGGGTCCAGCGGCCCCTCAACATTTACGTGATCGGCTTCCTTTTCGGCCTGGGGTTCGATACCGCCACCACCGTCGGGCTGCTGGTGCTTACGACGGCGGCTTCCCTTGCCGGGGTGCCCGCACTTGCCCTCATGGCGTTGCCCCTGGCCTTCACTGCGGCGATGACGCTGTGTGATTCGATCAATGGTGTTGCGATGATGCGCTTGTACAAATCGGCCATTCACGATCCCCGTCACAAGCTTGGATTCAACGCCCTGATCACAGGTATCTCGGCCTTCTCGGCATTGTTCATCTCCGTGATTACGCTGGCCGGGTTCTTCACTACGGCCTTCGGCCTGACCGACCCGATGACGACCTGGCTAGGGGGCCTCGACCTGGGTGACGCCGGCTTGGTGCTCGTCGGGCTGTTCGCCCTTGCGTGGATCGTCTCGCGCGGAACCTCGGCGCTCCGCAGGAAAACCTAAGTTCCGACGCGCGCTCACGTTTATGGCTGTTCATGCTGACGCGCGCTCACCTTTGGGGCTGTTCTGCCGACGCGCGCTCACGTTTGGGGCTGTTCTGCCGACGCGCGCTCACGTTTATGGCTGTTTCGGGAAACCCTCCTGCGGTTTTATCGGCAGGCGTTCGACGTCGGACGCCGGCACGCGGCGCGGATGTCGCCGTCGGGCCTTAACAGCGGGCGGCGTGTTCAGTTACTGCTTGGAGTGCAACCACTCAAGAAGGCGCTCCAACGGCCAGGTCGTGATGATCCGTTCCGCTGGTACCCCATTTGCCTCGGCCCGCTCGGCGCCATACTGCAGGAAATCGAGTTGGCCCGGCGCATGGGCGTCGCTGTCGATGCTGAAGAGGCAACCGGCGTCGAGCGCTATTTGAATCAATTCGTCGGGTGGATCCTGGCGCTCAGGCCTGGAATTGATTTCGACGGCGACCGCATGTTCTGCGCACGCCGCGAACACCTTCTTGGCGTCGAATTCCGACGGCGGTCGCGTACCCCGAGATCCCTTCACCAGCCGCCCCGTGCAATGGCCAAGGACGTTGGTGTGCGGATCCTGCACTGCCGCGAGCATGCGCTTGGTCATCGTCCGCTCATCCGCCCTGAGCTTTGAATGGACGCTTGCCACGACTACGTCCAGCTTCCATAGCAGTTCGGGCAGTTGGTCCAACTCTCCACTCTCCAGGATGTCCACTTCTATTCCAGGCAGCAGTCGTAGCCCGGGAGAATCCTGGTTGATGCCATCAACGATTTCCATTTGCTCCATGAGGCGCTTCGGACTGAGTCCGTTCGCGATCGTGAGGTTGGGGGAGTGGTCGGTTAGGGCGATGTATTCGCGCCCGAGCGTTCTAGCGGCGTCGACCATTACCTCGATGGGAGAACCGCCGTCCGACCAGTTGCTGTGGCTGTGGAGGTCGCCCCGGATCGCGGCTTGCAGCTCCCGGCCTCCCGCGGCGAGCGGTTCCGCCGCATGTTGGCGGAGCTTCTCCAAGTACTCGGGCACCTTGCCCGCAACGGCTTCGCTGATCACCTCGAACGTGCGGTTACCGATTCCCTTCGTGCGCTTGAGCCGGCCGTCGCGTACCCGCGCAGCGAGCTCGTCCGGCTCCAGGTCGGCAATGACGGCCGCTGCCCGGCGAAAGGCTTGCACCTTGAAGCTGTCCGCGAGCTCGCGTTCCAGCCAGAAGGCGGTTTCGTTGAGCGCATCTACGGCGTCCATGGGTCAATCATGCCCCAGGCCGAGGCTCTGCGACATGGACTAGTGCAAGAGCGTTATGGCAAAAGGGTGGATAGGTGAGCGGGGGTTGGGCCGAGGGGGTGGATAGGTGAGCGGGGGTTGGGCCGAGGGGGTGGATAGGTGAGCGGGGGTTGGGGGAAAGGACGACGTCCGTGCCGAAATAATCCCCGCAGCTTCCCGCGGCCCTGCAATAATCGGAACCAGTTGCCTCGCGAGGGACGAAAGCGGGGCGGCATGCACCTTCGGACGAATCACATCGCAGACGAGGCGGACATGACCAATACCCAGCAGGACTTTGCGGCGGCTGAGATGGCCGCATCACCGATCCCGGACCTTGACGTGGACCTCCTCCACCGGCTCGCGGAGGCCCATGGCGTTGGGACGTCCTTCTACGGCTGGGATGGCCTGCAACACACGGTGTCGCCAACCACGCTTAGGCAGGTACTGGGAGCCTTGGGTGTCGACGCCGGCTCCAAGGAGAAGATCGAAGCGGCACTGTTGGATGCAGAGTTGGCGCCGTGGCGGCGGATGCTGCCACCCGCCGTCGTCGTCCAGGAAGGGACGGTCGCGGAAGTCGCTGTTCATGTCAGGGACGGTTCGCCCGCGAGGTTGACTGTATCGCTCGAGGACGGAAGCGAACTGGAGGCGTCGCAACAGGACAACTGGCTTCCGCCGCGGGAGGTGGACGGCGTCCTGACCGGCCGGGCGACATTCACGTTGCCAGCGGGGCTCCCCCTCGGCTGGCACACCCTCACGGCCGAGTCGGAAGGGCTGCTGGCAACCGCCACCTTGGCCGTTGTTCCGGCGAAGCTGCGGACTGCCGAGGAGCTTGAGGAGCGACGCGGCTGGGGAGTTGCGGCGCAACTGTACTCCCTCCGGTCTAAGCGTTCCTGGGGCATCGGCGACTTTGCCGACCTTGCGGACTTGGCGTCGTTGACCGGAGCACGCGGCGCCGACTACGTGCTCGTGAACCCTTTGCACGCTTCCGACCCCGTGCCGCCTGTTGAAGCTTCCCCGTATTCCCCTTCCACCCGGCGCTTCTTCAACCCCATGTATATTCGGATCGAAGATATTCCCGAACTCGCATACTTGAAGCCGCGGCGACGCGCCTCGGTTGACCGGATGTTGGAGCAAGTCCATGCGCTCAACAAGAATGCGGGCCGGCTGGACCGTGACCACGTATACGCCGCGAAGCTTGCCGCGCTTGAGCTGATTCACCAGGTCCGGCTGTCTCCGTCCCGCCAGCAGGCCTTCGAGGAATTCTGCCGCGAAGCTGGTGCGGGCTTGGACGATTTCGCTTTGTGGTGCGCCATCCGCGAAGACCGCTCCCCGGACGACCCGTTCTGGAAGGACCCTGCCGCAATCCTTGGCTCACCGAAGATTGAATCAATGCGCGCGGCGTTGGCGCATCGGATCGCCTTCCATCAGTGGCTCCAGTGGATCTGCGACGAGCAACTCGAATCGGCGCAAGCTGCGGCCAAGCGTTCCGGGATGCGGCTGGGCGTAGTACACGATCTCGCGGTCGGTGCGGACCTGAGCAGCGCCGACGCCTGGACCTTGCGCGACAGCTTCGCGCCCGGTGTCAGCGTGGGTGCGCCACCGGACATGTACAACCAGCTCGGCCAGAACTGGAACCAGCCCCCGTGGCACCCGGTCCGTTTGGCCGAGGCCGGTTACGCGCCCTTCCGCGCGCTCCTTTCCACGGTTCTTCGCCATGCGGGCGGCATCAGGGTTGATCACATCCTTGGGCTGTTCCGGCTCTGGTGGGTGCCCACGGGAAATACTCCCCGCGACGGCGCCTACGTGCGCTACGACCATGAGGCACTGATCGGTATCCTCGCTTTGGAGGCGCACAGGGCGGGGGCCGTGGTCATCGGCGAGGACTTGGGCGTCTTCGAGCCGTGGGTACGGGACTACCTCGCTGCGCGAGGCATCCTCGGCACGTCCATCCTTTGGTTTGAGTACGACGGCGATTCGCCCCTTGCGCCCGAACGTTACCGAACGCAGGCTCTCGCGAGCGTCAACACCCACGACCTCCCGCCAACCGCGGGGTACCTCGCCGGGGACCACGTGGACCTTCGGAACAATCTTGGCTTGCTTGAACGAAGCGTGGCCGAGGAGCGGGCCGAGCACGAGGCCAGCTTGGACAAGATGATGGCCCTAATGCGAGAACGGGGCTTGCTGCCCCCCGAATCGCACGGCGAGTCCCTTAGCGAGGAACAGGTCATCGAGGCGCTCCATCGGCTGCTTGCCCTGGCGCCATCGGTCCTTCTCGGTGTTGCCCTTGTAGACGCCGTGGGGGAACGACGGGTGCAGAACCAGCCAGGAACGACTTCGGACATATACCCCAACTGGCAAGTACCGCTGGCCGACGCCGACGGGAACGCCGTACTTCTGGAGGACCTCGAAACCAACCCGAGGTTCAACTCCCTCCTGGCCGCCGTGGACCAGGCAGTCAGGGACCGAGGCGGGCTCTAAAGCGCCAACACCAAAGCGGTAGGGGAACCCATCTTCAACTGGCCATGGACTTCTCCCGGCACGCCTGTCTCCGGGTCGAGGACGAACGTGGTGACATGCTGGGAACGCTCGTTCGCCACATGGAGCCAGCCTTTGCGCACGAGGTGGTGGCGCGGCCATTCCCCTCCGCTGGATACGTCAGCCAGCGGGCGCAGGGTGGTTCCGCCGTCTTCGACGGCCAGCACCGAGATCCGATTCGAGCCACGGACGCCGACATAGGTGAACCGCGCGTCCGGCGACAGCGTGATTTCGGCGGCGGCGTCGCCGGGCAAGGCTCCTCCCAAGGTCGCGGGGCCGTGGCTCGCCAGGGCAAAATTGTTGCCCCCGGCAAAACGGTTGTCCGCCCCGCGAACAAGCACGGCAACTTCGATGGAATACTCCGTCACCACGAACACCGCACCCGAGGGATGCTGCACGAGGTGCCGCGGCCCGCACGCCAAGGGAAGCGCAACTTCGTGGTCCAGGCGCAGGCCGCCGCTTGGGGAGTAGTTCCAAACGCGTACGACGTCGAATCCAAGGTCGGTGGTCATGATCCGGTCGTCGTCGAGCATGAGGCTTGCGTGGGCGCGGCTTGTACGGGCCCCGCCGCTGGCGATATCCACCGCACCATCGAGGCCGGCATAGGGGTCCGTCGCGGGTTCCGCGGCGAAGCGCGAGGTGATGCCGCCGTCGTCGTCGATTTCGTAGAGCAGCACCTGACCGTCGCCCCAGCACGCAACCACGATGAATCGGCCGGAAGGGTCTACGGCGACATGGCAGGCGGCCGCGCCCGCAGGCCAAGCCTCCCCAAACGGTTCGAGGCCGGACGTGCCGGTCCGTCGATAAGCGCGGACCGTCCGGGCGGCCTCCGCCACGGCGTAGACGACAGGCAAGGAAGGGTGCACGGCTAGGAACGACGGCGACGCGGCGTCGACGGCGGTACCGAGCCAAACGAGGCTGCCGTCCTGCCGGGTGGTGATTGCGCCGATTCCCGCTCCATGGCCCCCACTGTCCTCGGTGTAGCAGCCCGCCCAAATGAGCGTCCCGTCGTCGTCCGGGGAAATAGCGTCGTCCGGCGCCGCGGTACTGTTCTCTGTCATGCCGTCCTAAGGTTCGAGGGGAAAACTGCGGTCTGCCTGATCATCGCCGCGGAGCTAGTGGCCCTCCACGTCGGAGTCGACGCCGGCATCCCTGCCCTCGTCCAGGGTGGCAATCGCGGAAAGGTCGTCGTCGTCCAAAACGAAGCCGAAGATGTCGATGTTCTCCTTCATGCGCTCCGGGTTGGCCGACTTCGGAATCGCCACGAGGCCTTCCTGGACGTGCCAGCGCAACACCACCTGGCCCGGCGTCTTGCCATGCTTCTCCGCGATCGATGCCAGGACTGGAGCGTTGAGGAGGTCATGGCCCGCACCCAAGGGACTGTACGACTCACTCACGATGCCGTGGCTCTCGTTGAAAGCGCGGTCGTCGATCCGCGTGATGGATGGCGAGAGCTGGATTTGGTTGACGGCCGGCACCACCGAAGCTTCCCTGAAGAGGCGCTCCAAATGGGCCGGTTTGAAGTTGGACACGCCGATGGAACGCGCCTTTCCTTCAGCCTGCAGCCGCTCGAACGTCTTCCAAGTGGAAACGAATTCGTTCCGCTGCGGCAAGGGCCAGTGGATGAGCAGGAGGTCGACATAATCCAAACCGAGCCGTTCGAGCGAGCCGTCAAGGCCCTCGATTGCGCGGTCCTTGCCTTGATAGGTGCCATCCAATTTGGTGGTGATGAACAGCTCCCCGCGCGGAATACCGCAGTTCCGAATGCCACGCCCGACGCCGGTTTCGTTGCCGTAACGCACCGCGGTATCGATGTGCCTGTAGCCAAGTTCGACGGCGGAGACGACGGCGGTGGCCACCTCGCCGTCGTCTAGCGGCCAAGTACCGAGGCCGATCTGCGGAATCTCATTGCCGTCGTTGAGCTTGATGCCCGGAGCAATAACCATCGTCTTGTCCTTTGTTTTCGCCTTGGGTGTTCATCATTCCACCGGACCGCCTGCGGCTTGGCTACCGGGGCTCCCGTCACCACGCGTAGTCCTCCGGCGCGCTGCGGTGGCCCGGGAAAATCGCGTCGAGCCGCTTGAGCGCATCGTCGTCGAGGGCGACCTCCAAGGCGCGGATGGCGGCGTCGAGCTGTTCCTGGGTCCGCGGACCAACAATAGGCGCAGTGACGGCGGGCTGGTGCAACAGCCAAGCCAGCGCCACGTCCCCGGGCTCGTGCCCAAGTTCGTCCACGAAGCTCTCGTACTGCTCGATCTGGTCCTTACGCTTCTTCAAGGTCTCTGCCGCGCGGCCTTCCAAGCGTCGGACCCCGGCGCGTTCCTTCCTCAACACGCCGCCTAGAAGGCCGCCGTGCAAGGGAGACCAGGGGATCAACCCGAGACCGTACTGCTGAGCGGCCGGAATGACTTCCAACTCGACATTTCTTGTCAGCAGGTTGTAGATGGACTGTTCGCTGACGAGCCCGTTGTAGTTGCGCCGCCGCGCGGCTTCCTGCGCCTGGGCGATGTGCCATCCGGCAAAGTTGCTGCTTCCGGAGTACAGGATCTTTCCTTGGTGGACCGCGACCTCGATAGCCTGCCAAATCTCGTCCCAGGGCGTCGTCCGATCGATGTGATGGAACTGGTAGACGTCGATGTAATCGGTCTGAAGGCGTTTGAGGCTGGCGTCCAAGGCGCGCCTGATGTTGAGTGCGGAGAGCTTGGACTCGTTGGGACGTTCCGTCATGGTGCCGTACAGCTTGGTGGCCAGGACAACCCGTTCGCGGCGCTCGCCGCCTTTGGCGAACCAACGGCCAAGGATTTCTTCCGTCCAGCCACGGTGCCCGGCGCCGCCGTAGACGTTTGCGGTGTCGAAGAAGTTGATGCCCGAATCGAGGGCGGAGTCCATGATGGAGTGCGCGTCGGATTCTTCCGTTTGTGGTCCGAAGTTCATGGTGCCGAGGCACAGGCGGGAGACGCTGAGGCCGGACCGGCCCAAGTGGGTGTAGTGCATGGTTTCGCTTCCTAACGCTTTGCTGGTCGCCTTTCTTGAGCCTATGCACTTTCGCAGCAACAATCAGTAGTTTTGCCGCCCCCGGTTTTCCTTATGGCGATAGGGGCGTTCCCGGTGCGTGCCGATCCGGAGCGACCAGGAACCCGTGGAGCAACGAAGCTGTTCCCTGCAAGTGGTCCTGGGTGGCCTGGTAGGCGCCCTCGGCATCGCCGCGGAGTATGGCGTCGACGATTGCCTGGTGTTGCCGGTTGGAATGTTCGAGGTTGGGTTCCAGGAAGGGGATGCGATCGAGAAGGTCGCTGACCCGCGCGCGGACGTCCGCGACGGCGGCCACGAGGCTGGGTGACCCAACCACCTCGGCGATCGCGACGTGGAAGCGCGCGTCCTTGGGCCTATAGAGCTCGGCGGGGGCCGCTGCCACATCGGCCAGGCTATCCAAAAGGTGCCGTCGCTGCCGTGGCGACAGGGCGGCTTTGGCCGCGAGGGAGGCAGCTGCCGGCTCGAGGACGTCCCGGAAGGTGAGGACATCGTTGACCTCAGCGGGATCCAGGTCGGTCGTATCGCCGAAATCAGCATGCCGGCGCTCGGAAACATACGTGCCCCCATACCTTCCACGCTGTACTTCCACGTAGCCCGCTTTTTGTAGTTCCGCCAAAGCATCGCGAAGTGTTGCCCGCGATACGCCCAGCAAATCGGCCAGCTCCCGCTCGGCAGGTAGCTTGTCGCCTACACCGAAAAGGCCCAGCTTGATGTTCTGGAGGAGCCTCTCGATTGTTTCCTCGAAGGCGTTTCCCTGCCGCACGGGACGTATGAGCCTCGTTGGAACCTCCAGTGATGCCTCTTCCATTACTCCATCTTAGTCAGGGCTGGGCTGATGTGGTTTGAAAAAATGCCTATGACATTCGGCGCTTGCCAGCACTCACGCGCCGCCGTCAGGAAGTTGCCGCGTGAGGCTTGACTATCTGCGTGAGCTAGCCCACACTAGCTAAAGACTTTTGGACTAATTACAGACCATTAAGACCCTTGAAAGAAGGGAATCATGTCGATATCTTCCTCCAGGCAGTCCGTCAATGATGACAAAGGCTACCTTCATCACCGTCAACTCAAGCGTGGAGCAGCCGGTTGGGTCCTGCTGGCAGGACTCGGCGTCGCCTACGTCATCTCCGGAGACTTCGCCGGCTGGAACCTGGGCTTGGCCCAGGGTGGCTGGGGCGGACTGCTGATCGCCTTCGTCCTGATGGGCATCATGTACACGTGCATGGTGTTCGGCTTGGCCGAATTATCATCAACACTGCCGACGACCGGCGCTGGCTATGGTTTTGCCCGCAGGGCCCTCGGACCCCTTGGAGGATTTGCCACGGGCATGGCTGTCCTTATCGAATACGCGGTCGCGCCGGCGGCGATCGCCACGTTCATCGGCGGGTACGTCGAAGCCTTGGGCTTGTTCGGGCTCACCAACTCCTGGCCGGTCTACCTTGTGACGTTTGCCATCTTCATCGGCATCCATCTACGCGGGGTGGGAGAAGCCCTGAAGCTGATCTTTGCGATCACCATGGTTGCCGTCATCGCCCTTGGTGCCGTGGTCATCGGCCTGGTCCCGCACTTCAACCCCGCAAATCTGTTTGACATCGTTCCGGACGGCGCCCCGATGTCCAGCGCATTCCTTCCGATGGGCCTCGCCGGCATCCTCGCCGCGCTGGTATATGGCATTTGGTTCTTCCTGGCGGTCGAGGGCGTGCCGCTGGCTGCCGAAGAGACGGCCAATCCCAAGAAGGACATGCCGAGGGGCATCATCGTCGCTGTCCTGGTGCTCGTGATCTTCGGAGCGCTGATGCTCGTCCTGGTTCCCGGAGCCGCGGGTTCGCAAGCAATGGGCGCCTCAAACAATCCACTTCCCGAGGCCATTCGTCGCGCCTATGGCGGCAATACTCTCCTTGCCGACTTCGTGAATTACGCAGGCCTCGCCGGCCTGGTTGCCAGCTTCTTCTCGATCATCTTCGCCTACTCCCGCCAGCTGTTCGCACTGTCGCGGGCCGGATACCTTCCCAGGTGGTTGTCGTTGACCGGCAAGAGGCGTACCCCGTATTGGGCGCTCATTGTGCCGGGCACGCTCGGATTCGTCCTCGCTGCCACGACCGGGAACGGTGGCCTGCTCATCAACATCGCGGTCTTTGGAGCCACGGTCTCGTACGTGCTGCTGAACCTCTCGCACATCGTCCTCCGGATCAAGGAACCTGACCTTCCGCGCGGTTACCGGACTCCTGGAGGTGTCATCACGACGTCGATCGCCCTGGTTCTTGCGGCCGTAGCCGTCGTCGCCACTTTCGTTGTGGACGTCACGGCGGCGTCCATTACCGCCGCCGTATTCGCCGCCGCCCTGCTTTACTACTGGTTCTACAGCCGCCACCGGATCGTGGCGGGGGCGCCCGAGGAAGAATTTGCAAGGCTCGCGGAAGCAGAAGCTGAACTGAGCAATTGACACACCCCCTCCGCCAGTAAGCTGCGGAATCCAGGACCACATCCAACGTCGAGATCGAAGTTACGGAAATCAAATGACGAACCACATCGCAGGAAAATCTTCCAAGGCAAAGCTGACCGTCGAGGACTTGAGGGAGAAGGTCGCCTCCGGGGAAATCGACACCGTCGTCGTAGCCATCACCGACTCATTGGGCCGCCTCCAGGGCAAGCGTTGCGGCGCCAGGTCCTTCCTCGAGGATGTCCTCGGGCATGGAGCCGAAGGATGTAACTACCTCCTTTCCGTCGACGTGGAAATGAACACGGTCGAGGGATATGCGATGTCTTCCTGGGAGAACGGGTATGGCGACATGGTCATGCGGCCAGACGTCAGCACACTGCGGCTCGTGCCATGGCTCGACGGCACTGCCATGATCCAGTGCGACGTCCTCTGGCTCGACGGCCGGCCCGTCAACCAGTCCCCGCGCCAGATACTCCGCGCCCAGATCGAGCGCCTCGAAGCGCTCGGATACCGCGCGCAAATCGGCACGGAACTCGAGTTCATCATGTTCGACGACAGCTATGCCGAAGCATGGGACAAGCAGTACGTCGGGCTGAAGCCGTCAACCCGCTACAACGTCGACTATTCCCTTCTTGCCACCGCCGGTCTCGAACCGGTCGTCCGCGACATTCGCAACAGCATGGAGAGCGCCGGGCTCGTCGTCGAATCCTCAAAGGGGGAGTGCAACTACGGCCAACAGGAAATCACCTTCAGGTACTCGGAAGCCCTCCAAGCCTGCGACAGCCACGCGTTCTACAAGAACGGTGCAAAGGAAATCGCCGGGAAACACGGAAAAAGCATCACGTTTATGGCGAAATACAACGAGCGGGAGGGCAGTTCCTGCCACATCCACTTCAGCCTGACCGACCTGGACGGCAACCCGGTGCTTGCCGGTGACGGTGAACATGGGTTCAGCCCTGTCATGGAGCACTTCGTCGCCGGGCAGCTGGCAGCCTTGAAGGAACTGTCGTACTTCCTAGCACCCAACATCAACTCGTATAAGCGCTTCGTCGAGGGCAGTTTTGCGCCGACGGCGATCGCATGGGGACTGGACAACCGCAGCTGTGCCCTGCGCGTAGTCGGGCATGGGCCCAGCCTCCGCGTGGAAAACCGGGTAGGAGGAGGCGACGTCAACCCTTATCTGGCCGTGGCGGCGCTCATCGCAGGAGCCATTCACGGGATCGAGAACGAGCTTCCGCTGGAGCCGATCATGACCGGGAACGCCTACCAGTCCACCGCCGACAGGATCCCTACGACGCTTCGCGACTCCCGCGCACTGCTTGTCGACAGCGAAATCGGCCGCAAATCCTTCGGTGACGACGTGGTGGACCACTACGTGCACGCCGCCGACGTCGAGCTGAAGGCATTCGACAGTGCCGTCACGGATTGGGAGCGCAAGCGTGTCTTTGAACGTCTCTGATTCCTACCGCCCACGAATCGGCATCACCACCTACTACCAGGAAGCCTCATGGGGCGTCTGGAAGGGCGACGCGGCAATCCTCCCCGGAACCTACGTGCAGGCTGTAGTCGCTGCCGGCGGCACACCCGTTCTGTTGCCGCCCGTCGGCACGGATCCTACGATCGTGGAACTCCTGGACGGGCTCATCATTGCGGGCGGAAGCGACGTCGACCCGGAGAACTACGGCGCGGAGTCCCATGCACTGACCCGCTCCCAGCCGCGGCGGGATGCCCATGACATCGCTTTGACCAAGGCGGCGTTGGGTGCCGAACTTCCGCTATTTTCCATCTGTCGCGGGGTCCAAATCCTCAACGTGGCCCTCGGCGGATCGCTGATCCAACACATCCCCGACATCAACCCACGGGCAGCCCGGTACCAGCCGGCTCCTGGAGTATTTGGCAACGTCGAATTCACTACGACGCCGGGCAGCATCAGCGAAGACCTGCTCGGGCCGTCCGCCAGCGCCCCCTGCTACCACCACCAAGCCGTGGACAGGATTGCTGATGGCCTGCGTGTGACGGCGGCAGCTGAGGACGGAACCGTACAGGCACTTGAGACGACAAAAGGCGGTTGGGTGCTGGGAGTGCAATACCACCCCGAACAGAACCCCGACGACCCGCGGCTTTTCAAGGGATTTATTCAAGCCGCCCGAAACTACCGCAAAGAACGAATGGAGAATGCAGCCGATGTCCACCAGCACGTTTGACGTCCTGAATCCGGCCACGGAAGAGGTCATACAATCGGTCCCGCTCGCCACACTCGAGGATACGGACCGGGCGATTGAAAAGGCCGCGGTGGCGTACGAATCCTGGCGACACGTCTCACCCGCGGACCGTTCAATGCTGCTGCGCCGGTTCGCTGCCGCCGTCGATGCAGACCTTGAGAATCTCGCCCAACTCGAAGTGGTAAACGCCGGCCACACCATCGGAAACGCGCGATGGGAGGCAGGAAATGTCCGTGACGTACTCTCCTATTACGCTGGTGCCCCGGAACGCCACCTCGGCCAGCAGATCCCCGTCGTTGGCGGGGTAAACGTCACTTTCAACGAACCACTGGGTGTCGTAGGCGTCATCGTTCCCTGGAACTTCCCCATGCCCATCGCCGCTTGGGGTTTCGCACCCGCTTTGGCGGCTGGCAACACGGTGGTCCTCAAGCCGGCGGAGCTCACGCCTTTGACGGCCCTCCGCATAGGGCAGCTCGCCCGGGAAGCCGGGCTGCCCGAAGGCGTACTCCAGATCATCCCCGGAAAGGGTTCCATCGTCGGAGAACGTTTCGTCACCCATCCGGCGGTGCGGAAAGTGGTTTTCACCGGGTCCACGGGGGTCGGCAAGCGGATCATGGCCGGCTGCGCCGAGCAGGTAAAGCCCGTGACCTTGGAATTGGGTGGCAAGAGCGCGAATATCATCTTCGCTGACGCCGACCTGGAACAAGCCGCGACGGCAGCGCCGGGTGGCGCTTTCGACAACGCAGGCCAGGATTGCTGCTCCCGATCCCGCATCCTGGTTCAGCGCGAGGTGTTCGAAAGGTTCCTCGAATTGCTTGAACCAGCCGTTAAAGCGCTGAAGGTCGGGGACCCGCGGGACGAAGATGCGTTCATGGGGCCGCTCATTTCCGCGGCCCAGCACCGGACAGTGGCGGGCTTCGTGCCCGAAGATGCGCCGATCGCGTTTCAAGGATCAGCGCCGGAAGGCAAAGGGTTCTGGTTCCCGCCCACTGTCCTCACCCCATCCCGTGAGGACAGGGTAATGCAGGAGGAAGTCTTCGGCCCGGTTGTGGCCGTAGTTCCCTTCGATGACGAAGCTGATGCCATTCGCCTGGCAAATGACAGCATTTATGGTCTATCCGGCTCCATTTGGACCCGTGACATAGGACGGGCGCTCAGGGTTGCCCGGGGCCTCGAGTCCGGAAACCTGTCGGTCAATTCCCATTCCTCCGTCAGGTACTCCACGCCCTTCGGCGGTTTCAAGCAGTCAGGGCTGGGCCGGGAGTTGGGGCCTTACGCCTTAGACGCCTTCACCGAAACCAAGAACGTTTTCATCTCCACGACCCACTGAACATCGATACGAGGAAACAAAATGAGTGAAGTTATCTCCAACCGGCTCAAAGGCCGCAGCGCAGTCATCACCGGCGGAGCCAGCGGCATTGGCCTGGCAACTGCACGGCGGTTCGCTGCGGAAGGTGCGCACGTCGTCATCGCCGATTTGGATCCGACGGCCGGGCAGCGCGCTGCGGAAGAGGTCGGTGGACTTTTCGTCAAGGTCGACGTCACCAGTGAAGAAGAGGTCAAGAACCTCTACGCGGTCACCAACGAGACCTATGGAAGCGTTGATATCTCCTTCAACAACGCGGGAATTTCCCCGTCCGACGATGCCTCCATTATCGATACCGGCATCGAGGCATGGCGCCGGGTCCAGGAAGTGAACCTCACCTCCGTGTTCTATTGCTGCAAATACGCCCTGCAGTACATGCAGGCACAGGGCAAGGGATCCATCATTAATACGGCATCCTTCGTCGCTGTCATGGGTGCCGCCACTTCCCAAATTTCCTACAGTGCATCCAAGGGTGGCGTCTTGTCCATGAGCCGTGAGCTGGGTGTGGAATTCGCACGCCAGGGCATCCGGGTGAACGCCCTGTGCCCCGGTCCGGTCAACACGCCCTTGCTGAAGGAACTCTTCGCGAAGGACCCCGAGAAGGCCGCCCGGCGCCTGGTCCATGTTCCCTTGGGCAGGTTTGCCGAACCCGAGGAACTGGCTGCCGCCGTGGCGTTCCTCGCCAGTGACGATTCTTCATTCATCACGGCTTCCACGTTCCTGGTAGATGGTGGCATTTCCGGTGCCTACGTAACGCCTGAGTGAAAGGAATCCGCTGACGCCGGGGGTTCGGTAACCAACCACCGGCGTCAGCGCCCGAAGCGTCCTGTTCTGATGCATATCGAATACGGGCAATTCTGGCCAAGTGCACATTTTGCGGGTAGGCGGCGGCGTCTAGGCTGAATCCAGACCTTTTTCGCACATCAAGGATGGAATTCAAAGATGAAACGCATCGCGCTGCTGAGGGAGCGTGCATCCACCGCCGCGTCCACGGGTTCGACAGGCTCCCACTGCCCCGCATCGGGCCAGTGGAGCCCTGAGGGCGAACCCCATATTGTCCACACCTTTTTTGAGGGCCACGTCTTCCCGCCCCATAACGGTGTGGCAACGGTCTGGCACCGCCAGTACCTGGTATCCGTCTCGCGATGACGTCGGAATTCTTGGGTTCCTGGGGTCCACGCCACTCCGAGACCGCCGCTAAACGGCCAGCCGGAGCAGTGCTGCACCTGCCGCCGTCGAAATGGTCGGAACTCAGCCGCGGCGAATCCGTCTGGGTCCATGAGGACAATTGGGGATTCGACGCCGGACGGGTGGACGAAGTGTCCAGCGAACATGAATTCCTTTGGATCGAATTCGCCGGTCGTGGCCGGCGACTCCTCTGTGGCGGTGACCCCGTCCAAGTCTGGACCCGCGGGTGAGTCCAGCCTCGCAACCAATGGCCGCCGGCCTTTCCACAGAAAGGCTGGCGGCCATTGCCTATGTCAGAGGCTGTCCGGTCCTGCGGCTTAGCGCTCCAAGCGGAAGCCAAGCTTGATGGTGACCTGCCAATCGGCAACAGCCCCTTCGTTGAGGTGGCCCCGGATTTCCTTCACCTCGAACCAGTCGAGGTTCCGGAGCGACTGGCTGGCAGCGGAAATCCCGTTCCTGATGGCGGCGTCGACCCCCTCGGACGAGGTACCGACGATTTCGGAAACGCTATATGTGTGGTCAGCCATTCTTGCTCCTCATGATCGTCCTTGATGCCTAAACGTCTGGCCCGGCAGGCCGTGCAAGCAGACTAGCGGAGTCGGCGTCGGGGGACTAGGCCTAGGTGGGGCAGAAGTCCGCCCTTTTAGTTCTCCGTGACGGCCGTCTGCCTCCGGGTCGGGAATTCCTGCAGCATCCGCACGAATGCGGCAAGTTCGGAGGACGCTTGTCCGGGTGCGGCCGCCTCGAGCAGCAGGGTCGAAAGCCGCGCCAGCTTGGTGTTCGTGTGGCTGCTGCCGGTCAGGAGGAGCTTGAAAGCCGTATCGGCGTCGATGTTCAGCTGGCCCATGAGGAGTCCGGTGGCGCGATCAATGATTCCCCGTGTCTCGCTTGCGCGCCGGACCGCCTCCGCGGACGCCTGCTCAACTTCGCGCTGGACCGTCGCCGTCAGGTCCACGATATATCCCTGGATTGGTGCGCTGCCCGCACCTTCTCCTGACAGTACGACGGCGGAAGTCAGTACCCGGCGTTCGTTGTTCCTGGCATCGATCAAGCGGTGGTAATTGACCAGAAGGCCGCCTTCGGCAAGCAGTTCTTCCCACAGCTGCTTGGCGCGCTGACGGTCATCGGGATGTTTGTGCGTCAGGATGAGGTCAAGTGTTGGTACGACGTCCCCGCGCATGTACCCGTGCATGAGGTAGACCTCGTCGGACCAAAAGAGCTGCTTGGTCACTGGATCGTACGTGAAAGTTCCAGCAGTGCATCCCGTGCCGTCAAGCACCCAGGAATGTGTCCTAACGGGCGGCGTCGAATCGTCACCGCCCTGGATTTCATATGAGAAAGTCATCGTTCGTGGAGATCGCTGGGTCGAAGGGACGGAATGGAGGGACCCTCGCTGCCGGCGGCGATCCCTTTGGTAGGCTCGCCATCGTGGAGTCGAAGGTCCGCCCGGATAGTAAGTATACTGATCATATTCGCTGGAGCGAGCAGGTTACGACCTCCCAGGCCACCGGCGGATGCAACGGAACGTGACCCGCGTATGCCGGTCGGAAATATGTGAACAGGAGGCAGGCCGTGGGCAACTGGCTGTGGATGATCGTCCTGTTTGTGCCGTCGCTAGTATTTTTCGTTTATCTTGTCGTCAGCAATATCCGTCTTTCGCACAGGCGAAAGGCCCTTGGATTGCCACCCTTGGGAACCACTCCCCGCGCCTTCGGCGTGCATCGTAGGAAAAAGGTCAAGTACGTGGTGACCGAGGAGCGGCGTCCCCGGCGGCACAGGTTCTGGTCCCGGTAGTGAGTGCGCGTTGGGGGATAGGCGCGTTTAGGTGAGCGCGCGTTGGGCTAGGCGTCGAGCACGTAGCTTCTGAGGTCGTCCAGCGTCTGCTGCATGTGCGCGTCCATCGCCGCGCGGGCCCGGGCGGGGTCCTTCGATTCCAGCGCCTCCAGTATGCTCCGGTGGTGCGCGATTGCGTGTTTCTGGATGTCCGGGATTTCGGAGGTCTGGGTGCGCCGGGTCTCCAGCACGCGATGTAGCGGCTCGAAGAGGACCGCGACAAAAACATTCCCGGAGGCGTGCAGGATAACGTCGTGGAACGCGAGGTCCGCCTCGACGAACGCGGCCACGTCGTTGGAATCGTGGGCCTGCTGCATTCCGGAGACCTGAACCTGCAACTGTTCCAGCTCCTCCGCGGAGACACGCGAAGCGGCGAGCTCGCAGGCTCCGGTCTCCAGCATGCGTCGGAGTTCGATGAGTTGGATCGCCGCATCGGCGTCGTTCTTGCCTTCCGATGCCGCCCGCAATACCGCTTCAAGTGAGGCCCAGCGGTTCAGGGGGTTCACGAAGGTGCCCCGGCCCCGCTCCACGCTGAGGATCCGCTGTGCCTCAAGGGTTTTCATGGCCTCGCGCACGGTCATGCGGCTGACTTCGTGCTTCGCGCTTAACTCAAGTTCGCCGGGAACGAGTGTGCCCGGAGGAAATTCACCGGCCACGATGCGGTCGAGGAGCTCGTCGGCCACGACGCCGACCAGCGACTTGCGTGCCATAGTCCTCCGTTCCCTAGCTTCGCGTTGCTCATGGCGCCCTCGCGGGCAGCGCTGTTACATGTCTGACATCTTACGCGGTACTTTTGCCGCCTTTCGCGAACCTGCTCCTTTCGCCAATTCCAACGTGACGCCTAACACTTGCGTGCGACCCACTCGTGTGCCACACTAATTCTCAAATGCTAGATGTCTGACATCTTACAAATATTTTTCGAAGCAAAGTTTTCCACGATGGAGTGCATAGTGACCCTCGAAGTCGACGTTCTGGCCGCCTTCCCGGCTGAAGTCCAGATCCCCGCCCAGCTGGTTGCCGACGCAGTGACGGCGTCGTCCGCTACCTCTCGCCGCATCCTGGTAGTCCTCGACGACGACCCCACCGGTACCCAGTCCGTCGCCAACCTGCCGGTCCTGACACGCTGGGATATCGCGGACTTCAAGTGGGCCTTCGCGCACATCGCCGATACTGGTTCACAACCTGCGGTCTACGTCCTGACCAACACACGCAGCCTTGACCCGGCAGAGGCTGCCGCCCGCAACGAGGAAATCGTGCGCAACGCCCTTGCCGCCGCCGAGTTGGCTGCCTCCGGCGAAACACCACGCCTGGGCTTCGTCAGCCGCTCCGACTCCACCCTCCGCGGCCACTACCCGCTGGAACCGGACGTCATCGCCGAGACCGTGGCCAAGGTCAGCGGCGAGGCGACCGACGGCGTCGTGATCGTTCCCGCATTCCCCGACGCCGGCCGGATCACTATCGGCGGTGTGCACTACATGCGCGGCACCGGGGACGACGCCGGAAAGCTCACCCCGGTCTCCGAGACAGAGTTCGCCAAGGACGCCAGCTTCGGATTCGCCAACTCCGAGCTGGCCAAATATGTGGAGGAGAAGTCGAAAGGCCGTTTCGCAGCCAGCGATGTGATCGTCCTGGACCTGAACATCATCCGCGCCGGCGCCTCCGCCCAAGACCCCTCCATTTCCGCCAAAGCCATCGCCGACGCCATCGAACCAGCCACGAACTCCACGCCGATCGTCGCCGACATCGTCACCGAGAACGATTTCCGCGCCCTCGCCCTCGGACTGGAAGAAGCAGAACGCCGCGGCAAGAAACTCCTCTACAGGGTGGGCCCGCCGTTCGTCCGCGGCCGCATCGGCCAGGAAATCCGCGCAGCCCTGACGTCCGAGGAAGCCTATGAAGGCAACACTCCCTCCACAGCAGGCGGGCTGATCGTCGTGGGCTCGCACGTCGGCCTCACGACCCGCCAGCTCAACATCCTCACCGACCAGCACAGCTCGGCCCACATCGTGGAGATCGACGTTGAAAAACTGTTGGAAGACAGCAGCGACGCCTACATCGGTACCGTGGTGGCCGCCGTCGTCGACGCCCTCCGCGGCGGTGACGTGATCGTCCACACCAGCCGCCTGCTCATCAAGACCGACGACGCCGCAGCGAGCCTGAAGATCGCCCGCACAGTCTCGGCCGCCGTCGTCGCTGTCGTCAACCGCACGCTCAAGACGTTCCCGCCGCGCTTCGTCATTGCCAAGGGCGGCATCACGTCCTCCGACGTCGCCGCGCACGGCCTGGAAATTCGCCACGCAATCGTTCGCGGCCCCATGCTGCCAGGCATCGTATCCCTCTGGGAACCTGTGGACGGCCCCGCGAAGGGCATCCCGTACATCGTCTTTGCAGGCAACGTGGGCGACGACGAATCCCTCGCCCAGGTAACCCGCAAGCTCAGCAACACCTTCTAGAACCCCCGCATTCAATGGAGAACACCATGACCAGCAATTACACGATCGCCGTTTTGGGCCTGGGCGCCATGGGCCTGCCGATGGCCACGCGCCTCGCAACCCGGCTGACCGTTCACGGCTTCGACATCGCAGAATCCCGGCTGAAGCTCGCCGCCGACGCCGGAATCCACACCTTCGGCTCCGCCCGCGAAGCCTCCGAAGGCGCCGACGCCCTGCTCCTTGCCGTGCGCAACGGAGAACAGCTGGACGAGGTCCTCTTTGGCGAGAATGGCGTCGCGCCGGTCCTCAAGCCGGGCGCCGTCGTGATCCTCGGCAGCACCGTGGGGACCGAAGCGATCCCGGCAACGGTCGCCCGCCTGGCCGAGTGCGGCGTCGAACTCGTCGATGCTCCGCTGTCCGGCGGCCCGAAACGAGCCGGCGAAGGCGACCTCCTGATCGTGGTCGGCGCTACCCCCGCGGCTCGCGAAAAGGCGCGCCCGGCGCTCGAGCTGCTCGCGTCCACGCTGAGCATTGTCGGCGACAAGCCCGGGGACGGCCAAGCCCTCAAGACCGTCAACCAGCTCCTCTGCGGCGTGCACATCGCAGCAGCGGCCGAAGCCATGGCGCTCGCGGACGCCCTCGGGCTGGACCAGGCGAAGACCCTCGCCGCCCTGGAAGCCGGTGCAGCGGGCTCCTTCATGCTGTCCAACCGAGGACCACGCATCCTCGAGGCTTACACGGAGGAAGGCGCCGAGGTCCTCAGCCGCCTCGACATCTTCGTCAAGGACATGGGAATCGTCGGCAAGGCCACACGCGCCGCCGGCTTGGCTGCCCCGGTAGCCGCCGCCGCCGAACAGCTCTACCTCCTCGGCCAGGCCCAAGGCCTCGCCGCCGCGGACGATTCCGCCGTCATCAAGGTCGTCGCGCCCGTCAGGCGCACGGCCTAAGCATCTCGCACAAAACCTGCGACGACGGCGGTCCCCCCTCCGCCGTCGTCGTACCTTCCCGCCGCCTTCAGTAAGGCCGGCGTCGTCAAAGGAGACAAAACCCGATGAATCCCCTCATCAATTCCTTGGCGGTCCGGGCAGCCGATGCCCCCGCCATCAAACCGGCCGTGGCGCTTGGCACGCCGCTGCTGCTGACCATTGCCGCCGCCGGCGTCGCCCTGTTGCTGGTGATGATCATCCGATTCAAGATCCAGGCCTTCGTCGCGCTGCTGACGGTCAGCATCCTGGTTGCCGTTGCGGCACAAATCCCGCTGGCTGACGTCTTCACTGTGGTCGCCAACGGGGTGGGCAGCACCATGGGCAAGGTTGCCCTGCTCATCGCGCTTGGCGCCATCCTCGGCAGGATGATCGAAGTGTCCGGCGGCGTCCAATCGTTGGCGGCGCACTTCACGGAGAAGCTCGGTGCCAAGCGGGTTGCCGTGGCGCTCACCGCCGTCGGCTTCCTCGTTGCCATCCCGGTGTTCTTCGAAGTGGGCATCATTGTCCTGGTGCCAATCGTTTACGCTTTCGCGAAGATCGCCAAGGTGAATCCCATCAAGTTCGGCCTGCCCATGGCCGGAATCATGCTCTCCATCCATGTCGCCGTTCCGCCGCATCCTGGCATCGTTGCCGGCGCCGGCGTCATGGGCGCGGATGTTGGCCTCATCGCGCTCATCTCGCTGATTATTTGCGTGCCGCTGGGTTTCCTGTCCTACTGGGTGGGCAGCATCATGAACCGGAAAGAATACGAGCTCCTTCCCGGTGTCCGTGCGCAAGTGGACGAGTTTGGTTCCGATTCCCTGGTCCGTGTAGGCCACGTCGGCCCCGGGCACAACGCCGTCGCCCCGCCGCGTCCAGGCCTGATCATCTTCCTCATCGCCACCCCGATCGTGCAGATACTGCTCGGTACTGCGGGCACCCTCATGATCGACAAGAAGAGCTACTGGTACGGGGTTGCCTCGTTTGTCGGCAACCCGTTCCTGGCGCTCCTGGTTGCCGTTGCCCTCGCCTTCTACTTCCTGGCCGTTCGGCGAAACTGGTCCCTCAAGGACACGGGCGAGATCTTCGAAGGCGCCCTGCCCCCCATCGCATCGATCCTCATGGTTGTCGCGGCCGGAGGCGTGTTCGGCGGCGTCCTCCAGGTCTCCGGCATCGGAGCGGCACTCTCAACGACGCTCGATTCACTCGGTGTTCCCATCATCCTGCTCGGCTTCATCATCTCCCTGGCATTGCGGGCCGCGCAGGGTTCGGCAACCGTCGCCATCGTCACCACCACGGGCCTGCTCTCGGCGGCAGTTGCCGGCGGCGGATACACCCCGGCGCAGATCGCGGTGATCGTGATCGCCATCGGCTTCGGCGGCTTGGGCCTGTCCCATGTGACCGACGCCGGGTTCTGGGTTGTTGTCCGCTACTACGGCCTCACCGTGGCCGACGGCCTCAAGACCTGGACTGTGCTCACCACCATCCTTGGCGTCGCGGGCTTCCTGCTGAGCTATGTCGCCTGGGTCCTGGTGGGAGGCCTGGCCCACTAATGCGCACGCGCCTTGACGAACTAGTTGGAGCCGCGTTGGAGCGGGGAGCAGCGGTTCCCGCCTTTACTTGCTACGACTTCACGACAGCGCTGGCTATGGTGGCTGCCGCGGAGGAATCCGGCCGCGGGGTGATCTTGTTGGTTGCGCCCAAGACGGCCGGGACTGTGAATGGGCTGAGGCTCATCGCGGCGCTGCGTGGTTTGGCCGATTCTGCTTCGGTGCCGGTTTCGGTGCAGCTTGATCACGCTTCGGACCTCGGCCTCATTCGTGATTCGATAGCTGCCGGGGCCGACGCAGTTCTCGCCGATGGTTCGTCCCTCCCGTTCGAGGAGAACATCGCCTTGGTTCAGGAGGTGCGTGCTGTTTTGGCCTCGTCCGGCGGCAAGGGTTTTGGAGCCGGCGTCGGATCGGGCGTGGGATTCGGCGTCGGATCCGGCGTGGTGCCCGAGATCGTGATTGAGGCGGAACTCGGCGGCTTGGCTGGGGACGAGGACAGGGCTTTCGGAGTTCCCGTTGCTGGCCAATCCCTTGGATTGACCGATCCAAGCCAGGTGGAGGAGTTCGCGTCCCGGTCCGGCGCCCAGCTGCTGGCTGTCGCTGTCGGAAACGCACATGGCCGCTATTCGGGAGAACCCAAGCTGCATTGGGACGTGTTGGAATCCATTGCGGCGCGGACCGAGGTGCCACTGGTGCTCCACGGCGCGTCCGGCATCCCGGCTGCGGACCTCGTCAAGGCCACGTCCCTGCGGGTCGGCAAGGTCAACTTCAACACCGAACTCCGGACCGGCATCTTGGCCACGCTCGAGGCCGAGACCGCCACGCACCGGGCTGACGGGGAGAACCTGCAGGGGCTGCTGGGCTGTTGGAACGCCTCGGCCTCGGGGTTCGCCGCGGCAACACTGGACATGCTCAGTGGCTAGGGGCAGGGCCGCTGACCGCGAAGCCCGCTTCGGCTGCAATGAACCCCGTCGTTCCTAAAGTGGAGCGGCGGGGTTCTCTTGATCTCTGTCAGTCGGTGTCGATTCGGCTTCCATTTCGGTGGCCCGTGGCGATTAGCTACCGCATTTCCTGCGCGTCAGGGTCGTCTGCAGTCACGCCGATTGGGAGGTCTTGGCGAGTCGCCAAGAGCGCTTTCTGCGACCGATCGGGTCGCAGCCCCGGCACACCTAGATTTCTCGAAAAGCACACCTAGATTGGCGATTTGACCACCTAATTTTGGAAAATGACCACCTAGTTTCCGGATTTGACCACCTAGACGCCCGTTGTCAGCGGTACCTTCCGACGGAAGAACAGGTTCCCTGATAGTCGATCGAAAGGTGTCGTCATGAAGAATTTTCTACGCGTCCCAGTCGCAGGTGTCGGAGCCTTGACCCTCCTGCTCTCGGCTTCGCCAGTTCGGCTGCGAAGTAATCACCCAGCAGGACGAACCAGCCCAGCAGGAGAGCGGCAAATCCGTGCGAAACCTTTAAACGGAACCACCTTGGACAAAGCCCAAACATTGGGCCTGAGGCGTCCCAGGAATCTATGGCGATGTCGTGGCACTTTTGATTGTCGCGTCACGAATGGCGTGTGGGGTGGTTGTGCGAGTGTCGCGGCGTGGGGGCGTTAGCTTGAATCCGACTTCATTGGCAGATTTTCCTCCTCGTTCCCAGACCATGAATCCGCTATGCCGCGGGTGCGCGAACAATGCCGAACAAAACCGGCCGAAATGGAGTAAGGACCGTTTTGCACTGGTGGCGGGCGGTCTGTGCCGTTCCCCTGGAGATGCCATTTGGGGGCGGATCAAAGTCGATGATCATTCTTAGAACGTTGTCCTTGATGGATCGATCCGTGAGCATACTTGGGAGAGTAATTCTTGATTCGCGTTGAGGGTCTTAGAAAGAAGTTTCAAAACGTCACCGCAGTGGATGACTTATCCATGGAGATACCCACCGGCTCTGTCTTTGCGTTCCTTGGAACCAACGGGGCTGGGAAAAGCTCAACAATTTCCTGCATGACTACAAGCCTTCCGTTTGAAGAGGGCGTGATTGTGATTAATGGCAACACGGTTGGAAAGGATGATGAGCGGATCCGCCGGGACATTGGCGTTGTTTTCCAGCAGTCACTCCTGGACCCGCTTGCAACACCGGAAGAGAACCTGCGGCTCCGGGCGGGCTTTTACGGACTAGCCCGGCGATTTCATGAGGGTTGGCGGTCTGGGGGCGTGTTAAACGACGAAAGGTGCTTCTGAGCTGGGAAAAT
>JBFUPP010000022.1:0-71008 GCA_041360635.1 bacterium RCC_150 | reverse complement strand
TCGGTCTGCCAACTCTTCGCGGTCAACTCCGAACCACGGGCAGCTTTAACCGGACGCGCTCCGGTAGTGAAATCGGCTTTCAATTCGTACTCCTCTTACTCCGCGCTAATTGCTACTACGCGCTAATTACGTCAGGTTCTTTGACCTGAGCCAGTCCGTGGCGATCTGTCCGACGTCCTCGAACTTCGCGGTCCTGCCGTTCATCTGGATCAGGTCTTCGGTGGTGAGCGCCGCGGATACTTTGTCCAGCACGCCCTTGACGGTGTCCGAGGACTTCTTCTGGTTGATGACCGGAACGATGTTCTCGGAAAGGAAGAGGTTCTTATTGTCCTGGAGGGCAACCAGGTTGTTTGCAGCCAGTGCGGGGTCGGTGCTGAAGAGGTCGGCCACCTGTACCTGACCGGAAAGGAGGGCGTTCAGCGTGAGCGGACCTCCGGCGTCGAGCGCTGAGAAGTCCTTGAAATCGAGGTTGTAGACGGACTTCAGTCCGGCCACGCCGTTGATGCGGGTCTTCCACTCCGGCGGGCCGCCAAGGACAAGGTCCTTGGCCGCCGGCTGCAGGTCGCTGATGGACTTGAGGTTGTATTTGTCGGCCGTTTCCTTCTTCACGGCCAGGACGTCCTTGTCCTCTGCCTTCGATGCCATGAGTTGGGTGAGGCCGGACGGGATCTTGGTGCTCAGCTCCTTCGTGACTTCGTCGGAGGTGACCGCTTTCGTCGCGGGATCAAGGTACTGCAGCAGGGCTCCGCCGTATTCGGGCATGAGGTCGATCGAGCCATCCTTCAGCGCGGGAATGGTGACCTCGCGGCTACCGATGCTCGGCTTCTCGGTGACCTTGACGCCTTTGGCTTTGAGGGCCTCGGCGTAGATCTTGGCGATGAGTTGGCTTTCCGGGAAGTCCGCGGAGCCCACGATGATGCTGTCGGTGGGAGCGGCGGCCGCGGAGTTGTTCGAAGCGCTCATAGGGTCTCCACCGCAGGCGCTGAGGGCTAGGGCGGTGGCGGCGGCCAGGGTGACGCCGGTTAGGAACTTTTTCATGTCTGTTCTCTCTGGGCACGGCCGAAACAGGGCATGCTGCGGCCAGGTGGGGGTGGGAGGTTGCGAAGGGGGCTAGACAGTGACAGGTGTTGTGACGACGTCCGCCGCAGCGGGGGTAACGGCCGTCTTGAGGGTCCGTCGGGTCAATCCGGGTGAGACGACCCTGCGGGTAACGAAGGCGAGCAACTGGTCGAAGAAGAGGGCCAGCAGCGCGACGAGCACGGCGCCGGCGACCATCTGGCTGTAATCGTTCTGGGCTTTGCCGTCGATGAGCAGCCGCCCGAGTCCGCCGAGCGAGATGTACGCGGCGATGGTCGCCGTCGAGATGATCTGCAGGAGCGCGCTGCGAATACCGGACAGAACCAGCGGAAGGGAGCAGGGGAGTTGGACGTCCGTGAGGATCTTCATGGTGCGGAAGCCCATGCCCCTGGCGGCGTCGACGGCGGCCGCGTCTACCGCGCGGACGCCGGCGTAGGTGTTGGTCAGGATGGGCGGAACCGCGAGGAGCACCAGGACGATGAGGCTCGGCAGGATGTAGCCCATTTTGGACGGGAACGCCGGCGAAATGAGCAGGACAAGGAGGATCAGCAGACCCACGCTTGGCAGGGCTCGGAGGGCATTCGCGAGGCCGGCGATCATGAAGACGCCCTTGCCGGTGACGCCGATGTAGATGCCGAGCGGAATCGCGATGATGGCTGCGACAACGAGGGCGATGAGCGAGTAGAGAAGGTGTTCCCCGATCAGCGTGGGGATCCCGTCCGAGCCGGTCCAGTGCGCCGGATTGAGCAAGTAGTTGATCATGATGCCACCACCTTGGGGGTCCACGGTGTCAGCCACCGGTTGAGGAGGATGATCAGTCCGTCAAGGATCAGGGCCAGGATGACGCAGAGCAGGATGCCGGCGATGATCGGGGTGAAGAAGCGGAGCTGGAAGCCCTGCGTGAAGAGCGAGCCGAGCTGGGGGATGCCCAGCAAAGCTGCCACGGAAACGAGGCTTACATTGGAAACCGCTGCCACGCGGAGGCCTGCGCTGATGACAGGGACGCCTACCGGCAGTTCCACCTTCATCAGGCTCTGGTAGCCGCGGTACCCCATGGCTTTGGCGGCTTGGACCGTGTCTTCGGGGACGGAATCGAGGGCGTCGGCGACCACTCGGACCAGCAACGCCACGGTGTAGATCGTCAGGGCGGCCACAATATTGAGCGGATCCAGGATCTTTGTACCCAGGACGAGCGGCAGCAGGACAAACAGTGCCAGGGACGGAACCGTATACAGCAGCCCTGCGACCCCGACCAACAGCGGGTAGATACGTCTGCTCCGGTGCGCCCACCAGCCAAGGGGAAGCGCGATGAGCAAGCCCAGGACGAGGGGAGTGACGGCGAGCAGGACATGCCAGCCGAGGAGGAAGACGATGTTGTCGAACTGGCGGCCGAGCCATTCAAAGTTCATCGTGCCGTCTCCAGATGCGGCTCCGCCTCGATGGCCTTGACGACGTCGGTCGCGGTGACGGTTCCGATGAGCTCGCCGTTCGCATCCACGACGACGCCGCGGCGGCTGGGCGAGGAAAGCGCGGCGTCGAGCAGCTGGCGCATGGTGCCTGACGCCGTCGCCGACGTCCCGCTCAAGTTCAGGTGCTCGCGCTTGAGCTCGCCGCTGAAGAGCTCTGGTTGCGCCCAGCCGAGTGGCTTCCGATTGCCGTCGACGACGAGAACCCACGCACCCGAGGCCTTGGCTTGGGCCTCCGCCGATGAAACACCCAGAGTGACTACGGCTTCCTCAGCCACCGTTACCGTGCCGGCCGCGTTGGCGAAGCCAAGGGAACGATAGCCCCGGTCCCGTCCCACGAAATCTGCGACGAATTCGTCTGCAGGTGCGGTCAGCAGCTCCGACGGCGTCGCCATTTGGGCAAGCTTGCCGCCGACGCGCATCACCGCGACCTGGTCGCCGAGCTTGAGGGCTTCGTCGATGTCGTGGGTGACCATGATGATGGTCTTGCCGATTTCGCGCTGGAGCCGAAGGAACTCGTCCTGGAGCTGGGCCCGGACTACGGGGTCCACTGCGCTGAACGGTTCGTCCATCAGCATGAAGGCGGGATCCGAAGCCAATGCGCGGGCCACGCCGACGCGCTGCTGCTGGCCACCGGACAGCTGCCAGGGGTAGCGCTTGGCGAAGCTTGCCGGAAGTCCCACGCGCTCCATGAGTTCGAGGGCCTTCGTGCGGGCATTTTGCCGGCTTTCGCCGAGCAGCACGGGCATCGTTGCCACGTTGTCCACGATGGTGCGGTGCGGGAAGAGGCCCGCGTGTTGGATGACGTAGCCGATCCGGCGGCGGAGCAACGCTGCGTCCATGCCGGACGTTGGCTCGTCATCGAGATAGATAGTCCCGCTGCTTGGCTCGATGAGGCGGTTGATCATCCTGAGCGAGGTGGTTTTGCCACAACCCGACGGGCCAACCAGGATGGTCAACTTGCCGGTGGGCGCCTCAAGGTTAAGGCCATCGACGGCGACTGTCCCGTCGGGGTATGCCTTGGTGACATTGTCAAACTTAATCATTTCGTTTCCATGCTTTCCTGGGGCACTTCATGGTTTCCAGAAGGTTCAGCGAGGATGTTCTCCGCTACCTTCACCAGTTCTTCGCCGAAAGTCTCTGCCTTTGCCTCGTCCAAGCGGTAGCTCGGTACCACGATGCTTAGGGCCGCCACAGTCCGGCCGCCGATCACGATCGGGGCGGCAACTGCGGTGATGTCGTCTTCGACGCCGCTTCGCACGATGGCGAAGCCGCGGTGGTTCTGTCCGCCGGTCAGGACCATGCCGGCGGCCGATCCTTCCAACGGGATGCTCCTGCCGACCCAGCTGGTGTGCCGGACGGAGCGCGTTCCTTCGACAATGGCGATGTAGATTCCGGTTTCCCCAGGACCTGGAATGCTCAAATAGCAGGACTCGCCGGTTTCAGCCACAAGCCGTTTCATATGCGGCGTGCATAGCGACACGAGGGATTCCTGGCCCAGCGCCAAGGCGCCGAGTTGGATGACGCTTGCTCCCGGACGGAAGTTTCCGCCGGGATCCCGCGTAACGAAGCCGCTTCCTTCCAAAGTGCGGAGGAGGCGGAGGGCGGTGCTGGCCGACAAGTCGACAACGCGTGCCGCATCGCTCAAGCTGATGGATCCGTCCGTGCAGACTGCGGTCAGCAGGGCAAGTGCCCTTTCGACCGTCCGTGTGGAGGAATCTGCTGCCACTGCTTGACCTGCTTTCAAAGTGGTCTGAATCACCATGTCTTGCCACTAAGTAAAAATGAAGTTTCATCAAATGGCAAGCGATTTCGAAAACTTTACTCAGGTTCCGGGATTTGAGACGCGAAGGGCCGTAAGGGGCTGGCCTCGATTGTCGGACCTGTTAATAAGCTCTACCGTGGTGGTCTACCCCTTGTCACGGAATGGCATCTGGTTTTTACTTGGTGGCAGACTTCATTCATCGGAGGAACACGTGGAAACCGTCAATCAGCTCCTTGCCTCGATCAAGGACGTGGGCCGCGATGCGGTTCGCGGAGGATATTCGAGGGCGGTCTACACGACGCCCGAGCTCGACCTCAGGCAGTGGTTCATCGAACAGGCCCGGCAACGCGGGCTTGATGTCGAGACAGACCGCAACGGCATCATCTGGGCCTGGTGGGGAGAACCCCGGTATGGTGCGCTCGTCACCGGCAGCCATCTTGATTCAGTCCCCGGTGGTGGGGCCTTCGACGGACCGCTCGGGGTAGCGTCCGCGCTCGCGGCCGTCGATATCCTCCGCTCGCGCGGCGTGGAACAGCGACGACCGCTCGCCATCACAGTGTTCCCGGAAGAGGAAGGATCGCGATTTGGCGTGGCCTGCCTAGGATCGCGGCTCCTCGCCGGCGCGATCGACGTCAACAAGGCTCTCAACCTTCGCGACGCCGACGGCAACACGTTCGCCGACGTCGCCCGCGACAACGGCCTTGATCCCCGGTATATCGGCCGCGATCCCGATGCCCTCGCACGCATTGGAGACTTCGTCGAACTCCATGTGGAACAGGGCAAGGGGCTCGGCCAAAGCGGTCCGGCCATCGCCGTCGGAAGCTCGATCCTTGGCCACGGCCGCTGGAAGTTGAGCGTCAGCGGCCAAGGCAACCACGCCGGCACCACCCTCATGGCCGACCGCGCGGACCCTATGGTCGCTGCTGCACAAATTGTGCTGGCTATCCGCGACACAGCCGCGAGGCAGTCCGATGCCCGGGCCACGGTCGGTCGATTGGCGCCAGTTCCCGGCGGCACCAATGTGATCGCTTCCCGCGTGGATTTGTGGCTGGACGCCCGCCACCCGGACGACGCGGTGACGGCGCAGCTCATCGAATCGATCTATGCGGCTGCCCAGGAAGCAGCTGCGGCCGAAGGCTGCACCGTTTCCCTTATGGAAGAGTCGTACAGTGACACCGTGCACTTCGATCCCGCCTTGAGTCAACGGATCGCCGGCCTCCTTCCTGACGCGCCGGTGCTGGCTACCGGGGCAGGGCACGACGCCGGTGTCCTCGCTGGACATGTCCCCTCGGCAATGCTGTTCGTGCGCAATCCCAGCGGGATATCCCATTCCCCCGAGGAGTACGTTGCGGACGAAGACGCATCTGCCGGTGCGGTTGCGCTCGCAGACGTTTTGGAAGGACTGCTATGAGCGGAATTTGGTGTGAGATGGCACTGCTTGAAACCACCGTCCCCGGCGATGTGGGAAATAACAGTTCGACGGCGGCTTCCGGGGTGCGGCTCGAAGTGCAGGATGGTCGCATCTCTGGAATGACAACAGGAGTCCAGCCGCAGGACGGGGACCAGATACTCCGCGGGGTTGTTTTTCCGGCAGCAGCCAACGCCCATTCCCACGCTTTCCACCGGATCCTTCGCGGACGGACACACGACGGCCGGGGCGACTTCTGGGTCTGGCGGGAGCAGATGTATCGCAGCGCCGCCGAACTGACTCCGGAGAAATACGAAAAGCTCGCAACTGCGGTATTCACGGAAATGGTGGTGGCCGGGTTCACGAGCGTAGCCGAGTTCCACTACGTCCATCACCAACCTGGCGGGAACCCGTACGCCGAACCGCATGCCATGGAGCTCGCGCTTGCCCGGGCTGCCGTTGCCGCCGGGATTCGCCTGACATTGCTGGATACCCTGTACCTTGCAGGGGGTATCGGTACCGGGCTCAGCCCTGAGCAAGCACGGTTCGGCGACGGTGACGCCCAGGCTTGGCTCGACCGGCTCGCATCGTTGCGGGCCGAGGTAGCACGGCGGTTTGCTCCCGGCATGGTTACCGTCGGTGCCGCCCTGCACTCTGTTCGTGGAGTGCCCGAGGAAGCGCTGAAGACCGTGGCCGCGCATTTGCCTGCCGATATTCCGCTCCATGTCCACCTCAGTGAGCAGCCCGCCGAAAACGAAGCCTGCCTCGAAGCCTACGGAGTCACCCCGACCGGATTGCTTGCGCGGCACGGTCTCCTGTCCGGACGGCTCTCCGCGGTCCACGCAACCCACCTGACACCCGCGGACATCCAGTTGCTTGGCGACGCCCGGGCCACGGTGGTGATGTGCCCGAGCACCGAGGCGGACCTCGCTGACGGGATCGGTCCCGCACGGGCCTTGTCCGACGCCGGCGCCGTCATCGCTTTGGGCACGGACCAGCATGCGGTGATCGATCCGTGGCTCGAAATGCGTGCCTTGGAACACGGCGAGCGTCTTGGATCTGGGCAGCGCGGCAGGTTTTCGCCGCAGGAACTACTTCGCGCGGCTACCACCGGCGCCGCCGCATCGATGGGCATGTCCATTGCTACCCGACTTGAACCGGGTGCGGTCTGCGATCTCATGGCGGTCACCCCGGATTCCGTTCGCACGGCGGGTTCAGCACCCGGGCAGTTTGCGTTCAGCGCGACGGCGAGCGACGTTACCGCCGTCGTGATCGCGGGTGAGCTCGTGGCTTCGAACGGTGTCCACGTGAAGCTCGGCGCTCCCGGCGCGCTGATGGCCGAGGCGCTGAAGGAGTTCTCCAGCGGGGACTAGGGTTCACGGCGGAGACTTCGCAACCTTACGTCAGTCGAGGGGCAAGGTGACGGTTACGCACGTACCATTGCCTGGCTTTGAGACGATCGAAACGTCGCCACCCACCTCGCTGACGGCAATGGACATCAGGCGAAGCCCGAATCCGTGGTGGCGATCGATGGGCGTGGCCTGGTTGTCGAAGCCGGCGCCGTTGTCCATGACGGTGAGTCGAATTCCGTGGTAGACGGCGGCGAGCCGGACAGTAATGTCGTGGGCGTGCGCGTACTTGAACGCGTTGCTAAGGGCTTCCTTGGCGGCTTGGTAGAGCAGCGTTGCGGCGTCGGGCGGGATCTCGATGCCGTGATGCGGGGTCTCCCAGTGGATGTCGGTTCCCTGACGGCGCAGCGGCCCGGCCAAACGGTCGATACAGCCGGCGAGTCCCAATGCGTAAAAATTAACGGGCTGCCGATCGGTGATAACGCCGTTGATGGCTGTTACCTCGTCCAGACCGCTTGCTGTCTTCATGGCCCGACCTGCTCCCAGTAGCTGTAGTGCTTTCGCCGGCGGATGGATTCCGTCTTGCGTGCTTCTAGATTGGACCTTGAGGCATAAGGATCCCGCGAGATTTCGTCAGTTTCGCCTTAATTATTCGTGAGGAATTTGCAAGCTTGCCTAGGCCATCCGTTCGGTTCGACGACGGCGGGTGCTGCCCGCCGCCGTCGAACCCTGCTCTTGCGGACTATTTCCGGAGGAAGGCGAGCAGCGCCTCATTGATCTCGGCGCCGTGAGTCCACAGCATGCCGTGCGGCGCGCCCTCGATCTCCACGTAATCGGCATCCGGCAGAGCCTCCGCAAACCGGCGGCCCGTGACGTCGATGGGCAGGATATTGTCGGCGGTGCCGTGCACGATCAAGGCGGGGACATCGATCTTGGGAATGTCGGCGCGGAAATCGGTGAGCCACGTCCGCTGCGCCGCGACCGCCGCATGGGCGCCCGCCTGCGTCGCCGTGTTCCAACTGCCGTTGAGCGACTCCTGGCTCAGCCGAGGGGTGCCGAGGAAGGTGTCGCTGTTGTAGAAGTTCTTCAAGAAGTCCGTGAAGAAGGCGTAGCGGTCCGCCGTGATCGCTTCGGTGAGGCCGTCGAACACGGACTGCGGGACGCCGCCGGGGTTGTCATCCGTCTGCAGGAGGAAGGGTTCGAGCGATCCGAGGAACGCGGCCTTGGCCACCCGGGCTGAGCCGTAGGTGCTGATGTATCGCGCCACCTCTCCGGTGCCCATCGAGAAGCCCACGAGCACGGCGTCGTTCACATCGATGCTGTTGAGCAGTGTATTGAGGTCGGCCGCGAAGGTGTCGTAGTCGTACCCGGTGGTTGGCTTGCTGGATTTGCCGAAGCCCCGCCGATCGTAGGTGATGACGCGGTACCCGGCGTCGAGCAGGGCGGCGGTTTGCTTCTCCCACGAGGCCCCGTCCAAGGGGTATCCGTGAATGAGGACCACTGGCTGTCCCGTGCCGTGGTCCTCGTAGTAAAGCTCGATCTCGGTGCTGTTTTCGTTTCCGACGGTGATGTATGCCAAAACTTCGGTCCCTTCCTAGCGATGTGTCGATCGTTCCCCAGCCTACTGGGGAGCCGGGCAGCCGCACGCGCATCCCTCGATATGCGAGCGCGGATCGCCTGACGCGTTCGCCCTTAGAAAAGCTCTAGTTGCCCCCAGCAACCAGTCGTAAACTGGCCTTCGAATCACTCAGTCGGTAGGAGACCGGATGCTCTGGAAGCTTCTTGTTCAGTACTTGCGGCCGCACCAGCGCTTGCTGCTCGTCGTCGTCGTTTTCCAGCTCGCCCAGTCCATCGCTTCCCTGTACCTACCGACGCTCAACGCAGACATCATCGACGAGGGTGTCGCCAAAGGGGACACGGGATACATTCTCCGGACCGGCAGCCTTATGCTGCTCATCACGCTCCTGCAGATCGCTTGTTCCGTGACGGCCGTGTACTTCGGTGCGAAAGCCGCCATGGGCATGGGGCGCGACATCCGCGGTGCGATCTTCACCAGGGTGGGAGAGTTCTCCGAGCAGGAAGTCACCCGCTTCGGTGCACCGTCGTTGATCACGCGGTCCACTAATGACGTCCAGCAGGTGCAGCAGCTCGTCTTGATGTCGTGCACCCTCATGGTTTCGGCGCCCATGTTGAGCATCGGCGGCGTCATCATGGCAGTCCGGCAGGACGCGCAGTTGTCGTGGCTGATCGCCGTGAGTGTTCCGGTGCTGCTTATCGCGGTAGGCATGATCGTGGTCCGGATGGTGCCGTTGTTCCGCAAGATGCAGGTCCGGATCGACACCGTGAACCGCGTGCTGCGCGAACAACTTGCGGGTATCCGCGTGGTCCGGGCTTTCGTCCGCGAAGACATGGAGACGGAGCGCTTCGCCGCTGCCAACGAGGGCGTTACCGAAATGGCTCTGCGGGCAGGCCGCCTTATGGCGCTGATGTTCCCGGTGGTCATGCTCGTCCTGAATATTTCCAGTATCGCCGTGATTTGGTTTGGTTCGTTCCGGATCGACGACGGTTCCATGCAGGTCGGAACCCTCATCGCCTTCCTGAGCTATCTCATGCAGATCCTGATGTCCGTCATGATGGCGACGTTCATGGCGGTCATGGTGCCGCGTGCGGCTGTCTCCGCGGACCGTATCGGCCAGGTGCTGCAGACCGAGTCGAGCGTCCGGCCGCCCACTAACCCCGTCACCAAAACCGCCGGTCGCGGGGAGCTTGAATTGTTCGACGTCGGATTCGCTTACCCGGGCGCGGAGCAGCCCGTGCTCAGCGGCATCAGTTTCCAGGCGCGGGCAGGGCAGACGACGGCGATCATCGGCAGCACCGGCGCGGGCAAGACCACCCTGGTGAACCTCCTGCCCCGGCTTTTCGACGCGAGCAGCGGCTCGGTAAGGATCGACGGCGTCGACGTCCGCGAACTGCACCCGGACCTCCTCTGGGGACATATTGGCTTGGTCCCGCAAAAGCCCTACCTGTTCTCCGGGACCGTCCGCAGCAACCTCCTCTATGGCAAGCCCGACGCCAGCGAGGAGGAGCTGTGGCAAGCACTCTCCATAGCCCAGGCACAGGATTTCGTGGAGGAAATGGAAGGCGGACTCGATGCGCCGATCTCCCAGGGCGGGACCAACGTCTCCGGCGGCCAGCGCCAGCGTCTCGCGATCGCCCGTGCACTGGTCAAAAGGCCCGAGCTTTACATCTTTGACGACTCGTTCTCTTCACTGGATACTGCCACCGACGCCCGCTTGCGCCAGGCCCTTAAGCGCCACACCGCCGGAGCCACGATGGTGATCATTGCCCAGCGGGTGTCGAGCATCGCGGACGCGGACCAGATCTTAGTGCTCGACGACGGCCGGGTGGTCGGGCGCGGAACCCACGATGAGTTGTTGGAGACATCCGAAACGTACCGCGAGATTGTTTCCTCGCAGCTGGCGGCGGAGGAGGCGGCATGAGCAACACAACACCGCGTCCCGCTAGATCGGCTCCCGCTGCGTCGGCTCCCGCGGTGTCGTCGGCATTCGCGGGCCCCAACCGACCGCCGCGGCCGCCGATGGGACCCGGCCGCGGCGGGCCTTTCGCCGGGATGAGCGTCCCGGCCGAAAAGGCCATGAACTTCCTGCCCTCGGCCAAGAGATTGTTGGGTACGCTGCGACCCGAGCGGCTCTGGCTGACCCTGGTCATGGCCCTCGCCGTCGCAAGCGTGACACTGTCCGTGATCGGACCCCGTCTGCTCGGCGAAGGCACCAACCTGATCTTCGCCGGCGTCGTCTCCAAACAGCTTCCCGCAGGGGTGAGCAAGGATCAGCTGATCCAGGGACTGCGAGCCGCCGGGCAGGATTCCAAAGCGGACATGCTCAGAGGAATGAACCTGACTCCCGGCGTAGGGATCGACTTCGGGGCGCTCTCCTCGATCCTTTTGTGGGTTTTGGTCCTTTATGTCCTGGCCTCAGCGTTCGGCTGGATACAGGCCTACGTGCTCAACGGCGTCGTACAGCGCACGGTCTACCGGCTGCGCGAGCAAATCGAAGCGAAAATCAATCGCCTTCCCCTGCGCTATTTCGATTCGGTGCAGCGCGGTGAGCTGCTCAGCCGGGTCACCAACGACGTCGACAACATCTCACAAAGCCTCCAACAATCCATCAGCCAGGCGGTCACATCCCTGCTGACCGTGGTCGGGGTCATCTTCATGATGTTCCTGCTCTCGCCAATCCTCGCGCTCATCACGCTGGTCACCGTGCCGTTGACACTCGTGACCACCATGCTGATTGCCAAGCGTTCGCAGAAGCTGTTCGTGGCGCAATGGAAAAACACGGGCGAGCTGAACGGACAGATCGAGGAAACCTACACTGGACATGCCTTGGTGAAGGTTTTCGGCCGGCAGCGTGAAGTTGAGCAGCGCTTCCACGATAAGAACGCGGAGCTGTTCTCGGCCAGCTTCGGAGCACAATTCATCAGCGGTTTGATCATGCCGTCCCTGACCTTCATCGGGAACCTGGTCTACGTGGGGATTGCCGTAGTGGGCGGGCTGCAGGTGGCTTCCGGGGCCATGCAGCTTGGCGACGTTCAGGCCTTCATCCAGTACTCGCGGCAATTTACCCAACCGTTGGCGCAGCTGGGTTCCATGGCCAACCTCCTTCAGTCCGGCGTCGCATCTGCCGAGCGCGTCTTCGATTTGCTTGACACGGAAGAACAAGGAGCCGATCCCGAACCATCAGCTGTTCCCGAGGTGACACGCGGGCGCCTGGTGTTCGAGAACATTTCCTTCTCCTACTCGCCGGACAAGCCCTTGATCAAGGACCTGAGCCTCGTGGCCGAACCGGGCCAATCCGTCGCCATCGTCGGACCAACCGGGGCCGGCAAGACGACGCTCGTGAACCTCATGATGCGGTTCTACGAGCTCGACGCCGGTCGGATCACCCTCGACGGCGTGGATATCGCCACCATGTCCCGGTATGAACTGCGCTCGCGGATGGGGATGGTGCTGCAGGATACCTGGCTGTTTGGCGGCACCATTCGCGACAACATTGCCTACGGCCGGCCCTCGGCGCCTGAGGCGGACATCCTTGAGGCGGCGCAGGCGACATATGTCGACCGGTTCGTGCGCTCGCTCCCCGAGGGGTACGACACGGTGCTCGACGACGAGGGCAGCAACGTCTCAGCAGGCGAGAAACAGCTGCTCACCATCGCCCGGGCCTTCCTGGCTCAACCGTCGGTCCTGATTCTGGATGAGGCTACGAGCTCAGTTGACACCCGTACCGAGGTGCTGGTGCAGAAGGCCATGACCGCCCTCCGTTCCGACCGGACGAGTTTTGTCATCGCGCACCGTTTGTCCACCATTCGCGACGCCGACCTCATCCTCGTGATGGAGGCCGGACAGATCGTCGAGCAAGGAACGCATGCGGAATTGCTGGTGAGCGGAGGAGCTTACTCGCGGTTGTATGAGGCACAGTTCGCGGCGCCTGTGGCGGAAGTGTAGTCAGCTTGGCTTTCGGGGGCGGCTGGCTTCCGGGGCGGGTTGCTGTCATTCGGGGGGTGAGCCGGCATCTTCCGGCGTGAGCCGGCGTGGCGAGCTGGTTCACCACGGCAGGAGGGACGGTAAGCCGTCTCGCTACGGCAGGCGCGACGGGCGAAGCAGGGTGGCCTCGCCCGCGCGCCCCGCGCTCAGCCGCACGGGGCTGAGGAGTATGCCCGGCCCACGGTGCAGCACACCATCCGCCAGAACCTGGCAGCGCACGCCGCCGCGCCCGCGCATGGCTTTGTGTGCGCCTGGAGCGAGCATCGTGTCCATCCAAGCACACGGATGTGCCGGGCGACCGGCCTTGAGCCGCACTACCTCTCCCTGTGATTCGATCCCGAACTCGTGGCCAATGAGCGGGGCGAGCTCGGCACCCCTCAGGATGATGTTGCGGCGGGTCAGGAGCGGATCGAAGGGACCAGCTCCGAGTTCGTCGGCGATGGCTTCGAGGGCTTCGACCGCGAATACTGTGACTGCTGCGTCCATGTGTGCGGCCTTGCCGAAAAACCGGTCGCCCACGACGCCCTTGCCGGCTACTAGGTCCACGCGTTCTGCATCCGTGGTGGGCACGTCCGCTGCGCCATCCCGTGCCCGCCCAAAGTAGGCATGGGCCGGCGATACCAGAAGGTGCAGAATCTCGACGTCGTAGCGGTAGCTGGCGTCGGAGCTAGGGGGATCGGCCATGGCACAACGGTATCCTCCCGGGCGGCTATGCAGGATAGTCGAGATGGCCATCTGGCGTTTGAAGTTTGTCTACTTCGGCGGTGCCCGAGGGTTCGACGGTGCGCGAGGGTTCGACTGTGCCCGAGGGTTCGACTGTGCCCGAGGGTTCGACTGTGCGCGAGGGTTCGACTGTGCGCGAGGGTTCGACTGCGCGCGAGGGCGCCTTCCGGTTCGGCGGACCATGATCGGGCGGAGCTTGTGCGCCCGAACCCGCCCTAAGTTCTTCGGATAAGGCATGGGCCGCGTGTGGCAACTGGCGCGACAAATCGTGGCGCGACAAATCGGCCTGGAACCGACACTACTTCAGCTCAGCCGAAATCCGATTTAGCTTTCTTCGGCATCGGTTTCCGCGAGCCCAAAAAATGTCAGTGCCTCCTGCGAGGATGTGGGTATGGATCGAGGGACGGCGTCGAGAAGGACGGCTTGGAGTGCGGAGGGCGTGGCGGCGATGGACGCGGTTGCTGCGTCTGTTGCTGTGCTTTCCGTCTTCACGGGTGCCGGCGGGGATAGGGGTGCGGGCGCCGCCGGGGACTGTGCTTGTGCGGGTGCCGGCGGGGTCTGTGATGATGCGCGGCTCTGCGTCGATTCGGTGGCGGATGCTGATTCTTTGAAGGATTCTGATCCTTTGTCAGATCCTGGTTCTGCTTTTGATGCTGATCCGTTGCGTTGTTTGGTTGATGATTGTTTGGATGGGCTGGCTGAGGTTGCGCGTTTGGAGGCGCGGACTGCTGCGTTGAAGGCGCAACTCGCCGTGGATTTCGCGCGTGCGTGGGCGGCGATGGCTGCCCCGGACGCCTCCCGCGGGTCGGTGTCTGCTGGGTCGCGGGTGGGGTCCGGGGGGTCGGTGGCTGCTGGTTTGTTGGGTGGTTATGTTGAGCGTTCGGTGGTTGCGGAGCTGGCGTGTGTGTTGCGGGTTGGTGAGCGCAGCGCGGAGGCTTTGCTGGGCCAGGCGCGGGTGCTGGCGGAGGGTTTGCCGTTGACCAGGGCGGCGTTGGTGGCCGGGGAGATGTCCTGGCAGCATGCCAGGGTCATGGTCGAGGAAACCGTGGGCATGGGTGCGGCGGGGGCGGCGGCGTTGGAGGCGCATTTCCTGGACCCGGACGCGCCGGACCCTGCCCGGGGTGCCGGGCCGGGGGAGTTGGTGCCTTCCAGGTTCCGGGCCAGGGCCCGTACATGGCGTGAACGCCATCATCCGGTGGGCATCGAGGAACGGCACGCCAGGAGTGTGAAGGACCGGCGGGTGGAGTATTGTCCGGACAAGGACGGGATGGCGTGGTTTTCGGCTTATCTTCCGGCGCCGGCCGTGGCGGGGATCTGGGACCGGGCCACCGCGGCGGCCCGTGCTTTGCAGGGCCCGGCCGAGGCCCGCACCCTGACCCAGTTGCGCGCGGACGTCACCGCCGCGTGGCTCCTCGCCGGCGAAACACCTCCCGAAACCGCCCAAACACCGGCAGCGGCGGCCGTAGCCGCAGAATCATACGGGCCCGGTGCGCCGAAGAGCGGCGTGGCTGGTGTGCTGAACAGCGGCGTGGCGGGTGTTCCGGGTGCCGGGGGCCTGGGTGCGGGTGTGGCGGGGGTGTTCCTGGGGCGGGTTCCGTCGCCGAGGGCGCAGGTTCTGGTCACTGTCCCGGTTTTGTCGTTGCTGGGGGTGGGTGGGGAGCCGGCGATGCTGGACGGGTACGGGCCGGTCCCGGCTTCGGTGGCCCGGGCCCTGGTTGCCGAGGGTGCCCAGTCTTTCCATCGGGTGTTGACGGATCCGCGCGATGGTGCGCCGTTGGAAATCGGGCGCAGCAGTTACCGTGTGCCGAAGGCGATGCGGCAGTGGTTGCGGCTGCGTGATGGGAGGTGTCCGTTCCCGGTGTGCACGAACCATTCGCTGGACAATGACGCTGACCATCTGCTGGCCTGGGCGGACGGGGGCACCACGGGGGTTGCGAACCTGGGTCAGCCGTGTCCCAAACACCACAAACTCAAGCACAACACCGGGTGGGCGCCGACCGGTGCGGGCAAGGACCGTCCGCCGGGGTGGGTATCGCCCACCGGACGGTACTACCCCAGCGAACACCAGGACTGGGAACCACCCCACTGGCCACCCCGCCACCCGGACACCAACGCCGGCGGGCAGGAACCCGAACCACCCCTCCACCAGATCACCCACGCCCGCGGGCAGGAACCCGAACCACCCCTCCACCCAGACTTGCCCGGACACCCCCTGCTCACGGATCAAGAACAGGAAACGGAGCCGCCGGCGGACCCCTTTCCCGACGAACCCGGCTGGCGCTCCTTCACGCCCGCAGATTCATCCACCGACCCAGACCCCTTCCCCAACGAAGCGGGCTGGCCGGCGCTACTGGACGCCTACCCGGAATACACCGAACCCCAAGCCGCCTAAACGGTGGTCGACGTGCGCCCGGCTTGGGCGCCTCTTCAAACATCCTGAGGGGAATAATGCCCGCGACTGCGGATTCTCGCCAGCGGGAAACTAGCGACGGGCCGCATGGGGGGAGGGCTTGCGCCGTCTGGGTGCGATGACTACGAGCGGCTCCTGCCCCTGGCGGAGCGACCCTGCACGATATGGGCAACCGGAATGCAGGAGATGAGCTGAACCAAGCACTGAACGCAAAAGGACGACGGCGAAAACCTCCCGCCGTCGTCCCCTTGCTTTTCCCAGTTCTAGTTGCTTTGCCTGGAATCTAGCGGGCGTCGCTGTTCAGGCTGACTGTGAAGGTGTTAGGTCCGCTGCACGTAACAGCGATGCTGGACTTGGAGGTGTTGTGTCGCTCGGAGAAGTCGTGCACCAGTGCGTCCAGAGTGTGGTGGACGGCTGAGCGGTCCCAAATTTTCAGGGTTACGGACTCGGCAGATTCAAACGTCATTGTTCAGTGCTTCCATTCATGATCCGGATGTACGACGCCGCGCCAATGCGAAGCCGCGTTATGACCATTCCTTGAACGCATGAGACTGAAGGCAGCTATGAGCTCACCGGCTTGCCTCATTGCGTCCGCCAGGATAGGTATGTTTGCCTTCCCATGGTGCACAGCTCGGCGACGGCGTCTCAAGCCAGAAGGCCGTTTGTTGCTAGTGAATCTCATCACAGGCCGCCCCATCATCCAAGATGGACGGTCGGTAATCAGTCCAAGCATTCGATGCGCTGCCTCCGAGAGCGGCCATTCCGAAATCTCCGTCAGAGGTGCTCTTTGATTATCGTTCGATGGACCAGCACACCTCATGTTCTGTTCCAGGACACCAGTCACCGACAATCGGGATAGTAACCAACAACAGCAGCGCCACCAGCGTGAGCACTCCCAAGATTGCCGCTGTGATGAGAACGGCGCGAACAAGCCGGCCCCCGCGTTCGCCCGTCTTGGTTATCTGGATCCTGGCGATATGCGCGACCAGAACACTCAACGGGATGAACGGAAGGACGACGGCGGCTGTGATGGCCAAGCGGTTGACGCGGGGTTTCACATCCCGGAGGTTCTGCGTTAGGAGCCGGGCAAGCCTACGGTCAAACGATCGGGAAACGATATCCAGGATGAGGCCTCGGCAGCCAATTCGCGGCAGATATGTGCAGAGCGGCAGCAGGGCACAAAACGGTCCGATGAAGATGATGCCAAATGCAACGACGTCCCGGGTGAGGCTTCGAAGAAGCAACTGCTCTGAGCCAGTGCCCTGTATTGAAAGCGAGGCAATTTCCAGTAGGTACAACAGGCAGATGAGCGCCGACCCCAAAACCAGCCACGCGAAGGTTGCGTAATCCTTGGCGATTAGTGCCTTGACGGACCCGCCAAGACGATAGAGGTCGAGTGCCTTGGCAGGTTCTACCTGTGCGAGAACGGCGGCGGTCAAAGCCAGGGTGGCAAGAAGTATGGCTCGGGCGAGGAGGTTAAGAAAGCCGGTGGCGCCCGGTTGTGCCCTTTTCTGGGCGGGCGTGATTGAGCGGGAGGCGAACTGGAGCGCGATGACAAAGGCTGCCAGGATTCCATATGCTCCGGCGACTATGCCGGCGTCGATTGGTTGAAGAACGAACCGGGGGCCCGTTGTCCCCTCCTCGGAGACGGACCTGAGAGCCAGTATCCCCGCGAGCAGTGCCCACAAAACTGCCAGCAAGCCGACACTGGCGAAGACCTGCTTGCCGACCTCCGACAGGTAACCATCAGGATCCGTGGGATGATCCTGGTTGCGTGAGGCCATTTCGCGGGCTCGCCGCAAGGACCCTCGAAATTGGATGTTGGGCTGGCGCGATGGCCTTCGCGATGAGCCTTGGATACTCCGAGGTCCTTCTAACAAACGATGTCTCTCCTCTTTCGGGTCCGTGCGCTTGTTGCCAGGAAGGGCGCAGTATGCCGGTTCTGATTAAGGTGCCGCCATTTAAAGTACTGCCATGCATTCGTAAGTGACGCGTCACGCGTAAATCCGCGGCATCCATTGACACCCCCGTCCTCCGGGGCTAACGTACAACCAAATGGTTGTAGATCAGCTCCGCGATACCGAACCAGGCGATACCGAACTAGACCGCCTGTTCCAGGCGCTGGCCGATTCCACCCGCCGCGACATCGTCCGGCGGGTCACGGTGGGGGAGTACTCGGTGTCGGGGCTAGCTGGCCTCTACGCCATGAGTTTCGCCGCCGTCCAGAAGCACGTGGCGGTGTTGGAGCGCGCCTCCCTCGTAACGAAGGAGAAGCGTGGAAGGGAGCAGATTGTGCGAGGCAATCACGAAGGACTGCAGAAAGCCCGTCGGCTGCTCGACGAGTACGAGGTGATCTGGCGGCAACGCGCCGAACGGATCGCGCACATTCTCACTGAAGCGTAGGAAGGTTTCGTCATGGCGGTTATCAGCACGGACAAAAATCCCGAGGCGCTCAGCCTCACGATCGTCACTGAGTTTGATGCCGGCGTCGAACGCGTCTGGCAGATCTGGGAAGACCCGCGCCAACTGGAGCGTTGGTGGGGTCCGCCGAGCTGGCCGGCCACCTTCGACGAGCACGAGTTCACGCCCCAGGGAAAGGCAGCCTATTACATGACCGGCCCTGACGGCGAGAAGGCAGCCGGTTGGTGGCGCTTCACAGCAATCAACGCTCCCCACAGCCTGGAAATCGATGACGGCTTCGCGGACGAGAATGGTGAACCCGTGCCGGACATGGGTGCGATGCACATGGCGGTATCGCTCGAGCCCATCGGCGGACGGACCCGAATGACCGTCAAGACGACGTTCGAATCCGAAGAGCAGATGGAAAAGATGCTCGCGATGGGCATGGAAGAAGGCATGCGGGAGGCCGCCGGCCAGATCGATGGCATCCTCGCCGAACAGTTCAGCGCCTAAGTTCACCGGAGCGGCAGCAAAACCGCGGACGACGGCGGGAGGAGGCTCCCGCCGTCGTCCGCGGTTTGTCCGGGACAACTGGCTCTGCCGGATGCAACTAAGGTGTCGTGGCCTCGTCGATGACCCGAAGCGCGTTCAACGTTCGCGGATAGCCGATGTACGGCAAAAGCTGCGTGACGACCTCGAGCAACATCGCGCGGCTGTTGCCGACGTTGAGGTTCGCGGCAACGTGCCCCTTGGCTTGTGGTTCGCAACCGCCCAGCGAAACGAGCATCGCGAAGGTGAGCAATTCCCGGGTCGGCACGTCCACGCCGGTGCGAGTGAGATGGTCTCCGAAGCAGTTCGCCGACAACAAGCGCTGGAAATGCATCTCATCTTCGGGGGCGGCTGCATAGAGGGCATCGATGCGGTCTGCGCCGATGATCTCCTTCTGCACGGCGAGGCCCTTTTCGGCGCGATCCTCCGGCGTGGTGGTCGATTGTCCGGGGAGCGGCAGCTCCACCCCGTTCTCGGTCAGGACCTCGTTGGTGGCGTGGATGAAGTCGAGAACCTTGGCCATGCCGACATACGGAACGGCCTGGTAGACCAGCTCCTTTATTTCGACGGGCGTAACGCCCACCGTGAGCGCCCCACCGAGCATGATCCGGTACTGACCCAGGGCCTGCGAGGCGATCATGGACGCCAGCTGAACCATCAGCCGCGTCCTCGTATCCAGGCTCCCGTGACCCTGCACTTCGTCGAACGCGAAATTGTTGAAGTACTCGAACAGCTCGGGGTCCGTGACTTGCAAAGTGGAGACGTGCCCCGGGAAGAGCTCTTCGCGATTCCTGCGCGCTTCCTCAGTGGTAGCCATGGCTGTCCTCTCCGTTCTTCATCGGTGTCCTTCAACCACTCAACACCAAGCCGGATTGGAAAGGGAGTCACTGCTGATCGAAGTATTGATGGAACCCCTTAGTTCACGCCTGCTTCATCGGCGCCGAGGATGTGTGGGAAACCATCGTCTGTCCTTTCGTGGTCATGCTTACGCTCACGCGGAAGGGCTTCCTCGGCGAACCCTACGGGATCGTAGAAGATTCTGGTCATCGTGGGCTCGTTCGGCTACGGACTCGACGTGCTTGCTAGTGGATGTGGCTTCCACCGTTGATGTCGATGGTGGTTCCGGTGAGGTAGGCGGAGTCTTCGGAGGAGAGGAAGGTGATGACCGCGGCGACTTCCTCGGTGGAGGCATTGCGGCCGAGGGGGATGCCGGCGTTGATGGCCGCTTCCTGCTCCTCTGTGCTGCCCACACGGATGTTCGTGTCCACTGCACCAGGGGTGATTGCATTGACGGTTACGCCGCTTGCACCGATTTCACGGGCAAGCGCCTTGGTGAAGCCCAGGATCGCGGCCTTGGCGGCGGAGTAGGGAACCTTGCCGAACACGCCGCCGCCGCGCTGTGCGGAAACGGAGGACATGTTCACGATCCGTCCCCAGCCGTTGGAGATCATGTCCGGTAGGAAGGCCTTCGTGACGAGGTAGGTGCCAGTGGCGTTGACGTCCATGACCTTGTGCCACAGCTCAAGCGTGGTTTCGAGGAAAGGCACGGGTGAAGTAATGCCGGCGATGTTGGCCAAAGCGCCGACGTGCGGAAGGGTGCCCGCGCTGATTTCGGCGGCTACGGCGTCGTAGGCGGCGGTGACGGAGGCTTCGTTGGCGACGTCGATCTCGTGGCCGAAGGCGGGGACGTTGAATTCGTTGCCGATGTCGCTGGCGACCTTGGCGGACTTCTCGCCGTCGAGATCCAGGATCACTACGGCCCAGCCTTCGCGGGCGTAGCGGCGGGCGGTGGTGACGCCGATGCCGCGTTCGGACGTGGCTCCGGTGAGGACGGCGGTGCGCTGGATGGTGGACATGGTGTGCTCCTTGGGATTCGTCTGGTGGATGATCGGGGGATTGGTCAAATGAGGTCGGAAATGTAGCTGGCGGCCTTGGCCGTGGCCGCCGGGCGTTCATCGTTCGTCACATCGCGGGTTTCCAGCTCAAGGGAGAAATGGCCGGTGTAGCCGTCGGCCGCCAACTGGCTGAGGCCGGCGGCGAAGTCGGCCTTCCCGTTGCCGATGCCGAGGTTGATATTTCCCGGGACGGCGTCGCGCAAATGGACGTGCGAGATCCGGTCCTTATGGCGCTCGAGGTACTCCAGCGGGTCCTCGCCTGCGGCCACGATGTGGCTGAAGTCCATGACGATCCCGACGCCGGAGCCCGCGAGGCGCGCGGCCAACTGTTCCGCGCGCTCGAGATTGCAGCAGAACCGCAGGAAGTGCAGCGATTCAGTCCAAAGTTCGACGCCGAACCCGGCCGCGCGTTCCGCGGCACCCATGAGCTCGGCTGCGATGGCATCGATGTCTTGCTCCGCACCTCGAACCGGGGCGTGGTTCAGTGCACCGCACGGGAGGACGAGGGCCTTGGCTCCGACATTGGCGGTCAGGATGAGCAGGGCATCGAGGTGATGCCGGCGCGCGAGCCGCTGTCCGGCGTCGAGCACGGCGTTAAGGTCTCCGATATCGCCGTTGACGGACCGGACTCGAAGGCCTGATGCCGCGACTTCGGCGGACACTGCGGCGACCGCTGCGGAATCCAGTTCATAGGGAATGTGGTCGCAGACGCCGGGAAGGGCGCCGAGGTCGATCTCTTCGAAGCCGAGTCCGGTCATCGTTTGCAGGGCTTGCCCGAGTTCCTGGTGCCGGAAGCTAATGGATGAGCATCCGAGTCTGGAGTGGAACATCGTTGATCCTTTTGGCTGGTCGTCGGGGTTTCTGTTCCTGCGGAGGGGTGGTGATGGAGACCACAATATCTAGGTTGACTGTCGACAGTCAACTTCCAAGGTTGACTGTTGACATTGATAAATGAGGTGGGTCACACTTGGGGATATCATTTGTTAACAGTCGACAGCGGCCCTCACCGCCCGCTTTTCGAAAGGGAACCACCATGAGCAAAGATGCTCTGACCATGCGCGGTCCGGTCCATGGCACCAAGGACGCCCGGCGGGTAGCCATCGGCTCCGGCGTCGGCGCCGTGATCGAGACGTACGACTTCATTGGTTTCGGGACGGCCGCTGCGCTGTACTTTGGGAATGCCTTCTTTCCGGGAAGCGACCCCGTCACCGGTACCCTCGCTTCCTTCGCGACACTCGGAGTCGGCTTCGCCGCACGCCCCCTCGGCGGCATCATCGGCGGCCACCTCGGCGACAAGGTTGGCCGCAAGCCAGTCCTGGTCGCCTCGCTGATCCTGATGGGCCTGGCCACTTTCGCCATCGGCCTGCTCCCCACCTACGCAATGTTCGGGCTGTTCGCTCCCGCGTTGCTGGTGCTGGTCCGCATCATCCAGGGCCTCGCCTTCGGGGCGGAGTGGGGCGGCGCGATCCTCATGAGCTACGAGCATGCTCCCTGGAAAACCAAGGGCAAGTACACCGGCATCGTCCAGGCAGGCTTCCCTGTCGGCCTGCTGCTGGCCAACCTCGTCTTCCTCGTCAGCATCCACCTGGGCAGCGAACTGGCCTGGCGCATCCCGTTCCTTGCCAGCCTCCTGCTGGTAATCGTCGGCCTCATCATCCGCTCCAAGGTCCCCGAATCCCCGGTCTTCGACGAGGTCAAGGACAGCGGCGCGATTGTCAAGGCTCCCATCGTGGAGGTCATCAAGACGGACTGGCGCAACATCGTGAAGGGTATCGGCCTCCGCATTGCCGAGACCGCCGGCTACGCAGTCTCCATCACCTACATGATTTCCTACCTCAACAGCCAGCACCTCGCGGACAAGACCCAGACCCTCGTTGCCCTCTGCATCGCCTCCGCCATCGGCATCTTCGCCACCCAGGCCTGGGGTGCGCTCACCGACCGCATCGGCCGCCGCCCTGTTTACCTCTGGTCCTGCGCCTTCGCCGTCCTGTTCGCCGTTCCGATGTTCCTGCTGGTCAACACCGGCTTGTTCATCTTCATCATCGCGACGATCGTCATTTCCTACGCGATCTGCCAGAACTCCCTCGCGGGGGCACAGGGCGCATGGTTCCCCGAACTATTCCAAGCCAAGACCCGCGCATCGGGCGCCAGCCTCGCCTACCAGATCTCGGCAATGATCTCGGGATTCACCCCGTTCATCACTACCCTGCTGTTCGTCACGATGGGGTGGATGGGCCCGGCTCTACTCTTCGGCCTCTACGCCCTGATTGGCCTCTGGGCGGCACTTGTTACGCGGGAAACCTGGGGAAAACGGGAACGCGAGCTCGCTCATGAGGCCACCAAAAGCACACCCAACACAGTGAATGCCTGATGACAGCCAACCAAGAACGCGCCACAACAAGCATCGGAGACACCACCATGGAACGCACAGACCGCGTAAGGGCGGCCGCCCAGCGAATCCGCCACCACGCCCTGAACATGGGCGAAGTCCAGGGCCAGGGCTACGTCGGCCAGGCCTTGGGAGCGGCGGACATGCTCGCCACCGTCTATGCGGACCAACTCCGCTTCCGGGCCGAGGACCCGCGGTGGGAAGGGCGGGACCGCTTCCTGCTCTCCACCGGACACTACGCGATAGGGCACTATGCCGCGCTGGCCGAAGCCGGGATCGTTCCCGTGGAGGAACTGGAGACCTATGGCTCGGACGACTCCCGGCTCCCGATGTCCGGGATGTCGACGTACACGCCCGGCATGGAAATCTCCGGCGGCTCCCTGGGGCACGGCCTGACCATCGCCGTCGGTATGGCATTGGGCCTGCGCTACCAGGGCTCAAACGCGCGGGTGTTCAACTTCCTCTCCGATGGTGAACTCGACGAAGGCTCCACCTGGGAAGCCGCCATGGGCGCGCACCACCACCAATTGGGCAACCTCACGGCAATGGTGGACATCAACGCCCTGCAGGCGGACGGCAAGACGGACACCGTACTCCGCACCGAACCCGTGACGGAAAAGTGGGAAGCCTTTGGCTGGTACGCGCAGCGCGTCGACGGGAACGACGTCGGTGCGCTGCTGGCGGCGTTCGATAACGCGGCTGCCCAGGCCACCGCCGTCGGACGTCCTTCCGTCATCTTGTGCGACACCAAGGTTGGGCGCGGAGTGCCGCTCCTCGAGGAGCGCGAAAAGGCGCACTTCATGCGCATCGAAGAACACGAATGGCAGCTCTGCCGCGAGCAGCTGACCGCCGGTTACGAAGGAAAGGCTTCAGAATGAGCACCACCACCGAAGTTCCCGACACCACAGAAGTGAGCAAGCCGAAGCTGAAGACCTCGGCCATGATCGCGTCCTTCGCCGATCCCGACCAGAAGACCGCACCCGCCCCGTTCGGGCACGCCCTCGCGAAGGCCGCCCAGGAAAACGACAAGATTGTCGGACTCACCGCGGACCTCGGCAAGTACACCGACATGCACATCTTCGCGAAAGCCTTCCCCGAGCGCTTCTTCCAGATGGGCATGGCCGAGCAACTCCTCCTGGGCGCAGCCGCCGGGTTCGCCGAGACCGGCCTGGTGCCGTTCGCCTCCACCTACTCGGTATTCGCCGCGCGGCGGGCCTACGATTTCCTGTGCCTGGACATCGCCGAGCCAAACCTGAACGTGAACATCGTGGGCGGCCTGCCGGGGCTTACCACCGGCTACGGCCCAAGCCACCAGGCCACGGAGGACATGGCGATCTTCCGCGGCATGCCCAATCTCACGATCGTCGATCCCTGCGATTCCGTGGATATCGAGCAGGCAGTGCCGCAGCTCGCAGCCAGCGAAGGGCCCACGTACCTTCGGCTGCTGCGCGGCAACGTGCCTACGGTGCTGGACGAGTACGACTACACGTTCGAGCTTGGCAAGGCGAAGGTTCTTCGTGGCGGGAACGACGTCGTGTTCGTCTCGAGCGGACTCATGACCATGCGGGCCCTCCAGGCGGCGGAGGCACTGGCGGCGCACAAGGTGGACGTCGCCGTCGTGCACACTCCCACGATCAAGCCGTTCGACGCCGCCACCGTGCTCGCCGAAATCGACACGGAGCGGCTGGCTGTGACGTTGGAGAACCACACCATTGTTGGCGGCTTGTTCGAGACCGTGGCATCGGCAGTAGTCACCGCGGGCCTTGGCAAGCGTGTTGTCCCGGTGGCGCTCCCCGACGAGTTCCTCGACGCCGGTGCGCTGCCCACCCTGCATGATCGGTACGGCTTGTCCGTCCAGCGGATCGTGGCGAAGGTCCTCGCTGAGCTTGGCTGATGCCTTTGCGGAAGCTGGGGCCTTTTTATGGGAAGGGTGTGGGCCGGGCATCGGTGCGGCCCACACTTCTGCCGTAACATCGAGATACAGGTTCGACTGTAAACAGTCGACCACTGACATTGAAGGACGGACATGGCCGGAGCAGCAGCGCCCCTCCTGGGGCTGGAAAAGAAGAGCCTCCGTGAGCAGGCGCTGTCCGCGCTACGCACGGCCATTACGAGCGGCGAACTGGAACCAGGACGGCATCTGGTGGAGACCGAATTGTCGGAGATGCTCCAGATAAGTCGAGGCACCCTTCGCGAAGCGCTGCGGCAACTTGAGCAGGAGGGCTTGCTGTCCGCGGGGCCACGGGGCCGTCTTTCCGTACGCCACTTGGATGCCAAGGAAATCCGCGATATCTACGCTGTACGGGCGGCCCTGGAATCCCTCGCAGTGAGCGCGCTTTGTGAATTGCCCGATCGGAAACAGGTGATCACGTCGTTGCGGAAAGCCATCGACGACATGGCTGCGGCAGCGGAAGGAAGCCTCGAGGAGCGGATTGAATCCGACCTGGAGTTCCACCGCACGATGTGCCGCCTGACCGGCAATGAGACCCTATTGCACTCATGGGAATCGCTGGAGGGGTCGATCCGGATGTCCATCATGTTCGCGGGCTTGGAGAAGGGCGTGAAGAACATGAGCGTCGCCCGGCACTCCGATGTCGTTGCCGCGGTCGAAACCGGTGACGTATCCCTCGCCGTCAAGACCATTCGCGAACACATGGACAGCGCCGCGGCCGTCCTCGTGGCCTAGCGAGGAAGAGATCCGGGGTCAGGCGCCGCTCCCGACCTCACCGACTCCAAACCTCACGGACTCTCGACCTCATTCCCGACCTCACGGATCAGGGCATCGAGGATCGGCACCTGGCCCTTGACGAGCTTGATGCGGGCTTCCGGCTCGGCCACCCACTGTGCGTCGTCGATTTCGGGAAAGCTCCGGAGCGCGCCCGATCCTTTGGGCCATTCGAGGTCGAAGGTGTTGCTCTCGATCCGTTCAGGATTGAAGTCCGACTCCGCCGCGAAAACTGAGATCAACTTGCCGGACGGTTGCCGGAAGACACCGAGGTCGAGGTAGGGGAGCGCGGGCGCGGCGACGCCCATCTCCTCGGCGAACTCGCGCTTGGCGGCAACCAGGGGATCCTCGCCTTCCAGGTATTCACCCTTGGGGATCGACCATGCGTGGGTGTCCTTGCGTTCCCAGAAGGGGCCGCCCATGTGGGCTATCCAGAACTCCAGTTCCGCATCCGCGCTTCGCCGATACAACAGAATGCCCGCGCTCCGAACCTTCATTTGCTAGAGGGCGCCTTGGAGGGGTTGTCCTGCCGCGATCGGTTCATGCCGCATGACTTCCACGGGACCTTCGAGGAGGCCTTCGAGGGAGGCGTTGAGCTTCTTCACCGGTTCGCCTTCGCCGTGGGCATCCAGCAATTCGGCCGATTCCCACTTCTCGATCATGAGGATCCGGCCGTTCGGCGATTCGTGGATTGCGTAAAGCAGGCAACCGGGCTCCTGGTGGACCTCCTCGATGGCAGGCGAGAGGGCGGCGACAACCTGCTCGAACGAACCTTCCTTAGGTGTGAATACGGCGGTGACGATGACGGGCATGTTTCTCCTTGGATAGGTGGTGGTAACTAATGGGTGGGCTGTTGGACGAGCGGTGCGCAACTGTTGCGTGCAAGGAAATCCGCCTTGACCTCGATGAAGCGGGGGCCCTCGGGCAGCTTGCCTTGCATCCGTCCGAGGACGAGTTCGAGGGAATGGACGGCGAGCATGTCCAATGGCTGGCGGATGATGCTCAGCGGGGGAGACATGAGCTCTGTCCAGGGATTGTCGTCGAAAACGATGACGGAAAGGTCATCCGGAATGCGTGTCCCAACCTGGACCAGCCGGCGCACGGCACTTTGAACCTGGGCGGTATTGCCCACGACAAGTCCGGTGGGCCGTTCCGGCATCGCAAGAAGGGAGCCGACGGCGTCGCCCCCCGCGTCGCCGCGGAACGGAACCTCGCGGATGAGCAGCGGGTCGACCTCCAGGGACGCAGCTTTGTGGGCTGCTTCGTACCCGGCGATCCTGGCCCGGCCCGTGGAGGTGCTGCGTGGTCCGGTGAGGAGCCCGATACGCGTGTGTCCGAGGGCAATCAGGTACTCAGCGGAGCGCTGGGCGGAGTCGAAGTTTTCAATGCTAACGACGTCGACATCGCCGAGTTCTTCGATCGTGCGGTCGACGAAGACGACGTTCACGCCAAGATCCTGGAGGCGCGCCCATTTCTCGATGTTGCCGCCGGTGGGGGTGGCTATGACTCCGCTCACGGAACGGTCCAGCAGGGTGTCGAGGGATTCGGCCTCCAGGTGCGGGTCCTCTTGCGTCGTCATCAAAACGACTTGGACCCCGTGGCTGCGGGCCTCCCAGACGATGCGGTCGGCGAGCCTGGCGAAGAAGGGATTGGAAAGGTCCGTGACAACGAGTCCGATAGTCAGTGCGTGGCCGGCGCTGAGTTCGCGGGCGGCGGCCCGCGGCCGATAGCCCAATTCCTCGATGACCCGCAGGACGTCCTGCCGCTTGGCTGGCGCAACCGGTCCCGAATCAGGGTTCAGCACCCGCGACACCACAGAGACCGAGACTCCTGCGGCGGCCGCGACATCGCGGATGGTTGGAGCCTTCTTCACCACTCCTCCTTCGTTGGCAATCGAACTACGTGTCGCCCCACGCGCTCACGCCAATGCTGGCGAATTGAGTTCGGCTAGGAGTCGTTGACACAGCTTAGCACCGGGTGGTACAAAAGTGGAACCGGTTCCACTCTGAACGGTTTCCGGATAGTTTTCAGCCAATGCGACAAAGACGTTGTGCCTTCCGACAAGCGGACTAGGCGTCTTAGGCTCGCCCTCCAATGAAGAGAGACCACAGTGAACCTTCACAAACTCCTCGGCGACCGCGAACGTGAAGGCCGTCCCATCCGGGTTGGCCTCATCGGAGCGGGCCGCTATGGCACGATGTACCTGGCGCAGGCCAACAACATCCCCGGGATCCACGTCGTCGCGATCGCCGACATCAACATCAAACGGGCAGAGGGAGCCTTTGCGCTGGTCGAATGGCCCGCGGACCAGGTGGCACCGGACATCGCCACCGCTTTGCAGAACCGGACGACGGCGATCGTTGCCAACGCGGATGAGCTGTTCGACGTCGACATTGACGTGATCGTCGAAGCGACCGGCAACCCGATCGTCGGGATCAAGCACGCCTTGCGGGCCATCGAAGCAGGGAAGCACATCATCATGGTGACGGTGGAGGCCGATGCGCTCGCCGGACCGGCGCTGGCCAAGCGGGCGGAGGCGGCCGGAGTCGTCTACTCGATGGCTTACGGCGATCAGCCTGCGCTCATCATGGAACTCGTGGACTGGGCGCGCACCAGCGGATTCGACGTCGTGTGTGCCGGCAAGGGGGCCAAGTACCTTGAGCACTATCACGAAATGAACCCGGACAACGTCTGGGAGAACTGGGAATTCTCGAAGGAACTCACCGACTCCGGGCAGCTCAACCCGTACATGCACACCTCGTTCCGCGACGGTACCAAGGCGGCAATCGAAATGGCGGCCGTAGCCAACGGTGCGGGCCTTGAGCCGTCCGACTCCGGCCTGAGCTTCACCCCGGGCAACGTCGAAGATATCGCCACGATCTGCCGTCCAGCAGAGTTCGGCGGTGCCCTGGCCCACGAAGGAAGCGTGGACGTCATGTCCAGCGTGAACCGTGACGGCAGCTGGATCAGCCACAACACCCAGGAAGGCGTCTTCGTCGTCGTCAAGGCCACCAACGGCTATGTTTCAGGCTGCTTCAACGAGTACCCGTGGCACCCGGACCCCACCGGCCAGTACGCCGCCCTATACCGTCCTTACCACTACGTTGGCCTCGAACTTAACATGTCGATCGCTCACGCAGCCCTGCGCGGGATCGCCACCGGCGCCCCCGTTGGCTTCTTCGGCGACGTCGTCGCCACAGCCAAGAAAGACCTCAAAGCCGGAGAGTTCCTCGACGGCGAAGGAGGCTTCACAGTGTGGGGCAAACTCGTTTCCGCCAAACACTCGGTGGCCACCGGCGCCCTGCCCGTCGCCCTCGCACACCACGTGGAACTGCGCAACGACGTGGCCAAGGGCTGCATCGTTGGCTGGGACGACGTCATCATTGACGACTCGCTTGCCCAAGCCCTTGAGCTGCGACGCGAAACCGAGGCGTTGATCACGGCTTCAGCAACCGTGGGTGCCTGATTCCACCCTTCGTCCTTACCCAGCCCGAATCGCATCCCTTCCAATGAAGAAAGGCACCGCATGAACACCAAGACCCGAGCCATCACAGGAGTGCTGGCCTGCACCGTCGCCGCCTCAGTCCTCGCGGGTTGTGCTTCCGGAGCATCCGGAAGCACAGCACCAACAGCCAAGATCCAATTGTCAATACCGGACCCGCTCACCTCATCCGTGGGAGTTTCCGCCCAGCATTTCGCCGACCAGGTGAAGAAGACGTCCAACGGTTCGGTGGTTGTGACGGTCGTTCCCAACGGCACGAGCTTCAGCGGTGACCAGAATGCGGCAGTGACCCGTCTCCAGGGCGGTTCGCTGGACGCCCTCATTCTGTCAACCTCGGTGTACGCATCCGTGGTCCCGGAAATGAACGCGATCAGCATTCCCTACTTGTTCAAGGACACCAGCGAAGAGGCAAGGTTCCTCGCTGGCAAGCCCGGCCAGGACCTGAAGGACAAGCTGGCCAAGAAGGACACTGTGGCCCTCAGCTTCCTCACGAGGACGGGCCGCGAAATCACCAACTCTGTCCGTCCCATCCAGCAGCCGGCGGACCTCAAAGGTTTGAAGATCCGGGTTCCCGGCAACACTTTGTGGACGGATTTCTTCGGCAAGCTGGGTGCCAGCCCAACAACCATGGCGTTCTCCGAGGTTTTTACGGGCCTGCAGACCGGCACGATCGACGGCCAGGAGAACCCCATCGAGGTCCCATGGACGAGTAAGTTCTCCGAGGTGCAGAAATACGTGTCCATGACCAACCACATCAACGACGCCTGGGTCCTTGCCCTCTCGTCGAAGAAATGGCAATCGCTGAGCCCGGACCAGCAGAAGGCGCTGACCGACGCCTCCGCCGAGACGGCGACGTTCAAGACCGGCTACGACGCCGAACAGTCCAAGAAACAGCTTTCCGACCTGACTGCGAAGGGAATGAAAGCGAACGATGTGACCCCGGCTGGCCTCGAAGAGTTCAAGGCCGTCTCGAAGAGCCTCTACCCGGAATTCTCGAAGCTCATCGGCAAGGAATTCTTCGACCAGGCGATCTCGTTCCCCAGCTCCAAATAACCACTGAGGGGGTGTGGGCCGTTGGCTTTCGCCCCCTCACCAATCCCGCTCTCAATGACGAAAGTCTGGACGACCATGGAACACACGCTCACTCCCCGGGACCTTGAAGAGGTCCTACCATCAGACGCCGAGGAGATCCTCCATTCGGGCCATGTCCCTTCCCGATGGAGTGGCGGTGTTTGGCTCGACAAGACCCTGGAATGGATTGTGGGGACCGCGATCCTCGCGGAGCTCGTTGTCATCCTGCTCAACATCACGGTCCGCGTGGTCACGGGCGACTCGGTGCTCTGGACCCAGGAAGTGTCAGAGATCGCCCTCCTGACCATCGCCTTTATCGGCGGGGCCATCGCGTATCCAAAGGGTGCGCACATGTCCGTTCAAGCGCTCATCATGCGGCTGCCGGCGTCGTGGAAGCCTTATCTGGCCGCCCTGGTCGATTGGCTCGTCTTTGTCATGAGCGCGGGTGCTTTCGCCCTGTTCGTTCCGACGCTTTCCCAACAGTTCGGGGAAAAGACGCCGATCCTCCAGCTCCCGGTCTTCTGGGTATCCATGCCGTTCTCGGCAGGCATGGTGCTCATTGCCTGGTTTGCGCTCGTCAAACTCCGGCGCCAAGAGCGACGTCCTGTCCTGGTCGCCGCCGGCATCGCCGCGGCAATGGTCGCCGTCGTCCTTGCCGCCCCGCCGCTCTTCTCCTCGGCCCCGCCGAACGTCCTCCTCGGCGTCGTTCTTGCGGTTCTGTTTGTCCTGCTCTTCCTTGGGCTGCCCATCGCTTTCGTGCTCGCCCTTGCCTCGGGCATCTATCTGTACCTTGGCGGAATCTCGGATGTCAGCGCTATTCCGATCGGCATGGCGTCCGGCGCGAAGGGATTCGTGCTCCTCGCGATCCCCTTCTTCATCCTCGCCGGCACCGTGATGAACTCGGCCGGCCTCACGCTTCCGCTCGCCAAACTTGTCGATGCCCTGATCGGGCACCTTCGCGGGGGGCTGCTCCAGGTGGTTGTGGCCACCATGTACATCTTTTCCGGTATCTCCGGCTCCAAGGTCGCCGACGTCGCCGCGGTCGGAACAACGATGCGCGGCATGCTCGAGGAACGCAAATACCCCCGGGGCGAAGTTGTCGCTGTGCTGTCCGCATCCGCGATCATGGGCGAGACGATTCCACCAAGCATTGTGCTGCTCATCATGGGTTCGATCACGACCATTTCCACAACCACCCTGTTTCTTGCAGGCTTCGTGCCCGCGGCATTCCTGGCCTTGGTGGTCATGGCCCTTGTCTTCTTGCGGGCCCGAAAGCAAGGTGGCGTGGCGAGCCCGAAGGCAAGCTGGCGTGCCCGGGGCTCCGCCGCCTTTTTTGCCTTGCCCACGCTGCTCCTTCCGGTGGGCATGGTCGTCGGAATCCTCACTGGCTTTGCCACACCCACGGAAGTCTCCTCGATCGCGGTAGCCTACGCATTCATCCTCGCCGCTGCCTACCGGCGGGGCAGCAAGCGGCTTCTCGGTGACACGTTGCGGGAAACAACGACGACGGCTGGCATGGTGCTTTTCATCATCGCTGCAGCTTCGCCACTGGCACAGACCCTCGCCCTTGCCGGAGTCTCCCAGCAAATCCACGACCTCATGTCAGGGCTCGGTGATTCGCCGATCCTGTTCATGGTGTTGACCATCCTGGTGCTGGTCATCATGGGACAGTTGCTCGAAGGACTTCCAGCGGTGTTGATCTTCGCGCCCCTCCTGCTGCCCATCGCCACCGACTTCGGCGTAAATCCTGTGCAGTACGCCATGGTGCTCATCATCTCCATGGGTATCGGTTCCTTCGCGCCGCCAGCCGGCGTCGGCTTCTACGTCGCCTGTGCCACAGCCCGCGAAACCGTGGAAAACAGCCTCAAGCACTTCTGGCCCTACCTGGCGGCCGTGTTCATCGGCCTCTTGGTCCTCGCGGCCGTGCCTTGGTTCAGTACGTTCCTTCCCGCCCTCGCCGGGCTGATCCCTTTCTAGGGCCATGACGCAGAAAGCTAGGACCATGACCCAGAAACTTCACGAGGTTTCCTCCACGCCGTTCCCGTTCCCGGTTGCCTTGCTGGGCACCGGACCCATGGGCGCGCCAATAGCCAGGAACGTCATTGAGGCGGGGGTGCCTTTGACATTATGGAATCGTACGGCCCACAAGGCCAAGGCAATCGCCGGTGGCCGCGTGGTTGATTCCCCGGCACAAGCGGCATGCCAAGTGGTCCTGACTGTGCTGCCCGACCTTCCGCAGCTAGAGGCCCTGCTGCATGGGCCGGACGGACTGTTGGAAGGCTGGAAACAAGGCAGGATCGAAAACCCGATCTTGGTTGTCCACGGGACCGTTTCGCCTGTTGCGGTCGCCGCCCTTGCAGCGGACATCCGGCGCATTCATGGAGTATCGCTCATTGACGCACCCCTGAGCGGCGGCACGATTGGCGCCGAGGAGGGGCGGTTGAGCGTCATGGCAGGCGGTCCGCAGCACATCGTGGAGACCCTCAGGCCGCTTTTCAAGCTCTACAGTTCCACGGTCGCGTGGTTCGGGGATACGGGAGCGGGTTCGATCGTGAAGGCCTGTAACCAAATCGTCGTCGCAGCGACAGTGACTGCATTGTCAGAAGCCATGGCCCTGGCGACCGCGACCGGACTCGACCTCGCCAAGGTACAGCGCATCCTTGCGGGAGGCCTCGCAAATTCCGAAGTCCTCCGGCAGAAAGGGGCACGCTGGATTGACCGGGACTTTGAAGGCGGCGGATCCGCGAGGAACCAACTCAAGGACCTCTGCTTCATCGCGGAGATAGCCACCGACGCAGGTCTCGAGCTACCCGTCTCCAGCAGTGTTCGGGGCGCATTTGAACGGATGGTCGCAAAGGGCCTCGGCGACTTGGACCATACCGGCGTCTACCTCGGCATCGGCGGCCGGGCCTCGGGGACCTAGCCGCTATATCCCTCCACCTGCTTGACCGGCCGCGGTTCCGCTTCGTTCGGATTCTCGCCGTACTGCCGCTTGGCCCGCCATTGCCGAAGCAGGTCCCAGCATTGATCGAGGTCTTGCTCCAGCCTTTCCAGGCGTGCGCGATCCGGGGCGTGCTCCGGACCGGGCGGGGCAGATTCGGCGTGCTCGCGAAGCTGCCGCTCTTCGTCGACGAGCGATTGGATGCGTTGGAGAATGCCTTGTTCGTCCATGGTGTCCTACTTCCCGAAGCGGCTGATACCAGTCAGGGTAGTGGGGCGGGGGCGGGCGTGGCCAGCGAGTGGCTTCCTCGCCTGCAGCTGCTCTCGCGTGGCGACCTTTTTGCGGAATACTGGAAACGATGCCGCATTTCCGCAAACGAGGACGGTGAAGGATCGTGAGCGGCGAAAACGATGCGTTCCGGCGACGGCTGGAACGGGGCATGGAGCTCCGCGCGGCCCGCGCCAGCGGAATGAGCGCCCAGGAGGAAGCAGAACTTGCTGCCCTGGAGGACGAAGAACGGCGGCGGCGCAGGAAGGTCGGCGACGCAAAACGGGTGGAATACCTGATCCGCGACGCCATGGCACAGGGGAAATTCGACAACCTGAAGTACTCAGGCAAGCCGATCCCCGGGCTGGGGGAGCGGTACGACCCCGATTGGTGGGTCAAAGGCCTCATCCAGCGCGAGCAGCTCAGCGGCCTTGGCCCGAAAGCCATCCTCCTCCGTACCGAGGACGCCGAACTCGATTCCAAACTCGATGCCTTGTACTCGGAAAAGCAAGTACGCGAACTTCTGGAGGACTTCAACGCCAGGGTCATCGACGCGCGGCGGCAACTCCAGGGCGGTCCGCCCGTCACCACGAAAACGCGCGACGTCGGAGCCGAGCTTGAGCGGTGGCGCGAGCGTCGCGCGGCGGCCGCCGAAGCAGCTGCCGCTGCCGCGCCGGAAGAACCCGCGGACAAACGCCCGTGGTGGCGGCGCTTCTTGCGCGGCTCCAGCTAGCACCCCAGATCCCCGCTCACGTATGGCGGGTTTTTTCCAGGCGCGCGCTCACGTAGGGCTGCTTTTTCCAGACGCGCGCTCACGTAGGGCTGCTTTTTTCCAGACGCGCGCTCACCTATGGCGGGTTTTTCAGGAATCCTCCTGCAACGCCCCTAGCTCCTGCGCCCGGTGTTGAACGCTGGCGTCCCGGCCAGCCTGCCGCCGTCGACCGCCAGCACGGTGCCGGTGACGAACGCAGACTGTTCCGAACAGAGCCACAAGGCAGCGGCGGCGATGTCCGCGGTGGTTCCGATTCGGCCCAGGGGAACGGCTGAAGCGACGCGCTCCTGGGCTGCCGAGCCCGCGGCTGCCAGCCGGTCGGTGAGGATCGGTCCCGGAGCGATCGCGTTCACGCGAATCCCCTGGGAGGCATAGTCGAGCGCGGCCACCCGGGTGAGGCCGCCGACGCCGAACTTGCCCGCCACATAACCGCTGAGGCCCGCGACGCCCTGCTCTCCGGCTGTGGAGGACATGTTCACGATGGCACCGCCGTTGCCGGCCTCGAGCATGAGCCCGATCTCGTACTTCAGGCACAGGAAGACGCCGCGCAGGTTGACGGCGATGGCGCTATCGAAGTCTGCGCTCGCCCATTCGGCCAACGGGGCAGGAGCGCGTCCGCCGCCCCCGGCGTTGTTCACCGCCGCATCGAGCCGTCCGAAGCGATCGTGGACCTCGGCCAGGAGGGCTTTCACGGAGTCCTCGTCAGTCACATCCACGGGAAGGGCAAGTGCTTTGCCGCCACGGCTTTGAATGGCATCGACTTGCATCGACAGGGCGGCGGTGTCCCGTGCGGCAAGGACGAGCTGCGCGCCGGCCTCTGCCAGTGCGACGGCGATCCCGGCGCCGATCCCCCGGCTGGCGCCGGTAACGAGCGCGGTCTTGCCTGACATCGGACCTGCGAGCGCCTGCCCGCCACCCTCGGGCGAGGCGCTGGCCTGCCCGCCACCCTCGGGCGAGGCGCTGTCCGGTAATCCGCCGTCCGCCGTCGTCATCGCCCGACCCTTCCTTGTGCGCGTCCTTGTGCCCGGGGCTCCTGGTTTGCTGCCGCCCTAGTGTGCGGCAGCAGGAATCCGGCGGCGATCAGCCAAAGGAGCCCTCCGAAACGGCCAATCGGCAGCAGGAACTGAAGCGGCTCGATGGCCATGGAGAGGAAGCTCAGTTCGGAACATGCCGCGATGACGAGGCCCGCCCAGGCCAGCCACGGCGGCATGAAACGGAGGATCAGGGACGGGACAGCGATGCCCGCGACGAGCAAGCCGAGGCCGACGAAGAAACCAACTCCTCCCGTGATGAATGCCAGGAATGCGAGCGCCTGCGTGAGAGTCGCGTCTGTGGTGATCTCGGGACGGCTGAGCAGCCACGTCAATGACCCCGAGAACATAAGGAAAATGGCCGCCGTCGCACCGCCAAAGAAGCTGATAGCCGGCCCGGGTACCCGGATGCCGAGCCGAAGCTGCCTGGCGTAGACGGTGGCTGCGTATATCCCGAGGGGGACCGCGGACCCGAACTGGAGCATGCCGTTCACACGCGCGGAAGCGATGTTCCGCTGGTAGAAACCGGCAACGTCGCCAGCGGACGCGAACGGGGAGACGAACGTTTGGCCACCGCTAAGGGCCGCGGACGTGATGAGCCCCGCGAGGAAAATACCCAGGCTGACGATCGCTAAAACCCCCGGGTGTGGGCCGCCTGAGCGGGCTTGCCGACCATGACGTGGAAATGGAGGGTTACTCATTTTGCAGCCTTTCTGTTCGCGGCTGGACTGCTACGGGGAGACCCGCCCGCATGAGCGGGAATACGTCACTAGATAAATCGTTCACCTAGAGAATTATTCTGTCAAGGATGTATTCTTGATGCATGGACCGAGCCTCGCATGAGCGACCCCGACGGATCGCATTCCTCCTGTCGCAACTGGGCTCGATGGCATCCTCGCGCTTCGCCGAACACACTAAGCAGATCGGACTCACGCCGAGCGACGCCGGAGTGCTCCGGCTGCTCGGGCGCTCGCCGGGGTTGAGCCAGCGTTCCCTCGCCGACAGGCTGGGCGCCGTTCCGAGCAGGGTCGTCGCGCTCATCGATTCCTTGCAGGACCGCGGCTTAGTGGAGAGGGTCCGCAACAGTGCCGACCGGCGGAACTACGAACTCCACCTCACCGATGCGGGCAGGGGCGCGTTGCGCGAGCTGCGCGGGATCGCCGAAAAGCATGAAGCGGAGCTTCTGGCTCCCCTGAACGAGGAGCAGCTCGCACAACTGGCAACCTTGCTCGCCCGGCTCGCCAACGGATTAGGGCTGGACCAGGATCTTCACCGCGACGCCGGACGCGAAGCAGCGTCCGACGACGGAGCGGAAGCAGCGTCCGGCGACGGCGAACGCAACCCAGCCTCCGACGTCGGGATTTGAACGCGCCGTCCGCGGCACGTATGGTGCCATATTGCGGGGAATAGCAGCCTGATGGTGTATGTTGCACATTCGCCAGTCATTTTTTAAGAGAAGAGATATCAGCACAGTGGCAACCGATTACGACGAACTCCGCTCCGACGTCGCCGAATCCCAAAGCACCTCACTCCAGCAGCTGCAGTCCGCCAACGCGCCCGACGCGCGCAGCGTGGTCCGGGAGCTCGACGAGGCGGATGCTTTTGAAGGCAACGATGTGCCCGGCGGCGAATTCGTGGCCGAAGAACTGGTCATCGCGGTGGTCCCGCAGAAGGATGACGAGTTCACGTGTTTCTCGTGCTTCCTGGTGCGGCACCGCTCCCAGATCGCCCGTGAGAAGGATGGCCAGGCCTACTGCATAGAGTGCGAAGGCTAAGCCACTTCAACTGTCCAGAAGCTCAGAGGGGCTCCAAGCGGTTCTTCTTCTTGTCGAGCTTGGAGTAGCGGGCCTCGGAGTCAGCCGCGCGTTGCTTTTCGGCCGCAAGTAAGGGGTCGAAGGCGGCGCTGGCGCGTTCGGAACCGCCGGCATCCTTCGCGAACCGGGCAAGGACAGAGCGGGCGATGACGCTGTCCTGGTGTTCCCCGAGGATGCTTTGGATCTTGTGTGCGCGCTGGGCAAGCCGTTTGGCCCGCTTTCCGTGAAGGTCCTGAAGCGCTTCGGCCGCGTGGCGGACGCGTTTGGCGTCCTTGCGTACCTGGTGCAGCGCTACATCGTGGCCATCGTCACCAACGGTGCGGGCCGCTCGCTTCTGGGATTTGCGTAGGCGCTTGACGGATTTGGCCGACAATTTGGCCGTGACGGGCCGTGCCTTCTTTTTGGCGCGGCCCCTGGTCGGCGGGTGATCGCGGAATTGCTCAAGCGAGTCCAGGAGGCGGAAATAGCGATCCGTGCCCATGGACCGAAGCAGCTCGCGGTACCCGGAGTTGTATGTTCCGTCGAGTTCGTCCGTGATCTTAGCTGCGGCGGGATCGGGCAGGGCGTCGTCGGGCTGGGCATTCAGCAGTTCGCCGATCCTGTCCCGCAACACTTCGGCGTCGCGGGCTTTGCCTAGGATCCGGGTCAGCCATTTCAGCTCCGCCTTCAAGGGGGCGGATGCGTCGGCGTCGAAAAGCCTGCCGTAGGCGGCCAAAACCGAACGGATCCGGCGGGCCGTTGAGCGCATGTCGTGGACAGCGTCGTCGGCGCCCTGGCGGACCAGGGGATCCAGGGCCATGAGTTCGGCCACCTTGGAAGTCAGGTACGCGACTATAGCGTCACCTGCGGGGCCCTTGCGGCGCACTTTCGAAGGCGCTGGAAGGGGCTGTGGCCACGCGCTGCCGAAGGTTCGCGCCAGTTTCGAACTGTACCCGGAACGGCTCACGCCCGCCTGGGACAGAACGTCCTCGAAGCTTTTGAGCAGTGCCTCGTCACCATGGACAAGCTCGACTTCCCATTCGCGCCATTCGTGCGCAGGGCCGGCCGGATGCAAGGCCTCGGCGCTCACGTGGTCATCTGCGAACTCAGCCAGTGCCAGCCCTTTGCTTCCGTGGAGTCGATGGACGATTCGCCGGGTATGCACCCGGGCTACGGGCTTCAGTTCGGAGCCTCGTGTGAGTACCAGCACTCTTTCCGCGAGCTCGTCGGGGACGGCGTCCGGCTGACCCAAGGGCGCGTGCACCTCGGTACGGCCGTCCTGCGCTGCCGGCAGTTTCAGGTGCCAACCGGGGTCCGAGCCCCCAGTGCGGCGCCTCAATGTCAGGCGGTGCTTGGCGAGCACGAGGTTGTCGGTGTCGAAATAGACGGCCTCGAGGCGGTGCTCCTCCGGGTCCGCTACACGCTCGACCCCCTGGACCTCGCCGAACGCGGGGAGGGATGCCGCGAGCGGGACATCGTACTTGCGTTCTGTTTCGACTTTTTCCTGGGTCGGCATTCCGCTCCACCACTCTCGTTACTCACCGTTTGTATAGGCATAGTCCCACTGGACCTGCTCGCGGGAAAGAGCGGCGCGGTGATTGATCGCCGCCGTTTCAACGTACGACGGCGATCGGCTGGGGGCGGCGCGGAAGCTCGCTGCGCAGCCCTCCGGTGGCCTGGCAACGACGACCGGCCACCGGAATGCGCTTTGGTAATTAGCTTCCGCAGTATTTGGCGTAGTTGGTGCCGGCGTTTTGGTATCCGGCCTTCAACGTGTCCATCTTCGCCGAGTCCGGGTTGTCCTTCACGGACTCATCCAGGTAGTCGACGATCGCCTTCAAGGAGGACTTCAGCTCATCCGAGGAAACGGCAGCGATAGGACGGATCTGGTTCGCGATCCGGATTGTTCCAGCTTTGTCCGAGCTGTTGGTGGGGTTCGAGATGACGGTCTTGACGCGGCTGCAGGTGTCCGCGGTGCTCAACTGCTGCGAAGCGGCGCAGGCTGAAGCGGAGAGGAGGAGCCCGGCAGCGAGCACTGTTGTGATGATCTTCTTCATGGTTCCCTCAGTAGTTGACGACGTTCGATTGTAAGCAGACGCGGTGGCTCGCCATGCAGTCTCCGATCATGTGAACCACCTATTCCCTGTAATCCCCAAGCATTTGCGTCACGATCCACACACTGCGCACACATATTCAATGCCTGGCATGTGAGGGCGGCATTCACACGGACCCTTTTGGGGGTAGTCCACGAGAGCTGCCTACACGGTTCCCATGCCAGGCCGTGCCAAGCGGCGGGCGTTCCCCATGCGACCCCGACGCTTACGGGCATGTTGTTGCCGGGCGCAGGCCGGGCAACGGCGTGCGGCTGGGCCCTGAGACCTCCCGGCCGCACGTCCCCCTCCGTAACGCCTTGCCTGCTACGGAGTCGGCTGCTACGGATTCGGCGTCGGGTTTCCCACCATCGATGGAGGGGGAGGCGGGAATGCCGCTGCCGGGTACAAGCTACCCACTTGGGCCATATAGTTTGCCCACTGCGGTCCTGCCAGCATGTAGCCGTCGATGGCCGGGTAGAACTTGCCGTTGATGGTCACGTTCTGTCCAGGGCGGCTTTGCCCTGCCATGGTGTCGCCGAAGAAAGAGGCAGTGGCAAGTCCGGTTGTGTAGCCAACCACCCAGGTAGCCCCGTTGCTGTTGCTCGTGCCGGTCTTCGCGGCAGTGGGAAAGTGGTCCTGGACCTTGGGGGTGATGTAAACGCCGGAGCCACGTTTCAGGACATCCTGGAGCACTGAATTGACGCCCCGGGCAACGTCCGGCTTGATGGCTCCATGGCAGGAACTGGCTTGGGCCGGGAGCTTCCTGCCGGAGGAGTCCGTGACATCAAGGAGCGCGACCGGCGTGCAATACGTGCCGTCGTCGGCGAAGGTGGCGAAGGCATCCGCCAACACGAGGGGCGAGACTTCGGTGGCTCCGAGGAGGTTTCCGAGCTGGAGCATGTTCACCGGGCTGTTGTCCACACCGTTGTGCAGGCCCAAGGCGTCCACGATTTTCTGGATGCCGCAGAAGTCCAGCTGGGTGGCTTCGGCGAACGTCGCGGTGTTGATGGAGTTGTAGAGCCCGTAGTTGACGGGCATGGGCCGGTAGTAGCCTTCGTCGTTGTTCCGGAGGTCGTCTGCCGCGCCGAGGCTCTTTTGGGCGCTGTCGTAGGCACCGAGGACCTTGCCGCAGCTGGCCTTCCACGGGAAGCCAAGCGGGTAGGTACGCCGTGACGCATCCACCATGGTGGTCATCTTCTTGCCCTCATTGAGCCATTCCGCAAAGGTGAAGGGCTTCATGGTGGAACCGGGCTGGAAGCCTCCGGCACCGTTCAAGTCATTGCCGTTCGCGTCCTTGGCATCGACGTTGAAGTTCAGTTGGCTGTCGAATTTACCGGGGGTCGGGAGCCAGACGGTGTTCTGGGCCATGGCCAGGATCCTGCCGGTGCCGGGCTGGATGCTCACCATTGAGGCGCCCCACTTGTCCGGGTTTGCTCCTGCCGTGGCATCCACTTGGTTCTGCGCTGCGCCCTGCAAACGGCTGTCCAAGGTGGTTGTGATGGTCAGGCCGCCGCGGTAGAGGACGTTTTCACGATCGGATTCGCTGGCGCCGTACGCCGGGTTGTTGAGGATCAAGTGGGAGATGTAGTCGCAGAAGTACGGTGCCATGTCCGCGCCGCCGCACCCTTGCTTTCCAGCCGAGATCTTGAGTTGGATGGGCGTGGCGACCGCTGCCGCATACTGTGCCTGCTGGATCTTGCCCTGGGTGAGCATCTCGGAGAGGACCTGGTTGCGGCGCTGGATCGAGTGGTCCGGATGGATGGACGGGTCATAGTAGCTCGGGCTGTTCACCAGGCCCGCCAGGAGGGCGGCCTGGGGAAGGGTGAGGTCTTTCGCGGAGACGCTGAAGAAGTGCCGGGCGGCGGCTTCAATCCCGTATGCGTCGCGGTTGAAGAACACGATGTTGAGGTATCCCTCGAGGATCTGGTCCTTCGTGTACTTTTTCTCCAGTTCGACCGCGAGCTTCATCTCGCGCACCTTGTCGCCGAGGGTCTTTTGCCCATTCAGCACAACGTCGCCGGTCTGCCCTGCCGAAAGCTTGGACTCGTTGAGCACGTTGGCCACATACTGCTGGGTAATGGTCGACGCGCCCTCCTTGGTCCCGCCCCCCAAATCGGAGATCAGCGCGCGCAGGATTCCCCTCGGATCAATGCCACTATGCTCGTAGAAGCGGCTGTCCTCAATGGCGACGATCCCGTCCTTGATAAAGGGCGACATCTGGTCCAAGGAGACCTTGACGCGGTTCTCCTCGTAGAACGTGGCGATCGTCTTTCCATCGGAGCTCAGCACTTTGGTGGATTGCGACGGCGGTTCCACCGCGAGGTCGCCCGGAAGGTTGTTGAAAAACTGGATTGAGCCGCTAACGGCCATTCCGGCGGAGGCCACCGCAGGGGTTACCAAGCCGGCTGCCAGCACCCCGCAAAGGGCACTCACTACAATGAATCCGAAGACCCTCAACAGGACTCCGCTAAAACTCAGTTTTGGGCCATTCTCGGAAGCCATGTTTCCAGCTATCAACCGTCGCGTATTCCAACGATACGCCGCGATTACCCCGTCAACTAGGCCTGAAAATCCGGGGCGACACGCGGGGCTTGGTTATGTTCGTCACTTCCTCCGCGCGCTGGCGCGATTCGGCCTTTTTCCGGATGCATACTGATCATGTTCGGGTGCGGTGATGGAAGGCAGGTGGGAGTCCGTGGAGACTCTGATGACTGTTGTGCGGAGCGAATATTTTCCGGCAGGAGCGGTACTCACAGGCGTGGTTCTGTTCTGGACCATTGGCTTGCTGGGCGGCCTGTCATGGTTGAGTGGAGGGCAGCCTCCCCTGGCCATCCTGACATGGATGATCTTCATTTACGGGGTCGTGGTCTTGTCCCCGCTCGCCGGCGTCCTGGCCGCCGTCGACCTCGTCCGCCGCTGGTGGCGGAATCGTGAGCTCCGCCGGCAGCAGCCCGCCGACTAGTTCGCCCTTATAGGGTTGTTCAATGATCACTCGCGCCGACGTCGATGAAGCCGCTGCCCCCGAATTGCCGGGAAGGTCCGACGCACGCCGGTGATGCAAGCGGACCCGGAGACCACTGCAGGCGAGCTGTGGTTCAAATGCGAGTTCATGCAGCACACGGGCACGTTCAAGGCCCGGGGCGCCTTCAACCGCGTCCTGGCGGCCCGGGAGCGTGGAGAACTGAAGGACGACGTCGGAATCGTGGTCGCTTCCGGGGGTAACGCCGGCTTGGCGAACGCCTACGCCGCAACCGAACTCGGTGTGCCCGCAACGGTGTTCGTGCCCGAAACCGCCCCGGCCGTGAAGGTCAAGAAGCTCAACGCCATCGGCGCGGACGTAGTCCAGCGCGGCATCGAGTACGCCGAGGCCTTTGACGCGGCGATGGCCTACGCCGCGGAAAGCGGTGCCGTCTACTGCCATGCCTACGACCAGCCCGAAATTGCCGCGGGCGCCGGCACGGTCGGCTCTGAGCTGTTGGAGCAGCTGGGCAGCGTGGACACCATCCTGGTTGCGGTTGGCGGTGGCGGGCTGATCGCCGGGATCGCGGCCGCCGTCGAAGGCCATGCGCGCGTGGTGGGGGTTGAACCAGAGAACGCCCCCACCCTCCACGCCGCGCTTGCCGCCGGCGTCCCGATCGACGTCGCGGTCTCGGGGATCGCGGCGGATTCCCTCGGCGCACGGCAGATCGGGCGGATCGGTTTTGACGTGGCCAAACGCACTGGCGTGCGGTCCGTGCTAGTGTCCGACGACGACATCGCCGCCGCGCGTTCCCTCCTGTGGGAGCACTACAGGATCATCGTGGAACACGGCGCCGCCGCGGCCTTCGCGGCAATTACGGCCGGAGCGTACGTTCCTGCGGCGGGGGAGCGGGTCGCCGTGATCCTCTGTGGCGCGAATACGGACCCGGCCACGGTCTAGGGCGGCCCTGCCCCAAAGGTTCCGGAGTTGCTAAGCTCAGCCAAAACGCCGGGAAACCCTGCGCCGCTTCACGAACGGACAGTGACATGACGCGATTGATCATCATGGGCCCTCCTGGCTCGGGCAAGGGCACCCAGGCTGTATACATCGCGAAGCATTTCGGCGTCCCCGCAATTTCAACCGGAGACATCTTTCGCGCCCACGTCGGAGGCGGGACCGAACTCGGTGCCGAAGCCAGCAAATACCTCGACAGCGGCGAATTCGTCCCGGACCACGTCACGAACGCGATGGTCCGGCAGCGACTCCGCGATATCGACGCCCAAGCCGGCTTCCTCCTCGATGGCTATCCCCGCACCACGGCGCAAATCGAGGCGCTGGACACGATCCTCGCCGGCGACCGGCAAAAGCTGGACGTCGTCGTCGAACTGATAGTCGACGACGACGAACTGGTGGATCGGATGCTCCGCCGGGCAAGGGAACAGGGACGCAGCGACGACACTGCACCGGTGATCCGCCGTCGTTTGGAGCTGTACCGCGACGAGACCCAAGCCGTGGTGGCCCACTATTCCCGACGCGGAATCGTCCTCCCCGTCGACGGTTGCGGACGCCGGGAGGACATTACTGCCCAAGCCATAGCCGCCATCGAATCAGCCCTGGGGAGATGACCATGGTAGACCAGCCCGCGGGCCAGAGGATCGAAGACTACGCAATGATCGGAGACCTGCACACAGCGGCTTTGATCAGCACGGCTGGGTCCATCGACTGGCTGTGCCTCCCGCGTTTCGATTCGCCGGCATGTTTCGCCGCCCTCCTCGATTCTCCCCGGGCGGGCCGTTGGCTCCTCGCACCCGAATCGGGGGGTACCTGCACCCGCCGCCAGTACAGGGACGGGACCCTGATCCTGGAAACCGAATGGGAAACCGAAGAGGGCCACGTGCGCGTGCTCGACTTCATGCCTCCGCGCGATGCGGTCGCAGACATCGTCCGGATCGTCGAAGGAATCAGCGGGACGGTCAAGATGCGCGGCGAACTCATCCTCCGCTTCGACTACGGCCACGTCATACCTTGGGTCCGCAGGGACCGGCATGGACTTCGAGCCATTGCCGGGCCGGACTCCGTCTACCTCAAGACCTCCGCGCCGGTCAAGGGCAAGGACTTCACCACAGTCAGCGAATTCACGGTGAACGCCGGCGAGCAGGTCCCGTTCGTCCTCACCTGGGCGCCCAGCCACGAACGCCGCCCGCGTTCAGTCGAAGCGGACAATGCATTCGATGACACTATGGCCTTCTGGACGGAGTGGTCCCAGCGCTGCACCGTCCACGGCCCCTACAGAAGCGCCGTCCAGCGTTCCCTCATCACGCTGAAAGCCCTGACGTACGCGCCGACCGGAGGCATTGTCGCCGCCGCCACCACATCCCTTCCTGAGCAGATCGGCGGCCCCCGGAACTGGGACTACCGGTATTGCTGGTTGCGGGATGCGACCCTGACCCTCCAAGCGTTCCTCGCGGCGGGCTACACCGAGGAAGCTGCCGCCTGGCGGGACTGGCTATTGCGCGCGGTGGCGGGTGATCCCGCTGACCTCCAGATCATGTACAGCTTGCACGGCCACAGGAGGCTTCCAGAAGCGGAGCTGAGCTGGCTGGCGGGGTACCAGGGTTCGACGCCGGTGCGCGTCGGCAATGCTGCGGCCGAACAATTGCAACTGGACGTGTGGGGAGAGGTCCTGGACTGCCTGTCCCTGACCCGGGCATCCTTACTGGCGCTGGGCGATGAATCCTGGGATGTCCAAACGGCCTTGATGGGCCACCTCGAAACCGCCTGGGACAAGCCGGACAACGGGCTGTGGGAGGTACGCGGCCCGCGGCGCCATTTTGTGCATTCGAAAGTGATGGCATGGGTGGCAGCGGACAGGATGGTCAAGGCCGTGCGGGACTCCGGACTTCCCGGTCCAGTCGCGCGCTGGGAGGCGTTGCGGGACAAGATCCACAGCGACGTCCTGGCCCACGGGTACGATCCCGAACGCAACACTTTCGTCCAGTCCTACGGGAGCCCGGAACTGGACGCCAGCCTTCTCCTTATCCCCAAGGTGGGCTTCCTGCCGCACGACGATCCACGGGTCATCGGCACCATTGAAGCGATCCAACGCGAGCTGACCGAAGACGGCTTCGTGCTCCGGTACCGCCCGGAAGAGAGCGACGACGGACTGCCGGGCGGGGAGGGCGTCTTCCTTGCGTGCTCCTTCTGGATGGTGGACGCCCTCCTGGGCGCGGGACGGCGCGCGGAGGCCGAAGCGCTCTTCGAACGGCTCCTGGGGGTGCGCAACGACGTCGGACTCCTGAGCGAGGAATGGGACCCCGCGGCCCAACGCCAACTTGGCAACACGCCCCAGGCCTTCAGCCACTTCGGACTCGTTCTGAGCGCAATGCAGCTGCACCACGGCGAAGTGCGCCGCAGCAACGCGCCGATCGGCGAAGCCCGCGGGTCCGCTCCGCAGGAGGCCCCCGAAACTGCCGGCGGAGCCGGTCCCGGCGCAGGCAAGGAGGCGGGCGAGGGTGCGGGGTCGAAGACCGCCTCTGAAGCAGTCCCGGAGGCCGGGAAGGAAACGGCTCCCGAAGCGGCCTCGGGCGCCGGACCGGGTGGGCGAACCGGCGGCTAAATGGCTGGCCGGCTTCCGGAACACCTTTTCGATATTTACGTCTGGTAAGGTACCCTCGCCGGAGGCCAATAGACTCCAGTGTAAGCAGTCCGTCCGATGTGTTGCATCGCCGATAAATCGGCAAGGGACTTCTGTTTTTCCACGCTCAGTACGAAGAGAAAGTAAGTTCGGGACAGGACGATGCACAAACCTCGACTTTTCGCCGCATCCTTGGTCACCGCCGTCGTGATTTTGGCTGGCTGTGCAGAAGCGCCCTCAGTTCCGTCCCCGTCAGCCGAAGGCAGGGAAACCGCCGCTCCGGTCGCGGCCTCCGGAAGCCCCGTGGCCGCCGCGCCCAACCCCAAGAAGACCGATTCCCGGCCGGATCCGTCCAAGCTCCCCGTGGGATCCCTGTACAAGAACCCCGCCAACGACCGCAACGAAATCATCCTCGCGGACGTCCGGCATACGGCAGTCCTCATTGGGGACTCCCAATCCGAACCAGCCGGCTCCTGGCCGCGGACGGCACTCAGCTCGCTCGGCTACAAGGTATATTCCGTGGCCCGCGGCGGCACGGGCTATGTTGCGGCATCGAAAACCGCGGGCAACTACATCGATGCCCTGCAGCGCGGCGACTGGGTGCTGCCATATGGCTCGCCGGCGCTTATCGTCCTCGAGGGCGGCGGCAACGATGCCTCCCACAACGCGACGGACGAGCAGATCACCGTGAACGCGAATCGCCTCATCGCGGTCCTCAAGAAGAGGTACCCGCAGTCGCGCCTCGCGATGGTGGGGACCCTCGCCAGGGGCGCGTACGCGGGCGGCGGCCGCCGCACGGAGGTGGACACCCTGATGGGCAACATTGCGGCAAAGGCGAGCCTGCCTTTCGTCAGCGTCGGCGACTGGATCACCAAATACCAGGTTGCCGGTGATTTGGTGGACGGTGTGCATTTGAACGCCGCCGGACATGCCAAGCTCAGCAGCGTCCTCGCAGGCTACTTGGAACAAGCGGACCTGGGTCCCCAGACGGACCCCGCGAACGACTGAGCCGGATCCTGAAACTGAGCGGATCTTGAAACTGAGCGGATCTTGAGACTGGGCGGATCCTGAAACCAGCGGATCCTGACACCACGCTCGAGCCCGAACAAATCCCATCCAGAGGAGAGTGCTTCATGAGAATCGCAGTTACCGGAGGAAGCGGAAAGCTCGGCAAAAGCGTGGTCCGGAGGTTGAACCAGGACGGCCACCAGGTGCTGAACCTGGATCGCGTGGGCCGGAGGGAACCGGGATTCGTCACCGTGGACCTTCGCAACTATGGCCAGGTGCTCGATGTCATCCTCGGGCTGGACGACCGCCACGAAGGCTTCGACGCGATCGTCCACCTCGGCGCCATCCCTGCACCTGGCCTCGTCCCGGATGCCGCGACCTTCGAGAACAACATCCTTTCGACGTACAACATCTTCCAAGCCGCACGGCGGGCCGGAATCAAGAAGATCGTCTATGCCTCCAGCGAGACCGTCCTCGGACTGCCGTTCGACATCGATCCGCCCTACATCCCCGTGGATGAGGAATACCCGGCCCGTCCGGAGAGCACCTACTCGCTCGTGAAGCATCTCGAAGAACAGATGGCTATCCAGCTCACGCGCTGGGATCCAAAGCTGAGCATTGTCGGCCTAAGGTTCTCCAACGTCATGGATCCCGAGGACTATGAGGCGTTTCCGTCGTTCGATGCCGACGCCACGCTACGCAAATGGAACCTCTGGGGCTACATCGACGGGCGGGACGGTGCACAGGCCGTGGCCCGTGCCTTGGAGCAGGGCCGGCCCGGCTTCGAAGCATTCATCATCGCAGCGGCGGATTCCGTGATGGGCCGGTCAAGCGCAAGCCTGGCCGCCGAGGTCTTCCCGAACGTGCAGGTCACCAAGGACCTCCGCGAACACGAAACCATGCTCGCGATCGACAAGGCGCGGCGACTCCTCGGTTTCGAACCGGAGCACAGTTGGCGGGACTACCATTCGAACCGGACCACGCCGACGGAGGACTGAGGCGCCAACTCGATACCCACTTCACGCCCGACGTTGTACTCCGAGCTCAGCAGAGTCCGTTCAAGGTAGTGATGGCCAGGTCCCGGAGCTTGCCGGATACCGGCTGGGTCAGGGCATCCAATGGCCCGTTCTCCGCCTCGGCAGGGGGGTAGGCGATTCCCACGCTTAGTTGGCGGGTGCCGTCCGCGCTGCTGATGCTGACTTCCCCGAATCCCAGCGTGGATCCGCCGTGGCCATAGTAGAAGCCATTGGTGCAATCGTCATTCCAACGTTGCAAGCCAAGGCCGTAGCTTGCCTCGTTGACTGCCTTCATTTCAGCCAAGGCAGCTGGTCCCAGGAGGCGCCCCCGCATGAGTGCCGCATAGAACGCGTTCAAGTCGCCAACGCTTGAGACGGCACCCGCGGCAGCCGACCCGACTTGGAATTCCGGCTCCGTCACGTCAAGGAGTTCCCCATCCACCGTGGAATAGCTGTGGATCAGCCCTTGTTGTGAACGGTCCGGCAAGGCGAGGCTAGTGCGGCTCAGCCTCAGGGGAGCGAAGATGTCAGTGGCCAGTATGTCGCCGATCGAGTGGCCGCGGTACTTCTCGATGATCAAGGCCAGGGCGGCGTAATTCGCATCCGAATAGATGAACTGCGGTGCCAGCCGTTCCACCCAGGGCTGGGTGCCTGCCAACCTGAGGATGTCTTCAGCACTGAAGCGGGTCTTGATGGCTTGCCTCAACGATTGCGACTTCACCATCGGTCCGGTCGGGTCTGCCAACCCAGAGGTATGGTTCAGCAGGGACCTCACCGTGATGGCTCCGGTTGCCTGGACGAGGTTGTTGAACTGAGGGAGGTGCTTCGAGACAGGGTCGTCAAGGCTCACGGTTCCCTCCTCAACCAGTTTGAGGAGGGAGACCGCCACCATCGATTTGGTAGTTGCTCCCGCCGGTATTCTGTCCGTGACCTTTGCGGGATCGGGCACATTAAGCCTGCGTACGCCGTAGCTCCTGGCCCACTTGCTGCCCCGAACGGAAACCTCTACAACCACAGCCGTCGCCCCTTGGCCGAGCATGGATTGGGCGAAGAACTCCAATCCCGGCACATCCAGCACGGTGGGCGCCGTGGAACCCGCGGCGTCCGTGGACCCTGTGACCATTGGGGTCTCGGACGGTAGCGGGTATGTGCAGGCGCCGCAGGCCAACGACAGGGAGATGCTGGCAGCGGCGAGGAACTCCAGAATGGATGAGCTGCCTCTTGCGCCCATAGTGTCGATCGTCCTCTTTGGAAGCGAGGGGGTCAACGCCGAACCCAGGAGACAAGAAAGCCTAGGTCAACTTGATCTGCCGGTTGACGTCCTTGTACAGCAGGTAACGGAACGGGCCCGGTCCGCCTGCGTAGCAGGCCTGGGGGCAGAAAGCGCGCAGCCACATGAAGTCCCCGGCCTCAACCTCGACCCAGTCATTGTTGAGCAGGTACATGGCCTTGCCTTCCAGGACATACAGGCCGTGCTCCATGACGTGGGTCTCCGGGAACGGGATCACGCCGCCGGGTTGGAACGTTACGATGTTCACGTGCATGTCGTGCGCGAGGTCGTTGGGGTCGGCGAAGCGCGTGGTGGCCCACACGCCGTCGACGTCCGGCATCTCGCCGGCTTCCACTTCGGCGTCGCTCGTGACGAAGGACTTGGCTTCGTAGCCCTCGAGGCGCTCGTAGGCCTTGCGGATCCAGTGGAAGGAGACGATGTCGTCGGAGACGTTCTCCAGGCCCCAGTTGGAACCGGCAGCCAGGTAGGCGTAGCCACCTTCCTCGAGTCGGTGCAGCTCGCCGTCAAGGGTCAGGTTGACCTTGCCCTTGGTCACGAAGATGACGCCCTCGACGCCTGCTTCGAACTCGGCCTTCGGAGCGCCGCCGCCGGGGCCGATCTCCACGATCAGTTGGGAGAATGTGGTGGCGAAGCCGGAGATCGGGCGGGCAATGATCCAGGAACGGGTGTTCGTGAAGCCCGGCAGGTTGCTGGTCACGATATCGGTCAGGACACCCTTGGGGATGACCGTGTAGGCCTCGGTGACGATGGCGCGCTCAGTGGTGAGGTGCGTCTGCGGCGGCAGGCCGCCTTGGGGGTAGTAGTACTTACCCATCTTTGGGCTCCTTAGGAATGAGTGGTGTGGGTGAGCCGGGGATGCGCCAGCGCGGTCAGCCGGGAGAGTTCGACGCCGGCCAGCGCCAGGACCTCTTCGGCACCGATTGCGCCGCATTGGACACCGCGAAGGACGAAAGCAGCCAGCGCGCGGGCTGTGGCGGGTTCGTCCATGACGCCGCCCTCGGTGTGCTCCACGTAGTTGCGGAGGCGGGCGGCCGCGGCAGGCAGGCCTTCGCGGTAGAAGGCGTATGTTGCCGCGAACCGGCTGGGAAGCTGGGCTGCGTGGAGGTCCCAGCCTTGGTAGTAGCCGCGTTCAAGGGATCGGCGGACCAGGCGGCCGTGCAACTTCCAGGCGTTCTCCACGTTGTCGCGCACGGGGATGATGTTGGTGGACCCGTCGGAGAGCCGGATTCCGGTGCCCGCAACGGCCAACTGCATGACTTCCTTGGCGAAATCCGCCACGGGGTGCTCCATGGATTGGTACTCGGCGGAGATCTGCAAGGACGCGGAGTAGTCGTAGGTTCCGTAGTGCAAGCCACTGATGCGGCCGGGAACTACATGCGGGAGCTGGGCCACCGGAGACGTGCCTTCGGGGCCGAGGATGAGCTGCGGAGTCTCTACTTGGACCTCGAAGCGGAGCCGGCCTGCCGGAAGGGAGTGGATCTCTTCCAAGCGGGAGACGGCGAAGTCCATTGCCTGCACCTGGGCCACGGTGGTGACCTTCGGCAGCGTGAGGACCAGGCCGGCCGGGAGTTCACCGCCGGAAGCCAGAGTGGAGACGAATAGATCCAGCGTGCGAAGCCCACGTGCCCGGGTTGCTGCTTCGAAGCACTTGAACCGGATCCCGATGAACGGCGGGGCCGAGCCCGCGGCAACGGCTTCACTGACGGCTTGGGCAGCGGCGACGGCGACGACGTCTTCCGTTTCATCGCCACGATCGCCGTAGCCGTCCTCGAAGTCGAGGCGCAGGTCTTCGATAGGTTCACTGCGCAGTTTCGCAGCAACGCGCGAGGCGACCGCGGCAGCCAGCTCCGGTTCCTGGCCCAACAGCGCACCGATCTTTTCGAAGCCTCCGTGCGCCTCCGCCGTCGTGATCGCCTGGGCGCCCCATTCGGCAGGGAACGACGGCGTGAAACGGTCCGCGGGGACGTACACCGTGTGCACGGGTTGGCGGCTGCCGTCGTCGCCCGGATAATTGCGTTCGAGCAGTTGGTCGGTGGCGGCGAGCTGCTTATCGATGGCGGCGAGATCTGACGGAGTCAGAGAGGCAGGGAAAGAGGAGGAAGCGGCCATTCCTACACCAGCTCGTAAGCGGGAGTGGTGAGGAAGTCCGTGTAGTCCTCGGAGAGGCAGATGTCCGCGATCAGGCGGCTGGCCGGCTCGTAGAACTTCTCGAAGGATTCGGCGTCGACCTCGCCGCGTAGGCGCTCGGTCTCTTCGTCCAGGATCCGGGTGACCAGTTCGCGCGTCACGGTGTTGCCGGTGTCCGCAAGCACGGACTTGTTGCGGATCTGCTGCCACACCTGCGAGCGGGAGATTTCCGCCGTGGCGGCGTCTTCCATGAGGTTATGGATTGCGACGGCGCCGCTCCCCGAAAGCCACACGGCCGTGTATGCAACCGCGACGTAGAGGTTGAGGCGGAGTCCGGCCTCGGTGACCTGGCCGCCGGCGGAGGAGATGTCCAGCAGCTGCTCGGCGGTCACAGAGACCTCCGGGCGTTGCTTGTCGATCTGGTTCGGCTTGCCGCCGTTCGCGGGATCGCCCAGCACGGAGTCGAACACTTCGCGGCACGTGGAAACGAGGTCCGGGTGGGCCACCCAGGAACCGTCGAAACCGTCGTTGGCCTCGCGGGTCTTGTCCGCCCGGACCTTTTCGAAGGCCTGGGCGGTGACTTCGGGCTCCCGCCGGTTCGGGATGACTGCGGCCATGCCACCCATGGCAAAAGCTCCCCGCTTGTGGCAGGTCTTGACCAGCAATTCCGTGTAGGCGCGCATGAACGGGGCCGTCATGACCACCGAGGCGCGGTCGGGGAGGATGAAGGACTCGCCTGCATCGCGGAAGTACTTCACGATGCTGAACAGGTAGTCCCAGCGACCGGCGTTCAGGCCCGAGGCGTGGTCCCGGAGTTCGTAGAGGATCTCCTCCATTTCGAAGGCGGCCGGGATGGTTTCGATCAACATCGTCGCGCGGATGCTGCCCTGGGGGATGCCGAGGTAGTCCTGCGCGAACACGAAGATGTCGTTCCAGAGGCGTGCCTCGAGGTGGCTTTCCATCTTCGGAAGGTAGTAGTACGGGCCCCGGCCGTTGAGCAGCAGCTGCTTGGCAATGTGGAAGAAGTGGAGGCCGAAGTCCACCAGCGCACCGACAGTCGGTTCGCCGTCGATCAGCAGGTGCCGTTCATCCATGTGCCAGCCGCGCGGACGGGCGACGGCGACGGCGAGCGGCGCGTCAGTGCGGAGGCGGTACTCCTTGCCCTCGGGGGAGGTGTAGCTCAGCGTGCCCTGGGCGGCGTCGCGGAGGTTGAGGATAGCGTCGATGACGTTGGCCCACGTCGGAGTGCTGGCGTCCTCAAGGTCTGCGAGCCAAACCTTGGCGCCGGAGTTCAGGGCGTTGATGGCCATTTTGGCGGGGGAAGCCGGGCCGGTCATCTCGACCCTGCGGTCCTGCAGGGCCGCAGGGGCTTCGGCGACTTTCCAATCGCCGTCGCGGATTTCCTTGGTTTCCGGGAGGAAGTCCAAGCGTCCCGTGCGCGCCACTTCTTCGCGCTTGGCCACGCGGGCGGCGAGGAGTTCCGAACGGGTGCCCGCGAAGCGGCGGTGCAGTTCCTCCACGAAGGCCAGCGCCTTTGGAGTCAGGATCTCCTCGGCACGTTCGATCGGCCGGGGGTCTGTGACTGTGAGAGCCATGGGTTGGTCCTTTCTGGACGCTAGCGGGCTGGGGATGCGGCGGCTGCGTTTGCTGCAGCCTGTGCCACAGCAGCTGCGACGTCGGCGGCGACATGGGGGTCGAAGACGCTGGGGATAATGTAACTGGCATTGAGCTCGTCGTCAGCTACCCGCTTGGCAATGGCCTCCGCGGCCGCCACCAGCATCTCCGGGATGATGTCCGATGCGCCGGCGTCGAGCAGGCCGCGGAAGAAGCCCGGGAAGGCCAGCACATTGTTGATCTGGTTGGGGAAGTCGCTCCGACCCGTCGCGACGACCGCGGCGTGCTTGGACGCGATCACCGGATCGATCTCCGGCGTGGGGTTGGCCATGGCGAACACGATCGCTTTCTCGGCCATCGAGGCGACCTGCTCTTCGCCGATCACGTGGGGAGCGCTGACGCCGATGAACACGTCCGCACCCTTGAGGGCGTCGTGCAGCGTGCCGGAGAAGCCGGCCTCGTTGGTGTTCGCGGCGATCCAGGTGCGGTGCTCGTCGTCGTACTTTTCGCCCGAGTGGATGGCGCCCGAGCGGCCGGCGGCGATGATGTGCTGCGCCCCCTGGGCCTTGAGGAGCTGGATGATGGCGGAACCCGCGGCGCCGACGCCCGAGACCACGATCTTGACCTCGGAGAGCTTCTTGTCCACCACGCGCAATGCGTTAACGAGGGCCGCGAGGGTGACGATTGCCGTTCCGTGCTGGTCGTCGTGGAAGACGGGGATGTCGAGTTCTTCGCGGAGGCGGTTCTCGATTTCGAAGCAGCGCGGCGCGGCAATGTCCTCAAGGTTGACGCCGCCGTAGACGGGGGCCAAGGCCTTGACGATCTTGATGATTTCTTCGGTGTCCTGGGTGTCCAGGCAGACCGGCCAGGCATCCACGTTGGCAAACTGCTTGAACAGCGCGGCCTTGCCTTCCATGACGGGCAGGGCCGCGGCGGGGCCGATGTTGCCGAGTCCGAGGACCGCGGAACCGTCGGTGACGACCGCGATCGTGTTCCGTTTGACCGTCAGGTTGCGGGCAGCGGCGGGGTCTTCCGCGATGGCAAGGCAGACGCGTGCGACGCCGGGCGTGTAGGCGCGTGAGAGGTCGTCACGGTTGCGCAGGGCTACCTTGGGGACGACTTCGAGCTTCCCGCCCAGGTGCATGAGGAAGGTGCGGTCCGAGACGTGCTGGACCGTGACGCCGTCGAGCGCGTTCAGGGCGTCCTTGACGCGGTTGGCATGCGCTTCGTCCGTGGTGTTGCAGGTGACGTCCACAACGAGTGCGTCGTGGTGGGACTCGGTGACATCCAAGGCGGTGACGGCCGCGCCGGCAGCAGCGACGGCGGCGGCCAGCTCGCTGGTGGCGGTGAAGCTCGACGGCGCCGCGACGCGCAGGGTGATCGAATTTCCGGGGCTCGGGTTCGCCATTGAATTTCCTCCTCGTTCAGGCCCGCAGTGGGCCTCCGCTCAAACTGAATGTTTTCGTATTATGGATATTATTATCTGCAAAGTGGAAACACAAGCCCTAAGTTCTGATGAGCGCGGAGGCGCTGCGTGCTGTATCTTGAGTGTTCTAAGCAATTCTTTTCACGATGCGGATAAGAGTTGTCGGATTCCGAGCCATAGGAGACAACGGAATGGCTGAAAAGCCCTCGGGAGGCGTGCAGTCCGTCGAGCGCGTCTTCGAACTGCTGGAACTCATCACAGACGCCGGCGGAGACGTCACTCTGAGTGAACTGTCGTCGTCGACGGACCTGCCGCTGCCCACCATCCACCGCCTGCTGCGCACCCTGGTGGCCCTTGGCTATATCCGGCAACTGCCCAACCGCCGCTACGCCCTCGGACCGCGCCTTATTCGGCTCGGCGAGGGTGCCAACAAGCAGCTTGGGGCCTTGGCCCGCCCGCAGCTCAAGTCCCTCGTGGACCGGCTGGGCGAGACGTCCAACATGGCCGTGCTGGATTCCGACATGGTCATCTACGTAGCCCAGGTCCCGTCCCTGCATTCAATGCGCATGTTCACCGAGGTAGGCCGCCGGGCCCACACCCACGACACCGGCGTCGGTAAAGCCATCCTGGCCCAGTTGGACGACGAGGTTGTCCGCGGGATCGTTGCGCGCACGGGCATGCCGACGCCCACCGCGAAGAGCATCGGGGATATCGATTCCCTTCTCCTGGACCTCAAGCGCATCCGTGAACGTGGCTACTCGATCGACGAGGAAGAGCAGGAGATCGGGGTCCGCTGTTTCGCGATGGCCGTCCCCAACGCACCCACACCCACGGCGATCTCCGTCTCAGGGCCGGTGTCCCGCGTGGACGAGAGCTTCGCCGACCGCGCGGTACCCCTGCTTCGGGAGGCTGCCCTGGCGATCTCCGAGGAACTGAACCAGAACTAAGCCTCCCCGACGCCCACTCACGTATGTTGGCCTTTCGGTGGACGCTCACTCACGTGTGTTGGCTTTCCGGTGGACGCTCACTCACGTATAGGGCCAACGGGCCGAACGCTCCTGCACATCTAGTGCCGAAGCGTTCGGCCCGGGGTGATTTATCTGCAGGAGCGTTCGTCGAAATGGGGCCAAAAGTGAGCGCGCGTCGGGGGGTCCCTGCTTGGTGAGGGCTGGCGCTTAGGCGGGGGGCGCCGTCGTTCGCTTCGCCGCCTACGGCAAGCTAACGACGCTCGATCTCTCCCAGTGAGTCGAAAACCCCCGTGATTTCCCTGATCCGGTCCCTCCCCGGACGGCCCCGGGCCGCGAGGACGGCATTGGCGAGGACGCTCATGAGGCTCATGGCCGAGGCGTAGCTGTCGAACGCGCCGTTGCCCTCCACGGGACACTCGATCCAAACCGAAGCTTGTGCCGCAAGCCACCGTGCGCTCGGATCGCCAATCAGGATGGTGCTCGCTCCGGTGCTGGCAGCGGCCTTCAATACGCCATGGATACCGCCCGGCCTGCGCCGGAAGCCAATCAGGAGCACGACGTCGGTTCCATCCAGCCCTGCGAGTTCCTCACCCACGCTTTGGCCCGGCTGCGGAGCCAGGCTTACCGAGGAACGGCACTGCAGGAGTTGCTGTCGCAGATGGAGGGCCACGGGGAAACTGTTGCGAAAGCCGATCAGGAGGACGTTCCGCGCCTCGGCCAGTTGTTGTGCGACTTTGTGGAGGCGATCGTCGTCGAGCGTTTCAAATAGGCGGTTCAGGTTCTGCTGGTCCGCTGCCCGGTGCAGGTGGGTCCCGCCGTCGGCCTCTTGCGTGGCGAGGGGCACCCCGCTGGACCTCAGGCCGCGGGTGTGTTCTTTGACTTCGTTGAAATCGGCGAATCCCAGCCGACGGAAGAGCCTGCTCATGGTGGCTTTGGAGACGCCGCTCAGCTGCGCGAGCTCGGCGGCGTTGTAGACGGCCAGGTCGCCCAGGCGGTCCAGGAGGGTGTCTGCCGCCTTCTGCTCCTGTGGTCCAAGCTCCGAATAGTGTCGTTCGATTCGCTCGTCGATCCTCATGAAACAACCGTCTCACGCGGAAAGGGGACCAGGCCCCGCGGCCCCAGTCGTGACGCACTCTCACCTTTAGGGCAAAAACGACGAACGCACCTGCAGCCCGTGCAGGAGCGTTCGTCGAAAAAGGCCCAAAGGTGAGCGAGCGTCGGGAGGGGACTAGTGCTCGACGACGGAGGACTTGAGGGGTACTTCCTTGCCGTCGGCGTCGATCAGCTTGCCGTTCTCGAATCGGTCACCGTGCGCGAGGCATGCGATGTCCGCTTCGCTGACCACACGGCCTGTGCCCGCCACGAACACGGATTGGTTGTCCGAGTTGCCGGCCTTGAAGTGGTTGAAGAGGACGTTCAGCAGGATGGCCATGAGGGCGGCCGAGCTGATGCCGGAGTGGAAGATCGTGGAGAACCAAGCCGGGAACTGGTCGTAGAACTTCGGCGCCGCGATCGGGATCATCCCGAAGCCGATAGACGCGGCAACGATGATCAGGTTCATGTTGTTGCGGTACTCCACCTTGGAAAGCGTCCGGATACCGCTGGCAGCGACCGTTCCAAAGAGTACGACGCCGGCGCCTCCCAATACGGGCGTTGGAACCGCTGCGACAACGCGGCCGAGGACGGGCAGCAGGCCCAGGACCACCAGGATGAACCCGCCGGCGCTGACCACGAAACGGCTCTTGATCCCCGTGATGGCCACGAGCCCCACGTTCTGGGCGAAGGCGCTCTGCGTGAAGGAGTTGAACAGGGGTGATACCGCACTTGAGAGCATGTCCGCCCGAAGACCGTTGCCGATGCGCTTGGAATCAACCTTGGTGCCCACGATCTCGCCGACGGCGATAATGTCCGCCGAGGTCTCGGTGAGGGTCACGAGGATCACGATCAGCATCGAGATGATGGACGCTGCTTCGAACGTGGGTGGCCCGAAGGCGAACGGGGTGGGGAAAGCGACGATGGGGCCCTGGCCAACCTTGGTGAAATCGGCCATGCCGGTGACGACGGCGATGATGGTTCCGATGGCCATGGCCAAGAGGATCGACAGGCGCGAGATCGCCGCGTTTCCGATCTTGCTGAGCAGCAGGACGATGCCCATGGTTGCCGCGGCAAGGCCGATGTTCGCCACGCTGCCGTAGTTCGGGGCGGCGCTGTTGCCTCCCATGGCCCAGTTGGCGGCGACCGGCATGAGGGTCAGGCCGATCGTGGTGATGACCGTGCCGGTGACCACTGGCGGGAAGAACTTGATGATCTTCGAAAAGAGCGGGGTTATGACCAGGCCGATCAGGGATGCCACCATAACGGAACCGAAGACCGCCTGGATGCCTCCTCCACCGTTGACGATCGCAACCATGGTGGATACACCGGCGAAGGACACGCCTTGGACCAGGGGTAGTTGCGAACCGAAGAACGGGATGCCCACGGTCTGGAGGATGGTCGCCAGGCCGCCGACGAACAGGCAGGCCGCGATCAGGAGGCCGATATCCTGCGAGGACATGCCCGCGGCGGCTCCGATAATGAGCGGCGGGGCAATGATTCCGCCGTACATGGTCAAGACGTGCTGGAACCCGTAGGCGAACGTGCTCCCGATGGAGAGTCGTTGGTCCTCGGGCCTCGTATGCGCGGTATCAGTGGTATTCGCGGGGCGGGTTTTCTTCTTGGTGTTCATGGCAGACTTTCTTGGTTCATGGCAGACGCCTTCGTCTGGCTAACAATGTCTGGCTAACAGTTTTGGGGTGCCACAAATGTACAGATCAGGACCCTTACGGCGGGTCAAAGGGGCCTGATCTGCACACAAACGCTTCTGGCGGGGCTTAGCAGAAGCCGGCGATGCCGTTCCAGGCGGCAGGTGCTGGCGTGGTGTTGTCGCGCTGTACCGTGGCCTCGATCAGGCCGTAGGGGCGGTCGGCGGCGAAGAAGACCTCGTTGGGGTTGTCGAGGCCAAACGGGCTGAGGTCGACCAGGAAGTGGTGCTTGTTCGGCATGGAGAACTTGATCTCGTCAACCTCGTTGTGTGCCTCAAGGACCTTCTTGCCCATGTCGAACAGGGTCTGCTGCAGGGCGTGGGAGTAGTTCTCCGTGAAACCCTCCAAAAGCAGTGCCTTGATGTCCTCGTAGCTCTTGTTGAAGTCGGTGCCGGCGATATCCAGCCCCGTCTTGTAGCGCCAGCGGGCGGAGACGTCGGTGGCGAGGATGCGGTCGGTGGTCTCGGGCAGCGTGGTGTACTTGTCGCGCGGGTAGCCGACGAAGCCGGACTGCGTGGTCTTGAGGACGGTCAGGTCCTTGAGGCCCGAGACCACGTGCGTCGTGTCGCCATCGCGGACGACGACGGCGGTGCGGACTTCCTGGCCGTTACGGACAAAGCTGTGGTCGTGTCCGGCGCCGTGGGCTTGGATGCGGTCCCAGCTATAGGACTCGGCCTCCCAGCGACCGCCTGTGACCCACTCGAAACCCGAGGTGAAGTGCGCGCTCAAGCGAAGCAGGAAGGCTTCGGGTGATCCGATGCCGTCGCGGGCGAAAGCGTAGATCGTGTTCTTCTGGGTGTCCGTGGCGACGACGTGGCCGTTGTCGCCTTGGAGGTGCGCAGCCTGGAAGTCGCCGCGCAATTGCGAGGTGACGTTCAGGTCGTCGATCTGGTGGCGGTCGGTGTCGCGGGTGACTTTGACGACGCGGACTTCTGCCTTGCCGTACTGGTTGTCGCCGAGGACGATGTTGTTGCTCATGGTCATATCCCAACTTCTACGAGGTGGAACCACTAAGGTCCACCAATGAAATCAAGCGCGTGTTTCCTACGCGTTTCTGGTGGAGCCGACCCAACAAAAAAGAGCCGGCATCCATTGATGCCAGCTCATTACGACCCTGCCTGCTGCTCCCAGGTTACGTGACGTGCGCCACGAATTGAATGCCAGCGTAGACCACGTTTGCCAGTGGTGTAAATCACTTGCCGCGAATCGTTATGTACTTTCCGATTGTGACCGAAGTGCACGACGGCGGGAGCGCGCCTCCGCGGACACCTCTTGACTCGATTCGGGCACGGGATCTACCATTTCCATACAACAAAAAATGTTTTCCGTTATACGGAAATAGGAGACGGAAACATGAGCGCACGAAAGAGGAGGACAGATGGACTCGCAGGATAAGAACAACGTCGTGGAATTCCCCGCGCCAGGCCAGGAACTGTACCTGCCGTTCGGCGCCACGGATCCCGACTTCTTCATTCCGGCCGATTGCGACCGCAAGCCGGGGACCTTCTCCCGTTGGCTGCGCGCACTCCCGGTCTTCGGCCGGCAGCGTTCCTAGGCGGTGAGTACGCGGGTGTGGCCCGTGCGCTACGTTCCAGAACACGGCGCACGGGCCACACCCACGATTTCGGCCAGTCATGGGGTGACGGGCGCTGCAAGGCCTAGGTTGGCAGGCTGGCGGCGATGCTGGACAGCACCATTCCGAACTTGATCGCGCCGACGATCAAGGCCAGGGCTGTGACGGCAATGAACGCCCAAACGGGCCCGAGGCCGCGCTGGGGCGCGACCTTGTTGACGATCACCGAGCGGCCGACCACATACACGCCGGCGCCAAGGAAGGCCCACGCCCAATGGAAGGGGCGGACCACTCCATCGCGCTGGAGCTTCTGTGAGTCGAGGTAGGCAAAGAACACGCTGATCCCGTAGATCACCCAGCCCGAAGCGACCAGCAGGAAGTACGGAACGCTGAACAGCGAGGTCGGGTCCAGGGTCGGCACGCGCCTGGTACCTACGTATCGCACGTGCACCACCGGGTTCCAGGCCAGAAGGATGATCACGGTGATCAGCGGAAGCAGTGTGACGAGCCAAATGAACGGGTTGTAGACCGGGGTCGATGCGCTGATCTGCGGTCGCGGAGCCGGGCGGACGACGCCGGGATACTGCGCCGGGGGCATGGCGCCAAATTGCCCTGCACCAGGCTGCCCGCCTGCGTACGGCCTGCCGGCAGGCGGTGGGCTACTGTAAGGCCCGCCACCATACGGCCCGCTGCCGTAGGGCCCGCCGGCAGGCGGTGGACTACCGTAAGGCCCGGCAGCGTACGGCCCGCCGGGATGTGGTGCAGCACCCTGCTGGCCGCTAGTCGGCGCCCCTGATGCGTTGCCCGTCCAGGCTGTGCCGTCCCACCATCGCAATTGCCCTGAGCCTGCGGGGTCCGGATACCAGCCCGGCGGGGTGGGTGCGTTCTGTGGCGGGACAGTCATGGCATTCCTCCTGATGGGTTTCCAGTTGAGAGACTACTCCTGCCCCTGGACAAGTTTCTGTGCGGCAGCTGAATGTTTGGCCTTAAGTTCCCGGACATCCAGGCCGGGGATCTGTCCGTCCACGACACGCCAGTGTCCGCCCACCATGACCCGGTCCGAACGGTCCGCGCCGCAGAGTAGCAGTGCCGCGATGGGGTCATGGCTACCGGAGAAGCGCAGTTCGTCGAGCTTGAACAGGGCCATATCGGCTTGCATTCCCGGAGCCAGGTGCCCGATGTCGGACCGGCCCAGGGCTGCGGCGGAGCCACGGGTGGCCCACCCCAACGCGCGCTCAACCGGGACGTCCGCTCCGTACCGCAGCCGTTGCAGGTATAACGCCTGCCTCGCCTCCAGGATCATGTTCGAGGCGTCGTTGGATGCGGATCCGTCCACGCCGAGCCCAACGGGGACCCCGGCTGCCTCGAGTTCCAGCACGCGTGCGCTGCCGGACGCGAGCCGCATGTTCGACGTCGGACAATGTGCGACGGCGGTGCCCGCGGCACCCAGCCTGGCTATCTCGGCGTCGTCGAAATGGATGCCGTGGCCGAGCCATGTGCGGCTACCAAGCCATCCGACGCTGTCCAAGTAGTCGACGGTGCGCATGCCGAAGACTGCGCGGCAGTAATTTTCCTCGTCGATGGTTTCGGCGAGGTGGGTGTGCAGCCGCACGTCAAGGCGTTCTGCCATCGCGGCGCTCTCGGCCATGATCGACGGCGTGACCGAGAACGGCGAGCACGGGGCCAGGGCGATCTGGATGGTCGCGCCATGGCCGCGCTCATGGTACTTGTCGATGAGCCGTTCGCTATCGGCCAGGATGACGTCCTGCCGCTGCACGGTGGCGCGAGGCGGCAGGCCGCCGTCGTCCTCGCCAAGGGACATGGAGCCGCGGGTGAGCGTGGCGCGCATGCCCAGTTCGCGTACGACGCCGACCTCGACGTCGATCGCGTCCTCCAGTCCTGCCGGGAACAGGTAGTGGTGGTCGGCCGCGGTGGTGCAGCCGGAGAGCAGTAGCTCGGCAAGCGCGACCTTCGCGGCGAGTTCGAGGCTGTCCGGGGTAAGTCGCGCCCAGACCGGGTAGAGGTTTTGCAGCCACGGGAAAAGGGGAGCGTTGGCGACCGGACCCCACGCTCGTGTGAGCGTTTGGTAGAAGTGGTGGTGCGTGTTGACCAGGCCCGGCAGCAGGACATGGTTTCCGGCGTCGAAGACTTCCCCACATGGAAGGGACGGCTGGCCGCCGCGGGGGACGAGTTCGGATATCGTGCCTCCGCTGACCACGATGCCGCCGGCGGCGTCGAATCCGTTTGCCGTGAAGGCTGCGAGTGGATTCTTGATCCAGAGACGTGCGGCTGCGGCTTCGGGAAGCGGGCTCACTGGGTTCGGGTGCACTGGGTTCCTTGTCTGGTCGGCGTGGATGCGTTCCAGCTCAGTTCGGCCCTGTCTGCTGATCCAGGATGCCGGCAGGCACAAGTGCGCCGGTGCCACTCAGCGTAGGGGCGTCGCCCGAAGGACGCAATGTGACTGTGGCCCTGCACTGCCGAGAAGCCGGCGGCGAGAAGCTGCGAATTTCACATCTCGAAACTAATTTTCCAGAAAGTATGGCGCGGCTCACATCCTCGGTGCTAATCTCATTTTGCCAAAGGCGGGCACCCGGACTCCGGGAAGCTATCTACCAGGCGAAACCTTCAAAAGCACATGCTGAAGCCTGGTAATCGATGCACTGTCATGTCAGCTGCCGCCCTGGTTCCGGGCTTCCTCAGCACTAAGGAAGTCGCACATGAGTACCACCGTCAAGGCCGAACAATTCTTGGCCACTTCCATTGAGCTGGCAACAGCCAATGTCCTCAACAGCGGCGGCCCATTCGGCGCCGTCGTTGTCACCGCGGATGGCCGGGCCTTCGAGGGCGTCAACCGGGTTACCGCGAGCAACGACCCCACGGCCCACGCCGAAGTTACCGCCATTCGGAACGCCTGCCGCGAGCTGGAAACTTTCGACCTCGGCGGAGCCACCCTTTACACGAGCTGCGAACCATGCCCGATGTGCCTGGCCTCCGCACTGTGGGCGCGGATCAGCAACGTGGTTTTCGCGGCTGACCGGCATGACGCCGCATCCGTCGGCTTCGACGACGCCGTCTTCTACGAGTACTTCGAAAACGAGGACCGGGACAAGCTCATGCCGGTCACCAAGCTGGAACTGGGCGATCCCCAGGCGCCGGCCATCCTGGCACCGTTCAACACCTGGAACACGCTCGACTCCAGGATCGACTACTAGGGCCCGGTGGCTGAGATGACAATCCTGGATCCCGCTGAATTTCAAGCGACCGCAGAAAAGCACACGGCAACCGGCCTGGCGCAGCGGGGCAGCGGCCCCAGGCCGCCGGCGTCGAACTCTTTCCTGGACCGTTTCTTCCACGTGACCAGGCGTGGCTCCACGCTGGCCCGCGAATTCCGCGGCGGCATCGTCACGTTCTTCACGATGGCCTACATCGTGGTCCTCAACCCCTTGATCCTGGGCGGATTCTCGTCCCAAAACGCACCTACGGACGTTGCCGGAGGCTGGTTGCCGGCGGCACAGATCGGCGCCGTCACTGGCCTGACCGCAGGCGTCATGACCGTCCTCTTCGGCCTCATCGCGAACCTGCCGTTCGGAATCGCCGCGGGCCTGGGCATCAACTCGTTCCTGGCGGTCGCGGTCATCCATGAAGTCACCTGGCCGGAAGCCATGGGCCTGGTGGTCATCAACGGCATCCTGATCGTCCTGTTCGGCGCCACCGGTGCCCGGACCGCGATCTTCAAGGCCGTCCCGAAGGAACTCAAGGCCGCCATCACCGTTGGCATCGGCTTGTTCATCGCCTTCATCGGCTTCGTGGACTCCGGTTTCGTCCGCGCCACAAAAGGCGGACCGCCGGTGCAACTGGGCACCGACGGCTCCATCACGTCCATCCCGACCCTCGTTTTCATCGTAGGACTGCTGGTCATGGGGATCCTCATGGCCCGCAAGATCCAGGGCGGCCTCCTGATCGGAATCGTCGCCACCACGGTTCTCGCCGCCGTCGTCGAGGCCGTGATGCACATCGGACCGGCCAGCGCCACCAATCCCGGCGGCTGGCACCTGAACACCCCGGTGCTGTCCGGTCAGTTGGTCTCAGCCCCGGACCTGAGCCTGGTGGGCCATTTCGACCTCTTCGGCTCGTTCTCGAGGATCGGCGGACTCGCGGCCACGATGCTGGTGTTCACTCTCGTGTTCACCAACTTCTTCGACGCGATGGGCACCATGACCGGACTCGCGAAGAGCGCCGGCGTGGCGCACAAGGACGGCACGTTCCCCAGGCTGAAATCAGCCTTCATCGTCGAAGGCCTCGGCGCCGTAGCCGGGGGAGCGACGTCGGGTTCATCCAACACCGTGTACATCGACTCCGCCGCCGGCATTGGCGAGGGTGCACGAACCGGCCTGGCATCGGTAGTCACCGGCATGCTGTTCCTCGGGTCGATGTTCCTGACCCCGCTTACCAGCGTTGTCCCGCTCGAAGTCGCCGCTGCTGCGCTTGTGGTGGTGGGCGCGATGATGATGGCGCAGATCAGGGAGATCAAGTTCTCCAAGTTCTTGGTCGCCCTGCCGGCTTTCCTGACCATCGTCACCATGCCGCTCACGTACTCGATCGCCAACGGAATCGGCGTCGGCTTCGTCTCCTGGGCGGTCATCAGCGCGGCGTCGGGCAAGGCCAGGAAGGTCCATCCCCTCATGTGGGTGGTGACGGCCGGCTTCATCGTCTACTTCGCCCGCGGACCGATCAGCGCACTCCTCGGCGGGTAGCGGGCCACCCAGACGGCGGTCCGGCCGCGCTGCACCGCAATGAATAGGCGCTCGCCGTCGTGGAGTACTCGCTCGGGCGGGTTAACGACGGCGGCGGGCGGCGGTGGACTGCGGCCGCGCCGCTAAGGATCGGGGCGGGATGAGAGGCCCGCCCCGATCCTCTCACCGCGGGTAAGGACTTGAGTTCCGTGCCTGCCCTCGAAACACGCAAGGAATGAGAAAATGAGGCAAGATCGCACACTGCCCCGGGCGGGCCTCCGGTCCGGGACCTCGGTAAAGGAAGTGTCGCCATGCTGGATTTGATGCCATCACTGGGAAGCTGGCGCCCCGTGCTTTCCGGCCAGCGATGCGCCGTTGCCACCATCGTTGGGGCGGGTGGCTCCGTACCAAGGCCCGTCGGTACGTCGATGCTGGTCTCGGAAAACGGCGACGTACTAGGTAGCCTCTCCGGGGGTTGCGTGGAAGGCGCCGTGGTCGAAGCGGCCCTTGAAGCAATGCGCGACGGCGGCACCCGCCTTGAGTCTTTCGGATACAGCGCCGAGGACGCGTTCGCCGTCGGGCTCAGCTGTGGAGGGGAACTGGAAGTCCATATCCAGGCGATCCCCGTCGGCGGCATTTCGGGCAATACCGCCCTGCTGGACACTGTTGCGCTATTTCACAACGCTGCGCCAGCTACCTCCGTGGCGCTCATCCGCAGGCTCGACGCCGGGGGAGGCGTCGTCGTCGTGCCTGACCCTGCAGGGTTTTCCGTAACTGGATCGCCTGATCTTTCGGCCTTACTGGACGGCGACGCCGCGGTAATCCGCGCGGCGGCCGCCCAGCTTGAGCCCCTCCTCCACGGCGGCCGGACGGGCCTGCTGTGTTTGGCACCGGCGGAGGGCTGCGGAACCGCAACTGAACCGATCACACTCTTCGTGGAGAGCAGGCTGCCCGCGGCGCGCATGCTCATTTTCGGGGCCAACGACTTCGGCGCTGCCCTTCTTCCCGCAGGGAAACTGCTGGGCTACGACGTCACGCTGTGCGATGCCCGGCCAGCGTTCTCCGGCCAGGACCGTTTCCTCGCCGCCGACCACGTGGTCACGGAGTGGCCGCACCGGTACCTTGCCGCAGAGGCGGCAGCCGGCCGCATCGATTCCCGCACGGTGGTCTGCGTCTTGACTCACGATCCCAAGTTCGACCTTCCGCTGCTCGAAACCGCCCTCGGCCTGGGCCTCGCGTACGTCGGCGCGATGGGTTCCCGCCGAAGCCACCGCCAGCGTATCGACGGACTCTTGGCCGCGGGCACAGCGGCGGAAGCGTTGCAACGGCTGCACTCTCCGATCGGGCTGGACCTCGGAGCGATTACCCCGGCTGAAGTGGCCGTCTCCATCACCGCCGAGATCCTCGCCTCCCGGGCACCACAGCCCGCTGGCGGCTGGGGCTCCCTCAAGGACGGCAACGGCCCGATCCACCACGCGGACATCGTCCCGCACGACGAAACCCGCACCCACTCGAAGGAGCAGCAATGGACCTGAACACCATCCAGTCCGTGGTCGCTACCACGGACCCGGGAGAATGGCGCGAGGGTGACGCCTGGCTCGCCGGCGGCACCGTGCTGTTTTCCTACGGGAGCCCCGTGGGCGGCGAGGAACCACTGAAACGGCTCCTGGACCTTGGCCACGCCGACTGGACGCCCGTCACCGTCACGGACGCAGGAATTGACCTCGCCGCCACATGCACGGTCGCCGAACTCTATGCATTACCTCTTTCAGCTGCTGTTGCAGGACGAAATTGGCCCGGGTTGGACCTCTTCCGTCCGTGCTGCGATTCCTTCGTCGCGTCGTTCAAGATTTGGAACATGTCCACTGTTGGCGGGAACATCTGCACGTCGCTCCCCGCCGGGCCAATGATCTCGCTTTGCGCGGGCCTCGACGGGATCGCAACCATCATCGGCCTGCACGGAAGTACGCGCACCGTTCCTGTTGCCGAGTTCGTGACCGGAGACGGAAAAAATTGCCTGGCACCCGGTGAGCTGCTGCGCAGCATCCACCTGCCGGCGTCGACCTTGGCTTCAAAGGTGGCGTTCCGGCGCCTCTCGCTCAGCAACCTTGGACGCTCCGGGGTGCTCTTGATCGGAAGGCTCGACGCCGACGGCGGCCTGGCCATCACCGTCACCGCCGCCACGAAACGGCCAGTGCAGCTGCGGTTCGCCGCCGCACACTTGCCCGACGCCAAACGGCTGGCCACCGCCGTCGAGCACTCGATCCCGCCGGAGCTGTACCACGATGACATCCACGGGCTCCCCGAATGGCGCCGCGACATGACTTTCCGCCTGGCCGAGGAGATCCGGGCGGAGCTACTGGGCGATTCCGACGCCGGCTTCGCCGTCTCGGGCGACTTTTGGCCACCGCACGCCATCTCGCGGCAGCCCTCCACCCAGCCCGCGAACCCACAGAAGGAGGCCCTGAATGGCAATTGACATCAACGGAACCGCCACCGAGGCCGCACCCCGGCCCGGGCAGTGCCTGCGGACGTTCCTGCGCGAACAAGGAAACTTCGGCGTCAAGAAAGGCTGCGACGCCGGGGACTGCGGTGCCTGCACCGTCCACGTCGACGGCAAGCCCGTGCACAGCTGCATCTACCCGGCCGTCCGCGCCGAAGGGCACTCCGTTACCACCATCGAGGGGCTTTCCGGCGAGGGCGGTGAACTGCATCCCGTGCAGCAACAATTCCTGGAAAACCAGGGGTTCCAATGCGGTTTCTGCACCGCCGGCATGATGATGACGGCCGCAACCTTCGACGATGAGCAGAAGGCCAACTTGCCGCGCAATCTTAAGGGCAACCTCTGCCGCTGCACCGGCTACCGGTCGGTAGCGGACGCGGTCTGCGGAAGCGCCCCCGACGCCGGTGCGGTGGCTGGAACGACTATTGGCGCGACGCCCGGCGCAGCCGTCGGCCCCACAAACCCAGGCCAGCTCGGCGACGACGTCCCCGCCCCGGCAGGCCGCGCCGTCGTTACCGGTAGCGCCCAATACACCCTCGACGTCCCGCCCGAACAACTCCCCGGCCTGCTGCACCTCAAGGTCAAGCGCTCGCCGCACGCCCACGCCCGCATCGTGTCGATCGACGCGACGGCGGCCCTGCAGGTGCCCGGCGTCGTCGCCGTGTTCACCCATGAGGACGCGCCGGAACAGCTGTTTTCCACTGCCCAGCACGAGCTCTACACAGACGATCCCGACGACACGCGGGTCCTCGACACCGTGGTGCGTTTTATCGGGCAGCGGGTTGCCGCCGTCGTCGCCGAATCGGTCGGGGCGGCAGAAGCCGGCGCGCGCGCCGTCCGGGTGGAGTACGAGCTTCTCGACGCCGTCTTCTCACCGCAGGACGCCCTGCAGCCCGGGGCGCCCGCGATTCATGGCGATAAGGACGCCGAAGTGGCCCGGATCTCGCGCCCCGGAGACAATGTGGTCGCTGAGGTGCATTCGGAGCTCGGGAACATCGAAGCCGGATTCGCCGCGGCGGACTTCATCCACGAGAACACCTACCAGACCCAACGCGTGCAGCACGTAGCGATGGAAACGCACGCCTCCATCGCCTGGGTGGAAACCGGCGACACTCCGGGGGAGGACCGCCTGATGGTCCGCTCGTCCAGCCAAGTGCCGTTCCTGGTCCGGCGCACCCTGTCCCGGGTATTCGGCCTCGCCGAGGACCACATCCGCGTCGTCGCCGGCCGGGTGGGGGGCGGTTTCGGCGGCAAGCAGGAGGTGCTCACCGAGGACCTCGTGGCCTTGGCTGCCCTCAAGCTCCGCCGGCCCGTGCAGCTTGAATTCACCCGCACCGAACAGTTCACGGCCACCACCACGCGGCATCCTTTTACCATCCGGATCAAGGCCGGCGCCAACCGCGACGGACAGCTCACCGCAATGCAGTTGGACGTCGTCACCAACACCGGCGCCTACGGAAACCATGCGCCCGGCGTGATGTTCCATGGCTGCGGCGAATCCCTGGCCGTCTACAAATGCGCGAACAAGAAGGTCGATGCTCAGGCCGTCTACACCAACACCGTGCCAGCCGGTGCCTTCCGCGGCTACGGCTTGAGCCAGATGATCTTCGCCATCGAGTCGGCCGTGGATGAGCTGGCCGTCGGAATAGGCATGGATCCCTTGGAATTCCGGCTCAAGAACATGGTCCGGCCGGGCGACCACATGCTCTCCACCAGCCCGGTGCCGGAGGAAGACGTCTTCTACGGCAGCTACGGACTTGACCAGTGCGTGGCGCTCGTCCGCGATGCCCTTGAGCGGGGCGCCCAGCGCTATCGGGACGCCGGCCTCGACGATCCGGCCCCGGGGTGGGTCACAGGCGTCGGCTCCGCACTGTCCATGATCGACACGGTCCCGCCGCGCGGCCACTTCGCCCACACGCGACTTAGGCTCCTTCCGGACGGCACGTTCGACGCCGCCGTCGGAACCGCCGAGTTCGGCAACGGTACCACCACGGTCCACGCCCAACTCGCCGCCACCGCCCTGGCAACGACCGCTTCGAACATCGCGGTGCGCCAATCGGATACGGACCTCGTCGAGCACGATACCGGCGCGTTCGGCTCCTCAGGCACCGTGGTGGCGGGCCAGGCTACCCTGATCGCCGCACAGGAACTGGCAGGCCGAATCCGGGCCGTGGCCGCCGCGTTCGCCTGCGTGCCGGAGGCCGACTGCGTCCTAGGGAACAGCGCTGTTCGTTGCGGCGGGCGCATGGTTACTTTCGCGGAGGCGTACGACGCCGCCCGGCAGCAAGGCGTCGACCTCGCCGCCGAGGGCCGCTGGGGCGGGACGCCGCGCTCCGTCGCGTTCAACGTCCATGGATTCCGCGTAGCCGTGAACACGGGTACGGGCGAACTACGGATCTTGCAGAGCGTGCAGGCGGCCGATGCCGGCGCCGTCGTCAATCCCCGGCAGTGCCGCGGCCAGATCGAAGGGGGAATCGCGCAGGCCCTCGGGGCCGCGCTGTACGAGGACGTCCGGGTGGACGACGCCGGGCGCGTCACCACCGACATCCTGCGGCAGTACCATATCCCGAGCTTCGCGGACGTTCCGCGCAGCGAGGTCTACTTCGCCGCGACGAATGACGAATTGGGACCCTTGGGCGCCAAATCCATGAGCGAGAGCCCGTTCAACCCCATCGCCCCGGCACTCGCGAACGCGATCCGGGACGCGACAGGCATGCGGTTCACGGATCTCCCCCTAGCAAGGGACAAGATCTACCTCGCCCTCAAGCACGCCCATGATGCCGAGCCCGCGCCTGTTCCGGGCTGATCGCCTGTGCCCTGCTGATCACCTCTTCTTGGCTGAGCCCGAGGAGCGGGAGTTGGGCTTTGGTGTCCACGTCGGCGCCGTCAGCGAGGTCACCGCAGTCCACGACGTCGACCAGGCCAGGGTGCGCTTTGAGGAAGCCGCGCGCCCCGGCGTCGCCGACGGCGGATGCTGCCACCTCCGCCCGGAGCCCGGCGTCGATGATCAAGGGGTGGCCTCGCCGGAGTCGGGTGCGTCCGGTGAAGGGATCCTCGGGGTACCCGGCAGCCGTCACCCTGCCGGATCGGTGCGCAGCGAGGAGCCGGGCGACGACGGCGGGGGTGAGGCCGGGCTGGTCGACCAACGCCACCAGGACGTCGTGGCCCGCGCTCGCCGCACCAACACCCGCCTTGAACGAGCCGGCCATGCCCGATGCCCAGTCCGGGTTCTCGACGACGAGGTAGGGGCTGAGATCGGTGGTGCGCCGGATTTCCTTGGCGCCGGCACCCAGCACCACCACTACCTCGCAGCATCCGCCGTCGAGCAATACCGCGGCAAGTTCCTCCACGAGGGTGCGGCCGCGGAAGGGCAGGAGGGCCTTTGGCCCAAGGCCAAGGCGCGCTCCCGCTCCGCCTGCCAACAGCACTCCGGAGGTGGGCGAAATGCCGGTATTGGTCATGTGTTCACCCTATCCATGGGCTGTTCCAAGAGTGCTTTTGTTCCGGGGAAAAGGCATTGTCTACCGGAAAAGGTTGAAGATTACCCGCGAGTAGCTCTTCTGGCAGCGGCCCTGTGTCGATAGTCTCGTAGGGGCTTCACGAGAGTCCGTGGTCATCGAAAGGGATGCGATGAGGCATCCGCGGTGGAAAGAGGGGTTTATGTCTGGCATTTTCGAAATCTTGACAGCGGGGGAACAATCCTTCCGGTTCCGGTTGAAGGCGGACGACGGAACTGTAGTGGCGGTATCGCCCAAGTTCCCCGATATCGCGGCCCTGGTGGCCGGGATTAACGCAGTCAGGGAGAATGCCGCCACAGGATTCGTGGTGGATCGCCGCTCTCTCGGAGCGCAATGACACATCGGCGGTAGTGCTTGAGGCACTACCGCCGATGTGTTTTTACGGCCGACTACGTCGTTTGCGGTGGACTATGCGTCGCCGCCGGAACCGCCGGTGGTTCCGGCGTTGACGTCCAGCAGCTTGTAGCGGTCGATGGCGTACGACGGCGCACTCGGGTCCACTTCGCCGCGTGTGGCGAGGAGTTGGAGGGTTTTGACGATGATGGAGTGGGTGTCGTTTTTGAAGTAGCGTCGGGCGGCTTGGCGGGTGTCGGAGAAGCCGAAGCCGTCGGCGCCGAGGGAGGCGAAGTCGTTGGGGATGAATTGGCG
>JBFUPP010000021.1:0-78737 GCA_041360635.1 bacterium RCC_150 | reverse complement strand
TTTCCTGGTTCTCGCCCTACGCGATCGAGCTGACCTGTTCTGTCACCGTGGTACCGCTCCAGCCTGACACGTAGGGACCTGCGAAGTAGATTTGAGAAGTGGGACGCAGAGGGGCGCCCGTCCCAGGTGCCCTTTGAATGGAAAAAGAAGAACTGGCGAAGTACCTCGGCGGCCACAGCGTTCTCGAATCACTGCCGAATCCTATAGACCGCGAAGGCGTCTTGGACTCGTTCAGGCTCATCCGGCACCTTGGCTCTGCTCTGGATGCTTATATCGCCAGCTACCTCTGGGGTTACGCCAACGCGGGCTTCGGGCCGTACCGGGCTGAGAGAGTCATTCGGCGAAACACCGACCTGGAGAGCGGGAAGAACTTTGCGGCTGAGCTGCATACACTCGCTCACATCGCCACAAGCGATGGCGGCAACGCAGCGTTTGAGCATGTCGTTGGAAAACGACAAAGGGACAGGAAGTTCTTCGGTCAGTGGGGGCGAGGGAACCTTATGAATGTACTGCCAGGTTTTAGGGCGCTTTTTGACAACAAGCGTTCGGCGCCAGGCGGCCTGGACACATGTCGGGGAAGCCGTGATCGATTCCCCGATCGTCCACGCTCCGTGGTGCGGTATAGCCGGTGGGATGCACCGCATCAACGCCAGCGGCGACTCCCCAAGACCGTCACAGCGGCGGTGATGGCGATGCCGAGGCCGATCGGTACGCTGAAATGGATCTGGAGCAGGAGTACTCCGATGGCGGCCCCGGCGAACATAGCGAGGACAGCGCCCAGCCGTCGGTTGAGTAACCGGGGCCGTTGCTTGCCCACAAGTGACTCTCCGGCGAGGGAAGTCATGGTGGAAGTAATGACCACTGTGGTCATGTCTCGTACGCCCAAATGCCGCGCAATCAGGGCCTGGGAGCCCATGTGCATGGCGATAACGGCGGCAACAATGACACCAATGGACTGCCGGCCGACGTCTTCCACGGTGAGAGAGATGGCGGCGGTTCCCGTCAGCGCGATACAACCCGCTGTGAGAAGGAGTGTGACCCTGCGGTTCCAGCCTTTCGGGCTTGACTGGAGCGTAGATCCGGCAATCGCCGCGCCGAGGAGAAAGGCGGCAAGTGCTACCAGTGGGCCCAAAGTTGGCAGCTTCGCCGCCCCGGCCAACGACATCGCAAGAATCACCACGTTGCCGGTCATGTTTCCGGTGAAGACGTGATCAAGTCCAAGGTAGCCGACCGCGTCAACCACACCTGTAACCAGCGTGAGGGCCATCATGAGCATCAGTCGGAACTTCTCCGGAGACGACGCATTTTCTTGCGGGGTAGAGGCGGATTTGGTACCTGAGCTGGCTACGGCTGATGTCATGGTTTAAGGGATCCTTCATCGTGAGGGGTGGTCTCTATGACCACCCCTCGGACATGCTTGTTGGTGGTTTTAGATGGACTGGCTGGCAACTAAGGCGATGCCGTCGCTCCGGCGGTCTCGCCGGCAGCTAGGGCGCCGTCGTAGCGTCGACGTGCAATCATGGAATGGCCGACAAGGTCGTCCAGGCCCTTGCCGTTCAGGATCGTGAACCTTGTCTCGCTCAACTGGGCAAGGGTGTCATCGTCAATCAGGCCCTCGGCAAGGATGTGGTCGTTGGCCGTCTGTGCGTCCATGCCGCCAACCGCGAAGCGCGGACGGCGGGAGTTATGCTTCCGCCGTCGTGAGCGGCTCGGCTTCCTGCCTCGCATTGTTGGCGCGGCGCTCAGCCTTCAAGCTTGGAATGCTCGCCCAGACGGTGCCATGAACGGTTGTGGTAGACCAGAGCGTCGCCGGGTTCGCCCGCTTGGACGTCGCGCATCACGCGGGACTCTAGGGCGTGAACGGCGATGATTGTGGAGGTCCCCACCTCCATGCGATTGATGACGGCGCAGCGCACCCAGGCGCGGACATCGTCATACACCGCTTCGCCGGTTGCAAGGCGCGACCAGAGGTGCGTCTGGTCAAAGCGGTCGGCGCCGGGGGTCGCTCCAAACTTCGCCAAGTCGACGTCGTGCGCGTCCAGCAGGTGCACGACGACGGTTTGGGCGCGCGAAAGCACCTCGGACGCAGAGGACAGTGCCGAGACCGAGAAAATCAGCAACGGAGGTTCCGCACTCACTGACACGACCGACGATACCGTCAGTGCCACCGGTCCTTCGCCGGCATCGGCCGTGATGACGGCGACACCTCCCGGGTGGCCACGGAACAGTGCCTTGAAGTCGTCGGCCGAGAGGGAGGACGGGAAGCTTTTCTTAGGAGCCTCGAGCCAGGTGTCTGCGGGGTAGGCGTGAAACATCGTTATGACACCCTGGGGGCGGAGCGGGCGAGTTCCTCGCGAACGATGTTCGTCCCTGCGCTGAGAGCACTCAGCTTGGCCAGTGCGACGTCCCGGGGGAACGGTGCCATGCCGCAGTTAGAGCTGGGGATGAGCTTGTCCGCATCGACGAACTGCAGGGCCTTCCGGAGGGTGTTGGCGACGTCCTCCGGGGTCTCGATGGTCTCGCTTGCGACATCGATTGCCCCGAGCATGACTTTCTTGCCGCGGAGGAGTTCGATGAGGTCCATGGGCACGTGGGAGTTCCGGCTTTCCAGCGAGATGATGTCGATGCTGGAGCTCTGCAGCAGCGGGAACGATTCCTCGTACTGCCGCCACTGTGGGCCGAGCGTCGCCTTCCAGTCAGTATTCGCTTTGATCCCGTAGCCGTAGCAGATATGCACGGCGGTCTCCGCACGCAGTCCTTCTGCCGCTCTCTCAAGCGCCGCCACGCCCCAGTCCTTGACCTCATCGAGGAAGACATTGAACGCGGGCTCGTCGAACTGGATGATGTCCACGCCGGCCGCCTCTAGTTCTTTCGCCTCCTGGTTCAGGATCGCGGCGAACTCCCATGCCAGCTTCTCGCGGCTCTTGTAGTGGTCATCGTAGAGCGTGTCCACCATCGTCATTGGACCGGGAAGAGTCCATTTGATCGGCCGGTCGGTGGCTGCGCGGAGGAACTTTGCGTCTTCCACGAATACCGGCCGCTCGCGGCGCACCGCTCCGACCACGGTCGGCACGCTGGCGTCGTAGCGATCGCGGATGCGCACGGTCTTGCGCTGTTCAAAGTCGACCCCGCTGAGATGCTCGATGAAGGTCGTGACGAAGTGCTGGCGGGTTTGCTCGCCGTCGCTGACGATGTCGATGCCGCGTCGGCTCTGCTCGTGGATTGCGATGCGCAGCGCATCCTGCTTGCCCTCGACCAGCGCATCTCCCTCCAGCTTCCACGGGGACCATAGAGTCTCCGGCTGTGCGAGCCACGATGGTTTCGGCAGGCTTCCGACAACGGTGGTGGGCAAAAGTGTGTTCATGATTGACGATTCTCCGTGGGTCAGTTGACGAGAGCGGGGTAGTTGGCGGTCCACTGGTCCAACAGATCCTTGTGGGGCGTGATGAAGTGCTCCTCCGTGTACTTCGCCTGAGCGATCGCGAGCTGACCGCGCTCGACGCGGTCGTAAGCGATCTGGGTCCGCGAGTAATCCTGCTCTCCCAGGCTCGGCTGGTAGACGGGGGCCGCGGCGGAGTTCGCGTTGTAGATCTCCGGGCGGTAGATCTTCTGGAACGTCTCCATTGTGCTGATCGTGCCGATGAGCTGCAGGTTGGAGTAGTCGTTGAGCAGGTCGCCGCGGAAATAGAAGGCCAGCGGCGCAACGCTGCCGCGTGGCATGAAGTAGCGGACCTGCAGCCCCATCTTTCCGAAGTACGCGTCCGTCAGCGAGAACTCGTCCTGCTGGTACTCGACGCCCAGGACCGGGTGACGGTTCCCGGTTCGTCGGTACGTCTTGCTCGTGGAGACGCTGATGCAGACCACTGGCGGCTGCGGGAAGCGTTCCTGGCATTCCGGGGAATCGAGGAAGTGCTGGAACAGTTTGCCGTGAAGATCGCCGAAGTCCTCGGGAACGGTGGGCTTGCCTGAGTCCCCTGCTGCCGCTGGCAGTACGACGCTGAAGTCGAAGTCACGGACGTAGGAGGAGAAGTTGTTCCCCACGATCCCTTGGTGGCGGACCCCGTTCCGCTGGTCGACGATCTGGATGTCGAGAACCTCGAACAGTGGGAACTGCCGATCCGTGCCTTTCGCGGTGAGCTGTATCTGCACGGAGACGATCTCAAGCTCGAGCGTGTAGCGGTCCCGGTCTGGGTTGTCCCAGTCTGCGAGATCGTTGAAGCGGCGCCGCACCATGGTCAAGGCGTTGCGGAGGTTCTCCTGGCGGTGCTCGCCCCGTGCGAGGTTGGCGAAATTCGTCGTGATCCGGGAGCTTTCCGACGGGGAGTAGTCCTCGTCGAAGCGGGTAGTGGTGATGCTGAAGGTGAAATCGTCTGCCATGCGCTGCCAATCCGTGATGATGGGCCGGAGACGGCCTTTCAGAAGGGGATGTGTCCATGTTGCAACCTCCCGGGGGGTATCAAGTAACTAGGCATTACTATGCCTTCATATAGAATTTTCCTATGCCACAGCTTTCGAGCGGACTGACCCTGCAGCAACTCCGCTACTTCATAGAAGTTGCAGCTGAGGGGTCGATCTCGGCGGCTGCCGATCTTCTCTACGTAGCGCAGCCGACAATGTCCGCAGCGATGAAGGACCTTGAGGCCCGGGTGGGCCGTGCGCTCCTGGTTCGCTCCGCCCGCGGGGTCACCCTCACCGCCGACGGGGCAGAGTTCCTCGGCTATGCGAGGCAGGTCGTCGAGCAGTTCGCTCTCCTCGAGCAGCGCTACCTTGGTAGGCCACCGACGCGACGTCTGCTCGGGGTGTCAACGCAGCACTACTCGTTCGCGGTGGACGCCTTCGTCCGGATGGTCAAGGCCACTGAGGTGGCCGAATACGAGTTCTCGCTCCGTGAGTCCCGCACCTGGGACATCATCGAGGATGTCCGGACGCTCCGCAGCGAGATAGGCATCCTCTACCGGAACGATTTCAACCGGAAGATCATCGACAAGCTGCTCCGGGAATCCGGGCTCGCGTTCAGTCCGCTTTTCCTCGCCGATCCGCACATTTTCATTTCACGGAACAACCCGCTCGCCTCAAAAGAGCGTGCGACTCTCGCCGATCTCGCCGGCTTGCCGCGGCTAACCTTCGATCAAGGTGCGAACAACTCTTTTTACTTCGCCGAGGAGATTCTCTCCACCATGTCCAGTAAGCAGGAGATCCGGGTCTCTGACCGAGCGACGATCTTCAACCTCATGATCGGGCTCCACGGCTACACGATCTCGACGGGCATCATCAGCGGGCAGCTCGACCCGGAGATCGTCGCCATCCCGCTCGACGTTGACGAACGCATCGAGATCGGCTGGATCGGTTACACCGCGATTCCGCTTACCGACCAAGCGCAGCGCTACCTCAGGGAATTGCGGGCCGTCGTCGCTGAGTTCGGCGTAGCGCTGCTCGACTGACTGCAGTTGAGCGGGCGGGTCTTTACCCTTTCGGTGATTGGACGTGTTTGTTGCAGCCGAGCGGGTTGCTGGTGTCGTATATGCCAGTCGTCGTCGTTGGCATGACCGGGGCGGACGCCAGGGAGGAAGCCGGCCTGTTTCAGGTGGGGGCGATCCAGCCAGGGACATCAGGCCGGGTTTGTAAGGCCGCGGTGCCGTCCTGGCCGCCACTGTGGAGGCATTGAGCCGCAAACTGATGTTGGCGACGTACCGGCTCGCGGGCGGGAGAAGGTTAAGTGGCTCACCGTATTTGGGGGTGTTCGGGGCCTGACTCCGCCGGCTTCGAGTAGTGACGGGCCATGTAGTTCAAAGCAGCCGCAGTCCAGCAATACGCCGACGCAGGGCTCCTGGGACCGGACATGACCTTCGTGCACTGCAACCACCTCACCGACCAGGGCAGTGGATGCCGAGGGAAACGGTTCCTCCGTGGTCGGCGATGAGTTTCAGTTTTTGGTTTCAGTGTCGCCGCTGAGTGAGGGGCGGATCCCAGTCTGGAGCAGCCGGTGGAAGGGATTTCGCCGACGCCGGTGGAGTTCATTTCTTGCACTGGTGACATGTTCACGCAAATGCGCACGCTCTGGGCCTACTCCCGCTCCACCCTCACCAGGATCGGGCCCGAACGGGCATCCGAAAGGTACCGGCCGATCGAGAAGCACCGATAGGGGCTTAGACCACAGCCACCGAACTACATTGATGGTCGAAGCAACAGCGGACCCTCTGCCCCGGCGACCATGGAACTGACCGACGACGCCGTGGACCTCGATACCCTTGCCCAGCGCAACCCGGGGAAGCTCGCACTGGTGCTCGGCACTGAAGGAGCCGGCATGAGCGTGGAGACCCTTGCCGCCGTCGACCTGGCTGTGAAGATTCCCATGCGTCCCGGTGTCGACTCCCTCAACGTCGCAGCAGCGTCAGCGGTGGCCTTTTGGGAACTGCGGGCGCGGGACTGAGCCTTTCATAGCGCGGTTCGTGCAACCGTTCCGTTTCCGCTATGATTGGTTGTTGGCCCCGCACCGGGAATCCGTTCTGAACGGCGAATTGTGCGCGGACGCTCCATTCATACCTGGCAGCTGGCAAAATCCAGTTGCGCGAACAAAGGTCCAATTATGAAGTCTGATATCCACCCGAAGTACGAAGCTGTTGTTTTCAACGACCTTGCTTCCGGCGTCAAGTTCCTGACCAAGTCCACCGTGTCGTCCTCCAAGACCATTGAGTGGGAAGACGGCAACACCTACCCGGTCATCGACGTCGAAATCTCCTCCGAGTCGCACCCGTTCTACACGGGCAAGCAGCGGATCATGGACTCGGCAGGCCGCGTCGAGCGCTTCAACGCTCGCTTCAAGGGCTTCGGCGGCAAGAAGTAATCAACTTCACCCCAAGCTTCAGCGAAAGCCCGCAGTCACCGGCCCCGGCCGGCGGATGCGGGCTTTTTCGTTTTCCGGCAGGATGGGAACCATGATTTCCAACCCGGTTCTCCAAGACGAGGTTCCCGGCCTGCACGGCGAATATAAGGTCCCGGGCGGGAAGCTCGTGGTGGTGGATCTCGACGTCGTGGACGGCCACTTCGCGAGGGTCTCGCTGAGCGGCGATTTCTTCCTCGAGCCCGACGAAGGACTCGCGGATATCAACGCTGCCCTCGAAGGGCTTCCGGAAAGTTCGACGCCGGCCGAGATTTCCGCAGCCGTCATGGCATCTTTGCCTCCCGACGCCGTCTTGTTCGGCTTTTCTGCCGACGCCGTAGCCGTTGCCGTCCGAAGGGCATTGTCCAAGGCCAGTAGCTGGGCCGACCACCAGTGGGAAGTCATACCGCCCTCGGTGCTCCCCACCCGCCTCAACGTCGCCTTGGACGAGGTCCTCACGGAGCAGGTCGGTGCCGGACTTCGCAATCCGATATTGCGGTTCTGGGACTGGGAAGAGCCGTCCGTGGTGATCGGCAGTTTCCAGTCGTATCGCAACGAGGTGGATCCCGTCGGCGTCGAGCGCCACGGTATCACCGTGGTGCGGCGCATTAGCGGCGGCGGAGCGATGTTCATGGAAGCAGGCAACTGCATAACGTATTCGCTCTATGTGCCGCAAACGTTGGTGGACGGGATCAGTTTCGCCGATTCCTACGCGTTCCTCGACGCCTGGGTCATGGCCGCCCTCGAAAAGCTGGGCATCACGGCGTTCTACGTCCCGCTCAACGACATTGCCACGGAGCAGGGCAAGATCGGCGGGGCGGCCCAGAAGCGGCTCGCGAACGGCGGCATGCTGCACCACGTGACCATGAGCTACGACATCGACACCGACAAGATGGTCGAAGTCCTGAGGATCGGCAAGGAGAAGCTTTCCGACAAAGGTACGCGGAGCGCGAAGAAGCGAGTAGACCCCTTGCGGCGCCAGACCGGCCTGGCCCGGACCGGCATCATCAAGGCCCTGCAGGATGTCTTCGTTGAGAGGTACGGCGCTGTGGAGACCCGGATCACCGATGCCGAATTGGCGATGGCGCGGCGGCGGGTGGAGTCCAAGTTCGGCACCGCGGAATGGTTGCATAGGGTGCCTTAGAGGCGTCCTAGACAGCTGCCTGGGCCGCCAAGGCTCGGAACAAGTGGCTCCGCTGCTCGAGCACGATGCGGCGCAAAGCCCGTGGGGCGTCCGCATGCGCGGCAAGCCAATCATCCGTCCGCCGCAGCACGGGATGGTCGGCCGGGGCAGTCCCCGCCGGAAGGTCTTGGGCCGCGGGAAACAGGCCACGTACAATCCGGCTGGCAATCTCGATGCTCCTCGCGGCCCATACCGCTTCCAGGCAGTCGAAGTACGGTTCAATAAATTTGTCCAAGAGTCCCGCGGGCGCGATCGAGAAGCCCGCGATCGTGGCGCTGAGGATCTCGTTGGACAGGCCGGTGTCGTTGAGTGCGGCTTCCCAAGCCGCCGCCTTGACATCCGGTTCCGGGCGGGCGGCAGCGGCCAACGCGTGGCCTTCCCGGCCGGCTGCAGTGCGGTCCCGTTCCAGTTCCGCGTCCAGTTCGGAGAGCTCGGCAGCGCCGTTGGCAGCGAGGGCCTGCCAGAAGCTCCACCGAAGTTCCGGATCCACCGCCAATCCATCCACGGTTTCCGTCCCGGCGAGGAGACCGCGGAGGAGTTCGGAGTAGGTGCCGTGATGACGTGACGAGGCTGCCAGGGTCCGGGCCCACGCGAGTTGTTGATCCGAACCGGCCTCGGCGGCCCGCAACTGTCCGGCGCTGGTCTCCAGGAAGCGGCGGCGCACGGCGTCACGTTCGGCCGCCGGAACATAACGTTCGACGGCGGTCGTGGCGTTCCCCAGGATGTTCAGCAGGACGCCGATGACGGATTCGGCGGGAGCAAAGCGTTCGACGGCGGCGACGTACCGGGACGCCGGGGTAACGGCGTCGCGGGCCGAATCCCACAGGGCCGTCCAGCACAGGGCGCGGGCCATTGGATCCCCGAGGCGGTCCAAGGCCGAGCGCACCGTCTCCTCAGACGCTGCGTCCAACCTGACCTTCGCGTAGCTGAGATCCTGGTCATTGACCAGGAGGAGGGCAGGCCGCGGCATGCCCGCTAGCCCTTCCACCACGGTTTGCGCACCGTCCACGTCCACTTCGACGGTTCCGGTTCGGAGCAGCTCTGCCGATTGGTCGAAGTCGTAACGACCGATCCGCAGCACGTGGGGGCGATGCTCCTGGGCTTCCGTGGCGGGGTCAACCGCATCCTGGCGCAGCACTACCGAATCGATATGGCTGCCGTCCGCGTGGACTTCCGTGGATATGGTCGAGATTCCGGACGTCTGCAGCCATTGGCGGGCCCACGTGCGAAGGTTTCGGCCTGAACCTGCCTCGAGTTCCGTGAGGAGGTCGGCCAGTGAGGTGTTTCCGTACTCGTGCTTCCTGAAGTAGCGGCGCGAACCGGCGATGAACGCATCGAATCCGACATAGGCCACTAGCTGCTTCAGGACCGAGGCTCCTTTGGCATAAGTGATCCCGTCGAAGTTTTGCTTCGCTGCTTCGAGGTCGGGGATGTCCGCGACGATGGGGTGGGTGGTCGGCAACTGGTCCTGGACATAAGCCCAGGACTTGCGCTTGTTCGCGAAGTTCACCCAAGCCGTGTCCCAGTCGGTGGCCTTATCCACTCCCAAGGTGCCCATGTAGTCGGCGAATGATTCCTTGAGCCACAGATCGTCCCACCACGTCATTGTCACGAGGTCGCCAAACCACATGTGGGCCATTTCGTGCATCAGGGTGTTGGCGCGGGCCTGGTACTGGGCGTCTGTGGCCCGGGAGGTAAAGACGTACTTTTCCGTGAAGGTCACCAGCCCGGGATTTTCCATGGCCCCGAGGTTGTATTCGGGAACGAACGCCTGGTCGTATTTTCCCCACGGATATGGGTAGTCGAAGAGGTCGTTGAAGTAATCGAGGCCGTTCTTCGTCAGGCGGAAGAGCTCAGCGGTGTCGAAGGAATCCTGCATGGACGCGCGGCAGTAAAGGGCCAGCGGAACCTCCAGACGGGCACCGTCGTCGAACTCTTTGCTCCAATGGTCAGTCGCCCGGAAATAGGGGCCGGCAAGGACCGTGGTGATGTACGTGGACATCCGTTTCGTGGTCTCGAAGTCCCAGAGGCTCGCGGCCGGATCGGTAGCCAGCTGTGTCCGGGCCGTCTCGGCACCGTTGGAAGCCACGTGCCACGCGGAAGGAGCAATGACATGGAACGTGAATTCCGCCTTCAAGTCCGGTTGCTCGAAATTCGCGAACACGCGTCGGGCATCGGCCGGTTCGTACTGGGTATAGAGGTAGCACTGGCCGTCGGCGGGATCCACGAAGCGGTGCATGCCCTCGCCGGAGCGGCTGTACAGGGCGGTTCCCGTGACGGTGACTTGGTTTTCCGCCCGGAGGTTGTCCAGCCGGATCCTGGCTCCGTCCACCACTTCGGCGACGTCGAGGCCCTTGCCGTTGAGGAAGACGCTGTGCACTCCGCCGTGGATGAAATCAATGAACGTGGACGAACCCGGCTCTGCGGAGAAGTCGATGACGCTGCGGCTTGTGTAGCCCGGCACCTCGGGATTCGCAGCTTCGCGGACGTCGAGTGAGACGTCGTAGCTATGGGTTCTGATCAGGGCTGAACGGGTTGCGGCATCAGCGCGCGACAGGTTGTGATTCGACACCAAGCTATCTAATCATGAGCCAAACGGCGCACAGGCCGAGGAGGGCGATGAGGAACCAGGAACCCAGGGCAACGGATATGGCTCGCCCACCTGTATGCATCAGCGTGCGGACCCTGACCGCGGAACCTAGACCGAACAGGGCGGACGCAAGCAGGATGTCCTGGACGCCGGCAGCACCTTCGAGAAGGGCCGAATTGAGCCAGCCCATGGACCGGACGGCCACCATGGCGATAAAGCCGACGACGAAAAGTGGAACGATCGGCGGAAAGCCCGCGTCGTCGTCGTTCCCGAGCTCCGGACCCGTCGGTTCGCAAGCCTTCCGTCGCCCGGCGATGCGTTGTGCGACGCCGGCAGCGGCGACGATCGGGGCCAAGAGGACCACTCTCGAAAGCTTCACGATGACCGCGAGTGCCAAGGCCGCAGGACCGGCCGTTTGCGCTGTGGCGACCACTTGCCCCACGTCATGCACCGAGGCCCCCGTCCACGCGCCGAACCGTTCGGGGCTCAAGCTCAGCGGATGCATGAGCAGCGGCAATACGCCGATGGCGAGCGTCCCGCACAGGGTCACCAGGGCGACCGGCAGCACGGTGTCCTGGTGCTTGATGCGGCGGACCGCGGCCATCGCCCCGATCGCCGAAGCGCCGCAAATGGAGAAGCCGGTCGCAATGAGTAGTGCCGCCTCCTTCGGCAGCCTCAGCAGCCGCGCCAAGCCGTACGTTCCGGCGAAACTGAGAACCACGACGGCGGCAATCAGGACGAGCGCGAACCAGCCAAGATCGAGGATGTCGAGGATGCTGACCTTGAGTCCGAGCAGAACGATCCCGGCCCGCATGTGGTGTTTGCCCGCGAAGTCGAGGCCCGGGCGGGCGCGTCCGGCGGCCCATGTCGCTGTGCCCGGTATATTTGCAGCTAGCAAACCCAGAGCTACTGCCGCCGTCATGGCGGGGATGGGGGGAACCAAGGCATGGACGGTGAAGGCCATTCCCGTGCCCGTTACTGCCATGACGAGTCCTGACCCCAAACGGGAGATGGTTGCCGGAAAACGCTTGGAGTGCATTCGTCAACCTTGATGCATGCAAGTGGTGAAACGCGAACCCGGACCAAACGTGGTGTCGCAACACGCAGAACGCGAAATGGCGTTCGTGATGGAAAAGGTGATTGTCTGAGTCCCATGTCAGAGCTATTCCAGGGTTACTCCGAGGCCGCCGCCCGCGCAGGTGCCTACGATGAGATGTTCCATCGCGACGCCTCCGCCCGGCAATCCTACGGGCAAGTGGACGGTGCCCTTCGCGAACTTTCGTTGGCGGACGTGAGTGCACGCGCAGAATCAATGGCGCGCACCTTCCTGGACCGCGGTGTGACCTTCGACTACGCGGGGGAGGAGCGCCCTTTTCCCCTGGATATCGTCCCCCGGGTGATTCCGGCCGATGAGTGGGACGTACTGGAACGTGGGGTCGCGCAGCGGGTGCGGGCCTTGGAGGCATTCCTCGACGACGTGTACGGCAGGATGTCGGTGGTCACCGATGGCGTGGTCCCCCGCGCATTGGTGACCACGAGCGCACATTTCCACCGGGCGGTCCACGGCTTCGAACCGGCCGGGGGAGTGCGGGTGCATGTATCGGGGATCGACGTGGTCCGGGATGCGGCCGGAACATTCCGGGTGCTTGAGGACAACGTCCGTGTTCCGTCCGGTGTTTCCTATGTGCTGGAGAACAGGCGGGCCATGGCCAAGGGACTGCCGGAAGCGTTCGGGCAGCAGCCCATCCGGCCTGTCGAGGAATACCCCCGCCGCCTCCTGTCCGCGCTGCGAAAGACCGCGCCGTCGGGCGTTGACGACCCCACGGTGGTGGTGCTGACCCCTGGCGTGTTCAACAGCGCATACTTCGAGCACACCCTCCTTGCCGGGTTGATGGGCGTGGAATTGGTCGAGGGCCGGGACCTGATTTGCCGCGGGAACCGCGTCTACATGCGGACGACGGCCGGCGAGCAGCGGGTCGACGTGATCTACAAGCGAATTGACGATGAATTCCTTGATCCGCTGCAGTTCCGCTCCGACTCGATGCTCGGCTGTCCCGGGCTCGTGAACGCCGCGCGGGCAGGTGGAGTGACCATCGCGAACGCTGTTGGCAATGGCGTCGCCGATGACAAGCTGGTGTACTCCTACGTCCCGGACCTGATCCGCTACTACTTGCACGAGGAACCCGTCATCGCGAACGTGGACACCTTCCGGCTCGAGGAGAAGGAAGCCCGGGAAGAGGTGCTGGACCGCCTGGAGGAACTCGTCGTGAAGCCGGTCGATGGCTCGGGCGGCAAAGGGCTCGTCATCGGTCCCGATGCTTCTCCCGACGAGCTCGACGCCCTGCGCCGGAGGGTGCTCGCCGATCCGCGGGGCTGGATCGCGCAGCCGGTCCTGCAACTCTCGACCGTGCCGACGCTCTCGGGCGACCGCTTCGGACCCCGCCACGTCGACTTGCGTCCGTTCGCAGTCAACGACGGCGACGACGTCTGGGTCTTGCCCGGTGGCCTGACGCGCGTAGCGCTGAAGGAAGGCTCGCTGATCGTAAACTCTTCCCAGGGCGGTGGTTCCAAAGACACGTGGGTGCTCTCGAATTCCCCGCAGTTGCCCGCCGTCGAGCTGCCGCGGCCGTCCATCACTGTCCGCGAACAGGTTTCGGTGTGGCCGGTCGAAAGCAACTGGCGGGACCGCCAATCGGACCAACAGCAGTGACCGGGTACACCACGGTGCCCGGAGCAACCATCCTTTTCCCAACGCAGCCGAAGGAGGCATAGGCCCATGCTGAGCCGTATTGCTGAATCCCTCTTCTGGATCGGCCGCTACGTGGAGCGCGCCGACGGAACAGCCAGGATCCTGGACGTCCACCTTGAACGCCTCAACCATCTCCCGCTCGAAGAGCAGCGCAGCGTGGCGAGGGAACTCCTGGCCGTCATGGGAGCCCGTCCCCAAAGCGAGGATTTCGGCTTGCCGGAACTCCTTCACGCCCTCGCGTACGACAAGACCAGTGCGACGTCGATCGCCGGCTCCCTCGGCGCCGCCCGCGAAAACGCGCGGCGGGCACGCGAAACCGTCTCGTCGTCCCTGTGGGAGAGCCTCAACACCACGTATTACGGGTTGAACCAACACCGCAAGGATGTTGTTGGAACGTACCGCTTCTGCACGTGGGTCCTGGAACGGACCGCGATGGTGAGGGGACTCGCCGACACAACGGTTAGCCACGACGAAAGCTGGCTCTTCCTCGTCCTTGGACGCTCGCTCGAACGGGCCGACATGACCGCACGCATGCTCTCCACCCGCGACGTCCTCTCTGCTGGAATGTCCTGGGTGAACATGCTCCGGTGCGCCGGTGCCTATGAATCATTCCTACGGACACGCCGCGCGGCTTTCGGCGACCAGCACGCGGCCGAGTTCCTGCTCCTGGACAGGCTCTTTCCCCGCTCCATCGTGTTCGCGCTACGCGACGCCGACGAATGCCTTGCCAAGCTGGACCCGTCGGCCCAGCGGGTCGGGTTCATCAACGACGCACGCCGGATCGTCGGGCAAGCCCGAACCTTCCTCGAGTTCCACCGCACCGATGACCTCATGTCCGAGCTCCCCGAGCACATGGACCGGGTGCAAAAGGCTGTAGCCCAAGCCTCGGATGCGATTTCCCGTAAGTACTTCAATCAGGCGGATGAACTGGCCTGGGTGGGAGAAGTTTCATGACCCGTCTGAGCATCGTCCACAAGACGGCCTACAAATACAACCGTCGCGTGACCTTGTCCTACAACGAGGCACGCATGACCCCTTTGACCGATCCGCAGCAAGTGGTGCTCGAGTCCTCGCTGAAAATCACGCCCTCGCAGGCCGCCGTGAGCACCTACCGGGACTACTGGGGCACCCGCGTCACGGCCTTCGATATGCAGATGCCGCACGAACGCCTCGAAGTAGTGGCGACCACCACCGTCGAAGTCCACAGGGTCGAACGGGTGGCCCTGGAGGATGAGATCGTCGGCTGGGACGTGATGGCTTCGGACCAGGTCAGGGACCAGTTCAGCGATTGGCTGCCGCAATCCCGGCTCAGCGGCCCCGGAGAAGAAGTTCTCGGGATCGTACCGACGATCGTGGCAGGAAAGAACCCGCACGAGACGGCCGTGGCCATCTTTGACTGGATGCGCGGCGAAATGAGCTACGTGAAGGGGATGACAGGGGTCAGGACGAATGCCGCAGAAGCGTGGAACCAGCGGCAAGGCGTGTGCCAGGACTTGGCGCATTTGGCCATCGGAGCCCTGCGAAGCTGTGGAATCCCCGCCCGCTACGTCTCCGGCTACATCCACCCCCGGCCGACAGCCGCGATCGGCGAAACAGTCGCGGGACAGTCCCATGCGTGGCTGGAGTGGTGGGACGGTGAATGGCGCAGCTGGGATCCCACCAACCATAAACCTGCCGGAGACCATCACGTCACGGTGGCCCGCGGCCGGGATTACCGGGATGTTCCGCCGTTGAAGGGCATCCTGTCCGGCGGCGGCGGATCCAGGCTCACAGTCAGCGTGGAGATCACACGCCTGAACTGATTCGCCTGCCGGGCACTCCTACCACGGCGACGGCTTGTAGTCCTTCAAGAAGACCCCGTACTGGTCTTCGCCGTTTTCGCCCATGACGATCGGGTCGTAGACACGCGCCGCTCCGTCAACGAGGTCCAGCGGCGCGTGGAAGCCCTCCTCCATGAGCCGGACTTTCGTGTAGTGCGGGCGTTCGTCGGTGATCCAACCGGTATCGACGGCGGTCATCAGGATTCCGTCCGTGTCCAGCATTTCCTGGGCGCTGGTCCGGGTCATCATGTTCAGGGCTGCCTTTGCCATGTTCGTGTGGGGGTGCCCGGGTCCCTTGTAGGCGCGGGAGAACTGGCCCTCCATTGCCGAGACGTTAACGATGTACTTCCGACGCGCAGTCGAACGCTTCATTGCCCCCCGGAGCCTGCTGACCAACAAGAACGGCGCCGTGACGTTGCATAGCTGGACTTCGAGCATCTCGAGCGGATCTACTTCGTCGACTACCTGGGTCCAGCTATTGATGGTCGCGAGGTCCGGAACCAGGCCCCCTGCGTCGATCGCGGTTCCGGATGCGATCCGCTCCAGCGACGCAGAGCCCGTGGACAATGCCAACGACGTGATGGCGTCGCCAGCGAGCACGGGGTGTTCGGTGACGCTGTGGGTAATCGCCAGGGGGTGCTTGTCATGGGCATGGCCGAAGGTCACAAGCTCCGGACCGCCGTTTGCAGCCTGGAGTGCTCGTGGCAACGGTTCGTCCTCAGCGTCGACGAGGGGCTTGTACGCGTTCCCGGAGCGCCGGACGGTCTGTGCCGCATTGTTGATGATGATGTCCAACGGGCCGGCGTCGTTGAGGGAATCCGTAAGCGCCATGACCTGCGAGGGGTCGCGAAGGTCGATTCCAACGATCCTCAGGCGATGCAGCCAGTCTGCACTGTCCTCCATGGCTGCAAAGCGACGCGCGGCGTCCTTGGGGAAACGGGTCGTGATCGTGGTGTGGGCACCGTCGCGGAGGAGCCTCAACGCGATATACATGCCGATCTTTGCGCGTCCACCGGTGAGCAATGCGCGGCGGCCGCCCAGGTCCGTCCGGGCGTCGCGCTTGCTGTGGCTGAAGGCAGCGCACTCGGGGCACAACTGGTGGTAGAACGCGTCCACCTGCGTGTAGTGCTGCTTGCAGATGTAGCAGGGCCGGGAGCGTATCAGGTGGCCAGCGATTTCTCCGGTGGCCGAGGTGGAAAGCTTGTTGCCGCGCGTCTCGTCGTCGATCCTGTCCGGGGCGGCTGTGGCGGTCAGCGCAATGACGGCGCGGTCCGCTTCGGCAATCTCATCCCGCTTAGTGACCCGGCGGTGCCGCTTGACCGCTTTGAACATCTTTCCGGTGGCACGACGGACGGCGACGTAGTCCGGGTGCTCCTCGTCATAGGAGTGGATCGTGTTCAAGACCTTGAGGCAAGCCTCGATCTCTTCGGGCGTCAAATCGGCGGAGCTCATTGGGCCAATTTTACAGGCTCGCATACAACAAAGCCTCCGGGGCGACGGCGGCCAGTGTCTGCCGTTGCCCCGGAGGCTAACGCTCCCCGTTTGTCCGCATTAGCGCGGAATCAGACCTCCACGGATGAGGCCTGGATTTTCGTGACCTTCTCGGCGGAGTCCCTGAGGTCGGGGAAGTGTTCCGTGGCCGCCTTGACCGCCTCCGGGATGGAGCGCCGGAATTCGGCGGCAAGGGCGAGCTCGGCAGCGTCCGGTTCGGGTACCACCTGGCCCTTCGAAAGGACGGTGATTCCGGATTCGGTCACCTTGAAGCCGCGGGCGCGGTCGAGGTCAGCATCCAGTCCTACCGTGGCGCCAGCGGGAATCTTGACGTTCTTGTCCACGATCGCCCGCTTGACCACTGCCCCTTCGCCAATGCGTACCTTGTCCATCAGCACCGAGTCCTGGATCCGGCTGGCCGGCCCGACATAGACGTCGTTGGAGAGGACGGAACCTTCCACGACAGCGCCCGAAACGACGACGCCGCTGGCCACGATGGAGTCCAGTGCCGTGCCGATGGTGTTGTTGTCGCCCCGGACGAATTTCGCTGGCGGGGAAATGCTCTGCCGGGTATAGATGGGCCACTCGGAGTTGTAGAGGTTGAACACCGGCACGGGCGAAATGAGGTCCATGTGGGCGTCGAAGAAGGAGTCGATGGTGCCGACGTCGCGCCAGTAGGTGCGGTCGCGTTCTGTCGAACCGGGGATGTCGTTGAGCGTAAAGTCATAGACGCCCGCTTCGCCCTGGCCGACGAAGTAGGGGATGATGTCGCCGCCCATGTCGTGTTTGGTGTCCAAGCGCTCGGCGTCGACCCGCAGGGCTTCGACGAGTGCATCGGCGTCGAACACGTAGTTTCCCATCGATGCCAGGAATTGGGTGGGATCCGCGGCCAGGCCCTCGGTTTCAGCGGGTTTCTCCACGAACGCCGAAATCTTCTGGGGGTCGTTCTTGTCAACTTCGATAACGCCGAATTGATTTGCCATGTTCAGCGGTTGGCGCACGGCGGCGACGGTGGCTTTCGCTCCACTGGCCACGTGCTGATCAACCATTTGCTGGAAGTCCATGCGGTAGACGTGGTCGGCACCGACCACCACCACGATGTCCGGATTGGCGTCGTGGATCAGGTTCAAGGATTGGTAGATGGCGTTGGCGCTGCCGAGGAACCAGCTCTTGCCCACCCGCTGCTGCGCCGGCACGGAGGCTACATAGTTGCCGAGCTGGGTGGACATCCGCCACGTCTCGGAGATGTGGCGGTCCAGGCTATGCGATTTGTATTGGGTTAGCACCACGATCTGCAGGTAGCCGGAATTAACCAAATTCGACAGAGCGAAATCGATCAGTCGATAACTCCCAGCGAACGGCACAGCAGGTTTGGCCCTGTCTGCCGTCAATGGCATGAGACGGTTTCCTTCGCCGCCAGCCAACACAATTGCCAATACTTTTTTCAACGCCATGGTCGTTGCTCTCCCTGTACGTCTTTGTAGCCCCCGAAAAAGCCCGGGTTGCCGGACCCTTTCACACTAGAACACATACTCCGGAACGACTACGTTAGGTAACGTGCGCGTAGACATTGTGACTAAAGAGTTTCCACCCGAAATCTATGGCGGGGCCGGTGTGCATGTTGCCGAGCTCAGCCGCGTCCTGGCGAAGCACGTGGATCTGCAGGTGCGCGCCTTTGGCGCGCCCCGGGATGCAGACTTCCACGGGGCATCGGTGACGTCGTATTCCACTCCTGAAGACCTGGGCGCGGCCAACGCCGCGATCCAGACCCTTGGAGTCGATTTGCGGATCGTGCCGGATATCGCCGGAGCGGACCTCGTCCATTCCCACACCTGGTATGCCAACATGGCCGGCCATCTGGCGTCGCTGCTCCACGGCATACCCCACGTGTTGAGCGCCCATAGCCTTGAACCGCTCCGTCCGTGGAAGGCAGAGCAATTGGGTGGGGGGTACGCCTTGTCGTCGTGGGTTGAAAAGACCGCCTACGAGGCCGCCGCGGCCATCATCGCTGTGTCGGACGGCATGCGGAAGGACATCCTGCGCAGCTACCCCGACGTCGATCCCGCCAAGGTCCGGGTCGTCCACAACGGCATCGACGTGAAAATGTGGCAGCGGGACGAGGGCGAAGACGCTGTCCGTGCCCTTGGTATCGATCCCGATAAGCCCAGCGTGGTCTTTGTTGGCCGCAATACCCGCCAAAAGGGTGTTCCGTACCTCCTGCGGGCCGCCTCCAGCCTGCCGGCGGACGTTCAGTTGGTGCTATGCCTTGGCGCGGCCGACACTCCCGAACTAGCCGCTGAAACCGCGCGCCTGATCGAGGACCTGCAGAGCAAGCGCGAGGGCGTCATCTTGATCGAACGCATGTTGCCCCGCCATGAACTCATCCAGGTCCTCAGCCATGCCACTGCATTTGCGTGTCCGTCCATCTACGAACCCCTCGGCATCGTGAACCTTGAGGCCATGGCCTGTGGCGCGGCCGTCGTGGCGAGTGCTACGGGCGGCATCCCGGAAGTCGTCCAGCACGGCGAAACGGGCCTGCTCGTCGAGCTTGAGCAGGTTACGGACGGCACCGGAACACCGCTTGACCCGGAAAAGTTCGTTGCGGATTTCGCCGCCGCGCTCAACGAGGTCGTGTCGGATCCTGCTGGTGCGAAGGCCATGGGCGCCGCGGGCCGCATGCGGGCCGAGGAGCGCTTCTCCTGGGAATCGATCACGGAGACGACGCTCGAGGTGTACCGTTCGGTCCTCGGGAGTGCAAGGGATTAGCAGAAGCAGTTGTTGTCGCCATAGCAGCTGACGGCGACAACAACTGACCGCATGCTGGCTCTGGAGCCAGGTGTACCTCACGAGCCAGCTGTACTCATGAGCCGCCGGGTCGTTGCGCTTGGAAGTATTCGCGCGCTTCGTCCTGGTGGCTCTTCTCTGATCCCGTGGCGATCGCAGCACGGAGGTGCTCAGGGCCATATCCGAAGGAATCCACGAGGTCCAGGGCGTAAGGGCGGATCTTGCCCAGGAGCCGGTTGATGTAGGCGCCCACGGTCCGTCCGCGTTGCATCGAAAGACGCCCGTTCATGAGGTACCACGACAAGTGTTTTTCGATGAGCGAGAGCCCGAACAGGTCACGGAGCCATGTCAGGACTTGCAGGGTCCCCGGATCTTCGATCTTCCGAAGGGCATCCGTGAACGCTTCCCACTGTAGGAGCTCCGCGTGTGCTTGGGCGGCGTCGATCAAATCGTCCTGGTGCTGGTTGAATAGTGCCGCCGCTTGATGCTGTGGGAGCTTTTTGGCACCCTTGAGGGCGGAACCCACTTCCGCCACCATGGATTGGACCCTGTCAGTGAGCAGGGTCCGCTGGCCCTCTTCGTCACGGAGCGCCAAGGCCGCCTTTTGTACCGAGCCGGTGTCGGCGACGAACTGCGCCACTTGACGAAGTCCGGTCCTATGGATCGCGACGCCGGCTGCCTGGCTCGCGACGAATCTCGCCAGGACGCCGAAACCGACGTTCCGGAACTCCTTGGCGAAATCGGCGAGCAGGCGTTTTGCCACAAGCTGCAGGAGCACTGTGTTATCGCCTTCGAAGGTGGCATAGACGTCAAGATCTGCGCGGAGCGAAGCGAAGCGGTTCTCGATAAGGAACCCAGCCCCGCCGCAGGCCTCCCGGCATTCCTGCAGGGTATCCAGGGCGTGCCACGTGCTCATTGGCTTCAGCGCCGCGGCAAGGGTCTCAAGGTCCTGGCGGTCCGCATCCGTATGGTGCTTGCCGGAGAACACGTCGTCGAACTTTTCGAGCAGTTGCTCGTGCGCGAAGCTGGCGGCATAGGTTGTGGCAAGCCGGGTGAGCAGCCGGCGCTGGTGCCGCTGGTAGTCCAGGAGGACTTCCTCTTCCGTGGAGGAGGAGGCGTTGAATTGGCGGCGCTCTGTGGCGTACCGGATCGCTGTTGCCAGTGCGACTTTGCTGGCCGCGACAGCTGCGCCGTCAAGGGACACCCGGCCTTGCACGAGGGTGCCGAGCATCGTGAAGAAGCGGCGCCCGGGGCTGGCGATGGGGGACGTGTATTCACCGGCGGGGGAGACGTCGCCGTACCGGTTGAGCAGGTTGCTGCGGGGGATCCTGACGTTGCTGAAATGGAGGCGGCCGTTGTCGATGCCGTTGAGTCCGCCCTTGATGCCGTCGTCCTCGCCGCCCACGCCCGGCAGAAATTCTTTCGTCTCCGGGTCCCGCAGTTGTACGTAGAACGCGTGGACGCCATGGTTGACATTGCGGGTCACCAATTGGGCGAAGACGACGGCGGCCAGTCCGTCGACCGCGGCGTTGCCGATGTAGTCCTTCCACGCTGCCCGGAAGGGTGTGTTGATGACGAATTCCTCCGTGGTTTCGTCATACGTCGCGGTGGTCGCGATGCTGGCGACATCGGAGCCGTGGCCTGTTTCAGTCATCGCGAAGCAGCCGGGGATCTCCAGGCTCATGATTCCTGGCAACCATGTCTCGTGGTGCTCTTCGGTGCCTAGGTGCATGACGGCCGAGCCGAAGAGGCCCCACTGGACGCCGGCCTTTATTTGCAGGGAGGGGTCGGCGGTGACGAGCTCCTCGAAGCCGGCGATATTGCCCCCGTGATCGTCGGAACCGCCGAGGCGTGCGGGGAAGGCACGGTGCACTGCGTTGTTGTCCACCAGGTATTTCAACTGCCCGAACACCCGCTTGCGATGCTCTGTGTGGCTGAGGCCTTCGATCTTGTGGGTTTCGGCTCGGCCCGCCAGTTGCCGCGCGGTACGGCGGACCTCGGCCCACTTGCCGAGTAGCAGCTCGCCAATCGCTTCAACATCTACTGTCGGCGTGGCCGCCGGGTCCTGGGCGCTTATGGCGGCGGTTGCCGGTGCCGGGTTGTTGGAGGAGGTGCGGTCCACTACTTCAGTCATGCTGATTCCTTCTTTGGTTCCGACTAACTGACCGGTCATTGCTGGTTTTGGGACGGGGTTGGTTTTGCGGCGAGGTGGCCCTGAGTTCCGGGGCAATGCCCACACAGAGCCAATCCGTGATGCTTGCGGCCATGGTCGCTTGGTCGGGCTTAGCGGGGGAGTCGGGGCTGCCGAGCCACATTTCTCCCGCGTTGCGCACGAGCCCGATCGCCGCAGTGGGCCAATAGTCGATCAGCGCTGATTTTTCCGCTCCGAGGTGTTCCCGCATCGGGCGGGCGATCATTGCGCTGACGGATTCGAAGAAATGTCCCAGCGCACCTGATGCGGCGATGGCGTCCTGCGCGGAGGGATCCGCTTGCGAGAGCCGCGTAATGAAGGCATAGACGTTGGGGCTTGATTCCGCCATCTGCAGATAGGCCGAAACCATGGCAAGAAGGCCTTCACGGGGGGTCTGGGCGCTTTCTGCTGCTTCCTTCATACGCCGTTGCATCTGGCCCAGCACAACTTCGCCCATCGCTTGCTGCAAGCCTGCCTTATCGCCGAAATACCTGTAATACACCGACTTTGAGGTCCCCGCGGCCGCCGCGATTTCCTCCATTGAGGCGTCGCTGCCGAGCGAGTGGACCGCCTTCCGTGCCGCCTTGATGAGCTCGGCGCGCCGTTCCTCACGGTGGTTCTGCCAGCGGGCGGCGCGCCCGTCTACAGCGGGTACGACGGCGGGCGGCAGGGCGGGGATGTTCACGATACCCAGCGTATCAGGTACGCTGGGTATCAGTAACCCGCACCGAGCAGAAGGAGAACCGCATGTCTGAAGCAGCAGAGTCCGCGAGCGCAGGATGGGAAACGCAGGGAGCCCAGGGGACACTCCGCAGGGCAGTGGTCGTCGGAGGTAACAGGATCCCGTTCGCCCGCACCGGCGGGGCGTACACAAAGTCTTCAAACCAGGACATGTTGACGGCGGCGCTGGACGGGCTAATCGCACGTTTCGGGCTACAGGACGAGCGGATCGGCGAAGTGGCGGCGGGAGCAGTCCTGAAGCATTCCCGGGATTTCAACCTGACCCGGGAAGCGGTCCTTGGATCCGCGCTTTCGCCGGAGACCCCCGCCTATGACCTGCAGCAAGCATGTGCGACCGGCTTGGAAACTGTCCTTGGGCTAGCCAACAAGATCAAGCTCGGCCAGATCGACTCCGCGATCGCAGGCGGTGTCGATTCAGCATCCGATGCCCCTATCGCAGTAAGCGAAGGCCTTAGGGAAATCCTGCTGGACCTCAATCGGGCGAAGTCCTTGCCGGACAAGCTCAAGGTCCTTTCCCGCCTTCGTCCAAAAGACCTTGCGCCCGATGCCCCGAACACAGGAGAGCCACGGACAGGCCTTTCGATGGGTGAGCACCAGGCACTGACGACGGCACAGTGGAAGGTTTCCCGGGAAGCCCAGGACGAGGTCGCCTTCAACAGCCACCACAATCTCGCCGCCGCATATGAGCGCGGCTTCTTTGATGACCTTGTCACGCCTTACAGGGGACTGAACCGCGATTCGAATCTTCGTCCGGACACATCCATGGAGAAGCTGGCCACGCTCAAGCCCGTGTTCGGAAGGAACCTTGGCGCGGAGGCTACCATGACCGCGGGGAACTCCACACCCCTGACCGATGGCGCTTCCACGGTGCTCCTCGGCACGCAGGAGTGGGCCGATGCGAGGGGCTTGCCGAAACTCGCTGTCGTCGTGGATGGCGAGGCGGCCGCGGTGGACTTCGTGCACGGAAAGGACGGGCTCCTGATGGCGCCTGTCTTCGCGGTCCCCCGGCTCCTGGCCCGCAATGGCTTGTCCTTCGAGGACATCGATTTCTTCGAGATCCATGAAGCGTTCGCGGGCACGGTCCTTAGTACGCTTGCTGCCTGGGAAGATGAGGACTTCGGCCGTGCCCGTTTGGGACTTGACGGCGCCCTCGGCAAGATCGACCGCTCAAAGCTCAATGTGAACGGTTCGTCCCTGGCCGCGGGTCATCCGTTCGCAGCTACGGGTGGACGGATTGTCGCTACCCTCGCCAAGATGCTGCACGAGCATGGTCCGGTGGCGGGCCGTCCTGCGCGCGGCCTCATTTCTGTCTGCGCCGCGGGTGGCCAAGGCGTCGCCGCGATCCTCGAAGCCTACGTCGCTCCCGAAGGTCGGTAATCCGGCATGACCGACAAATACATGCAGCTCGTCAGCCATGGAATCGGAAAGGACCTTGCCGGGAAACTGGGGCTGCCTCGCCCTGCCATGCTTCGACGGTACAAGGCCGGGGAGCCGCTCGTTCCGGGGCCGGTCCTCGTGCTCGGCAGCGGGCACTTTGGAAACGGCGGAAACAGCGGAAACAGCGGGAACAGAAACGGCGGCCACACGCCGATCGGCGCGGAGCAAGTCGCCGCCGTCCTCGTGGACTGGGGCCTGGACGTGCGTCGCAACGCTTTGCCCAAGGAGAAACTTGGCGCGATCCTGTTGGTGCTTGACGACGTCGGGCATCCCGAAGAGCTAGCCGGTCCGGTCTTGACCGCGGCGCGGTCCGTCCGCGATCTTGCCCCGGGCGCGCGGGTCGTCACTATTTCCCGCGCTGCTTCGGCCGCGAAGGATCCCGCCTTGGCTGCCGCGCGCCAAGGCATCGAGGGATTGTTGCGCTCGCTGGCGAAGGAACTCAGGGCGGGCGCCACCGGCAACGGCATCCTCCTTGGGGACGGCGCGCAAGCAATGAGTCCAAGCACCCTCGGTGCGCTGCGCTTCTTCCTATCGGCCCGTTCTGCGTTCGTGGACGGACAGTTCCTTACTGTCACGTCAGCCAAAGGCGAACTGCCCGACGACATCGACAAATCCCTCACGGGGAAGGTGGCAGTCGTCACCGGCGCGGCGAGGGGCATCGGAGCCGCGATTGCGCGCACCCTGCACCGCGACGGCGCAACACTTGTCCTGGTGGACGTCCCGGCGGCGGGCGACCACCTTGCGGCGGTCGCGAACGAGGTTCACGGCACAGCCATGCAAGTCGACATCACAGCTGTGAATGCAGGTGAGCGGATCATCGAACACGCAAACGAAAGGCATGGGAGTCTCGACATCTTCGTCCACAACGCGGGAATTACGCGGGACAAGCTGCTGGCAAATATGGACGAGGCCCGCTGGAATTCCGTCATCGGCGTGAACATCGCATCCCAACTTCGGATCAACGAGGCGCTGCTGGGGGCCCAATCGCACGGAAAGGCGCTTCGGATCGTATCGGTGGCCTCGACTAGCGGCATTGCCGGCAACCGCGGTCAGACCAACTACGCGGCGTCCAAGGGCGGCGTCATCGGGATGGTCCGGGCAACGGCGCCCCTGCTGGCGGAAATCGGCGGAACCATCAACGCCGTGGCGCCGGGCTTCATCGAAACCGAAATGACGGCCCATATACCGTTCGCGACGCGCGAGGTCGCCCGCCGCTTGAATTCCCTGCAACAGGGCGGCCATCCGGAGGATGTTGCGGAGGCCATCGCCTTCCTCGCTTCGGACGCGGCAGGCGGGATCACGGGAGAGGTACTCAGGGTTTGCGGACAAAACCTGGTCGGGGCATGATGCCCGAACAATCGCTCGTCCTCGCGGAGTTGCCCTCCCTCTCGAAGCTCTATGTCAATGCTGCGGCGACGGCGGCCCGAAGGAGGGTTCTGGGTTCCCAGCCTCATCACGTCCTGCCGCAGGGGAGCCACGAGGTGCGGGGGGTGCGGGCCGACGTCGGGAACCTCACGGCCTATCAGCATCTTCTCGGTGAGAACGCCAGCGATGTCCTGCCAGCAGGTTTTATCCATGCCCTCGCCTTTCCCGTTGCCATGAGCGTGCTGAACAGGGATGACTTTCCGCTGCCGCTCCTGGGCCTGATCCATCTGGAGAACCACGTGGAGCAGCTGAGGCCCGTGCACTTCACGGAACTACTGGACATTTGCTGCTGGACCGAAAACATGCGCGGCCACAGGGTCGGGACCCAGTTCGACGTCGTCGGCGAAGTGCGCCCGAACGGCAGTCGGGAACTACTGTGGCGCGGCGTTTCGAGCTATTTGGCCAAGGGTGTTTTTCTACCAGGCATCGACAAGCCAGGTTCCGGGACCACCCCTGCGGCCTTCAGGGCGCCGGACCCGACTGCCGTTTGGCACCTGGGCGTGGATACCGGCCGCCTGTATGCCGCAGTATCCGGGGATTTCAACCCCATCCACCTCAGTGTGCTGTCGGCGAAGGCACTTGGCTTGAAACGATCGATTGCCCATGTGATGTACCTTGCCTCGCGGGCACTGGCGGATGTCGGCCCAACCAAGTCTGAGGCCTTCCGCTGGGATGTTGCGTTCGAGGCGCCCGTCTTCCTCCCCGCCAACGTTGCCTTGGAAGTCCGCACGGCACAGTCGGCAGCGGGATCCTGGGAACGTTCGGACTACGTCGCGTGGAACCCGCGGAGCGGGAGGAAACACTTCAGTGGGTCGGTGTCAGCACTCTGACGGGGCTGTCCAGCAACCGGCGAATTGCCCAAATACAATTACTCGTGTGATCAATTTAACAATGAGGGCTCAAGAATGAGCCCGGATCATAAAATTGCAGGAACCGCGAATTCAATTACAAACATGAAAGGCCCGGAATCAAATGATTCCGGGCCTTTCATTTGTGCGCGGAGGGGGACTTGAACCCCCACCCCCTTTCGAGGACTAGCACCTCAAGCTAGCGCGTCTGCCATTCCGCCACCCGCGCAGGTGGTGTTCAGAGGACCGTTCTGCGCTTGTCAGCGCTTCTCTTTCCTCCGAAGCAGCGAGAAAAACTCTAACACGGATTCCGGGAAATAAAAAAATCGGTGCAGGAGGACGTCCCGAAGCCTGCAATAGGGGTGGGACGGCGCCTGCCAAATCGCCGTAAAACGCGCGGTTAAAGCCCGTCCCGTGGGTAGGCTGAGGGAGTGTGTCGGGAGGCAGGCAACATGGCGTCCGAACACCAGATACATCAATCCACGCCATCAAGGAGAGTTCCATGACTGACATCCGGCCCGAGGACGAAGTAGTTCGGATCTGCCAGGACCTCATTCGGATCGACAGCTCCAATTTCGGTGACGGTTCCGGTCCTGGTGAACGCAAGGCGGCCGAGTACACCGCCGGGTTGATCAGTGAGGTTGGCCTGGAAGCGGAGATTTTCGAATCCGCGCCTGGCCGCGCAAGCGTCGTCACGCGCATGGCTGGAGAGAACCCCTCCGCCGACGCCCTCGTTGTCCACGGCCATCTTGACGTTGTTCCAGCGCTCAAGGATCAGTGGTCCGTGGACCCCTTCAGCGGCGAGCTCCAAGACGGCCTCATCTGGGGTCGCGGTGCGGTCGACATGAAGGACATGGATGCGATGATCCTTTCGGTCATGCGTGACTTCGCCCGGACGGGACGCAAACCCAAGCGAGACATCATTTTTGCGTTCTTCGCCGACGAAGAAGCCGGAGGCGACTACGGTGCCCGGTACGCCGTCGAGCACCGCCGCGAGTTGTTCGACGGCGCGACGGAAGCGATCTCCGAAGTGGGTGGCTTCTCTGCGACCATCGGCGGCCAACGCACCTATTTGCTTCAGACCGCGGAAAAGGGCCTCTCATGGCTCCGGCTGGTCGCCCATGGCCGCGCCGGCCACGGCTCCCAGATCAACACGGACAACGCCATTACGCGCTTGGCCGCGGCCGTGACGCGTATTGGCGAGTATAGATGGCCCGTCGAGCTGACCCCTACCACCCGTCAGTTCCTTGATGGCGTCACCGAACTGACCGGCGTCGAATTCGATCCCGACAACCCCGAAACGTTGCTCAAAGAACTCGGGACCGTGGCCCGCTTCGTGGGAGCGACGCTGCAGAACACGTCGAACCCGACGCTGCTTCGCTCGGGCTACAAGCACAACGTCATCCCCGAGTCCGCAGAAGCCTTGGTGGACTGCCGGACCCTCCCTGGCCAGCAAGAGCAAGTGTTCCAGACCATCAGGCAACTTGCCGGGGAAGGAGTGGACATCAGCTACGTCAACAAAGACGTATCCCTCGAAGTGCCGTTCGCCGGGAACCTCGTGGATGCGATGATCGACGCCCTGCACAGTGAGGACCCGGGTGCCAAGGTCCTGCCTTACACCTTGTCCGGCGGAACCGACAACAAGTCCCTTAGCAAGATCGGCATCGCGGGTTACGGTTTCGCGCCGCTGATGCTTCCGGAGGAACTGGACTTCACGGGAATGTTCCACGGCGTCGATGAACGGGTCCCTGCCGAGTCGCTCCAGTTCGGTACTCGGGTACTGAACACCCTGTTGAGCAACTACTAGGGAGCATCCGTTGACTCCCGAGGAGATCCTGCCGGATGAGCTGCTGGAGCGCATGCGTAGCCGTGCTGCAGGCTATGACCAGGAAAACTCGTTCTTCCATGAAGACCTCGCGGAGCTCGCCGCGGCCGGTTACCTGAAGATTTTCGTTCCGGAGTCCGACGGCGGACTTGGACTCGGGCTCGAAGCGGTCGCCGGCTTGCAGCGCAGGCTGGCGACAGCGGCCCCGGCCACCGCCCTGGCGATCAACATGCACCTCGTGTGGACCGGCGTCGCCCGCGTTCTTGCCGGGCGTGGTGATGATTCGCTTCGCTTCGTCCTCAAGGAAGCCGGCCAAGGCGAGATCTTCGCCTTTGGCATTTCCGAAGCGGGCAATGACTCCATGCTCTTCGACTCGGGCACGACGGCCGAACCCAAGGAAGCCGGCGGCTACGCGTTCACAGGCAGGAAGATCTTCACAAGCCTTTCACCGGGCTGGACCCGCCTGGGGATCTTTGGCAAGGACACCACGGCCCGCGATGGCGAAGGTGAGCTGGTTTTCGGCTTCATCCAAGGAAACGAGCCGGGCTACAGGACGTTGGACGACTGGGACACGCTGGGCATGCGTGCAAGCCAGTCGAATACTACGGTCCTGGACGGAGCATTGATTCCTGCTGACCGGATCTTCCGCAAACTACCCGTCGGTCCAAGCCAGGATCCGCTGGTCTTCGCGATCTTCGCCTGCTTTGAAACATTGCTTGCTGCCGTCTATACCGGCATCGCGGAACGGGCATTCACCTTGGCAGTCCAGGCCGCCAGGCGCCGCAGCTCCGCCAAGTACGGCGGCCGAAGCTTCGCGCAGGACCCGGACATCCGCTGGAAGATTGCCGAGGCAGCAATGGCCATGGATGCGATCCAACCGCACCTGGCGTCAGTGGCGCGCGACGTGGACGAACTGGTGGACCACGGCGCACAGTGGTTCCCCAAGTTCGTCGGACTCAAGGTCCGCGCTACAGAGAATGCCCGCACCATAGTCGATGTCGCTATCCGGGTCTCGGGGGGTTCCAGCTACTTCCGCGGCTCCGAGCTCGAAAGGCTGTACCGTGACGTCCTGGCAGGGGTATTCCACCCTTCCAACGACGAATCGGCCCACGCTACCGTTGCCAGCGCCTGGCTGGGGCCCCTCGAGATGTGAACCCCGGCGAGTCCCCGGAGGGCGCCGGCTAGACCGTCCGCTGGACGTTGAGCACCTTGCGCCGGAGCCAGAATCGCCGTCCGCCGCCGATGTAGAGGATGCTGCGCTCGAGTTCCCACTTGCCGTACTCGGAGTGTTCAACCAGCCTTCGGCGCGCCTCGGGCAACGAATCGTCAGGGCTGACCGTCAATACGAGGTACTCGTATTGCCTTGCGTAGTCCCGTTGGCGTTCCACCGAGCTGCTCAGAAATTGTTCTCTCATCCCTCTCCATTTTCGTCTTTTTCCGGCTAACGTGAAGTCATGAGCATCGATCCGCGTGTCGCGCTTCAGTCATTGACAGCTGCCCTGGAAGAGCACCTGATTGCCGCTTCCGCCCGCCGAGGCGAAGGCGATCCCGCTGTGGAAGCAGCCTTTTTCGCTGTCGCAGATGCCTTTGAGGTGTATGAGGACTCACTATACGAGGCCTACTCGGAAGTCACACCACTCCAGGTGTTCGACGACGACGAGGAAGACGAGGACGAGGACAACAACGAGCTCCTCGACGAGGACGAGCTGGAGATCCTTGACCAATAGGGCCGACCAGCAAGACCCGGGTAATAAGACTGTCCTATAAGGCGGAGTCGATCAGTACGGGCCGGTACTCCCGGCTAGGCCACCAACGAAACGTCCTCGAGTGCCCGCGCGATTTCGCTGGGCAGGGGAGTGAGTTGTGCGTCCAGTAGTTCCTTGAGCTGGACGGCGTTCCGCGCGCCTACCACTGCCGCTGAGACCGCCGGCCGGGACAACAACCAGCTCAGCGATACGTCCACGGCCGAACGGCCGAGGCCCCGGGCGGCCATGGCCACGGCCTCGACGACCCGGGAGCCGCGGGCATCGAGGTACTTCTCGACGTACGGGACCAGCCGCCCTTCCGCTGCCCGGGAGTCCGCTGGGATCTGGCCGCGGTATTTCCCGCTCAACACACCCCGGCCCAGAGGCGCCCACGCCATAAGGCCCAATCCCGCGTCCTCAATGGCGGGTACCAGTTCCTCTTCCGCATTTCGGTGCAGGAGCGAATATTCGGACTGGTTCGCCACGATCGTGAAGCCGGCGATCGCGGCCGCTTTGGCCGTTTGCCAACCGTTGTAGTTGGAGATGCCCACGTACCGCGCCCGGCCTGTGCGGAGCGCAAGATCGAGCGCGGACAGTGTTTCGTCCAGTGGGACGTTGCCGTCCCACGTGTTGGCGAACCAGATATCGACATAATCGGTACCGAGGCGGGCGAGGCTCGCGTCGAGGGTGGACAGCAAGGCCCCCCGGGAGGCGTCAACCTGGCGGCGACCCTTCGAGGTCGAAACGCCCGCCTTGGTGGAGACCACTACTTCCGAACGCGCCACGACGTCGCCAATCATTGAACCGAGAAGGGCTTCGGCCTGGCCTCCCGCGTACGATGCGGCCGTATCTATCGTGGTGCCGCCAGCGGCAACGAACGTGTGCAGCAACTCACGCGCGTCCTGCTCGTCCGTTTCTTCCAGCCAAGACATGGTGCCAAGGGAGAGGTTGGACACCCGAAACCCGCTATTGCCGACGTAACGCTGCTGCATAGCAGCAAGCTTACGGCCAGTTCCGGTAGTTCATGACGTAGGGTCTATTCACGTGAACTGGATCGAAGCAGCCTTCCTCGGCCTTGTGCAGGGCCTTACCGAATTCCTCCCCATTTCTTCGAGCGCACACCTGCGCATCGTCGGCTCGTTCCTGCCGAACGCAGCGGACCCGGGAGCTGCTTTCACGGCCATAACGCAATTGGGGACGGAAACCGCCGTCATCGTCTTTTTCTGGCGGGACATCGTAAGGATTGTCTGTTCCTGGTTCAATTCCCTGCGCGGCAAGGTATCCCGGGACGACCCCGATGCCCGCATGGGCTGGCTGGTCATTATCGGTAGCGTACCGATCATCATCCTTGGCCTGCTTTTCCAAGACCAGATCGAATCCGTGCTGCGGAGCATGTGGATCGTCGCCACGATGCTCATTGTCTTCGGCATGATCCTCGCGGTGGCAGATGCCGTAGGCAAGCAGGAGCGCGACTTGGACCAATTGAGCTACAAGCACGGCATCCTTTACGGGCTGGCCCAGGCGATGGCACTCATCCCCGGCGTTTCCCGCTCGGGCGGCACCATCACGGCAGGCCTGCTCATGGGTTACACGCGTGAAGCTGCAGCGCGGTATTCGTTCCTGCTCGCCATTCCGGCGGTTTTCGGAAGCGGCCTCTACCAGTTGTACAAAGTCCTGTCCAAGGAAGGGATCAGCGGTCCCTTCGGCCTGCCGGAAACGGCCCTCGCCACAGTCATAGCGTTCGTCGTCGGCTTCGTCATCATCGGCTGGTTCCTCAAGTTCATTTCGACCCACAGTTACCGCGCCTTCGTCTGGTACCGGATCCTCCTCGGATTGGCCCTTTATGTGCTCCTCGGTTTCAATGTCATCAGCGCCTAGCACTATGGTTGAGGCTGTGAAATCGTGGACCTCCCGCCCTGTACCTGAACTGCCCGGCAGCACGCCCCGACTCCGGCTGTTCGACACTGCCGCCAGGGCGCTGGTCGATCTTGAACCCGTCGGGGAGCAGTCAATGTACGTCTGCGGGATCACTCCTTACGATGCGACCCACATGGGCCACGCGGCCAGCTATGTCGCGTTTGATCTCCTTAACAGGGTATGGAGGGACGCGGGGCAGCGGGTCTCCTACGTCCAGAACGTCACAGACATCGACGATCCCCTCCTTGAACGTGCCACGGCTACCGGCGTCGACTGGCGCGAGCTGGCCGAGAGCCAGATTGAGCTTTTCCAGACCGACATGTCTGCCCTGAACGTCCTGGCGCCGGACCACTACGTCGGTGCCGTCGAAGCCATTCCGATGATCGTCCCGGCGATCGAGCAACTAATTGCGGATGAACTCGCCTACCGAGTGCACGGGACCGACGGCGAGCCGGACGGCGACGTCTATTACGACGTCGAAGCGGCCGGCAAGCGCTCGGACCGCCAGGACGCCTGGTCGCTGGGCGCCATTTCAGGACTCGGCGAGGTGGAAATGCTGGAGCTTTTCGCAGAACGAGGCGGCGACCCCGGCCGTTCCGGCAAGCGTAACGCCCTTGATCCCTTGCTGTGGCGGGTGGCCCGCGAAGGCGAGCCCAACTGGCCCGGTGCAAGCCTGGGAGACGGACGGCCCGGCTGGCACATCGAGTGTACGGTGATCGCCCAAAAATACCTCCCCGCTCCCTTCACCGTCCAAGGCGGCGGCTCCGACCTTGTCTTTCCACATCACGAAATGGGGGCAGGACACGCCTACTCCCTCAGCGGGGTGCCCTTGGCCCGCCACTACGCACACGCCGGAATGGTGGGCTTGGACGGCGAGAAGATGAGCAAGTCCAAAGGCAACCTGGTGTTGGTGTCCAAGCTCCGGGCGGCGGGAGAAGTACCGGCTGCCATCCGCTTGGCGATCCTCGCCCACCACTACCGCTCAGATTGGTCCTGGACCGACGAAGGATTCGCAGAGGCAAAAGAACGCCTCAAGACCTGGCGCGCGGCGTGTGAAGCCGCTCCCGAGGGAACGGCCAGCGCACTCTTGGCACGCATGCGGACCGCACTTGCCAACGACCTCGATGCGCCGGGGGCGATCGCCGCCGTCGATGCATGGGCCGCGGCGGCGTTGGCTGCGTCCCACGACAGGCGATCCTGCCCCTTGGACGCCGCTTTGGTGAGCGACGCCGTCAACGCTTTGCTCGGCGTCGAACTCTAATTGCCGGTTTGCCTACGGCTTGTCCTTGCCCCGGCGCTTGAGGTAGCGCTCGAACTCCCGGGCGATCGACTCGCCCGTGGCTTCAGGGAGGTCCGCCGTGTCCTTGGCTTCTTCCAGCTGCCGGACGTACGCGGCGATTTCGGGATCTTCAGTGGCAAGTTCGTCCACGCCACGTTCCCAAGCCTCTGCCTCCTCGCTCAGGGCGTGCGTGTCCAGGGGTAGCTGGAGGAGGTCCTCGATTTTGTTGAGGATGGCCAGTTGCGCCTTGGGGGAGGGGGGCTGTGCCACATAATGGGGCACCGCAGCCCATAGGGACACCGTGGGAAGCCCCGCGAGCAGGGCGAATTCGCCAAGTACGCCGACGATCCCTACTGGCCCCTCGTATTGCGATGCCTCGAGGTTCAAGCGCTGCCTCAATCCGGCGTCGTCAGACGTGGTGCTCACCGGGATGGGCCGGCTGTGGGGTACATCGGCCAGGAGCGCGCCGACCAGCACGACGTAGTCGACCTTGAGCGCCTCGGCATGGACCAGGAGCTCCGCAGTGTAGGCACGCCAACGATAGGAGGGCTCGGTGCCGAGGACGAACACGACGTCCACATTGCTGTCCGGGACGCTCGCCTTGTAGAGGCGCGTGGACGGCCACTTCACTTTGCGCGTTCCTGCAGCAGTCCGCCGCACCGTGGGCCGGGTGAATTGGAAGTCGTAGTAGTCGTCGGCATCGACGGACGCCACCTTTTTTCCCTGCCACACCTTGTTCAAGTAATGCAAGGAATCACTGGCTGCCTCGCCGGCGTCATTCCAACCTTCGAAGGCGGCAAGCATCACGGTGATCCGCTGGCCCTCGGGTACAGGCTGGAGAAGGCGCTCAGGCTCCGGTGCGTCGGCCTGTCCGTCAGGGGCTCCGTCCAAACTGTTCATTCATTCACCCTACGTCCAAGTCCGCCACCCTCGCATGGAGTTAAGGGGAACGTGTGGCGATACTTCGCCCCGGGCGTAGAACGGCAATCGGCTCCGCCCCTTCCACGTAGACTGGATGGCATGCATGCCTCAGCCAGCCAGCCCCTTGTAAAAGCCGTGCTCTGGGACATGGATGGCACCTTGGTGGACACTGAGCCCTATTGGATAGCCGCAGAGCGGTTCCTCGTCGAGTCTTTCGGCGGAATCTGGACCCACGAGCAAGCGATGCAGCTTGTAGGCCAGTCGTTGATGCACTCCGCGGGAATCCTCCAGGCGGCCGGCGTGAACATGGACAAGCGGGACATCGTGGATACTTTGAGCGCGCAGGTCATCGACCGGATCCGCGTGGAGGTGCCGTGGCGGCCCGGCGCCAGGGAATTGCTCGATGAGTTGCACAAGGCCGGGATCAGGTGCGCACTCGTCACCATGTCCGAGGGGCCAATGGCTCGCGAAGTCGTGGCGAACCTCGCCAAGCCGTACTTTGAATTCCTGGTCACCGGGGACATGGTCAGCCGGGGAAAGCCCGACCCGGAGGCCTATCTCACCGCCGTCGAACGCCTTCGCATGAGCGACACCGAAGTGACGGTCGACAACTGCGTGGCGTTGGAGGACTCGATCCCCGGCGTTGCCGCCGCCCTTGCCTCCGGCGTGGTCACTGTGGGTATCCCGCACCAAATGCCGCTTCCCGGCGACGACCGCCGGGCTACGTGGCCCTCCCTCCTCGGGAGGAGGGTCGCCGATCTCGAAGCCCTCGTGGCGGCCCGCGTCGGTGGCGTGACGCCCCTTGCTTCCCTCGCCGGAGGGCAAGTTAAGTGAGCATTCCCCGAAGCCGTGGCCATAGCGCGGGCGGGAGGAAAGAAGGGATCCCGCTCGGCCGTATCGCCGGCATCCCGGTCTATCTTGCCTATTCCTGGTTCATCATCGCCGCCTTCACGGTGATCGTGTATGGACCAGCCCTTTTGATGCGGAACCACTCGTTGGGACTTGGCGCCTACTTCGTCGCATTCGCCTACGCCGTGCTCCTCGCCCTGTCCGTGCTGGTCCACGAACTCGCGCATGCCCTCAGCGCCAAGGCCTTCAAATGGCCCACCGAAAAGATCGTCCTGAACCTCTGGGGCGGGCACACGCAGTTTGAAAGCTTCATTGCGTCGCCCGGCCGTTCCGTCGTCGTCGCCCTGGCCGGACCGGCGGCCAACTTCGTCATTGCCGGTGCCGCATGGCTGTTGTTGTCGGCGGATGTCCTCGGCGGGGTTGCAGAAACCCTCGCGAATATCCTCATGTGGGCGAACTTCCTGATTGGCATATTTAATGTGCTCCCTGGCCTGCCCCTCGATGGGGGCCGCTTGGTCGAGTCCGCGGTATGGAAAGCCACGGGAAGCCAGGAGAAGGGCACGGTCGCAGCTGGCTGGGCGGGCAGGGCCATCGTGGTCGTGTTGCTCGTATGGTTCATCGCGCTGCCCTTGCTGAGCGGTAACGGCCCGGACGTCAGCCTCATGCTCATCACGTTCCTCGTATGCAGCTTCCTGTGGATGGGGGCGTCCGGTGCCATCAACCAGGCCACCCTCCGCAGCCGGCTCCATCTGGTGAGCGCTGCGGCGCTGGCCGAACCCGCCGTCGGTATTCCCAACTCCTCGACAGTGGCCGATGTACTGCGCCTCGCGCCCCACGGGGTTCCCGCCGTCGTGATTTGCGCTCCCGATGGAAGGCCGCAGGGGCTCGTCGATCCGGCCGCCACCGCCGCGGTTCCGGCCGAACAGGTATTCACCACGGTTGTCACGGCCGTATCCACGCCACTTGCGGACGGCGCCTACGTGCCCAGCACCTCCAGCGGCCAGGAGTTGATCCAGTACCTCGCCCAACTCAGCGGCGGCGAATACGCGGTGGTGGACGAGGCAGGCGTGGTGACCGGCCTGTTGAGGCAACAGGCCGTGGTGACTGCAATTACAGGTAAAGAAGCCCGACGAAGCGGGCGCCCCTAGCATCTTTCCCGGTAGAGTTACCTGCCGGTCGTTGAATTAACCAGGACACTACTTCGCGCCACGACGCAGCAATAATCGACGGCCCAGCCGTACACGAGTGAGGAAACACCCATGAGCAGCGAAACCGTCGCCAACCACACGGCCACCGGTGCCGCCAACCCTTCCCAGCCGACTGGCGCGGCCCGGCGGCGCGGTCCTTTCCGCGTGGGGGAGCGGGTCCAACTTACGGATGAACGTGGCCGCATGAACACCATCACGCTGGAAGAAGGGGGCGCCTTCCACACACATCGCGGCTTCCTCAACCATGACGAGATCATCGGCAAAGTGGACGGCTCGGTTGTCTCCAACAACATCGGCCAGCAATACCAAACGCTTCGGCCGCTACTTTCGGACTTCGTGCTCTCCATGCCCCGGGGCGCCGCCGTCGTCTATCCCAAAGATGCCGGACAGATCGTCACTATGGCGGATATCTTCCCCGGCGCCCGCGTCGTGGAAGCCGGTGTGGGCTCGGGCGCGCTGTCCATTTCCTTGCTGCGTGCCGTGGGCGACGGCGGCTACCTGCACTCCTTCGAGCGGCGCGAAGAATTCGCCGACATCGCCCGCGGCAACGTGGAAACGATTTTCGGCGGTCCGCACCCGGCCTGGAGGATCTCCTTGGGCGACTTCCAGGAGGAGGTGGTCCGCAGCGAAGAACCCGGCTCCGTGGACCGCGTCGTCCTCGACATGCTTGCCCCATGGGAATGCCTCGACGCAGTTGCCACCGTATTGGCACCAGGCGGTGTCTGGATCAATTACGTCGCCACTGTGACCCAACTCTCCCGCACGGCCGAAGCCATCCGGGCGGACGGACGCTTTACCGAACCTGACGCTTGGGAATCGATGGTTCGTGGCTGGCACCTCGAGGGCCTCGCCGTGCGTCCGGACCACCGCATGGTCGCCCATACAGGCTTCCTCCTCGTGACGCGGCGCCTCGCCGACGGCGTTACCGGGATCTCCGTGAAGCGTCGCCCATCCAAGACCGAATTCAGCGAAGAAGACCTGAATGCCTGGACTCCCGGGGCAGTGGGGGAAAGGTTGGTTTCGGACAAGAAACTGCGCCGCGCGGCACGCGATGCGATCGCCGGCACCAACGTCAAGGACGAACCGCCAACCAACGACTGAGCAAAGATTACAAACTGGTCCGCATTCCGGATGTCATCGGTTTCACAACGCTTTTGAGGGCTAAGGTCTATTTATAGAAAGCGGAAGGAGCTGATGCTTCGTGGATACGTCGAACAACGACTTCGGACGGACAACGCCGGAGGAGCCAACGAACAAGGCTGTAGCGGAAGGAAAAGTCGAGCACGGAGGGCCCGCCATCCGAGGGATGGAAGAACCCGGCGAGCTGACAGTGGCGGAACGCCAAATAAACATCCTCCGCGACAAGCTACGCCACATCGACCGTCAACTGGCTGCTGCTACGCAGAACAACACCAAGCTAGTGAACATGCTGGAGACGGCCAAAGCTGAAATCCTGCGCCTCAAAGGTGCACTCGAGCAGGACGGCCAACCCCCCTACAGCTTCGGGACCATCCTGCAAATCAATCCCAAGCGGCTTCCTACGGCCGGCAGCACAGGACAAGCGGCCACCGAAGAATCGGTTGACATTTTCAATGCCGGCCGAAAGATGCGGGTCGGCGTCAGCCCACTGGTCAACATCAACCAGTTGGCCGTGGGACAGGAAGTCCTGCTCAATGAAGCCCTGCTGGTCGTGACCGGCCTGGGCTACGAGCGCGCAGGGGAACTCGTGACCCTCAAGGAGATGCTCGGGACCGACCGCGCCCTGGTGGTGGGCCGGGCTGATGAAGAACGGGTTGTCAGGCTCTCGGGGGCATTGCAGAAGGTACACCTGCGCGTTGGCGATGCCCTCTCCCTCGACTCGCGCACGGGCTACGCCTTGGAGAAAGTTCCGCGCGCAGAGGTCGAGAACCTCGTCCTCGAAGAAGTCCCTGACATCACCTACGAGGACATCGGTGGCCTTGGTCCGCAGATCGAACAGATCCGGGACGCCGTCGAACTGCCGTTCCTGCACCCGGACCTTTACCGCGAGCACGGACTCAAGGCGCCGAAAGGCATCCTGCTTTACGGTCCTCCAGGGTGCGGCAAGACCCTGATCGCGAAAGCCGTTGCCAACTCCCTCGCCGCCCGCGCCGCCGAGCGGGCAGGCAACGTGGACCTGAAGAGCTACTTCCTCAACATCAAGGGCCCGGAGCTCCTGGACAAATACGTCGGTGAGACAGAGCGCCACATCCGGCTGATTTTCGCCCGTGCCCGGGAAAAGGCCTCGGACGGCAGCCCCGTGGTGGTGTTCTTCGACGAGATGGACTCCTTGTTCCGCACCAGGGGCACCGGGGTCTCCTCCGACGTCGAAACGACCATTGTTCCCCAGCTCCTCAGCGAGATCGACGGCGTGGAGCGCCTTGACAATGTGATCGTGATCGGCGCCTCGAACCGCGAGGACATGATCGACCCCGCGATCCTGCGCCCGGGCAGGCTGGACGTGAAGGTCAAGATCCAGCGTCCCGACGCCGAGGCGGCAGCCGACATTTTCGCGAAGTACATCACCACGGACCTCCCTTTCCACCCGACGGACCTGGCGGAGCACCATGGCGACGTGCAGGCCACGGTGGACGCGATGATCCAGCGTACGGTCGAAGCCATGTACTCTACCGAGAAGTCGAATGAGTTCCTCGAAGTCACCTATGCCAACGGGGACACCGAGATGTTGTATTTCAAGGACTTCAATTCCGGCGCTGTCGTGCAGAACGTGGTGGACCGGGCGAAGAAGTACGCCATCAAGGATCTCTTGCTGACCCATCAGAAGGGCCTGCGGATCGATCACCTGCTGCGCGCCGTCGTCGACGAATTCCGCGAGCACGAGGACATGCCCAACACGACCAACCCGGACGACTGGGCACGCATCTCGGGCAAGAAGGGCGAACGTATTACCTACATCCGTACCATCGTCCAGGGCAAGGCTGGCCAGGAGCCCGGGAAGTCGATCGAAACGACTCCCAACACCGGCCAATACCTGTGACGGCCCGGCCGGAAACCCCGCCGTCGGAAAAGCTGCCCGTCGGCGGGGCGATGCGGGTCATGGGTTCGGAAACCGAATATGGCATCCATGCGCCGTCCGCGCCAGGAGCGAACGCCACGATGATGTCTGCGCGGATCATCCAGGCCTACGCCCAATTAACCCGGCAGCGGGCAGCTGGCGGTGCCGAAACACGGTGGGACTACACGGACGAAGAGCCCCTCCACGACGCCCGGGGCTGGACCGTAGAGCGAAGCTCCGCGGATCCCAGCCAGCTGACGGACAGGCCGCCAGTGCTCGACGCCGAGGCGGTCGCTTTGGCGTATGGACGACAGGAACTCGAAGCGGACGGTTCCGACGAGTCGGGTTCCCTGCTCATGAACATGGTCCTCGGCAACGGGGCCCGCTTGTACGTCGATCACGCTCATCCCGAATACTCGAGCCCCGAAGTCACCAACCCGCGGGACGCCGTCGTCTGGGACGCGGCAGGGGACTTGGTTGCACTTGCGACGGTTCGGAAGGTCGCGTCCGATCCCGACCTGCCGGCAATCAACCTTTATAAGAACAACACCGACAACAAATCGGTGTCCTACGGCTCCCACGAGAACTACCTCATGCCGCGGGCCGTACCGTTCGGGGAGATCGTCCGCGGCCTCACGCCGTTCTTCGTGACGCGCCAGGTTACTTGCGGAGCGGGACGGCTCGGGAAAGGCCAGGACGGGGCGATTCCCGGTTTCCAGATCAGCCAACGGGCGGACTTCTTCGAGGCCGAGGTCGGTTTGGAAACCACTATCCGCAGGCCGATCATCAATACGCGCGACGAGCCCCATGCAACGGCCGACAAATACCGGCGGCTGCACGTAATCATCGGCGACGCGAACCTGAGCCAGGTGTCGAACTACTTGAAGTTCGGCACTACGGCCCTGGTGCTGAGCCTGATCGAAGCCGGACAGGCCCCCAAGATCGAAGTGCATGAACCCGTGGCGTCCCTGCAAGCCGTCAGCCACGACACCTCGCTCACGGCTACGCTTCGGCTCTTGGACGGCAGGCGTGTGACCGCGTTGGACATCCAATGGATGTACTACGAGGCGGCGGCAAAGCTCGCGCAGGAAACCGGGGTTTCGGATTCCTTCACGGGTGACGGACATACCCGCGGCGTCCTGGAACGCTGGGAGTCGACGTTGGGGCTCCTCGGGAACAATCCAGCCGCTGCCGCATCCTCCGTTGAATGGCTCGCCAAGATGTCGCTGCTCGACGGCTATCGGAACCGCGACGGACTGCAATGGAACGATGCGCGGCTCGGCCTGGTCGACCTGCAGTGGTCGGACATCAGGCCGGAGAAGGGCCTCTATTACCGGCTGCTTTCCCGGAACCGCATGGATCGGATTGTCGACGACGCCGACATCAGCCGGGCCGTCATCGAACCGCCGCGTGATACCCGCGCGTACTTCCGGGGCAAGTGTGTCTCCACCTTCGGCAAGGACGTGGTCGGTGCCAGCTGGGATTCGGTGATTTTCGACGTTCCGGGCATCGGTAAACTCCAGCGCGTGCCGACGCGCGAACCGCTTCGGGGCACCGAAGCGCTGACGGGTCTGCTCTTTCAACGGCATAGCACGGCAGGCGCTTTCCTAGGCGAACTGCTGGGGATCAATCCGCCTCCGCCGGCTTGAGGAGCCTCTCGCAGAAAGCCGCTTAAACGCGTCCGCAAAACCGCAGCGGGGTAGCCCCGGCCGTGGCAGTATGGCATTACAGGAAGTCCCCATTGAAGGGGATGGACAGAATGGAGAAGGAAATGGCAGCCCAGGAGCAGCAGCAACCGCAGTCGCGCGACGTCGAGACAGAGGTCGACGTCCCCGAGGCACCGCCGGCAGCACCGGAAGCACAGGCCTCGGACGCCACACAAGGCGTGGACGACCTTCTTGACGAAATCGACGGAGTCCTCGAATCCAATGCCGAGGAATTCGTCCGGGCGTTTGTGCAAAAGGGCGGCCAGTAAGCAGCCGCCAGTCAATTCAGGCCCGCGCGGCGTGAGGCCGCCGGGTATCGGATGTCAGAGTCGAAGGAGCGCAGCAATGCAGGATCCAATAGCAGGCCACCTGGCCACCCACGCCACGTCCTCGTTCACAGAGCATCTGCAACGCTCCAGGCCAGACCTCCTCCCGTTCACCCAAACGCTACCGGCCGGGCAGGTCCCGGCAACCCCGCACGCCACCACGATCGTCGCCCTCAGCTACCCTGGTGGGGTCCTCATGGCAGGCGACCGTCGGGCGACCATGGGCAACGTCATCGCAAGCCGCCATATCGAGAAGGTCTTTCCGGCGGACGAATTCTCCGTGCTTGGCATCGCCGGGACGGCCGGCCTGGCCATCGATATCACGCGGCTGTTCCAGGTTGAGCTGGAACACTACGAAAAGATCGAAGGAACCTTGCTGAGCCTGGACGGCAAGGCCAACCGGCTCGGTGCGATGATCCGCGGGAATCTTCCCATGGCCATGCAGGGCCTGGCGGTGGTACCCCTGTTCGCTGGATTCGACGAGGTGGCAGGTGTAGGAAGGCTGTTTTCCTACGACGTCACCGGAGGGCGCTACGAGGAACTGGAGCACCACTCGGTCGGCTCCGGTTCCGTTTTCGCCCGGGGGGCCCTGAAGAAGCTATGGCGGCCGAACCTCACGGAAGAGGAAGCGGTCGCCGTCGCTGTGGAGGCGCTTTATGACGCCGCCGACGACGACTCCGCCACGGGTGGGCCCGATCCTGTCCGACAGCTATGGCCTGTGATCTATACGGTGAACAGGGCGGGAGCCCGCCGTGTTTCCGAACGGGAATTGGCGGCAATCGCCGGTTCCATCATTGAATCGCGCCAAGTTGCCGGACGGGAGGCCTGAGATGACCCAACAGTTCTACGTTTCGCCTGAGCAGCTGATGAAGGACCGCGCGGATTTCGCGCGGAAGGGCATCGCCCGCGGTCGCTCCGTCGTCGTGATCAGTTGCGCCGACGGCATCGCGTTGGTTGCGGAAAACCCATCCCCCTCCCTGCACAAGATCGGCGAGATCTACGACAAAATCGCCTTCGCCGCAGTTGGCAAGTACAACGAATTCGAGAGCCTGCGGCAGGCAGGCGTCCGGTACGCCGACATCCGCGGCTACTCGTACGACCGCGAGGACGTGACAGCCCGCGGCTTGGCGAGTGTCTACGCCCAAAGCCTGGGTGCGGTGTTCACAGCGGAGCAGAAGCCGTTCGAAGTGGAGCTAGCGGTGGCGGAAGTAGGCCGGAACCAGGAAGACGACCATCTCTACCGCCTGACCTTCGACGGTTCCATTGCCGACGAGAAAGGTTTCGTGGTGATGGGAGGCCTGGCGGATCAAGTTGCGGAGGCCGTGGCCGGCGGTTGGAAGGCTGAACTCGACCTCGCGGGGGCGCTGCGCCTGGCCGTCAAGGCGCTGGCCACTGACAAGGAAGTGGACGCCCTGCCCGGAACGGCCGTCGAAGCGGCCGTTCTGGACCGGCGCCCGGAAAGCGCGCGCGGCTCACGCCGGGCCTTCAGGCGGCTTCGTGCGGACGAGATCACGCAATTATTGGCAGGGGAGGCCTGAAATGGACAAAAGGATCTTCGGGATTGAAACCGAGTTTGGCATTTCGTACTCGAGCCCGGATTCGCGTCCATTGGCTCCGGAGGAGGTGGCGAGGTACCTCTTCCGCAAGGTGGTGAGCTGGGGACGGTCCTCCAACGTCTTCCTCACCAACGGTTCGCGGCTCTACCTGGACGTCGGCTCGCATCCGGAATACGCGACGGCGGAATGCGACGACCTCGCCCAACTGATCTCCCATGACCGCGCGGGTGAACTGATTCTTGACGACCTTGTGGACGAAGCACAGGCACGCCTTGCAGCGGAGGGATTCAACGGGACCGTCTACCTGTTCAAGAACAACACGGACTCCGCCGGCAATTCCTACGGGAGCCACGAAAACTACTTGATTCCGCGGCGCGGCGAATTTTCCCGGCTCGCCGAGATCCTGATCCCCTTCCTGGTTACCCGGCAACTGATCGCGGGCGCTGGAAAGGTCCTAAAGACTCCGCACGGCGCCACCTTCGCGTTTTCGCAGAGGGCAGACCACATCTGGGAGGGCGTTTCCTCGGCAACCACCAGGTCCCGTCCGATCATCAATACGCGGGACGAGCCCCATGCTGACGCCGAATTCTTCCGGCGGCTCCATGTGATCGTCGGCGATTCCAACATGTCCGAGACCACGGCCTTGCTGAAGGTTGGAACGGTGGACCTGCTGCTGCGGATGATCGAGGCGGGGGTGATCATGCGGGACATGCGGATGGAAAACCCGATCCGCAGCATCCGCGAGATTTCCCACGACCTCAGCGGCAAAGCCTTGGTACGGCTGGCCAACGGCAGGCAGCTGACGGCTTTGGAGATCCAACGTGAATACCTCGCGAAGGTAACGTCGTTTGTTGCGTCCAACGGTGCCCACAACCCCCACGTGCCGCTCATCCTCGATCTGTGGGAACGGACTCTCGACGCGATCGAGAGCGGCGACACCAGCAGCATCGACACCGAAGTTGACTGGGCCATCAAGAAGAAGATGATGGACGGATACATGCGCCGTCACGGAATCGGGCTGGACTCACCGCGCATTGCGCAGTTGGACCTCACGTATCATGACATTTCGCGTAAGCGCGGGCTCTTCTTCCTGCTGCAGGGGCGGGGCGCAGCGCGCCGCCTGGTTGCCGACACCGACATCAAGGACGCAGTGGATGCGCCTCCGCAGACCACACGTGCGAAGCTTCGTGGCGATTTCGTGCGCCGTGCCCAGGAACTCGGGCGCGACTACACCGTCGACTGGGTCCATCTGAAACTGAACGATCGCGCCCACCAGACCATCTTGTGCAAGGATCCGTTCCGCAGTGTCGATGAGAGGGTCGACGCACTTCTGGACTCAATGAGCTGACTCCCAGCTTCACCCGTTATTCTGGGTGTTGGCCTTCAGCGGGCCTCCACGTTCACGGCCGTGCTTTGCATTGGCCATGTTCTCCCCTTGCCCCGACGAAAGTTCATTTGTGCGACGACTCCTAACAATTCTCATCCCCGGCCTTTTGTTGCTCACCGCCTGCGGCGGCGCTCCGGCGGCGGCTCCCGAGCCAACAAGCCAGTCCGCGGGTGAGGTCGCAAAGCTTGATTCCCTGAAGGTTACCGACAACGGCGATAAGAAGGCCCCCGGCCTCGACTTCGCCAAGCCCCTCGACGTCACCCAGCCCACGATCAAGATGGTGAGCGACGGCACTGGCGATAAGGTGAAGTCGGGCCAAGTCGCCCAAATCGCCTACCTCGCCGTGGACGGCAAGGACGGCAAGACCCTCGAGGACACGTTTGCCTCGGGTCCCAGCTCCGTCGCCCTCAACGACCAACTCAAGTCCAACAGCGCCATTCTCTACAATGCACTCGTTGGCGCGAAGGTTGGCGCCAACATCGCGTTCGCCGTTCCCGGAACGCCCGCCTCCGGCGAAACTCCTGCCGCCTCCGCCCAGCTGGTCGTTTTCAAGGTGACGTCCGTCAAGGACGCGCCGAAGGTTCTCGACAAGCCGGAAGGCGATACCGTGACACCTCCGGCGGGCCTTCCAACCGTCAAGGTCGATGACAAGGGTATTCCACAGATCTCCGTTGATGGAGCGAAGGCGCCCACAAGCCTTGTCTCGCAGGACCTCATCAAGGGCAAGGGAGCCGTCGTCAAGGAATCCGACACCCTCACAGTCAACTACGTTGGGGTCAACCTGGTCGGCGGTAAGAAGTTCGATTCAAGCTATGACCGCGGCGAGAAAGCCACCTTCGCCCTGAACGGCGTCATCAAAGGCTGGACCCAGGGCCTGGCAGGCAAGACTGTGGGGTCCCGCGTCCTGCTGGTGATCCCCAAGGACCTGGCATACGGTGATGCCGGCCAGGGCGATGCCAAGGGCGACCTCGTGTTCGTCGTTGACATCCTCGGCGTCCAATAGCCGCCACCAGTCAAGATCCGCAATCCCCACTGGATTGTTCCTATCAACGAGGAGTACACATGTCATTCGGCCAACGTGATTACGACCGCACCAAGCCCGAGATCGACTTCCCGGAAGGCGACGTTCCCACGGAACTCGTCATCACCGACCTGATCGTTGGTGACGGCGCCGAAGCAAAGGCCGGAGACACCGTTTCCACGCATTACGTGGGTGTCGCCTGGTCCACAGGCGAAGAGTTCGATGCATCCTGGGGCCGGGGCGCCCCGCTGGACTTCCGTGTCGGCGTTGGCCAGGTCATTCAGGGCTGGGACCAGGGACTGCTTGGCATGAAGGTCGGCGGTCGCCGCCGCTTGGAGATCCCGTCCGAGCTGGCTTACGGATCCCGCGGCGCCGGCGGAGCCATTAAGCCCAATGAGGCATTGATCTTCGTCGTCGACCTCGTAGCAGTCCGCTAGCTTCAATAGGTTTCATCTGGAGGGCGCGCCAGCGCCGGTGCAAACCGGCTGCGGGCGCGCCCTCCGTCTTGTGCCCTTCTTCCTTTGACCTTGGAGTTTAGTAACGTTGCAGTCGTGTCCGCATCACGTACCGAACGACTCCTGAACCTGCTGATAGCCCTCTTGAACACCAAGTACGGACTCTCCCGAGCCGTCCTGCGGGAGAAGGTCTACCACGACGCAGGCGACAGTGACGTTGCCTTCGGACGGATGTTCGAACGCGACAAGGCCGATCTCCGCCAATTCGGCTTCGAAATTGAAACCATCGCCGATAAGGGACTGGGTTCTGACGATCCCTCGTCCACCCGTTACCGGATCGGCAAGGAATCCAACAGGCTGCCGGACGTGAAATTGACGCCCGCCGAAGGCACCGTGTTGCTCCTGGCGGCCCAATTGTGGGAGCGGGCAGCACTCGGATCCGCCGCCGCCAGTGCGCTACGAAAGCTGCAAGCCTCGGGTGACCTCTCCGACGTAGACCTTCCCGCGGGAGTCCAGCCGCGCATCAAACCGGCGGGCCAGGCGTTCGACGACATCATCGCCGCGATGAACGGCCGGCACCCCGTCAGCTTTGGCTATCGGGCAGCCAGCACGGGTAACGAGGAGCGCCGCCTTGTAGAACCCTGGGGGTTGGGCAGCCGCTTCGGCCAGTGGTATCTGGTGGGCTATGACCGGCACCGGCAAGCCAAACGCTTCTTCCGGCTCTCGCGAATGACCACCGAGGTCCAGGTCGACAACAAGGAGCATTGCGAGCTGCCGGTGGAATTCGACACGCGGGCGGAGCTGGACAGCCTCCGCGAGCTCCCCTTGCAGGACGCCAAGCTTGAGGTTTCGAAGGGACGCTTGCTTGGCCTGCGCAAGAGGGCTACGACAAATCCGGGCAATGCCAGCGACGCCGCCAGCGACGCAGTCAGCGACCCTGGACCGGGCGGGATGGAATGCCTCACGGTCCCGTTCAGGGACAGCGAAATTTTTGCCGAAGAATTGGCTTCCTACGGTCCGCACATTCGCGTGAAGGCTCCGGCCGAATTGCGGGATGCTGTGATTCGTCGACTCGAGGCGGCCGCAGCATTCGCGTCCCGGCCCGCCGTCGAAGTTCGGTTTCCCGAGGCCGGTGCGTCCCGGGGCGGTCGTAAACGAACGTCGGAGGACCAGTTGAACCGTATGCTCCAGTTGGTCCCTTTCCTGGTCCATAACCAAGGGCTTCCTATCCAGGAGATCGCCGACCGCTTTGGCGTTTCGCGCAAGGAATTGATTGAGGACCTCAAGATCCTCATCTGTTCGGGTCGACCCGAGGGATATCCCGACGACTTGTTCGATATCGACTGGGAAAACGACCACGTCTACATCCGGGAGCACCTGGACCTTAACCGGCCGGTCCGTTTCAGCGTGGACGAGGCGCAAGCCCTGCTGACAGGGCTCGCGACGCTTGGCGGACTCCCAGCCCAGGCGGGACTATCAGAGGATGAACAAAGCCGGGCCTTGGAATCGGTGACGCTGAAGCTCACGGCCGCGGCCGGTGAGGCCGGACGTATGGCGGCAGCGGTGGCCGTTCCGCCGCTTGCGCCCGCCGAGGTCGGTTCGTTCGCCACGATTACCCGTGCCATCGAGTCGGGTAGGCAATTGCGATTGCGGTATTTGTCGCAGCAACGCGATTCCGTGTCGGAACGGGATGTTGATCCGCTGCGTCTCTACTCGCTGGACAACACCTGGTACTTCGAGGCCTACTGCCATAGCAAAGCCGGTTTGCGGAACTTCCGCCTCGACCGCATCGAGGACATCGAAGAGAACGGCAAAGCAAGGACCTACGCCGCCGACGCCGGCGAAGGCGTTCCTGTAAAGCTATACACGCCGAACGACGACGACACCGTCGTCGTCCTCCAGCTGACCAGGCAAGGCGCGGGATTGGCGGACGACTACTATGCGGATAGGACCGCGGTCCTTCCCGACGGCGGATTGCTCGCCGAAGTCCGCTTCGGCAATGTGGACTGGCTGCCAATGTTCGTCGCCCAGCATGGCGGCGCCGCACGGATCCTCCAGCCCGACGAACTGGCAGCCGCCGCCACAGCATGGATTTCGTCCGCCCTGTCCCAGTACTCATTGCCCCGGTACTAATCGCCCCAGTACGACTTTCCCAACTCAAGCAATGAAGGCTGGTTAGACTACTCAAATGCCTTGGTGGTCCTGGATCCTGCTGTGGGTCGCTCTGATTGCAACGTCCCTGCTCTGCTATGTGCTGCTCGGCATACGCCTCTTCCGGAAATTCATGGCGACAATGCACGACCTCAGCGCGGCAGGAGAGCAGCTGGGCCGGCGCCCCCACTTTTCCGGCAGCGTTCACAACGACGGCGAAAAGTCGCCGAACGTATTCGGGGCGGCCATTTTTGCCTCGCCTGAACAGATGCGTCATGATTACGTGACGGCCAAAGCCTCCCGCCAGGAAGCGCGTCGGCAAAAGCGGGTCCGGCGCAAAGCGGAACGGGGCCAACCCCAGTCTCTGCACGACATCGAATTCAGTTAGACGTAGGATGTATTCCAACGAAAGGACTTCCCACCATGAGGCTTGAAGGCTGGCATATTGTCATCATCGTCGTATTGGCGCTCGTGCTCTTCGCAGCACCGAAGCTGCCCGCCATGGCACGTAGCCTTGGACAGTCGATGCGTATTTTTAAGTCCGAGGTCCGGGAGATGAAGAAAGACGGGGCCACGGACGCGAGCGACAGCTCCGAGCCCGTGGAGGGCAAGGTCGTTGGCCACCCCGATCAGAAAGCCAGGAACGTTGGCGAAACCGACGTTCCGCCCAACCGCGTTTGACAAGTGGTGCAAGTGACAAGTCGAAAATCGAATCCTGAAGGGCGGATGGCGCTCCTTGACCATCTGAAGGAGCTCAAGAACCGACTTTTCAAGTCCGCAATCGCGGTCATCCTTGGTACCGTTGTCGGCTTCATCGCCTACCAGCCCCTTTTAGCGGCATTGGTCAAACCGATCAAGGACCTGAACGAACAGCAGGGCAGGCAGGCCGCGCTCAACTTTGACGGCGTGGCCAGCTCGTTCGACCTCATGATCCAGGTATCGATCTTCCTCGGCGTTATCATCGCCAGCCCGGTGTGGATCTATCAGCTCTGGGCCTTCATCGTTCCCGGACTGCACAAGAAGGAGCGGCGCCTCGCGTTGTCCTTCGTTGCCGCCGCGGTGCCGCTGTTTGTAGGCGGTGTCCTGCTCGCTTGGCTGGTTCTTCCGAACGCCGTGCGGGTGCTGACGGAGTTCACTCCGGCCGGCGGCTCGAACTTCATCAGCGCCGACATCTACCTGGCCTTCGTCATCAGGCTCCTCCTTGCCTTCGGTGTCGCGTTTCTGATCCCGGTCATCTTGGTGGGCTTGAACCTGGCCGGCATTATCAAAGGCAAGCAGCTCGTCAAAAGTTGGCGCATCACGATTTTCCTGGTCTGTCTGTTCGCTGCCATGGCGGCGCCCGGGGCGGATGCGATGAGCATGTTCTACCTTGCCGTTCCAATGCTGGCGCTCTTCTTCGCCGCCATTGGTATCTGCCTGATGAACGACCGCAGGCGTGAGCGGCGCGCAGTCAAGGTCGCGGCCGAAACCGAGGCCACAGCGGACATCGCAACTCCCGCTTCCGATCTGGAGAATCTGTAGCCGCGCGGCCACTAGGCTTGAAGCATGTCTTCCAATTCAGGGGCACTTTCGCCTTCAGAAGCTTTCCAAGCTGCAGCGCAACGGAGCGCCGAGTCGAAAACGTATCTCGGGACGTTCGCCCGGTCCCTGGAATTCGAGCTTGACGACTTCCAACGGGAAGCCTGCCGCTCGCTCCAGGAAGGCAGGGGAGTGCTTGTTGCCGCCCCAACAGGTGCAGGCAAGACAATCGTCGGTGAATTCGCGATCTACTTGGCACTGGAGCGTGGCCTCAAGGCGTTCTACACGACGCCGATCAAGGCATTGAGCAACCAAAAGTTCTCGGAACTCTCGGCGAAGTATGGCGCCTCGAACGTCGGGCTGCTGACCGGCGATACGACCATCAACGGCGAGGCCCCCGTCGTCGTGATGACCACCGAGGTCCTGCGGAACATGCTGTACGCGGATTCGGACACCCTCGGCGACCTGGGCTATGTGGTCATGGACGAGGTCCACTACCTCGCAGACCGTTTCAGGGGCGCGGTCTGGGAAGAGGTCATCATCCACTTGCCCAGTGAGGTCCAGGTGGCATCGTTGAGTGCCACGGTGTCCAATGCCGAAGAATTCGGCGCCTGGTTGGACACCGTCCGGGGCCACACGGACGTGATCGTTTCGGAACACCGCCCGGTGCCCCTATGGCAACACGTCATGGTGGGCCGGGAGATTGTGGACCTTTTCGCCGGCGACACGAGCTTCGATGAGATCGCGCCCGGCGCCGGCGACACGGGAACCGCGGAGCCGGAGCGGAAACCCGGCCAGAAGGAATTCGAGGTCAACCCGGAGCTGTTGTCCATGGCCCGCGCGGAAAGCCAAATGAACTTCCGCGGCCGCTTTGGGCACGGCGGACGCAGCCGGCGGAGGCAAGACCGGCAGCGGGAGTCAAGCGCGGAACAGCGCAGCCCGGTCCGGAAGGCGAGCCGGCCCCAGATCATTGCCAGCCTCGACCGCCAGGACCTGCTTCCCGCCATCACGTTCATTTTCTCGCGGGCTGGTTGCGACGGTGCCGTATCCCAGTGCGCCGCCGCCGGGTTGTGGCTGACCACGGAACGGGAACAGCAAATCATTGCTTCGCGCGTGGATGAGGCGAGCCGTGACATTCCCGCGGACGACCTCGACGTCCTGGGGTTCTGGGGTTGGCGCGACGGCCTGCTCAGGGGCCTCGCGGCACACCATGCCGGCTTGCTGCCCACCTTCAAGGAAGTGGTGGAGAAGCTCTTCGCTGACGGCTTGGTGAAAGCCGTCTTCGCCACCGAAACCCTCGCGCTGGGCGTCAACATGCCGGCCCGGTGTGTTGTCCTCGAAAAGCTCGACAAGTTCAACGGCGAAGGCCACGTCAACATCACGGCGGGGGAGTACACCCAACTGACCGGTCGCGCGGGACGCCGCGGAATAGACGTCGAGGGGCATGCCGTGGTCCTTTGGCAGCCAGGTACCGATCCGACTGCGGTTGCAGGCCTCGCTTCCCGGCGCACCTACCCGCTGAACTCGAGCTTCCGGCCGACCTACAACATGAGCATCAACCTGATTGCCCAGTTCGGGAGGCCACGGGCCCGGCAGATCCTGGAATCGTCATTCGCGCAGTTCCAGGCGGACCGTTCCGTGGTGGGGCTGGCGCGGCAGGTCCGTAGCCGTGAAGAGTCGCTCGCCGGCTACGCGGAATCGATGAAATGCCATTTGGGCGACTTCACCGAATACGCCAAGCTTCGCCGGGAGTTGAGCGATGCCGAACAATTCGCTTCGAGGAGCAGCACCCGGGCACGGAAGTCCCTGACCTTGGATTCCCTCACGCGGCTCATGCCCGGCGATATAGTCAGGGTTCCGGGCGGACGCACGCCCGGCTTCGCCGTCGTACTCAATGCGGATCCTGCTGCCCGCGAGCCCCGGCCCGCGGTCCTGACGGAAGACAGCCAGCTACGGCGGATCGGCGCGCATGAAGTGGAGGGGCCTGTTGCCCCGGTCTCCTGGATTCGCATCCCGAAGTCGTTCAACGCCAAGCTGCCGAAGTCGCGCCGGGATCTCGCTTCCGCAATGCGCAATGCCGTGCGCGAAGGCCGTCCGCCCGCGCGTGGATCAAGCAGGAATGAAGACTTCGGCCGCGCACGCTACCTGCCCGACCAGGAGAAGAAGATCGCGGACCTCCGCCGCGCCTTGCGTTCCCACCCATGCCATGGATGCAGTGAACGCGAGGACCATGCGCGCTGGGCGGAACGTTGGTGGAAACTGCGCCACGAAACCGACGGACTCGTCCGGCAGATCCAAGGCCGCACCAACACGATCGCCAAGACGTTCGACCGCGTGTGTGATGTCCTCGCGGCATACGGATACCTCCAGACGTCCGACGGCGGCCAGGTCACCATTAGCGCCGACGGCCAGCGGCTTCGCCGTATCTATGGCGAAAAGGATCTCCTGATCTCCCAATCCATACGGCAGGGCGCCATCAAGGACCTCGACGCCGCCGAACTAGCGGCCCTGGCGAGCACGCTCGTTTACCAGGCCAAACGGGATGACCGCGGACTCCGTCCCAGGATGCCATCCGTTTCGCTCGAAACGGCGGTGGACATCGTGGTGCAGGAATGGTCCGTACTCGAGGACATCGAGGACAAGAACAAGCTCCCATTGACGGCGGAGCCGGAGCTCGGACTAGTGTGGCCCATTTTCAAGTGGGCGAGGGGCCGGCACCTTCAGGACGTCCTCAACGGCACGGACCTCGCCGCCGGCGATTTTGTCCGCTGGGCGAAACAGGTGATTGACCTACTCGACCAGCTGGCCAAGATTCCCGGACTGGAACGCCGGCAGGCGAAGACCTGCCGTGACGCGATCGACCTCATCCGCCGGGGCGTCGTGGCGTACTCGAACGTCGCCTGACCTTCACATAATCCAGCAGCAAGGAGCATTTCCCATGACGCTTTCCGCCGTGCCCGCGAAGGACCGCCGGCGCCGTAAGGTCACGATGTACCGGAACGGCTCCGTGTACACCGCAGCCGATCCGTTCGCGACAGCCATGCTGGTGGACGGAGACACAGTGGCGTGGGTCGGTTCTGAACAGGCAGCCACATCGATCACCGATTCCTCGATGGACGTCATCGACCTCAAGGGCGCGTTGCTGGCTCCGGGCTTCGTCGACTCCCATGTCCATTTGACCGAGACCGGAATCGCCGCCGACTCTTTGGACCTTTCCGGCGTCCGTTCGGCACGCGAAATGCTCGACGCCGTTGCCAGCGCCGCCTCGGGGTCGGGCACCACGGCTACCTTGTTGGGCCATGGCTGGGACGAATCGGGGTGGCATGAGGATGTGCTACCCAGCGCCGAAGAACTCGACAGGGCGGCCGGGGGCCGCATGCTCTTCCTGTCCCGCATAGACGCGCACTCGGCACTCGTGTCCTGCCACCTCGCCAGGGCAGCCGGGCTCGACGGATTGCAGGGGTACGACGGCTCCTCGCGTGTCCTTGGGGCGGCACATACGGCTGCGCGGGCCCTGGCGCGAGACTTCTCCGACTCCGAGCGTCGTCGGTACCAGGGCAGGGCGCTCCGGGAAGCCGCCGCAAACGGTTACGTGGCCTTGGCGGAAATGGCGGCGCCACATATTTGCGGGGTCGAGGACCTGCGGATGTCGGCCGCATGGAACGGGAGCGGCGAAGCCCTCCCCGAGGTCCTGCCCTACTGGGGTGAACCGGCAACGTCGGTTGGGCACGCCTCCTCGATTCTGGAAGCATTGGGAGTTCCCGTCCTGGGCCTCGCCGGGGATTTGAACATCGACGGCTCCGTCGGTTCCCGAACGGCGGCGCTCAACGACGACTATGCGGATGCACCCGGCCAACGCGGCAATCTCTACCTTTCCGTTGAACAGACGGCCGCCCACCTCGCCGCCTGCTCAACCCTTGGGATCCAGGCCGGGTTCCACATCATCGGCGATGCCGGCCTCCGTGCCGCGCTTGATGCGCTGGACCTGGCTGCCGCGGACGTGGGGGAGCAACGGATCCGAGCCGCGGGCCACCGGTTCGAGCATGTCGAGATGGCGGATGCGGATGCGATTGCCCGGCTTGCGAAATACTCCGTGACGGTGAGCGCGCAGCCGGCCTTCGATGCGGCGTGGGGCGGTAGCCGCGGGCTCTATGAACAGCGCCTGGGGGATCGACGAGTGGGCATGAACCCCTTCGCTTCGTACTACTCCGCGGGCGTGCCCGTATGTTTCGGCAGTGACAGCCCCGTGACGCCGCTGCGGCCTTGGGCCAGCATCAGGGCATGCCTGGAGCACAGCACCCCCAGCGAACGCATTTCAGCCCGCGCCGCCTTCCTCGGCCACACCCGTGCCGGCTGGCGTGCCAGCCGGCAGCGCAACCCGCTGCTCGGGCAACTGGTTCCCGGAGCTCCTGCAAGCTTCGCAGTGTGGGAGGTCGAGGAACTCATGGTCCAGGTCGCCGATGACCGCGTCCAGTCTTGGTCCACCGATCCGCGGGCACGCACCCCGCTCCTGCCCGCCCTGGACAGCGGAAACGACCCCGTGTGCCTGCAGACTGTCCATGAAGGCCGTGAGCTGTTCGCGAGCGAAATGTTGAGGTCATAGTCGTCATGATCTTGCGGCTACAGGAACCGTCCTGACCTGCGTCAATGAACGAAACCGCAGGTCAGGAAGCACTTGACAGCTTTTGTTAAGGCCGTAGCATTTAGGCTCAACAGGCTGCCACCGGGAGTAACTGGTTGTCTGGCCGCGGCTGGTTCCGTTGTGCTGAAAGCAGCCAACGGACCCGTTTCGAACCCGCGGCACGTAGCGGGCAGGTCCGCTGTGCAACAGAAAACGGTACGGCCTCGAGTCAAGTACACGGGTCGGCACTGGACCTGGGCTTGTGGACCTGCCTGCCGCCACAGCCGCACATCGCGGCGCTGCCTGGCCGGGCTTCCTTGCTGCCAGTGTTGTGGTGGCGGCCACATGTGGCCCGAAGTACCCTGCTACGTCGTCCTATAATGGAGAGTTGCGCCAGAATCCCAGCCTTGCTGCTGCTCCGGCCGACTGACCGCTCCATCAAGGAAAGGCCTCTTCTTGCGTGTCCTGACGATCATCCCGACGTACAACGAGCTGGAATCGCTCCCCAAGACCCTCGGACGCCTGCGCACGGCCGTGCCCGCTTCGGACGTCCTGGTAGTGGACGACAACAGCCCTGACGGAACGGGACAGCTCGCCGACAGCATCGCGTCCGAGGATCAGCAGGTCCACGTCCTTCACCGCAAGGGCAAGGAAGGCCTGGGTGCGGCGTACATCGCCGGCTTCAAGTGGGGCATGGCGGCAGGATACGACGTGCTCGTGGAGATGGACGCCGATGGTTCCCACCAGCCCGAGCAGCTGCCGCTGCTGCTGGAGGCCATTAACGATGGCGCGGACCTGGCGATGGGCTCCCGCTGGGTTCCGGGTGGCGGGACGGTGAACTGGCCGCTCTATCGCCAGGCTATTTCACGCACGGGAAGCACCTATGCCCGGCTCATGCTCGGTTTGAAGATCAAGGACATCACGGGCGGGTACCGGGCTTTCCGCCGCAGCACCCTTGAGGCCTTGAAGCTCGATGAGGTCGAATCGGTGGGCTACGGCTTCCAGGTCGATCTTGCCTGGCGGGTCGCCAAGCTCGGACTGACCATCGTTGAACGCCCCATCACCTTCGTGGAGCGCGAACTCGGAGCCTCGAAGATGAGCGGCAACATCGTTGTCGAAGCCATGATCAACGTCACCAAATGGGGACTTGCTTCCCGCTGGGCCAAGTTGAGCGGGAAGAAGATTCCCGTTTCCCGCTAAGACAAAGCAAAGCCGTCAAAACAAAAGCCGGGTCCGCGCTCATCAGAGCGGGGACCCGGCCTTGTTATTTCGACTGGCGCCCGGACGCTAGGCCGAACGTCGTTCGCCGCGGCGTTCGCGCAGGATGTTCAGGCGGTCTTCGAGGATCTGCTCGAGTTCGGGAAGGCTGCGGCGCTCGAGCAGCATATCCCAGTGCGTACGGACGGCCTTTTCGTTGGCGTCAACGGGCCGTTCACCGTCAACAAGGAGCGCTTCCTTGCCGGTTTTGGACACCCAGACGGGAGGGATCTCGGCTTCGGACGAGAAGGTGACGAAGACCTGCTCGCCATCGGCGCAACGGTACTCGACCCGCTGGCGCGGTGCCGGCTCGACACCGGATTCGGTTTCCATGCTCTGGGCGCCAAGACGCATGCCCCGGAGGCTGCGATCGCTCATGATTACTCCCTCTATCTGTTCACGGAGCCAAGCTCCGTGCTAGCCGGACGTCGTGACGACGCGTTCCGGACTACTGTCTGCACTCGTTGCATCACTAGATGAAACGCCTGACCAAGCCTTAATGTTCCATTCGGATTGAACCGACCGGACAAATACACCATTATACGCTGATCGATGCGTGCAGGACAAAAGGATGGTCTTGACAGCTACGCTGAGGGTTCCTGTGGTCGGTCCGTGAACAGGTCCGCCGTGCCTGATCCACCGTTCACGCCGCCCAATGCGCCACCGATCCCCTTGAGGGCTTCGCCGACCTCGCTTGGGACGATCCAGAGTTTGTTGGACGAGCCTTCCGCGATCTTCGGCAGGGTCTGGAGATATTGGTATGCGAGCAGCTTCTGGTCGGGATTGCCCTTGTGGATGGCGTCGAAGACCTTCTGGATCGCCTGCGCTTCACCATCGGCGCGAAGGATGGCCGCCTTTGCGTCACCTTCGGCCGCGAGGATCGCTGCCTGGCGCTGGCCTTCGGCCGTGAGGATCTGCGATTGCTTCGTTCCCTCCGCAGTGAGGATCGCAGCCCGCCGATCGCGCTCGGCCCGCATCTGCTTTTCCATCGAGTCCTGGATGGAGTGCGGCGGGTCGATCGCTTTGAGTTCGACCCGTGAGACACGGATTCCCCAGCGACCGGTCGCTTCATCCAAAACTCCCCGAAGCTGGCCATTGATCTGGTCGCGCGAGGTCAAGGCCTCTTCGAGGTTCAAGCCACCCACCACGTTGCGCAAGGTAGTCGTGGTGAGCTGCTCGACGGCCTGGATGTAGTTGGCGATTTCATAGGTGGCGGCGCGGGGGTCCGTGACCTGGAAATAGACCACGGTGTCGATGGAAACAACCAAGTTGTCCTCCGTGATCACCGGCTGCGGCGGGAAGGAAACCACCTGCTCGCGCAGGTCGAGCAACGGCAAGAGCCGGTCGACGAACGGAATCAGGATTGTCAGGCCCGGGTTGAGCGTGCGCTGGTACTTGCCCAGGCGTTCGACCACGCCTGCCCGGGCCTGCGGGATGATCCTAATCGAGCGGACCAACACGATGATCACAAATATGACGAGCACCAGCAACACGATGGCTGCTGCGCTACCTCCCAGGCTTTCCATACATCTCCTTCATTCCCCAGTTACGTTGTGATGCAGATTTCTTGGCGACGCACCCTCAGCGAGGGCTGTTTTCCGCCGGAGAGGCGACGACCGCCGTCGCACCCTCAATCCTGGTGACCTGCACTGTCTCGCCGGCAGCGATGACGCCGGACGCGCTGCGGGCGCTCCACACGTCCCCGCCAATCTTCACGAGGCCGGCGGTCGAACTGACGGCCTCCATGACAAGCGCCCTTTGTCCGATAAGCCGGTCCACATTGGTGCGTTGCTCGGCGGGGCCCTTCCGAAGATGACCCAGGGCGATAGGCCGGATGAAAGCGATCATGAGGAGCGACACGATGCAGAAGACAACCACCTGCAGCCACAGATCGGCCCCGGCAAAATCCGCGACGAGGGCGGCCAGCGCGCCTCCGCCGAGCATGATGAAGAAGAGGTTGAGCGTGAGCATCTCGACCACGGCAAACGCGAGGAACACGGTGAGCCAGAGCGCCCACCAGTTGCTGCCAAGCCATTCAAACATCGTTCCCCCTGTTTCCGAACGTGCAGCGGACGGAGATGGGGCGCCTCCGAACCCCTTGGTTCGACTCCAGTGCAGGCGCCATCACAGTCGCTGTTTCTTCATCCTAGCCCCGCGTCCGGCTTGGCGTTAGGTACCGTACCCCCGGGCCGAGAACGCGTTGATCGCGAACTTCGCGGTGGCCTGGACGGCGCTTTCCCCGCCCGTCGCCGCGAACAGGGCGGTGCGGTCGAGATGGTGGCCGGCCGGGCCCATGAAGGCGACATCGGCAAGATCGCGTCCGCTGAGTTCCAGGCCGATATCGAGTTGAACCGTTTCGCCCTGAACGAAGAATTCCCGCATCGACTCCGCCAGGCGTTCATCTTTTCCGGACTCGATGCCAAGCATCCCCGTGCGTTCCGCGATCTCTGACAGGTGGCCTTGCCGGGGCGTCACGACCACCAGCCGACCGCCCGGACGGAGCACGCGGGCGAACTCGGACGGATTCCGCGGCGCGAAGACAACCATGACCGCATCCACGCTCTGCTTGGCGAGCGGCAAGGGACGCCAGACGTCCCATACCAGGTTGACGGCTTCGCGGTTCAGCCTGGCCGCCCGTCGCAGGGCAAACTTCGAAATGTCGATGCCAATCGAGGCCGCGGGCCAGCGGCTAAGGACCGTATGGAGGTAGTGTCCCGTTCCCGTGCCCGAATCGAGGACGACGGCGCCCGGCCGCGACAACGCCGGGCCCGTGAGTTCCGCGATGGCCGCGGCGAGGGGAGAGTAGTGGCCCGCGTCGAGAAAGTCGCTCCGCGCCGCAACCATCTCAGCCGTGTCGGCCTCAAATGCCGTGCCCTTCCCGGTGAGCAGGTTGAAATAGCCTTGCTTGGCGGCGTCGAAACTGTGGCCGGAGGCGCACCTTAGGGCCGCGGGTTCCGTTCCAGCCAAGGCCAGCGGACCCTTGCAGACAGGGCAGCGCAGGGAAGATACGGCGTCGGGAAGCATATCGACAATCCTACGGTGGACGGAGTGGCACGCACCGAGGCAGAAGAGCGGCGGCTAGGCTCACCAGCGTGAAAGCTGAACAATTGCCGTTGCTCAATTCCGTCTCCGCACCTGCCATCCGTCCGGACGGCAGCGGCGCTGTCGTCTCCGTCACACGGCCCGATTTCGACGCCGATGCCTACGTGGGGCAGCTTTGGAGCGTTGGCTTTGGACCTGGCGAGCTGCCGCGGCGGATCACACGGGGATTCCGGGATACCGCCCCCGCGTTTTCGCCCGACGGGCAGGCGTTGGCATTCCTTAGGGCGGCTCCCGGCGGAAAACCACAGCTTTACGTGGTCGAGGCCCATGGAGGAGAACCGCAAGCCGTCACGGACCAGAAGCTCGGTGTCTCCGCCTTCTCCTGGGCGCCTGATTCACGCAGGATCGTCTTCTCGTCGCGCGTTCCCCAGGAAGGCCGGTACGGAACCGTCGACGGTGTCGGACCGGGCGATGAAGACGTGCGCTTGGTGACGGACAACCAATACCGGCTGAACGGAGTGGGTTACACGGCGGACAAACCCGCGCAGCTATTCACCGTCGACGTCCCCGGGCTCGATGCCGAGCCGCCGGTAACTCCCGTGGGCCGCGCCGCAAACGCTGCCGGGGCGGCGAGCCTGTTGCCGAAGGCGACGCAACTAACCTTTGCCGCCGTTGACCACAACTCGCCCTCCTTTGGCAGCGACGGCGAGAGTATCTACTTCGTCGCTTCCCTCCATGAAACGCACGACGCCGATATCGCCTCGGGCATTTACCGCATCTCCGCCTCGGGCGGGGAACCCATCGCTGTGCGACCGGACGCCGCGCCCCAGTCTGTCCATGACGTGCGGTTGTCGGAAAGCGGAAATTGGCTGTTCTTCACGGCACAGGACCTTGGCGACAACGGCCTGGACTTCGTCGCCAGGAACACAGCCCTCTATGTCATGCCCGCGCGGGGAGGGGAACCCGTACGGCTAAGCGATGTGGAAGACCAGGACCTCGGGGACGCCCGATTGGAGCCTTTCGGCGCAGAAGGCGTCCTTGCACTCAACACGAGCCGGGGCAGCGTGGAACTGATCCAGTGGACGGCGGATGGCGAAACCTCGGTACTCCTCGACGGTCCCCGTGTGGTGGCAGGTGCCTCCGCCGCCGGAGGCACGGTGGCAGTCACTGTCAGCGACGCTTACGGTGCCGGTGAACTTGGCGTCCTTGATGGCGGAAGGCTACGACTACTGAGCGACTTCTCCGGAGCGCTCCGTGCTGCGACCGTCATCCACGAACCAAAGGAGTTCACGACATCCGGACCGGACGGCTATCCCGTCCATGGTTGGGTTGTCCTGCCGGACCGGCCGGGACCGCATCCGGTGTTGCTGACGATTCACGGTGGCCCGTTTTCGCAGTACACGTGCGCATTCTTCGACGAAGCCCAGGTCTACGCAGAAGCCGGGTATGCCGTAGTGATGTGCAACCCCCGCGGATCCGCCGGATACGGACAAGCGCACGGCGCCGCCATCAAGGAAAAGATGGGGACCGTGGATATGGCCGACGTCCTTGCATTCCTCGATGGCGCCCTGCAAGCCTTCCCAACGCTGGACAAGGACGCCGTCGGCATCATGGGAGGGTCCTACGGCGGCTACCTGACCGCGTGGATTATCGGCCATGAGCACCGCTTCAAAGGGGCAATCGTTGAACGCGGCTTCCTTGACCCCGTCAGCTTCGCGGGGTCATCGGACATCGGCTGGTTCTTCGGCGGGCAATACACTGGCGGCTCACCGGAACAGCTGGAAGCCCAGAGTCCCATGGCCGTTGTCTCTGCCGTACGAACACCCACGCTGGTCATCAACAGCGAAAACGATCTCCGCTGCCCCGTAGAGCAGGGACAGCGCTATTATGCCGCCCTCAAAGCGCAAGGGGTGGAAACGGCCCTGTTGCTCTTCCCCGGCGAGGACCACGAACTCTCCCGATCCGGCACGCCCCATCACAGGCGGCAGAGGTTCGAACAGGTCCTTGCCTGGTGGGCGAAGCACCTGCCATTGGCCTCCAACGACGCCCCCCGCGGGGACAATGCTACGACGTAAGGAAGCCCAAACCTTCGCGGGCCTCGTCGATCCCGGGGTGCGCCCAATTCGCCACGTACTCTTCGTCGTTCGCCAAGGAACGTAACTCCGCCCTGTCCAGATACAGCCCGCCCTGCAAATGGTCGGTCTCATGCTGGACGATCCGGGCTTGCCAGCCGGTGTACAAGGCCTCGGCCGTACTCCCGTCGGGACGTTGATAGTCCAGGCGCACAGCACGATGCCGGGTCACCACAGCCTGGAACCCCCGCATGGAAAGGCACCCTTCATAGAAGGCTGCAGTGGCCTGTCCCTCCGGCGAATAACGGGGATTCAACATCGCGAAGAAGCCCAGCGGGCTCCGCTCCCGCACCTCTGAAATTGTTGGATCGGCGTCGAACCGGTCCTCCACAACAGCTATCTGAAGGGGAATTCCAAGTTGTGGTGCCGCCAGTCCGACGCCTGGCGCGGCGTGCATGACGTCCCGCATGCGCTCGATCAGTTGAACCAGCACGGTGTCATCGAGCTGGCCGTCATAAGGGGCCGCCCGCTGGCGGAGCACCGGGTGGCCAACCTGCACGATAGGCGGGAGGTCCTCAATCCCGAGAAGGTCCGCGACGGCGTTCCGGATCCGGGTCGTCGTAAAGGTCGTCGCCGGGCCGCTCAGCAATGGGCGCGTCTCAAAGTGCATGGCTTGAGCTTAGTAGCAGCCCCGGTCCCAAGCTCCCGTCCATCTGGAAGCTGTTCACGGGAAATAACTGCATTCGGAGTCAGTGCATTGTAAATCGCCGGGCCACCAGTTCGGAGAACACCGGGAGGTTCACCGCGCGCCCGATCACTGCGTTGCGCGCCCTCAGGATCGACGGGGGCAAGGGCCGACCCAGGGCCATGTTCACGCTGGCCTGCCAAATGGCCTTCTTCGCAGCACGCCGGCGTGCCCGCTCGAATTCCACAAGTTCCTTGACGTCAGGACTGCAAGTTGCCGTTCGCAAGGCCTTCCCGATGATGGGTGCCAACGCGGCTGCGTCCAACCAGCCAAGGTTCATTCCCTGGCCACCGATCGGGCTGATCTCGTGGGCGGCATCCCCGACCAAGGCCACACGTCCGTGAACCATCCGCGATACCCGCCGCGAGGTGACGCCGAAGGCGCTGACCATCGAATTGCTTCCAGCGTCCACCGCGTTGCCCGTCCGCTTCCGGATCAGGGAAGCAATGAGATGCGGCGTCGGTTCCCGGCAGGGCGCACCAAGCCGGACAACCCACCTGCGCACACCGGCAGGGAGCGGAAAAGACTCGACGATCCCGCCCGGTTCAAGGAACAAGACCGCGTCGTCGCCATACATCGTATTGTCACGGTAATCGCCCATGACGTAATAGTCAGGATAGGTGCGCAGCCGTGGCTCAAGCCCCATCCCCGTTCGCACCGTAGAGTGCACGCCATCGGCTGCCACAACGAAACGGCTGCGGAACTCGACCACGCTGCCCCCTTCCTTGCCCCGCAAACGTAAGCCCCCGCCGTCGTCCTCCACCATCACATCCTCAACCCGGACCCCGCGGCGGAGCGCATCCGGATCGAGATCAAGGACTTTGCCTTCGAGGCACTGGGTCGTGAGATATTGCGGGACGGAAAGGATGAAAGGATATTCGGCCGAAGGGCGCGCGAAATCCAGGTCGGCAACCTTCCGCCCCCCGCTGTAGGCCGCCCCCTGGGTGATCCGCACGCCCGAAGAGGCGAGCGTTCGGGCTGCCCCCACGGTGTGTAGGGCCGCCAGCGCAGGAGGATGGATGCCAATGGCCCGCGTCTGCCGGCTTGCCTCGACATGCCGCTCGAGGACGGCGATCCGATGGCCTTCCTGGAGGAGGAGAGCCGCCATGAACAGTCCCACCGGCCCGCCTCCCACTACAACAACGTCATACACCGTGTTCGCCGCCCCCGTGATACGTCAGGACGTTGTGCCAGGGACCGTTGTCTTCCACGGACCATGCCGGGGGGACGACGGCCCGAAGCTCACCGGCAGTGTAGCTGCGCCGGATAGACGTCAGTCCATCGCCGCGAATATAGGAGCCCAAGCCCAGGGGCCACGCCGCCGCCCAGAAAAGGGCATAAGAGAGGCGGCTGCGCTTGAGGTCGTTATGGAGGGTCAGGCGCCGGCACAGGCGTTCGGAATCCCGGAGCAAGGCCGCGAGTTCTGATTGCGTCAGGTGGTGGAGGACGTGGTTGGAAATGACGATGTCGAACTGGAGTCCTTCGGATACCAATTCAGAACTCAGCGCCCTGCGATAGCTCACGCCCTCGACGGCGGGCGCCGAGGCGGCGAACGCATAGGCGCGCTCGTCCGGATCAATCGCGGTAACGTTCAAGCGGTATCCATCCGCCGTGGCGCGGCGTGCGAGGCTTCGGGCGACGTCGCCCCCGCCGCAGCCGACATCAAGGACGGTGGTGGGCTCCGCCGTCGTGAGCAACGGCCGGATCTTTGACCTGTAGAGATTCCGCCAGCCCGATAGCGCCGCATTGACGACAGGGAAGCGCGCATAACTGCGGTTCAGCCGGTCGAGGTCGCAATCGGCGCGGTCCATTTCCTCAATGGCAAGGACATCGCGCTCGCCGAGGAAACTGTTGCGGCGGGGGAGGGGAGCCATCACAAGTGGGGCGTCACCAGGGTGAAGAGGGCCGTCTCCACCGTGAGGCCCGGTCCAAAGGCCATCGAACAGATCCGTTCCTCCCGCTGCGAAGGATCCTGGCCCAGGATGTGCTTGAGGACGAACAGCACAGTCGCGCTGCTCATATTGCCATAGTTGCGCAGGACTTCGCGGGCAGGAACCATCTGCTCTTCGCTCAGTCCGAGCTTGGACTCGACTTTGTCCAGGATGCTTCGCCCGCCCGGATGGATGGCCCAGTGCGTGATGGCGCTGTAGGGCAGCCCCGACAAGGATGGATCGCGGGCAAACAAGGGTTCGAGCGCGCCGGTGATGTGTTCTTCAATGATGTGCGGTACATACGTTCCCAAGACCATTTCAAAGCCTTCGTCGCCGATATTCCACGCCATGGCTTCCTCGCCCACGGGAGTGAGGACGGTTTCGAAATGGTCCAGCCTGATCGGCGGTTCGGGCCCTTCAGGTTCGCGCGCGGTTACGACGGCGGCCGCCGCGCCGTCGGCGAAGATCGCCGAGCCCATGATGGTGTCGGGGTCGTTCGAGGTCCGGACGTGGAGGGAACAAAGCTCCGCGCAGATGACCAGCACAACTGCGGCGGGATCGGCCTGGCAGAATTGTCGCGCCGCCCGGAGCGCGGGGAACGCTGCGTAGCAGCCCATGAATCCAAGATGGTAGCGCTGCACGGAAGGACTGAGGCCGAGGGCGCGGACCACCTTGTAATCGGGACCGGGATTGAAGAAGCCCGTGCAGGAGACGGTGATGACGTGCGTTACCTCTTGTAGGTCAATGTCCGGGCATTTACCAACGGCGGCTTTGGCGGCCTCGATGAACAGCTTGGTCGCCTCGATGGCGAAGAGTTCATTCCGGACCTTCGTGCTGGGACTCAGGACCTCGCCCGACGCGGAATCGTAGAAGGAGGGATGCTCCACATGGTTATCGAGCGTCAGTTCGGAAACCGCGGTGAATCTGGTGTCTATGGCTGCTGAGTCGAAGCACGTCCTTACCAGGCGGGAGCCTAGGCGCGTCAATCCTGGTTGGGATGCGAAGACGTCGCGCGCTTCTGCTTGCACAAGGACGGTAGGCGGTACGGCTGTTTCGAGAGACCTCACGTAGACCGGCATGCTTCATTCTTGGCGACGAAGATGCCGATGACAATGGCCGGGGGCAAAAATGGGGACACGCCCGGGAGGAGGCGGAGCTGCTTAGATAGAGCCAGGAGTCGGATTGGACCCGCGAAGCCGGGCCTGGAGGAGGAGACGCGATGAGCACTGTTGCGGGGACGGACGCAAAGCCACATGAGGGCCATGTCGCAGACAGCCACGACAGGATCCGGGTGCAGGGCGCGCGGGAGAACAACCTCAAAGACATTAGCGTCGAGCTCCCAAAACGTAGGCTGACGGTCTTCACGGGGGTTTCGGGCTCGGGTAAGAGCTCGCTCGTCTTCAGTACGATCGCCGCGGAGTCCCAGCGGATGATCAACGAGACCTACAGTGCCTTCGTGCAAGGTTTCATGCCCACGCTGGCGCGCCCCGACGTCGACCTCCTTGAGGGGTTAACGACCGCGATCATCGTCGACCAGGAACGGATGGGCTCCAATCCCCGTTCCACCGTTGGGACGGCCACGGATGCCAACGCCATGCTGCGGATCCTGTTCAGCCGGCTTGGCCAGCCCCACATCGGCTCACCAAATGCCTATTCCTTCAACATGCCTTCGGTCACGGCGAGCGGAGCGATCACTGTCGATCGGGGCGGGAAGACCAAGACCGAGAAAGCCACCTTCAGCAGGCTTGGTGGCATGTGCCCCCGCTGCGAAGGCATGGGCTCGGTCAACGACTTCGACTTGGCGGCCCTGTATGACGATTCCAAGTCGCTGGGCGGGGGCGCGCTGAAGATCCCCGGCTACAGCATGGATGGCTGGTTTGGCCGCATCTTCAGCGGCAGCGGGTACTTCGACATGGACAAGCCGATCAGCAAGTTCACGAAGAAGGAACTCCACGATCTCCTATACCGCGAGCCGACCAAGATCAAGGTCGAGGGCATCAACCTGACCTACGAGGGCCTGATCCCGAAGATCCAGAAGTCGATGCTCAGCAAGGAAGTCGACGCAATGCAGCCGCACATCCGGGCCTTCGTGGAACGGGCGGTAACGTTCACTACCTGTCCGGAATGCGAGGGAACCCGGCTCACCAAGGAAGCCCGCTCCTCGAAGATCAACGGGAAAAGCATCGCAGACGTCTGTGCAATGCAGATCAGCGACCTGGCCCAGTGGGTTCATGGACTTGACGAGCCGTCGGTGGCGCCCCTGCTCAGCGGGCTGCAACATCTGCTGGATTCCTTCGCGGAGATTGGCCTGGGATACCTCTCCCTCGACCGGCCGTCGGGCACCCTCTCGGGAGGAGAGTCCCAGCGCACCAAGATGATCCGCCACCTTGGCTCGGCCCTTACGGACACGACGTACGTCTTCGACGAACCCACCATCGGGCTGCATCCGCACGACATCCAGCGGATGAACGGCTTATTGCTGAAGCTCCGCGACAAAGGAAACACGGTCCTGGTCGTCGAGCACAAGCCCGAGACTATCGCTATCGCCGACCATGTAGTGGACCTTGGTCCGGGCGCGGGCACGGCCGGGGGGACAGTCTGCTTCGAAGGCAGCGTCGAGGAGTTGCGCACGAGCGGCACCATCACCGGACGCCACCTCGGCGACCGGGCCGCGCTCAAGGATTCGGTCCGCTCGTCGGCAGGCGCACTGGAAGTCCGGGGCGCCGCGACGAACAACCTCAAGGATGTGGACGTCGATATTCCGCTTGGCGTGCTGTGCGTGCTGACCGGGGTGGCCGGTTCGGGCAAGAGTTCACTGATCCATGGCTCGGTCGCCGGTCGCGAGGGAGTCGTGGTCATCGACCAAGGCGCGATCCGGGGATCGCGCCGCAGCAACCCCGCAACGTACACCGGGCTGTTGGAACCCATCCGTAAAGCCTTCGCGAAGGCCAACGGCGTTAAGCCGGCGCTATTCAGCTCCAACTCCGAGGGCGCCTGCCCGACGTGCAACGGTGCGGGCGTCATCTACACAGACCTGGGCGTCATGGCAACGGTCGAAACAACGTGCGAAGAATGCGAAGGGAAGAGGTTCCAGGCCGCGGTTCTCGAGTACAAACTGGGCGGCAAGAACATCGCCGAGGTCCTTGAGATGCCGGTGGCCGAGGCGGAAGGCTTCTTCAGCGAAGGCGAAGCCCGCACTCCCGCCGCCCACAAAGTCCTCGACAGGCTTGCCGACGTCGGACTCGGCTACCTGACATTGGGCCAGCCACTCACCACGCTCTCCGGAGGCGAACGGCAACGGCTTAAGCTGGCGACACAGATGGCCGATAAGGGAGAGGTCTACATCCTTGACGAGCCCACCACCGGCCTGCACCTCGCCGACGTCGAACAATTGCTAGGACTCATGGACCGCCTTGTCGATTCAGGCAAGTCCGTCATTGTGATCGAACACCACCAGGCCGTCATGGCGCACGCCGACTGGATTATCGACCTCGGTCCCGGGGCAGGGCACGACGGCGGCACGATTGTTTTCGAGGGCACTCCTGCCGATCTCGTCGCTACCCGTTCGACCCTCACTGGCGAACACCTTGCCACGTACGTCGGGGAATGAATCCCTCCCCACGCGCTGTGAGGTGCCAAGCGCCGTCGGGCCTCGCATCGTGCGAAGCGCTCAGCTGGTGACCAGCCGCTTCTCAAGGCGTTTGCGCGAGCTGGCAAGCGACTGCTTTGTGAGCCGGGTGGCAGCCTTGACATCCCTTCTCCGGGCCGCTTCCAGGATGGCCGGTTGCGGTGTCCAGAGGCTGGAATCCTCGTTTTCGATTGCTTCTGTGGCACCGATGACCTTGTAGGGGCGGCATTGCAGCCACAGGGTTTCGATGACGTCCAGCAAGACCGGGTTGCCGCCTGCCGAGTAGAGAATCCGGAGCAGCGCCTCGTCTTCGTCGAGCGCATCTGTCACGCGATGGTCCGCGACCGCTTTCTGCATCCTGTCGCATGCGGCTTCCATGCTGGCGATGTCGTCATCCGTGACATTGACCGTCCCCCGACGCGCCGCCTCGACCTCCAGGGTCGCCCTGACTTCGTAAATGTGGATTAGTTCACCGACCGTGAATTCCCGAACCACCGCGCCGCGGTGCGCCGCAACCCTCGTTGCCAGCCCTGTCTCCTCAAGACGGCGAATGGCTTCCCGGACCGGCATCACACTGGTGCCGACCATCGCTGCGACATCCCTCACCCGTAGCGGCAAACCGCCGGCGAGTTCGCCGGAGAGGATCGCGTTGCGCAAAGCATCATAGACCTGGTCTGCTACGAGCGTGGGGGTGACAGCGAAAGCGGCCCCGAGTCGTGGGGGAGCATCGAGCTTTTTTCCTGGCATGGAAACGATCCTATGAGGATCACCCCAATTTTCCCGTCAAGAACGGGTGCCGACGTGGCTGGGCTGCCGGGAGGCCGGATTACTGCGTCGTGTGGTTAGTCAGCCAGGTAAGGCTGGCGCCATTCCGAGGACGGGGCAAAGTTCTCGTGGATGAACCGGCCGCTGAGCCAGCGCTGCAGGGCCAAGCGGGAACCCGTTTTGTCGTTCGTGCCAGAGGCCCGGCCGCCGCCGAAAGAGACCTGGCCCATGAGCGCCCCGGTCGGCTTGTCATTGACGTACGTCATGCCGGCCGCGTTGCGTAGTTTGTCCAGTGCCATGGAGATCGCCCGGCGGTCATTGGCGAAGATGGACTGTGTGAGGGCATAGTCGCTTGTCTGGTCCACCAGGTCCAGGACAGCCTCCCAGTCCTTGTCTTCGTAGACGTAGACGGTCAGGAGCGGGCCGAAGAATTCCTCGCTCATGGTGAAGGCGTGCGGGTCAGTGGTTTGGAAGATCGTGGGTTCGACGAACCAGCCTTCCTCGTCGTGGACCTTGCCGCCCGCCAGGAGGGTGTGGCTCGGGAGGGCCTTGGCCTTCTCCATCGCGGCCTCGAGCTTGCGGAGGGAGGTTTCATCGATGACGGCGCCGGTGAAGGTTTCATGTTCGGCGACGTCGCCTACGCGCAGCGACTTCGTGGTTTCAATGAGCTCGTCCTTGATCTTGTGCCAGATGCTGGCCGGCAGGTAGGTGCGGGAGGCAGCGGAGCACTTCTGGCCGGAGTATTCGAAGGCGCTGCGGATCAGTGCGGCGCGCACGGCGCCGGCGTCGGCGGTGGGGTGTGCGATGACGGCGTTCTTGCCGCCGGTCTCGCCGACCAGGCGCGGGAAGGAGCGGTAGTTTTCGATGTTGTCCCCGGCTTTCTTCCACAGACTGCGGAAGACCTTGGTAGAGCCGGTGAAGTTCAGGCCGGCGAAGTCCGGGTGTGCCATCGCGTAGTCAGAGATCACCCGTCCGGAGCCGTGGACGAGGTTGATGACGCCCGGCGGCAGGCCGGCTTCTTCGAACATCCGCATGAGTACGTCGTTGCTCAGGGCGGATTTCTCCGAAGGCTTCCAAACGACGGTGTTGCCCATCAGGGCCGGGGTCGTGGGAAGGTTGGAGCCGATGGCCGTGAAGTTGAACGGGGTGATGGCCAGGATGAAGCCTTCCAGGCCGCGCTGGTCCAAGGTGTTGCCTTCACCCTGCGGGGACGCGGGCTGGTCGCTGAAGATCTGCTGGGCCAGGTGGGCGTTGTAGCGGAAGAAGTCCGCCACTTCGCTCGCCGCGTCGATCTCCGCCTGATGGAAGGTCTTGGACTGACCCAGCATGGTGGTGGCGACGAGTTCGTCCCGGTACTTGCCGGCGGCAAGGTTTCCGGCGCGCAGGAAGATCGCGGCGCGTTCCCACCACGGGGTGCGGGACCAGTCGTGCTGGGCGGCGAGGGCGGCGTCGATGGCCGACTGGATCACTGCTTCATCGGCGGTGGGGATACGACCCAGCACATGGGAGTGCCGGTGGGGGGCGACGACGTCGCGCAGCTCTCCGCTCATGGTGCGCTCGCCGTTGATCACGTGGGGAAGGTCGCGGACGCTGGATGCGACTTCGGCGATCACCTTCTTGACCGAGGCCGCCTCCGGAGAGCCGGGCCGGAATTCACGCGACGGCTCGTTGAAAGGCGTGGGGACCCGGAAGTTTCCAGTAACGCTAACGGATTGGGTTGTCATTATGCGGGTGTCTCCTTATGGATGTTCCTGGCACATTTGCCCCCTGCATGGTGAGGCGTTTCGAGGCGGACCTCCAGGCGGGGCGCCAACGATCTGGCCTTTCTGGACGGCCGCCTGCAGGTGTCGGCATGCGGCGGCCATCTCCTTCAAGGCGACCGATCGCCTTCCTGACGGGCATGACACTGCTGCCGGACCATTGCTGCCAGATCGCGCACCCGTAGCGGAGCGCCGGACACCAACGTTCGGTTCAAGATAGCGTCCTCCAGCACCTTGTGCACCTGGTCCGCCACCAGGCTCGGGATTACAGGCGTGTTCCAAGGGGCATGGGTTCTCCGTTCGCCATATGGGGATCACACTATGCTGTGATCACAAATCACACAAGAAAACGGCTCTGAGTAAAGAGAAGAATCGTAAGATGCGGTTGCGGGAGAGACTAACAACCGAGTCCGCAAACGGGGCTCCACGTGGCTCGGGCTTTTGGTCGTTCTCCGGCTGTTGAGGACTTCATTGCCTGCCTCAAGGGCGAGACTCTTCAACGATTCCTGGAGGAGTTCGTTGGAGAATCGGCGTAATGATGACGTTAGGGCGTGACGTTCCTCACTAGGGAACCTATTCTGTTTTCAGTCATGCAGCTGGCTCCTCTACTTTCAGGGAGTTTGCGACCATGTACGAAGATTCGAATAACCTCCATCACGATTCCCTCTTTCGCACCTTTCGTCGGTGGCCGCTCGTGCCCTCGCCCGAACTCCTCCGGATCCGTGCGGCATTGCAGCGCTGTGACGCGACCGGAACTCCGGGATGGCCAGGAGGGCTCTCGGACTCCGCGAGGGAGCTGCTGGATCTCGTGACCGGGGAGTTGGAACGTCGACACCTAGCCGACCGGATAGTTGGCGCAGATGGTCCGGACCCGGGGGGAGCGGACGAGGATGATGACCGCGAGGAACGATGAACGGGTGGCGGTCTGAAGTGACCGATCTCGTCAACCGGCTCTGGAGGGCCGGTAGGAGTTGACTAAGACGCCGGATGGCAACGTTCGCGACTCGAGCAGGTTGAAGGTAGCGGGGCTGAACACGTCTGAGAATAGTTTCTTGCCGTTGCCCAGGACGATCGGATAGACGGCCAGCCTGTATTCGTCCACCAAGTTATGCTCCGCCAAAGTCCTGATCAGCTTAGTGCTGCCCCACACTCGGATTTCACCGCCCGGTTCGGAACGCAGCCTCTCCACCGCAGCCGAAGCATCCGGGCCAAGAAGCTGCGAATTCTTCCACTTGAGCTCGGTCAATGTCCTTGAAGCAATGTACTTGGGGATCCGGTTGTATCTCTTGGTGAGTTCGCCTTGCAGGCCTGGGGCACTTTCGTCCCACACTCCCCAGGATTCAGAAAAGATCTCGTAGGTCCTGCGACCGAGCAAAAGGGCCTCGGTTCGGCTCTCCCATTCCGCCACTATCTCCCCGATCTCCGGGGAAGTGTATTCGGCTTGCCAGCCGCCGTGCTCGAAGCCGCCGTCGCGATCTTCGTCCCGCGCACCGCCCGACTGGACTACGCCGTCGAGGGTGATGAAGGCTTGCACCACTATCCTGCTCATGGCACCGATCCGATAAGGGATCCGCCAGCGTGTCAAGGGCTTATCCCTGCACGCACGCACGCACCACGTGCGGCGCTCGATCAGGGGTCAAGCGCAGGATTGCGGCCAAATACCACTTGGCCGCAATCCGCGTCATTGATCGCAAGGCTTCAGCGTAGGTCCTTGAATACGTTCTTTGGCCTTTGCATTTCCCCGTGCTTGGCCCCGAGGATAATCACCCAGGCCGCAAATGCCGGAATGGTCCACTGCAGCGCTTTGAGCTGGCCCTGTGCAGATTTCAACTCTTCGGAGGCGCCAGGGCTTGGTTCCGTGGCGCCTTGCGCACCTTCGCCGGCGAGTTTTTCAACCTTTTTCCCCACAATCCCCGCGTAAAGAGTGACGGCGGCGCCCGCCAAAGTGACGACGGTTTTGTAAACCGTATTCGCACCGACGCCGTCTTGTTTTGCGATGCGGCCCTTGTTCCCCCAAGCGATAGCCAGGTCAGCAGCCAAGTGGGCGGCAAAAGCTGCGGTTTGGATCGGAGCCCATTTCATCCAACCCTTGCTGGAGAGCCGTACCCGCTCAGTCGGATCAGCCGCTTCGGCTGCCGCGCCATTGAGGCCGACCGCTCCCATGAGCGACCCGCCGAACCATGTCGCTGCCGTTAGATCGTGAACGAATCTTGCGAAGAGATTTCCGGCCATGACTACTTCCTTCCTAACCTTCGTTTCGGGTAGAACCCGGAGGGGCATCGGTGCGACTACGGCGCCCGCCTATAATAAGCATGCTTACTAAATTTCAGCCAGCCAACGTCAGGGGAGGGTGGGGTGCAGGAGGAGGCTCGACAGATGATGGACCCGATACCTTACGACGTTCACTTCGGCGGATTAACCGGTCGTATCCATGCATCGAATCGATCTGGGGGAGCAGTGGATGGCGTTCCGGCATTTGTACTAATCCATGGAATCGGCGTTTCCCACCGGTATTTCGGCCGTCTGCACGAGCTGCTGGCCAAGAGTGGCGATACCTATTCGGTCGACTTTCCAGGCTTTGGGGGAACGCCAAAACCAGCGCGGCAATTGTCGGTTGCTGATAACGCCCGGTTCCTTATCGCCGCCTTGGACCAGGCAAATGTTGGTTGCTGCATTCTGATCGGGCATTCGATGGGGGTGCAGTTCGCCGTCGAGGCGTTCAGGCAACAGCCCGCCAGGTTCCAGAGGCTGGTTCTCATGGGTCCAGTGGTCGACCCCTGCCGCCGCTCCATCATCCGCCAAGGCTTCGACCTCGCCGTGGATTGCTTATTTTTCGAGAGCCCCACTTCCAACGCTCTCGTCTTGGGCGACTATCTGAAATGCGGGCCGCGCTGGTACCTCAAGGAACTTCCGGTCATGATGTCCTACCGCCTGGAGGAGCATATTTCAGACGTATCGGTCCCCGTCCTCGTCCTCCGTGGCTCGCGGGATCCAGTGGCGTCCCGAGGATGGTGCACCATGCTGGCTAGGCGAGTCCCGGCAGGCGAATTCCGGGAAATCCGCAATTGCGGGCACGTCCTTCAACATACGGGTGCGAACCGCGTCGCGCAGGCCATTCGTGACTTCGCTGAATGGTCGGAGAGTCCGTTGCAGATGCCTGGATGAATGGATGAAGGGCCCTTATAAGGAGGCGATCAGCTACGTGTCGGGGACTACTTCTACTCGTCCCACTCCAAGGAGCGGGAGTAGCAGTGGCCTAGGCTGGTCGGGTGGGGAACCCGGAGCTCATTCGCAAACAGCATGCCGTATCCAAGTTCTATGTGAGAAGTTTTGCTGATTCCTCGAAGCAGCTTCGCCACGCTGCCACCTGGGCGCCGCAGCCACCTCATCTCGGCTGTTCAATCCCACTACGGGCTGGATGCCTTCTATTGCGAGCCAGGACCCAAAGGCGCTCACGAAGAGGGCGGGGTCGAAGAAGCAGTGGGACAATTTCGCCGTAACTTCCTGACCCTCGTCCCGGCCGTGGTTAGCCTAATGGAGCTCGCCAAGCATCCCAGGGCCGTGGCCCGGGGCGGGCAATACCTGCAACTGGATCACTATCTCGAAGTACTCAGGATGAAGCCCGGCGCGCTTCCCGTGTCCACAGCACTGGCACAGGCCCGAGAAACAGGTGAGTTCACCCCCATGACGCTTTCTGGGCTGCGGCCAGAAGGACCGACCGGTGTTCGCGGAGGGTCTGCTGTTTTACAGGGCTTGTCTGGACGCCAGGAAAGATGCTGGAAGGGTGGGAATGGTCTTGTTCCTTCCCCTCCAGCATCAGTAGATGGGTATGTAGTGAAATGAGTTGATCTCAGGCTTCGGCAGCGTCGCTTCCTTTGAGGGCAAATACGGCGACGAGTCCAGCGATCAGCGCGGCGAAGATGACATAGAAGGCGGGGGAGATTGGGTTGCCCGTAGTCCCGATGAGCCAGGTTGAAATCAGGGGTGCTGTGCCGCCGAAGGCGGCGACGGCTATGTTGTAGCTGATACCGAGCCCGGTGTATCGCACCTCGATGGGGAAGAGCCTTGTAGTGGTGGTGACGGCTGTTCCTCCGATGAGCGAGACGATGGCGGCGAACAGGACCTGCCCGAGTATCACGGAGCCGATAGTTCCAATGGCGATTAGCTGGAACAGTGGGATGACGCAGACGATCATGAGCACGGCGAAGGCGATGAGCAGTTTTCTGCTGCCGATCTTGTCGGCAAGGATCGCGGCGAAAGGAATCAGGATCATCAGTACAACCAGCTGCAGGGAATTTCCGAGCAAAGCGTCTGTCAGGCGCACGTTGGTGGTGGTCTTGATGTATGTGGGCAGGTAGGTGGAGAACATGTAGATACTCACCGAGTAGGCGATGGTAATCCCTATGGCGATCAGACCTTCAGAACGGTAGTTCCTGAGCACGTTGCCGAATGGGTTCTTTGTGGGTTTCGGTTCTGATTTGGTTTTCCTGAATTCCGGCGTGTCTTCAAGTTTCGCCCGGAGGACGAGACCAACAACACCGATGACTCCGCCGATGATGAACGGGATTCGCCACACCCAGTCCCGGAGGGCTACCTCGGATGAGAGCAGTCCGCAGATCGCTGCAGTCAACGAACCCATCAATGTGCCGGCGGAGGCGCTGACCTGGACCCAGCTGCCGTAAAGATTCCGGCGGTTGCGTGGAGCGTATTCGACGGTGTACACGGAGGAGCCGCTCCATTCGCCGCCGGCCGAGAAGCCTTGGATGAGGCGGAATAGGGCCAGAAGGGCTGGGGCGGCAATGCCTATAGCTGCATAGCTTGGAGTCAGGCCGATGGCGATGGTACTTGCTCCCATGAGGGCAACCGTCATCAGGAGCACATTCTTTCGTCCGTACTTATCTCCCAAGTGACCGAAGAAGACGGCGCCGAGCGGGCGGATGAAGAACGCAACGGCGAAGACGGCGAAGGTTGAGAGGAGACTGGCAGTCGGATCCTGGTTGGGAAAGAAATTGGCGGCGATGATCACGGCGAACAGTCCGTATACGGCGAAGTCATACCACTCCACCATGTTGCCGATTGATCCGGCCAGTACCGCCCGACGCCTTGTTGCCGCGGGTGTCGCTTCGGTCGTCACGTGTATTGCTTTACTTGTGTCACTCATTTATTTTCCTGCCTTTCTGGCGTCGGGTTAGGACAACAGGTCTTCGTCGTAGGGGAAGTCGGTGAGCATTTCGAAGCCGTCTTCTGTGACAAGCACGGTGTCTTCGATTTCCACGCCTCCGACTTCCAGCTGGTCGGGTGTGCAGGCAGCGGGCTCGATGTTGATGACCATCCCGGGCATCAACACATCCTCGACCCCGGGGCCAATCACGGGGGCGCCATGGAGGCCGTAACCGAGTTGATGGCCCGAGGCCCACGGCATGGTGTACTTGCCGTATCCTTCCTGGCTCAGAACGTCCCGCACGATCTTGTCAATCGATGAGCACGTGACGCCCGGCCGGACGGCGCGGATTGCTTCCTGCTGCGCCAGCCAGGCAGCCCTGTACAGTTTCTTCTGAGCGGGGGATGCGTGACCCCGCACTGTGCCACGGGCGAAGTCGCCGGTATAGCCGCGGTAGATGCAGCCAAGGTCAACGATGACCATGTCGCCATCGTTGATCCGACGTTCGGTTGCGAGCCTTTCGAAGATGGCTGCATTTGGTCCGGAAGCGACGTTCGTGATGAATGGCGTCATTTCCGATCCTGCAAGTCGCATTTCGTACTCCGCGGCCGCGGCAACATCAATTTCACGCGGTGCATCGGACTGCTGGACCATGTTCAGGGCTACACGCATCCCCTCCTGAGTTATGGCCAGTGCCTGCCTGAGGAGGGCAATCTCTCTTGGATCCTTGATTTTGGTTGCGTCGGTCCAGATCGCAGAGGCGTCGACGAACTCAGCTTCCGGGAGCCGGTTTAGCAGCCCTTCGTGGAGGTCATAGGTCAGGAAGTCAAAGCCGATCCGGCCTTTCCTGAGGCCGTTCTGACTCAGAATTTCTTCCACTTTTCCCGGCCAACTGCTCCGGTGGCCCAGTTGTATGACTTCATCGGCTCTCGAGCGTGACACTGCCCGGGCTCGTTCGCCACTCAGTGCGGTCCCGAGAATGACCGGCCCGTTGTTGACGAGCAGGGCAAGGTACTCGATCTCGATGAAAGGGCGGTATCCCTTGGCGTAGAACCCAGTGATCCACCGGACCGCGTCGTGCTTGATGAACAGCAAGGCGTCCAGCCCGTTTTTGTTCATGAGGTTCCGCATGCGGCTAACTTTGCTGTCCTGAAGCGTGTCCCCGGCGTAGAACAGCGGTGAATCCATGACCATCTGCTGAGTTGTCGGTGTCATGCCATGCTCCTTAGTGTTTGCAGGTCTGATCCCGCTGGCACCGTGCCTGCAACCGGGAGTACGGCATAGGTCCAGTCGCCGATACGTGTGGCCGGGACGGTTCGCATTTCGCCGATGAGGCCGCCGTGCGGTGCATGGATTTCGTGGAGTTGCTCTCCAAAGGGATCTACGATCTCTCCCAGTACGTCCCCGGCCGCTACGGTCTGCCCCAGGGCCACCTTGTGGAGGAGGAACCCGCCAGTGGGGGCGTGCAGGAATTCACCTGTCTTGGCGGCGCGGACGATTGTGTGGTTCTCAGAGTGGGGGAGTGTCCACGTTTCAAAAGCTGGGATCATGCCTAGCCGGTGGGCGACACCTGCGAGGGTCATCCTGGCCTGTTCAGCCAGGTCCTCCCGCATGCGTCCCTCGGATCCGATCTCCACCAGAATGGACGCCACGCCGTTCTCAGCAGCGATAAGCCGCAGGACGTTTTTGAACGGGACCGCAGCATACAGTGTTTCGATGCCGGTGGACTGGGCAAGTTTGAAGGACTTTTCGCCTGTTTCGCCCGGGGTGTCATCGAAACCTACAAAAGGTATCAGCCCCAGGGTCATGCCGCCGCTGTGCATGTCAAGGAGGTAGTCTGCCTCTCCGATGATGTGCGTGGTCAGGGCGTCTGCCACGCGCTCGGTCAGGAACCCGTCAGGATTGCCGGGAAAAGACCGGTTAAGGTCAAGGTGGTCAACCGGATTGTGCCGGGAAAAGTTTTCAAACGCGGTTGGATTGGCCTGGGGGGTGGCCACGATTGCTCCAGTGAGCCCGGCCGGGTCTACATCGGACAGGAACCGCCGAAGCCCCTCGCTGCAGTCGTATTCGTCTCCGTGGACGCCTGCGATCAGGGCCAGCCGGGGCCCGGGCTTCGCGCCGTTGATCACAACCAGTGGGATGCCCAGGGGTGTTCCGTCAGGCCTGGTGCCAAGTGTCAGCCAGCCTTTCTTCTTTTGTCCCGGCTCAACCTCGAGCCCGGCAACTTTCAACGTCAAGTCATCGCTCCTCATCGAACTGCCTTTCAGTACAGTCATAACAAATCATTGATTTGTACGATCAAATCATCGTATATGTACTGATCCTACATGTCTAGAGCAATACATATAGCTTTTTCCAGATCGCAATCTGTTCGGAAGGGTGCCGCTTTTCGCGGTCGCTATGCGGAAGTGGCATCAAAACAAGGAATTGACTATGGTGTATTTGTACGTACAACCTAGCGGAGGTAGCGGCTGTGACAACTTCCACCGATGTTCATGGTGTGGAATCACTCCTGAGTGATGCCCGTGAGGAAGGACCTCTCCCTGGAGAAAAGCGATACCAGTGGCTGGGTCGGGCGATACGTGAGGCCATCAACACAAATTCTCTGCCGGATGCCGCCATGCTCCCAACTGAAGCACAGTTGATGAAGCAGTTCGGGCTAAGCCGCCAGACAGTGCGCAAGGCCCTGGATGATCTCGCCCGGGACCGGTTGATCACAAGAATCGCAGGCAGAGGCACGTTCCTGGCAACTCGAGGACGGACGCCGGCAAAGCAATTTAGCTCATCCCAAGACTTGCTCTCATCGACTCCCGATTCCCGGTATGAACTGGTGGTTCCCCTCCACAAGCGGATCGAACTGGCCGCCGCAGGAAGGCTGCAGCTTCCGACTGACGTTGTCGTCTGTGCCTCGTTCCGACGCCTTAGCGACCAGACCGCATTCTGCTACACCTCGGTCTTCATGCCACCCCATATCGGAGACCTGCTGGAGGATGTTGGCGAACTCAAAGAACCAGGCACCGCATCGAGCAGAACGGTGATAGATATCCTCGACGAACGCATCAAAGGAGGAATAGCCAGCGCAGAGAAGAGCATCACCGCCGCAGGCTTGCCCCCCGAGGCTGCCGCCAACCTGCAACGAGAAGAAGGGGAAATCTCACTCCGCATCGATCTCGTCTACTACAACGACCAGCACGGCATGGTCGAGCTTCAGTCCAGCTATTTTCTGCCCGAGTCCTACTCACATAGATCCAACTGGCAGAGGCTCTCATGAGCTTTTAATGGCCCTTCGCATTTAGGCATGGTTCATTGTTTGATCCGGTAAGGCCGGCGGCGAGTAGGCATCTGAGTCTTTAGTTGGTGAAGTTCGGAAACCGCGCGCGGTTCCGCGGGTGGTTTCGATGACGCCATTGACCGCTTCGGTTTGACCTGCGGAAACGCCCGATTCGTCACCGGACGGGAGTTCCCGCAGCTACTTCTACTCCCGTACTTTGACTGGCAGCGAGACGTGTTGAAGTGGGACGAGTTCATGCCGTCTGCGGCCACATCTTCAGGGCAGAATGGCGCTATGCCGACTGACGAACAAAAAGAGATGCTCGGTGCGTCACGATCCCTGATCATGAACGAATGGGATTGGCCGGTGCACGGACTTCGCCACCCGCCCTCTGGTGGTACAAGTGGTTGGTACGTCTGAACGGGCGAACTTTCAACGGTGGATGACTTCTTTCGGCCTTGGCATGCGTCTCACCTTGTGGAGCGCTGCCCTGAACTCGGCCATCTGCTGGATTTGCCGCCCGGGACACGCTTCCTGGTTGCACCTGGCTATGAAGACGTATGGCAGGACCCTTCGCTGCTCGATATCTAGTGGCCCGGGGTAGTTCCGAGCACCTCGAAAAGCGACTACCTGCGTGGAACCACAAGCGGTTGGCCGTTGATACTGACACGCGAGCATCGGATGGCGATTCCGGCTTCTTCTGACCACAGCATGAAATCAATCAGCCAAAGTGCCGCAGCGTGATCGTAGTCAGCTTCGACCTGGGTGACCTCGGCATACGACCAAGGCCCTGGGATATTGCTGCTGAAACGGCATTCAACGATGTCACTGCAGGTCACGAGATAGTCTTCGGTCACGCCCTTGTCTAGGACGGGATCAGAAGCTCGCTGCGTTGAGTGATGGGGTCAAGTGCGAAGTGGGTAAGGCTGCCACCCCACAATTGATTCATTGCCGCGATCGTTTGGGGGCTTCCTTGTTGAGGGCTATCTTCGGTGTTCATTGTTCTGCTGACGAACCTTTCTGGCTCTGGGCCCTGGGGTTGCGTCCCGTGGGGTGGTGTAGTTCTTCCGCGGTAGCGCGTTGCCCGGCAACGCAGTGAGCCATCGTGCGATGGTCAGTGAGTACCGATCAAAGAACTCACGGAAAGACACAAACACACGATGGCTCTAGACCAGTCTGCCCTGCTTGACCTGCTTGGCCAACTGAAACTCACCGATGTCTCGGACCGGATCCGCACCGCGGCCGAATCGCTGTACCAGCAGCTCATCGAGGCGGAGGCGACCGCTTTCATCGGGGCGGCCCCGTTCGAGCGCACCGAGGACCGCACCACCCAGCGCAACGGGACCCGGCCCCGGACGTTGAGCACCACCGCCGGGGACCTGAACCTGAAGATCCCGAAACTGCGGACCGGGTCGTTCTTCCCGGCCCTGTTGGAGCGCCGCCGGCG
>JBFUPP010000020.1:0-87998 GCA_041360635.1 bacterium RCC_150 | reverse complement strand
CACTATTTTCCCAGCTCAGAAGCACCTTTCGTCGTTTAACACGCCCCCAGACCGCCAACCCTCATGAAATCGCCGGGCTAGCCGGCTGACAGCGGGCCGCTCCTCGCTCCCGCACGCTCCTTGCCTTGGAGGTCCTTACCTTGCATTAAGCAAGTGGTCCGGCAGGCGGTTCCCCGGAGCACGTCCGCGGATCTCCAGCAGTTCGCGGGCGTGTGCGTGGAGCCGCCTGTCCTCGTCGCTTTGCAGCAACCACGCGGGGATCGGCACCGAGGTGCCGGTCTCATCCCTGGCGACCATGACCGTGAGGCAATGGGTTGTGAGGTTCATCTCGCGGCTTTTCGGGTTACCCGAACGCACGTGAACGGCAATATGCATCCCTTTGTGCCCCGTGTACACGAGGCGCGCCTCCACCTCGACCACATCGCCGATCAGAAGCGGCCGGTAGAAGCGCACGCCGCCTGAGAACACCGCCACCGTGTCCCGGCCGCAGTAGCGGGAGGCGCATACGTAGGCGGCTTCGTCTATCCACTTCATGACGATGCCGCCGTGGACCTTACCGCCCCAGTTCACGTCGGTGGGCGCCGCCATGAAGCGCAGGACCACGCGTTCGGCAGTGCCGGCGTCGGTATATTCCTGTGACTGCATAGCTTCGACGATCTGTTCCCGGACGGCGATCCGGGCCAACGCGTTGTCCCGCTGCTCGATTTCTTCCGGGGTTGATGGTTCGAACTGCGGAACTGGGACCGGCCTCCCGTCAGGCCCGACGGCGACAAAAATCACCAAACACTGGCTGCGCATCGTCGCGGGCCCGCCCTTGGGGTCCCCCGAGGAAACGGTTGTCCGAATGTGCATTGAGGAGCGGCCCGTGTAGACGATGGTCGCTTCCACCTCCACCATGTCGCCACTGTTCACGGGGTCGGTGAAGTGGATGTTGCCGACATATGCCGTGACGCAATATGACTTCGCCCAGCCCACTGCCGCGGCGTAGGCGGCCTTGTCCACCCATTCAAGGACGGTGCCGGCGTCGACGGATCCGCTGTGTCCGACGTCGGTAGGGGCGGCGAGGAAGCGGAGGGTGACGGAGTTGGAGGGGGACTCGCTCATGTGGTGAGTGTATCGACGGTGCGGATGCCCGCGCGCTGTGTGACGGGCGCTGCCGGGGTTTGTCGCGTGCGTCGGGCAACGGGGCGAGCGCCGCCCGTAGACTGTCGGCCCGCGCCGCTAGGCTGGGAAGGTGCCGCAAACCGTGACCCGCTCCACCGCGCCCTCCACCGCCCGTGAAATCCTGCGCCTCGCCGTGCCCGCGTTTGGGGCGCTTATCGCCGAGCCCCTGTTCCTCTTGGCCGACTCGGCCATCGTGGGCCACCTTGGCGTCCCCCAACTGGCCGGCGTGGGCCTCGCTACCACCCTGCTGCACACCGCCGTCGGACTTATGGTCTTCCTGGCATATTCGACGACGCCCGCAGTCGCGCGCGCCATCGGCGAGGGCAGGCTCGCAAAGGCACTGGCGGCAGGGCGCGACGGCGTCTGGCTGGCACTTCTGCTCGGCGTGCTCCTTGCGGTAGCAGGCTTTGTCGCCGCCGAGCCCTTGGTTGGCCTGCTCGGCGCGGGTCCCGATGTCAGGGCTTTCGCCGTCGACTACTTGCGCTGGTCCATGCCAGGACTCGTCGCGATGCTCCTGATTTTCGCCGGAACAGGGGTGCTGCGCGGCCTGCAGGACACACGCACCCCACTGGTCGTTGCGACTGCCGGGTTCGCGCTCAATATCGGCCTCAACTGGTTCCTCGTGTACGGGGCGCACCTTTCCGTTGCAGGCTCGGCGATCGGAACGAGCATCGCGCAATGGGCCATGGCATGCGTGTACCTCGCGATGGTCGGGCGAAATGCGCGCCGCCACGGCGTTTCGCTGCGGCCGGACTGGCGAGGCATACGCGCCATGACGACAGTGGGCTCGTGGCTCATGCTGCGCACCCTCAGCCTCCGTCTCGCAATCCTCGCGACCGTCCTGGTGGCGACATCCCAGGGGCCTGTAAACCTGGCCGCGCACCAGCTCGCGATGACCGTCTTCTCCTTCCTTGCGTTCGCACTGGATGCGCTGGCGATTGCCGCGCAGGCCCTCATCGGCAAGGAACTCGGGGCCTCCAACCCGATCCGGGCGCGGGAACTGACCCGGACCATGATCCGTTGGGGTGTTGGATTCGGCTTGCTGACCGGCGCCCTCCTGGCCATCGCTGCTCCCTGGGCGGGCTTCCTGTTCACGTCCGACGCCGGCGTCCAGTCCGCGCTCACTGCGGCATTGTGGGTGCTTGCCGCCGGGCAACCCCTCGCCGGCTTTGTCTTCGTCCTGGACGGCGTCCTGATCGGTGCGGGCGATGCACGCTACCTGGCGATTGCCGGCGTCGTGAACCTGGCCGCGTACCTGCCGCTGCTGGCGGCGGTCCAGCTTGCAAGGCCCGACGGCGGGGCGGGGCTCGTGTGGCTCTGGGCCGCGTTCGCGCTGGGCTACATGCTGGCCCGTGGCCTCACCTTGGGGCTTCGGGCGCGGACGGACAAATGGATGGTCCTCGGTTCGCACTAAACTGGATAGGTGACTCTCCCCGCAGCTTCAGCGCCCTCATCCATGCCGACGGCAACCGGACACTGGAAGCCCATCCTTCTGCGCGCAGCTGTCGCCTTGGTTTTCGGGGCCGTAACGGTGTTCTGGGGTTCGCCGTCGGTGCATGTCCTTGCGTGGGCCATCGGCCCGTACCTCCTCGCGACGGCAGGCAGCGTGTTCCTCGCCGGGGGTGTCCCGGTTCCCTTGGCCGTCGTTGTTGGACTAGCGGGCGTGGGCGCCTTGGTCACGCAGTCGGATACCGGCGTCGGAGTTTCGGCACTCGCGGGCCTGTTGGTGCTTGGCGTGCTTGAAGTCGTGCAGGGACTACGTCACCGTGGTCGCCACATCCTTGCCCGGGACTGGATCATTTCCGGTGTGGTGGGTATCGGCACCGCCGTCTCGCTACCGTTTTTTGTTAGCCTTGGCGCGCATGCCCTGCTTGGAGTCGCCGGCGGCGGGGCGATCATCTCGGGAGTATTGTGGGCGCTTTCCGGGCTAAGCCTGCGCCACGATGGGCGGAGCGCCTCCGCGGAGGCCGTAAACTAGTTATCGTACGTTCTACTTTGCGTAGAACTCTGGAGGCGCGCACAGCGCCGGCACCCGCGCCACATTGGAGGAATGACCTTGGCTGACCAGAAACCAAGAGAGCCGCGAAAGACGCGGACCTCGGTGAAGGGACCGCTGGTGTTCTCTGCCTTTTGGGGCGTTGTTATCTTTTTCGCCGTCCTGATTTTTGCCTCCGGCGGCAGCGCGCGGACCCCGCGTTTCGACCTCGCGTTCACAGGTGGGGGGATTGCCTTCATCGTGAGCCTTGTGATCGCGGCCATGCTGTCGATGAGCTACAAGGAAAATGCCGAGCATCTCGGCAAGGGTTCGGGGGTCAACCTGAGTTCCAAGAAACCCGAGCATGGCCACGGCAAGGAAACCCCGGACGCCGACTCCTTCTAGTTCGGAGCCGCTAAACCCCCGGAAGACCGTCGTCGGACTTTCCGGGAAGGTGTTGCACGTACAGAACGATCCCTGGTCACTCGATCCCGGAAGCCTTCCGGGCGCGGTAGGCCGCGACATGGATGCGATTGGCGCAGTTGCCGGTATCGCAGTAAAGCTTGGAACGGTTGCGGCTTAGGTCGAGCACAACAGCGTCGCAATCGTCGGCCGCGCACACCCGTAGGCGGTCCATTTCCTTGCTGCGGATCACGTCCACCAAAGCCATCGCGGCCTCCGTCCCCATCCGTTCGGCAAGGGGTGCTTCCTGCGGCGTGGCATGAAGGTGCCAGTCAAGGTGATCGTGCTTGGCCAATTGGGGGAGCGCCCTTGCGTCAGCGAGGAGTTTGTTCACGCCTTTCGCGGCCGTGTCCTCGTCGGCGCTCCATAGGGCTGCAAGCTCGCTTCGCAGATGCTTGACACTGAGAAGCTCGTCCTTGCTTCCCTCTCGGCTTCCCGTGAATCCTTCAGCATCCAGGAACGCGCGCAACTCATCGGTTCCCGTCAGGGATTCGCCGCCATTCGCTGCCGTGTTGATCAGATTAACAAGGCTGCGAAGGGCCACTTCAGTGTCAGGGGCAAAAAGCACTTTGACTCCTTACATCTCTCGGGAGTATTGTCAGCAGCGTCACCCATTTTACTCCTGACAGGAGGCTGTTGTGCCAGCTGCAACAAACCGGACCGGCGCCGCGGGCTTCATGGCTTCTGGCCTGGGGCTCGCGCTCTTTTCATCGGCGGTTTTTGGTTTGTCCGGCTCCTTCGCCAAGTCCCTGCTGGAAACAGGCTGGACGCCGGGTGCAGCTGTCGCCATCCGGCTGAGCGGCGCGGCCCTGGTCCTGGCGGTTCCTGCCCTCGTCGCCCTTCGCGGGCGATGGCACCAGCTCAAGGAGAATTGGCTGACCATCCTGCTGTTCGGCGTGATTGGGGTTGCGGGATGCCAACTCTTCTACTTCAACGCCGTATCCAGGCTCTCGGTGGGGGTTGCGCTGCTGCTCGAATACCTGGCGCCCACGATGATTGTTCTCTGGTTGTGGGCCGCAACACGGCGGCGTCCGCGGGCACTCACCTCCGTCGGAACGCTGCTTTCCCTCGGCGGACTGGTACTGGTGCTTGACCTGACTGGCTCCGTCAAGGTGGACCTTGTCGGTGTGCTGTGGGGCATGGCCGCCGCAGTTTGCTTGGTGATCTACTTCTTCATCACGGCCAAGCAGAATGAGACTCTGCCTCCGATCGTGCTGGCCTCGGGAGGATTGTTGGCAGGCTCGATCCTGATCTGGGCGGCTGGCGGAATCGGCTTGGTTTCGATGACCTTTGCTACGGCAGACACCCAGTTGGGTCCGTGGACCACGCCTTGGTGGGTCTCGATTGGCGGCCTCGTCATCATGTCCACCGTGCTGTCCTACGTCACGGGAATCATGGCGGCCAGGAGCCTCGGTTCGAAAGTGGCTTCTTTCGTCTCGCTCACCGAGGTGCTATTTGCGGTGGTATGGGCTTGGCTCTTGCTCGCCGAATTGCCTGGCACGATCCAGCTGTTGGGGGGTGCACTGATCGTTTGCGGCGTAATCCTGGTTCGCGTGGACGAATTGCGCGTCGACCGGCGGGACGCCGCGGAGTCCGGCCGTGACGAGGGAATCCCCGCGCTCGACCATGCGAACGACGTCGAACCCGTGCCTTCCGGACCCGCGGCGTAGCTTAGTTTCGGGGGAGCAGGGGACTCGTCATGGTCGGATTGCCGTGGCCTGGGGCTCCCCATGCGGACAGGCTTTGCCTAGCATGTTGGTATGTGCCGGAACATCCACACCCTCCACAATTTCGAGCCCCGCGCGACCTCCGAGGAGGTGGAGGCTGCCGCTCTGCAGTACGTGCGTAAGATCAGTGGCACCACGAAGCCCTCCAAGGCCAACGAGGAGGCGTTTGCCGAGGCCGTGCACGAGATCGCGCATATTACCCAGCATTTGCTCGATTCGCTCGTGACCAACGCGCCCGCACGAAACCGCGACGAGGAAGCAGCCAAGGCGCGTGCCAGGGCGGCCGTGCGCTTCGGGACGGCTTAGCCCGAACCGCCTACTTTCCGAAGGAGCGGAGCCGCAGGGAGTTCGCAACGACGAGGACTGAACTCGCGGCCATGGCCGCACCGGCGATCATGGGGTTGAGCAAGCCAAGGGCCGCCACGGGGATGCCAATTGCGTTATAGAAGAACGCCCAGAACAGGTTGGTCTTGATCGTCGCGAGGGTCTTCCTGGACAACTCGATAGCTTGCACGAGTTGTCCGAGGTCGCTGCCCATGACGGTCAGGTCTGAAGCCTCGATCGCAACGTCGGTGCCGGACCCCATGGCAATGCCGAGATCGGCCTGGGCGAGGGCCGCGGCATCGTTGACTCCGTCGCCGGCCATGGCCACTGTAAGACCCTGTCCTTGGAGCTCCTTAACCGCGTCCACTTTCCCTTCGGGCTGCACGCCGGCGAAGACGTCTTCCGGGGCAATCCCGACGGCGGCAGCCACTTGGGCGGCGACCGCCGCATTGTCACCGGTCAGCAGCAAGGGACGGATGCCCAGATCCTTGAGCCTGCCAATCGCAGCCGCGGAACCCGGCTTGATGGTGTCCCGAAGAGTGACGATGCCGGCCGGATCCCCGTCCAAGGCGACCCAGATTGCCGTAGCGCCACCTGCCTCCTCCATGGCCAACACTTGGCGTTCGGCGCTGTTCGGGTGAATCCCGTTCTCTTCCAGCCAACCGGTCCGGCCGGCCACCACGCTGCGCTCGCTTCGGTTGACTGTGACCATTCCGCGGACGCCGCCGCCAGGAGCGGAACTAAAATCCTTCACATCCGGGAGCCGGTTCGCGGCGGGGAGTGCAGACTTGGCGGCAGCTGCGATGGCGTGCGCTATCGGGTGCTCTGAAGCTGCCTCGATAGCGCCTGCGAAAGTGAGGACTTCGGAGTCGGGGTGGCCGTTCAGGGCGACTGTGTGACCGACCGCCAGCTGGCCGCTGGTCACGGTTCCTGTCTTATCAAGCAATATGGCGCCTACTGTGCGCGTATCCTCAAGGACCTGGGGTCCCTTGATGAGGATGCCAAGCTGTGCGCCGCGGCCGGTGCCGGTCAGGAGGCCTACTGGCGTGGCGAGCCCAAGTGCACACGGGCAAGCGATCACGAGCACCGCGACGGCGGCGGTGAATGAGGCATTGAGGTCGCCGCCGAGAACGAGCCAAAGAATAAAGGTGACCACGGCAACGGCCAGGACCACCGGCACGAAGACCGCGCTGATGCGATCTGCAAGGCGCGCAATAGGGGCTTTCCCCGTTTGCGCCTGGCTGACGAGCCGCCCCATCTGGGCGAGGGTCGTGTCAGAGCCAACGCGGGTGGCGCGGACCAACAGCCGGCCCGAGGTGTTAATCGTGGCACCTGTTACCTGGCTTCCCGGTCCGACCTCCACCGGGATGGATTCGCCTGTGACCAACGAGGCGTCGACGGCGGAAGAGCCGTCCGTCACAACCCCATCGGTGGCGATCTTTTCACCGGGCCTGACAACGAAGATGTCCCCGGCCACGAGTTGCTCGGCCGGAATCTTGCGCTCGACGCCCTCACGAAGCACGGTCGCATCCTTGGCTCCGAGGTTCAGCAGGGCTCTCAGGGCGTCGCCCGCCTTTGCTTTGGCGTTGGCCTCAAGGTAACGGCCCAGGAGCAAGAACGTGGTGACGACGGCTGCGACTTCGAAGTATAAGCCGCCGGCCATGGACTCCATGCCGGGATGCTCGGTCATCATGGGGTTCGCGAGGAGCTGCCAGGCCGAATAGGCGTAAGCCGCCAAAACGCCGATCGAAACGAGGGTGTCCATGGTGGATGCGAAATGCCGCGCGTTCACGGCAGCGGCCCGATGGAACGGCCAGGCAGCCCAGCTCACCACAGGAAGGGCAAGTACTGCGGCGACCCAGCCCCATTGCGGGAACTGCAGGACGGGGATCATTGACATCGCAAAAACGGGCACCGTGAGTATGGCCGCGAGAACCAGCCTTGGCTTTAGCTGCCGGGCGCCAGGGCCATGGTGTATATGGTCGCCATGCTCGCCGGCCTCAGCTTCAGTTTCGCTTTCGGTTGGGGCCTGCGTGCCGGCTTCGCGATCCACTGCGTGGGACGGGAGCGGCGTCGGGTTGCGGATCCAGGCCTTGTACCCTGTTGCGTTGACCGTGTCCACGATCTGCTGGTCGGTGACGCTGGCCGGGACTTTCACCTGGGCCGACTCGAGTGGGAGGTTGACCGAGGCCTCGACGCCGTCGAGCTTGCCGAGCTTCCGCTCCATGCGGGCGACGCATGATGCGCAGGTCATGCCCTCGATATCGAGTTCTATGATGCGGGTGCCTGCTTGGTGCAGGATGTCCTGGTTGTTCACGTTGGCCCCTAGGCCTCGTTGGCGACTACCAAATAGCCGGCTTCGGCGACGGCTTCTCCAATTTCGGAGGGGGACAACTCCTTGGTGGAGGTGATGGTCACGGTGGAGATTCCACCGGAGTTGAGGTCGATCTCGACGTTTTCAACGCCAGCCAGGGCCTCAATCTCCTCGCTGACCGCCGAAACGCAGTGTCCGCAGGTCATGCCGGAAACACTGACGTTCGTCTGGATGGTGGGTGCCTTCTGGCCCATTGCGTGCTCCTTCGTGATGAGTTGGATGGTGTGGTGAGTGCTCGCGGGATTACCGCAGCAGGCGCCCGATGGCATCGGCTGCCTCCTTGACCTTGATGTCGATTTGCTCAGCGCGGAGCAACGGATCGGATTCCGAAGCTGCGCCGACCACGCAGTGGCCCATGTGTTCCTCCAATAGCCCGAGGCTTACAGCATGGAGTGCCTTATTGACGGCCGAAACCTGCGTGAGGATGTCGATGCAGTACTTGTCTTCATCGACCATGCGGGCGATCCCGCGGACTTGCCCTTCAATCCGCTTGAGGCGCTTCAGGTAAGCATCCTTGTTTGAGGAATAGCCGTGCTGGCCGTGCGCTGGCTCGATCTCGATACCCGTCATGTGACGAAGATATACCCCCTAGGGGTATAAATCAAGTACCCCTAGGGGGTATCTGGCGAGCACGTGGTGCCAGAACCGCCGTCGTTATCTTGGCGGTCTTGGCCCCGGTTCCGCTCGCCCTTCCCGCCTAGGGGGACCCCCTGTGTGCGACGGCGGGGACACCCCGCGGGAATCCAGGAACCGCATCGCTTGGGGTGTGGAACAGCCAGAGCGCGAGGTGGCGGTAGGCGTTCCAGTCCCCGTCGCTGACCCGCAGCGTGGCGGTGAACTCACCCTTGGAGCTGGACCAGGCCCGGACGACATCTAGGAGGAACGGCTCAGCCGCCGGTAGGGCGAAGAGGACGCCACCGCCGTCGGGCAGCGCGTCGGCGGCGACCGTGACCGCGGCGCCGCCCATGGAGATATCGTGCAATTGGCCGGGGGGTCCCTGCCACCATGACTGGGACGTTGACGTTGACCCTGTGTGCACTTCGTCGCGAGGTGGCGAATTCGGCTGCCCTGATCCGCAGTGTCCCAAGGACAAGGACAACACCGGCGAGTATTAGCCAGACGCCGGCCGCAACCGTGGAGCCAGGACTCGTACGCCAGGGCACCCAGCCAAGGACGCCTGCGGTCGCATAGAGAACAAGCCCTCCCACGATGACAATCAACACCACCAGGATCCGCGGGGCCCGGCCTCGGAGCCGGAGCTCGGCGGCGCCCTTGGGGGTGACCTGGAACTCCAACGACTTTCGTGAAACAAGCCACCAAAGGCAAGCCATGCCGACGGGAACCCGGAAGATCCGCAGGGCAAACGCCGTCGGCCAATGGATTTGATGGCGCATTAGCCTCTTCGCGCCCCACAAGCGGACCCAGAACATTGCCCCGAAGGCAAGCGTGAACTCCACCGGTCCGGCCGTGGACGTCTGCGCGCCGGAGACCATGACCGCCATCGGAATCACGAAAGCCACCAAGGTGGCGATCCCTTCCAACCACCACAGCGTTCCATTGATGTACTCGTGGAAGTTCCGCCACGTCATCCAGCTCTTCGCTGCCCAGAGGCGCTCATAGGTGAGGATCTGCATCGCGCCCATCCCCCACCGGCGCCGCTGCAGCAGGTACTGGTCAGCCGTGGCAGGAGCCAAGCCCACGGCAAGCGTCTGGTGGTGATAGACCGTCTTCCATCCGCGCCGGATGAGCTTGAGGGTGGTGTGCATGTCCTCGGTAATGGTCTCCGTGGCCACCCCGCCCACCTCGCGAAGCGCCTTGACCCGCAGCAACGACGTCGATCCGCACCAGAACGGTCCCGCACCGGGCACGTTGCGCGAAGGCATCAGGACATTGAAGAACAATCCCTGCTCGCCCGAGATGCCGTCGTCGTCGAACGCCCCGGAGTTGTAAAACGCCTGCGGTCCCTGGATAAGGGCGATTTCTTCATCCTCGAACCAGCTCAAGGTGGCTGTTAGGAACGTTGGCAAGGGCACGTGGTCGCAGTCCAGCACTGCGATGATATCAACCGGGTCCTGGCCGGCCGCTTCCTCGGCCGCCATCGTCCAGTGCGTGGTTCATGTTGCCGGCCTTGGCGTGGTCATGCACCCCACGGGTGACCACCCGCGCTCCGAAGGAGGCGCACATTTCCGCGACCCACGGACGGTCTCCGTCATCCAGCACCCAGGTTTCGTGGTGTGGTTCCAGGGCGCAGGCCGCGGCGATGGTGGGGGCAAGAACCTCCACGGGCTCGTTGTAGGTGGGGATCAAGACGGCCACCCTCATCCCGCCCGGAGGCTGCGCCACCGGCGCGGGCGCATGGCAGTCGATGTTCCACAAGGTGATGGATTTCAGGACCAGGCCGGCGAGCGGGAGGGCTTCGAAGGTCACCAACGTCCACGCGATTGCATGGTCCCAGCCGCCCGCCGGCATCGTGAACGCGATCCGCCACGTCAAATACATCACCAGCGCAGCGATCGCCGCGATGCCCCCCACCCTGGCCATCCTGCGCGACCGCGCAGACTCAGGGGCCGGTGAACCCAATTGCCCCGCCCAGCCAGCCAAGCCTGCACGCGAATAAGCCTTGACCTCCAAAGGAGTGTCACGGACCCTCGCCCGCCTCCCGCCGGCCCTTGCTCCGGTAACCCCGGCGGCACGGCGCCGCTCATCGACATGTTTCCCACCGGCTCGTACCCCGGTGTCCACGGCGGCAGCCGCTCGTCAACATAATGCATGCGATCCCCCAGCTGGACCTGACAATGCAGACTCGAATAGACCTACGCTAACCTTGCCACCACCGTGCCAAAAGCTCCACAGCCCGATTCGACGCAATATCGACGTCGGAACTGGCCATGGACGCCGGAACCGGGCAAGGCTTGACCCTGACGCAGCGTCAGGGTTGCACACTCTACCCATGACCATGAAAACAGCTATCGAAGTCATCGGGCTCACCAAGTCCTACGGCGAAATTGCGGTGCTCAGCGGCGTCGATCTGAGCGTCCCGTCCGGCACCATCCTGGCCCTGCTCGGGTCCAACGGCGCGGGAAAGACCACCCTAGTGCGGATCCTGTCGACCCTTCTGAAAGCCGACTCGGGCACCGCCATGGTGCACGGTTACGACGTCGCCGCCCGACCGGGTGACGTGCGCGAGGCCATCAGCCTTACCGGTCAGTTCGCCGCCGTCGACGAAGTCCTCACCGGCCGGGAGAACCTCGTGCTCGTCGCCAGGTTGCGCCACCTGAAGACGCCTGGCGCGATCGCCGATGACCTCCTTGGCCGCTTCTCGCTCACCGAAGCAGGAAACCGTAAAGCCGGGACCTACTCGGGCGGCATGCGGCGCCGGCTCGACATCGCGATGAGCCTTATCGGGAATCCGCCGATCATCTTCCTCGACGAACCGACGACAGGGCTTGACCCCCAGGGGCGCATCGAGGTCTGGCAGACCGTGAAGCAACTCGCCGGGCAGGGCACCACCGTCCTGCTCACCACCCAGTACCTCGACGAGGCCGAGCAACTCGCCGACCGCATCGCGATCCTGCACAAGGGCAGGATCATCCAGAATGGCACCCTTGCCGAACTCAAGCAGCTCCTCCCGTCCGCCGAGGTCGAATACGTTGAGAAGCAGCCCTCCCTCGAGGACGTCTTCCTCGCCGTCGTCGGTGACCGCGGCCGGGCTGATACCAACGAGAACCGTACGATGCCCGCAGGAAAGGAACTCTGATGACCACCCACGTTCTCGGCGACACCGGCGTCCTCACCGCCCGATCGCTGCGCCACATTCTCCGCAGCCCAGATACGATCATCACCACCGCTGTTACCCCGGTCGCACTGATGTTGCTGTTCGTATACGTGCTCGGCGGCGCGATCCGTACCGGATCCAGTGAGCCGTACGTCAACTACATGCTCCCCGGCATCCTGCTTATCACGATCGCGTCGGGCATCGCATATACCGCGTACCGGCTATTCCTCGATCTGCAGGCCGGCATCTTCGAGCGATTCCAGTCCATGCCCATTGCGAGGTCAACCGTGCTCTGGGCACACGTGCTCACCTCCCTGGCCGCGAACCTGGTGTCGGTCGCGGTCGTGATCGGCGTCGCCCTGGTGATGGGGTTCCGAACCGGGGCATCCGTGGCCGCCTGGCTCGCCGTCGCGGGCATCCTGATCCTCTTCACCCTCGCACTGACCTGGATCGCCGTCATCGCAGGGCTCTCAGCCAAGACCGTGGACGGCGCGAGCGCGTTCAGCTACCCGCTAATCTTCCTGCCGTTCATCAGTTCCGCGTTCGTGCCTACCGCCTCGATGCCCGGCCCGGTGGCCTGGTTCGCCGAGAACCAGCCCGTGACGTCGATCGTGAATACCATCCGAGCCCTTTTTGCCCAGCAACCTGTTGGCGGTGACATCTGGACCGCACTGGCCTGGCTCATCGGCATCCTCGTCGTCGCCTACGCCTTCGCGACTGCCAAGTACCGGGGCAAGAATAGCTGACGCCAAAAGAAAGCCGGACAATACTGCCATGCTCACGATCAGTCAGCTCGCCGCATATGCCGGCGTTACCGTGCGTGCGGTCCGGCATTACCACGCCAAGGGGCTATTGCCCGAGCCTGGACGGGACCACTCCGGGTATCGCCGGTATGACGCTGCCGCGGTGGCTGACCTCATCAAGATCCGTACCTTGGCTGAAGCCGGCGTCCCGCTCTCACGGGTCCAGGAATTGCTCGGCGCGGGCAGTGCGGAGTTCGCGGCCGCGGTCAAGGACATCGACCGCCGGTTGCGGGCCGAGATCCTCGAGCGGCAAGGCCATCGCGAACGCATCGCCCGACTCGCCGGAGGCGACAGCCTCGCACTTCCAGCCGAGGCGGTGCTCTACTTGGGGAGGCTCCGAGAGCTGGGTTTCACGGATCGGTTCATCGGAGGGGAACGCGATGCGTGGATCCTGGTTGCCGCCCAGCTCCCCGATCGGATGCCGCTGTACATGGCCGTGAAGCAACAGCAACTTGAGGACCCCACGAGCCTCGCCCTGTACCGCGATCTCGCCCAAACAATCGACTGGGAACCAAGCGATCCCCGGCTGCCGGCAATCGCCGACAAGCTCGTCGCGCTGCTCGAGGCCTCCTATCCCGCGGACCCGGAGAAAACCACCGACGACGGGGAGGAAATGCCCGAGGACCTGGCAAAACTCCTCGACGATCTCTTCCTCACCCTCGTCCCGGCCGCGCCTCGCTTCCTCGAACTCCTCAAGGCACGCGGCTGGACCGGGTGGACCAATTTCAAGCGGACTTCGCCAACACCGGCGCCAGGACAGTAGGAGATCATCTATGCGCCGGACGGACCTTATGCACCGGATGGCGCTCCGAACCATCTCGGCAGATGACGGAGCAGGTCCTCTTGGTCTCCACCGATCCACGCGACGTGGCCGTCGGGCCGGAGCAAAACCGCGGGCGCGCCGAGTTCCACGCCCACGTCACCAACATGATCGACCCGGTCCTTCCATCCTGCCACCGAGAGCCGGCCGGACTGGTCCAGCAGAACCCCACGGCCTTCCCGGGTGAGTTCGTAGAGTCGGCGGCCGCGTGCCAGCGCGATGTCCCGGAGGCGTTTGCCTAGCAGTTCCGGTCCGTCGCCGAAATCATAGCGGACCCCGATGGAACTGATCCGCTCGGCCAAGAACCGGCTGACGTCCTCGAAGTCCATCAGCTCGGCCAGCAACCGGCGCACAGCCTGGGGGCCGGGGGCCGGTGAAATCAGTTCGCTCTGCGCGCGCGTGATGGTTAAGACGTCGGCGGCAACGGGGTGGCGCTCCGCATGGTACGTATCCAGCAGCCCTTCCGGCGCCCACCCATTGATTTCCGCGGCGAGTTTCCAACCCAGGTTGAAGGAGTCCTGAATCCCAAGGTTCAAACCCTGCCCTCCCAGCGGAGGGTGGACATGCGCGGCGTCGCCGGCAAGGAACACCCGGCCCACGCGGTACCGCTCGACCAGCCGGGTGGCGTCGCTAAAGCGCGATATCCAGCGCGGTGAATGGACCCCGAAGTCGGTCCCTGCGTAGACACGGAGTTGGGTCCGAAGCTCCTCCAGCGTCGGCAAGACAGTGCGGTCCTCGGACACGGCGGCCGCGGGCACCACGGCGCGGTACAGCCCATCGCCTACAGGGCCCAGGCCGAATCCCCTGTGCGTCTTGCGGACCCGGTCCACCACCTCGGTCACCTCGTGCGCGGGCGCAGTCACCTCCATCTCGCCGTGGATCCACTCACTTGTTGCGGCGTCTCCGGGAAAGCCGACACCAAGCAAGCCGCGCACCAGGCTGTGTCCGCCGTCGCAGCCGACAAGCCAACTTGAGCGAAGCCGCGTTCCGTCTGCGAGTTCGACGCCCACCCCGTTCTCGTCCTGCTTAAGGCCTGTCACCTCGGAGCCACGGCGTACTTGGGCACCGAGTTCGACGGCGCGCTCCGCGAGCAGGCGGTCCGTGACTGGCTGGGGGATGCCAAGGATGTATGCGTGAGCCGTGTCCAGGTTCACGGGCTGGGGTTTATCAATCCCGGCGAACCGGCCGACTCCGGGATATTTCTGCCCGTGCGCGAGGAACCGGTCCAGCAGCCCGCGCTGGTCCATGATCTCGATGCTTCGCGTGTGCAGGCCGAGCGAGCGCGCTGCCGGGCTCGGCTCCACGTCCTTCTCCAGCACGACGACGTCTACCTGCTGGAGGCGCAGTTCGCATGCCAACATCATTCCCACGGGGCCGCCCCCGCTAATAATCACGTCAAACATGTGAAACCCCAATCTCAAAACAATGCACGGCCACCCATTCTGCTTGATGGGGCGGGCCTTGCCGCAAGCCCCCCAAGCGGCTATATCCTGAAAATGGCAAGGCGATGACTGAGGCTTCACATCGTGCCAATCGGGTGCCTACCGCCTTCCTTGGCACATACTTTTCAGGTCAGTTCCTCCAGTGCGTGGCCGAGGATGCGGGCCGCTTCGGGAAAGCGTTCCGGGTTTTCCCCTGAGTAATTAAGTCTCACGTATGGTCCGGAGGGCTCGGCGGGGAACCATTCGGTTCCCGGCGCGAGCACTAGGCCGCGGATCTCGCAGTCCCGGACGAGGCGGGACACGTCTGTGCCTTCGGGCAGTCGTACCCAGAGGTTCAAGCCTCCCGCAGGAATGTGTTGGACGTCGACGGCCGGTGCGTGCTGGCGCAGGCTGTCCAGGAGCCAATCGCGGCGGGTCCGCAGATTCTGGCGGAATCCGCGCAAGTGGCCGCGCCAGCCCGGCTGCGTGACGACGTCGAGCGCTGCAGCCTGCAGGACGCCGCTGACATACATCGATTCGGCCGCCCGGTCGGCAAGGATCCTTTCCCGGGCAGGGCCGCGGGCAATCACGGCCGCGACCCGGAGCGCGGGTGAGACGCTCTTGGTGAGGGAACGCAGGTAGATGACGTGGCCATCGTCGTCGTGGGCGGCCAGAGGCTGTGGCTCGGCGTCGATTGCCAGATCGTGCGCCCAGTCGTCTTCGATGAGGAAGGCGCCGTGCCGGCGGACGGTCGCGAGCACAGCCTGTCCGACGTCGCCCGGCCACCTTGCCCCGGTCGGGTTCGCGAACGTTGGCTGGGCGTAAAAGCCTCGCGCTCCAGAGGCCTTGAAGGCCCGGTCGACGTCCTCTGGGTCCGGGCCAAGCGGCCCTGCGGGAACGGGTACCAGGTTCACCCCGGCCTGCTCGGCTGCAAGGATAGCGCCCCAGTAGGTGGGTGATTCGATCAGCAGTGGCCGACTCGGACCGATCAAGGCACGGAAGATTGAACTGAGTCCGCTCTGACTGCCCGAAATGATCAGCGCGTCGCGGGCTGAGGGGGCCCTGATACCGACAGGTGCGGCGTCCGCCAGCTCGGTAGCGAACCAGGCCTGCAACTCTGGCAGTCCCGCCGCAGGCGATCGCGTCAGGGATGCTTCCGTCCGGGCGGTCCTAGCGATGGCGGCCCGGACGAGCCGCTCGGGCAGAAGCTCACGGGCGGGATAGCCCGAATGCAGTCCGATCACATCCGGGGCAGTGGTGCGCTGGGTCGATGAAAGCCGGGAGCCCCGGTTCTGCGGTGCGCCCAACGCGGCCGTCTGCCAGCCGTAATCGGCCGGTCCGGACTGCGGCACAGCACGCACAAACGTCCCCACTCCAGGCCGACTGTCTATCATGCCTAAGGCGGAGAGCTGGCGCATCGCCTTCTGCACAGTGACGGGACTCGCAGCATACTGGGCCATGAGCGCCCGATTAGACGGCACCCGCGCACCCGGAGGGGCCTGCGCTATCCACTTTCGCAGTCCTGACAGGATGCGGTCAGTGCTATCGTTATTCATGAGACTACATTGTAGCGTTATCCCATATTCGTCGAAAGTGCTATCGCGGCGCCCCGGGCTGTGGTGGGGGCTTCTGGGCGTGGCGGCGTTCTCATTTACCGTTCCCCTCACACGGGTCGCCACCGGTGGATTCTCCCCCTTGTTCATTGGATCGGCCCGCGCGGTCGTAGCCGCCGTCCTGGCGGCTGCCGCCCTCGCAATGACACGGCAGCGCTTTCCCCGCAGAGCACAGTGGGGACGGTTGGCCATCGTCGCGGGCGGAGTCGTGATCGGATTCCCCATGCTTACGTCATACGCCCTGAACACAGCACCGGCGAGCCACGGCGCAGTGGTCATCGGCCTCCTGCCCCCAGCGACCGCAGTCTTCGCCGTCCTGGGCGGCAAGGAGCGGGTTGCCTTCTCATTCTGGCCGTTCGCGGCCCTCGGAGCGGTCGCCGTCGTGATTTTCGCGGCCCTGCAAAACGGCGGACTCGGCGGACTGGGCTCGCCGGACCTACTCCTGTTCGGCGCCGTGGTGGCCGCGGCGATCGGCTACGCGGAAGGAGGCCTGCTGGCGCGCGAGCTCGGGTCTTGGCAGACGGTGGCCTGGGCACTCGTTCTGGCCTCGCCCGCGATGGCGGCATTATCCGCCGTCGCTCTCACCGAGCAGCCCCCGTCGGCCAACCCTGCTGAATGGCTCGCCTTCACCTACCTCGCCGTCGTGAGCATGTTCCTGGGCTTCTTCGCCTGGTACCGGGGCCTCGCTATCGGGCCCATCGCGCAGGTCAGCCAAGTGCAGCTGGCCCAGCCCGTCATGAGCATCATCTGGGCCGCCCTCATCCTGCGCGAACAGCTGACTTGGTCCACGATGGCAGGCGGCATCATTGTGATTCTCTGCGCCGGACTTGCCGTCCGCACACGACTGGAAAGGAAGGCCGCCTGATGCGCTACAGCCCACAATTCCTGATGACAGACCCCGACGAAGTAAAGCGGCTCATCCGCAACAACCCTTGGGCAACCTTCGTCTCCGCTACCAGCAATGGCCTCATCGCCTCCCATTACCCGGTACTCGTCGACGACTCGCAAGACATCACCATCGTCAGCCACTTCGGGCGCCCCGACGAAATCCTCCACGAGCTCGGGCAACACGAAATCCTCGTCATCATCCAAGGGCCCCACGACTACATCTCTTCAAGCTGGTATGCCCCCGGCGACCTTGTCCCCACCTGGAACCACGTGACAGCGCACCTCTGTGGAACGCCCGAAATCCTCACTGAGGAGGAGAACTACGCCATGCTCTCCCGACTCACCACGCACTTCGAGCAGCACTACCCCAATGGACGCAGCCTTGACCAAGACGAAGCAGGCACCCGCCGCGCCGCGAAGGGCACCATTGGCCTGCGCATGCGGGTCACCAGGTTTGACGCCCGTGCGAAGCTAAGCCAAAACAAATCCCCCGAGGTCACCAAGAACATCACCGCACACGTAGCCGAAAACAACCCAGAGCTCGCCAGCGAAATGCGCCGCAGACAGGAGCAGTAAAGCAATCCGGCATCCCTGCAGTGACGGCTCCACGGGGCGTTATGCCTGGGAAGCCGTTGGGGAAGGGGCTGTCAAAATGCCCGCCGAATGCCAGTTAAAGCAAAGAGCTCCGGAGTGCGTTATTGGGGGATACGCACTCCGGAGCGGTCTTTGGAGCAGGTTCTTTCGTTCCTGCTGACAATTAGCTTACGTGCCTCCAAGGCCCTCCGCCACCTATCCGAATAACTACTTTCACTTTAGTTTCTCGGGCCCGGTTTGCCGCCTTAAATGCTCGCCGCCCACGGGCGCTGTCTGGCCGGGGGGACGTCGCCTCGCCGCCCCTTGCGCCGGGCCGTCCGCCCCTTGCGCCGGGCCGTCCGCCCCTTGCGCCGGGCCGTCCGCCCCTTGCGCCGGGCCGTCCGCAGCGTCCGCCGCAGCGCCCGCCGGGCCGTTTCCGGGTTGCGCCGGGCCCTTTGCGCCGCCCGAAGCCACGTTCCGTTCCGCCACCTCCGGTTCCGCCGAGCCCCGTTCCGCCACCTCCGGTTCCGCCGAGCCGTGACGGCCGTGCCGGGGGAGCGGTACCAGAAGGACGGGCGTTTCCTGATGCCGGCTGAGCCATGAGGATACCGAACCGTTGAGCGCCTCGGAGATCCGGTGGCCGATTCCCGGATCATGGCAGCCGAGGATGATCATGGATGCTTGGACGTCCTCGGCAAGGCGCCCGATTGCGCGCGCCGGGTCTCCGGCGAGGATGCGAAGGGTCCAGTCGATCTGCCGTCCGTCGTCGGAGGATTCTATGTTGGCCCGAAGCTCCGCGCGGACCGCTGCGATCTCAGTCTCGGCCTTCCCGGGATGGAGCGACATGCGGTGCGTTTCCTTCGCCGGATCCCATTCCACCAAGTAGCTTGCTTCGTCCACGTAGGCGCACACGAGCGGGGCGTCGAGCCGGGCTGCGAGGTCGCGTGCCGTTTGCAATACGCGTGGATGTTGCTCGGGCAGGATCCCGAGAACTACCGGAACACGCCCGCTGAAGCTATCCGCCGCCATACTCAATTGTTGCTCCGGGACTGTGGATTGAACAGGCGTCTGCGGGGCGGACGCGGCCGTGACCCCTTGTAGCGGCCCCTTGTAGAGGACCCCTCCCCGGCCTAGCCTTAAGTCCACTGGAAGGAAGTGGTCCGCTGTGGAAATCTTCATGTGGTGGCTGGACATTGACCTGGAGAGCAAGGAATGGCTGCGGGAAAACCTGCGCGCTACCGAGCTCCCCCCGGAAGTTCTGCAACGCATTGCCGACGCTGGAGGGCCCCGCCCTGAGGAGCTCGCCGGCGGCTTGAGCGATGCCGACTGGGACTTCATCGAAACACAGTCTGAGTTCGTCGACTAGTCGGCAGCCCCAAAGAAGGTTCCTAACCGGTTCATTAAACCGTTGCAGCTCCTGCGCCGGGATGGTTGCATGGGGTTCATGGCTACCGCAGAGAGTTATGTCTTGGCGATCGGGACCAAAAAAGGCTTGTGGCTGGCACGCAGCACAGACCGCAAGGAATGGTCCCTCTCCGGTCCGCATTTCCTCATGAGCGAGATCCCGAGCATCGGGATCGATACCCGTGGGTCCAGTCCCCGGATCATGGTGGGCGTGCGCTCCGAGCACTGGGGACCCACGGTGGTCCATTCCGATGATCTTGGCGCCTCTTGGACCGAGCCCGAAGAAGGCGCCATCAAATTCCCGGAAGGCACGGACGCAGCACTTGAGCGGATCTGGCAGATTTATCCGGACGCCGCATCCCGGCCGGGCGTGGTCTGGGCCGGTTGCGAACCGATCTCGGTGTGGAAATCCACTGACGGCGGCGAGCATTTCGAGTTGAACCGCGGCCTGTGGGACCACCCGCACCGTAGCGAGTGGGGCGCGGGTTATGGGGGCGCCGCCGCCCACTCGATCGTGGTCAATCCCTCGGGAGAGAACGTCCACATCGCGATGAGTACGGGTGGCGTCTATCGCTCGCTCGACGGCGGAGCCTCCTGGGAGGCGCGGAACAAGGGGATTTCGGCCTACTTTATGCCGGACCCGAACCCGGAATTCGGCCAATGCGTGCACAAGATCGCCGCGGATGCCGCCGTCGACGGCCGTTTGTATGCCCAGAACCATCACGGCGTCTACCGGACAGACGACAATGGCGAGAACTGGGTTTCGATCGCTGATGGACTGCCCGCGGATTTCGGTTTTGTCATGCTCACCCACCCTCGCCGTGCGGGGACTGCCTGGGTGGTGCCGATCAAAGCCGATGGCGAGCGTATTCCGCCCGACGGCCGGCTCGCCGTCCATCGTACGGACGACGCCGGAGAAAGCTGGAAGCGTTTGGATGTGGGACTTCCGGACCACGAGTACAACGCCGTGCTCCGTGACGCAGCCGCGGTGGATTCGTCCGAACCTGCCGGGGTGTACTTCGGAACACGTGGGGGCTCGGTCTATGCAAGCCCTGACGAAGGCGAAACCTTCACCGAGATCGCCTCGCACCTCCCGGATGTGTTGTGCGTCCGGGCCGCGGTCGTCGCGGGTGTATCGGGTTAGGGCAGGCCTTGGCCGAAATTACGGTTGTGTTGCCTAGTGTCCTCCAGCCGCTCGCCGGCGGGCAGTCCCTACTGACTACGCCCGCCGACGATGCTGTGACCGTTGCAAAGCTGCTGGATACGGTGACCGGGGAGTACCCGGTGCTGGCCCGGAGGCTCCGGGATGAAACCGGTTCCCTCCGCCGCTACGTGAATATTTACGTGAACGGCGAGGAAGTCCGGCGCTTGAAGGGTTTGGACACTCAGGTCGCGGCGGGCCAGGAGGTTTTGATCATCCAGTCCGTGGCCGGGGGTTGAGCGCTGGCTGGCCCGGTTCAGGCTACGCGCCAGACGCTGCATTCGTCGGTATTGATCGCTTTGCGCAGGCCGGTCAGCTGATCCATGATCCAGACGACGCCAATGCCGGGCGCCGTTTCCTGGACGCGTCCCCTGCGGATGACTACGTCATCGTAGGAGGGGCCGATGGAAAGGCGGGCTTCGATGTGGTCGCCTCGATGGAGCTGGTCAAGCGCGCGGATTCGTGTGGGGTGGGTTGATACATCCTTCAACATGGTGGCCTCCCTGGCTGGAGCTGCCAGCGTTTGCCGGCTATTCCAGTGTGGCGGAGCAATGTTGCGCGGTGGTTTCAGCCCGGTTAAAACCCAAGCGCGAACTGGCAGCCGATGACCCTTGAAGGCGTTCCAAGGGGAATCTGCTGCCAGTTCGCGCTATGGGGTGGTGGGGGGTGTACTACTTCAGGCCGAGCTCCGCCGTCGGGGTTTTGAAGGATTCCCTGGCGGTGAGCGCGGAGATTGCCGCAATCACGCAGATCGCTCCGGTGAAGATGCTGATCTGGACCCAGCCGCCTGCCTTGGTGCCGCCCATCGCGGTGACGATGGCGGGGGCGAAGCCCGCCATGAGGAAGCCAAGCTGGGTTCCGATGGCCAGGCCGGAGAAGCGGACCTGGGTGCTGAACATTTCACCGTAGAAGGAAGGCCACACGGCGTTCGCGGCGGCATATCCAAGGGCAAAGTACACCACGGATACGAGGAACATGAGGGGGACGTTTCCGCCCTCGAGGGTCAACAGGAATACCGGCGTCATGATTGCGCTGGCCACCGCGCCGTAGATGAAGACCGGCTTGCGGCCGATCCGGTCGGCGAGCTTGCCAAAGACCGGCTGGGTGCCAAGTGCGACGACGTTCGCCGCGACCACGAGCCACAGGGTGATGGTGCTGTTCACGTGGGCCACGTCCTTCGCATACGCAATGGCCAAGGTCCCGAACACGGTGCTGACGGCGGAGATGAAGGCGCAGCAGACAACCCGGAGCACATCGGCCCAGTGCAGCTTCAGCAGTTCGGCAACCGGCAGCTTGGCGATCTGGTTCTTCTTCTTGGCCTCGGCGAATGCGGGGGGCTCGTGCAGGGTGCGGCGGATGAAGAAGGCGACGAGGACCACCACGGCGCTCAGCCAGAAGGGGATGCGCCAGCCGATGCCGTACTTGATCTCGTCGGGGAGGGCTACGACGGGGATGAAGACCAACGCCGCGAGGATCTGGCCGCCCTGGGTGCCGGTGAGGGTCCAGGAAGTGAAGAACGATCGGCGGTTGTCCGGGGCATGTTCCAACGTCATCGACGAGGCGCCGGCTTGCTCACCTGCAGCCGAGAGGCCCTGGCAAAGGCGGGCGAAGACCAGGAGGCCAGGTGCCCACCAGCCGATGGTCTTGAAGTCGGGGAGGCAGCCGATGATGAACGTCGCCCCGCCCATGAGGACCAGCGTGAACATCAGCACCCGCTGGCGGCCAATGCGGTCTCCGAAGTGTCCCAGGATGATGGCTCCGACCGGCCGGGCGATGTAGGCGAAGCCGAAGGTCGCGAACGACATGATGGCAGCGTTGGCGTCGGAGCTGGGGAAGAAGACGTGCGGGAAGATCAAGGCCGCGGCCGAACCGAAGATAAAGAAGTCGTAGTACTCGACGGCGCTGCCGAGGAAGCTGGCGAGGGCAGCCTTCTTCGGCGTCCCTCCCGTGGCGGTGGTGCCCGGCGTCGTAGACGGGATCGTGTGACTCATGGTGTTCCTTTGTGTGACGGCGATGTCGCATCTTGCTGAATATTGCGTACGCGGAACGTTGGTGTGGGTCCGGTAGCGGCCTCACACTGTAGCCACATTGTGAGAGCTACTTGTGCGATATAGCAATGATGGCTGTGAGCGCAGTCACTTGTCAAGACATTTACTCACGATCTAGAAATAGCTCTCACGATGTGGCAATCTCTTAATCGTGGATGTGAAGGAAGACACAAAGACCGACATGATCGGCAAGGCCTTGGGCCTCCTTGTGCTGCTCGGAAATGAGCCAAACGGCGCCAGCGCTTCCGAGTTGGCGCGACAGGCGGAATTGCCGTTCAGTACGACGTACCGCCTGCTCGGCTCCCTCACGCGCGACGGCTTTGTCGACTATGAGGCGGACGGCCGCCGCTACCACTTGGGACTCCGGGTCTTCCAGCTGGGCCAGCGCGTTTCCAATCACCATGGCTTCGCCGGCACGGCTCGCCCCATCTTGCAGAAGGTAACGGAGGGCACGGGGGAGGCCACCATCCTTGCGGTCCGCGACGGCCACCACCACTTGACGGTCAACAAGGTGGACGGACCGCAAATGTTCAGGGTCACCAGCGATCCCGGACACCTTGGCGAGTTGCACACCACCGCGGTCGGCAAGGCGCTCGTGGCATTTGCCGACGACGACGAGCGGGAGGCCCTGATGGAGGAGCTCGAGTTGAAGCCGCTCACCGAGTTCTCCATTGCGGATCGCGATGCCTTCCGCCTTGAAATCGAGAAGGTCCGCGGCCAGGGCTATGCGCTTATGGATGAGGAGAACGAGATCGGCATGCGGGCCGTGGCCGTGCCGGTGCTGAACGCCCAGGGGGTCGCGTTCGCTTCCCTGGCTACGGCGGTCCCCGTCTTCCGAATGAGCGTTGAGCAACTGGTAGCCGTAGTTCCCCTGCTTAGGAGCGCGGCGGCTGAACTCGCGGACCGCCTCCCGCAGCGCTGAAAACGTGTCGCTAAAACCCGCGGTGTTCGCGATAAGAACATTAGTGCAATATATGAACATCTTGTGTAGTCTTATTCGTACCGCCCGACGAAACATGAACTTTGGAAGCCCAAGGGAGTCCAACAGGCAGATTCGCCGGCGCAGTTGTCAAAGGAGCAATGAAGCATGAGCAACCGAGCCGAATCCTTCCTGGTGGGCCTGATCGGGGAAGGCGTAACACCTTCCCTGACGCCGTCCATGCACGAGAGGGAAGCCGATGTGCAGGGCCTGCGCTACCTGTACCGGCCCATCGACCTGCTGGAGCTTTCCTTGCCCGCCTCCGCCGTCGGCGACTTGCTGGTCGCCGCTGCCCGGCTCGGTTTCAATGGCCTCAACATCACCCATCCGTGCAAGCAATTGGTCCTTCCGTTCCTTGACGAGATCTCCGATGACGCCCATCGTCTCGGTGCCGTCAACACCGTGCTGATCCGCGATGGCCGTTTCATTGGACACAACACGGACTTTTCCGGATTCGCTTCTGCCCTGGCCAGCGGCCTTCCCGACGCCGCCTTGGACCGCGTAGTCCAGCTCGGCGCCGGCGGCGCCGGATCCGCCGTCGCGTACGCCCTGCTTTCGGCAGGCGTCCAGACGCTCGACCTCGTGGACGTGGACCCCGCCCGCGGCGCGGAACGCGCGGCAGAACTCGCCGCCTTGTTCCCGGGCAGGACCGTCAAGATGCGCACGACGGCGGAGCTGCCGCAACTGATGCCGCTAGCGGACGGTTTGGTGCACTGCACTCCAATGGGCATGGCCGCGCATCCCGGCCTCCCGCTGGACATGTCCCTCGTGGAACCGAAGCACTGGGTCGCGGACATTGTCTACCGTCCGATCGAGACGCAACTGATCATCGAAGCCCGGGCCAAGGGCTGCCGCGTGCTGGACGGCGGGCGCATGGCGGTTGGACAGGCCGCTGACGCATTCCGGCTCTTTACCGGGAACGACGCCAATCCGGACCGGATGCGCGCGCATTTCCTCGAACTGGTGCGGGCGGAAGAAGGCAAGGCCCAAGAAGGCAAGGCTGCATCCGGCAAAGCACTGGCAGGAGCGGGTCACTGATGCGCACCGGAATCGCCACCGTCTGCCTTTCGGGCACGCTGAAGGAAAAGATGCAGGCGTGCGCCATCGCGGGCTTCGACGGCATCGAAATTTTCGAACAGGACCTCGTCACTTCCTCGCTCAGCCCCGAAGACGTGCGCAAGATGGCGGCCGACCTTGGCCTGGGCCTTGACCTCTACCAGCCGTTCCGGGACTTCGACAGCGTCACCGAGGACCTCCTCCAAGAGAACCTGCGCCGAGCCGACGCCAAGTTCAAGCTCATGTCCCGCCTCGGCATGGACACGATCCTCGTGTGCACCAACGTCGGAACGGCCAGTATCGACGACGACGAGCTCCGGGCAGAGCAGCTCAGCCGGCTGGCCCGGTTGGCCGGCGACCACGGGGTCAAGATAGCCTACGAGGCCCTCGCCTGGGGCAAATACGTCAACGACTACGAGCACGCCCACCGCCTCGTGGAAGCCGTGGACCACCCGAACCTGGGCACGTGCCTCGATTCCTTCCATATCCTTTCCCGGGACTGGGATACCGCTCCCATCGAAGCCATCAAGCCGGAGAAAATCTTCTTCGTCCAGGTGGCCGACGCCCCGAAGCTCTCCATGGATGTCTTGTCCTGGAGCCGCCACTACCGCGTATTCCCCGGCGAAGGGCAATTCGAGCTCGCCAAGTTCATGGGCCACGTTGTTCGGGCCGGATACTCGGGGCCGGTCTCGCTTGAGGTCTTCAACGACGTCTTCCGGCAGTCCGACGTCGAACGCACTGCCGTGGACGCGATGCGCTCGCTGATCTGGCTCGAGGAACAAAGCGCCAAATGGCTCGACGCGAACCCCACAGTCCCGACGGCGGGGCGTGCCAACGGCGACATCGCCGCCAAAGGCGGCAACCGCCGTCGTTATCCGATGGAACTGGCCACGCTCCCCAAAGTGGCCGAGCCCGCGGGATTCAACTTCGCCGAGGTCAAGACCGATGAGCCCGCCCAACTGGAGAGGCTCCTGGGGCAGCTCGGCTTCGCCTTCGACGGCCGCCACCGCACCAAGGACGTGCAGCTGTGGTCCATGGGCCAAGCCCGGGTCGTCATCAACGAGCAGGCGCCGTCGCACAGCGAGCCCGCCATTGCAGCCTTGGGGTTCGACGTCGACTCTCCCGTCATCGCCTCGGCCCGCGCCCAGCAACTCAAGGCACCGGTAGTGCCGCGCAAGGTCCAGGCCAACGAGGAAGTCTTCCAGGGCATTGCCGCCCCCGATTTCACCGAGATTTTCCTCTGCCAAGGCAACCCCGACGGCACGGCCGCCTGGACTGGTGAATTCGGGGAGGGCCTGAAGCACGTCTCCGGCGGCAGGGCCGTCATCGACCACGTCAACCTCGCCCAGCCGTGGCAGCACTTCGACGAAGCCGTCCTCTTCTACACGAGCGCCCTGGCACTGGAGCCGCAGCCCTTCGCCGAGGTCCCCAGCCCCAGCGGCCTGGTGCGCTCGCAGGTCATGCAGACCTCGGACCGCGCCGTGCGCCTCGTCCTGAACCTCGCGCCGCTGCTCCAGCAGGACGGCGCGCACAAGAGCTACCAGGAGCACATCGCTTTCGCGGTTGACGACCTGGTATCCACAGCCCGCGCGGCACAGGAGCGCGGCCTGGAATTCCTGCAGATCCCGTCCAACTACTACGAGGACTTGGATGCGCGGTTCGCCTTGGAGCCCGCTTTCCTGGCCACCCTCAAGGAACTCAACCTCCTCTACGACCGGGACGCCAAGGGCGAGTTCCTGCACTTCTACACCGCGACCGTGGGCAGCGTGTTCTTCGAAATGGTGGAACGCCGCGCAGCCTACGACGGGTACGGTGCACCGAACGCCCCCGTGCGGCACGCGGTCCAATACGATGCCGCCCACTGACTAACCGCAAGCGACAACATTCAACCCACCCGAAAGGAGCCGGCCGTGCTGCTAGACACAAATGCCGGGCACCACCAAGACGACGAGCTCGTGCCGGCGGCCGAACCGCATGCCGCCCACACGTCGTCGGACGCCGCCGTCGAAACCCAAGCGGATCTCAGCGCGGAGATCAAGGCGATCGGCGAAGCGTACGCCGAGGCGCTCAAGAATGGTGCCGCGCCGGAAACGCAGCCGCGCCTGGACTTCGCGCCGTACCGCAGCAGCATCCTGCGCCACCCGACCAAGAGCCTGCACCACGCCGACCCCGAGACGATCGAGCTGTTTTCGCCCGCGTTCGGCCACCAGGATGTGCACGCCTTGGAATCGGACCTGACCATCCAGCACAACGGCGAACCGCTGGGCGAGCGGATCATCGTGCAGGGCAAGGTGCTCGACGGCGACGGCCGCCCGGTTGCCGGCCAGCTGGTGGAGATCTGGCAGGCCAACGCCGCCGGCCGCTACATCCATAAGCGCGACCAGCACCCCGCCCCGCTGGACCCGAACTTCACCGGCGTCGGCCGCTGCATCACCGGCGCGGACGGCTCCTACCGCTTCAGCACCATCAAGCCCGGCGCCTACCCTTGGAAGAACCACCTCAACGCCTGGCGTCCCGCCCACATCCACTTCTCCTTGTTCGGCACGGACTTCACCCAGCGGATCGTCACCCAGATGTACTTCCCGGGCGACCAGTTGTTCCCGCTGGATCCTATCTATCAGTCGATCGTGGACCAGGACGCCCGCGACAGGCTCGTCGCCACGTATGACCACGAGCTGACGAGCCCCGAATGGGCCCTCGGCTACAACTGGGACATCGTCCTGACGGGCTCCAAGCGGACCTGGACCGAGAACGAAGCATTCGGCGACGCCGGGGACGAGGAGTAAGACCATGACCAAGTTGATACCGACACCCGGCCAGACCGTTGGCCCGTTCTACGGCTATGCCCTCCCCTTCAGCAAGGACAACGAACTCCTTGCCCCGGGCAGCCCGGGAAGCATCCGCGTCCAAGGCACGGTCTATGACGGAGCCGGGGATCCGATCCCGGACGCCATCCTCGAAATCTGGCAGCCTGACGCCGAAGGCAACGTCGTCCAGCGCACCGGTTCCCTGGTGCGCGACGGCTACACCTTCACCGGTTGGGGACGGGCGGCCGTGGGCAACTCCGGCGTCTTCACCTTCACGACCGTGAACCCGGGCCCCACCTCTCCGGTCCCCGGAAAACCAGCGGCAGCTCCGTTTATCTCCGTGGCCGTGTTCGCCCGTGGCCTCATGAACCGGCTCTTCACCCGCATCTACCTGCCGGAAAACGCGGAGGCGCTCGCCGCCGACCCGTTGCTCAGCTCCCTGGAGCCGGAGCGCCGCAAGACGCTCATCGCCCGCCGCGACCCCGACGGCGGCCTCACCTGGGATGTTCGGCTCCAGGGCGAGGGTGAGACGGTGTTTCTCGACTTCGAGCGCTTTGAAGGCGCCTCGCGGTGAACGGAGACGGCGACTTCGGGCTCCTGAGCCCCGTTTCGGCGTCGCCACTGGTCGCCGCGCTGACCGGAGACCACGCTGTCGTCGCAGCCATCCTCGCGGTTGAGGCAGCGTGGGCCTCAGTGCTGGAAGATGCCGGACTGGTTCCTCCCGGCTCCGCCGCAGTGGTGGCCCACGCCGCCGACCCTGCACGCTACAGCGTGGCTGATATCGCAGAACGCGCCCAGGGCGGCGGCAATCCGGTGATCCCGCTGCTCGCGGAGCTTCGGAAGAACGTGAAAGCCGCCGACGCCGGGCGTGCGGGCGGTCCGGTCGGCGCCAACGCCGCCGTGCACACCTCGCTCACCAGCCAGGACGTCCTGGACACCGCGCTCATGCTCGTGGCACGGAACGTGAAGGATGCGCTCCTCGCCGAAGCGAAGGGAACGACGACGGCGCTCGCCGCCTTGGCCGGACAGCATGCGGACACGCTGTGTGTGGGGAGGAGCCTCACCCAGCACGCGCTGCCCTACACCTTCGGACTGAGGGCTGCGCAGTGGTTCCATGGAGTGGCTTCCGCGGCCACCCGCCTTGGTTTGCTTGAGCTGCCGGTACAGTTCGGCGGTGCCGGCGGCACGTTGGCATCAGCCACGGTACTTACGGGCGGCTCCTTGGTTGACCCTTTCGAACTGGCGGACGCCCTTGCCGCGAAGCTCGGCCTGGCTCCCGCTCCGGCACCGTGGCACACCAACCGCTTGGCCATCACGGCGCTCGGGGACGCGGTGGCTGCCCTCACCGATTCCTTGGGGAAGATCGCCGCGGACGTGCTGTTCCTTAGCCGCCCCGAGGTCGGCGAAATTGGCGAACCCCTCGCAACCGGCCGCGGCGTCTCCTCGGCCATGCCGCAGAAGCAGAACCCCGTGCTCTCCGTCCTGGTCCGGAGTGCGGCACTCCAGGTCCCCGGCCACGCCGCGCAACTGCATCTAGCCGCGGCGAACTTTAACGACGAGCGGCCGGACGGGGCCTGGCATAGCGAATGGCCCGCCTTGCGCGAGCTCCTTCGCCTTGCCCTCGGCGCCGCCACCCAGCTCCGCGAACTCGCCGAAGGCCTCCGCGTCTTCCCGGATGCCATGCGCCGGAACCTTGATATCTCCGGGCCGTTGCTGCTGAGCGAAAAGGTCGTGGCCAGCCTCGCCCCGCTGTTGGGAAGCGACGGCAAGCAGCAACTGCAAGGCGTGGTCGACGAAACCCTCCAAGCACCTGCGGCGGAGCAGTCGTGGAGCTACAGGAAGTTGCTGCGCGCAACCGTCCCAGCGGACAAATTGTCGGACGCCGAACTCGATGACCTCCTCGACCCCGCCCGTTACCTCGGCGAAGCTGCCCGGATCAGCCAGCGGATCCTGGCCGCCTACCCGAATTATGCACATACCGATTCGAAGGGAGCCGAGCGTGGCTAAACCAACAATCAAGGCGGTGTTGCTGTCGCCGCAGCGCGAATTGGGCGGGAAGCCGCTCCTCGTGGCGGGCCCATCCCTTGGAACGTCCACGGTGGTGTGGACCGAAGCCGCGTCGCTGCTCGGAGCCGACTATGACGTCATCGGTTGGGACCTCCCCGGCCATGGCGTCTCGCCTGCCGCTGCCGAGACCTTCAGCGTCGCCGAGCTCGCGGACGCCGTCGTCGAACTGGTCGATTCCATACTGCCCGGCGCACTGTTCCACTACGCGGGCGTCTCCTTGGGGGCGGCGACCGGCCTGCAGCTGGCCATTAAGCACGGCCAGCGACTGAAGACGTTGTCGGTGCAGTGCACGGGCGCTAAGATCGGCACCCCCGAAGGCTGGCTTGAACGCGCAGAGACCGTTCGCACCCAAGGTACCGCGGTGATGATCCAGGGATCGGCACAGCGCTGGTTCGCCGAGGGTTTCATGGACCGCGAGCCCGAAATCAGCAGCCGCCTGCTCCACTCCCTCCGGGACGCCGACCGTTTCAGCTACGCCTTCTGCTGTGAGGCCCTGGCTGGCTTCGATGTCCGCGCCGAACTTGGCGGCATCACTGTCCCCACGCAAGCGTTGGCCGGTGTCGAGGACACTGTTGTCCCGCCGTCGTTCGCCCAGGAAATCGCGGATGGCGTTAATGCGGGCGGCGGAAGCGCCGTGGTGGTGGCGCTCGACGGCGTCGCGCACCTCGCCCCCGCGGAGGCGCCCGGCGTCGTCGCGGACCTCATGCGGGCCTTCATGCAGGAGGCCGGAGAATGAGCGCCGGCAACAGCGAGCGTCACGGCGCCGTACAGCGGGATGCGACGACACAGGAAATCTACGACGCCGGCATGGTGGTTCGCCGCGAAGTGCTCGGCGACGTGCATGTGGACGGCGCCAACGCGAAGAAAGACGAATTCACCGACGACTTCCAGGACATGATCACCAGGATCGCCTGGGGCGGAATCTGGACGAGGCCCGGAATTGACCGGCGCATGCGCTCGGCCGTCACCATCACCGCGATGGTGGCGCATGGTCACTGGGAAGAACTGGCCATGCACATCCGGTCCGCCATCACCAACGGACTCAGCAGGGACGAGATCAAGGAAGTCCTGCTGCAGACCGCCATCTATTGCGGAGTTCCCTCCGCGAACACCGCCTTCAAGACTGCCCAGCAGGTCTTTGCAGAAATGGACAAGAAGCAATGAACGATGCCTTTGTGTACGACGCCGTGCGCACCCCGTTTGGAAAGTTCGGCTCCGGACTTGCCGGGGTACGTCCGGACGATCTCGCTGCCCACGTTGTCCGGGAGTCCGTCAAGCGGGCGCCTGCCCTGGACGTCGAGCGGATCGACGAGGTGGTGTTCGGCAACGCGAACGGTGCCGGCGAGGAGAACCGCAACGTCGGCAGGATGGCTACGCTCCTGGCAGGGCTCCCGACGTCGATTCCCGGCACCACGGTCAACCGCCTGTGCGGCTCGTCGCTGGACGCTGCCATCATTGCGTCGCGCCAGATCAACGCCGGGGACGCCGAGCTCATGCTCGTGGGTGGCGTGGAATCGATGAGCCGCGCGCCGTGGGTGCTGCCCAAGACGTCCAAGCCGTACCCGGCGGGGGACATGACCTTGGCGTCGACCACGCTGGGCTGGCGGCTGGTCAACCCGGCCATGCCGAAGGAGTGGACGGTTTCCCTGGGCGAAGCCACCGAGCGGCTACGCGAGAAGTACGGCATCACCCGCGAGCGGCAGGACGAATTCGCAGCCGCCTCGCACAACCTTGCCGCGGCGGCCTGGGACGAGGGCTTCTACGACAACCTCGTCACCCAGGTCCCGGGCACGGAGTTGGTTCGTGACGAAGGAATCCGTGCGGGCTCTTCCGCCGAGAAGCTCGCCGGTTTGAAGACGGTGTTCCGGGCCGAGGCATCGGACGCGGCCGACGGCAAGACAACAGGCGGCACTGTGACGGCGGGGAACGCTTCGCCGTTGTCCGACGGCGCCTCCGCCGCATGGATCGGCAGCGAAAGTGCCGCCGGGCTGCTCGGGCTTGAGCCGCTGGCCCGCATCGCGGGTCGCGGAGCGCACGGCAACGACCCCCAGTTCTTCGGCTATGCCCCGGTGGAAGCGGCGAACAAGGCCCTCGCGAAGGCGGGCATCGGCTGGGACCAGGTGGGCGCCGTCGAACTTAACGAAGCGTTCGCCGCGCAGTCGCTCGCGTGCATCGATGCGTGGGGGATCGATCCTTCCATTGTGAACCGGCACGGGGGCGCGATCGCGATGGGCCACCCTCTTGGTGCTTCCGGCACCCGTATCCTGGGGACCCTGGCCCGCAGCCTGCAGGCGTCGGGGGAGCGCTGGGGCGTGGCTGCGATCTGCATCGGAGTGGGGCAGGGCCTGGCTGTGGTGCTTGAAAACGTTACTGCCGGCATTTCGGCACCATCAGCGAAGGGCTAAGGGCAATGCTGAAATTCATTGACACGGTCGGCGAGGCTGTCGCCGGCATCAAGGATGGTTCCACGGTGATGATCGGCGGCTTCGGCAACGCCGGCCAGCCCTTCGAACTGATCGACGCACTGCTCGACAGCGGCGCCACCGACCTTACCGTGGTGAACAACAACGCCGGCCAGGGCGACCAGGGCCTGGCGCTGCTGATCAAGGAAGGCCGGGTCAAGAAAATGATCTGCTCCTTCCCGCGGCAGTCCGATTCCTGGCACTTCGACGCCAAATACCACGCGGGCGAAATCGAACTCGAACTGGTCCCGCAGGGAAACCTCGCCGAGCGCATCCGCGCGGCCGGGGCCGGCATTGGCGGCTTCTTCACGCCCACCGGCTACGGGACCATGCTCGCCGAGGGCAAGGAAACCCGGATCATCGACGGCCGCGGGCAAGTGTTCGAGACCCCCATCCACGCCGACGTCGCGCTCATCAAAGCCCTAAAGGCCGACGGCAAGGGCAACCTCGTCTACCGCAAGACGGCCCGGAACTTCGGACCCATCATGGCTGCAGCGGCCAAGCACACCATTGTCCAGGTGTCCGAGATCGTTCCCACCGGCGCGTTGGACCCGGAGAACATCGTGACCCCCGGAATCTACGTCAACAGCATCGTCCGAGTGCCCGGCTCCGCCGGCAGGACAGAACAGGTGGCCTGACATGAGCGTTCAGACAACGTCCCTGCAAACCTCCGCCACGCCGCTTGGCCGCGATGACCTCGCTGCCCTCGTGGCCCGCGACATCGCGCCCGGCTCCTTCGTGAACCTCGGCATCGGGCAGCCAACCCTGGTCTCGAACTACCTCACGGAGGAGCAGGACATCACGCTCCACACCGAGAACGGGATGCTCGGCATGGGGCCGGAAGCGCACGGGGACGACATCGACGGCGACCTCATCAACGCCGGCAAGATTCCCGTGACAGAGCTCCCCGGCGCCTCATACTTCCACCACGCCGACTCGTTCGCGATCATGCGCGGCGGCCATCTGGACATCTGCGTGCTCGGCGCCTTCCAGGTCTCCGCGGCCGGGGACCTCGCCAACTGGCACACCGGCGCCCCGGATGCCATCCCAGCGGTGGGCGGGGCGATGGATTTGGCCACGGGCGCCAAGGACGTCTTCGTCATGATGAGCCTCCTTACCCGCGACGGCGCCTCCAAACTCGTCGAGCACTGCACCTACCCGCTCACGGGCGTGGGCTGCGTGACACGCGTGTACACGGACAAGGCCGTCTTCCTGACAGGGCCCGCCGGCGTGACCGTGCGCGAGACGTTCGGCTGCACCTTCGAAGAACTCCAGGTCCTGGTGCCCGTTCCGCTCAAGAGGGTTTAACTAAGCGCGAACAGGCAGCAGATGCCCCTTGGAAGCACTTTTGAGGGAATCTGCTGCCTGTTCGCGACGAATAAGATGGGTTACCATGACCGACGCAGCGTCCACGAGCCCCCACGCCCCGCAGGCGAACCCATCGCAGGCTGACGCACCCCAGGCCAGTGACCAGTACGTCCAGTCGCTGGCGCGTGGCTTGTCGGTCATCCGGGCCTTCGACGCCGCCAACCCGGTGATGACGCTGAGCGAGGTCGCGGCACGCACCAACCTCACGCGTGCCACCGCCCGCCGCTTCCTGCATACCCTTGTTGAGTTGGGCTATGTGCGCACGGACGGCAAGACGTTCGCCCTCACGGCGATGGTGCTGCAGCTCGGGTACTCCTATTTGTCGGCCCTGTCCCTGCCGCAACTGGCGCAGCCGCACCTTGAAGAACTTTCGTTGAAGCTGGGGGAATCGACGTCGGCGGCAGTGCTGGATGACGCCGACATTTTCTATGTTGCGCGTGTGACGACCCGCAGGATCATGACGGTCGGCATCTCGGTGGGTACGCGATTCCCCGCCTACGCCACGTCCATGGGCCGGGTGCTCTTGGCCGATCTCCCTCCGCAGAAGCTGGAGGAGTACCTGTCCTCAGTGGAGCTCAAGGCCCTCACTCCGCAGACCCTGACGTCCCGCCCGGGACTCCTGGCCGAGTTGGATCGGGTGCGGAAGCAAGGCTGGTGCGTCCTCGACCAGGAATTGGAACTGGGTCTCATGTCCGTCGCGGCACCCGTGCGGAACGCCGCGGGCAAGGTCGTGGCCGCGGTCAACGTTTCGCTCCAGGCCCAAAGCGTTTCCGCGCGACCCGATCCCGCAGCGTACATCGACTCCGTCCGGGACGAGATACTGCGGACCGCCGGGCTGATTTCGGCCGATATCGCGGCGAAGCACTAGCAGGGGATTTACATCCAGAGGCTTGTCACTCGGCTGAGGCCCTGGACCGGGACCGGTGTATTGCTCCCGTTCGTGCTGCCATTGCCGAGCTGGCCTTGGGTGCTGTAACCCCACGAACGCACTGTTCCATCGCCGAGCAGCGCGAAGGCATTGTGGAGGCTGACGACGACGGAGCCCACCCCGGTGAGGCCTTGGACTTGGACCGGGGTGCTGCTGTTCGTGGTTGTGCCGTTGCCGAGCTGGCCGTACCAGTTTGCGCCCCACGCCCGAACCGTGCCGTCGTTGAGTACGGCGTACGCGGAAACCTCGCTTGCCTGGACCCCGACCACTCCGCTGAGCCCTTGGACCTGGACCGGGGTGCTGCTGTTGTTTGTTGTGCCGTTTCCGATTTCACCGTAGGCGCCGAAACCCCAGGCCCACACTGTTCCGTTGGCCAGCGTGGCGTAGGCGGTGCCGCCATTGGCAACGAGCGAAACTGCCCCTGCAACACCCGCGGGCTGCACCGGCTTGTAGCTGTTGCTTTGGCCGCCGTTTCCCAGTTGGCCGTAACCGTTGTAGCCCCAGGCCCGGATCGTTCCGTCGTTCAGGATCGCGTAGGCCGTTCCATAGCTGGCCGAGACCGCGGAGACGCCGGAAAGGCCGGTGATCGTGACCGGCGTCGTACTGTCAATGTTCGTGCCGTTGCCCAATTGCCCGGATTGGTTGCTGCCCCAGGCGCGGACCGTCCCGTCCCTGAGGACCGCGTAGGCGGCACCTCCGTTGGCGGTGACCGAGATAGCTCCGGAGACGCCGGCGACCTGCACCGGAGTGTTGGCGTTGCCTGTGGTTCCGTTGCCCAGCTGGCCGGAGGAATTGTCGCCCCAAGCCCACACCGTTCCGTCTCCTTGCAAGGCGTAGGCCGTGCTTCCGCTGGCGACGACGGACACAACGCCTGAGATTCCCCTGACCTGCACAGGCGTGCTGCTCCCCGTCGTGGAGCCGTTGCCGAGTTGCCCGAAGCCGTTATCTCCCCAGGCCCATACCGTGCCATTGACCAGGGCCGCGTATTTGGTGCCCGCCCCCTGGGCGCCCATGAAGACCCCGGTCAAACCGGACGGCGCAACTGGGGTGGTGCTGAAGGACGTCGTTCCCGTCGTCGCGAGTTGTTGGTTGTAGTTCTCCCCCCAACCACGGACGGTGCCGTCAGCCAGCAGCGCGAACGCGGTTCCCCGGGCAGCCGTGATCGACGCGACGCCGGACATGCCCGACACTTGGACCGGAATACTGCTGTTCACCGCGCTTCCGTTGCCGAGTTGGCCCGACTGGTTCAATCCCCACGCCCGGACAGTCCCATCCCGCAGCACCGCATACGCCACGACATTGTAGGCGTTGCCCTTGTCAGCCGTAATCGTGCCCGCCCCCGTGATGCCGCTGACTTGGATCGGAGTGTTGCTGTTGTTTGTTGTGCCGTTGCCGAGTTGGCCCGACTGGTTGTAGCCCCAGGCCCTCGCCGTTCCGTCCCCGAGGACCGCGTAGGCCGTCCCTTTGCTCGCGCTGATGGAGTCGACTCCGGCGAGGCCTTGGACGCGGACAGGCGTGGTGCTTTCCGCCGTCGTGCTCCCGTCGCCGAGCTGGCCTGAACTGTTATCGCCCCAGGACCGAACGGTCTTGTCCGCCAGGACCGCGTATGCGTTGTAGTTGCTCACCGCCAAGGACGTGACTCCGGTGAGGCCCTGGACCGGGGCAGGAGCGTTGCTGGTCGTGGCGGAGTTTCCGGTGCCGAGCTGGCCGCTTGAATTGCCGCCCCACGCCCGGACAGTCCCGTCGGCCAAGAGCGCGTAGGCGCTGAAGTCGCTGGCCATGATGGCGGTGACGGCGCTAAGTCCCGTGACCTGGACCGGCGTCGTGTTTCCGGTTCCCGTTGCCCCGTTACCGAGCTGCCCCTCGAAATTGGCGCCCCAGGCGCGCACCGTGCCGTCGTTCAGGAGCGCGTAGGCGCCGTAGTAGCTTGCGGTGATCGATCTGACTCCTGTCAGGCCGGGGACTTGAAGCGGGATGCTGCTGAACTGGTTGCCGTTCCCGAGTTGGCCTGAAGCGTTGTTGCCCCAGACGCGGACGGTCCCGTCATTGAGGACCGCATAGGCTGTGCCTCCGCTGCTCCCGATGGATGTCACCCCCGTGAGGCCTTGTACCTGCACGGGCGTGCCGCTATCCGTCGTGGTTCCATTGCCGAGTTGACCTTGGCTGTTCAGTCCCCACGCCCGGACCGTCCCGTCAGCCAGCAGGGCGTAACTAGTGGTCCCGTCTCCGATGAAGGACTTCACTCCGCTCAAGCCGGCGACGGCGGCAGGATTCGCCAGGTACGGCGTCGTGCCGTTTCCCAATTGGCTTGATCGGTTATCACCCCAAGTCACTGCGGAACTGTTTGAGGCTCCCGCGAGGAAATAGCCCGCGATGTCGGCAATCAAGTTGGTGGCGCCGTCGGACCGGTTGAAGAGGGTGACCTTCCCGTCGGAACCGGCGGGAACCGTGACCGAACTCGGAACTGTTTGCCCGCCCGCAAAATTGATGTTCGACGCGTTGGGACGTATTCCGCCCGAAGCATATGCCGTGATGAACCCGAAGGACTGCGGTCCCGTGACGGTCAGGTTGAACACCACCGCCGCTGGATTGGCAGGGATTCCATCCACGCCGCCGACGCGGAAGGATACGGTCCCGTCCGGTCCCGCAGGTGCGCTGCTACGGGTATCCAGGAGCCGGGCTGGTGTCGCCGGGACGAACGCTCCCGGGGTGCTGGGGTTCCCGGCAAGGTAATAGCCGGCGACGTCGGCGATCAACTGGGTGTTGCCGGAGGAGCGGTTGAAGAGGGTGACTTTGCCGTCGGTGCCGACCGGGACGGTGACAGAATTGGGGACGGTTTGGTCCGTGGCGAAGTTGAGGTTCGAGGAATTGGGGCGCGCGGTTCCCGAGGCATAGGCGCTGATGAAACCGTACGACGTCGGACTGGCGACCGTGAGGTTGAAAGTCACCGCGGAGACGGAGGCGGGTATCCCGTTCACGCCGCCCACTTGGAAGCTCACCGTTCCGTCAGGACCCGTGGGGACGCTATTGCGGGTATCGAGGAATCGGGCCGGGTCCACGGGAACGAAGGCTCCCGGAACTGTCGGCTTGCCGGGAAGGTAGTAGCCGGAGACGTCGGCGATGAGTTGGCTCGCACCGGACGAGCGGTTGAACAGCACGACTTTCCCATCGCTGCCGACAGGGACCGTGACGGAGTTCGGGATGGTCTGGCCCGCCGCGAAGTTCACGTTCGAGGAGTTTGGCCGCGTTGTTCCCGAAGCATAGGCCGTGATGAACCCGAAGGACTGCGGCGCGGTGACCGTGAGGTTGAAGGTCACAGCCGAGACGGAAGCCGGTATCCCGCTCACGCCGCCAACTTGGAAGGACACGGTCCCGTCAGGAGCCACCGGGGCGCTGTTGCGGGTATCCAGCAGCCTGGCAGGCGAGATAGGAACGAAAGCGCCCGCCGCCGTCGGCCGCGTGGACGTTCCCACGACGGTGACCGGCGATGGCGCAGAGCCACCGGCCCCCGCAGCCGCGGCGCCGGGCACCCCGAGTCCCGACACAACGAGAAGGACAGCCAAGACCGTGGCCGCGCTGGCAGCCCCCCGACCCAGCCGCGAAAGCAGAGATACCATGAGTTCCTCGAAAGACATGGCTCCCAATGACGGGCAAGCCGTTATTAATCCTCGCGAAAATTACCACATGGAGGAGCGTTAGCGGGTGAGCTTCGCGTTGTCCGGGTTTTGGTCGCCGATGTGGCCGGGCGCATTCGCGGCGAGGACGCGCTGGACAAATGCGCTGAATTCCTCCATGTAGTGCCGCAGGAGGGAAGCAGTGCCTTCATCCTTGACGGTACCGTCGTCAGCATAGGATTCCGGATTGAACTTGATGTACGCCTCGGGAGCGTTGAGTTGCGGGGCGTCGAGGAAGCTCAGGACGCTACGCATCGAGGACTGCATCACCGCGGTGCCGATGCTGCCCGGGGAGGTGCCGATGATGCCTGCGGGCTTGCGTGCGAATGAGTTCTGTCCCCATGGCCGGGATCCCCAGTCGATGGCGTTCTTGAGGGCGCCGGGGATGGAGCGGTTGTATTCCGGGGAAATGAACAGGATGCCGTCCGAGGCCGCAATCGCATCCTTGAGGGCGCGTCCGGCAGGCGGGAAATCGGCGTCGTAATCCGAACTGTAGAGGGGCAGGTCCTTGATGGGGATCTCCGCGAACTCAAGCTCCTCCGGCGCCACGCTGATAAGCGCCTTGGACAGCACACGATTGATGGACTTGCTTGAAAGGCTTCCGACGAAGTAGCCGATCTTGTACGTGGCCATAGTTGTGTTCCTTCCCGACGGCGCGGCCGGAACCGGCTCATCGACGGTGTGGTTACTGGAGGCCTCCAGACCACAGCGAGCTTAGTAGAGCACGCCGGTGTTGGGAATGGCCGGGAACGCCCAACCCCCTCCCGCCAGCGGCTTCCGGGTCCTAGACTCAAGCCAGCGACGGCCAAGGACAATGAGGTTTCGAAGGGAGCGTGGCGGGTGAAGCTGGGCATTGCGCGGGAACGCCTGGAAGGCGAGCGGCGGGTGGCTGCGACGCCCGAGACCGTCAAGCAATTGAGGGCGCTGGGCCTGGAGCTCGTGGTCGAAAGCGGCGCCGGTGCCGCTGCCGGACACAGCGACGACCACTACCGCGAAGAAGGCGCCCTGATCGTGCCGTCGCTGGAGCTGGGCACCCTGGACATCTTCGCGCACGTCCGCCCCCTTGAACCCTCGACGGCGGCCGCGCTCCACCGCGGTGCGGTCACCGTGGGCCTGGCCTCGCCGTCGTCGGAACTTCCTACCGTGCGGGCGCTCGCCGACGCAGGCGTGACCTCATTCGCGCTTGAACTGGTACCACGCATCTCCCGGGCACAATCCATGGACGCGCTCACGTCCCAAGCCCTCGTTGCCGGGTACCGTTGCGTGCTCGAGGCTGCCATGCGCTTGCCGCGGTTCTTCCCGCTCTACATGACTGCCGCAGGAACGATCCCGCCTGCACGAGTGTTGGTGCTCGGCGCCGGGGTTGCGGGACTCCAAGCCATCGGCACCGCCAAACGGCTCGGCGCGCGGGTCTCCGCAAACGACATTCGGCCGGCTTCCGCGGACGAGGTCGCCTCGATGGGCGGCACGTTCATCAAGCTCGACGTCGAGACGGCGGAGGCTTCTGGTGGCTACGCCAGGGAACTCAGCGCTGACCGCGGCGCCCTGCAGCGCCAGCTGCTTGCGCCGCACGTGGCCCAAGCCGATGTGCTGATCACGACGGCGGCAATCCCCGGAAAGCGGGCACCGCTCCTGGTGAGCCTCGACATGGTGGAGCATATGCGCGCCGGTTCGGTCGTGGTCGACCTCGCGGCGGAATCCGGCGGAAACGTGGAGGGCGCGGTGCCTGGACAGGATCTTCAGGTTCCCACAGCGGATGGCCAAGGAACCGTGACCCTCGTGGGGATGAAGGATGCGGCGTCGGCGATGCCCGCGGACGCATCGCGGCTTTACGCGAAGAATGTGGCGAACCTGCTCGCCTTGCTGATCAAGGATGGAGCAGTCGACCTTGATTTCAACGACGAAGTGGTGGCCGGTTCCTGCCTGACGCACGACGGCGAAGTGCGGCACGGTCCGACGGCCGAGGCGTTGGCCGCATCCGCCGAGACGGCGGAATCTGTGGGATCCGGCAACGAAGGGGTGGCCTGATGGATGGGATCGCACTGCTTACGATCACCGTATTGGCGGTCTTCGTGGGCTTCGAAGTTGTCTCCAAGGTCTCAAGTACGCTCCATACGCCTTTGATGTCCGGAGCCAACGCCATCCACGGCATCATCCTGGTCGGCGCGATCATTGTGGCCGGCCAGGCCAGCGATCCATGGATCCTTGCGGTTGCCTTGCTCGCCGTGGTCCTCGCGACAGCCAACCTCGTGGGGGGCTTCGTGGTGACGGACCGGATGCTCGAGATGTTCCGGGGCCGCAAGCGCGAGGCGCCCGGAGCGCCGGCGGCGGTGGACAGGGCCGGGGCGGCCGAGGCGCCGACATCCGGGGCGCAGGCGCCCGGCGACAGGGAGGGCGTGCGATGACCCTCATCGATCCCGTGTGGACCTCGCTTCTCTACCTCGCCGCCGCCGTGTGCTTCATCCTTGCGCTCAAAGGGCTAAACTCTCCGCGCACCGCGCGCCGAGGAAACTTGGTAGGCGCCTTCGGTGCGGTCGTGGCGGTCCTCACGGTTTTCCTCTCGGTCAAGATGGACAACGTTCCTTGGATCATGGGCGCGATGGTGGTGGGTAGCGGCGTTGCCGCACCGGTTGCCCGGCAGGTCAAGATGACCCAGATGCCGCAGCTCGTAGCCCTGTTCAACGGGGTGGGAGGCGGCGCGGCGGCCCTCGTGGCGCTGCTTGAACTAGCGCACACCGAGGACCGATGGGTGCGGGTGGCCGTTGTCTTCACGCTCCTGGTCGGGGCTGTCTCCTTCGCGGGTTCGGCCATCACCTTCTCCAAGCTGCAGGAACTCATGACGACCCGTCCCGTGGTGTTTCCGGGGTTGCCAGCCCTCATGGGCGCTGTGCTGATCGCGGCGGTGGCCTCCGCCGCCGTCGTGGTTTTCACCGGTTCCGTCGAACTCGCCTTGCTGCTCCTGTTCCTGGGCCTTGTGGCGGGGGTATTGCTGGTGCTGCCGGTCGGTGGCGCGGACGTGCCGATCGTGATCTCGCTGCTGAACGCATTTACGGGCCTCGCAGTTGCGGCGTCGGGCCTGGTGCTGGGCAATGTGCTCCTGGTCGTCGCCGGCACGCTGGTGGGGGCCTCCGGCACCATCCTCACCCGCGCGATGGCGGCGGCGATGGGCCGCAGCGTTGCGGGCATCCTTTTCGGAGCGTTCAAGGGAGGCTCGACGGCGGGTTCGACGGCGGTGAGTGACCGGCCCGTCCGCTCGTCAAGCGCCGAGGACGTCGCCGTGCTCCTTGGGTACGCGCAACGAGTAATTATCGTGCCGGGTTACGGGCTGGCGGTCGCGCAGGGGCAGCACACTGTTGCTGAGCTTGCCTTGGCGCTCGAGGCCCGGGGTGTCGACGTTGATTTCGCGATCCACCCTGTCGCCGGCCGAATGCCCGGGCACATGAACGTCCTGCTCGCCGAAGCCAACGTGCCGTATGAATCGCTCAAGGAAATGGCGGAGATCAATTCGGAATTCAGGACAGCCGACGTCGCGCTCGTGGTGGGTGCGAACGACGTCGTCAATCCAGCTGCGAAGACCACGGCGGGGTCGCCGATCTACGGCATGCCCATCCTCGAAGTCGCCGATGCCCGCCAAGTGGTCTTCCTCAAGCGGTCAATGCGCCCCGGTTTTGCGGGCATTGAGAACGAACTCATGTACGAACCGCGGACCACGCTCCTGTTCGGGGACGCCAAGGAGTCGCTGACAAAGGTCCTCGGGGCGGTCAAGGGCTTGTAGCCTCAGCTCTCGTCGGAGGCCCGCTTGAGCGAGTCCCCTGACGGTGCGTGGTTTCCTTCGGCGAGTTTCTCGATGCGTTCGCGTTGCCGTTCGATTTCCCGTTCCCCTTCATTTTCGGCCTCGTAGAGTTTCGCGTTGCTGACCCTAAGCTCCAGCATGATGGCATCGAGCTTCACGTGCAGGGCAGCGGTGTCGCGGTTTTGGGTGTTCTGGATGATGAAGACCATCAGGAACGTGACGATCGTCGTGCCTGTATTGATCACTAGTTGCCATGTATCAGAGAAGCCCAGGAACGGGCCGGTAACAGCCCAAATGACCAGGATGTTGGTGGCGGCGATGAAGGCCCAGGCGTGGCCGAGCATCTTCGCGGCCCTCCCGGTGAAGCGCGCGAAGACGTCCTGTCCGTCGCCTTTCTTCGCGACTGTCATTTCGACCCCTTCCTGACTCTTGAATTAGTAAGTAGACTTACTTTATCTTTTTTTCACTTGTATGTGCCGGACAGGAGGCAGAGGACATGGCCGGCTATTTTGAACTGCTGGACGCACCCGAGGGCGGTTACCGGGTAGCGCTGGTGGATGACGAAGACTACCTGGTGGCAATGTCGGTGACCTTCCCGGATGGCGGAGCGGCCGCGAGGGGCATCGCCAACATCAGGGCGATCGCCGGTGCGGCCGTGGTCAAGGACCGGAGGCATGGCCACGCAGACTTGGCCACGGTCCGGGCGATTCGCGCCGAATTCGCGCCCGAGGACGAAGACGGCGATACGAGGGAAGCTGCCGAGGGCTGACAGTCAATCCTCCGGCAGGAGCCAGCCATCCTCGATGAGGAGTTCACGGAGTGCGGGCCTGCTCAGCGGCTCCGGCCCTGTCTGGGCTTTTCTGCGAACTGAAACAAGGAGCTTCTTCACGCCGTCGGCGGTTATGCCCAGCGCCGCGCCGACCTCGGCCATGGTTCCTCCGGCTCCGCCCAGGTAGAGCGTCACCGCTTCGTGCTCGCGCGGCGTCAGCGCAATCCGGGGTCCCGGACTGTCCAGGATCGGGGCGAGTTCGGGGAGAATGTATTTCTCGCCGCGGGCCGCCGCCAGGACGGCTGAGGTGAGGACCTCGGCTCCGGTGGTCTTCGGAACGTAAGCCAAGGCTCCGGCGTCGAACGCCTGGCGAATGACCGGCGGCGCCGTCAGGGAGCTGCACACCACCACTTGCGACCCCGTGGAAAGGATCGCCTGAATCTTGGAGCGCAGCGGGATCCGGTCGCCCAGGATGATGTCGAGGAGAACGACGTCGGACAGGTGACCTAGCGCCCCCGCGAGTTCGCCCCACGATCCGTATCGGCCTACGACCTCAAGGGCCGGCGCGTGGGCTTCGAGCCACGAAGCCAGGCCCTCGCGGAGAACCGCGTGGTCTTCGAGGATGTCCACCTCGATCTTTGGGGGTGCCGCTTCGAAGCGGCGGCGGAAGAGTGCCATGTGCCCTCCTCCGCCGGCCCTAAATACTCGCGGGAGCAACATTGCCCTACAAACATCAAGGGAGGGCAATGCGGAGGAGCAAGAAAAGCTCAAGATTCGGGCATGTCAAGAGCCTTGCGCACCCGAACCGCGGGCCGTAGTTTTGGGGTAGCGGGCCGCCGTGTGTCCGGGCTTTTCGGCTCCGGCCGACGGCCAGTCAGATTTAGAGAAGGAATACAGCCATGGCAACAGGGATCGTCAAGTGGTTTAACGCCGAGAAAGGTTTCGGCTTCATCGCCCCCGACGACGGTTCGGCAGATGTCTTCGCCCATTATTCTGCGATTGCAGCGAGCGGCTATCGATCACTGGACGAGAACCAGCGGGTCCAGTTCGACGTCGTGCAGGGCCCGAAAGGACCGCAAGCGGAGAACATCCACCCGCTCTAGCTGCCGGAGACCTAGCTGCGGGAGACCTAGCTGCCGGAGACGGCCTCGCTCACGGCCGTCGGGCTGCCGTACTCCTTGTCGGGCAAGCCTTCCAGGGCCCTAATGGTGTCTGCGTCCGCCCCTGAGTCCTTGGCGCGCGATATCAGCGTCTCGCGGTTGGCGGGGTAGTCCACGCCACCAAGGAATTTTTGGATCTGGATGGGTGTGGGGAGATCGTTCATGGCTTTCTTATCCTTTCCTTTGGTGAATTCGTAGTATGCCTGCACGCTCCGGTCGGGGATGGTGGTCGGCGCCTCCAAATGGACGGCGCCCGACGGTAGGATCCCAGCCCCGCCGTACTTCTCCATGACCTGCCATTGCGCGAGGACATCCTCGCCTGCGTGGGTCGGGGGAATCTGCGCCCAGAACCTGAAGCCGCCGGCTTCCTTGAGCGCGGCAGTCCGGTACATGACGCAGCCTCCGAGCCAAGCGATCCGGTAGGCGAGCCATTGGCCTGCCCGAATGCCGAGGTCGGCGCTGAGGTGGGCAAGGTTGGCGGCGCTGTGGAGGGGCCAGCGTTGGAAGCTATCTGTGTCTGGCCTAATGCGCTCGGGTTCGACCCTGCCCTCCCATGGAGAGAAAGTCTTCGCCTGGTCCGGCCTCTTGTCGGACAGGTAGGAAAGGCCTTGGGGCGCCATCCCGACGAACCCGCACCCCAGTTGGTCCAACGCCTCGTCCAAGAGCTTGAGGCTGTCCGGTTCAAGCCATACGTCGTCGTCCAGGAACAGGACATTCTCGGCATCGGCCTGTTCCAGCATGAATTGGCGGTGTTCGGCCATCCCTTGCCGGGGCAGGTGGCGGAAGAGTTCGACGGCACGCCCCTGAGCCTGGAGGACCCTCACCATCGCTGCCACCGCCGGAGATTCCCAAGCCGGCGCTTTCGACGACTGGTCGCTGATGACCACGCGGAAGTCGGGCTCCGATTGTGCTGCGAGCCCGGCCAGGGTGACTGCGAGTTCTTCGGGGCGTTCGAACGTGGGAATAAGGATATCGACGGCGGCTGTGCGGCTTGGCTCGATTACCGCACCCCATTGGGAAGATGGGCGGAGCATCGCGGTTGACCTCCCTAAAACGAATGCGCCGCTAGGCGTGGCGCGCGTACTAAGGGGTGCGCGGACCGTTGCTTGAATGCCCCGATTGGTGGTTGGTCCGCACTCTATCGAACGGTACTAAGCATACTGAGCATCTTGGGGCATTGAAACCCTTTGTGGAAAGTTTGATTCGGGTCTCCACAGCCCAGGCCCTGACGGCCGCAAAGACTTGCAGGAATCATCTACAGCGCTACCCGAGCAGCCGGCCCCATCGTGGATCCAGCAGGGGTGCGCCTGCGAGCTTCAGGCAGTGCCACAGCGTCACGGCCACGGAGTCGAGCACCGGAACCCCGGTACGGCCTTCCACCTCGGCCGTGATGTTGGCGCCGTAAAGGTTGGTGCAAAGATAGATCAGCGCGTCCGGGTTCGAGGCCGCGAGTTCCAATGAGCCGGGAAGCATCTCTTGGTCAGTGACCCTCCCGAATGATTCATTGTCGCTGAGGTCCATGTGCCGATGGTCGATCGTCTTGATTCCCTCGCGGGCATACGACTCGATCACGGCCTGGTTCACGTCCTCCGTGTAGGGAGTGAATAGTGCGATCCGCTCGGTACCGAACGCACTGAAGGCTTCCAAGTAGGCCAGGGTGGACGTCGTTGCCGGAATACCCGTGGCCTCCGTGATCTCCCGAACCAGCTTGTGGTCGTGACCGGAGCCGAGCCAAGAGCCCGAGGTGCCGTTCCACGCGATCACGTCCACGTCCGCCGTCGCAAGCAACGCAGCGGCTTCCCGCATCACGGAGGCATCGAACTGCTTGTCCGAAGAGTCATCCAGCGCAATCCGCGTGACTGGAATCCGGGCGAAATGGATGGTGACGTCCCGCCGCTCGCCCAGGATCCGGTAGCTCTGCGGTTCCAGGCAGGTGTTGGACGATGGCACGATCATGCCGATGCGGGTGGGGCGGTCCTTGGAAGGCATGGTGGCTCCTAGAGGGAGATAGTGGTGGGAACGGGCTGGAGGTTTCGGTCGGCTTGGTCATTGTCGTCGGCCAGGGCCTCGCGATGTGCAGCGAAACCATTGCGGGGGATGAAGCGTCCTACTGGACCGGGATCGTGGAAGCCGTCGCCGTCGACCACCACCCGTCCAGTGGAGACGACGACGGCGGGCCAGCCGCGCAGCGCCTTCCCTTCGAAAGGCGAGAAATCGGTACCCATGTGCAGGGCGCCGCCGTCGACCTCGCGTTCCTCGGCGGGATCGAAGACCACCAGGTCGGCGTCGAACCCTGCGGCGATGATCCCCTTGCCGGGTACGGCGTTGATCCGCGCGGGCCCAGCAGAGAACACCTCGACGAAGTCCTCGACCGTGCTTCCGGCCGCCATCGCCGTGAAGGTGACCGGCATGCGGGTCTCGACGCCGGGCAGGCCGTGGGGCATGAAGCGGACGTCGTCGGTGCGCTCGCGTTTCTGCGAGAGGTCGTAGCAGGAGTGGTCCGAGGAGACCGCGTGGATGGCTCCGGATGCGAGGCGTTCCTTCAATGCGGCCACGGTTTTGGCGCTGCGCACCGGCGGGCAGCAGGCGTACCACTCCGGGAAGCTCGAGCCGTAGACGGTGTCGTCGAGGGTCACATAGTGGGGACACGTTTCCGAGTAGGCTTCCTGGCCGCGGAGGCGGGCTTCCGCCACCAGGTCAACCGCGCCGGGGGTCGACTGGTGCACGAAATAGACCGGCGCCCCGATGTAGTCTGCCATCGCCAGGGTCTCCTTGACGGAGATTTCCTCCGCGAGTTCTGGACGGGTGGCGTGCAAGTGCTCGATGCCGATCCGACCATCCGCGGCGTGCTGTTCAGTGCAGTCGGCGATGATGGGATCGTGCTCGGCGTGGATGTATGTGAGTCCGTCGAGTCGGACCATTTCGCGCATGACCTTTAGGATGGTGTCGCCGTCGGCCATGGTGGAGCCCCGGTTCGTGGTGTACATCTTGACGGAGCGGATGCCCTCGGCTGCAAGTTGTTCCAGTTGCCACGGCATGGTTTCGTCCCAGCTGATCACGGAGCCGTGCAATGCGACGTCGCAGCGGGACTCGGTAGCGAGGCGCTTCTTGTTAAGGGCGGCGTCGAGGGGGGTTTCCTTGACGTCGCGCGGGATGCCGAAGTCGATGATCGTCGTGGTGCCGCCCCACAGGGCCGCCGTCGACGTGGTGCGGTAGTCGTCCAAGGTGCGGAAGCGGCCCGTCACCTGGGCCACGTGGCAATGGCCGTCCACGCCGCCGGGAATCACGAGCTTGCCGGTAGCGTCGATAAGGCGTGCTGCTTGCGGGACCGGCTGCGCGGCGTCCAGCAGTTGCTCGATGCGTCCGTCGCGGACGACGACGTGTGCCTCCTGCCGGCCGAAGCTGTTCACGACCGTGCCGTGGGCGATGACGAGATCGGGGATACTCACGTGGGTCCTACTTTCCGGCCGGGACGGTTGTCCGGTGGGTGATGTTCGCTGTGCTGGCGGCGGCTTGGATGGCGGTCAGGGCGGCGTCGAGGTTTTCGGACAGCCCGCGCCGGTCCTTGAGCGGCGGCGGTGCGAAAGCGCCTTGGCGGTGGAAGCCCGACTGCAGTGCTACGATCGCCTCCGTCATGCGGATGCCGGCGGAAATACCGTCCACCACCGGGACGGGGATCTGCCCCTCAAGTTCGCGGGCGAGTCCGGCCAGCGGCGCACCGGCCAGGATGACGACGTCGGCGCCGTCCTCGGCGACTGCCTGCCGGCTCAGTGCCAGGAGGGTTTCCTTGAAGTCGTGTTGCACCGAGCCGATGCCGTTGAGGCTTTGGTTGATGGAACGGATTGAGGCGAGCCTGCTCCCAAGCCCAAAATGTTCGACGCAATCCCGATACCAGGCGGTGATCCGGTCCGAGATCGCGATGATCGAAAAGCGTTGTCCCTGCAAGGCGGCGGCGCAAAGGGCCGCCTCGGTAATGCCGATCACCGGCACATCGCAGAGTTCCTTGAGCGCGGGCATTCCCGGGTCCCCGAACGCGGCGACGATGACGCCGTCGACCTGCCCGGCCGCGTGGGTGTTTGTGCCGCCACTGTACTCGGCGATGATTTCGGCGACGGCGCCTGCAGCGACCAGCGCCTCAAAGCGGGTCTCGATGTATTCGACCCCGTGGCCGGCGGTCCGGACGATCAGCTCCGTGTCGAGTCCCGCAGAGCGGCGGGCTTCGGCGTCGATCAACGCCGTGACGTCCTCGCTGATGTTCGGGTTGATGACTAGCAGTTTCATGGTCGTTTGCCTTGCAGCTTGAGGTCGGTGGCGGGCGGGTCCTGCGGGAACTGCTCGCGGTACTTGCCAATGTGCGACGCCGATTGGCTTGCGGCGCGCTCGGGGTCGCCGCTGGCGATGGCGGCGTAGAGCTCGCGGTGCTCCTGGATCAGTTCGGGCAGGTCGCTCACATGGCGGAAGAGCCAGTGCATGCGTCCCTGGAGCGGTTCCAGTGCTGTGCGGAGGAAGTCGTTGTTTGCGATGGCGGTGATGGCGTCATGGAATTCGCTGTTTGCGCGGTGGGCCTCGAGGATCGAGCCCTTGGCGAGGAAGCGCTCGGCGTCGTCGAGGAGCCCTGCCAAGTGCTTGAGGTCCTTGTCGGTGGCGCGGGCCGCCGCCAGGCGGCAAGCGAGGACCTCAAGGGATTGCCGGACGTCGAACAGGTCCTCGACGTCTTTGGCGCTCAAGCCGGCAACCTCGGAACCGCGGGAGGCCCGGTCCCGGATGAGGCCTTCCTGGCGCAACATGCGCAGGGCCTCACGGATAGGAAGCCGCGAGACATTGAATTCCGCGGCGAGGTCCCGCTCCACCAGCCGGGTGCCGGGCGCATAGTGACCCTCGAAGATCCGTGAACGGAGCGTGTCGCGCACGGCTTCCCGGAGTGGCCGGTCTGACGTGTTCGCTTCTTCTGCAGTAAGCATCTTGGCTCCATTCGTGTTCTCTTGAATCATTGCGCCCGGCGTTCCCGGCGGGCGGCCGGCCTTCAGGCGGTTCAGTACCGTCGGGCCGGACCGGTCAGGCGAGTTAGACCGGAAGCCGCTTGCCGTAGTCCAGCGTCAACACGGAGGCGCCCATGATGACGGCGGAACCGACGAAGTACAGCAAAGCCCAGGTGTAGGAGCCTGTGGCCCCGACAATCAGGCCTACCACAATCGGGGTGACAAAGCCGGAGATGTTGCCGCTGAAGTTCATCGCACCGCCCAGGACGCCCGAATTGGTCCGGCCGCCCAGGATCGCCGGGATGCTCCAGAAAAGGCCGACCCAGCGGAGGAAGAACATGACCACGGACAGCAAGACAACCGCCGTCGTCGAGTCCGGTACCACGGTGACGCCCACCAAGCCGCCGACCACCACCACGCTGGAGATGCCCAGCAGGGTACGCATGACCTTGTTGGCCGAAGCCCCGGCGCCGCGCCACTTGTCCGCGATGGTGCCACCCAGGATTTCGCCAACGAAGCCGGCACCGAAGATCACGAACGTGGACCACCCGATGGCGTTCAGGTTGAAGCCCTTGGCCTGGGAGAGGTAGAGCGGTCCCCACGTCAGCAGGCCGTAGAACACGCCGTTGAAGCCAAGCCAGCCGAAGCACATCGCCCAGAACGAACGGAACTTGAGGTAGGGCAGGAGGCCTCGCTTGCCCTTGACGCCGTCTTTCTGGGCCGCGGCGTCTTCTTCGGCGTGTGAGGCTTCGATGTAGTCGGCTTCCGCGGTGTTGACGCTGCGGTGGTTGCGGGGATTGTCGCGGACGTACCACCAGATGGCAAAGCCCATGAGTACGGTGGCGGCACCTGCGACGATGAAGGAGTATCGCCAGCTTCCGGTGATGGCGATGAGCCACGTGATCAGGATGCCGCCCAGGCCTGCGCCGAGCGGGGCGCCCGCGTCGAGGATGGTGGCACCGCGGCCGCGTTCCTTCTTGTGCATCCAGATCGCATTGAGCTTGCCGCCCGCGGGCATGACACCCGCTTCAGCGACACCGATGCCGAGCCGGGCGATGAACATGCTCAGGAAACCACCGGCCAGGCCGGAAGCAGCCGTTGCTGCTCCCCAGCCGACACAGGATGCGGTGACGACTTTGCGCGGGCCGAACTTGTCGATGAGCCACCCCACCGGGATTTGCATCACGGCGTAGGTCCAAAAGAAGGCGGAGAGGAGAAGTCCGACGAGTTCGGGGGCGAGGTTGAAGTCTTTTTGGATGATGGGCAGCGCTACGGAGATCGATCCGCGGTCGATGTAGTTCACGGCGACCAGGATCAGCAAGAGGACGAAGAGGCGCCAGCGGACACTCGTGCGTCGCTGCACGCCGTCCTTGCGGGCATTGTCTTCGCCGGTCTTGTTTTGGCCGGAGGGGGCCACTGCTTCGGTGTTTTGGAGAGACACAGCTTCTCCTTCAGTTGGGGGATAAGGAGCGGGAAGTCTTGATGGTGTGAGCCGGTGCGGGTTGCCGCCCAGCTGGACCCGCGCCGGCGGCAACTGTAGCGACCGGTCCTCTTTTCTGGGAGGAGGGACGCTGCCGGTTCGTTGAGTCCTTAGTTGGGATCCCGATTTGGGATCCCAAAATCAAAGGTAGATGTGACCCGCCACACTGTCAAGAAGTTTGGTACCCCCAACGAAAAAACCGATTGTGACTGTGCAGCCTGGGAGCTATCGGCCCTTCGGAACAGTCCGGAGCGCGGGCTGGGCAACGGATTCTGCTGGATCATCGGAAGGGGTTGCTTCCAGGATCCACGGAATCCTGCGGAGGACAGCCCTTGCGCGCGGAATGATCCAGCAGAATCACTCGCCCGCTTACGTCCAGTTGCCCACGATCGTCTCCGTGCGGTCCGTGGCAGGGGCGGGCGTTGGCGAGAGCGCGGAGATTTGCGCGCGAAGCTCGGGGGACATGTCCACCTCGAGCGCCGCTAGCGAGCCTTCGAGCTGCTCAAGGTTCCGTGCCCCGATGATTGGTGCCGTGACACCCGGATGCGCCATGGCCCACGCCACGGCAAGTGCCGCGGGCGGGATTCCGGCGGCATCCGCGAAAGCCGCAAAACGCTCCGCGGTCGTACGATCGCTTTCCTGGCCATAGCGGTCCGCGTAGCGTGCGTTCTCAACAAGCCGGCCCGAGGCGTGCTGGCTCGAACGGTACTTACCCGTCAAAAGGCCGCCGCCAAGCGGGCTGTAAGTGATGACGCCCATGTTCTCCGCCTGCGCGAGCGGGAGGATTTCCACTTCGGCCTGCCGTTTCACGAGGTTGTACATGGGTTCGATGAGTTCAAAGCGGGCGAGCCCCTCGCGGGTGGAGATGCCCAGGGCGGTGGCGATTTGCCAGGCGGCCCAGTTGCTCACCGCGGGATACAGGATCTTGCCGTCGCGTTGGAGGTCGTCAAGTGCGCGGATGGTCTGCTCGATGGGCGTGCGCTCGTCGAAGGCGTGGACGAAATAGAAGTCGATCCGGTCTGTGCCGAGGCGGGTCAGGCTTGCTTCGACGGCTTGCTTGATGTGCCGGCGGGAGAGGCCCTGCGCATTCACATCGGGGCCGGTCGGGAAGAAGACCTTCGAGGTAATGACGACGTCGTCGCGTTCTTTCACGATGAGGCGTCCGAGGATTTCTTCGGACGCCCCTCCGCCGTAGACGTTCGCGGAGTCGAAGAAGTTGATGCCGCGCTCGCGGACCCGCCGGTACATCGACTCGGAGGTCTCCTCGTCCGCTTCGGAGCCGAACGACATCGTGCCAAAGCACAGCGGGGAGACCTGGATGCCTGTCGATCCAACTATCCTGTAGTCCATCCGATTCCTTTCTGGTTTGCTTGCGCGCAGACAGTCACTATCCATGCAACAACCGCCGGGGAAAATCAGCGAGAGCCCTGATGATACTGGTTCTGGCAGTACCTCCCACGCTGCAGCGGCCCTGTGTAGCGTTGGGTCCATGGACAATCGGATGGAGGTGCGGGAATTTCTTTCGTCCCGCCGCGCGAGGATCACTCCCGAACAAGCCGGACTGACTGTTTTCGGCGGGAACCGCCGGGTGCTCGGGCTGCGGCGCGAGGAGGCGGCGATGCTCGCCGGAGTCAGCGTGGACTACTACACGCGGCTTGAGCGCGGGAACCTATCGGGCGTATCCGACGGGGTACTTGAGGCGCTCGCCCGGGCGCTGCAACTGGACGACGCCGAGCGGGACCACCTCTTTGACCTCGCACGCGTCGCCAACGCCTCGACCGTGGCGAGGCAGGCCAAGGCGCCCAAGCAACGGATTCGCCCAGCGGTGCAGTTCATGCTCGACGCGATCTCGGGCGCACCCGCGTTCGTGCGGAACGGACGCATGGACCTCCTTGCCGCCAATCGGCTCGGCTACGCGCTCTACTCGCCGTTGTTTACCGATCCCGTGCGGCCGGCTAACCACACGCGGTTCATTTTCCTCGACCCGCGGGCCCGCGAGTTCTACCCCGATTGGAATCTGGCAGCGAACAACAATGTCGCGATCCTACGCACCGAATCAGGGCGCAATCCCTACGACAAGGCGCTCGCTGACCTGGTCGGCGAGCTCTCGATGCGTAGCGAGGAGTTCCGCACCCGCTGGGCTGCCCATGACGTGCGGCGCCATTACTCGGGCAACAAGCATTTCCATCACCCGGTCGTGGGTGAACTCGAGCTGCTGTTCGAAGCGCTGCAGCTTGCCGAGGATCCAGGACTCACGTTGACCGTGTACCCCGTGGAACCGGGTTCGAAGTCCGAGGAATCGCTGAAGCTACTCGCCAGTTGGGCAGCTACTGAACGCGTCGAGCAACTCGCCACGGTGAACGGCGCCATCCGGTAAGCGTTCTGTTCATGCGCTCCCGTCGCGCGTGTGGGCGAGAATTTCCGCGAGCTCCGCAAGCCGGTGGGCGCGCGCCGATTCGGCAGGCGTGAACGGCTCCCCTGGCCGCGAAAACAGGAGCGGTCCATGCCAGGCGGTCGGGATCTTGAGCAGCGTTGTGGAAGGCCCGACGGCGGTGCTCGCCGGCGCAGCCCGTGTTGCGCCGGCTCCGGTGTCCGGCTGCAGCCCTTCGGGAAATCCCATTTCCGGGTGTTGATAGACGATCTTGGCCGAGAGGAGTTCGGCGACGGCGAGGGGCAGCTCGTCGGGGTTGTCGGCGATGCGGGCAGCCAAGGCCAAGGCTTTCGTCTGGCCGTCCGCCATGGCGAGTGCAGTGGTAGGCCACACAAGGCACTCGCGGCCGCCGCCGCCGTCGAGCGCTGCCAGGAGCTCCGGTTCGCCGAGCTCGCCGGGGGCGGACAGCACGAACTCGTCCATGACGCGTCCGTCCATCGGATGGACGTGGATGCTGAGGATGTTGATGTCCGCCCGGGCCAAGGACTGCGTGATCTTTTGGAGGGATCCGGGTTGGTCGAGAAGTATCGTCCTCGCACGCCAAAGCGCCGGGGCCGCGTGGAGCTTGCGGCGGTGGCGGAGGGCGGGAGCATGGATCCAACGCCGCAGGATCTTGGCCGCGGAGGGCTCGGCCACCCAAATCACGAGCACCGTAGCGGTGACCGTCAGCAGGAGCACCTTGGCAAGGTAGGGCAGGTGCGTTTCGACAACGGCTGCGTGCACCAGGAGTTCGATAGGCAGCATCACGGCGATTTGCGCCGCCGTGACGCGTGCCTTCGGAGCTTCGGGCATTTGGCCGCAAACTTCGCAGGAGAGCTCTGCGGTGACCGGCGTCCTCACGTTCCGCTTCATGGCACCATCGTCCCGGACTACTGTTTCAGGACGGTTGCGCCTGCGTGAAGGTCAAGCGGTACGATGCCCTGGCGTCGGCCTAGCGGGCGCCTTCCTTGTTGGCACTGGCGAGTTCGCCCAGGAGATCCCGGATTTCGACGAGGAGCGCCGTGTCCGCCGGAATGGGCTCTTCCTCGGGTTCGGCGATGGCGGCGCGGCGCTTGGTCAGTTCGTTGATCTTGTTCATGGGCGCGACGAAGATGAAGTACACCACCGCGGCGGTGATGAGGAAGGTCACGAAGGCCGTGATGACGGCACCGAAGTTGACGAAGGTCTTGGGGTTGTCGGGCCAGATGGCGAAACCCAGGCCCTCGGCGTTGACCCCGCCTGCCGCGGCGATGATCGGATTGACGATGTTGTTCGTGAACGCAGCCACCAGGGCTGTAAACGCGGTGCCGATGACCACTGCGATCGACAGTTCCACGATGTTTCCGCGAAGGACGAAGTCCTTGAAACCTTTGAGCATGAGTGACCTCCGATGGAATCGGTACGTTGTGCCGGTGGCTCCGGCGTGCGGGAAGAACCGGACCGACCTTACCAATCGAAGCTGAACAAGGCGGGTTTTCTCCCCGTTTCCTCCCTTGGCTCTTTCCGTTCAATGGAAAGCAGGACGGGCGAAACCAAGCTCCCAACATAAGATTCGGGTCCGGCCTGGCAACCAACAGGCCGGACCCGCAATCCCAGAAGGCCAACTCCTCCGCCGTCGCTTCCGCGGACTCGGTCGGGGTAGGCGCGTGGCCGCGCAGCGGGACGTGGCGGATGAAGAGGGCCAGGATGAGCCCGGCCGACCAAGAGCCCGCCCGCGCCCAGGCCTTGGAATGCGCGGAATCCGATGAGTTCTGCCATGTCCTGGCTCATTCCGCAGAGCGCGGACCCGAGCAGGAAGACCGCGATCGAGATTATGAACGTGCGGCGGTGTCCGAAGATGTCGCCGAGCTTGCCCCAGATCGGGGTTGCCACAGTTGAGGCGAGGACGTATCCGGTGGTGACCCATGCAAGGATTAATATGCTGGGGATCGCCGCCCGCGACCTCGACGCCGATGAGGAAGACATCCTGGAAGCCGCAGCAAGGATTTCGACCGGATTGCTCCCGCCCGGATTCTGACCTGGAACGCTGACTTCCCGGCGCAACACCAGCAAAAGGAAAGGAGCTCCCTGTGGCCAACTCGGCATCCGGCGATTCCGTGGTGGACCGCATCGTACGCATCATTGAGGCGTTCCCCGAGGGTTCCACCGCCCTGCAGCTTTCCGAACTCGCCGAAACCGCTGGCCTGCCCCTCACGAGCGCCCATCGGCTAGTCCGGCAACTCGCTGAACACGGCCTCCTGGAACTTGGCGCCGGTGGAAATGTCCGCCTTGGCATCAGGCTGTGGGAGCTCGTCAATCGCAATTCGCCCACGCTGGCACTCAGGCAGGCGGCCGTTCCGTTCATGGAGGACATCCAGCAGGTCTTGAACCAGAACGTGAACCTCGCTGTGCTGGACGGTTGGGAGGCGTTGTTTGTGGAGCGGCTCTCACGCCGCGGGTCGGTGGCCAACCGGGCCCGGGTCGCAGGGCGCATGCCCATCCATATCTCCTCCGCTGGCTTGGCTCTCATGGCCAACCAGCCCCGCGAGCAACAAGCTGAGTACCTCGAACACTTCAGCGACCCGGACGGGAAGGTGACGGCCGACGTCGTACGCCACTTGCTTGCCGAAACCGCCCAGCAGGGCTTCGCGCAGCTCGCCGGCGTTGTCGACCCCGATACGTGGGGGATAGCGGTGCCGGTCATGGACAGCAAGCGGCGCACCATCGCCGCGCTGGGTGTGGTGGTTCCCCTTGCTGAAATGCGCCTCCAGGCGCTGGTGCCGGCGCTGCAGACCGCAGCGCGCGGGATCGGCCGCCACCTTGGTGCCCAGAGGGACTAGCTTCCGTTCAACGGAATTCGGCTAACTTCGGCCACGCGATGCGGGCCACACTGATTGCAGAACCCGCGTCGCAGTTACATGAAGCAGCTACGCAATCAAGCTCCGCAATGAAGCGAGGAACACCAATGGCACGCAAGACCATCACCGCCCAAGTGGCCATCATGGGCGCCGGCCCCGCTGGACTCATGCTCTCCCACTTGCTGGCCAAATCCGGCATCGAGTCAGCAGTGATCGAGGTCCGCAGCCACCAGCAGATCGCCGAAACCGTCCGGGCAGGCATCCTGGAACACGGTTCCGTGAACCTGTTGGTGGACAGCGGCGTCTCAGACCGCGTCCTGCGCGACGGCGACCGGCACGACGGCATCGAACTGCGGTTCAACGGGGAAAGCCACCGGATCGACTTCAAGGAACTCGTTGGGGAATCGGTCTGGCTCTACCCCCAAACGGACGTCTTCCTGGACCTGGCCGCCCGGCGCAAGGACGACGGCGGAGATGTCCGCTACAGCGTGACGGACACCACGATCCATGACCTCGAAGGCAAGCCCAAAGTCTGGTTTACCGACGCCGAGGGCCAGGAATTCGAGATCCAGGCCGACTTCCTCGTAGGCGCCGACGGCTCCCGCAGCCACTGCCGCTTCCAGATCCCGGAGGCCAACCGCACATGGTATTTCCATGAGTACCCCTTCGCTTGGTTCGGCATCCTCGCGCGGGCCCCGCGCAGCTCGGACGAACTGATCTACGCCAACTCCGAGAACGGCTTCGCCCTCATCAGCCAGCGCACGGAACATGTCCAGCGCATGTACTTTCAGTGCGACCCCAAAGAGAACGTGGCCTATTGGGATGACGAACGCATCTGGGCCGAATTCCGGAAGCGGGTCAACGGAAACGGCTTCGAGCTCAAGGAAGGCCCGGTCCTGGAAAAGATGGTCCTGCCGTTCCGTAGCTTCGTGCACACGCCCATGCGCCACGGGAACCTCTTCCTCGCCGGCGACGCCGCCCACACGGTCCCGCCGACCGGCGCCAAGGGCCTCAACCTGGCCCTCCACGACGTCAAGGTGCTCTTCGAAGGCCTCGAATCCTTCTACGGCGCGGGTTCAACGGTCCTGCTCGACTCCTACAGCGACCGCGCCCTCGAACGCGTCTGGAAGGCCCAGCACTTCTCCTACTGGATGACCTCCATGCTGCACACCGTCCCCGGTTCTGACGACTTCAGCCGGGGACGCCAACTCGGCGAACTCCACTCGGTTGTCTCGTCCCGGCACGCACGGGCGTACTTGGCGGAGTCGTACACTGGGTGGCCCGCGGCGCGCTAACCCTTGGAATTACGGCGTATTCCTCTGGTGGCGCTGGCCGAGCATTTGCGGGTCGTCCGGCTTAACTTCCTTTGCCGTCCGGTTCTTTGGCCGGTACGGGAGCATTGGCTCGGAAGCGAATCGTCGTGGGCCGCTCCACATTGAAGGCGGGGCGTCGATCGCGTACGCCAGGGCGTAGGCGACCTTTTCGTAGTTGACGCGCCAGCCCCTGAAATGCGGCCATGCCTGCTCCGGGGTCACCTCGACCGGGTAGTCGACGGCGCGCAGGAGTTCCACGGCCGCCTGGAAATCCTCGAATGTCACATCAATGGGGGAATCGGGATCGGGGTCCTCGTCGACAGGGATACGAATGCCCCGCGCTACCTGGTTCAGGCACGTGAAGCCCATGCGGATCACCAGCCGTGCCCGGGTGCTTGGAGCGGACCCCGGACTCAAGGAAAGCTGCAACGCGGCCGCGTCCATCACGCTGAGGGGGGAGTTGAGCCAGTTCGAATGCGGCGCCGGTGAACGGAACCAAACCAATGTGAGGTAGGTGCTGTGCGATTCGGCTACATCGGCGGCCCACCGTTCCCATGTGCGGTAGAGCTCGCTCAGTTCGCTGGTGCTGGTTTGGGCAGCCATGCCATACCGCGTCCGGACCAGGAGCTCGGGTCCCCAGGAAGGCGAGCCTGCCCTCGACACCAAAAGCGTGACCTCCGCTTCGCGTCGATTGAAAGCGGCGTACAGCGTTGGCAAGTATCCCACTTGCAAAGCGATGACCATCAGCCCGGTGTATGCGGCGACGTAGACCAGTAGCGTGTTGCCCCCGTTCGACGGCGCGGCATACCCGAGCGTAAACATGGCGGACCCCGCCTCGCTGAGGGCCAGCCAAAGGTTCCCATCCACGAATGGCAGCAGGAGCAGGGTGAAAGACAGATCGAACAGGACGACCCAAAGGACCAGGCGCAGGAAGAGGGACATCGGCGCCTGCCAAGCAAGGATGCGGTCACGAACCTCGTAGGAGGCCAAGGGCCGGGTGATGCCGCGGAACACCTTCATTGTGGCCACGGCGGTCACGCGTGATAGCGAGCTGTGGAGCGGACGCGGCACGATCAGCGTTCCGATCACGCTCATCCACGTCATGAGCAAAACAACCAGCCCGACGGCGAAACACGTCCACACGATTACAGTCAAGGCACTCTCCACAACACCGGACGCAGATTCACTATTCGTCCAAGGGGGACGAAGCTAGCGAGGCTCGTATCCTTCAGGGCGCGCTCGAATCTGTCAAGGTTCCCGCGGCGAGCCGCGTAACAGGCTCGCCCCTCAGCCGGCCCAGACCTCAGGAGGCCCTGAGAAGCGCCGTGAGCTTCGCCTCCGGATCCTCGATGGCCGGGGCCTGAACGGGGACGGCAAGGGTGATCCGCGTGATCACCGCATTCGACACCGATTCGAGCACGTATTCCGTGCTGGAGGAGAGCTGGTTGCGGGCGTACCAGGCGCGGTCTCCCGCCTCGTCGATGGCCTTCGGCGAGATCATTAGGCGGGGCAGTTCCACCTTGGCCAAGGAAGCAGCGTCCGGGTAGCTCGACTTCGAGATGGTCAGTGCGTTGCCGGCGTCGGGATCCTGGCCTTGGGGCACAGCCGCCAAGCTGTAGGTGCAGTCCGTTTCCTTCACGCCTTGGGCTTCGGTGGCGGATGGAACGGCCGCCTGGATCTGTGCGGCTACCGTCCCCAGCTTTTGGCGGATGTCGTCGAGGGCAGGATTGGCGCACGCCTGGCTTCCGGCCGACTCGATGATCCGGCCGTCCCGGGCAGTGGTTCCCGGAGAAGCCGTAACGTCGGTCTTGGGGGATTCCGGAGGACCCGCTTGCGTGGATGCCGCCGGCGTTGGGGTACCTTGGCATGCCGTGAGGAGCAATCCTGCGGCCAGGAGGGAAACGGCCCACGTGCGGCGACGGTTACCAGAAGATGTCATTCGCGACTCCCATCACGATCCGGTCTCCGGCCTGTGCGGTACTCATGAACTGCAGCAAGTCGGGGTCGTTGAAAGCGAGGCAGCCCCAGGTCGGCTTGTTATTCCCATGCATGAAGATGGCGAAACCCGCGTTCATCACGATAGGTGAATCGGGTGGGCGGTTGTAGTTGATGACCACTCCTTGCCGGTAGTCGTGCGTCGGCCGGGTCGCGAAGTACCACATGTTCTCGTCCGGGAAGATGTCCGAGCTCGATTCGAAGTATTGGTTGTAGTTCGTATTCAGCCTGCCGCCCCACCGCGAGAACGGGTTCAGCGTCCGGTAGGACAGCGCGGTTCCTGGATTGCCCAGGCCGAAGGCTTCCGTCACGGTGAAGGAACCGGTGGGCGAGAACGCCTGCCATGTGGGACCGGTAGCGACCCCCGGTCCGGCGAACCCGGATTCTCCGGCGGAGCCGAGTGCTCCCCATTCCTTGACGTATTGCCCATCGCCGGCCCGGCGAACGCACGTGATCATGGCGACCTGCGTGGACCGGTAGGAATTCGCTATCGCCAGGGACACCCGCTGCGCCCCCGCGGTCGGGTACTTCACCGCGCCCGAGTTCAGTGCGTGGCAGTACCCGTCCGTTGAGATCGTGTATCGAACGCCGCCGCCGCTGATCCACTGAAGTTGGCCGAACTGGAAGCTCTGGCTGCAGTTGCCGGCGGCGTCGCAGGCTTCAGCGGTGACGGGATATCCGATCACGCTGTCCTGGGAATGGCGGGAATCGTAGAAGCCGCCGAGTCCGCCCCAGACGGGCTGGGTGCCCGCCCCGAGCGCGAAGTAGATCTTGCCCCGGGTGAACGTTTGCGAGCACCCACCGAATCGGAGCCCGCATTGTTCGGCGCCGCGTGGCGCTCCGAGGTAGCCGTTGATGCCGCCCAGGGACTGGTAGCGGCTGTTGATCGCGCCGATGACCGGGAACGTCCCGTATCCGGGGACGTAGTATATGGCCCCGCGTTGGAATTGCTGTATGCAGACGTTGCCTGGGAGCCCGCATTGCTCGTCACTTATGGGAAATCCAAGGTATCCGCCAGAGCCTCCGAAAGATTGGTAGCGGCCGTTGATCGCGCCCCAGACATAGAACGTGCCGTAGCCGGGGACGTAGTAGATCCAACCGCGCTGGAATTGCTGGGCGCAGGCTCCGCCGGGTAGCCCGCACTGCTCCGAGGTGATGGGGTAGCCCAGGCCGCCGGCGTCAGCTCCCATTCCTTGGTAGCGACCGTTGATCGCGCCCCAGACGTAGAACGTGCCGTAGCCGGGGATGTAGTAGATCCAACCGCGCTGGAATTGCTGCCGGCAAGCATCGCCGGGAAGTCCGCACTGTTGCTCGGCGATTGCCGGACCCAAACCACCCGTATCGCCGCCCAAACGATCGTGCTCGGCTCCGATTGCTCCGGGGACGGCGAAGTCGGCGGCCTTGACTGACGGTTGGCTTGGCGCGGGCGCGGGGTCCGACGTCGGAGGCCCGGCAGGGTCCGTTGGCGCAGCTGGTGCAGGGGTGGACGGAGTCGCGCTTGGCTTCGGTGGCGACGTTTCGGATGCCGGGGCGGCCGGGCTTGCCGGCGGTTGCGATTCGACCGGTGTCGCCGAGGGCGTAACGGAAGGTTGCGTGCCGACGGGGCCTTGCGCCGTCGTCCCATCCTGGACGGATGGTGACGGTGAAGGTGCCGCCACTGCCGGGACAGGGACCACGGCCAGGCACAGGCAGGCTGCCATAGTGGCTCCGAGGGCCCGCAAACGCCGTGCGAACGGGGATTTAGGTGGCCGCTGCGTGGGGCGTGAAGCTTGGCGCCTGCTCGAAGATTCGGGGTCTGTATCTATGCCAGTAATCGGACTCTCCTCTGCTACCGCACCCAACAAAGGCCAAGGCCCCCGGATCGGGGCGCTGACCGCATTGTCGCGATCGTAAGAAGACCATCCCCCGAGGCACTTAGACGGGTGGGAAAGCCGGAACCAGCCCCACCCTGCGAGCACGAACGGCGAACCGTCGGGCCTGCTGATCAGGACAATACCGTTTGAACGGTTTCTTTGGGAAGGCGCCCGCGCCCCGCCCATCGCTCACTCACATATCGGGACCTTTCCCCCGATGCTCTATCACCTATGTCCGGTATTTCCTGCACGCTCGATCAGATGTGGGTCGCTATCGCTTGTCGGGACCTGCAGATCTGATAGGGCGCGTGGGAATTTCAGGGGATATGTGAGTGGGCGTCGGGGACGCGCAGTGGCCGATGACGACGACGGCCGGCGCGGCCGCCGTCGTCCGCCGAGCGAAGCCCATGCTCTATCACCTATGCGCGCACACTGAGCAACGCTCGCTCACATATCGGGACCTTTCCCCCGATGCCCTATCACCTATGTCCGGTATTTCCTGGACGCTCGATCAGATGCGGGTCGTTATCGCTTGTCGGACCTGCAGATCTGATAGGGCGTGTGGGAATTTCAGCGGATATGTGAGTGGGCGTCGGGGATTTTGGGGCGATACGTGAGTGGGCGTCGGGTGGGAACGCGGCGCAGGACACGCCCGCCCGGGCGCGAGCTTGCCGCGTAGTAGGTAGAGTCGAATGCATGACTAGCCGAAAGGTTCTACGCGTCCTGGCCGCGCTTCCTTTCGTTTTGGGCATGTTTTCCCTCGCGTCGGCAGACCTGGCAACAGCCGCCCCGTGCAACGAGTCCGGCCTTCTCGGCGTCGTTAGCATGTGCTCTCCCAGTCACTCTGCAACTCCCCGCCCAACGGAAATGCCCACGCCGACCGCGACGGCGACCGCACCGGGGCAGTCGCAACCCCAACCGGATCCAGTAGCGCCGGGCAACGGAACAGCAGTCCCGCCGGTAAGTGCTTCGGTCCCGGCTGCGAAGCCAACATCGGAGCCAACCGCTGTGGCCACGCCAACAGTCACCGCTGCTGCCGCATCCCCGACGTCGGCCATAACCACGTCGGCGCCCGCGAGCCAAAATCCGGTCCCACGCGGCCCGCGGTTTGACACTGCCGGCACCGTCCAGGAGGGCGGCCCGGCGATACGGGCCTTTCCATTAGCCGGTGCTTTTCTCGCGCTCGGGGGCGCCTTGATTGCCGCGGGTGGAGTTGTGGGTTTCAGGAGATGGCCGCAACCTTGAATTGTCCTGGTTCGAATTCCCCAGCGACGGGGCGCGACTAGAGGAGTAGTCATGTTGTCGATCGGCAGTACGGTGCTTGGGGTCAATGACATTGCCCGCGCCACGACATTCTGGATCAAAGCGCTGGGCTACGAACTGCGGGAACCTGGGGATGATACTTGGGTGGTCCTGGTTCCAGCGACAGGCGATGGTGCGCAACTCGCACTCATGCTGAGTGAGACGCCTGTGCAGGAGCATCCCCGGATCCATTTGGACCTGTATGCGGACAACCAGGCGTTGGAAATCGAGCGGCTTCTCAAGCTCGGAGCCACGCATGTCGATTGGGATTTGTACCCGGACGAGCCCGATTTCGTGGTTCTAGCTGACCCCGACGGGAATCGTTTCTGCGTAGTGGACACCAGCGCGAGCTGAGGGAGGCGCTTACCCACCCACCGTCGTCGCGCGCTGACCGTCGCGCGGACCCGCCAGCCCGCTAACCCCGCCGCTCCACCGCTGCGAGGATCGCTTCCCCGAGTTCGGTCGGCTTGGTGAATTGGGGCCAATGTCCGGTAGGCAAGTCCACGAATTCGACGTCGTTGATCCGCGCGAGCTCGGACACGAACGGGTGCCCGGACTCGATCCATTCTGCGAGCAGGCTGGAGGGAAATTCGCAAGCGATGATGGTCGCCGGGACATCGTAGCGGCGAGGATCGTGCAGGCGTTGCTTGTCCGAGGTGACGTCCTTGGGCTCGGGGATGGCGCGCTCGCGGAAGGCGGCCCGGAGCTGTTCGTTGAGGTCAACGAGGTCCTCTTTTTCGAAGAGGTCCCACGGCGGCAGGGGGACGGCGTCGCCCTCGACAGGAAGTTCGTCGTTGATGACGCCGCCTTCGCCGAGTGGTCCGCTATCCACGTAAATGGCGCGAACCACCCGGTCGGGGCGGGCGTCGACGGCTCCGTGGATGATGGCTCCCCCGCCCGAGTGGCCTACCAGCACGACGGGATTGCCGACGTCGTCCACCGCCTCCACGACGGCGTCGATGTGGTCCCTCAGGCCGATTCCGGACCGCGGTGCGTCGACGGCTTCCAGGCCCGGCAGCGTCAGGGGATGCACGCGGTGCCCGGCCGCGACGAGCGGCGGAATGACTTCGGACCACGAGGACGCGTCCAACCAGAATCCCGGAACCAAGATGATGTCCATTCCCGTACCCTATGACGCCCGACCGACAGAAACCACGCACACTGACGAAGTCACACCGATTCGGGCACGCCTGTCTTGAGGATGGGTGCGAAGAAGGCCGCGAGTTCGGTGGTTGCGGTCAAGGGCAGGACGTTCGCCACGTACTGGTCCGGGCGCACGACCACGACCACGCCATTGCGGTCAAGGCCGCGCAGTTCGAAGATGTCCGCGTTCGGGTCGGTTGCGTAGACCTTTTCGTAGTCGGTGAGTTGGAACGGGCCGACTTGGGGTTTGAACACCGGGGGCACGGCACCGATGTCGATCTTCGTGTGGTCCTGTTGATAGATCACCTTCAGGTCGAACCATGCGTCAGGATCAGCGCCCGACGGCGTAGCGGCCAGCGGCGAGGCCGGCGAGTTCGCGATCCACTCGGCAAAGTCCCCCACGGCTGACGCTGTGCCTGCCGTTGGAGCGTCCGCGAAGACGTAGATGCGCCAGCGGCCGTCGGCGGTCGCGTGGTGGCCGAGGTGGATGGGGTTGGTATCGCAAACCCGAACCGCGGGCGCGGACTTGAATCGTTTGCCGATGGTGAAGCCAGTGGCCAGTTCCTGGTGCTTCGGTTCTGCGACCAGAATGGACGGCGTGTACCGGGTCATGAACCCGGCGGGAAACTCTGCCGTGCTCACATAAAAGTTCTCAAGCTCAGTGGGGTCGTCGAATTCCTCGGGCTTCTTGGCCATGAGCGTGGACCACTGTTTGTCGAAGTCGATGAGGTTCTTCGCGACCACTTGGCGCTCGGCGGAGTAGGTTGAGAGCATGCTCTCCGGGCTGCGGCCTTCGAGGACATGTCCAAGCTTCCAGCCGATGTTGAAGCCGTCCTGCATGGAGACGTTCATTCCCTGGCCGGCCTTGGCGCTGTGGGTGTGGCAGGCGTCGCCGGTGATGAAGACACGCGGGGTGCGTTGCCCCCGATCCTCCGGCAGGACGTCGTCGAACCGGTCGGTCAGCCGATGCCCGACCTCGTAGACGCTGTGCCAGGCGACGTTGCGGACGTCGAGCGTGTACGGGTGCAGGATCGCGTTCGCCTTGGCGATGATCTGCTCGATCGTGGTGTTGCGCACCGCGCCCTTGTCGTTGGGATCGACTTCACCAAGGTCAACGTACATGCGGAAGAGGTGTCCACCTTCGCGGGGGATCAGGAGGATGCTGCCACCCTGCCCGGACTGGATCGCACACTTCAACCGGATGTCCGGGAAATCGGTGACGGCAAGGACGTCCATGACACCCCAGGCGTGGTTGGCTTGGTCGCCGGCGAGGGTGCACCCGATCGATTCGCGGACCTTGCTGCGCGCACCGTCAGCACCGACGACGTACTTGGCACGGACCGTCCGCTCCTGGCCTTCATTGGGGCCGGCGGTGTGGAGGAGTGTGACCGTGACGGGGTATTCGCCCTGCCCGGTGAGTTCGAGGCGACGGAACTCGTAACCGTAGTCGGGTGTCATACGGGTAGGGGAGTTCGCCATGAATTCGGCGAAGTAGTCCAGCACGCGGGCTTGGTTGACGATCAGGTGCGGGAATTCGCTGATGCCCATCTCGTCGTCGACGGCCCGGGCGGCGCGGACGATCCGGGACGTGTCCGCGGGATCCGGCTTCCAGAACGCCATCTCGGTGATGCGGTAGGCCTCGGCGATGATGCGCTCGGCGAAGCCAAAGGCCTGGAACGTTTCGACACTCCGGGCCTGGATGCCGTCGGCCTGGCCGATCGCAAGCCTTCCGGGGCGGCGCTCAACGATGCGCGTCGTGATCCCTGGGAACTGGGACAGCTGGGCGGCAGTGAGCATGCCCGCTGGTCCGCTGCCGACAATGAGCACGTCGACCTCATCGGGTAGCTCCGCAGGCCGATTGATGCCGACGCGGGCCGCCGGCTGGACCCGCGGGTCGCCGGATACGTAACCGTGGTGGTGGAACTGCACGGGTTTCCTCACTTCGTTGTGGGGCGTTCTATCGCCATTGCTTTGTTCTATAATAGAACGCAACGTTCTTTTATAGAACCGAAATTGTTAAACCCAGACTGTACGGCAGATATGACATGGGTTACAAGTGCTTCGGTGCCGCCGAAAAGAGGGGCTTGACGTCCGTCCGTCAGTCGAGTCATAGTTTTCGTATACGATTTCGTACTTGATACCGACCACGATGAGGAGGAGGTACTGTGACCCCGGCTTCCATGAACCAAGAGTTGAGCCAGGACCTGCTGGCCAGGACGCGCAAAGTCGTCGCCGTCCATATCAACTACCCCAGCCGTGCCGCGCAGCGCGGCCGGACTCCGGAGCAGCCGTCCTACTTCCTGAAGCCCCCGACGTCGCTTGCCACCGGCTCTGTGTCCGCACCTGGCGTCGTCGAACGCCCCGCCGGTTGCGAACTGCTCGGATACGAGGGCGAAATCGCCTTGATCATCGGCAGGGCCGCCCGCCGCGTCAGCATCGACGATGCGTGGAGCCACGTTGAATGGGTTACGGCCAGCAACGACCTTGGCGTCTACGACCTCCGTTACGCGGACAAGGGCTCCAACGTACGCTCCAAGGGCGGCGACGGCTTCACGCCTGTTGGTCCGGCACTCATCCCGGCCGCCGACGTCGACCCCTCCCAACTTCGGATCCGCACCTGGCACAACGGAGAACTGGTCCAGGACGACACCACCGAAGACCTTCTGTTTCCTTTCGCCCGGCTCGTCGCGGACCTCTCGCAGCTCCTCACGCTGGAATCCGGCGACATCATCCTGACCGGCACCCCGGCCGGCGCCTCGGTCGCGAAGCCGGGGGACGTCGTCGACGTCGAGGTCACCGGCGGCAGCTTCAGCAGCGGCCGCTTGAGCACCGCCGTCGTGGAAGGTACGACGCCGTTCGCCGCCTTTGGTGCGCAGCCCAAGACCGATGACATGCAGCGGGAAGAAGCCTACGGATCGCGCGAAGCTGCCGGCCTCGCTCCCGTAGCGAAATCGGAGTCCGTGCTAACCGCGGAGCTGAAGAAGAAGCTCGAATCCGTGGCGACGGCGACGCTGTCCTCCCAGATGCGCAAGCGCGGGCTTAACAACGTCAGCATCGACGGACTTCAGGCCACGCGCCCGGACCGCCGCGTCGTCGGACTCGCCCGGACCCTGCGCTATGTACCCAATCGCGAGGACCTCTTCAAGACCTACGGCGGCGGATTCAACGCGCAGAAGCGGGCGATCGATTCCGTGAACGAGGGCGAGATCCTGGTCATGGAGGCCCGGGGGGAGAAGGGGACGGGAACGGTGGGGGACATCCTCGCGCTCCGCGCCCAGATGCGCGGCGCCGCGGCGATCATTACGGACGGCGGCGTGCGCGACTACTCAGCCGTGGCAGGACTGGACATGCCCACGTATTTCGCTAATCCGCACCCGGCGGTCCTGGGGCGCCGGCACATCCCATGGGACACGGACATCACCATCTCCTGCGGCGGAGCCACGGTGCAGCCTGGCGACATCATCGTCGCCGACTCCGACGGCATCCTGGTCATCCCGCCGGCCCTTGTCGAAGAACTCGTGGAGGACAGCATCGCCCAGGAGAAGGAAGAAGCCTTCATCTTCGAAATGGTGAAGGAAGGCAACAGCGTGGATGGCCTGTACCCCATGAATGCCGAGTGGCGTGCCCGGTACGAAGAGTGGTCGGCTGCCGCAACAGTTTCAACAACGGAAGGAGCCCACGGTGACTGACACCGCCGTCGGGAGTGCCGCCGTCGGAAGCAAATCCGAGCAAGCGTATGCGACCGTGAAGGCGCGCATCGTGGAGGGCACCTACACGCCGGGTTACCGGCTGGTATTGGCGAAGATCGCGGAGGACCTCGGCGTCAGCGTGGTCCCGGTCCGTGAGGCGATCCGTCGACTGGAAGCCGAAGGCCTCGTTAAATTCGAGCGGAATGTCGGCGCTACGGTTTCCGGAATCGACCCGACCGAGTACCTGTACACGATGCAGACGTTGAGCATCGTCGAGGGCGCGGCAACGGCGTTGTCGGCGCCGTTGATTGACGCCGGAGCCATTGCCCGGGCCCGGGCGGTCAACGCGGAGATGCGCGAATGCTTGGAGCACTTCGATCCCGTCCGTTTCACCGCGCTTAACCAGGACTTCCACAGCGTCCTTTTCGAACATTGCCCCAATCCGCACATCCTGGACCTCGTCCACCGCGGCTGGAACCGGCTGGCCTCGCTGAGGGCCTCGACCTTCCGCTTCATCCCTGGCCGGGCCCACGAATCCGTGCAAGAGCATGAGGCGCTGCTCCAACTCATCGAGTCAGGAGCGGACGCCGACACCATCGAGCAGGCGGCCCGGCGCCACCGCAGCGCCACGCTGGATGCTTACCTCGCCCAAAGCAACGCGGGGTCACTTAGCGCCCATTAACCGGCCCAACATGGGCCATAAGTGACCCCGCGTTGCACTAGCACTAAGGAAAAAACAATGACGTTCACTGCTCCTGAAACCGCCACCCATTACATGCCCGAAAACGTGCCCACCCACATCCAGCACTTCATCAACGGAGAGTTCGTTGATTCGGTCGGCGGGAAGACCTTCGATGTCCTGGACCCGGTGTCCAACACGAACTACGCCACCGCGGCGGCAGGCCAGAAGGAAGACATCGACCTCGCCGTCGCCGCAGCCCGCAAAGCATTCATTAGCGGCCCGTGGCCGAAGATGAAGCCCCGCGAACGCGCCCGCGTCCTGAACAGGATCGCCGACGCCGTCGAGGCCCAGGAAGACCGGCTCGCCGAGCTGGAGACCTTCGATACCGGCCTGCCGATCACCCAGGCCAAAGGCCAGGCACTGCGCGCGGCGGAAAACTTCCGCTTCTTCGCAGACCTGATCGTCGCCCAGTTCGACGACGCCATGAAGGTCCCCGGCTCGCAGATCAACTACGTGAACCGCAAGCCGATCGGCGTCGCCGGTCTCATCACCCCCTGGAACACCCCGTTCATGCTCGAGTCCTGGAAGCTCGCCCCGGCACTGGCCACCGGCAACACCGTAGTGCTGAAGCCGGCCGAATTCACCCCGCTCTCGGCGTCGCTGTGGGCGACCATCTTCAAGGACGCGGGCTTGCCGGACGGTGTGTTCAACCTGGTCAACGGCCTCGGCGAGGAAGCCGGGGATGCGCTGGTGAAGCACCCGGACGTGCCCCTGATCTCCTTCACCGGTGAGACCACCACGGGCCAGACCATCTTCCGGAACGCCGCGGCGAACCTCAAGGGCTTGTCCATGGAGCTGGGCGGGAAGTCCCCGTGCGTCGTGTTCGCGGACGCCGACCTGGACGCAGCGATCGATTCGGCCCTGTTCGGGGTCTTTTCCCTCAATGGCGAACGCTGTACGGCCGGCTCCCGAATCCTGGTAGAGCGCGCGATCTACGACGAATTCTGCGAAAAGTACGCCGCGCGCGCCAAGAACATCGTGGTCGGAGACCCGCACGACCCCAAGACCCAGGTCGGTGCACTCGTCCACCCCGAGCACTACGCCAAGGTCGCCTCGTACGTGGAAATCGGCAAGTCCGAAGGCCGCCTCCTCGCTGGCGGCGGACGGCCGGAAGGCCTGCCCGCAGGGCTCAACAACAGCAACTACATCGCCCCGACGGTGTTCGCCGACGTTGCACCCGACGCCCGGATCTTCCAGGAGGAAATCTTCGGTCCCGTCGTCGCGATCACCCCGTTCGAGAACGACGACGAAGCCCTCGCCTTGGCGAACAACACCAAATACGGCCTGGCGGCCTACATCTGGACCCAAAACCTGACCCGGGCGCACAACTTCTCCCAAAACGTCGAGGCAGGCATGGTGTGGTTGAACAGCCACAATGTCCGCGACCTTCGGACCCCGTTCGGCGGTGTCAAGGCTTCGGGCCTGGGCCACGAAGGCGGCTACCGCTCGATCGACTTCTACACCGACCAGCAGGCCGTCCACATCACGCTCGGAGCTGTCCATACTCCAAAATTCGGCGCCTGAACGCCCAAACTTTCAACGAAGAGAGAACATCATGAGCAACCCATTCACCGGCCCCATCCCTACCCCCACGGTTCCGGCTCCGGACATCGTCCGTTGCGCCTACCTCGAATTGGTCGTCACGGATCTGGCAAAGTCCCGGGCGTTCTACGTGGACCTGTTGGGCCTGCACGTTACCGAGGAAGACGAGAACACCATCTACCTGCGCTCCTTCGAGGAGTTCATCCATCACAACCTCGTCCTGCGCAAAGGTCCCGTCGCGGCGGCAGCAGCCTTCGCCTACCGGGTAAAGTCCCCCGCCGAGGTCGACGCCGCTGAGGCGTACTACAAGGAACTGGGCTGCCGTGTTGAGCGCCGCAAGGAAGGATTCACCAAGGGCGTGGGCGATTCCGTGCGCGTCGAGGACCCGCTGGGCTTCCCGTACGAATTCTTCTACGACGTGGAGCACGTCGAACGCCTCACCCAGCGCTACGACCTCTACTCGGCCGGGGAACTGGTGCGCCTGGACCACTTCAACCAAGTCACTCCGGACGTCCCCCGGGGCCGGAAGTACTTGGAGGACCTCGGCTTCCGCGTTTCGGAGGACATCAAGGATTCCGACGGCGTCACATACGCCGCGTGGATGCACCGCAAGCAGACCGTGCACGATACCGCCCTTACCGGCGGCAACGGACCACGCCTGCACCACATCGCGTTCTCCACACACGAGAAGCACAACATCATCCAGATCTGCGACAAGATGGGCGCGCTGCGCATCAGCGACCGGATCGAACGCGGTCCCGGCCGCCACGGCGTGTCCAACGCCTTCTACCTCTACATCCTGGACCCGGACGGGCACCGTGTGGAGATCTACACCCAGGACTACTACACCGGCGACCCGGACAACCCCACTGTCACTTGGGACGTGCACGACAACCAGCGCCGCGACTGGTGGGGCAACCCCGTGGTCCCGTCCTGGTACACCGAGGCCTCCCTCGTCCTGGACCTGGACGGCAACCCGCAGCCCGTCATCGAACGCGAGGACAAGTCCGAAATGGCGGTCACCGTGGGCGCTGACGGCTTCTCCTACACCCGCAAGAGCGACGACGGCGACGCGGCCGGAACCGCCGCCGTCGAAGGCTTCAAGCTCGGAGCGCAGGTCTAAGCCGATGCTGGACGCGAAGACGATCGAGGCCATTGCCGACGAACTGCTCGAGGCAGGCCGGACCCGCACACCGGTGCCGAGGCTGACCGCCCGGTACCCGGAGATGACGGTGGAGGACTCCTACGCCGTGCAGCAGTTGTGGCGCCAGCGCAACGAGGATGCCGGGAGAAAGCTTGTCGGCCGGAAGATCGGACTCACGTCCAAGGCCATGCAGGCCGCCACCGGCATCACCGAGCCGGACTACGGCGCCATTTTCGACGACATGGTGCTGGAAACCGGCTGCTCGGTCCAATGGGACCAGTACACGCATCCCCGTATCGAGGTGGAGTTGGCGTTCGTGCTCAAAGACGGCCTCAAAGGCCCTGGCTGCACGATCTTCGACGTCCTGAACGCCACCGACTACGTGGTTCCGGCCCTTGAGATCCTGGATTCCAGGATCGAGATGGAGGGCCGGACCATCGTGGACACCATCTCGGACAACGCCGCGATGGGCGCCATGGTGGTCGGCGGCCGCCCGGTCCGGCCGGACGCCGTCGACCTCCGCTGGGTCTCGGCGATCCTCTATAAGAACCAGACCGTCGAGGAAACCGGTGTAGCCGCCGGAGTCCTTGACCACCCCGCGGCCGGGGTCTATTGGCTGGCCAACAAGATCGCCCCGCACGGGGATGAACTCAAGGCCGGTGACATCATCCTGGCCGGTTCCTTCACCCGCCCTCTGTGGGTGTACAAAGGGGACACCATCCACGCCGACTACGGACCGCTAGGGGTTGTCACATGCCAGTTCGAGTAGAACCAGACCGCACCTTCCGCCAGGACCTGGCCGTAGCGGAGCGGCCGCTCGCCGGGATGTGGGTGTGTTCGGGCAGCCCGCTCATCGCAGAACTGTGCGCCGGGTCCGGGCTGGACTGGCTCCTTATCGACGCCGAACACAGCCCCAACGGGCTGGAATCGATCCTCGCCCAGCTCCAGGCCGTGCGCGGGTACCCGGTCCAGACCGTGGTGCGCCCACCGGTCAACGACACAGTGCTGCTCAAGCAATACCTGGACCTGGGCGTGCAGAACCTGCTCGTCCCGATGGTGAACTCGGCGTCCGAGGCCGAATCCGCCGTCGCTTCTGTCCGATACCCGCCGCATGGCGTGCGCGGCGTCGGCTCGGCCCTGGCGCGGGCTTCTCGTTGGAACCGCATCCCGGACTACCTTGCCCGGGCCTCCGAAACCATCAGCCTCACAGTCCAGATCGAAACAGAACAGTCCGTCGGCGCGGTCGAGGAGATCCTGGCGGTCGACGGCGTCGACGCCATCTTCGTCGGGCCATCGGACCTCGCCGCCTCTATGGGCCTGTTGGGCCAGCAGGAACATCCCAAGGTGCGCGCCGCCGTCGAGCACTGCCTTGCCGCGGCTGGCGCCGCCGGCAAACCCGCCGGCGTCAACGCCTTCGGCGAATCCGCTGCGAGGGCATACATGGCCGCTGGGGCATCCTTCGTGCTGGTCGGCGCGGACGTCGCGCTACTGGCACGCGGTTCGGAGGCGCTGGCGGAGAAGTTCATCCCGGCAGGACCCGACGGCGAAGCTCCCGCCAGCTACTGACGGTCGCAGGTTCGGGCAGCGTCCGACGTCGGGCGCCTAGTCCTGGTGGAGCGCTTGGGTGAGGTGATGGGTGGGGATACGGTCGCGATCGTACGTGATTTCCGTGTAGCCGTGCGGCTCAGGGCGACCGTCATGGCCGAGGTTCACGAACACGATTTCCTCAATGGTCAGGATGCTTTGGCGGGTGATCATGTTACGTACCTCGGCCCGCATGGTCAGCGACGTCCGGCCGAAGCGGACCGCGGTCAAACCCATCTCCACCAAGTCGCCTTGCACGGCTGAGCTGACGAAGTTGATTTCGGAGATGTACTTGGTCACGGCCCGGCCATTACCGAGCTGGAGGATTGCGTAGATTGCCGCTTCCTCGTCGATCCATTTGAGCAGGCTTCCGCCGAACAGGGTGCCGTTGGCGTTGAGGTCTTCCGGGCGTATCCATTTGCGGGTCCGGAACGTGATGTCTGCCTTTTCCATATCGTGAGGTTAGCCGAGGCCGTGGGTCGTCGTCTCGTGTGGTGTGCCATGCGGCCCGCGGATCCGTAACATGGGAACGGTGTACCCGGTAGTGGACAGGTCAAGACCCGCCGTTCGCGCGTCAAGCGGCACACCGGGAATGCCCTGGAGGAACATCATGAAAAACGATAAAGACAGCCTTGGACGGGGCACGCGACTGTCCGGTCGGGATAGCTGACCATGCCACCGCTGAATGTCGTCCTCACCGCGTGGACCGTGAACTGGCCCGCGCTGTTCATTCTTGTGTCAGCCGCGGTCTTGTATTCGAAAGGCCTGATTGAGGCGCGTCGTCGGAACATCCGCTGGCCATTGTGGAACACCCTTGCCTTTTTCGTCCTCGGACTGGGTAGCTTCGCAATCCTGAGCTTCGGGTTTCCGGGGACCTTCAGCCACGATCTGCGCTGGGCGTTTACGCTCAAGGTGACGTCGTACCTGTTCGTGGTGCCATTGCTTGTCGGCCTTGGCAAACCGCTGACGCTTGCCCGCCGGACTCTTGGACCTGCCGGTTCCGCAAGGGTAGAGGCCGTTCTTGGTCACAGACTGGTCCGCCTGCTGAGCAATACGCTGGTAGCCGCGTTGCTCGGCCTTGCGATGTTCACCGTTTTCCTCACGCCATTCTTCTACGTGCTGCGAACCAACCCATTTGCCGACGTCGCCCTCACCCTGCTTGTTCCCCTCATTGGACTGTTGATGACGGTGCCGATCATGGAAGACGGCGCGGGACGAACGGGATCCCTGATTGTGGTCGAGTTCATCTTTGTGTTCATCGAACTGCTTGCAGACGCCGTGCCCGGTGTCTTGATGCGGCTCAGTCCCGGGATTCTCGACGGCGCTACATCGGTCATGGGCAATCAGCCAGCCTGGTTCCCATCACCACTGCGGGACCAACAATTGTCCGGGGACCTAATGTGGTTCCTCGCCGAGGTAGTGGACCTTCCCCTCATCATCCTGATGTTCGTGAGGTTTTCCCGCACGGACAAGCGTGAAGCCAAGTCCTTCGACGACCTCAGCGATGAAGAGATCGAAGCCCTCAACCGGGCCCACTTGGGCCAAGGCGGGCGCAGCTTCGATTGACGGCACCGGCCGGCGTCTGCCCGTCCGCTGTGCCTAGGCCATGGCCGTGTGCGAGGCACTAAGGGAATCGATGGGCTTGGCGTAGCACTGTGAGTTACTGATGCCGACGTAAGGACCAAAGTTGGGCACGGCGGCGAACCCTGAGTTCTCATAGAAGCTGCGGCCGTCCGATTGCGCCGACCCCGCCTCGGCCGTAATGACGCGGAAGCCGCGGGTATGCGCCTGTGCCTCCAGCGCGGCAAGGATGGAACTGGCGACTCCCGAGCCCCTCGCGTACGGAACCACGTACAATCTTTTGATTTCCGCAGTTTCCGCGTCCAGGATCCGCAGCCCACCGCAACCAAGGGGCTGGCCCGAACACTTCTCGTAGGCCACCACGAAGACTGCTGTATCCGCTTCCGTCGGCACAGGCCCTGGTTCATGGTCGGCACTGCCGAACCGTGCATCCAATTCCGCTTGCTGTGCAGCGCGAAGATCTGCCCCGACAGGGTTGGTCCAGCTGACCTTCCTGATGTTGAGCCGCGGATTGGTCTGCATGTGAACCTCTTTCGTCGAAGGGGGTTATGCATATCAAGCCTAGGAAGGAGGGGTTACCGCAGTGTTTCCTGCGCGTAAGCGTCCGGAGAAATACCGTGGCGGCTTAGTCGACCGCTTCCCCTGTAGGATCTTCGGCTGTCCGATCCGCAAGCGCAAGGCCACCTACCGGGATCTGGTCCCAATGCAGCAAGCGCCAGCCGCTCTCCGGATCCCCTTCGAGGATCACCATGCCGGTATTTTGCAGCTGCTGGGTGGCAGCGAAATCTCGCTCAACGTCTACAGCCCGGCGGCCGGCCCAGCAGCGAATGGCCGCGCCGTGGCTGAACACGGCGGCGGTATCGTCTCCCGCGGCCGCCACTTTCGCGATAGCCGCGTCATAGCGGGTGAAGAATTCGTTGCCGTCACCGGCCCCTGGCATTCGCAGCCCGAGGTCGCCGTCGGTCCACGCGAATACCGTACTCAGGTATCTGTGGTGCGATTCATGGTCCGTGCGCTTCTCCAGGGTTCCGGCATCGATCTCCTGCAAGCCGTCCAGCACGGATACGTCGAGGCCCAGCGCCTTGGCGAGCGGAGCGGCCGTCAGCTGGGTACGGAGCAGAGTGGATGCGTACACGGCGTTGATGTCTTCGCGGGCGAGGGACCGAGGGAGCGCGTTCGCCTGGTGTTCGCCCAATTCAGTCAGGCCCGGACCAGGGAAGGCCGTGTCCAGCTGGCCCAAGACATTTCCAGGCGTCTGCCCGTGGCGGATCAGCAAGAGCCTCATGCTGGCACTGTTCCTTCGCTTCTTGAACTACTTCATCGCTTCTTGAACTACTTCAGGTGATCCACCAACTGGTCGGCAATGCCGGTGTACTTGCCCGGGGTTAGCTCAAGCAAGCGGGCTTCCGCTTCGGGCGACAGGCCAAGGCTGGAAACGAATTCCTGCATCCGTGCCGCATCGACACGCTGGCCGCGGGTCAGATCCTTGAGCCGTTCGTAAGGGTTTTCCATTCCTTCCACACCGGCGATTGCCTCAGCCCGCATGACCATCTGGATGGCTTCTCCGAGGACTTCCCAGTTGGTGTCGAGGTCCGCCGCCAGCACGTCTTCGGCAACGTCGAGCGCCTTCAGGCCCTTGGCCACGTTCGAGATCGCAAGCAGCGAGTGCCCGAAGGCCACGCCGATGTTGCGCTGCGACGAGGAATCCGTGAGGTCGCGCTGCCAGCGCGAGGTGACCAAGGTTGCTGCCAGGGTGTCCAGCAGCCCATTGGAGATCTCCAGGTTGGCTTCGGCGTTTTCAAACCGGATCGGATTGACCTTGTGCGGCATCGTGGAGGACCCGGTGGCACCGGCCACCGGAATCTGCCGGAAGTAGCCGATCGAAATGTAGCTCCAGATGTCGGTGCATACGTTGTGGAGGATGCGGTTGAAGCGCGCGACGTCGGCATACAGCTCTGCCTGCCAATCGTGGCTTTCGATCTGGGTGGTCAGCGGGTTCCACGTGAGCCCCAGGCCTTCGACGAAGGATCGGGCCACGGACTGCCAGTCAGCGCCGGGTACCGAGGCGACGTGCGCGGCGTACGTACCAGTGGCGCCGTTGATCTTGCCCAAGTATTCGGTCTTGCCGATGCGATCCAATTGGCGGCCGAGGCGGTGGGCGATGACCGCCAGCTCCTTGCCAAGCGTAGTTGGGGTTGCCGGCTGGCCGTGGGTGCGGGAGAGCATCGGGACCGCGCGGTTTTCCTCGGCCATAGCCTCGATCTGCTTCACCAAGGCGGTGGCGGCGGGCAGCCAAACATCTTCAACGGCTCCCTTCACGCCCAAGGCGTAGGACAGGTTGTTGATGTCCTCTGAGGTGCAGCCAAAGTGAACCATCGCAGTCAAGTTCTCGATGCCGATCGCAGGGAGGCGGCGCGCGATGTAGTACTCGACGGCCTTCACGTCGTGGACCGTTACGGCTTCGATTTCACCGAGTTCAGCTACCGACGCGGCATCGAACTCGGTAACGATTGAGCGCAGCTTCTCCTGCTGTTCGCCATCCAAGGGACCGGCGCCGGGCAGCACGTTGTTGCTGGTCAGGTGGATGAGCCACTCGACCTCCACGGCAACACGGTCGCGGTTGAGCGCCGCCTCGGAGAGATAGTCGACCAAGGGCGCGACGGCGGACTGATACCGGCCATCCAGCGGGCCAAGGGCGATCGGTTCCGGCGAGGCGGCAAGGGCCAAGCGGCCGGAAGGCGTACGGGTAACAGCGGCGACGGTTTCAGGCATGAGGCAATTCTTTCATGAACTCGCTCTGTGCCATGAAGCCGGACTTCTCTATGTGCATAACTAGCCCTGTGGGATGGCGGCCCGGAGCTTCCTCCGCTTCACGCCCCTCCATCGTCATTGTCCACATAGGCATCGACCCAAGGGCGTTGTCCACATAGCCCAGGATGGAACTGACGGGCTTGCAAAACCCGACGTAGCGTCGGTACCACAACAACAACCGGACAGGATTGGGGCAGTTCATGAGTGGCATTCTAACTACTGGAATTGGCGTGGATCTTGGCCCTCCGTGCCTCTCGCCAAGCGGAGAAGTCCAGCAGCTCGCATCGCGCCTGGCTGCCTGTGTGGATCGGACCGATGCGGTGCTCGCCAAGCTGGCCCAGTTGCAACTGCATCAATGGAAGTCCCCCGCCGGACACGCGTACCGGACGACCATTGCGTTGCAGTCCGCATCTTTGAAAAGAGGACGGGATGCTTTGCGGGAGGCTGAAGCCACAACCTACCGGCACTCCCACAATGTGCCACCTAGCAGTCGGCAGGGCTTCTGATGGCGGAAGCCGCTCCGGTTGGTGCGGGCTCTGCCTACAGTCCAAAGCCCCCCGAACCTGATGGCTCGTTGCTCATCCGCGGAGGCGTCGGTGGCATCAGCTTCCAATTCGAGGAACTCTTGGCCGGCGCGGCGTTGCTGGAGGAATTGGTGCAGGAGCTTCGTGGAATTGAAACGGAGGCCGAGGCGGTGCGGACCGCACTCTTTCCCTTCCAGGCAGCCTCCTACGCCAGTGGAAGCCGTGCGATTATCTCCGTCGGCGAGAGCGCCCGGGAGATCGGAAAGGTCAGGGACCAGTTACAGGGGATAGGCAACGGCGTGAGGGCGAGCCACCGGGAATACGAATTTGCTGAGGTGCGGGCCACAATTGCCGCGCGACTTGGCATACGCCTGCCGGATTTCATCACGAATCCTAGCGTGGGCCTACCGAATCCTGTTGCCGGTCTATCGGGTGCCCGGGACGCGATGGAGGGAGTGGTGCAGGGCCATTCCGGGACGCTGGCGTTGCTACTGGGTGTTCCCACGGCGGCGTTCAACTTCGCTGGAAACACGGGCGGCCGTGCTGATGTCGGTGCTCTCATCAGGGGGTTGGCGGCAACACCGGCTCTGGCTTTCCTGAAACCGCGCCCCGTGGCTGTCAGTGCCGGCGAAAGTGCGGTCAAGGAGGTTGACACGTCAGTCGCCGGCCTGCTGCGGGAACTGGGGGATGTTTGGGAGACAACAAGCGGGGAGATCGAAATCGTCCAGCTCGACAAGGGCGGAGAGAGGGCTTGGGTTGTCTTGATTCCAGGCACCCAGCCGGGAAGTCCGCCGGGAGGAAGCAACCCCTTGGACGAAGCCGGCATTGCCGAGGCGCTTGGTTACAACTCAGGGGAGACGGGCAAAGCCGTCCGGGAGGCTTTGCGCGCTGCCGGAGCCGCCGCGAGCGAGCCGGTGGTGGCAGTAGGCCATAGCCAAGGCGGCATCCACGCGATGAACTTAAGCCAGGACAGGGCATTCCTGGCAGAGTACAACCTGAAGTTCGTAGTGACCGCCGGTTCGCCGGTTGGCGGGATTACACCCCAGGATGGCGTCGGAAGCTTGCACTTGGAGCATCAGGATGACTGGGTGCCAGGTGCCGACGGCACACCGAACGGGGACACTAAGGACAGGGTCACGGTGACCATGACGAACCCGGCGGTCCTCGCACCCGGTGAAGAGCCGGGCCTGGGGCCAGCGCATCGGCTGTCCGGTTACGAGGAAGGTGCTCGGCTAGTGCAGGCCAGCTCCGCCCCCTCGCTTGCTGCATCGACCGCCACGCTAGGGGCCATCTTGGGTGCTGGAGGGTTGGCGAAGGTGAGCAGGTTCAAGCTCAGCCGCCAAGCTGCTGAATCTCCAAGGCGGTGGCCTGGGCGTCCGAACGCCAGCCGAGCATTGAACTAGCGCCTGCGGGCGCCCGGAAGCCAGCTGGCAACTACTGAAATGAGGCTAATGATGATCGCGGCGAGTATGGCAGTCCAGAAGAACGAGTCGATGGTCAGGTGTACCGGGGTGTAGCTGCTCAGCCACGCCGTGAGGACCAGCATCGCGGCGTTGATCACCACGGTGAAAAGTCCAAGGGTCAGGATAGTGATCGGCAGGGACAGCAGTTTGACCAAAGGGCGTACGAAGGCATTGACGATGCCAAAGATGATCCCTATGAAGAGGTAGGCAAGAATGATCCCCAATGCGGCGTCGCCTTGCGTGATGCCGGCGTTGTTGATGGCGTTGGTGGTCGCTGAGGTGGAGATGTCCATCCCAGGCAAGATCCAGCTGGCGACCCAAAGGGCCAGCCCGTTGATCAGGACACGGACAATGAATGAACCCATGCGCCCATGCTGTCACATGCGATGGCGGAGCCTGGCCGTGCGGCCCGCGAAAGCCTCCAAGTAGGCTGGTGGCATGACTTCTTCTGACAATGCACCCGAAGGCGTGCGTCCACGCCCGGTGGTGGACAGGCTCCCCAAATATGCTGCCGGCAAACCGCCGAGCGCCATTGCCGGCCTGACCAGCTTCAAACTCTCGTCCAACGAAAACCCGTTGCCCCCCATCCCGGCGGTGCTTGAAGCCATTGCAGATCAATCCGACATCAACCGTTACCCGGATGTCTTGTCCACGAAGCTGCGGACGGCCCTCGCCAAGTTCCTCGGAATCCCCGCAGAAGACGTCGTCACCGGAGCCGGAAGCCTTGGCGCCTTGAGCCAAATCCTCGCGACCTTTGCCGGGCAGAACCACGACGGAAAGGCCGATGAGGTCATTTACGCGTGGCGGTCTTTTGAGGCCTACCCTATTTGCGTTGGCTTGGCCGGAGCTGAAAGCGTCCAGATTCCGCTGCTTCCGGACGGGCGGCACGACCTCGACGCGATGGCCGCCGCGGTGACTGTGCGGACCAAGCTGATCCTGCTGTGTACGCCAAACAATCCCACGGGTCCCATCCTTACCGCCGAGGAAACGGAACGGTTCATCAAGTCGGTACCGTCCGGCGTCGTGGTGGTGATCGACGAGGCTTACCAGGAGTTCGTTCGGGACGAGAATGCCGTTGACGGGATCAGGCTTTACCGCAAGTACCCGAACGTCGTGGTCCTCCGGACATTCTCGAAGGCCCACGGCCTGGCAGGACTACGCGTTGGATACAGTGTCTCTGGTCCAGAGTTGACTCAATACCTACGCGTGGCGGCTACGCCGTTCGCAGTGTCGCAAATCGCCGAGCGTGCGGCGATTACATCTTTGGAGAACTTCGATCAAGTTGTCGAAAGGGTACAAAGCCTGGTTGACGAGCGGGACAGGGTCACGGCCGGCCTTCGGGACTTGGGTTGGTTCGTTCCGGAAGCCCAAGGCAACTTTGTGTGGCTCAACCTGGGGGAGAATAGTGCCGAATTCGCGGCGCTGGCGGGCGAGCGGGCGTTGTCCGTGCGGGCTTTCGGCAACGAAGGGGTAAGGGTCAGCATCGGCGAAGTCGAGGCCAACACACGATTCCTCGAACTCTGTGCGTCCTATACAAAAGCCCCGCGTCGTTCCTAGCGGTTAACAAATGTTCCAGCCTTACCTACTGCGGATAAAGTAGGGGACGAAAGCCAAGATATGCCAATTCAGGAATGCATTCTCGAATTGGCATATATCAAGGAAAATTATGCGCAGCGTTGGGCTGCGGCAGGCAAGGAGACGGAATGGGCGCAACTGATCTGCCCACCCCCGGGATCGACGGAAAAGGGCTGGACCAGCTGACTTCTGTGCACGACGCCTCCGGAGAGGCCGCCCCAGAGATGATCCAGCTACTAGGGCCGGACGGAAAGCTAGGCACGGACCCGGTTTTTTCCGACTATGCAAAGCGCATCGATGCCGAGCAGCTACGCGGCTTCTATGCCGACATGGCCAAGGTTCGTCGCTTCGACCAAGAGGCAACGGCGCTCCAGCGGCAAGGTGAATTAGCTCTTTGGGTTCCGCTAACTGGGCAAGAAGCAGCCCAGATAGGTTCGGGGCGGGCCACCCAGCGGCAGGACTACATCTTCCCCACCTATCGGGAGCACGGCGTGGCGTTGACCCGCGAAGTTGACCTGGCCGAACTCCTCAAGCTGTTCCGTGGAATCTCCAACGGCGGCTGGGACCCGAACGAGAACAACTTCCATCTGTACACCTTGGTACTAGCGGCCCAAACGCTGCATTCCGTGGGCTACGCGATGGGCATCCAAAGGGACCAAAAACTTGCGGAGGCGAACGGTTCCAACGAACCGAAGGCGGCCGTCGTGGCGTACTTCGGCGATGGTGCCAGCTCCGAGGGTGACGTCCATGAGTCGATGGTCTTCGCAGCGTCTTACAAGGCCCCCGTGGTGTTCTTCTGCCAGAACAACCATTGGGCCATCTCCGTTCCCACTGAAGTCCAGACACAAGTCCCGCTGTACAACCGGGCCAAGGGCTATGGCTTCCCCGGCATCCGAGTGGACGGGAACGACGTCATCGCAGTCCACGCCGTCACGGAGTGGGCGCTTGAGCATGCCCGCGAGGGGCGCGGACCTGTGCTCATCGAGGCCTACACGTACAGGGTCGGCGCCCACACTACGGCAGACGATCCCACCAAGTACCGCGAAACCGCCGAAGAAGTAGCATGGCGGGGCAAGGATCCGCTGGATCGCTTGGAAAAGTATCTTCGCAGCGAGGGCCTCGCCGACGAAGCTTTCTTTGAGCAAGTGAAGGCTGACGGCGACAAACTTGCCGCGCATGTCCGTAGCACCACCCAGGGCCTTCAAGGTCCCGACATCCGAGAGTCGTTCGCCGGGGTTTACGCAGAGCCCCACCCGTTGGTGGCCGAAGAGCTCGCATGGTTCGAAGAGTACTCCGCCGGGTTCGAAGGCGACGAGGAAGAGGAGGCCGGTCACTGATGACCACCATGACGATTGCCAAGGCCATCAACGAAGGCTTGCGCGCCTCCCTCACGAACAACCCGAAGTCGCTGCTCATGGGCGAAGATATTGGCCCGCTCGGCGGGGTCTATCGCGTGACAGACGGCCTCATCCGGGACTTCGGCGAGGACCGCGTGGTGGATACGCCACTTGCGGAGTCCGGCATCATCGGAACGGCGATCGGCTTGGCCCTCCGCGGGTATCGGCCCATTTGCGAAATCCAGTTCGATGGCTTTGTCTTCCCCGGTTTCAACCAGATCACCACGCAGCTCGCGAAGATGCACTCGCGCAGCGGCGGGAAGCTCACGGTTCCGGTTGTCATTCGTATCCCGTACGGTGGCGGCATCGGCTCGATCGAGCACCACTCCGAGTCCCCGGAAGCATTGTTCGCCCACACTGCCGGCTTGCGCATCATCACTCCTTCGAACGCACACGACGCCTACTGGATGATTCAGCAGGCCGTCGACTGCATCGATCCGGTGATCTTCTTCGAACCGAAGCGCCGCTACTGGCTCAAGGGCGAGGTGGACACCGAAAACGCCGGCCCGGCGTCGGACCCGTTCCAAGCCCACGTCCTTCGCCAAGGCAACGACGCGACGATCGTGGCCTATGGCCCGCTGGTTCCGGTTGCCTTGGCCGCCGCTGCCGCGGCCGGCGAAGACGGGCGCAGCGTGGAAGTGATCGACCTTCGCTCGATTTCCCCGATCGACTTCGATACGGTTACGGCCTCCGTCCACAAGACGGGTCGGCTGATCGTTGCGCACGAGGCACCGACCTTCGGCGGGATCGGGGGCGAGATCGCTGCCCGGATCAGCGAACGCGCCTTCCTGCACCTGGAAGCGCCCGTGATCCGTGTCGGCGGGTTCCACATGCCGTACCCCGTGGCGAAGGTGGAAGAGGATTACTTGCCGGACATTGACAAGATCCTTGAAGCCTTGGACCGTTCCCTGGCCTACTAGCCGCCCCTGATTGCACCCGCCGCCTGTGGCCGGGCCAGCCGAAATCGAGGACCGAAGTGACTGTAAAGAAATTCAACCTGCCGGACGTTGGCGAAGGCCTGACCGAGGCGGAAATCGTCTCCTGGAAGGTCAAGCCCGGCGACTCCGTCGCGATCAACGACGTGATTTGCGAGATCGAGACTGCCAAGTCCCTCGTTGAATTGCCGTCTCCGTACGCCGGCACGGTGGCCGAGCTGCTTGTCGACGAGGGCATCACGGTTGAGGTTGGAACGCCAATCATCGGCATTTCGGACAACGCGCTGGACACGGTCCCCGCACCTAGCGGGGCGTCCGACGCTGGCGGGTCAGCTGCTCCCGCCGCGATCGAGACACCGATGTACGGCAGGCTGCCGCACGATACAGAAACGCGCGATACAGAATCCCACCGCGCTGCAACCTCCGGTGCCCCAACGTCCGACGCCGGTTCGGCCAGCCGTCCGCTGGTTGGTTCCGGCCCAAAGGCCGATGCCGTCAAGCGCCGTCCGCGCAAGCGTCCCGAAGGCGCTGTCCAGAGTTCGGCCATCGGGCGGCCGGCTCCGATCACGGCGGTGGCTAGTCCCGACGTCGTCCCTCCTGCTGTTCCGGCGACACCACTGCCCGTGGACACCGTGCCCCAAATGGCGGTGGCGGCGGAACAACCAGCAGCTGCCGTTCCGACGCCCGGTCTTGCAGGCCTCGGCGCGACTGTCAGCGGGATCGTCAGCCGTGTCCTGGCGAAGCCTCCGGTCCGCAAGATTGCCCGCGACCTTGGCATCGACCTCGCGGACGTCGTCGCCACGGGAGCCCGGGGTGAGGTGACGCGGGAGGACTTGGTCAGCTACCAGGCACAGCGCGATGCCGAAGTAGACCAAGCGGACAGCTTCTGGGTTGCCGCGAGGAAGCCGCAGGACGAGCGCGTGGACCGTATTCCGGTGAAGGGTGTACGCAAAGCCACGGCGAAGGCAATGGTGGACTCGGCGTTTAGCGCACCGCATGTGAGCATTTTCGTGGACGTGGATGCCAGCCGCACCATGGAGTTCGTGAAGCGCCTCAAGGCCTCCCGGGATTTCGAGGGCATCAAAGTCTCGCCGCTTCTCATCCTGTCCAAGGCGGTTATTTGGGCCGCGGCACGCAACCCGAGCGTCAACGCCACATGGGTTGAGAACGCCGATGGCAAGGGGGGAGCAGAAATCCATGTCAAGCACTACATGAACTTGGGGATCGCCGCCGCCACACCACGGGGACTCATGGTACCGAACATCAAGGATGCCCAGGATCTTTCCCTCAAGGAACTGGCCCTTGCGCTGAATGAACTCGCAAGCACCGCACGGGCTGGGAAAACACAGCCGGCGCAGATGCAGGGCGGCTCCCTGACGATCACAAATATCGGGGCCCTGGGAATCGATACCGGGACGCCGATTATCAATCCTGGTGAAGTGGCGATCGTCGCTTTTGGGACGATCAAGCAGAAGCCGTGGGTGCTCGACGGCGAGGTCATTCCCCGCTGGATCACAACTCTCGGGGGTTCGTTCGACCACCGTGTAGTCGATGGAGACCTGTCGGCCCGCTTCATGGCGGACGTCGCGGCCATCCTCGAAGAACCGGCACTGCTACTCGACTGAGTGCTACTCGACTGGGCGGGGCTCGACTGAGTGCTACTCGACTGGGCGCGGCGCTGTGCGCTCTGTTCCTAGAACGAGGTGTAGCTCAGGGCGAGGTCGTGCAGTTGCTGGTCGCTCAGGGTACCGGCCAGTCCAAGCGAAAGCACCATGGCCAACGCTCCGAGGGCCAGCATCGCGGCACTGGCAACAAGCAGCAGCTTCCAATCGGAACGGATGACGCTCCGGAAGGTCTCCGGCATTTGGAGGGCCGGGGAGATGAGGTTGGGAGCGCTGTCAACGGAGCCATCGTTGAGGAAGGCCACGATTCGGTCGTTTGCACGGTCGAAACGCATGGAGTTGATGTGGTCGCCGTGCCGGGCGAGCAAAATGTCGTGTCCGACGCGCTGGCGCGGCTGCAAAGTAAGCAAAAGGGATCCCCTGCCGGTGGTTGTTGTGATGGGAGGCTCGCGCCCTTGGGGGCCCCTTCAATTTTATGTGGGCCGCCCGAACCCAAAGGCCCGAAATGGTCCAAAACAGGGGTGAGACCGCCCACCACAATGCGTGATCCCCGTCAAGTCGACGGGGACCACGATCAGCTAATCGGCAATAAGGCGGGCTTAGACGTCAGTTTTGGCGATGTAGACGTCGCACGGCGCATTGTGCGCGACCGTATTGGCCACGCTGCCCAACACACGTCCGAGTCCTTGCATTCGACGGTTCCCTACGACGATCAGCCGGGCACCCACGCGTTCCGCCTCCTGGATGAGGGCTTCGCCAGGCTTGCCGAATGCTGCCGTATAGCTGATGCCCAACTGCCCGTCGGCGAGCTTGGTTGCAACGTCGCGGGCGACTTTCTCGGCCTCGTCAGCGTCCGAGAGTATCCATTTGTCACCGCCGCTTTGGACGATCTCCACGTGGGCCTTGTCGAAGGCAGTCACGACGCGAAGGCTCGCTCCCAACGCGGTAGCCAAGTCCCGCGCGGCCTCCGCTGCCCTCATCGCGGTCTCGCTGCCGTCCACGCCGACAACTACGATTCCACTCATGCTCTAACTCCTTTGTTGATGGTGTCGATCGCTTCCTGAAGTACTGGGGCCAAGCGGCGCACGCCTTCGACGATTGCGTCCGGGGAAACTGCGCTGAAGGCCAGTCTCAGTTTGTTCGATGGTTCGTCAGAGTGCTTGAACGCCGCGCCGGGGATGAACACGACTCCCGCGTCGATTGCCTTTTTCAGCAAGGGATACGTGTTCACCCCCTCAGGCAGGGTAACCCAGACGAAGAAGCCTCCATCGGGTTTGGTCCAGCTGAGCCCGGCGGGCATGTGCTCTTCCAACGCGTCGAGCAAGGCCCTGCAGCGTTCCGCGTAGAGCGCCCGGTATGTCTCGATCTGGCCCCGCCAGTCGTAGTCCCGAATATATGCCGAAATGAGCATCTGATTGAGCGTCGGAGGGCACAAGGTGACGGCTTCGGACGCGAGATAGAAACGCCGCTGCAGGTGCTCTGGAACAAGGGCCCAGCCGATCCGCAACCCTGGAGCGAAGATTTTGGAGAACGATCCCATGTAGATGACGTCATGTGGATTGTCCGCCCGCATCGGGGCTAGGGGATGTCCGTCGAAGCGGAGGAGGCCGTAGGGGTTGTCTTCCAGCACCAAGATATTCGCGTTCCGGCATATCTCCACAATGCGTTGACGGCGCGCGGGAGCGAGCGTAATCCCGGAGGGGTTGTTGAAGTTGGGAATTGTGTAGAGGAGCTTGATCCTCTTGCCCTGGGCCTGGAGTTCCAAGATCTTGGCTTCGAGCAGTTCCGGAACCAATCCGTCGTCGTCCATGTCCACCGTCTCGACCTGGACCTGGTAAGCCTCAAAAGTGTTGAGTGCTCCGACGTAGGTGGGATTTTCCACGAGGACTACGTCCCCGGGGTTGCAGAAGACCTTGGTGGCCACGTCTTGGGCGGATTGTGAGCCCGCAGTGATGACCACGTTCTCCGGCAGCGCATCCATGATTCCTTCGGCGGCCATGATCTCGCAGATCTGCGCACGGAGTTCTTCGGTGCCTTGCCCGCTTCCGTACTGCAGCGCCGTCATGCCCTCTTCGGCAATGATTCGTGCTGCTGTCCGCCCGAGCCGCTCGAGGGGAAGGGATTGCAGGTACGGGTTCCCGCCCGCAAGTGAAACGAGGCCCGGGCGCATGGAGATGTCGAAGACGTCCCGCACCGCCGATTGTTTGATGTTTGCGGCGCGCTCCGAGAATAGTTCCTCGTGGCGGTGGGCGGCAGTAGCTGCGCGCTCGATTGCGTCAATTGCTTCCGCGGGCAGCTCGGGCCCGGCATCCAGTGTCTCGTGGGTCACAGTGACAGGATACCCCTCGGAGTTATCAAATAAGCAACAGTTGTTTTCAAAGTCGCGCAAGTTTCGTCGCCCACAGCTTTACCTAGGGGGTGCGGGAGGCTGGAATAGAGCAATGACGACGCATCCCGAACTCGAATCCAAGGCTATCCGCTTCCACGAACTCCACCACCTATCCCATGCGCCCTTGATCCTGGTGAACGCTTGGGATGCCGCATCAGCGCGAATGGTTGAGGAAGCGGGAGCGACGGCGGTGGCAACGTCGAGTTCGGCGATCTCCTGGAGTTCGGGGTACCGGGACGGGAACCATCTTCCGCGCGAACTCGCGATGGAGGCCCTTGAAAGGATCGCCAGCGCCGTTCGGTTGCCCGTGACGGCAGACATTGAGACGGGCTACGGGCGAAGCGATGTTGAACTTCGAGGCACCGTGCAAGCGGTCTTGGACGCGGGCGCCATCGGGATCAACATCGAGGACTCCGCGGACCAGCCCTTGACGGATATTGCTGAACAGGCCCGGCGGATCAGCCTCATCAGGCACATGGCCGACGAGGCCGGCGTCGAACTCTTCATCAACGCCCGCACCGACACGTACTGGTCCGGCAAGTATCCGGATACTGCGTACGAAGAAACGCTGAAGCGGGCCGAATCCTACCAACGGGCCGGTGCGGACGGGATCTTCGTGCCTGGGGTTGTGGACCTCCATATTTTGCACGAACTGTCGCGAAGGATCGCGGCGCCGCTCAATGCGCTGGCAGGCTTCGGATCGCCGTCGCCGGGTGAATTGCACGACGTCGGAGTGCGGCGCATCAGCCTCGGCGGCAGCCCTGCCCGGGCTGCTTACGCCGCGGTCTCCCGCCTCGCAAAGGAAGTGCTGGGTGACGGAAAATGGTCCGGTTTGGCGGGCAGCCGGAGCTACTTCGAAATGGACGCACTATTCGGCGAGCGATGACCAGTGCAGGCGACGCCTCTGAGCGCCGGTCAGCGAAGGCTCAGCAAGGCGGCCAAGGGCGTGCCGTCGACGTAGATCTCCGCCCGGGAGGCTCCGGTGTTGGCGACGGCAGTTTGCGTCAACTGCGCCTCGATGCGGGGGTTGTCGCACACTCCTCCCGGACGCAGGGAGCCGGTCAAGTTGACGACGGCGGTGGATCCGTCGAGATAGCCGGAAACGTATCGCAGCGCCGAACCTGAGAGCGCGTTGTACAGGCCTGCGCGGCTGGCAGCGTCGCCGGGACTGAGAAGCTCCTCCATGGCCGCCGCGAGCGGGTCGTTGCCAGTACTGGACGGAAGCCTCGTGCCGACCAGGCTGTCACCGCAGCCGAACCGTGCGCCCCGATTGCCGGCGTCGCCGATCGCGACGAAGTACACCGCCGGTGCCCCGGGTACCGCGGGTGCTGCGGGTGCTCCGGTCGTCGGCAAGGGCGAAGGCTGAGGACCCGCCGCGCCCGCCGCGGGGGCCGGACCCTTGCCGGTCGGCGCCGCCGTGCCCGGGCCTAGCGGCGCGCCTGGGCTTTCCGCCATGCCCGCCTGCGCTACCGTGCCAGCCTCCGCTACCGTGCCAGGCGGAGCGGTGGCGCTGCCTTGCTTCGGGACGTTGATTGCGGGTGGACTGTCTTTGGCGGATGGAGGAGGTGCTGGTTGTGGTGCCGGCACCGGGCGCGCCTGCGGTTGTTGAGTCTTACTTGGTCCGGCGTTCGAAGCTGCCGGTGATGCGGATCCCAAGCCGCCAACTCCACCGTCGGATTCGCCGCAGGCTGAAAGGAGGAGCCCGGAAAGGCCAAGGCCTGCAGCCATACAGAGCGCGAGCGAACCGCGCAACTTAGTGGCCGCCGTCGTCGTCTTTTCCGCGCCGCGCCTGACCCTCATGACAGCTCGCGCTCCTGCCCTGAACTACCCGTGGTGCCTGTACTTCAACGTTAGGGCCGGAGACGCGGGCTTGGCTTAGCTGCCGCATGACAGTTCGGCCTCAGCTCGGTCACGGATTGGTCGCGGTTCGGGCCGGCCGGGGCCGTGGTCGAAGTAGCTCCCACGGCATGATCCAGGGATATCAGGTGCTAAACAGGGTCCGGTCCAGGAAGTCGTTGCGGAACTTTCCCTTTGGGTCCAGGCGGTTGGCCAG
>JBFUPP010000019.1:76153-89918 GCA_041360635.1 bacterium RCC_150 | reverse complement strand
TTTCAGGCCGATCAGAAAAGGGGTTTCGCCGCCATCTCCGCGCATCAGCGCCGGCGACTCGAACTACTTTACACACCCCCCAACCCCCACGCAAATCAACCCAAATGGGCATGAAAACGGCGCTAATCCGCGGCGAAAAGGGCCATCGCGAACTAGAAGTACGCTCCGCCGTCGTCATTCAATATTGTGTGCTGCGTCACCCGAGGAACCCAACCAACCCGACAAACAGCCTTAATGCAAGAAGGCCGGCAACCAAACGGTTGCCGGCCTTCCCAGTGCTTCTGGATTACCAGGAAGACTTGGTGATGCCCGGGAGTTCGCCCTTGTGGGCCATGTCGCGGAAGCGAACACGGGAGATGCCGAACTTCTGGAACGTTCCGCGCGGGCGGCCATCGATGATGTCGCGGTTGCGCAGGCGGATCGGGGAGGCGTCGCGCGGGAGCTTCTGCAAGCCGAGGCGAGCCTCTTCGCGTGCTTCGTCGGTCGCGTTCGGGTCAACCAGGGTCTTCTTCAGTTCGAGACGCTTTGCGGCGTAACGCTCAACGATGACCTTGCGCTGCTCATTGCGAGCAATCTTGGACTTCTTAGCCATGTTTAGCGCTCCTCTCGGAATTCGACGTGCTGGCGGATCTTGGGGTCGTACTTCTTCAGGACCAAACGGTCCGGGTCGTTACGACGGTTCTTGCGGGTCACGTAGGTGTAACCGGTACCCGCGGTCGACTTCAGCTTGATGATCGGACGTACGTCCTTGTCCTTTGCCATTAGAGCTTCACCCCGCGAGCCAGGATTTCGGCGACGACTGCGTCGATGCCACGAACGTCGATGGTCTTGATGCCCTTCGCCGACAGGGTCAGCGTGACATTACGGCGCAGGGACGGAACCCAGTAGCGCTTCTTCTGGATGTTGGGATCGAACCGACGCTTGTTGCGGCGGTGCGAGTGCGAAATGCTGTGTCCAAAGCCCGGCTCGGCTCCGGTCACCTGGCAGTGTGCTGCCATGACGACTCTCCTAAAAAATGAAATGTAACGGCGAGCAGATTTCCGCTTGCCGTGCGTCGGGCGGCGTCCGCAACCAGTCCACACCGTTTTTCGGTAGTTCCCGCAGAACTGGATCTCGAGGCTGGAACCAGCCAAGGATCACCGTTGCGGCGAAGGTAGTGGGTCCCGGACAAGAAGCCGGGCTACTGGGCGAATACAGGAATGCACGCAACTTGAGCCCCTAACTACCGGCCCGCAGATGTTCCGTTGTTACCAACAGTCACCGCCAACCGGAGCAATTGCACACGCTCCGCGCCACCTAGCGCCTAATAAGTCTAGGGGCTAGGTGAAATTAAGACCAATCCGATGTATAGAGCCCGCCAGGGCCCTCGCGTCACGACGCCACTGCGCCGCCGGTCCGCCGCGGCCCCGCTCGACCGCGGCCGAACCCAAACACAAGCCCCAACAAGCCCCCTCACAGGAGATTGAAAGGTGGAGCCTTCAACCTTGAAGCATGAAGACAGAACTCCTCGCCTCCGCCGCCCAACGCGAGGGCACGCATCAAGAGCCTCCAGCATCCACGCGAGCAAAAACAGGCAGCGGAAGGTTCGCGGCCCAGCATCGGCGCCGCATGTTCCGAACAGACATGCTCACCGTAACGCTTTGGGCGTCTTTGGCGGCGGCACTGTCTTTGTGGCTTGCCGACGGCGGCTTGTCCTCGGTGGGGAATCCCACCCAGGCGATCACCGCCGTCGGGATCCTTGCCGGACTTTCGGGCATGGACCTGGTCTTCCTGATGCTTTTCCTGGCGGCGCGCTTGCCGTTCGTGGATGGAGCCGTCGGGCACGATAGGGCGCTCGAATTCCACCGGAAACTGGGTAAGCCTTCCCTCTACCTTCTCCTGGCACACGGGATCCTGCTGGCGGTCGGCTACGGCATGGCAGAGGGTCTGGATCCGGTCAGCGAAGCCGTTGCCCTGTGGGTCATGGTGCCGGACATGTGGCTGGCGTTCGTCTCGATCGCCCTGTTCCTTGCGGTTGTGGTGACCTCGCTGGTGGTCGTGCGCCGCAAATTCCCCTACGAATTCTGGTACTTCGTCCACCTCCTTACATATCTGGCCGTCGGCACGGCCTTGCCGCACCAGTTCAGCGTGGGTGGACTCTTCGCCGAGGGAACGTGGCAACGTTGGTATTGGCTCCTGCTTTGCATCGGAACGGGTGCGGCTTTGGCTTGGTACCGGCTGATCCGGCCCTTAATGGCGACGTTCAGGCATCAACTGACCGTCCGCCGGGTGGTCGCGATCGCTCCCGGCGTCTTCAGTATCGAGATGGCCGGGCTCCGTCTGAGCGAGCTGTCCGGAAGCGGCGGCCGGTTTTTCGTCTGGCACTTCCTGGCTCCCGGCGTGTGGTGGCAGGCTCATCCGTTTAGCTTGTCCGCGGAACCGCTGGTTTCGCCGTCGATCCCGGGCCGATTCCCCCGACAGGAAACCTTGCGTATCACTGTCCGCAACCTCGGTGCCGGATCGGCCCGACTGGCGTCCCTTAAACCCGGGACCAAAGTGGCCATCGAAGGACCATACGGCGTTTTCAGCACGGCCGCCCGCATCCGGGACAAGATCGTGATGATCGGCGCAGGAATTGGAATCACTCCCCTTCGGGCGCTTCTGGAATCCACGCCGTTCGCACCTGGCCAGGCGACCGTCCTGCTCCGGGCCCGGAATGAGGGCGAATTGTTCCTGGGCAACGAGATCCTCGAATTGTGCCGGCAGCGCAGCGCCACCCTCTTCCACCTCACAGGACCCCGGTCACGGCAACAGCCCAACGCATGGCTGCCCGCTTCAGCCGGCGCGGCACGGCTCCTGGATTACGTGCCCGATATTGCGGACGCGGATGTGTACGTATGTGGGCCGTCCGCTTGGGCTGGACATGTCCTTGCGGAAGCACGAAGCGCCGGAGTGCGCGAAGAGCAACTCCACTACGAAAGGTTCGACTGGTGAGAATAAGGGCAGGAATATCAGCGGCGTTCGCATCGACTGCCATCCTCATCGCCGGTTGGCAGGCGGGAGCGCACGTTTCGGAATCGAACGCGTCGGCGGTCACCACGTCCGCGGCCGGAAGCAACACGGGAAGTGCCACGGGAACCAGTCCAGGCACGAGCGCTTCAGGAAGCGGGACTGCTGGAAGTACGGGTACGACGGCGGATGGAACCGCGGGGAGCGGACCTTCCGGATCGTCGTCGGGAACCAGCTCCAGCTCCGGCTCCGGCTCAAAGGTGGGCGCCTCAGCCAAGGCCGGAGGCACCTACACGGGTCAGGCCGTGGAAACCCGGTTCGGAACCGTGCAAGTCCAGGTAACCGTGAAGGGCGGCGTGATCACCGATGTCACGGCGCTGCACTTGACTGACGCCGAGCAAAGGTCCGTACAGATCAGCAACCGCGCCGCTCCCCTCCTTCGTTCCGAGGTCCTCAGCGCGCAGTCGGCGAACGTGCAGACCATCGGCGGCGCCACAGTGACAAGCGATGCCTACCTGACCTCGCTCCAGGCGGCCCTCGATGCAGCCAACTTCTAACCCTGCCCGAGGCGGCGACCACCGGAACGCCACCGGCGCACGCCTTCGCTCACGTACCTTCACGAGCATGGGCACTGTGGTGAGCCTCGCAATCCCCTGTGAGCCTGGTCCGGCTTCCCACCCTGTGGAGGAAGAGCTGGAAGCGGCGACCGCCGTCGTCGAACGTTTGTTCAACGAACTGGACGAGACGTTCAGCCTGTACCGGCCCGATTCGGAGGCGAGCGCGATGGCCCGCGGCGAACTTGCCTTGTCCGAAGCCTCGGCGCAGATGCGCGAGCTCTACAGGTCGGCGTCGGAATGGCGGATCAGCACCGAGGGTGCGTTCACGGCGGAGAGGCCAGACGGAGTCGTGGACCTGGCGGGCATCGTCAAGGCGCATGCAATCCTCAAAGCGGGGACGTCGTTGCGCGCGCTGGGCTTGCGGGATTGGTGCATCAATGCCGGCGGCGACGTCCTGGTGGAAGGCTCGCCGATCCACGGGGGTGTGCAGCCCTGGCTGGCGGGAGTCGTGGACCCGGAGGACCGGGGCGCCCTGCTCACCGCGTTCCCGCTAGGCCGCGGTGGACTCGGCCGCGGTGGTGGACTTGGCGGGGGCGGGGAGGCCGGTGGCCGGGAGGCAGCCGCCCCGAAGCAGGCGCTGGCAACCTCAGGAACCAGCGAGCGCGGCCAGCACATCTGGTCCGCAGGCCGGCCGGTCCGCGGACCTGGGTCGTTCCGACAGGTTTCGGTCGCGGCGCCGGACATCATTACGGCCGACGTCCTGGCTACGGCGATCATGGCCGGGGGCGCCAAGACGTTGTCGCTCGCCACGGGTCATTGGGACGTTGAGGTGCTGGCTGTAAAGAACGACGGCGGCCTGCTGGCGACGCCGGGGTTCCGGGCCCGCTAAATCAGGCCCGGTAAATGTTGGCTAGGGCCGGGTGAGTTGCGGGTACCTGGGGCTGAGGCCGTCGCCCGAGGACTTGCCCGTCACCCGGCGGACCACCCATGGAAAAGCGTGTTCCCGGACCCAGCGGGCATTGCCGCGCAAGGTCTCGAGGCGATCAAGGCCGGTCGCGTCGATCGGAGCGGGCACCTCGAGGGAGTCGTCGTGTTCCAGTACGGCGAGGACCCGGTTGGCCATGTTGATATGTCCTGCAGTGGACATGTGCATCCTGTCCTGGTCCCACATACGCCAATCGTGATATTCGCTGAACCGCCAATAATCCACGAGCAGTGCACCATGTTTCTCCGCAATTTCGCGCACCAACTCGTTGTAGATCGCGGTTCGCCCGCGCATCGTGCCAAAGACCTTTGAGCTACGGGCGTCAAAGCCCGTAAAGAGCAGGATGCGAGCGCCAGTTCCGGCCAGCTTCGCGATTCCAGCCTCGTAGTCCTGCATGAGGTTGTCGATGTCCACCTTCGGGCGGAAGATGTCGTTCGCGCCGGCATACAGGGTCACCAACGTCGGTTGGAGTGCGACGGCGGCGTCCACCTGCTCTGCCATGACTTGCCTGAGCTTCCTGCCGCGGATGGCAAGGTTGGCGTAGCCGAACTGCTCGTTGCCATGGGCCAATTGCCGGGCAACGAGGTCAGCCCAGCCGCGGACACCATTTGGCCGTGAGGGGTCGGCATCGCCGAGACCTTCCGTGAAAGAGTCTCCCAAGGCCACGTAACGGGCTGAAAAATCCATAGCTCAGTCTTTCATCAGTGCGGGTCAGGGTTCGTGTACTTGGAACGGCCTAGGGCTCGCGTAGCTGGAACGGTGACGGCTCGCGTAAGCCGAGCGGATCAGCGTTCGCAGCGGCTCAACGTTCGCGCAGGATCCAGTGGTCGTCGTCCAGGCGGGCGACGATCTTCTCGCCGATCCGCGCGAGGTCCGCGACGTCGTCGTCCGTCATCGCGTCAAGCATCAGGGAACGGACGGCTCCCACATGGCCGGGAGCGAGCGAAACGATGGTGTCCATGCCGGCTTCCGTGAGGTGGGCGACGGTGACCCGGGCGTCGCGTGGATGTGCTTCCCGCTCCACCCAACCGCGTTTCTGCAGCTTGGTGACCACATGCGATAGCCGTGACAGCGAGGCACTCGTGCGCGCGGCAAGCTCGCTCATCGGCAAGAAACGGCCCTCGGTTTCGGAAAGCATGGCGAGGACGTTGTAGTCGAACAACGACAACTTTCCGGCCGCCTGCAATTGGGTGTCGAGAGCTGCGGGCAACAAGGTGTTAATGCTCAGGAGGGCCAGCCAGGCTCGGCGTTCGTCGGCGTTGAGCCAGCGCAGTTCGGTCATGGAATCATCTTAGAAGAAGAAACAAATGCTTGATACTTCAACCTACCTCTGTCCGTGCCTGTAGGCTGGCTTCATGTTCGTCGTTTCGTTGACATACAAGGTTCCCGACGAGATCGTCGACTTCCACCGGTCCGCACACATGGATTGGGTCAAGGAAGCGTTCGACGCCGGCATCTTCCTCGCATCGGGACGTCGCATTCCCGCTGTCGGCGGCGTACTCCTCTCGAAAGCCGACCGCGCAACCCTCGACGACGCCCTTGCCGCGGACCCCTTCTATGTCAACGGTGTGGCCGACTTCGAAGTCATCGAATTCACCGTGACCTCGGCCTCGGAAGGTTACGAAAACCTGCTCGACTGAGCCTCGGTTACGTGGGTGCGTAGGCTCGGGGCTGTCAGGAGCGAGCCGGCTCTGGCTTCGTCGGGCCAAGCCGCTCCGGCAGAACGACGGGCATCATTGCCGGCCACCGGGCACTTAGATGGTCCCCGCTGGAAACTCCCCTGACCCGGCGCGAAAGCCAAGGTGCCACATCGCGCCTCAACCACGCGGCGTCGTCGGCCATTATCTCGGCACGCGTGCGCGGCTGAAGCGCCGTGAGCACCGGCGACTCCAGCGAATGCTTGGCCCCGAGCACCTCGAGCACCTTTTTCGCCATGTACTCGTGCCCAACAGCGGACATGTGCAGTCGGTCGGGGGACCACATGCGGCGGTCCTGGTACTTCTCGAAGCACCAGTGGTCCACAAGGAGGGTCCCGTATTGGGCGGAGATACGGCGGATGTGCTTGTTGAAAACGGCAGTACGCAGCTTGAGCGGCTCGAGCACGGGAGAGAGCGGGACGTTGTACTCCGTGAAAAGGAGAACCTTGGCGCCGCTTGCCGCAAGCCGGGCAACCGCGGACTCAAAGCGGACAATGAGGGTGCGCATGTCCAGGCGCGCACCCAGGAGATCGTTGCCACCTGCGTGGAAGCTGATGAGCGTGGGAGCCTGGCCGAGCGCGTCGTCCAACTGTTGGTCCAGGATCTGCCTGAGGCGACGTCCGCGAAGAGCGTGGTTGGCGTAACGGGTCCGTGGCTCGTGGCGTGCCAACTCCTCGGCCACCCTGTCAGCCCACCCCCGGCATTCGTTGGGGAGGCGGAGGTCCCGGTCGCCGACGCCCTCGGTGAAGGAATCCCCGACGGCGGCGAAACGGATGGGTTCCTGCGTGGTCATGGTCTTGTACCCCCGTGAATGTCGGTCTGGTCTGATGCTGACCCTGCGGGCGTAGGGGACGCCTGGCGCTCGGTAGCCCGCGCTTGGGCCGCTTGCCGTCGGAGCAATTGACGCTCGGCCACCTTCCGCAGCCCTGCTTTGCGTGGGACTTTGACAGGGTCCGGCCAGCGAGGCTGCAGCTTGTCCCCAAGCGTGACCCCGCGGATTTTGCGGCCGAACAGGGGCAGCACCCAGTCGTTCACCCAACGCCGTTGCCGGCGTTCCCAATCGCGCAGCTTGAGCCGCTGCGGCGGTTCCCAGTCCTTGGGCGAAAACTTGTGCGGCACGCCGAGTTGTTCCAGGACTTGGGCGGCCATGTACTTGTGACCGGCCTTGGACATGTGCAGGCGGTCGGGGGCCCACATCCGACGGTCGTGGTAAGCATCCAAGCACCAATAATCCACCAGCACTGCACCGTATTTTGAGGCTAGTTCGCGGACACGCTCGTTATATAGGGCATTGCGCTTCTTGAAAGGCTCCAGCACTGCCGAGACTTTGACGTCGTACCCGGTGAAGAGCACCAACGTGGCACCTGTTGCGGCGAGACGCGCCACGAGCTTTTCGTAGTCAGCCATGAGCTGGTCCATGTCCGTGCCGAAGTCCAGGATGTCGTTGCCGCCGGCATAGAGCGTAATGAGCGTCGGCTCCATGGCCAAGGCCCGATCCAGTTGCTCTTCGATGACATGGCGGAGGCGCTTGCTCCGGACGGCGAGGTTGGCATATTCCCAACCGGGTTCGGCTTTGGCCAGCTTCTCAGCGACGCGGTCGGCCCAACCCCGGACGCCGTTCGGCAGCATCTTGTTCCGGTCCCCCACGCCCTCGGTGAAGGAATCGCCCAAGGCGACGAACCGCCGTCGTCCGTCCTGGTCAGCAGTAAGCACGTTCCCAGCCACGACGCCAGCGTAATCCCGTCCGGTTGCCCCTTGGCAAAGCCAAGGTTAATTCAACGCCCGATCACCTATAGCCGCTTTCCGACGCACGCCCGATCACCAATGGGGCCCTTTACCGGAACGCCCGCGCATATATAAGTGAGCGCGCGTCGCTCGAAGGACCCGTATAGGTGAGGGAGGATCGGAAGAAAGGCGACTATATATGAGCGACGGTGGGGAGGGAGGTCAAAGTTCGGCTTTCCCTTGACGCCAGTACCCCATGAACGCGAGCTGCTTCCGGTCCATCCCCACGTCCCGGACCAAGTACTGGCGCAGTTCCTTGATGACCCCCGCCTCGCCAGCGATCCACGCATAGAAGGGCAAGGCTCCAGCGGGAAGACCCGGGTTGCGGCTGGCCGCGATGGCTGCCGCATCCATCCGGAGCGGGGTCTCCCACAGGATTTCCTGATCGACATTGACGTCTTCGGGTTCCGGTCCGGCAGGTTCCGCGCCTGCATCGGCCGAGCCTACACGCACCCACCCCGGGACCGGAACGAACCGGCGGACCGCTTCCTGCAGCAGCTGGCCACGTGGCCGTGACCGGACGCTGGCTGCTCCTCGGGCCAGCCAAGTGATCTCGACGTCAGCTTCCGTCACGATGTCCTGGAAGTCTCCCGCTTCGGGAACCTCAAGGAAAGCATGGCCAGTGATGCCCCTGGGCAGCGACTCCAGAATGGCGGCAACGGCCGGGACTGCTGTTTCATCGCCCGCGAGGAGAACACGCTGCGCGAAGCCTGGACGCCATTCAATACCTGCGTATGTTCCGGCAGTTACGCAATGGGCTGCCCGATTGTTCGGGCCGATGATCGTCATTGAATCGCCCGGTTTTGCTCCGAGCGCCCACATCGCGCCCGGCCCGGCGCTCCCGGACGACGCCGGTGCGCAACTGCCGCTGTCAGCGGAGCAAGCGTCAGGGTGGACGTCCTCGAAATGCATCACGAAATCGACGTCGATCTCGGGATAGACCGCATCGAGCCTCGCGTTCCGGACGGTGTAAGTCCGCATTGAACCGCGGACGCCGGGATCCAACGCCAACCATTCCTGATACCAGCCGGCCTCGCCCGTCTCGATGGGCGGCAACGGAATGTGGTTCCCCTCGGCGTCGCGGGAAGGAATCATGAGCTTGATGCGCAAGTCCAGGGTCGGCCCTGAGACACCGAACCCTCGCAGGCTGTACCCGCCGAACGTGATGCGGCGGAAATTCGCTCCCAGCTCCTGCACTGCGGTCACGGTGACGTCGAACGCGCGCGTCATCGGCTCGGTAGTCCCGTGGCGTGAGGCTGCTTTTGGACCTGAAATCATAAGGCAAACTCCATTTCTGCTGGGCTTGAGGGCGTGGCGGCGTAGTACCTGCCGATCGGGAGAATGAGCGGGGTGCCGGAAAGTGGATCCGGCACTACCCGGGAGTCCAGGCCGAAAACCTCACGGACAAGGTCTTCAGTAACTACCTGACCCGCAGGCCCTTCGGCGACGATGGCCCCGGCCTTCATCGCTATGAGATGGTCCGCGTATCGCGCTGCCAGGTTGAGGTCGTGCATGACGATTGCCACGGTGGTTCCGCGGCCCCGATTGAGATCGGTCACCAAGTCCAGCACCTCCACTTGGTGCGCCACGTCAAGGAAAGTGGTGGGCTCGTCAAGCAACAGCACCTCGGTCTCCTGGGCGAGTGCCATGGCGATCCAGACCCTCTGGCGTTGTCCGCCGGACAGCTCATCCACGTTCCGATCTGCCAATTCAAGCGTTGTGGTGGTTTCGAGCGCGCGCTGGACAGCGGCGTCGTCGTCCTCCGAAGCGCCGCGGAAGTATCGGTGGTGCGGATAGCGCCCGCGTCCCACGAGTTCACGGACCGTGATGCCGTCCGGGGCGATTGGGTGCTGCGGAAGAAGACCAAGGGTTCGGGCGACTTCGCGCGCCGAGCGACGGTGGATGTCCTTGCCGTCCAAGGTGACTGCCCCGAGGCGAGGCTTCAAGAGCCTAGATAATCCGCGCAGGAGGGTCGATTTCCCGCAGGCGTTGGCTCCCACGATCATGGTTACTTTGCCTTCGGGAATCCGTGTCGAGAGGCCTTCAACCACGGGGCGTTGACCGTATTGGAGGGTCAGTCCTTCCGCGTTCAGTTGCGCCATGTCAGGATTCCTTTCGGTTGGAGGTGACCAGAAGCCACAACAGGAATGGAGCGCCGAGGCCACCAGTGATAACGCCAACCGGTAGCACCGTGCCGTCTAGTATCTGGGGTGCCATGTTGTAGGCGAAATAGTCGGCAGCCAGGACAATAACGGCGCCGGTGAAGGCCGACGCCGGGAGGCTGGGCCGCACGACGAACCGTCGGGAGATCGGCCCGGCAAGGAAGGCGACGAACGCGACCGGTCCGGCAGCCGCCGTCGCCACTGCCGCGAGGGCGACGGCGGTGGTCACCAATCCCCATCGCACGGCATCGACGCGCACCCCCAGGCCTGCCGCGGCGTCGTCGCCAAGTTCGAGCATGCGCAACGGTCCTGCGAGGAGTCCCAGGGCCGGAACGAGCACGACGATGGAGGCAAACAACAAAGCTATGCTCTCCCAGTTGGCCGAATTCAAGGAGCCATTGAGCCAGACGAGCGCCTCGGACGCTGTCCGGATATCGGCACGGGTCATCAGGAACTGCACCACGGCTCCCAAGGAAGCCGCAATACCTACGCCCGCGAGGATAAGGCGATTGCCCGCCGCGTTTCCGTGCACGCCGCGCGGCACTCCCGAAGCGCCCGGGCTGCGCGAAACTGCATAAATGAGCAGCGCGACGCCGATCGCCCCCACCAGCGCGGCCGCCGACACAGCGGCACCCGAGGCGCCGAAGACCACGATTGCCAAGACCGCCGCGGCGCTCGCTCCGTAACTAATGCCGACAACGTCGGGGCTGGCGAGCGGATTGCGGAGCATGGTCTGGAACACGGCACCGGACAGGCCGAAAGCCACGCCGACCAGGACGGCCAACACGGCCCGCGGCAGCTTGTTTTCCATGACGATGAAGCTGGCTCCGGGAATCTTCGCGCCGCCGGTCAAGTGCGCGGCGAGGATGGAGAAGAAATCGGGAATGGTGACGGTGTAGCTGCCCAGGAGCACGGTCGCCGCAAACAGGACGACGACGGCGGCCACCAGGAACGCGGTCCGGTTCAGTTTCCGGGGGCCTCGCGGCGCGTTGCGGGGGCCTCGCGCCGCGTTGCGGGGGCCTCGCGGCGCGTTGCGGGGGCCTCGCGGCGCGCGAGTTGGCAGATAATGCCCGTTGGCAGCGATTTTGGGGTCATTATCTGCCAGTTGGCGCTCCAGGCCGTGCGAGCTCACAGGGCTGCTCCCTTGCCTCGGCGGACGAGCCAGACGAAGACAGGCGCGCCCATAATGGCAGTCATGATGCCCGCAGGGACCTCGCCTGGAAGCAAAACGACCCTGCCAATGACGTCGGAACCAAGCAGAAGAGCCGGTGCCAGGACCATCGAAAACGGCAGGATCCAGCGGTAGTCCGGGCCCGTAAAGAAACGCACAGCGTGCGGAACCACAAGTCCGACGAAAGCTATGGGACCGGCCAGGGCCGTGGCGGTTCCGCACAGCAATACGATGCCGAGCGCGACCAGGCCCCTGGCCAGCGCGACGTTTTGGCCAAGTCCCCGGGCGACGTCGTCACCAAGGGCGAGGCTGTTGAGGACATGTCCACTGGACAGCGCAATAACGGCGCCCACCAGCAGGAACGGGAGGCCGGTGGAAATCACGGACCAGTCGCTCCCGGAGATTCCCCCGACCTGCCAAAAACGGAAACGGTCCAGAGTGTCCTGGCTCGAAACCAGGATGATGTTCATGAGGGAATACAGGCCCGCGCTCAAGGCCGCCCCCGCCAGAGCAAGCTTTACCGGCGTCGCACCCTCGCGCCCCATAGACGCGATCAGGTAGACCACGATGGCGGCCGCGGCCGCGCCGGCGAAAGCGAACCAGATGTAACTGCGCGCCCCTGAGGCGCCGAATAGGTAGATCCCCGCGACCACGGCAAGGGCCGCGCCGGCATTGACGCCCATAATGCCCGGATCGGCCAAAGGATTGCGGGAGATTCCCTGCATCGCGGCCCCGGCGAGGCCAAGGGCTGCGCCGACCATCAAACCAAGCGTCGTGCGCGGAATGCGGCTATGGACCACCGCGTGGTCGCCATCGCCGGAGTTGAAGCTGGTGAGTCCTTGCCAGACCGTTTCAGGGGACATGTCCCTTGCTCCGATCGTGAGCGAAGCTCCGCAAATAAGCACCAGCACGACGACGACGGCCAGAAGCCAGAGCGAACGGTTGCCGGTGCCCTTGGCGCGAACTGGCAGATGATGCCCCTTGGGCGCTGTCCGATGGTCATGAGCTGCCAGTTCGCGCGGGGATACTCCCGGAGAAGGCGAGGCGGCCGTCGTCGTACTAATTGTCATGCCCGCAGTCCCTACTTTGCCGCATCCGCGCCCTTGGCAAGCTGCGGCAGGAAAGTGTCGAGGGCCCACGGGAGGCTCAGGGGCGAGGAAGCGGAGATTGCCAGGGTGAGGGTGTTGTCCGAGTCGGCCACCAGGGCGCCCTTCTTGATGGCGGGAATCTGGCCTAGCAGCGGATCATTCTTGATCTGGTCCGTGGTCTTGGAATCAGGAACCCACGTCACGAAAATATCCGAGGCGAGTTCGTTGGCCTTTTCGGCCGACCAAGGAACAAAGAACTCCTTGGATCCCTTGCTGGCGTTCTCGACAACCTGGGCAAGCTTCATTCCGATTTCGGAGAGGAATCGGGGGCGGTTGTCATTGGCGGCGTAGACGTTGACGCCATCGCCCTTGTTCGGTTCAAGGTTGCCGTAGATAAAGGTCTTGCCCGCTAGCTGCGGGAATGCGCCGACCTTGCTGTTGATCGTGGCCTCGGTATCCGAGACGAGCGTGGCCGCCTCGGAATTCTTGCCCAGGGCCTTACCGATGATTGTGGTGGCCTCCTGCCACGGCGTGCCGTAGGCCATTTCGGGTTGCGCCACCACCGGGGCGATATCGGAGAGTTTCTTGTAGTCGGCCTCGCTTAGCCCGGAGTAGGCGGCGAGGATGACGTCCGGGACCAGCTTGGCGATCTCCGTGAAATTTATGCCGTCGGCTTCGGAGAACTGCACCGGCGCCTTCGAGGTGCCAAAGCCGGCGCCGAGTTTTTCAAGCGCGGCGTCCTTCCAAGGAGTGGACCCCTTGTCATTGTTGCCCCATTCATTCTTAGGGACACCCACGGGAACGACGCCGAGAGCCAGCGCGACGTCGTCATTGACCCACGAGACCGCAACCACTCGCTTGGGCTCGGACTTGATCGTCGTCTCGCCGAAGACGTTCTTGATCGTGACGGGAAATTGGGGGCCGGACACCCGCGTCGACGCCGAGCTGCCAGTCGTAGAGCCGGTTGTGCAGGCGGTCAGGGAAAGCGCGACGGCGGCAAGGGCGGCAGTCGCGGCCCCTGCGGTCTTCAGCAGGGCACGGCGCGGGTGAAGGGCAGCCACGGAACTCCTTAGGTAGTGAAGCAAACCTAAGTAAGGCTAGCCTATCCTTTGCTCAATTACGAAACACTTTCATCACGTAATTGGAAACTCCATTGATCCGCGACGCGCTATCACTTACGGCGCCCTTTCGACGCACGCCCCATCTCTTCCTCTAAGAAAGTGATAGGGCGTTGCTCGAGAAAGCCACATATGCGAGCGGGCGTCGCGGCAAACGCCCACATAAGCGAGCGGGCGTCGCGGCAAACGCCCACATAAGCGAGCGGGCGTCGCG
>JBFUPP010000019.1:0-76058 GCA_041360635.1 bacterium RCC_150 | reverse complement strand
ATGCGAGCGGGCGTCGCGGCAAACGCCCACATAAGCGAGCGGGCGTCGCGGCAAACGCCCACATAAGCGAGCGGGCGTCGCGGCAAACGCCCACATAAGCGAGCGGGCGTCGCGGCAAACGCCCACATAAGCGAGCGGGCGTCGCGGCAAACGCCCACATAAGCGAGCGGGCGTCCGGGCGGTCGGGGCCGGGGCCGGGAGGCTAGCGGAGCAGGATATCGACCGGGTTCGCCTCGGAACGCCATTCGCCGGGCACTCCCGGGCCCCCGATGACCGGAGCCGTGAGCACGCCGGAACGGTTCGTCCGCTTGTCGCGCAGGATTTCCGTCACGGAGCCGAGATGCCGGGACAGATCGATAACATTCTCCGGGGCCGCCAGCAGCAACTGGAAACCGAACTCGTGCAGGGCCTTGATTCCCGCTCCCGCGAATTCCTCGGAGGCAAGGACGAACGCTTCGTCCATCATGACCGTCCCGTAGCTCGTGAAACCTTGCTCAGCGATGCCAAGTTGATAGCTCAACGCTGCGGCCATGATGAATGCCGTGAAGCGCTGCCGCTCGCCGCCGGACATCGAACCGGTGTCGGCGTGCATGTAGACCTCGGTCTTCTTGCTTCCGCCGGGACCTTGAATCGAGCGATGTTCCTTGCATTGGATGAACAGGTGCCCACGGACGTCGAGCACCTCGGCGCGCCACCGACGGTCCTCCGGGGTTTGCGATCCGAGGCGCTTGACCAGGGTTTCGAGCGACTTGTAGCGGTTGGTGAGTTCGGCGTCGTCGCCCGCGGCAGGGTCCCCCGCCGCCCCCGCGCCCCGTGCCGGCCGTGAGTGCCGCGCCTTCAACGCATTGTGGATCGCCTCTTTGAACTGCTTCGCGGTAGCCGGGAGGGTCTGCTTGATGTCGAGTTCCAGGAAGCTTCCTTCGTGGAAATTCACCGCCGACAGGATGCCGTTCAAGGGCAGGATGCGGCTCGTGATGGCGCGGCGTTCCTCGTCGAGCAGGTGCAGCAAGGTACTGAACGATTCGTGCGTGCGCTGGTTGAAGAACTGCCGGAATTCGGCTTCCTGCGCGGGCAACCCTTCGTTGACGATCTGGTGGTAGCGCGACTCGAACTCCCCCGCCGCGCCGATCGACGTCCCGTGGTCCGCAGAGATGGCAGTACCCCATTCGCGCACGAAACCTTCGAACATCCGGGTCAGGCGTTCCGCCAATGCCTGACCGCGCGATTCTGCCGCATGCAGCTCGCTCAGCAACTTGGTGCGGACCCCGGCCGCGAGGTTGTCGAGCTCGTGGAGCTCTGACACCTCCCCGAACGGGGTGAAGTACGGTTCGAGGGCGGCAACGGTAGCGTCCGACGGCGGAGCCTGGCTGACCCTGTTGCGCGCGGCTTCGAGCAACGCGTCAGCGGTGGTCATCTGCTGGTCGAGCGTCTTGTATTCGCTCTGCAGGACGGCGGCCGATCCTGTGGAGGACTGGTGCTTTTCACGAACGGCCTCGATGTTCGCGCGCAAGGGTTCCAAGTCGGCTTGGGCGGCGAGGGCATCCTTGAGGCGCTGTTCGATCTTCGCAACCTCTTCTGCAGCGACGGCCGCCGAAACCTGGTCCCAGGCCCGTTCGTCTTCGGCAATGCGGCGCAGAGCTTCAAGCTGGCGCGCCATGCCTTGGTGCGAATCCTCGCGGCTCTGGGCGAGTTCAGCGGCGCTTGCGAGCTCATTTTCGAGCTCACCGACCTTCGCCGCCACGACTTCCAGCTTGGAAGCGTTGTCGAAGCCGAGGACGTAATCCTGGCGGCTTGAGAAACGGTCGTCCTTCTCCACTGTGTGCCGGTTGCGCTTGACCACGCCGCCGAGGCTCAAGCCCTTGTCGAGCTTCGCGAGCTCGTCCGGATCCTCGACGCACGGGTACGCGAAGTCGAGCGCGATCCGCTCACGCACCCACTGGCCGGCATCGGCATTGGCACCAACGGCGAGGATTTCCAGCTTCGTCAACAGTTCGCCGTCGGACACGTCCTCCACAGCAAGTGCGCCCCCAGGAAGCGGTTTCGAAACGTCAACCGCCCGGAGCGCGCCGCGTACGGTGTTGTCATTCAGGTAGCGGGTGACGGCAGCGAAATGCTCGCCGGGGACCAGCAAGGTTGTTGCAAGGTTCCGCAAGGCCCGCTCGGCGGCCGGACGCCACCGCTCCTCCCCCTCCGCGAGGTCGATCAGCTCGCCGCCGAACGGCATGCGGTCCTCGGGGACACCCGTGGCTGCGGCGATCGCCGCCCGGTTTTCAATGCTTGACGGCGGCAACAGCGACTTGCGCGTCTTCAACGAGACGAGCTCCTGCTGGGCAGCCGCAAGCTCGCGTTTCTTCGTCGCGTGTCCGTCGAAGGCCTCGAACCGGAGTTCCCGCAGGGCCTCGGAATCGTCCTTCAGTTCCGCCGAGCGGGCGGCGGCCTGCTCGTGGGCCTGCTCCCAACCGTCGGCCGTCCACTCAAGGTTGAGTCCGGCGTCGAGCAATGCTTGGCGGGCCGCTGCCTCCACCTGCTGGCGGAGCTTGAGGCCGACCCGCGCATTCTCGAGCGACTGCTCGATGGACGAAATCGCATTCCCGCCCTGGTTGTTATAGTCCGATTCAAGGTGGCGCAATTCCTTGGCCAGCCCGTCACGAATGGCTCGTTCGGCGCTGAGTTCTTTGGCTTTGAGCTGCGCGAGTTCCTTGAACCGGGCCAAGGTCTTCGCATGGACCTGGACCGCGAGCTGCTGCTTATATGCGTCAATTTCCTCGCCGCTGAGTTCGCGGAGCCGGTTGGCTTCGAGCAAGGATTCCGCATACTCCTTATTCATCGCGGGCACCGGCGCGAGCTGGTCGCGCTGCTGGCGGACGTCCTCGAGCCTTTGCCTGATGGACATGAGGTTGCTGAATTCCTCAACGACGTCGTCCGCGGCAGCCAAGGTGGCGGGGGCGTCCAACACCTGGTCCCGGAAGAATGTGTTCACGCTTCCGCCGAGGCCCTTGCCTGCCTGAATGACCCGCAACAGCGGAAGTGCCTGGTCCGAATTGATGCCCAGGAGCCGGCGGAAACGCTCTGCGAAGGCCTTGTGCACATCGAAAACCTGGGCGTCGGGAAATGTTGCTTCCAGCGAGCCCTTGGTGAAGCGCTTCTCCGCGATGCCCTCGATCGCAGCAAGGTCCAGAGGCTTGTTGTCGATCAGGTAGAAACGGCCAACACTGGACTCCGTGCCGTTCTTCGGCAGGTCGAAGAGGGCGGAAATCGTCACCTTGGTGCCGGCAGCATTGTCGAACGTCAGTGCGACGGCGGACCAGGTGGCACCAGGCCGCTGGAAGGCGCTGGCCGAGCCGTCGCCAATGGCCTTGTCGCCAACCTTGCCCCGCATGTACGTGAAGGTTGTCCTCTTGTCCTCCACAGCACCGCCGACTCGCTGGGCCGCAGCCTCGTTCGAGCGCGGACGGGCATCGAAAACCCGCAGTATGGCGTCGAACAGGGTGGATTTGCCGACACCCGAGTTGCCTGTGAGGAGGGTGCCGTTGCGGTCGACATGCATCGAGTGGGCACCATGGAACGTGCCCCAGTTGACCACCTGGACCAGTGCCAGGCGCATTTGGCCCGGGTTGGTGAGTTCACCGATCGGAAGCATCGTGGCGATGGTCACTTGGCTGCCTCCGCTTCGGTACGGGAGTCGGCGCGATGCGCGTCCCCGCCATTGTCGCTGTTGTTGGTTCCGGCTGCGGCCCGGGAGTCGGCGTCGTCGCCTGTTTCTCCGTCGTCGGCCTCAGAGTCGATGTCAGCGTCTACGTCCCTGTCGAGCTCGAGGAGGGGGTCGGTGCCTGATTCGTCCGTCGCGACCGCGATCAGGGCTTCGATCTGGGCGGGGATGTCGCCGATGTTTTCGAAAGGGAGGGCAAGTGGAAGGGCCTTGGAGATCGCGAAGGTGTCCTCGATGCCTGTGGGGAGGAGGAGTTGGCGGGCAAGGAGCTTCGTGACGGTGCGGTTGACGACGTCGGTATCACGGAGGGCATCTTGTTGGCCTGCCGGCTGGTAGTGCGCCACGAGTTCAGCAATTTCTTCGCGGGTGATGGTGGGTTCGGTTTGGGCCGTGACATGGCGGTCCAAGAGGAGCCGCAAGCGGAGCAGGACGATCGTTTCGACCCGGCTCAAGGCGCGTTGTTGGCGCAGGATGCTTGAACGCGCTCCCCCGCCGATGGCTTCCGGATCGACCGGCCTGAGCACCGCAATTTTGCGTTCGTGGTCGAGCTGGAGGTTCAGGAACAATTCGGAGAGCCGGCTCCGAAGAATCAGTTGGTTATCCAAGAGAGTAGTCCACAGCTTTTCGTCGCGACCGCCGTCGATATAGGGGCCCTTGAGCAATCGAACGAGGGCCTGCCGGACCTTCATCGGCAGCACCCCGGTGTCACCCGGGAACAGCGCGGCACCATCAACGAAGGTGTCGCGGGGCGTTACACGGAAGGGATCCGAGGGGACATGTCCATCCGTAGTGCTCGGGGCAGGCGCATGTCCCTCTGCAGCCTCGGCCGAGTTAAGGACATGTCCATCCGTAGCGCTTGCGGCAGGCGCATATCCCGTTATGTCCACTCCTGGCTCCGAGGGGAGGGCATGCTCGGCGGGACGGGGTGAGTTAGTCATCGGAATCCTTGGTCGGCATCAGGGGAGGTCGGCATCAGGGGAGGTCGGCATCAGGGGAGGTCGGCATCGCGGGAGGTCAGCGTAACGAGCGGCAGGTATGCGGTGCGCGTGCTGCCATCGATCTGTTCGAAGTCGACGTCTTCCCAAGCGGCACGATCGAACGCCGCGCCGCTGTGCAACGCTTCGGACAGGAGCGCCCGCACGGTGTTGATGTGCCGCTCCTCCTCAGGGAGGTTCGTCCAGGCTTCAGCGAGTGTCACCGCCCCCGCCATCGCCGAGCGGACGACGTCGGGCCGCGCCTTTGCGGAGCGGGGCGAACGCACACGGTCGGAATCGCTAAAGGCGATCGGATCCGCGAGCTTCGGCGGCGCCGCGAACTCATCCGGATCGAAAAGCTTCACCATGGCGAGCGACTCGAATCCGGCGTTGAACAGCACGGGACCGCGCACCAATCCGGGACGGTCGCGCTCGTATGGCATGGAACGGATCGCTTGCTCGGCTTCGCGGAGGACTTGGCGGAGGCGGACGGATTGGCGGATGTCGTCGCTCTGGATGTAGTTGTTCAGGCTCTCGGACAGCTTGCCGTAGATCCGCTGGATTTGGCTGTGCTGGTCACGCAATTCGGCCACGAGGTTCTTGAGTGTCTCCCGGTCCTCATGGCTGAGCTCGTCGGCGAACTGCCGGCTCAGGACATCTCCGATTGCCGAACGGAAGCGCAACTGCTGCTGCGGGTCCTCGAGGAAGGCCGTGAAGGAACGGAAGGTGCGGCCTTCGGGACTCTGGCGCAGGCGCTTGTCGGCCTCCAGGACCTGGGCCATCGTGGCCCCCTTGCTGAGGGACTCCTCGATGATTTGGTTCCGAAGGTCACCGACGAGTTCTTCGATGCGGTCGCGCATCTTCTTGTAGTCGGCCGGCAGGCTTGCCGCGAGGTCCAGGATGTTTCCGGCCGCTTCAACAGCTTCTTCATCGTCCAGGAGGCCGTCGAAGTCGCCGGAGCTGATGTCTTCGATCAGCTGCTGACGCTCCTGGATCTCCTCCGAGAGGGATTCAAGGCGCGCGCTTTGGTCCGGATTGGTTTCATTGGCGAGCTTCTCGACGTCACCCAGCAGCGTGCCGAGCCGGGAGCCGTTGAGCGTGGAACGCTCGCTGGAGAGGCTGTCCAGGAAGGCCAGCACACGAGCCGCGGGCTCGGTGATTTCGTAGACGATCTGGCCGGATTGGCTACGCCGGGTCAGGAACTGCTTGCGGGTCCACTCGTCGGCGAAGGCCTTTCCGCTTGACTGCCCGCCCAGCCCGGGATCCCGGCGACGGAGCTGCTCAAGGAAAGTGTCGACGTCGGCGTGGAACTCCTCGAGCGGAAGCTGGGGACGCGTACGGGTAAAGGAGGCCTGAAGCACGGCAATGACCCAGGGGGCCGAGCGGGTGAGCGCCCAAGCAGGGCCTTTGGTGAGGAGTTCGAGGTCCCTCAGCCGTGCGTTGATGGCATCGGCGGAGGACATTGCTGAGCGGGACACGTACTCTCCTTCAGCTGCTGCGAATCCTTCTGGCAGCGGAAATCCCGGAAACTGCCCCGTACAAGGTTAACGCAGGGTGGAGTTACCGCAGGGCGGGTTAATGCGGGGGCGCGACCGCAATCCTTCCGTGATCTACCTGCCGGTAGATTTCGATCCCATATCAACAGTCCAACCAACCCGTGTTTTTGCTGGCTGAACCAGGCGCGGCGCCCCTAATGTCATGTCCAACGGCGCCAGCATCCCGGTGTCGCATCCAGCAGCGTTGCGGAGGGGACCCAATGCAGTTCGATCTAACGACTATGGACACCAGCACCTACGTGTTCGTCGGAACACTGGTTTTTGGTTTAGTTCTGGCGACCTTCATCGCCGTGGCCGCGATGGCGGCCCTCGCCCTGGTGGGCGTGGCGAGCATGGCTTGGCACATCGTCAAGAACGTCGTCGGCGGACTCGTCCATGGCATCAACTTCGCCTGGGACCAACTGGTTCACCAGGCAGGGAAGGTCGAATTGCCGGTGGAATTTCCTTCGCAGGCGGCCCCTAGCACTGGTACCTACCCGCGGGTAGCATTGAGGGACAGCTGAAGGGTCCTCCACCCGAGGCGGATCCTGGCTCCGGACCACCGTCAAAAGGAGTCCTGCCATGACCTCCGCCACTGGCAACAGGAACGTCGGCACCACCGCCGCGGAATCGCGGGCCGTCGCAGAGGCCGCCCGCGAAACAGAATGGGACCGCCCTAGTTTCGCCAAGGGGCTTTACTTGGGTGTTTTCGATCTCGGCTTGATCCATCCATGGCCTCAGGCAAAGCCCGACGACGTGCGGCGCGGCGAAGAATTCATGGTGACGTTGCGCGAATTCTGCGAGACCATGTCCGGCGAGCTGATCGAGCGCGACGCAAGAATCCCCGACGAGTACCTTGACGGTTTGGCCCGCTTGGGCGTTTTCGGTTTGAAGATTCCGCGCGAGTACGGCGGCCTGGGCCTTTCGCTGGCCTACTACGGGCGGGCGTTGGCGATGCTCGGATCCGTCCATCCCAGCCTCGGTGCCCTGGTTTCGGCCCATCAGTCCATCGGCGTGCCCGAGCCCGTCAAGGAATTCGGTACGCCCGAGCAGAAGCAGGAATACCTGCCGCGTTGCGCGGCAGGTGCCATTACGGCTTTCCTGCTGACGGAACCCGACGTCGGCAGCGACCCCGCCCGGATGGGTTGCACCGCTACACCGGACGACGACGGCGAGTCCTACGTCTTGGACGGCGTGAAACTTTGGACCACGAATGGCGTGATCGCTGAACTGGTGGTCGTGATGGCAGTTGTTCCGCCCCGGGAGGGACCAGACGGAACCTTGCTCAAGGGCGGCATCACCGCATTCGTCGTGGAGATGGACTCCCCCGGGATCACCGTGGAGAACCGCAACTCATTCATGGGGCTTCGCGGCATCGAAAACGGAGTGACGCGCTTCAACCACGTCCGGGTACCCGCTGCCAACCGGCTCGGGAGGGAAGGCCAAGGGCTCAAGATTGCCCTCACCACCCTCAATACCGGCCGCCTCTCGATTCCCGGGCTTTGCGTCGGTGCCGGCAAATGGTCGCTGAAGATCGCCCGTGAGTGGTCAAACGCCCGCACCCAGTGGGGCCGGCCGATCGGCAAGCATGAGGCCGTGGGCAAGAAGATCGCATTTATCGCCGCCACCACGTTCGCACTTGAAGCCGTGTTTGAGCTCTCCGCCGAGATGGCCGACGCCGGACAAAAAGACGTGCGTATCGAGGCCGCCTTGGCGAAACTATGGTCTACCGAACTCAGTTACATGGTGGCAGACGAATTGGTGCAGATCCGCGGCGGACGCGGGTTCGAGACGGCCGCCTCACTAAAAGCCCGCGGAGAACGTGCCGTGGCAGCCGAGCAATTGCTTCGGGACATGCGCATCAACCGGATCTTTGAAGGTTCCTCCGAGATCATGCGTTTGCTGATCGCCCGCGAGGCCGTCGACGCCCACCTCGCGGCAGCGGGCGAGCTCGCCTCCGCGGACGCCACACTGCAGGAGAAGGCACGTGCCGCCGTCGGCGCTTCAAGTTTCTATGCCAAATGGCTTCCCAAGCTCGTTGCCGGGGCGGGCCTGGATCCGAGATCCTACGGCGAATTCGGGCGATTGGCGAAGCAATTGAGGTTCGTGGAGCGTGCTTCGCGTCGGCTTGCCCGCCAGACCTTCTACGGTATGGGACGCTGGCAGGCGAAACTCGAGTACAAACAGGCGTTCCTTGGCAGGATCGTGGACATCGGAGCGGAGTTGTTCGCCATGGCCGCCTGCTGCTCCCGGGCCGAAATGTTGCTCCGCACCGCACCCGAACGAGGCGCGACCGCCTACGAACTCGCCGAAGCGTACTGCGAGCAAGCCAGGCTGCGGGTCGATGAATATTTCGAGCGGCTCTGGCGGAATACCGACGACGTCGACCACGCCTTGTCGTCGAATGTGCTCGCGGGCGACTACGCCTGGCTGGAAGCAGGAATCCTGGACCAATCCGAGGGAACCGGACCATGGATTGCCGAGACCTTGATACAAACGTCCCCGAAGGAAAGCCAGCTCCGAAAGTACCGCTAAGCTCTCCAGCGTTTCCGGGCCGCGCTCCCCGGCGAGCTAGCTATCCAGGCCGACGGCGCCGTCGAGGTAATACCAGCGACGGTCAATCCGCACGAAACGGCTCCTTTCGCGCTGCACCGCGCGTTCGCCGTCGGAACGGTAGTGGGCCGCGAACTCGACCGTCCCTTCCGTGTCCAGCGGGCCGCCGCCGCGCGTTGCCACGATATCCAGCCGCCGCCATTCAACACCCTGATCCAAGTCAAGTTCGGCGGGCCGCGTCTCCGGGTGCCACGTGCGCAGGAGGTAATCGGCGTCGAGGACCACGAACGCTGAATAGCGGGAACGCATGAGCTGCTCCGCGGTGGGTGCGTCGGCGAGTCCGCTGTGGAAGCGCCCGCAGCACTCTGTGTATTGCTCCCCCGATAGACAAGGGCATGCCCCATGGCGGAGCCGGGCAGGATCGAGCGGCATGGAATCCCTTTGCGCATAGGTGGTGAGAGGCTGGCAACAAATCCTGTCACAAGAGATAACAGCTTCGATACAACCTCGTCGAGGGAGGGCCCTTCGAATGATTCTGTCAGTCCTCGACCTTAGGCTAGAAAAAGATGACCGCGGACTTGCGGCGCCCACCTCACAACTCTGGCTCGGGGAGGCTACGTGGACGATCCAACAACACTTGGCCTGAATTTGACCTTCTTCGGCACGCTTGGAGTGGCGTTCCTGATGCTCCTTGTGTTGGGTTTCCTCATTGCGGTAACGCTGGTCCTCGCCGGGATAGCAAAATTGATCTGGGTCATCCTCCTGGCGTTGGTCGGGGTCTATCCGAAACGCTCCACCGGTACTGTTGTCCACCTTCCGCCTCCGCCCCGGCACATGCCATCATCGCCGGCTTTGCTTGAGGAGGCTGGGCCGAGCGAATCCCAAACGGTCCATCCACTTCCCGAAGAACCCCGCCCTGGCTTTATTGAAAAGGTCCGGCACGCTGCGGGAACTGTGGGCATCATCGCATCGGCCGGGGTGTCCACCCTTCGCAATGTCCAATGGAAGTCATTGCTTAGCCCACGGGCATGGCCGAAACCGGGCCAGGTCAAAGCCGGGATAGCAGCCACTGCCTCTGCCCTGGCCACCAGCCAAGCCAAGGAGCACCCGTTCGTGGTTGCGGCAAGGCAGGACCCACCAGTCCTCAACAGCAAGTGGGCCGCCGCGGTTGCCGAGGCCGACGCCCGCGAAGCTGCGCGCCGAGCGGAGCGAGAGCGCCAAGCCGAACGGGAGCGCCACGCCGCAGAGGGCCACGGCGCAGAACGGGAAGGCCATACGGCAGAGCAAGCGGCGGCAGGGCGCGCGAAGGCTGCCAGGCCGACGAGCCCGTCCAACTAGCCTTCGGACTCACGCGGCCAATTGCCTGAACCCCGCCCCGTGGTAGATGAGGGGCTCGACCTCGTGATTGAGCTCCACGGACTTCACCTCAAGGACAACAACCGCGTGATCCCCCGCTGGTGTCTCTGAAACGATCTCGCACTCAAGCCAAAGTGCGGCGCCATCGATCAACACCGCACCGCCGTCGCTAGTCGAGGTAGGAAGGCCGGCGAAGCGATCGCGGGTTTTGGAGGAAAGCTGCAGGCACACGGATTCCTGGCCTTGTGCCAGGATCGAAACTCCCAGCCGGGGCGCGCGCCGGAGCTTGGGCCAGGTGGTGGAGGAGTTCTGCACCGCGAACATCACCAGCGGCGGTTCGAGCGAGACTCCCACGGTAAAACTCGATGCCACCAAGGCTTCCGGTGCGAAACCGACCATGGCGCTAAGCGCGGCCACGCCGGAGGGAAATTGCGCGAATGCCAGCTTGATCGACGCGGCGCCGTCCACGGTTGCCTGGGTCATGGCGGTTTCCTTTTCTCTGATGTAGTTGGCTGCTTTCTTTCTACTAATTCACCGTTCGCCAGGAAGGGCAATATTTATGTATTCAGGTGTCGAGACTGTCAATTCACAATTCTCAACCAGCAACTTTTGTTACTCCGCAATACGAAAAACGAAGAATTCGGACCCTTTCCACGTGTGGCGGGCACGATATGTGTAGCGTCATGTCAATCCATTGCCCCGCCTCGATTTTCAGCGAAGGAAGCCGGAGATGAGCCTCAGCGAGCTTCGAACCTTGGGCCGCACAGGCGCCCTGATCAGTCCGCTCACCTTGGGCACCCTCAACCTCGGGACGGGCTCGGCGCCGGCCGGACCCGAAGAGAGCATCCGCATTGTCCATGCCGCCCTCGACACCGGAATCACCAGCATCGATACGGCGGACATCTATTCGCAGGGCGAGGCCGAAGCTATTGTCGGCCGCGCGCTGCAGGGTCGCCGCGACGAAGTTTTCCTCTCCACTAAGTTCCATGGCCAAATGGGTCCCAACCCTGCCCACGCGGGCAATTCGCGGCGTTGGATTATGAAGGCCGTCGAAGGCAGCTTGGAACGCCTGCAAACGGACAGGATCGATCTTTACCAAGCACATCGTCCGGACTACAACACGGACGTCTTGGAAACCATCACGGCCCTCAACGACCTCATTCGCCAAGGCAAGATCCTTTACTACGGAACGTCCGTTTTCACTCCGTCGCAACTCGTGGAGGCGCAGTGGATCGCGACAACGAACCATCTGATCCCGCCCGTGGTGGACCAAGTGCCCTACTCCTTGCTGGTGCGGGCCAACGAGCGCGACGTCTTCGCGATCACGCAGCAGTACAACCTTGGCGTGCTCAGCTATGGACCTCTCGACGGCGGCTGGCTCTCCGGGAAGTACCGCATCGGCGGTGGCCAACCTGCCAGTTCGCGGGCTTCGGCCGTGCCCGGACGTTTCGACGTTTCGGCGCCATTCAACCGAAACAAGCTCCTGGCGGCGGATGCCCTGGCCCGCCTTGCCGAACGCCACGGTCTTTCGCTCATCCAGCTTGCCGTCGCTTTCGCCTTGAACCATCCCGCAGTAAGCAGCGTGATTATCGGTCCGCGGACGGAAGAGCACCTCACGGACTACCTCAAGGCCGCGGACGTGGTCCTCAGCGATGCCGTCCTCGACGAGATCGACGACATCGTCGCGCCCGGAACCAACTTCCTCGAACGGGACGCCGGCACCGTGGTCCCGCACCTTGAGTTCCCGGAATTACGACGCCGATAGCCACTTTCGGACGAACGGCGAGGACTGAAGCACAGAAGGCGCGCCCGGCTCAGCCGGACGCGCCTCCCCCAATGTGCGCTGAATCCGCGAGGCGGTTTAGTCGATACGCACCGGAGCTTCAGTCGATAAGCACCGGAGGCTCGACGCGCTCTGGAGGCTCGACGCGCTCCGGAGCCTTGGCGGAACGGTGGTGCAGCCAGTTCGCGCCGGCCAGGACGGCCACGAGCGCGAAGGTGCTCAGGAGCTGGGGGCGGGAATCCTCACCGATGAAGCCAACGACGAAAATGGCCGCGAGAATGAGGAGCCCGATGCCCGTGAGCCAGGGGAAGCCTGCCATCCGCAAGGGAAGGAAGGTGCCCTCACGGTCCGCGCGGAGGCGTAGTGCAAGCTGTGCGAGGAGCGCGGAGCACCAGACCAGCAGGGACGTCGAGCCGACGATGTTGAGCAGGATGGGAAGCACTTTGTCGGGGAAGGCCACTTCGAGCACGGCTGTGACGACGCCGAAGGAGACGCTGGCCAACACCGCGACGACCGGCACCTGCGATTTTGAGACGGAGGAGAGCACGCGCGGCGCTTCACCCCGCTCGGCGAGCGAGAACGCCATCCGGGAAGCACCGTAGAGGTTCGCGTTGAGGGCAGAGAGCAATGCCGCGACGGCAACCAGGGTGATGGCCGTGGCGGCGCCGGGCATGCCCGCGGCTTCCAGCACGGCAGCGAACGGGCTCTTTAGCCCCGCCGATCCCACCGGAACCACGGCCGCGATGATGAAGATCGCACCGATGTAGAAGATCAGGATCCGCCAGAGTACCGTTCGCACGGCTTTCCCCACGCTGCGGGCGGGCTCCGCGGTTTCGGCTGCGGCGACGGACACGATCTCGGTGCCGCCGAAGGCGAAGGCCACGACGAAAAGCGCGGTTGCGATCCCGGCAAACCCGTTCGGGGCGAATCCGTTTCCCGTGAAATGGGCCAGTCCCGGCGAATGCACTCCGGGCAGCCAACCGAAGAGGAGGGCTGCACCGACAAGGAGGAAGCCGACGATTGCGGCCACCTTGAGCAGCGCGAACCAGAACTCGAATTCACCGAAATTCTTGACGCAGGAGAGATTCACGGCGGTGAGGGCCGCAACGAACACGAAGGCCATCAGCCATACCGGCAGTGCAGGGAAAATGGTGGAAAGCAGGCCTGCAGCGCCAAGCGCCTCGGCAGCGATGACAATTACCAGTTGCAGCCACCACAGCCAGCCCACGGTGGCGCCCGCTACCGGCCCGAAGGCCCGGGCCGTATAGACGGAGAAGGCACCGCTGTCCGGTTTGGCGGCCGCCATCTCGCCCAAGGCCCACATCACGAGGATGATGAGGGTCCCCGCTACGAGGTAGGAGATCAGCACGGCGGGGCCGGCGGCCTGGATGCCGGCGCCTGAACCGATGAACAGGCCCGCGCCGATGGCGCTTCCGAGCCCCATCATCGTGAGCTGGCGCGGTTTGAGGGCGGCGCCAAGCGCAGGGGCAGACCTCATTGTCTGGGGTTCCATAGGGAGTCCTCTGGTTTGTTGGTGGAACGGGTATCGGGTTGGGTGTCAGGCAGCGTGGGCTGCAAGAATGTCTGTCATCACGCGGAGCGCGCGGTCATTCGAAGCAGGATCGGCGATCGTGATCCGAATTCCGTCTCCTTGGTAGGCCCGGACCAGGATGTCCGCTTGGTCGAATGCGGCCACGAGCCTGGGCCGGAGGTCATCATCTGCCCGGATCCACAGGAAGTTGCCTTGGCTCGGCTGCAGCTTCCAGCCTTGGGCTTCCAATTGTGCGGTCATCCGCGAGCGCTCTTCCTTGACGACGGCGACCCTCGCCTGCATCTCGTCGCTTGCGTCCAGCGAGGCGATGGCAGCTTTCTGGGCCAGGGCCGTCACGGCAAACGGAATGGCGGTTCGGCGCAGTCCCTCCGCGATGTCGGGCGCGGCCACGGCATATCCGACGCGAAGGCCGGCGAGTCCGTAGGCCTTCGAGAAAGTGCGGAGCATGCACACGTTCGGGTACTCGCGGTAGAGCGCGAGGGAGTCAGGCCCGCTGCCCGCTTCCGCGTACTCCACGTAAGCCTCGTCGATCACCACGAGGATGTTGGAGCGGACGGAGCGGAGGAACGCCTCGAGGCGTTCATGGCTGATCGGGACGCCCGTCGGATTGTTCGGGGTGCACAGCAGGACAATCTTGGTGCGTTCGGTGACGGCTGCGGCCATGGCTTCCAGATCGTGGCCTTCGGTGTCGTCCAGCGGAATGCGGACGGCCCGGGCACCTGCCAGCTCAACCAGGATGGGATAAGCCTCGAAGCTCCGCCACGCGAAGATCACTTCATCGCCGGCGTCGCAAAGTCCGGTAATGATCTGCTGTAGGACGCCGACGCTGCCGGGTCCCACCGCGATTTCCCCTGCGGAGACAGCAAGGTGCTTGGCGATCCGTTCGCGGAGTTCGACGGCGGCCATGTCCGGGTAGCGGTTCATCCTGCCGGCCGCTTCAGCTACCGCAGCGGCTGCCGCGGGCAGGGGTTCGTAGTGGCTTTCGTTGCTGGCGAGGGCGGCGATGTCCTCACCGGCACTGCGCCGGCCCGGCACATAGGCCGGCAGGCCGGAGACCGCTGCACGAAGGATGGGGTGCGCGGTTTCCGGAGCCATCAATATCTGATCACTGGTCATGAGGCTTGATCATGGAAGTGACCCCGCCACATTGCAAGATACTCTGAACTCCTTGGGATTTCTGCTCAACTTCTATCGTCTGTGGTGAAAATATGACCATCCCGAATCCCCGCACCTTCGATTCCCTCGATGCCAGGATCATCCTCGCCCTCGACAAGGACCCGGAAGCCAGCGCCCTGGCACTCTCCCGGGCCCTCGGCGTTGCACGCAATACCGTGCACGCGCGCCTGGCGAAGCTCGAGAGCAGCGGCGCCCTCAGGTCCTTCAGCAGGAGGCTGGACCCCGCCTCGCTCGGCTACGGTCTGCTCGCTTTCCTCTCCCTGGCCATCAGCCAGACCCGCGCGGGGTCCGTTGAGCGCGGGCTCGCGGCGATCCCGGAGGTCATCGAAGTCCACGCCACCACGGGAGATGCCGACCTCATGGCCAAGGTGGTGGCACGCGACACTGGCGATCTTTACCGAATCACCAACCAGATCCTCGAAATCGAAGGCATCCAGCGGACCAGCACCGCCATCTCCGTGCTGGAGCTCATGCCGCCCCGCTATGACGGACTGCTGGCCCGGCTCTCACGGCAGGAGAGCCGGCACGGTTAGGTCGGAGTGACGGGCACCACTAGTGGGCATATTTTCACTCTTTCCACTCTTTACTGACAAATATCCCACTAAATTTCCTCACTCTTGCCTACACGAAGTTAAACTCCGACGATTCCTGCATGACTTCACTTACAGTGTCCGGCCGCGTGGCGCAGGTTCTCAGCAGCTATGTGAGCGATGTGTTCGGTGTGATGGGAAACGGAAACGTCTACTTCCTGGACGCCGCGGAAAGGCAGGGCCTGCGCTTCACCGCGGTGCGCCATGAGGGTGCGGCCATCGCGGCAGCGGACGCCTATTTCCGGACATCCGGGCGCCTCGCGGCGGGAACCACGACCTACGGTCCCGGCTATACCAATGCGCTGACCGCCCTCGCGGAGGCGGTCCAGGCGCAGATCCCGGTCGTGCTGGTCACGGGAGACGCTCCGAGCAGCGGCGCCCGGCCCTGGGACGTGGACCAGGCGGCAGTGGCCACCGGGCTCGGGGCATCGACCTTCACAATCACCCGTGAAGCCGCAGGCTCCATCACGCAGGAAGCGGTGGAGTACGCACTGGCCCATCGGACCGCCGTCGTCATTGCCATTCCCTACGACCTCGCAGCACTCGACGCCGCGGATGAAGAGCTTCCCCAGCGGTCCGCAGAAGCAGAGGCGGACGACGGCGGCTCCGACCTTGGGAAGGTGGCCCGCCTGCTCGCCGAGGCCAAGCGTCCGCTCATCCTCGCCGGCCGCGGTGCGCACCTCGCCGGCGCCGGTCCGGAACTCCGCGAACTTGCCGACCGTGTAGGCGCGCTGACCGCCGGAACCGCCCTGGCGCTCAACCTCCTCCAGGGCGAGGGTTACCTTGGAGTCGCCGGTGGCTTCGGCACGGACACAGCGGCCGGACTCATGGGCGAGGCTGACGTGGTCCTCGTGGCCGGCGCGAGCCTCAGCCCTTTCACCATGCGCTTCGGACACCTGCTGGGCCCGGACAGCATCCTGATCCAGATCGACACGGCCGTGCAGCCAACGCACGCCCGGGTGGATGTTTTCGTGAGCGCGGACGCGAAGTCCGCTGCTGCTCGCATTCTGGGGCTGCTGGAGGGTGAGGTTGCAGCAGAGATGTCGCGGGCGGAAGCGTGGCGGGCCGACGCCCGGAGGCGCCTGGCCTCAGGGCAAGCGCATCACGCCGGTTCGGAGGAGACGCCGGACGGCCGACTTGACCCGCGCGCCCTTGCCACGGAACTGGACGCACTTCTGCCCGAACGCCGCACGGTGGTCCAGGACGGCGGGCACTTCATAGGCTGGGCGCCCATGTACTGGCGCATCCCTCGGCCACAGGACCTGGTCATGGTGGGAACCGCGTATCAGGCCATAGGGCTAGGCCTCGCCAGCGCAGTCGGGGCCGCGCGGGCCGTCGATGACGGCAACACTCTGGTCCTGGCCGCGGGCGACGGCGGATTCCTGATGGGGTTATCCGACCTGGAGTCGCTCGTCGGCGCGGCGAGCAGCGCCGTCGTCGTGATCTACAACGACGCCGCCTACGGGGCCGAGATCCATCAATACGGCTCGCTGGGCCTGACCGAAAAGCCCATGCTGATCCCCGAGGTGGACTTCAGCGGCATAGCACGGGCGCTAGGGGCGGAATCCGCGATCATCCGCTCGCTTGCCGACCTCGGCGCGCTCAAGGACTGGATCGACGCCGGCGCCAAGGGAACCTTCGTGGCCGATTGCCGGATCACCTCGACCGTCCGGGCCCCTTGGCTGAGCGAATGGATGAGGGCCTCGAAAGCTGCAAGGGAGACGGTCGCGAGCTAGGGTGAGTCGCACGTTTAGAGAGCCGGGCCACCCTGGCCCGGCTCGTGCGCGGACTATACTCGTTCGCAATCATGACTACCGTTCCGTCTTCCCCGAGCAATGTGCGCATCGATGCCTGGCTGTGGGCCATCCGCGCCTACAAGACCCGGTCCGCCGCGACAGCCGCATGCCGGGCAGGGCATGTGCGGATCAACGGGAATCCCGCCAAGGCGTCGCAGTCGGTGATCATTGGCGACACGATTCGGATCCGCCAACCCGGCTTCGAACGCATCCTCGAGGTCCGCAGGCTCATTGCCAAAAGGGTGGGCGCCGAGGCGGCTTCGCACTGTTTCACCGACCACACCCCCGAACGCCCCCCGATTGCCGCACTTGGACTACCCCAACGGGACCGCGGCGCCGGCCGTCCCACCAAGAAGGACCGGCGCGAGATGCAAAGGCTCAGGGGGCAATAGCCGCACACTGAGGTCACGACGCCGAAACAGGACAGTGACACGCATATGGACCTGCGACGGGCATATAGACCAGTGACGCGCTTATGGCCCAGCGGCAGGGAATTCCAGTGTCGCCGGGGACTATGCGCGTCACGAGGAAATATGCGCGTCGCGGAAGGGCGCTCTTATGTCGGGAAGGCTCCGCGCCGGACACAAGCGGCGCGTAAAGTGGCAAGGGACGCCGATTCTGGACGCCGCGCAGCCGAAGGAGAGAACGTGACCATTGACTGGGACGAAAAAAGGGCCTTGCTTCAGAAGCCCAACATCGCTGCCGTAACGCAGCTTTGCGACGAACTGATGGCCAGGCGGCCGGGTTCCTACGTACCTTACATCGACCCCGTGCACGACGAAGACGAGTGCCGGATCATCACCCTCCAAAGCAGCCCGGCCAAGGGTGTTGCCTCGGGTTTCATCTCGCACCTCAACGACGACGATGCCGCCCGGCGGGCACAACTGATCTACGAATCCGCCGAGCTGGACGTCCGTTACGTGATGCCATGGAACTCCTACCCGTGGGTCCGCGATCCCGAACTGCCCCCGGCGTTGAGCGCACAGGAAAAGACCGATGGGCTCCGCCCGTTCCGGCAGTTCCTCAAGATCAACAGCCGGGTCTCGGCCGTCGTCGCGCATGGTGCGGACGCTGCCGCCTTCCTTGCCCTCTATGAGAAGACCTACCATTCGCCGCTCAAGCAGCATGGCATCAAGGTCTACAAGGCCAGCGCACTCGGAGGACGGGCCTTCGCCCTGTCCGAGGCAAAGCAGCAGGAACTGATGGCCAAGAACATCGAAACCTACAGGGATGCGATGCAACGCGCGGGGATCCAGCACCTATAGGGATTTATGGAGGATTGCTTAGTTGCCTGTTACCTTCGGCAGGAACTGCCGGTTCCTGATCCTCGAACTGCCGAACTCAATCCGCAGTGGCTCAATGTCCCAAAATTCGCCGTGCCTCGTCATCGGCCTGCCGACGGCAACGTGGGGTATCCACCGAGGAGATCGGAAACCCAGCGCACGTGAGCCCAAGATGAAATCGTCGATGTTGTCCATGGAGAGGGAATCCAGCAACTCGTGGAGGGCTTCGACGAGCGACACCTGGAAACGCCGTACCTCCGCCGACACCTCGACTTCCAGCGCAGTGACATTGCCGCCACCCAAGGGCACTAGTCGTTTGGATATGCCGAAGAACCCGTCGAGTACCGGCAACGCATCCAGCCAGGCGAGAGTCGTGCGCATCGTTTGCTCGGGATCCGCGAAGCCCTTCGTCCAGTCGGCGACATCCTTGGCCAGATCCTCCAGGACGCCAAGGTGCAGCAATGTCATGTGCAAGCCGCGCGGCCTGCGAAGTGCATGGAGGTAGCGGCCCAGCGCCTCGTAGTCCGATGCCCGCTCCCCAACGGCGAGCACCGGCACTTCGACAGTGATACGGGGAAGCATCCCCTGTTCCTTCCGTCCGTGTGAACCGTTGGCCGCCATGGAAGCAATTATCACCGCATTGACACAGCCCTGTGACCCGTGCCATATTCTTAACCGTGAACCTGTCAGACAGCCGGACAGCCGGACAGGCCGCCGCTGAGGCCCCGGATGAAGCACGGGGCAAGGCCGCGGCTGAAGCCCCCGCCGTCCCGGCCCAAGCTCCCGCTGCCACGCCGGCACAGGCACCCGCACGGGCCGGCGTGCTCGTGCGCTTCAGCGCCGCCGAGGCAGTGTTCACCGCCATTCGCCAAGACATCGAAAAGGGCGAAGTGCCGGTGGGTACCAAGCTCAGCTCCGAAGCTGCCCTGGCCGCGCAGTACGGCGTGAGCCGTTCAGTGATCAGGGAAGCGCTTCGCTCCTGCAACGCCCTGGGGCTCACGGTCACCAAGACGGGAAAGGGTACGTTCGTGGTCGCCAACCGCGTGGCCAACGACCTCACGCTGGGCCAGTACTCGGCGCGGGACCTCAACGAAGCCCGGCCGCACATCGAAATCCCGGCCGCCGGCCTCGCCGCGAAGCGCCGCAGCCCTGAGGAACTGGAACACCTCAAGGAAATCGTCGAAACCATGCTCACCGAGACCGACCCGGAGACCTGGGTAAGCCTCGATGCCAGTTTCCATTCAACGATCGCCCGGGCCAGCGGGAACAAAGTCTTCGAAGCGGTGGTAGCGGACATCAGGGAAGCCTTGGCGAACCAATCGGAAACCCTGAACATGGTGGCAGATCGCCAGCATGCTTCGGACGACGAGCATCTCCGCATCGTCAAAGCGATCGAAGCCGGCGACGCCGCAGCAGCCAAGGCCGCCATGGCGGACCACCTCAGCGCAGTCAGCATCGCGCTGGACACGATCCTCAGCAAATGACCCACGAACTGAAGGAAGCCATGCCCACCTCGCATGCAGGGCACCCAGCGCTGCCAGAAACCGCCCCCGCCGCACCGAAAACAACCCCGCACCACGTTCCGCTCGCGGAACAAACCCGCGACGGCCTGGTCGAGAGCATCCATTACGGCTCCCTTATCGCAGTTGGCCCCGATGGTGAAACCCTGGCGAAGGCCGGCGAGCCGGACGTGGCGTTCTACCCGCGTTCTTCGCTTAAGCCGCTGCAGGCGATCGCGATGGTCCGGGCCGGGCTCAAGCTCCCCGCCGAGCTTCTCGCACTAACGGCAGCGAGCCACTCCGGAGCCGCAATGCATCAGGAAGGCGCGGCCCGCATCCTCGAAATGCACGGCCTCAGCAAAGAAGCGCTGGAAAACAGCACCGATCTCCCCTACGGCATCGCAGAGCGGGAGGAATGGCTTCGCGCTGGCGGCAAGGCCACGCAGCTCGCCCAGAATTGTTCGGGCAAGCACGCTTCCATGGCAGCAACCTGCGTGATCAACGGCTGGCCGGTCAAGGGTTACCTGCACCCGGAGCACCCTCTGCAGGTACTGGTCAGGGACACCATCACGGAACTCACCGGCGAAGACGCGGCCGCCGTCAGCACCGACGGATGCGGCACTCCGCTCTTCGCCCACACCCTCCGCGGCATGGCACGTGCGTACGGTTGGATCGCGGCCGCTGACGAAGCCGATGCCGCCGGGCAAGTCGCCCAGGCTATGCGCGCCTTCCCGGAGATGGTTGCCGGCGAGGGCCGGGACGTCACCGCGATCATGCGCTCCATCCCGGGCTTGCTCGCGAAGGACGGCTTCGAAGGGCTCCAGCTCGTCGGCCTGCAGGACGGCACAGGCATTGCCATCAAGATTTCCGACGGCGGCGATCGCGCCCGCATGCCGGTAACAGTCCGCGTTCTCGAGGCATTGGGGCTCGACGGCGGCCAGCTCGCAACGCTTGCCAGCCCACCGGTGCTTGGTGGAGGCCACCCCGTAGGGGTATTGCGTGCTGCGAATTTCCTTGAATCCAACTGAGACCATCGTCGACGAAGACCAGCAGACCAAAGGATAGCCATGACAAGCGCCGTACAAGCCGAGCAGTTCCGATTGGAACATGACCTCCTGGGAGACCGGGACGTCCCTGCCGACGCTTACTGGGGTGTGCATACGCTCCGCGCCATCGAGAATTTCCCCATCACGGGCCAACCCCTGGCCAGCAATGCCAACCTCGTCAAGGGACTCGCCGCAGTCAAGTTGGCGGCCGCTCGCACCAACCGGGAGCTCGGCCTCTTGGACGGTGAGCGCGCAGACGCCATCGACCAAGCCTGCCGGGAGATCATGGACGGCAAACTCCATGAACAGTTCATGGTTGACGTCATCCAGGGCGGAGCCGGCACCAGTTCCAACATGAACGCCAACGAGGTCATCGCCAACCGGGCCCTCGAAATCCTGGGACATCCAAAGGGCGACTACGCCAGGCTGCACCCCAACGACCACGTCAATTTGAGCCAGTCCACCAACGACGTGTACCCGACCGCAGTGAACCTTGCCACTATATTCTCCGTCCAAGGCCTCTTGGCGGCGCTCAAGGAGCTTGAGGCGGCGTTCGCGGAGAAGGGCCGCGAATTCCGCACCGTGGTCAAAATGGGGCGGACCCAACTCCAGGACGCCGTCCCCATGACGCTGGGCCAGGAATTCGGCGGCTATGCCGTGACCATTGGAGAAGACCGGGCACGCCTCGCTGAGTCCCAGCTCCTGATCCACGAAATCAACCTGGGCGCAACCGCCATTGGCACCGGCCTCAACGCACCGGTCGGTTACACCGAGGCAGCCTGCCGGCACTTGGCCGAGATTACCAAGCTGCCATTGGTCACCGCCGTCGACCTCATCGAAGCGACGCAGGACGTCGGCGCGTTCGTGCACCTTTCGGGCGTCTTGAAGCGCGTCGCCGTCAAGCTTTCCAAGATTTGCAACGATCTCCGCTTGCTGTCCTCCGGGCCGCGTGCGGGTCTGGGCGAGATCAACCTCCCGGCTGTTCAGTCGGGCTCGTCCATCATGCCAGGCAAGATCAACCCGGTCATCCCGGAAGTGGTCAGCCAGGTGGCCTATGAGGTCATCGGCAACGACGTCACCGTCACCATGGCTGCCGAGGCGGGCCAGCTCCAGCTGAACGCCTTTGAGCCGATCATCGTCCACAGCCTCCATAAGAGCATTTCCCACTTGGAGGCCGCCTGCCGCACGCTCACATCGCGCTGCGTCCGGGGCATTACCGCGAACACCGAGCGCTTGCGCCTCACAGTGGAGCAATCGATCGGGCTCGTCACGGCCCTCAACCCCCACATCGGCTACGCGTCCGCGACTGCCATCGCCCAGGAGGCGCTGGCAACCGGCCGTGGAGTCGCCGAGCTCGTCCTTGAGCACGGCATGTTGACCTCGGAACAACTCGATGAGTTGCTCCGCCCCGAACGCTTGGCGAACCTCAGCAAATAGCTGGACCGAGCGAAACTTCCGACGACGGCGGCGCTGTCCAACCGTCGTCGGGCACCGGCCCCTGGCCGGATAGCAACAGTCGGATAGCCAAACCGGACTGCGAGATCCGGAAACCCCCAACAGGACACCTCTAAAGGACTCCCATGAGTAACGCACCCATTACGGACCATACTGTCCCCCCACAGGCGCATGCCACCGAAAAGCTTCTTCACGCGGAAGACAAGGGCTACCACAAGAGCCTGAAGCCGCGCCAGATCCAGATGATCGCGATCGGCGGCGCGATCGGCACCGGCCTGTTCCTTGGCGCCGGCGGCCGCCTCAACGCAGCGGGGCCCTCGCTTGTCATCGCGTACGCGGTCTGCGGTTTCTTTGCCTTCCTGATCCTGCGCGCCCTCGGTGAATTGGTGCTGCACCGCCCGTCGTCGGGCTCCTTCGTTTCCTATGCCCGCGAGTTCTTCGGCGAGAAGGCCGCATTCGTTTCCGGCTGGTTCTACTGGATCAACTGGGCGATGACCACAATCGTCGACACCACCGCCGCGGCGCTCTACATGAACTTCTTCGGCAAATACGTGCCATGGATCGGTGTGGTCCCGCAGTGGGCCTGGGCCCTGATCGCCCTAGTGCTGGTCCTTGGACTGAACCTGATCTCCGTCAAGGTCTTCGGCGAAATGGAATTTTGGTTCGCCCTCATCAAGGTGGCTGCCTTGGTCGGCTTCCTGGTAATCGGCACGTACTTCGTTATCTTCGGTACCCCGGTTTCCGGCCAGCAAGTTGGCTTCAGCCTGCTCTCGGACCACGGCGGCATTTTCCCGACCGGCCTGCTCCCCATGATCATGCTGATGCAGGGCGTGCTGTTCGCCTACGCTTCGATCGAACTGGTGGGTACTGCCGCTGGTGAGACGGAAAACCCTGAAAAGATCATGCCCAAGGCCATCAACTCCGTGGTCTTCCGAATTGGCGTGTTCTACGTTGGCTCCGTGATCCTGCTGGCACTGCTGCTGCCGTACACCAACTACCAAAAGGGCGTCAGCCCGTTCGTGACGTTCTTCGGTTCCATCGGCGTCCAGGGCGTGGACGTGATCATGAACCTCGTGGTCCTTACCGCCGCGCTGTCCTCCCTGAATGCCGGCTTGTACTCCACCGGCCGCATCCTTCGCTCCATGTCCGTGGCGGGTTCTGCTCCGAAGTTCGCACAGCGCATGAACAAGGCCGGTGTCCCCTATGGCGGCATCGCGATCACGGCCGGTGTCTCGCTGCTTGGCGTGCCGCTGAACTACCTTGTTCCTTCCGATGCGTTCGAGATCGTCCTCAACGTCGCATCTGTGGGCATCATTGTCACCTGGGCAACGATCGTCCTCTGCCAGATGCAGCTCAAGCGCTGGGCGGACAAGGGCTGGTTGAAGCGTCCTTCCTTCCGGATGTTCGGCGCTCCGTACACCGGCTACCTCTCCCTGCTGTTCCTTGTGGGCGTGCTGGTGATGGTGTTCATCGACTCTCCGCTCACCATGCTGGTCACGGCCATCGCGTGTGGACTCATGGTGGTCGGCTGGTACGCGTGCCGCAAGCAGATCCACGAACTCGCCGCGACCCGCGACGGCTACACGGGCAGCGCCCCCGTGGTTGCCAACCGCCCGGTTTCCCGCGCCGAAGACAGGATCTAACGCTCTCCGTTTCCGCCCGGCCCACTGGCATCTAAGGCTCCCCCGCCGCAGATGCCAGTGGGCCGGGTGCGTGGGGACGAAATGTGACCGGGCAGCTTTGAGGGTGGAATGGGAACTGGTGGCACCATGGGAAGGACACCCCGCAGCTCAAAGGAGAGAATGCACGTGAAATTCGCCCGTTTGGGACCAGCCGGCCAGGAACAGCCTGTGGTCATTTCCACCGACTCGAACGGCAACGAGCAGTACTTCGACCTTCGCCGGCTCACATCGGACATCGACGGCGCGTTCCTCGCCGGCGGCGGGATCGTCCGTACGGAGGAAGCGCTCGCCGCCGGAACCTTGCCTCCCGTCCGGGGCAACGGCTTGCGCGTCGGTCCGCCGATCGCCCGGCCGGGCACCGTCGTCGGGATTGGCTTGAACTACGCGGCCCACGCGGCCGAATCCGGTGCCACGCCGCCCGAGGTGCCGATAGTTTTCCTGAAGCCTTCGAATACGGTGGCGGGACCCTTCGACCCGGCGCCCATCCCGCCATCGTCGGACAAGTTCGACTGGGAGGTCGAGCTGGGGATCGTGATCGGAAGCGAGGCTTCCTACCTTGCCGGACCGAGTGAAGCCACGGAGTGCATCGCGGGCTATGTCCTGGCGAACGACCTCTCCGAGCGAGGCCTCCAGCTTCCGGGCGCCGCCGGGCAATGGACCAAGGGCAAGACGCTTCCGCAGTCCACGCCGTTGGGACCGTGGCTGGTTCCCGCGAAAGAGCTCGACTCCGGTGCGCTGCGCCTGCGTACGTGGGTGAACGGCGAGGTCCGCCAGGACTCCTCCACGGCGGACCTGATTTTCGACCCCGCCACCTTGGTCCACCACCTGAGCCAGCACATGGTCCTCGAGCCGGGGGACGTGATCATCACAGGCACCCCCGAGGGCGTCGCTTTGTCCGGCCGCTTCCCCTACATCCAGCCCGGCGACGTGGTGGAGGTCGAAATCGACGGCCTCGGACGCCAACGCAAGGAGTTCCTGCCAGCCACGTAACGCAACGCCCTTGCAACCCCTCCCGCACGGTGCTTCGCCTATGCTCAACAGCAGGCAATCGAAGGCGATCCACCAAGGAGCACTACATGAGCAATTGGCGTATCAGGGACTTCCACTCGTCTGACATGGACGGCATCCTGCACCTGTGGGAGTCGCTCAAGGCGGACAATGTCGAGCCCGTCTACGCGCTTTCGGAGGTGCTCGCGTCATGCGAGAAGGACCATGCGGTGGTTGCGGTGCAGGGGGACCAAGTGGTGGGCGCCGCCGTCGGGCGTGCCGCGCACGACCAAGGCTGGATCGTCTTCCTGGCCACGCTGCCGGACTTCCGCGGACGCGGGATTGGCACTTCGTTGCTCGCCGCCGTCGAAAACCGGATGACACCGCACGGCCTGAACAAGCTCTCAGCACTCATGCCGGAGTCCGAAACCCGGGTGGAAGCCTTCCTGGGCCGCGGGTTCCTGCTCAAGCAAAACCTGCACTATTTCGAGCGGACCATCCCCGTACAGCGGCAGGAGCTTGAGCCGTTGAGCCAGCTCGGGGGCCGGATCCTTGCCCGCGACCTTTGGGAAAACGTAGCCGGCATGCGCCGCGAAAAGGAACTGCTGGAACGGCGCCTGGTCCTGCCGCTGGCCGAGGCCGACCTCGCGGACGAATACGGCGTGGTTCCGCCGCGCGCCGTCGTGCTTTTCGGGCCTCCGGGCACGGGCAAGACGACGTTCGCGAAAGCGATCGCCTCCCGGCTCGAGTGGCCGTTCGTGGAAGTTTTCCCTTCGCGGCTGGCTTCAGACCCCAAGGGTTTGGCGGGCGCCCTTCGCGAGACGTTCCTTGAAATCGCCGAGCTCGAGCACGCCGTCGTGTTCATCGACGAGGTGGAGGAGATCGCCGCGCAACGCTCGGGCGAGCCGCCTTCGCCGCTCCAGGGCGTCACCAACGAGCTGCTGAAGATCATCCCCGCATTTCGTGAACAACCCGGACGGCTTCTGGTCTGCGCCACGAACTTCATCCGGGCCCTCGACAGCGCGTTCCTGCGCCACGGCCGCTTCGACTACGTCATCCCGATCGGCCTGCCTGACGTCCATGCACGCGAGGCGATGTGGCAGCGGTTCATACCGGTGGCCGTCGTGGACTCGGTGGATGTCGCGTTGCTGGTGGAACGAACCGAGGGCTTCTCCCCCGCGGATATCGAGTATGCGGCACGGAGCGCGTCCCAGCGCGCTTTGGAAAAAGCCGTGTATAACGACGGCGGCGCTTCCCTTGCGGGAGAGGCGGCGTCGAACGGTCGCAAAGGGCCCGTCACGCAGGACTATCTCGATGCCATCGCCGACACGCGGACGACTGTCAGCGAAGAAGTCCACCAAGACTTCCTCGAGGACATCGACGTCCTGGGCCGGGTGTAGCCAAAGCAACGCGGGGTCACTTACGGCCCATGTTCGGGCCCGGAATGGGCGCTAAGTGACCCCGCGTTGGAGAAAGAGGAACCATGACCCTGTTTCTGACCATCCTGAGCGGCGTCGCGTGGACCACGGTCTATATTTGCGCGATCCTGGTCGGTTTTCGACACAAGAGCTACGCCATTCCGGCAGCGGCCTTGGCTTTGAACATCGCGTGGGAAGCCATCTACTCGGTCCATTCACTGAGCACCAAGCTCTCGGTGCAGGGAGTCATCAACATCGCGTGGGCGTTGGCCGACATCGTGATTGTGTACACCTTCCTGAGGTTCGGCAGGCGGGAGCTTCCCAGCTTTGTCACTCGGCCGATGTTCATTGGATGGGCCGTCTTGCTGGGCCTGGCGTCCTTCGCGGTGCAGTGGTTGTTCATTGCCGAATTCGATTGGGATCCGGCATCGCGCTACGCGGCCTTCCTGCAGAACCTGCTGATGTCCGGGCTCTTCATTGCCATGTTCGCCGCACGCCGCGGATTACGGGGCCAGTCGATGGTGATCGCTGTGGCGAAATGGATCGGGACGCTCGCTCCGACAATCACCTTTGGCGTGATCGAAGGTTCCCCTTTCATCCTGGGAATCGGCGGCCTGTGCAGCGTGTTCGACCTGACGTACATCGGGCTGCTGTTGTGGGCCAAGCGGGTCAAGCTCCGGTGAGTTCGTGGGACAGGAACCGAGGCCTGCGTTCCGGGATGCAGCAGTGGGCACCACACCACGAAGTCACGCAATGCAGGCGGCACGAACGTACCGATTCCCGGCCAAAGGACCTTGATTCCCGGCACTGATTGTCCGAGAATGGAGGAAACCGGCACGTTCGTACCGATCGTGCAGCTCAAAAGCCCCGGAAGACTGGACATGTCCCCTCAGCAGTTCGCCGCAACCCTCGGAACGAAGGTACGTGCCAGGCGCGCTTCGTTAAACCTGAGCCAATCCGATCTTGCCGACCTCGCCGGGGTCTCGGAAAGGTTCGTCCGCTTCGTTGAGCGGGGCAAAACAACCGTCCAGTTGGAACCGCTCCTGGCCGTGCTCGGCACGCTCGGACTTGAGCTGACGGTGAGCACCGCAACAAGTCCCGCCGGCGCCGCAGCCCCACGGCCATGAGTTTCCACCGGATCGCCGACATCTACAAACAAGGCGTCCTCGCTGCCCGGATCGAGCGGCACGAAGGTGGAACGCTTTTCAGCTACCTGCCGCGGTACCTGGAAACCGGAGGTCCTGCCGTGGCCACCACGCTCCCGCTCAGTAGCCAAGCCGTCTTCACGCCCAGCGGTGCCGTACCGGCCTATTTCACGGGGCTGCTTCCGGAAGGCCGACGCCTCAATTCGCTTCGCCGGGCGGTCAAGGCGAGCGCGGATGACGAGCTCGCGCTCCTCATGGGCGCGGGCCGCGATGCGGTCGGCGATGTCCAGACGGTCCCGCACGGCGAGCGGCCCGCCGAAGGAGGCTCCGCCGTCGTCCTCGATGCGAAGTTGCCGCTCGACTTCGACGCGTTGCTCGGCGATTCCGGGCTGATCGACCCCGTGGCCCTCGCGGGTGTGCAGGACAAGTTGTCGGCCGGCATGATCTCGCTTCCGGTAGCGCAGGCGGGGAAGCGGTTCATCCTGAAGCTCAACGCGCCCGAGTTCCCGTTCGTGGTGGAAAACGAGTTCCTGATGTTCCGGTACGCGCGGAAGTTGCGGATTCCAGTGAGCGCAGTGCAGCTGGTGCACGACGTCGGAGCTCGGGCCGGACTCCTCGTCGAGCGTTTCGACCGCGTCACCACAGCAGACGGTACGGCGGTGCGTCTCGCGGTGGAGGACGGGGCGCAGGTGCTTGGCCTGTACCCGGCCGACAAGTACAGCGTGCCGTTCGGCGAGGTGTGCCGGGCGTTGGCCGCGCATTGTTCCGCACCCCTACCGGCTTTGCGCAACCTGGCGATCCAATTGGCCTTCGCGTGGCTGAGCGGCAACGGCGACCTCCATGCCAAGAACGTATCGATGTTCCAGTCACCGCCAGGCGCTCAGTCATCACAGGGCGAATACAGCATCGCCCCGGTCTACGACATCCCCTCCACGGTGGTCTATGGCGACAAGACCCTTGCCCTCGGGATCGGCGGCAAGAAGAGCGGGATCTCCCGGAAGCATTTCCTCGCTTGGGCGGTGCGGCTGGGGCTGACTGAACGGGCCGCCGAGGGAGTGCTGGAGCTCGCCCTCAAGGCGTCCGGCCCGCTGATCGCAGATCTCGACGCCGGCGCCTCGCCTTTCAGTGCGACCCAGACCAAGGGGTGGATCAAGGAGCTCAAGCACCGCCGCAGGCTGATGGAAGGATAGAGGCTGATGGAAGGGTAGAGGCTGATGGTCTCCGCGTCCACCCGGGCACCCTAGCTTCCGTGGGTGTCCATAGTCACCACGATCTTGCCCTTTGCATGCCCCTGCTCCAGCGCGAGGAAAGCCTCGTCGATCTTTTCGAGCGGATAACTGCTGTCCACGACCGGTTTCAGGGTGCCTTCGGACACGAGCCGTGCCAGTAATTTCAGATCTTCTCCGCTGGGGTGCATGAACAAGTACCGATACCGCACGCGGGCTTCCCGCGCGCGGCTTCGAATGCCAAAGCTCGCGGCCCAGAACATCATTGCCGTCCACCAGGAGGCGTCAAGGTCCTTGAGGGCCGTCTGCGGTTCGGGCATCCCCGCCACGCTGACCACCTTCGAACCCGGCTTGAGGATTCGGAAAGCCTGCTCCAGTGCCTCGCCGCCTACAAGGTCCAGCGCGGCGTCGAAACCGCGGAGCAGTTCGGCCGGGTTGTCCTTCGTATAGTCGACGACGGCGTCCGCGCCGAGCCGTCGTACCAGCGTCTCCCCGCGGGGAGACGCGGTGGTGGTCACCTCGGCGCCAAAGTACTTGGCCAGCTGGATGGCAAGGGTTCCCACGCCGCCCGCACCCCCGGAAATGAACAGCCTGGTGCCCGGTTGGACGTGGAGTTCGTCGCGGAGGGCCTGCAAAGCCGTCAGGCCCGCCAAGGGAATGCTTGCCGCTTCGGCGTAGCTGAGCGTCCTGGGCATGAGCGCGACAAACTCTTCTTCGACAACGGCGTGTTCGGCGAACGCACCGAGGCGTTCCTTGTTCACCCGGGCGAACACCCGGTCTCCGGTGGCAAAGCGCCTGACCCCCGGCCCCACGGCTTCGACGATCCCGGACAGCTCGTTTCCCGCAATGATAGGGAGGCTGGGCCGCGTGATGACCCGGATGGAACCTTCGCGTTGCTTGTAATCCACGGGGTTGAGGCCTGCCGCGAACACCTTGACCAGGATCTCGCCCGGTCCCGGCACCGGCTTGGGAACGTCCTGGAGCTCCATCATTTCCGGGCCGCCGTAGCCCGTTAGCACATATGCGAGCACTTAGGCCCCTTTCCGGAGGTTCTGGGGCTGCGTTCGGGCGGCAAGGGCGGCACGGGCCGGCGCTCCATTCCACACCCATGGCTCGCGCGGCAACCCGGCCGGATCAAAGCCTTCCAAAGCGTCTGCGAGCGGGCCACCGGGCAAGCCGAGGGACTCGAGGATGACATCCCGCACGTTCGCAGCTGAGAGTCCGACGGCGGCAAGGTCGGCGAGCGTGACGGCGCCGTCGCGCTTGGCCAGCCTCGCGCCGTCGTCGTTCACCACCAAGGGAACGTGGGCGTACACCGGAACCGATAGCCCTAGCAGGAAAGCGAGGTATGCCTGGCGCGGTGTGGAGGACAAGAGGTCGTCACCCCGGACTACCTGGTCTACTCCCTGCTCCGCATCGTCCACCACGACGGCGAGGTTGTAGGCTGTTACGCCGTCGTTCCTCCGAAGCACAAGGTCGTCCACGATGCCCGTGTAGCGGCCGTGCAGCTCATCCTCCACAGTCCATTCGCGAACATCGGAACGGAGCCGGATGGCAGCGGGACGGGATATCCGGCGAATCTCGCGTTCGGCCGTCGAAAGGTTCCTGCACGTCCCGGGGTAGGCGCCTTGGGGCGCGTGGGGAGCGGAAGGCGCCTCTTGGATCTCGCGCCTGGTGCAAAAGCACTCATATGTCAGTCCGGCGGCAGTGAGCCTGTCGATCGCTGCGTCATAAAGGGCCGAACGGTCCGTCTGCCGCAGCACGTCGCCATCCCACGTCACGCCCACGGCCTCCAAGTCCCGAAGCTGCACAGCCTCGGCACCCGCGCGAGCGCGATCGAGGTCCTCCACCCGAAGCAAGAATGACCGGCGAGTTGACCGCGCGAAGAGCCAAGCGAGCATGGCCGTCCGGAGGTTGCCCACATGCAGTTCCCCGGAGGGGCTCGGGGCGAAACGGCCAGCGGAAGTCATGGCACAACACTATGCGTCGCGCCGCCCTTCGTGCAGGATGCAGCACAAGAGCCCCTCAGCTACCGCACAGTTCGGTGGCTCAGGGGCTCTTATGGTGGTGCCGGCAGGCCGGCGGGGGTGCGGAAAGACAATGCGTGAACAAGAGTCAGTCAGCGGCTGCGTCCTTGCGGGACTGTTTCGCGGATTGCCGGTTGGTGTGCCGGGGCCTCCGTAGCCGTTGCGGGTTCGGCGGTAGCCGTTCCCTTAGTTGCCACGATTTCAGCAGATCTGCCGCAAGCGGCGCAACGGACACAACAGTAATTAGGCAATTTGACCAGTTTCCTAACAGGAAGTGGACAGGAGGTAGTCACTTTGCCGGTGGAATGCAAAGTGGAAAAGACAAAACCTTCTTGTCAGGGTCCCTTTTGCAGTGCGAGGTGAACGCGTGGATCGACCCAGTCCGTCCGGGCGACGTCGCCAAGTCACGGAGGAAGGACGTCACTACGGGCGCTATCTACATCGTCAACAAGTAAGCGGCCAAGTCATGGAACAAGCGACGTGGGCACTGTCGAAAGTGCCCACGCCGTATTGCTTTTTGCTATGGTTCCTGTTGGACATACTGATCAGCCATATCCTCGGACATTAGGCAGAAAGCAGGATCCGTGCAGGAATTGGACGCAACGGACAAAAGGATCCTGACCGCGCTCGACGACGACCCCCGGGTTCCGATCATGGTCCTCGCCCAGCGCTTGGGCCTGGCGCGCGGAACGGTACAGTCGCGCCTGGAGCGGATGACGGCGTCGGGCGCTTTACGTCCAAACAGCAGCCGCGTGCTGCCCTCGGCGCTGGGACGCGGCGTCGCCGCCGCGGTCAGCGCCGAACTTGACCAAAGCCGGCTGAACGAAGCGATCGCGGCCCTGCGCGACATCCCCGAGGTGCTGGAATGCCACGCCCCCGCCGGCGACACCGACCTCATCATCCGTGTGGTGGCGAGCAGCCCCGACGACCTCTACCGCGTGTCCGAGGAGATCAGGCTGTGCCCCGGAATCGTGCGGACGTCCACCAGCATGTTCCTCCGTGAAGTCATCCCCTACCGCACCACCGGACTGCTCCGAGGATGAGCCCGGCCGCGGACGCCCTCCACTACACGGGCGGCCCGGCGTTGGTCTTGAGGTTCTTCATCACCAGGGTCGAGTTCAAGCGTTCGACGGCGGGAAGCGCCGTAAGTTGCTCGTCGTAGAACCGCTGGTACGCAGGCAGGTCGGCGGCGATCACGCGCAGGAGATAGTCCGGCTCCCCGAAGAGCCGTTGCGCCTCGACGACATTGGACATGGCCGCTACACGCTCTTCAAACTCCGACATCGTGGCCCGGTCAGCCTGCCGCAAGGTGACGAACACGATCGCCTCGAATCCCAAGCCGATCGCTCCCGGATCGATGTCCGCGCGGTAACCCCTGATCACCCCGGAAGTTTCAAGGTCGCGGAGGCGCCGGTGGCACGGAGCCACCGTTAATCCCACCTTGGCGGCGAGCGCCGTGGCGGTCATCCGACCGTCTTCCTTGAGGTAGCGCAAAATACTTCTATCAATCCCGTCAACCACGCAAATATCTTATCCTCCCGGCGGCAGGTTGGGCTAAATACGAGAACACTTATGGCGTCATTTTCCATAAAGTTCATGGTGTACCGACCAGCCCAGGAGCCAGCATGAATCCCCAGCTTTTCCTCGCCTTCGCAGTAGTCGCCGTCACGTTGGCTTGCACTCCTGGCGTCGACTGGGCGTACTCGATCGCGGCTGGCCTGCGCGAACGCAGCGTCTTCCCCGCAGTGGCGGGACTGTGCAGCGGATACATCCTGCACACCCTCCTCCTGGCGGGAGGCCTCGCCGCGCTCCTGGCGGGCGTGCCCGGGCTCCTCGGCTGGCTGACGATAGCCGGCGCCGCCTACTTGCTTTGGCTCGGCTTGAGCACCATGAGGTCCTGGCGAGGCGCAAGCTTCAGCGCGGATGACGCCGTCGGGCAGTCCAGGAACCAACTGCGCACCTTCCTGCAAGGCGTGGGCACGAGCGGCATCAACCCCAAGGGGCTGCTGTTCTTCCTGGCGCTCGTACCGCAGTTCGTCAGTCCGGAAGCGTCGCTGCCTGTGCCCGTGCAGTCCGGCGTGCTGGGGCTGACCTTCGTCCTGTTCGCCGGAACCATCTATACCGTGGTTGCCTTGGCCTCGCGGAAACTCCTGCAATCCCGTCCTGCCGCGGCACGCGTGGTGACCCTCAGCAGCGGGATCATCATGGTGGGCCTGGGCGCTGTCCTGCTTGGCGAACAGGTGCGGGCGCTTCTGACCTAGTTATTCGTCGGTGCTTTCAAAGTCGCGATTCCACATCCGCCGCATTTCGACGTCCTTCCGGATCCCGTCGACGGTCTCGGTCTTCGCCGCTTTCCCGCGCCGCAACAACATCGCGCGGGGCACAATGGGGCGTCGGCCGAGGTTGCCGGCACCAGGGGACCGTCCGACGGAAGGCCTCCATCCGGCGTCGAGCACTAAGAACGCCCTGTCCGTGAGCGCGTCATTGCGCAGGGCGAAACTGGTCTTCTTCCGGCGAAGCACCTCGGTGAGCGCGGCGTTGGCAGCAACGCGCTGGCCTAGGGCGCGCAGGGATCCCGCGCGCATCAGCAGCAGCGCGGCGGAGAGGTCGTCGGCGTTGCGGAGTCCCTCGGTCCAGGCGACGACGTCGGTGTGCCGCTCGAGCGCGGCGGCCGCGGTGCAGCGGGCCAGGGCGGTGGGTAACGACGGCGGCAGCCCGGCGAGGATGTCGAGGGCCTCCTCCATCTGGCCGGTCTCCCGGAAACAGTGTGACAAGGCGAGGAAGACGGATTCTTCGCTGAAGAGGACCGGGACGTCGATCCGCTCGGCGACCTCCACCCGGGTGACCACCGGGCGAAGATAGCTGGCGGAGAACTGGCTCGCGGCGTCGTCGATCCTTGTAGCCAGGCCGCGCTGCAACAGTTCCGATGCCCGCAAATAGCCGCCGTGCTTGTAAGCAAGCAGCCCGGCGATCACGTAGCACAAGCCCGCCCAACCGGGATTTTCGCGAGCGAGGGCGATGAGCCGATCGGGCTCGGTGCTGGTGAAGACGGCTTGATGCATTGACTTGGCCATTTTGCCGGAAAGCCGCTTGAGCCTGGGGACCTCCCCTACGACGTCGATGCGGCCTACCGCCTTGGGCTTAAGGAAGCCGGAAATCGCGTCACCCAAACTTTCCGTCACGCCGCTCATCGAGGTCCGGACATGTCCCATCCTGAAGGGAGTGATCTCCCGCGTGTCCCTAAAGGCCCCGCCCTGACCGCCGGAACCCGCGGGAAGTGACGGCTCGCTCACGGCCGATCATCCGTTTCGAGGCAAATCCCGGCAAAATTGCGCATCACAGATCCATGCTAACCGCGCTTTGTCCCATGCCTTCCCCTCTATTTCCCGGGTTTTCGGGAGTAAGATATCTTCGTCGGCAGGGTTCCGACCTCCTTGCCGTAATACGGCCCTCCAATAGAAGGGCCGATGGAATTCGTGATCGGGAGGAGCTATGACCACTGCTTCACACCCCGCGCAGCACCACCACGCGATGGGGCTGACGCTTCACAACACAGCACTAACATTGGGCTGGATTTTCCTGGCTGTGGGTGTCTTGGGATTTATCCCGGGTATCACCAGCAACTATGGCGCCATGACCTTTGCAGGACATGACTCGGGCGCCATGCTTCTTGGAGTATTCCAAGTTTCCATTCTGCACAACATTGTCCATCTGCTGTTTGGCGCGGCGGGTCTCTACTTCGCCCGCACCAGCAGGATGGCACGCGGATATCTGCTGATCGGCGGCGCTATTTACCTCCTTCTGTGGATATACGGACTCATCACCATGTCGAACATGGGCGCTGACTTTGTCCCGCTGAACAGCGCGGACAACTGGCTGCACCTGGTCCTCGGCCTTGCCATGGTTGGGCTTGGCATTTGGCTCGGACGCGACGTAAGGGAGGAGACAAGGGGCCGCGCAGCAATGTAGCGCTCCTTGAATACACGACGGCGGCCGTTCCCTCGCGGAACGACCGCCTCCGCGCGTTTTGGGGGCGCCGCTAGCCGACGGTGCGCGCTCAGAGTTTTTCGCTGCGAAATGTCAGCTGTCCTTTGCGGCTTCGGTCTCCGCCGTGGAGCGCGCGATGTGCCGGGCAGCGATGATGTCCACGCCGAAGGCGTAGCCGCTGACCCCGGCGCCAGCGATGATCGCCGCGTCGTATTGACCACTCGGTCGGCGCCGCAGATGGCCTGGTGCAACTGCCCACCATTTGATGTTCAGCCCGTTGAAGCCCAGGAGCTGGGCGTGGCGGAGCAAGCTCTTCAAGTCCGCGGATCCAAGACCGAGTCCCGGCAGGTCAATCGGACGATAAACCAAGCGAACGCCGTGGAACTCAGCCTCCCGCTCGTGCATCGGCGGGCTCAGGGACGGAAGGACTCCGTCCCCGATGAGGCCGAGCAGGTATCCCGGCCTGCGCAGTTCGGATATCTGTTGGTCTTCTCCTGAAGCCGTCTTGCCCGCGGCATCGTCGCGGAACAGCACGTCAGGCTGCATCTTTGATCTGTACGCTGTGCGTTTCTGTACTGTTCAGTGTCCGGTATGGGCTCGTTGTTCGCATCCTCGCGACTCCTTTCGTCTGCCGCTGCAAAAACCAGCAACGGACTAGGAGATAGTGACAGCACTCACCGTAAACGGGAACCAACCGTTCCAATGAGCGATACGAGTACGTAGGGACCCACCGCCGGGCCCTTTCCTACCCGAGCAGCCGGTGCTCATACCGACGGTGTCCGATCTCCACCTCTAAGCCAGCGGATTCATCCTCCAAGGCAAACGTTTTGGTGGCTCTAACTACCCGGTGACGGCGGCCACCCAGACGCCGAGCACCCACGTGCTGGCTGCCAGGCAGGCCAGCCCAAATTCGAGGAGCATGCCCAGTCCTGTCGCTTTGAGCGCGGCGCCACTGGTAACCAAGGCCCGCTTGAAATCCCTAGTGCGCAGGAGTTCGCTCAAAAGCAGTCCGAACGCGAATCCCACGAACAACCCGACGACCGGTATCACAAACATGCCGACCATGCCCACAACGATCCCGGCCAACACCGAATGGTTAGGGATGCTGTGCTGTTTGAGCTTCCGGCCGGTGAGGACCGCACTGGATGCCATCCCTGCCGTAACGAAGGCGGCTCCGATCCCGAACGCGACCCAGCCAATGGCTCCCGCGCCACCCCAAATGGCCCAGACCAGCAGGCTCAGTAGAATCAGGACGCTTCCCGGCAGCACCGGAACGATGGTGCCGATCACGCCGACAGCAATCGCTAAGCCGCACAGGACGGTCACAACTTGCTCGGCGTTCATGGCCCAAGTCTAGGTGGGCCCGGGCTACACACGCGCGTTCACATAAATGGCCTTTTCACCCGATCCTCACTCACATGAATCGCCTTTTCACCCGATCCTCACTCACATAAATGGCCTGACGTAGAGGGGCGCCGCGATACGTGAGCGAGCGTCCGGGTTGGCCCCACATACGTGAGCGAGCGTCCGGGCTTAGGCCCACATACCCGAGCGAGCGCCCGGGTTTAGGCCCACATACCCGAGCGAGCGTCCCGGTTTAGGCCCCCATACCCGAGCGAGCGCCCGGGCTTAGGCCCACATACGTGAGCGAGCGTCCGGTGGGGAGAAAAAACGGACGGCGACGCTCCCCAGCACGGGAGCGTCGCCGTCGGCGACTATTGGGCGTGAAGCCGGAGGGCTACTCGGCCGCTGCCGCGACCGCAGCCGTCACGGCGGGAGCGACACGCGCGTCCAGCGGGCTCGGGACGATGTAATCGGCAGAGAGGTCTTCCTCGGCAAGGGCCGCGATTGCCTGAGCGGCGGCAATCTTCATGGCGGGCGTGATGCGGCGTGCGCCCGCATCCAAGGCCCCGCGGAAGATGCCTGGGAACGCAAGGACATTGTTGATCTGGTTCGGGAAGTCGCTGCGACCCGTCGCCACGACGGCGGCGTACTTGACGGCGACCTCGGGCAGGACTTCGGGGTCAGGGTTGGACAGCGCGAACACGATCGAGTCCTGGTTCATGAGCTTCAAGTGCTCCTCGGCGAGCTTCGACGAGGAAACTCCAATGAAGACATCGGCGCCCTGCAAGGCTTCGGCGGGTCCGCCGGAAATGCCGCGCGGGTTGGTGCGCTTCGCAAAGCGCGACTTGACGCTGTCGGCGTCGGCCACGAGGTCGGCACGCTCCGCGTTGATGACGCCCTTGGAATCCAGCAGCACGACGTCCTTGATACCGGCAGCCAGGAGGATTTCCGAGACGGCAATGCCAGCAGCGCCGGCACCGGAGACCACGACCTTGAGGCCTTCGAGTTCGCGGCCGGTCACCTTCGCTGCGTTGGTGAGGGCCGCAAGGACGACGACGGCGGTGCCGTGCTGGTCGTCGTGCATCACGGGGCAATCGAGTGCTTCAATGAGCCGCTCTTCGAGCTCGAAGCAACGCGGGGCCGAGATGTCCTCGAGGTTCACAGCACCGAAGCTGGGGCGCAGGCGGACCAAGGTTTCGATGATCTCGTCTACGTTGGTCGTATTGAGGACGAGGGGAATGGAGTCGAGGTCGCCGAAGGCCTTGAAAAGGGCGGACTTTCCTTCCATGACGGGAAGGGAGGCGCTGGGCCCGATGTCGCCCAGTCCAAGGACTGCCGTGCCATCGCTGACAACGACCACGAGCCGCTCGGCCCAGGTGTGGGTGCGGGCAAGTTCAGGCCTGGCGTGGATTGCGCGGCTCACTTCGGCGACGCCGGGAGTGTAGGCAATGGAAAGGTCGCGCTTGTTGGCAAGCGGCACCGTGCTGGAAACGGAGAGCTTGCCACCTTCGTGGGCGGTGAAGATTTCCTCTTCGCTCAGTGCCAGGGCAGTTACGTTCTGTTCGGTGGTGATGGTTTCGACGGACACGTCGTTGTCTCCTCAGGCTAGCCGTGTACCCACGGCACAAATGGGGCAGGTGTTGAGGCTTCGGTGACGGGCCAAGGGTGGTTGGTCCGTGCTGTGGAGCTCCTGCGGATATGGGCTGCTAGCCGCTTGGCTCCCGCCTTCGTAGGCAGGTGCTTGATAGGAAGCCTAGAGAATTCCAGGCGCAAACACATAGTTTTGGTCGTAGTGGTCTAGACCGATTACGCCGTTTCTTGGAAAAACTACGCGACCGCAAACAATTTGCAGGCGTTCTTGAGGTCCTTCTCGGCATCGAAAAGGGAGAGCCTACGGCAATTTACGGACTGGACCAGACCACTGACCACGTGCAGCAAAATCCTGCCGCGGCCAGCGTCACCTATGGCTGCACCGACCATTTCGGCTGACAGTTTTTCGATATCGCGCAGAAGGACCGGGATGTCGCCGTCGCGCGTGTCCCATGTACGGGACAAACAATGTTCGACGGCGGGCTGCATGACCCGCATGTGGAAGATCTCCATGGCGAGGCCAGTGATTTCCTGTTGGCTGCAGCGGGAGGAGGCAGGCTTTGCGGCCTCGTTGAGTTCCCGAAGCTGCTGGCGGAAAACTGCGAGCATCAAGTGAACCGTTGAGGGAAAGTAGCGGTAGAGGGTGCCGAGTGGAACGTGGGCCCTGGTGGACACGTCGGAAAGGCTCACGGTATCGAACTGGCGCTGGGCGAATCCCGCAGCTGTCTTCAGGATCCGGGCGTAGCGCAGTTGCTGCCTCGGCGTGGTGGGAGCGGTTGCCATCTTGGGCAGCCCCGCAGCGAGGTCGAGTGAGTACGGTTCCAGGGAGTTCGGTTCGGACATTTCCGGCGTTCTGTTGGTTCGGGCTTCGTTCTCTGGGGGCGACCGTGGCCATCTCGGGCCGGGCGCGGTCCTGACAATGATACGGCAGTAAGTTGTCAGTTCCCTGAGAAGGGCCCGGCCTACGCTACGCCCTTGATCTTCACCACGAACACCGCCCCCAACAGACCAATGACAGCCGCAGCCACGAACAAGGAGACGTAGCCGCCCCAAAACACAACGAACGGGTACGCGATCAGCGGTGCGACCACCTGCGGCAAGGAGTTGGCCACATTAATCACGCCAAGGTCCCGGCCACGGTCCAGTGCCGTGGGCAAGACCTGGGTGATCAGGGCAAAGTCGACCGCCAAGTACGCACCAAAGCCGATGCCCAACACCACCGCGCCCGCAATGGCTCCGCTCCAGGTGGGATCGAAGGCGAGGATGAAGCCGGCGATCGAAATAACCACGGACGAAGCGATCACTAACGGTTTCCGTTTGCCCATGCGGTCGCTCAACGCGCCCCCGATAACGCTCGTAACGATGACCATGACCGCATAGAGGCCGGTGAGGATTAGAACTCCGAACTCGGGCTTGATGCCCTGGGATACTTCAACATGCACGGCATCCCTGAGAAAAAACAGCAGGTAGAGCGTGACCATGTGGTTGCCGATATTGACCAGGAGCCGCGTGAGCCATGCCCAGGCAAAATCCGGATAACGGACCGGTGAAATCCAAAACCCCTTCGCAAAAGCCGCCAGCCTGAACGGCATACGGGCCTCCGGGGGGAGCGGGACGTCATCGTTCTTGAACAGGTACAGCACGACGCCGAGCAGCAGCGCCGCCGCACAGACAACATAACCGAGTGCGAAGTTTCCCGACACGGCTGAAGCAATCACCGCTCCCGCCAAAACGCCAACAGTTTGGCCCATAGCCGCAAGACCCCCGATAGTGCCGCGCTGCGGAACGGGCACCCGGTCCGGGATGGCGGCCGTCAGTGCTGCATAGGCTCCGTTGCAGCCTGCCTGCACCAGGCACCAGAGGATGGTCATGGTCGCGACATTCGGCGCCCCGGCCAGGCCAAGCAAAGCGGCGACCCCCAGGATCGCACCGACGAGCACCCAGGGCGCGCGTCGTCCGAAGCGGGATGTGGTTCGGTCGCTAAATGCTCCAAACAACGGGTTTGCCACGAGGGACACGGCGGCGCCGCAACCTGTGACGAGCGCGAGGATGGCTTCCTTCTGGCCTTCGTCGAAATGGATGGCTTGTTGGCCAAGAAGCACTTGGATGGGCCCGAAGAAGGCAGCGTTGATGCCCACATTCGCGAGCACCACACCGGTGACCCACAGGGCACGGACACGCTCCACGGGCTCGGCGAGCGCCGTCGTCGGACTCCCGGAGGAGGAACCGCTTCCTGGGCGGGCGTCATTTATTGCTGGGCGCTCCGGGAGGCCAGGAAGATCGGACAGGCTCATAAGTGCTCCCCTAGCGCATGGACCCTGACGTTTGGACGTGTGGATTCAGCCTAACGCGGCGCCGCTCCGGGGACGCCCCATGAATGCGTGCTATGTGGATAACGGAATACGCCCACCGCCAGCCGACTCCGGACGCCGACTCCGCACGGGTTAGGGTAACTCCATCGGACCGAGGAGGATCAACGAATGACCCAGCCAGTGAACCCCATCAACACTGCCGACCTGTACGACGAGCGTGGCGAAGACCTCGAATCGATAGCCCTCCAGTTCCAGGACCTCGGCGGCGTTTCGCACTTCAGCGGCCCAGTGCGCACCATCAAGTGCTTCGAGGACAACGCCTTGGTGAAGACGGTCCTTGCCACGCCCGGCGAAGGCGCCGTGCTGGTAGTAGATGGCTACGGCTCGCTGCGCACAGCCCTGATGGGGGACATCATCGCCGCGAGCGCGGTCGCGAACGGCTGGGCCGGCGTCGTGATCAACGGCGCAATCCGGGACCGGCTGGCAATCGCGAAATTGCCCCTCGGCGTGAAGGCCCTGGGAAGCAATCCGAAGAAAAGCTCCAAGGTGGGCCGCGGCGAAGTGGACATTCCGGTGGTCATCGATGGGGTCCACATCGATCCCGGCACCATGATTTACTGCGATCCCGACGGGATTCTCGTGGAACGCTAGTCATTTTCCACGCTGGGTGCGACAGGGAATAGATCAGCGATTAGGATAGTTACTGAAAGCAACTATCCTGCTTATTCCCTTTTCTGCCACCCTTGGAGAAGCAATGTCCAAAACCACGCCCGTTCGGGCCGCCGGCGAGGTCCTGACGCACCGTCAGACGCTTACCGTCATGGTGGGCCTCATGCTCGGCATGTTCCTGTCTTCGCTGGACCAGACCATTGTGTCGACCTCCATCTACACCATTGCCAACGACCTCGACGGCCTGTCCCTGCAGGCCTGGGCCACTACCGCCTACCTCATCACTTCCACGGTGAGCACCCCGCTGTATGGCAAGCTGAGCGACATCTTCGGCCGCCGGCCCCTCTACCTGGCCGCGATCCTGATCTTCCTGGTTGGCTCCCTGTACGCGGGCTCCGTGCACTCCATGACCGAGCTCGCCATCGCGCGAGGCATCCAGGGCATGGGCGCCGGTGGTTTGCTGGCCCTCGCGCTGACCATCATCGGTGACATCGTCGCCCTCAAGGACCGAGCCAAATACCAGGGCTATTTCATGTCCGTCTTCGGCGTTTCCTCCGTGCTTGGTCCGGTGATCGGCGGTGCGTTCGCCGGAGCCTCGAACATCCTCGGCTTCGATGGCTGGCGCTGGGTCTTCTTCATCAACCTGCCAATCGGCCTGGCCGCACTGGTGGTCGTGTTCATGTTCCTGCACTTGCCCGCAAAGCACGTGAAGCAGAAGATCGACTACTGGGGCGCCGCGGCGATCACCCTCGCGATCGTGCCGCTGCTGCTCGTGGCCGAACAGGGCCGGAGCTGGGGCTGGACCTCCGGCAACTCCTGGATCTGCTACGGCCTGGGATTCGTGGGCATCGTCGCGTTCCTGCTCGTTGAGAAGCGCGCGGGCGACTACGCCCTGATTCCCCTGCGACTCTTCGGCAACATCACCTTTGGCCTGTCCTCGCTGCTGAACTTCATCATCGGTATCGGCATGTTCGGCGCCATCGCGATGCTCCCCATGTACCTCCAGCTGGTCAAGGGGCTCACTCCCACCGAGGCCGGCCTCATGATGATCACCTTCACGGTGGGCATCCTCTTTGGTTCCATTACGGCGGGACGCACCATCTCGGCGTCGGGCGTTTTCCGGATCTTCCCGATCCTAGGCACGGCGATCCTGACTGCGGCGGCGGTTGTGATGGGACTGTCGCTGGGCGTGGACACCGGACTCTGGGTCCCCGGCCTGATCGCCGTCTTCTTCGGCATGGGCCTGGGCTTCTGCATGCAGCCGCTCACGCTCGCCATGCAGGTCTCGGTTCCCGCCAAGGACATGGGCGTGGGCACCTCTACAGCGGCCTTCTTCCGTTCGATGGGCGGCGCCGTCGGTACCGCCGTGTTCATCTCGATGCTCTTCAGCCTGGCCGCGGACAAGATTGCCACGGGGATGAAGGACGCGCTGGGCAGCGCGGACTACCTCAAGGTACTCAAGGATCCGGCCGTTGCCGCCGATCCGGCCAACGCAAAGCTGTACGACTTCTTCAAGAACGGCGCATCGAACGATTCGCTCAACGACACCAGTTGGCTGCACCACGCCAATCCGGTCCTCACCCGGCCCATCACCGAAGGCTTCGCCCAGGCGATCGACGGCGTCATGCTGACGGCCGCTGCCCTGACCGGGCTCGCGTTCCTGATCAGCTTCGCCTTGCCCAACAAGAAGCTGACCGACCCGAAGGCGGCAGCGAAGGAATCGGTGTCCGCGCACTAGGTTCCCGCCTCATCACAGCAGGCCCTGTCACGGCAGGCAGTCTTTTGGACTGCCTGCCGTTGCTGTTCCCCGACTTTTCGGGGTTTTGCGCACGACGGCGGCATGAAAGCATGCGTGGAGTGACACTTGCGGGGCCGCGTCATTGATTGGAATTCCCCGCTTGTGGCGTGCCACACTGTTTACCCTGAGTGCGCCGGCGATTCCGTCGGATGAGCTGCCGACGATGCCCGCGCCGCACAGATCCACGCGATTTCCTCAAGGGAGAGCCATGCCCAAACCCAGCTCCGAAAGCCGTTCCGGTGTTCCCCGAAAGGTCATTGGCTTAGCCGTTGCCGGTGCCGTGGGTGGCTTTCTCTTTGGCTTCGACTCATCGGTGGTCAACGGTGCGGTCGACGCCATGAAGGACGAATTCATGCTGAGTGAGGCTGTCACCGGCTTCGCAGTAGCGATCGCCCTTCTCGGGTGCGCAGCCGGCGCCTATCTGGCCGGCAAGGTGGCGGACCGCTACGGCCGCATTCCCGCTATGAAACTGGGCGCGGGCCTCTTCCTGGTCAGCTCCATCGGAACCGGCTTGGCGTTCAGCGTTTGGGACCTCGTCTTTTGGCGGCTCGTGGGCGGCCTTGGAATCGGGCTGGCTTCGGTGATCGCTCCGGCCTATATCTCGGAAATCTCCCCGCGCCAGATCCGTGGCAGGCTTGCGTCGCTGCAGCAGCTCGCCATCACTACAGGAATCTTCGCCGCCCTGCTGTCCGACGCCGTACTCGCAACATCCGCAGGCAGCGCCCACCAGGGCTTTTGGTTCGGAATCGAGGCGTGGCGGTGGATGTTCATAGCCTGTGCCGTGCCCGCGGCGGTCTACGGCCTGATCGCGTTCCGGCTGCCCGAATCGCCGCATTTCCTGGTCCTCAACGGCGAGGAAAACACGGCCAGGAAGATCTTCGACGCCCTGATTCCCGGCGACGATACCGAGCGCCACATCCGGGAAATCCGCGACTCAATCCAGCAGGACAAGCTCTCCACCCGGAAGGGATCCCTGCGGGGCAACGCCCTCGGCCTGCACCCCGTGGTGTGGATCGGCATCATCCTGTCCGTGCTGCAACAGTTCGTCGGAATCAACGTGATCTTCTACTACTCCACCACGCTATGGAAGGCTGTCGGCTTCCAGGAGCAGGATTCGCTGGCCATTTCCGTGGCAACATCCGTGACGAACATCCTGGTCACCCTGGTGGCTATCGCCCTTGTAGACAGGGTTGGCCGCAGGCCCATCCTGCTGGTCGGCTCGGTCGGCATGGCGGTGTCCCTGGGCGCAATGGCCCTGGCGTTCTCTTCCTCCACAGGCACCGGCTCGGAGGTCTCGTTGAGCGGCGCCTGGGGACCCGTGGCCCTTGTGGCCGCCAACGTTTTCGTGGTGAGCTTCGGCGCCTCGTGGGGTCCGCTGGTATGGGTGCTCCTCGGCGAAATCTTCCCCTCGCGGATCCGTGCCCGGGCCCTTGGATTGGCGGCCGCGGCCCAGTGGATCGCGAACTTTGCCATCACCCTGAGCTTCCCGATCATGGCGGCAGGTTCGCTGCCGCTGACATATGCCATGTACGCGTTGTTCGCATCGGCGTCGTACTTCTTTGTGCTGTTCAAGGTGCCCGAAACCAATGGCATGTCCCTTGAGCAAGCCGAGACCCTGTTCGTCCCGAAGGGTCACATTCCGGCAGAGCTGGTGCTCACCGAGCGCAAGTAGCCTGCGGGTTACACGAGGTGCGGCTCGTGCGACTTCAGGAAGCGGCGCCCGCCGAGGGCAACGAGGACCGCGCAGGCCAAGGCGAGTGCCGCGGCGAAGAACGGGACCTGCGGACCGAAGTGTTCACCCAGCTGCGCTGCCACAAAGGGAGCCAGGGCGCCACCCATCCAACGCACGAAGTTGTAGCCGGCCGAGGCTACCGGGCGCGGGGAATCGGAGACCTCCATCGCCAATTCCGTGTAGAGCGTGTTGTTGATGCCTAAGAGGGCGCCTGCCGCAATGACCAGTACGACGACGGCGCTCACCGAGTGTCCGGCCGACAGTCCCAGTCCCACGAGGTCCAGCAGGAGCGCGGCAAGCGTGCCGAGCAGGACGTTCGTGGTGCCGAAGCGACGCTGCAGTACGGGCGCGATGAAGACCGAGAATACGGCTACTGCGACGCCCCAGCCAAAGAACACGGCACCGATTCCATAGGCGTCCATCCCCAGGATGAAGGGGGTGAAGGCGAGGATGGTGAAGAACCCGTAGTTGTAGAAGAGGGCGCTTGCCGCCGTGGTCCGCAGCCCTTTGTGTCCGAGCGCGAGGAGCGGGTCCCGCAGCCGGGCCTTCTTGGCCGGAGCCGGGGTCTTCGGCAGGAGCGCCAGCAATGCGATGAAGGAGACGGCCATGAGGACCGCGGTGCCGAAGAACGGCGCCCGCCACTGCCAACCGCCCAGAAGGGCTCCGAGCAGCGGGCCGAGGGAGATGCCCAGTCCAAGTGCTGCTTCATAGAGGATGATCGCGGTCCCGGTTCCACCGCTCGCGACACCCACAATCACGGCGAGCGCTGTGGCTACGAAGAGCGCGTTCCCGAGCCCCCATCCGGCGCGGAATCCCACCAGCTCAGCCACGCTCCCGGACATACCGGACAGCGAAGCGAAGACCACGATCAGCGCGAGGCCGATCATGAGCGTCTTCTTGCCACCGATCCGGGACGAGACGAAGCCGGTGATGAGCATGGCGACGGCGGTCACCAGGAAATAGCTCGTGAAGAGCAAGGACACCTGGCTTGGGCTGGCTTGGAGGTTCTTGGCAATGGCCGGCAGGATCGGGTCCACCAAGCCGATGCCCATGAAAGCGAAGACGGCGGCGAGGGCCGTGGCCCACACGGCCTTGGGCTGCTTGAGGAACGAGGCCTTCTCGGCCTCGAAGGTTTCTTCCGCTGGCTGCAGTTGACCTGCGAGCTGGCCTTTCATGGAGTGCTCTCCTAGGTTTCTTGGTCTGGGATTGAAGTTGTTGAAACCGCTTAGTTCTGGACTGGGTCGTTGAGGCCGGCAATCTTGTCGAACACCGGGAGGGCGGCTTCAATGACGTCGCGTTCCGCCTGGGTCAGGGTGCCGAGGATGCCGGCGATGAATTCGTTGCGCCGCTGGTCGGCATGTTCGACGGCGGACCGTCCTGCCGCTGTCGCCGCGACGCGGACGGCGCGGGAGTCGTCCGGGTCCGCTTCCCGCTGGACCAGGCCCGCGCGCTCAAGCTTGATGATCTGCTCCGTTGCGCTGGGGACCTTGACTCCAAGGTTCCGGGCAATAGCGCCGACCCGGGCACCGCCGTCGAGCGCCATCTTCAGCACCCCAAGTTGCGCGGAGCTGAGCTGTTCCTCGGAATCGAGCCGGCGCAGGAGGTAGACGCTCTGCCTCATGGCTTCCCGGAATGACTGCGCTAGGGCGAGGAGCGTCTTATCGACCTGAAGGGTGTTCATACTTAGGCATCCTAACAGTTAGGGTGCCTAAGTAACAAGGCCTGGGCGCATGATTTTGAGTGAAACGATCAATCACAACTTTTAGAAGGGTTCACGCTACCTTTGACTAGCCGAATTGTTAGCCACATCACCCTTGCGGCGAATCACCCAAAGGACGTAGACATGTCTGACCACACAACTGCGGGGCAACGCATCGCCTCCAGCAACGAAAGCGAGCCGCACCTGGCCCGCTCCCTGAGCAACCGCCACATCCAGTTGCTTGCCATCGGCGGCGCCATCGGGACAGGGCTGTTCATGGGCTCGGGCAAGACCATCTCCGTGGCCGGGCCGTCCGTGATCTTCGTTTACATGATCATCGGCTTCATGCTGTTCTTCGTCATGCGCGCCATGGGACAGCTCCTCCTGTCCAACCTGAACTACAAGTCGTTCAGCGACTTCGCCGGCGACCTCCTTGGACCCTGGGCGGGCTTTTTCACCGGCTGGACCTACTGGTTCTGCTGGGTCGTGACGGGCGTCGCAGACGTCATCGCGATCGCCGGCTACGCCAATGAGCTCTGGCCAGGCGTGCCGCTCTGGATTCCCGGCCTCGGGACCATCGTCATCCTGCTCCTGCTGAACCTGCCCACGGTGAAAGCCTTCGGCGAGACGGAATTCTGGTTCGCGCTCATCAAGATCATCGCCATCGCGGCCCTGGTCATCGTCGGCCTCGTAATGATCGGGACCGGCTTCCAGTCAGGCTCCGGAACAGCGGGCTTCACCAACCTCTGGACCCACGGCGGCTTCTTCCCCAAGGAGTTCATGGGCTTTGTTGCCGGCTTCCAGATTGCTGTTTTCGCGTTCGTGGGCATCGAACTCGTGGGCACAGCCGCTGCCGAGACCAAGAACCCGGAGCACAACCTGCCACGCGCCATCAACGCCATCCCTGTCCGCGTGATGCTGTTCTACGTCGGTGCGCTGATCATCCTGATGTCCGTCATCCCTTGGACCGAGTTCAAGGCAGGCCACAGCCCCTTCATCGCCATGTTCTCCCTGGCAGGCCTGGGCATCGCGGCGACCGTAGTGAACCTCGTTGTCCTGACGTCAGCGATGTCCTCGGCGAACTCGGGAATCTACTCGACCTCGCGCATGGTGTTCGGCCTCGCGAACGACGGCGATGCCCCCAAGGTGTTCGGCCGCCTCTCAACGCGGAAGGTTCCACAAAACGCGCTGTTCCTGTCCTGCGTGCTGCTGCTGGCCGGCGTCGCGCTCCTCTACGCGGGCAAGGACATCGGCGCGGCCTTCGACATGGTGACCACCGTTTCCGCCGTTTGCTTCATGTTCGTGTGGTCCATCATCCTGGCGAGCTACCTCGTGTACCGGAAGCGCCGGCCGCATTTGCACGCCTCGTCCCCATTCAAGATGCCCGGCGGAATCGTGATGGTGTGGGTGGTCTTTGCCTTCTTCGGCTTCCTTGTCTGGGCGCTGACAACGCAGCCCGATACGCTCACGGCCCTGCTTGTCACGCCAATCTGGTTCGCCATCCTGGCCGTGGCCTACGCCGTGGTCCGGAAGTCGCCGTTGCACCAGGCGCGGGTCGCGGAATGGAAAGCTATGGCCGAAACCGAAACGGCCGCCGTCGCCCGTTAACCCGACGCGCGCTCACCTATAGGCCCCCTCCCGGCCGACGCGCGCTCACCTATAGGCGTCAAAGACGGAACCCTCCTGCACATCATTCTTGTGCAGGAAAGTTCGACGTCGGCCCCTCTACGCCAGGCTCTGCAGGAGCGTTCACCTAAAACGACCCAAAAGTGATCGGGCGCCCAAGGAAAACCGACCAAAGGTGAGCGAGCGTCGGGAGGGCGGGCGGGTTTAGGACTCGGCCTGCCGGTCTTCTATCAGCTTCTGCACCTGCGGAAACAGCGGGTGCGCCGGCGGAAGTTCGGTGATGCGTTCGACGGCCTCGGCCGCATCCATCTCCGCGAGCATTCGGGCGAGTTCCACGGCCTCGTCGTCAGCGCCGTCGTCAAAACGGAGGGCGGCGGACATCGCGTCGAGCAACGCGACCGGCGTGACTCCTCGTTCGGCGAGTTCGGCGGCAGGCCCGACGAACCGTTCGTGCCGGCCGAGCTTCCGCAGCGGGGCACGGCCCACACGGTTCACGGTGTCAGGGAGGTACGGGTTCGTGAAGCGCGACAGGATCTTCTGGACATACGCTTCCTGCTCCGCTTCGACGAACTCGTGCTTGGCAACCAGCAGCGTCTTGGTTTCCTCCAGGACCGCGCGCACCCGGGACGCGACCGAAGGATCGGCCATGGCGTCGGAAATCTTCTCCAAGCCGGCCGCATAGCCAAAATATGCAGCGGAAGCATGCCCGGTGTTGACCGTGAACAGCTTGCGCTCGATGTACGGTGCGAGTTCGTCCACGAAGGTCGCGCCCGGGATGACCGGAGCAGCGTCGCCGAAAGGGGTCCGGTCGATGACCCACTCGTAGAAGGTCTCGACCGTGACGTCCAAGCCCTGCCCCGGCGCCTGGTTCGGCACGATCCGGTCCACGGCGGTGTTGGCGAACACCGCAACCGAGGAGAGCTCCTCGGCCGCGCCGTTCCACGCCGCCCGGACTTCCGTGTGCAGCAGGTCGGTGGCGTTGATGGCGTTCTCGCAGGCCATCACCTGAAGCGGCGCCAGCGACTGTGAGCCGCTGGCCCGTGCGGCGAGGCCCTGCGCGATCACGGGCGCCACGAACTTGAGGATGTGCGGCCCGACCGCCGTGGTGACGAGGTCCGCCGTCGCAATTTCCGCGACGACGGCTGCCTCTTCGGAGCTCGAATTCAGGGCACGAAACCCGGACACGGTCTTGACCGCCGCGTTTTCGCCAACCTCATGGACCTCATAAGAGGAAGCGGCGGCGAGCTGGCTAATCAGTGCATCCGCGACATCGGCGAAGACCACTTCGTACCCGGCTTCGTGCAGAAGCAGGCCGACGAATCCCCGGCCGATGTTCCCGGCCCCAAAATGAACTGCCTTCACTACGCGTTGACCTTTCCGAACATGTCCAGCACTTCGTCCACCGAGGTGGCTTGCTCAAGCTTTGCCACCTGCGCCTTGTCCGTGAAGATCTTGGCGATGGAGGACAGGATGTGCAGGTGTTCGTTGTTGACGCCCGCGACGCCGACCACGAACTTGACCTGCTTGCCGCCCCAGTCGATACCCTGCGGGTAGCGGACGATCGATACACCGGAGTGCAGGATGTGGTCCTTTGCCGCGTTCGTGCCGTGCGGGATGGCCAGGAAGCTGCCCATGTACGTGGACACCGATTCCTCGCGCTGGTGCATGGCGTGGACGTAGCTGATGTCCACGGCGCCGCGGTCCAGCAGGAGCTTGCCGGCTTCGTCGATCGCCGAGTCGCGGTCCGTGGCGGTGCCGTTGAGGATCACGCTTTCGGGAAGCAGGACTTCCTTGCCCCCGACGGCGGACGGTGCGGCGTGCTGCCCGACGGCGGCCCCCGCAGCGGTGGCGGTAGCGGCGGGTGCGGTGCCAGCCTCGGTTCCGGCCGTCGTCGTACCCTCCCCCGGACCTTCGTTGCTGCTCTTGACGAGGTCGACGATTTCGTCATATCGCGGGCTGTTCATGAAGTTGTCCACGGACACGTGCACTGCGCTGGCGGTGGCCGGGCGGGCTCGCTCCGTCAGATCTTGGTGCGTGACGACGACGTCGTAAGTGTCGCTCAGGTTGGCGATGGATGCATTGGTGACCTTCACGTCCGGGAAGCCGGCGGCCTTGATCTTGTTGCGCAGCACCGAGGCGCCCATGGCGCTGGATCCCATGCCGGCGTCGCACGCGAACACGATGTTCTGGATAGGCCGCGTCATGAGGGCGGTTCCGCCGCCGGTGCCTATCAAAGCCGAGGAAACGGAACTCTTCTTGCCCTTGAGTTCTTCCATCTTGGACGTGGCTGCGCCAAGGTCAACCTCGTCGCTGTGATGCGTGGTGCGGAGAATCAACGAGGAGACCAGGAACGATACCGTCGCTGCCAGGATGACCGACAAGATGACGCCCACATAGCTGTCTCGGGATGTCTGGGCAACGACTGCGAAGATGGATCCCGGTGCTGCCGGAGCCACGAGGCCGGAGTTCGTGATCGCGAGAGTCGCAATGCCGGTCATGCCGCCGGCGATGGTTCCGAGGATCAGCAGAGGGCGCATCAGGACGTACGGAAAGTAGATCTCATGGATCCCGCCAAGGAACTGGATGATCAAAGCGCCAGGTGCAGAGGCCTTCGCTGCCCCGCGTCCAAAGAAGATGTAGGCGAGGAGAAGTCCGGCTCCCGGGCCGGGGTTGGCTTCGAGCAGGAACAAGATGGACTTGCCCTGGTCGAGGGACTGCTGGATGCCCAGGGGGGTCAGCACGCCGTGGTTGATTGCGTTGTTGAGGAAGAGGACCTTGGCGGGTTCGATAAAGATGCTGGTCAGCGGAAGGAGTCCGTTGTGCACCAGGAACTGGACGAAATTGCCGGCCGCCGTGCTGAAGTTGGTGACCACCGGAGAAATACCGAAGAAGCCGAGCATGGCAAGCAGGGCGCCCCAGATACCGGCCGAGAAGTTGTTCACCAGCATCTCGAAGCCGGGCCGAATCTTGCCCTCCCAGATTGAGTCGATCTTCTGCATCGTCCAGCCGCCGAGGGGGCCCATGATCATGGCACCGATGAACATCGGAATGCCGGCACCAACGATCACGCCCATGGTTCCGATAGCGCCCACAACTCCACCGCGCGCCCCGTACACGTTCCGACCGCCTGTGTAGGCAATCAGGAGCGGCAGCAGGTAGGTGATCATGGGGCCAACGAGGCCCACGTTGGGCGCACCCGCGGCGTCGTTGCCGAAGCCGCCGAGTACGGGGACGGGCAGCCAGCCGGTCTTGATGAAGAGGGCGGTGATGATGCCCCACGCGATAAAGGCGCCGATGTTGGGCATGATCATGCCGGAAAGGAATGTGCCGAACTTTTGGACACCAACGCGCACGCTGGTGCGCGGCTTCGCAACTGTCTCTGTTGCCATGTGAATTCCTAACGTTGGTCCCGCATCAGTGCAGGATCAGTCGATGTCTATCGAAAGGGGACAGCTTTAGGAGCTGCTGGAGATTCGATGAAGCCATTCAAGGAAAAGCTTCAGCTCCGAACTGGAAAGTTGGTCCGAATGGGAGGCCTGCAGTGCCGCATTCAGGGCGATTGCCGCAACGACAACCGACGACTTGCCGGAGTCGTCCGTTGCGGCGCCACGGGCGGTTTCCGTGGACACAGCGAAAATCATGGAATCCCGGGTCATGGTGGAGAGCTCCAGATTCCGGTCTTCCAAAGGCTCGGCAATGAGCATGAGCGTCACTCCCACGTTGGCCGCGAGGATGCTCCTTGCGGCTTCGCGCGGGGGTACGTTGATCTGCCCGGCAATTGCTGCCTTGTTCAGCATTTCCTCCAAAAGCGCTTCTGCATCAGCCACGATGGACGGGCGGCTCTCGGGACGGATGTTGCCGAACATGACGAGGTATAGGTGCGGTTGTGTGAGCCCGAACTTGACGTGGTTGTCCCACATCCGCCGGACATCCTCCAGGGGTTCGCCTGAAGGCGCGAAGTCCCGCTCCCCCGCCACATACTCCTCGAAGCCGGCTGAAACAACAGCGTCGAACAGCCCTTCCTTGTCTCCGAAGTGGTGGTAGAGAGTGGGTGCCGTCACACCGGCAAGCTTGGTGATTTGGCGCGTAGAGACCGGTGACCCGTCCGAATTCGCCAGCAACTCGGCAGCTGCGCGAAGCAGCCGAGTTTTGGGCGGAAGCTGGTCATCGAAACTCATAGCCGCTACCCTAGCACCTATAGCAACGCTATATGAAGTGAGTCACAGGAGATTTTTTCGGACCTCGGGGCGCCGTAGCCTCCAGGTCCGATCCAAGAGCAAGGAACAGAGGATTTCAGTGCAGAATTTCCAAGGAGTAGGCGTTAGCCCGGGCCGCGTCATTGGCACTGTCCGCCAGATGCCCAAGCCAGTCAGCGAACCGCCGTCGGGCGAGCGCCTCGCCGCTACCACCACACCGGAAGACGCCGTGGCCGGCCTCAAAGCGGCTGCCCAATCAGTCCATGACGAACTCAAGGCACGTGCGGACCGAGCGAGCGGAGACGGCAAAGCCGTACTGGAAGCCACCGCGCTCATGGCCAAGGACACCATGCTCCTGAAATCCGCCACCAAACTCATCAACGGCGGCACCTCCGCGGAACGCGCCATTTGGGAAGCCGGCGCCTCCGTTTCGGAAATGCTGCACAACCTCGGCGGCTACATGGCCGAGCGCGCCACCGACGTCCTGGACGTCCGCGCCCGGATTGTCGCCGAACTCCGCGGCGTCCCGGCCCCCGGGATCCCGGCATCGGCGACTCCCTTCATCCTCGTCGCCGAAGACCTCGCACCCGCTGACACCGCGACCCTGGACCCCGAGATCGTGACGGCGCTCGTAACGTCCGGCGGCGGACCGCAGTCCCACACGGCGATCATCGCGCGCTCGCTCGGGCTGCCGGCCGTCGTCGCAGCCCGCGGCGTGGACGACATCCCGGACGGCACCGAGGTCTTCGTGGACGGCGCCGCGGGATCCCTGTCCGTCGACCCCTCCGAAGCGCAGCGCAACGCCGCCCTCGCCTGGGCAGAAAATGCCGCAACGCTTGCGGTCTTCGACGGAAACGGCACGACGGCGGACGGACACCTCGTACCGCTTCTCGCCAATGTGGGCGGGGCCAAGGACGCTGCCGCTGCTGCGGCCCTGGGCGCCCAGGGCGTCGGGCTCTTCCGCACGGAATTCTGCTTCCTGGAACGAGACACCGAGCCGACCGTCGAAGAGCAAGCGGTCGCGTACAAGGGCGTGTTCGACGCCTTCCCTGGCAAGAAGGTGGTCCTCAGGACGCTCGACGCAGGCGCCGATAAACCCCTGCCGTTCCTCACCGACGCCACCGAGCCCAACCCGGCCCTCGGCGTGCGGGGTTACCGCACCGACTTCACCACACCCGGAGTCTTGGAGCGCCAACTCCAGGCCATCGCCGCGGCCGCCCTGGACTCCAAGGCCGACGTTTGGGTGATGGCTCCCATGATTTCCACCCCCGCCGAGGCCGCACGCTTCGCTTCAATGTGCGACGCCGCCGGCATCAAGACCCCCGGTGTCATGGTCGAGGTTCCCTCTGCGGCACTGACCTCGGCTTCCGTGTTGCGCCACGTCGGCTTCGCCTCGCTCGGCACCAACGACCTCACGCAGTACGCCATGGCGGCCGACCGGCAACTCGGACCCCTCGCGGAACTCAACACGCCGTGGCAACCCGCCGTCCTGCGCCTGGTCCAACTGACCGTCGCCGGCGCGGCCGAAGAGGGCCACAACAAACCCGTTGGAGTCTGTGGCGAGGCGGCCGCCGACCCGGCACTCGCCGTCGTACTTGTTGGGCTGGGCGTGTCCACTCTGTCCATGACCGCCCGCTCCCTGGCCGCGGTGGGCACCGTACTCAAGACCGTGACACTCGAGCAGGCCCGGGAACTTGCGCGGCTGGCACTCAGCGCGCCCGACGCCCTCGACGCCAAAGCCTGGGTCCGCGCCAAGCTGCCCATCCTCGAGGAACTCGGGCTCTAGGCCACCTACCGCAAGCTTGCCCACCTGACTGCACGAGCAATGGAAAAACGATGCCCGAACGTACCGCAACCATCGCCAGCCGCTCCGGCTTGCACGCCCGCCCCGCCGCGCTCTTCGCCGAGGCGGCGGGAGAATCCCCTGTTGACGTGACCATCGCGATGGCGGGAGCTCCCGCCGATGACGCGCTCGACGCCGCCAGCATCCTTTCGCTCATGACCCTCGGCGCCGCGAAAGGGGATGTCGTTGTGCTTCGGGCCGAGGGCGACGGCGCGGATGCTGCACTGGAATCGCTAGTGACGTTGCTGGAGACCGACCTCGACGCGGTGTAGCCCCCTCCGACGCCCTCTCACCTTTGGCGGCCCTTTCGTCGATCCTCACTCACGTATGTGCCTTAAAGGGCGAACGCTCCTGCAGATCATTTGAAGGAAACATTCCCGCGGGCGCATATGTGAGCGAGCGTCGCTCTAAAACGGGGCATACGTGAGCGAGCGTCGCTCTAAAACGGGGCATACGTGAGCGAGCGTCGCGTCGAAACGCGGCATACGTGAGCGAGCGTCCTGGGGCTTGGGCCGGCTAGGCGAACGCGGATAGTCCGGTAATGGAGCGGCCGATAATCAAGGCCTGGACCGTCTCCGTGCCTTCGTAGGTATGGATGCCTTCGATATCCGCGAAATGCCGTGCCACGCGGTTACCCAAGAGGATGCCGTTGCCGCCCAGGAGGTCCCGGGCGTTGGCGGCAATACTGCGGGCAGTCCGCGTGCAGGTGAATTTGGCGAGGGCAGCCTGTGCGGGTGTCAGGATGTCTTCTTCGTCCAACCCCGTCATTTGGGTCACCATGAGCTGGATCGTCGCGAGTTCGGAGTGCATGCGCGCGAGCCGTTCCTGCACGATTTGCGAGGCCGCGAGCGGTCGCCCGAACTGCCGGCGCTGGGCTGCGTACTGGACTGCCGTCTCGTAGCAGGCAGTGGCGTGCCCGACGGCGGACCAAGCCACGCCCAGCCGGGTCGCCAGCAGGACACGCGCCGTATCCTTGAAACTCTGGGCACCTGGGAGCACGTTTTCGGCCGGCACGAAGACATTCTCGAGCCTGATGTGCGCCTGCCAAATGGCCCTCAGTGACAGCTTCCCTTCGATGGTCTTGGCCGTGTAGCCGGGCGAATTTTGTGGAACCAGGTATCCGTGGACCTGCCCGTCCTCGCCCCGCGCCCAGACCACTGTTACGCCGCCGACGGAGCCGTTGCCGATCCATTTCTTCTCGCCATTGAGGAGATAGCCGCCCTCGACCGCCCTGGCCGTGGTCTCCAATCCAACCGAATCCGATCCATGTGCCGGCTCGGTCAAGGCAAACGCACCAAATTCGCGGGCTTGGGAAAGCGCAGGAAGCCAGCGTGCCTGCTGCTCGGGCGAGCCGCACTCGGCGACGGAACGCAGGGCCAAACCACCTTGGACTGCAACTGCTGTGGCAATCGAGCCGTCCCCGCGGCTCAGTTCCATCGTGACGAGGCCGGCGGCGGTCTTGCTCATCGCCGGATAGCCTTCCACCTCGATTCCATCCCGCAGCAGGTCCAGTTCGCCAAGCTTCTTCACCAGGTGCAGGGGATATTCGGCGCGCTCCCAATACCCGGCGATGGTGGGGAGGACTTCCTCCTGGACGAAGTTCCGGGCGCGGTCCCGGTAGGCGAGGTCCTCGGCGTTCATGCGCCTGAAAACGCCCGCCGGATCAGGGTCAAGTGGCTCGTCGAGGGCATATTCCGGCTCCATGGTTCCAACGGGGAACTCGGGGCTCAGCGAAAAGTCCGCCGGAAGAGTGCCTCCGGGTTCCGGGGAGGCGGCATGGGACGTCATGGTCATGGGAACTCCTGGCTGGGGGACGGCGGCTGTGCGACTCCCAGCATGCAATGGGACTGAGTTTCATGTCAAGGAATCGAGTACCAAGGTCGACATTCTGCTGGATCATTCCCTCAGGTACGCCGGGGAAACCGCTAAAAGCCGGCGCATCTTTCGATGGAAACCCGAATGATCCAGCACAATCGACGCGCCCACAGCCGCCCGGGGCGAAAAACTCGCTACCCCAAAGCCTCGCGGACGGCCTGGAGGATCGCCTCGTTGTCCGCCGCACGTTCCAGGACTGTCACGACGACGGCGGCACGCCCGGCTGGCGTCGATCCCGGCCCATCAGACCCGCGGAGGAGGCCGGCGAAAGTGTCCGCGAGTATTCCCAAATCCCGCGCCAGCCGGCGAGTCAAGTCCTCTTCCGTCCCCGACCGCAGCCACTCCCGCAAGACGCTGTTGTGCAAGGCCACTACGGATGCGGCGAAGGTCACGGCGATCACTTCCCGATTCCCCGCCTCCGGCAACGCCCCGCGAAGGTAGCTTCGAAAGGCCCTCTGGTAGCGATGGGTCATGACGAGCTCACGGTCACGAAGGGCGGGAACCTGCTGCAGGAGTTCGTAGCGCGCCAACGACGTTTCCCGATTGCCCACATGATGCTCGAATACCAGGAGGGCCGCGTCCACCACAGTCCGCAAGGGGTCCTTCGACGTTCGCGAAAGTTCCTCCCGAACCTTCTCCAGAATGCGGTCGTGGTCCGCGAAAACGATGTCCTCCTTGGAGCCGAACTTCCGGAAGAAAGTGCTGCGGCTCATTCCGGTGGCGCCGGCGAGATCGCCCACGGAGGTGGAATCGTAGCCTTGCCGCACGAGCAGTTCGATTGCCGTGGCCACCCTGTGGGCGGGATCCGGATTCGCTGGGGAGTTGACCATAGGCGCGAATCTAACACGCGGTCCCTCGCAGACTAGGCTTCTGCCATGGCATTGATAGCTCCCCGCGTGACTCCCGGGCTTCCCGCCGACGACGCGCGGAACCTGGCCCGCGCACTCCAGGACAGCAACGACATCACTGTTTTCGTGGACGGCACGGTCCACCGGCTGCCCGAGCAGGCGAAGGACGCCGTCATCGACCTCCTTGGCCGGCTGTCCCGCGGCGAGTCGGTAACGGTCAGCAGCGTCGAGGAAATGCTCACGACGTCCCGCGCCGCCGAGCTCGCCGGTATCTCGCACACGTATTTGCGCAACATGACGGACCGTGGGGAGATCCCTGTCGAGTATCGCGGCACCCACCGGCGAATCCGCCTCGCCGACATTATGTCCTGGCTGGAAACTCAGAAGCGTTCGCACGAGGCCGGCAGCGAGGCGGGCGGCGAGGACGAACCCGCGGGCTGATGCTGTGCCGCAAACGTGCGGACAGTGACGACGCCGGAGCTCGCCTTGGGTGCCCCTTGTCGGGTCCGCACGCCGGGACTACGCTGGCCGGACGACCCAATACTAAGTGCGCTTAGAAAGGGAATGCCATGACTACGTACGATCCGGAAGACGATCCCAAGACGTTTGGAGCTCAGGGCACCGAGGAGCCTGTGGAACCGCAGGAGGAGGAGAAGGAAGACGATCCCGCGGCCTCGGCGAACCCGGACCCGCTCGAGGGAAACATCACCGGCCTCGAACCCGGAGGCGGCGTGCCCCCTGGTGAAACGCCGCCCGCCGAAGACCAGATGAGCATGGACCAAGGACACGAAGAGTAGGACTCAACCGGGCGACTCCGGGGAAGCCCGCGCCGGTTTCTCACTCCCCCTGATCCTCACTCCCCCAGCGGCAGGATCTCGCCCAGGTCATAGTCGGCCGATTCCTCCAGCTGCGCGTAGGTGCAGCTTTCCGGCTCGCGGTCGGGCCGCCAACGGCGGAACTGGGTTGTGTGGCGGAAACGGTCGCCTTCCATGAAGTCATAGGCCACCTCCACCACGAGTTCGGGTCGCAGCGGCACAAACGAAGTATCCTTGCCTGCGCTCCACCGGCTGGCGGCGCCAGGCATACGCGCCCCGGCGGCCGGCTCAGCCCACCCGCCCCAAGGGTGCTCGTTGAACTCGGTCTTGTAGGGTTCGAGTTCTTCAAGCAAGGCCTGGCGGCGGGCCATCGAGAAGGACGCGGCAACACCTACGTGCTGCAGGCGCCCGGCGCCGTCGTAGAGTCCGAGAAGTATCGACCCCACCACCTTCGCCGTTTTATGCCAACGGAATCCGGCCACGACACAATCCGCGGTCCGTTCGTGCTTCGTCTTGAACATGGCCCGCTTATTTGGCAGATAGGTTCCGTCGAGCGGTTTGGAGAGGACGCCGTCGAGCCCCGCACCCTCAAGGAGGGTGAACCACTCCTCGGCTTGGCCCAGCTCCTTTACGGCCGGCGTGACGAAAACGGGCGCCTTGGCCCCCGCGAGCGCCCGTTCCAGCGTGGCGCGGCGCTCGGAGAATGGCCGCTCCATGAGGTCTTCCTCGCCGAGCGCCAGGATGTCGAACGCGATCAGCGAGGCGGGGGTGCTTTTGGCAAGCAGGCGCACCCGGCTGTCGGCCGGATGGATTCGCTGCTGCAGCCCCTCGAAGTCCAGCCGGTTGTCCGCGATCAGGACGATCTCGCCGTCGATAACGCATTTCGCCGGAAGGTTTTCACGCAACGCGTCCACGAGTTCCGGGAAGTAGCGGGTCATCGGGCGTTCGTTGCGGCTTCCGAGGACGATTTCGTCGCCATCCTTGAAAACAATCGTCCTGAAACCGTCCCATTTCGGCTCGAAATGCCCGACATCCGGGATCGTTGGCACGGGCTTCGCAAGCATGGGCGAGATCGGAGGCATCACTGGGAGGTCCATACGAAACTGTTCTACCCGCTACCCCAGCCGGAAGCTAGTCTTTTGCGTGCGGAATCGGGTCGTTCGACCCGTTATCCAAATGTGACTTTAATTTCCAACTGCGATACGGTCGATGGGCGCCCCGAATCCCCAGCGGGACGCTTCCGGGCTGACGCCGAGCTCTGCCGCAACCCGGGATCCGCCAGACCCGCGGCAGAGACGGGGGACCCAGAGTCTCCGGGCCTACTTCTCCATGGGCCCTAGGGGTTAAGTCGCCACGTGCGGCCGGACGGCCTCGTCCGAACCCGACAGCTAACCTCGCAGGCGTTGAGAGGCAAACACCATGTCCCCAACCATGGATCAGCCGCGCCGTGCCCAAAATGTGCGCGATCGCATCAAGCAAAGTGGCCGCCGTAGGGCCGAACCCACTGCACCTCTTCCCGTCAATCCGCCGTCTGAGCCGTCAAGCACCGCCGAAACACCGAGTACGACGCCGGCCCCCACCACGCGCGCGGCCGCCCGCGCCGCCGAACGCCAACGGGCAGCTGAAGCAGCCCTTGCGGCAGGACTGTCGACGGCGGATCCCGCCGCCGCGGAGCCTACTGCAGCGGAGCCCGCCGACACGGCAGAGCCGGCTACTGTTGCGATGCCGATCGTGCCAATGGCGCCCACACTGGAAACCACCGCCCTGGAAACCGCCGCGCTGGAAACCACGGCGATGGACGTCGTCGTCGCAGCCACGACGCCCGAAGCGACCACGGCCGAACCCAACCCGGCGCCCACGGTGTCTGCGGTGCCTGCCTCCAAGCAGCGCTCCAACCTGGGTGGGGCGTCCCTCTCCGGGGCGTCCTCGAGCGCATCGTTCAGCCGGGACGCGTCGTTCAGCCGGGAACCGCACAACGTCCTTAAAAAGGCAGCCGCTGTCCGGACCATGAGCCAGCGGATGGCCGTTGCGGCTGGAGCTTTGGGTATTTTGCTGACCGCGAGTTCCCTGGGACACGCCCTCGAGCTGCCGTTCTTCGGCCAGGAAAGCCAGGTTCAGGACTCGGGCTCCTCTCCTACACCTGACTCCGAGACGCCTTCCTCCGCAGTCAGCGTTACACCCAGCGGCACGGCCTCGCCGTCGGCCGCTAGCACGACGCAGACGGGCCAGCCCACCACGTCCGCCCAGCAGGCTGCCGGTGCCCCTCCGGCCGGGTCGCCGTCGAACGTCTCGTTGCCCCCGGTCTCGATTCGGATTCCGGGGGCGAGCGTATCGACCCCCGCCGTGCCGTCACCGATCCCCACCTCGCCGGCCCCGTCCTCGCCTGTCCAAGTGCAGCCGACTCCCAGTCCGGTCCCGCCCGTGACGGCAACCCCGACACCCAGCCCAACGGACCCCGGGTCGTCAGCCCCGGGCGGATCGAACCCCGGATCCTCGGGCCCGGGCTCGGGCTCCTCGGGCCCGGGCTCTTCCGGCCAGGGTTCGTCGAAGCGTCCGCAACACCCCGGCGGGCCCGACTCCGGAACTCCCACCCCCGAGCAATACTCACAGCCCAGCGCACAGCCGACCCAGCCTTCCGATGGTTCGGTAGACCTCGGGCAGCTCTTGAACCTGGATAACCTTCTGGGCTGAGCAATCGTTCGGGGTGCAACCATCCGGGCGAGCGATGGCTCCTGCGCCGGGGAGCTATATCCTGGGCCGGGACGCCCACCGACGAGCTTTGAAGGCGGCATGCAACTCGAGCCGGATGGTGCCGTCCAAGGGGTCGGCCCCGATGAGTTGGCGGATGCGGGCCAGGCGGTTGTAGATGCTGCTGCGGTGCAGGTGGAGCTTTGTGGCGACGTCCTGGACCGAACCGTCGCTATCGTAAAGTAGTTCCAGCACGGGCAGGAGTTCCCCGTTGCGGTCATGCTCCTCGAGCGCGCGGAAGTGCACGGACCCGGCTTCGTCCCAGCCGCCCGGCGCCTGCAGATGCTCGAACAGTTGGTAGATTCCGGTCGATCGGCTGTCCACCAGCTCGCCGAGGGGTGGATCGACGGCGGCAGCCTGCGCCGCAAGCCTCGACTGCCGGTATGCCCCGCCAAGCTGGCGAATCGCGGAAAACGGTTCGCTAATGCCCAGGATGACACGGTCCACTTTTCGGCCTGCGCGCTTGGCCAACTCCAATTGGTAGTGCACCAGGACTTGGGCGTGCTGGGCCCTGCCGCCCGTTTCGCGGAAGAGCATGACCGCGTGGGTCTCGGTGCCCGCACTGAACAGCACGGAGTCGACGCCGATCGTCGCCTGTAGCGCCGCGGACCGATGCGTCAAGGTTGCCGCGATGGGATCCGAAACACTGCCGCTATCTTCCGCGTCAAGCACCGTCACCAATTGCCACGGGCCCCGGCCCTGGATCTCCTTCCATCCGGCGACTGCCGCCACGGCATTGGATTCGCCTTGGCAGGCGGCCAGGAATTCCTGCTCGCGCCGCCGCCGGAAGTCGGACTCGGCCGTGTTTGAGTCAAGCAGCAGTCCCGCGAGGAGGTCCAGCTCATCCCGGACGCCCGGCAATTGGGCGAGGATCGCCGTCGCGCTCTGCTCGTCAAGGTCCTGTTGGACCCAGAGGTACCCCACACGGAAACCACGCACCAAGAGCGGGACGCAGACGCGCCCCACCATGCCGAGTTCTTCATTTGCAGGAACGACGACGGGACGCACCGCAGTGGCGATGCCGTGCGAGAGCTGCCACGCACTCACATCCACGGGGACTTTCTTGCTCAGGAGGAAGTTCACGCGAACGCGGTCGGCGTGCGACTGGTTGGAGCTGTAGGCGAGGAGGACGCCGTCGAGGTCTTCCAGGGACAATCCGCGGCCAAGCTTGAGCGCGACGTCCTCAACGATCTTCTCCACGTCCTGCTGCATGGAGCAAGACTACTTGCCGGTGAGCGCCGCAGTGCAATGGTGCCAGTGCAATGGCGCCAGTGCAGTGGGGCCAGTGCAGTGCGACGCTGGGGGCTACCCGACGGGGACGGGGGCCTCGCTTACTTCTTCCTCCGGAAGCGCTTCTCCGCGGAACGCGAGGAGCATCGCCTCGCGGTCGAACTCTCCCTCCCACTTGGCCACGACAAAAGTGGCAACGCAATTGCCGAGGAGGTTGACCACAACTCGCATGGAGTCCATGAGCCGGTCCGCGCCGAGCAGGAGCGCCACGCCTGCGACCGGGAAGATCCCCAAGGCTGCGGCGGTCGCGGACAACGCGAGGAATGCCGAACCGGGAACTCCGGCCATGCCTTTGGACGTAAGCATGAGGATGCCCAGGGCCACGAGCTGCTGGCCAAGATCGAGGTGATGCCCGAATGCCTGGGCCAGGAAAAGCAGGGAAATCGACAGGTAGATTGCGGCGCCGTCGAGATTGAAAGAGTAGCCGGTGGGAATGACCAAGCCGGTGGTGCTGCGCGAACACCCCGCCTTACTGAGCTTGGCCATGATGCGCGGCATGACCGATTCCGTGGAGGCCGTACCCAGCGCCAGGAGGAATTCTTCACGCGTGTACTTCAAGAACTGCCAGAGCGGCACGCGGGCGATTCCCCATGCCACCACGAAAAGCAACGCAATGAATACGACGGCGGCGCCATAGCAAGCGGCAATGAGTACGGCATAGGTGCCCAAGGAGTCCAGGCCATACTGGCCGATGATGAATGCCATCGCGCCGAACGCACCGAGTGGCGCGACGCGCATGATCCACGCCATGATCTTGAAGAACACGTCAAGGACGGCCTCCATGAACGTCAGGACGGGGGCGCAACGGTCCCTGCCGATGACCACCACAGCTGAGCCGAAGAACACGGAGAAGCACAGGACCTGGAGGAGGTTGTTGCTCGCGAAGGCGCCGACAACGCTCGTGGGGATGACACCGAGGAGGAATTGGCCAACATCCTTGGGCGGTGCGGTGGTGGTCTTGGCGTTCAAGGCATCCTGGCTGAGCGAGCCCGGATCGATGTTGAGCCCGGCGCCCGGCTGGACCAGGTTTCCGACAACCAGGCCGAAGGCCAGCGCGAACAGCGTTGCGACGGTGAAGTAGGCCAGAGCTTTGACGCCTACCCGCCCCACGGCTCTTACGTCACCCACTGCCGCGATTCCGGTAACGATCACTAGGAAGATCAGCGGCGCGATGATCATTTTGATGAGCTGGATAAAGCCGTCGCCAAGAGGGCGTAGCGCGGATCCGATGGCAGGCCAAAAGTGGCCGATCAATACGCCGGCCACCACCGCTGCAAGTAGCTGGACGAAAAGGGATGTGTAGAACGGTTTCTTCCGGGCGGAAAGGGTACTTGCTCCTACAGCACTTAGTGGATCTTGGATCTTCATGATGCGGGCCAATCGTTGGACGGACTCGGTTGCTATCCACACGATAGGGAAGCGATGTTTCGCAGGAGTGACACACTTATCACGGCGCGAATCACGCATGAAACGTTCGTTCCATACTGTTTCGGTTGATTCGATCATTTGCCGAGTGATCCTCGTCGCCGGATCGATTCGTCCAGAGGCCCGAGGCTACCAAGTCCCGGCAAACATCAGGCGACACCTGACGCTCCACGGCTCGACAAATGTCGAGCTACTTGACTTAAAAACTCCGGAATCACGCGGATCTGGATCTCGTCGCCTGCCACCCTTCGTGTTGACTGGCTCACAGCGGATTTATTCTGGAATCACAGTCCACCGCAAAGAAAAAGGCCTTTAAAGCCTTTCGACAATGGAGCCCAAAATGATCATCGGTGTCCCCAAAGAGATCAAGAACAACGAATTCCGTGTAGCCATCACCGCCGCTGGCGTCCACGAATTCCGCACCCACGGGCACACTGTGCTGGTGGAGCGCGGGGCAGGCCTGGGCTCCGGGATCACCGACGAGGAGTACGCGGTTGCCGGCGCCGAGATCGTTGCCGACGCGGACGACGTCTGGGGCCGTGCCGACATGGTCATGAAGGTCAAGGAACCCATCAAGGCCGAATACCACCGCTTCCGCAAAGGCCTGATCCTCTTCACCTACCTGCACCTGGCGGCCGAACCCGAGCTGACCCAGGAACTCATCAACTCGGGCGTCACGGCCATCGCCTACGAAACGGTGCAGGAAGGCCGCACCCTCCCGTTGCTGGCACCGATGTCCGAGGTTGCAGGCCGGCTGTCCGTCGTCGTCGGCGCTTCATCGCTCATGGCCCCGGCCGGCGGCAAAGGCATCCTATTGGGTGGCGTTCCGGGAGTTCGGCCGGCAAAGGTGGTGGTGCTCGGAGCAGGCGTGGCCGGAACCAACGCGGCCGCCATGGCACTCGGGCTCGGCGCAGACGTGACCATCATGGACATCAACATCAACCGCCTGCGGGACCTGGACGCCCTGTACCAGGGCCGCCTGAAGACGGTCGCCTCCAACGCTTACGAAATCGAGAAGTCGGTCGTCGACGCGGACCTCGTCATCGGCTCGGTGCTCATCCCTGGCGCCAAGGCCCCCAAGCTGGTCACCAATGAGCTCGTGTCGCGCATGAAGCCGGGCTCGGTTCTGGTGGACATCGCGGTTGACCAGGGTGGTTGCTTCGAGGACACCCACCCCACCACGCACCAGGAACCGACGTACAAGGTCCACAACTCGATCTTCTACTGCGTCGCCAACATGCCCGGCGCCGTCCCCAACACCTCCACCTACGCACTGACCAACGTCACCCTGCGCTACGCCGTGGCGCTGGCGAACCTGGGCGTCAAGGCCGCGTTCGACCGCGATCCCGCACTCGCTGCCGGCCTCAATATCGCCGCGGGCCACGTTGCGCACCATTCGGTCTCGGAAGCGCACAACCTGCCTCTCGTCGCCGATTGGCACAACCTCGTGTCCGCCTAATTAGCGTTCGACGGCGGCGCCAAAACGCCTGGCAACCCCGGCGCACCTGCACATACGTGAGAGAGCGTCGGGGTAAAGCCCCACATACGTGAGAGAGCGTCGGGGTTGGCTTGTTTTGGTCCCGGATCAGGGTTTCGTCGGGTTGCCCGGGAGCAGGTCCGACGGAACAGACGAGGGCAGGGTTAGCGCCGGGCTCGGGATCTCCGTGGGGATGGGGACCGTGCCCGGGTTGCCCTTGGCGATGTCCTGGAGGCCCTTGCGTGGATCCTCCTGCTTCCCGTTGCCGCTCGCACCAGGGCTCGAATGCGGAGTTGAACGGGGGCTGCCCGGAGCCTCGGGGCTTGTCGACCCAGGGCTAGGCTGTGCGGGCGCGGTCGCTTCCCGGTTGGGGAGGTTCGGCGTGGACAGCGTTCCCTGCCGTTGCGGAGCGTTGCCGTCCGGGGCGTTACCGCCGGAACCGGGTCCGAGTTTTGAAACCACCGAACCCACCACGGCACCGAGGTGTTCGATCGTTCCCGGAATGCCGCCGTCGGACGCCGCCGCGGCGGTGGCACCTGCGGCGAGGGAGGCGGCAACAGCAAGGGCAGCGATGCCGGCACGGCGCTTACGACGGCGGGCTGCCAGTTCGTCGACGGGCGCGGCCGTTGCGATTGGCTCGGTAGCGGCGGTGGCCGGGACCGAGGCGAGCGGGACCGGCAGGGCGGCGGACGGCGTCGTCATCAACGCCCGTACCTCGACCGAAGGCTCGAGCCGGACGTTTGCGAGGGCGCGTAGTTCCAGCAGCTCGTCCCGAATCCCATACGATTCGCCAAGCCGGGCTTCATCCAGCAGGCGGTCGATGGCCTGTTCGCCGATAGCCTGCTCGCTGCGGGACTGCTCGCCGCGGGATGCGTATTTTTCGCTCATGATGTGCCATTCCTTAGGAGCGCACGTTCTCTTAGTGCGCTCAACGCCCTACGCTGCAGCTGCTTCACGGCACCTTGGGACTTACCCATGATGGCCGCGGTTTCTTCCACGGATAGGTCGGCCACTACCCGCAGTGCCAGGACCTCCCGGTAATCGGTATTGAGGTCGGCCAAAAGATCGGTGACGCCCAAACCTCCACCGTGCCCGAACGCTTGGTCCTCGGCCGAAGGCGCGCTCCGGGCGTCAAACTCCGGTTCGTACGGCGTCGCGTCGGGGGTGCGTTCCCGTTTGCGGTAGTGGTCGACCATTCGGGCGTGCGCGATCGAAAAGAGCAGGGTCTTGGCGCCTTGCAAGCCTCCCTGAAGTGTTTCCAACTTAGGGTAAAGGGCCAAAAAGACATCCTGGGTGACAGCTTCGGGATCCTCCACGCCACGGGCCCGCAGGTATCCAAAAACCGGCCCGGAGAAGTTGTTGTAGGCAGCCGTGAAGAGCAGCGCGGGGTCATCCACGTCCGTCTGCAAATATTCATCAGCTAAAGGGTCAAGCACCCGCGACCCCTCCATCCCACGCAGCGCAGCCGCCTCCCCAGGCCTAGGGATCAGCTGCCACCGCCGTCTGTTGCGTTGCGGGGCTCCTTGCCGTCAAGCCAAGGAGCCCCGCCGTTAAAGCGTAGCCGTCGCGTTATGGACGAACAGAATCGGCCGGCGCGGTGGCGACCTGGGACGGTACTGCCGGCACTGCCGGAACGGCGGGCACTGCCGGGGTACCGGGAACGGCCGGGACTGCCGGCACTGCGGGAACAGCAGGAACGGCCGGAATCTTCGTCGCGGCAGTGCCTTCGGCGTCGGCCTTGGCCGACACCGAAACGTCAGCCTTCAGTCCGGCTGCCTTGCCTTCTTCGACGACCTTCTGGCAGTGTGCCGTCACATTGGCTTCGCCGCCCGCGGCAACAACCAGGGAGGAGTAGCCGGCGGCCTTGGTGTCAGCCTTCAGCCCGCCGTTCAGGAGCGCGGTGCAGAGGCCGAAGGACTCGGGCGAGGTGGCGTCGGCGACGGTGGAAGCGGCCTTGGACTTGGCGTCCTCCACAGCGTCGGAGGCCTTGGCCTTCGCGGAGTCGGCGGCACTGGAAGCCTTCGTCTCGGCAGCCTTCGCGGCGTCCGTCGCCTTCGACTGGGCGGCGTCGCTGGCGTCGGCGGCCTTGCTCTCGATGGGAGCCGGCGCACCGACCAGCTCGTGGGCGGTCCGCTGGAGGCCGCTCGGAAGTGCTCCATTGAAGGCGGCAACCCCGGTTCCGCCAACCGCTACAGCTCCCGCGGCCAGGACGCTCGCGGCGACTTTGCTGGTGGCAAGGACAGTGAACAAGGACATGAGACCTCCGACAAACGTGTTTGGACTACCCCGGCGGCGGTTCTGTCGCCACCGGATGATCAGTGCAGGCGCGGCCCGCACACCCCCTACATCGCTGGCGGCCCCGGCGAGGTTACGCCTTATCGAAAAAACTTTTCACACGAGTGCCCTCGCCTGCTCAATCAGCTTCAAGACCTCGACGGCGTCCGACGGTTCCACGGGGAGCGGCGCGGCCGAGGAGGCGCCGCCGTCGACGATCTTTTCCGCCAGGATCCGGTAGAACTCCGGGTAGGCGCCGCGTTCGGTGCGGACGGTGGTCCGCTGGCCGTCGGCCTCGAGGACCCCGTAGTCGCGCGGATCCTCGACGCCATACGCATCGTCCCCCGGCGAACCACCTAACCGGAGGAAGGGCTCCTGCGGGTCGCTCCCGAACTTCACGAAGCCGCCCTTGCTGCCCAGGACACGGAAGCGCGGCCCGTGGAGCTGGCTGTTGACGTTCATGGCGACGTGGCTGATCACACCCGACGAGTGCTCCAACACCAGGAAGACGTCGTCGTCGGCCCGTTCTTGTGGGCGCCTCGCGAGAATCTCGGCATGGACGACCTTGGCGGGGCCGAACATCTGCACAGCGAGGTCCAGCAGGTGGGTGCCAAGATCGAAAAGCAGCCCACCGCCGTCGTCCGCTGTAGCCCCTGCTTTCCACGCCTTGCTGATCTCCGGCGACCAGCGTTCCATCGATGCCTCGCAGCGCATGATCTCGCCCAGCGTTCCAGCGTCGAGCAGCCTCTTGACGGTCAGCGCGTCGCCATCCCAGCGCCGGTTTTGGTAGACCGTGAGCACTCTGCCCAGACTCGCCGCCAGCTCGACCAATTCCTGCCCCTGTGCGCTGGTCACCGTAAACGGCTTGTCGACGACGACGTCGAGTCCCGCTTCCAGTGCCGCTTTCGCGAGCGGGTGATGGGTTGCCGGCGGCGTGCCGAGCACGACGAGGTCGAGCTCGCCGGCGAGGGCAAGGACTTCGTCCGGGCGGTCCACCAGCCGGGCACCGGGATAGAGCGCTTGTGCCTTGGAACGGCGTGAGGCGTCCGAAGTGGCGATCACGTCAAGTGAGTACGCCGGGTTGGCCGCGATGATCGGTGAATGGAAGACGCTACCGGAAAGGCCGAAGCCGACGACGGCGGTGCGGATCGGTGTGGGGGTCATGTCGCCACGCTACTCGCTGAGGGCGGTTCAGTCCGCTTTCAGAAGGCGGGAGACGAGCTCGCGCCACGATGCTGCGAGGCGCTCCGCAGGGATCTGGTGAACCTTCAGGGAGTGCAGCACCCGCTCGGGGTCGAGGGTGGCACTGAGCGAAAGTGCGAGCAGCCAGGGATCCCGGTCCAAGCCCGCCTCGCGCAGGAGTACCTCGATGTGGCGGTGCCAGAGCACCACGGGCGGGGCGTCGTGCCTGTTCTGCGGGGAATGCTCCGCTGCGGCACGAGCCAGTTCGCCGTATTCCTCGACGTATTTGATACGCGCTTCGCCGAAAGCGATGAGCCGCTCCAGCGGCGGAGCCCCGGGACCTAATGGCGGCGGGCCGAAGATGAAGCGGCGCTGGAATTCGGCTTCGGCGTCACTCAGGAGGGTCATCATGAGCCCTGCCCTGCTCCCGAAGCGCCGGAAAACGGTTCCTTTGCCGACCTTGGCCCGGCAGGCGAGCATGTCCATGGTGACGGCGTCGGCCCCGCACTCGCTCACGAGTTCCTTGGCAGCCTGCAGGAGCCGTTCGCGATTGCGTGCGGCATCGCTGCGCTCCGCGGGCGCCCCAAGACGCAACTCCGGCCGGATAGGGATCAAGCTCACAAGAAACATTCTAGACCCGGGAATATTAACCGGACCGTAGTCCGTTTACACTCTACGAAGGCGTCAAAAGCCTCAGACCACAAGCCGGCGGCACAGTCCGCGGCCAGACAAAAGGAGTTCCCATGTCCAAGAACACCGTTCTCGCCCTGGTAGGCAGCCTCCGCGCCGATTCCCACAACCGCAAGCTTGCCGAAGCCATCAAGCTCAACGCTCCGGAAGACGTGGACGTGCAGATCTTCGGCTCCCTGGGCAACATCCCCTTCTATAACGAGGATATCGACGTTGAAGGCCAGGTTCCGGCCGAAGCCGCAGCCCTGCGCGCCGCCGCTGCCGAGGCGGACGAAATTCTCCTCGTTACCCCCGAGCACAACGGCACCATGCCGGCATCCCTCAAGAACGCCATCGACTGGCTGTCCCGCCCCTACGGCGCAGGCGCCCTCGTCGGCAAGCCGACCGCCGTCGTCGGTACCGCCTTTGGCCAGTTTGGCGGCGTCTGGGCACAGGACGAGGCCCGCAAGGCTGCTGGAATCGCCGGCGCCAAGGTGCTCGAAGACGTCAAGCTTGCCGTTCCGGGTTCCATGATCCGCTTTGCCGAACTGCACCCGAAGGACGACGCCGAGGTTGTCGCACAGATCAAGGACATCTTCGAGCCGTTGACCGCCGTCCAGGACGAGGAAGTCGCGGCTTAACCCAGCCCGCTCTTCGAGTCGCACTTTAGGCGGCTTCGCAAGAAGGGACAGAGGGGGTGGGGCGCCGAATCCGGCGCCCCACCCCCTCCTGCGTTTCGCACGGGTCAGGACATCGATTGGAACTGTTCCGTGGAGATCGACTCCGGTTCGTGCCACTTTAGGCCCATAATTATTCCAACGTTGTAATCTTCTCTGAAGGGAAGCTGACCTGCGCACGGAAGAAGGAAAAGTGGCTATAACCATGCGGGATGTGGCCCAAGCGGCCGATGTGTCGATCAAGACCGTGTCCAATGTGATTAATGAGCATCCAAACATCAAGCCCGGGACACGCGAGCGGGTCTTGCTGGCCATCGAGAATCTTGGCTACCAGCCCAATCTCTCGGCCCGCGGGTTAAGGTCGGGTCGCACAGACGTCATTAGCCTCATCATTCCGGACCTAAAGAACGCATACTTTGCCGAACTGGCCGATGCGGTGATGACTGCCGCGTCGAAGCGGGGGAAAGTCGTGATCATTGAGCAAAGCGGCGGCCTGCGGGAACGTGAACTGGAGATATTGCATGGTCCCCGGATGCGTATGGTCGATGGCGTCCTGTACAGCGTGTTGGGCCTAAGCCAGCAGGACGCGGATCTCATTGACATTCCGACGCCGATCGTCCTCCTCGGTGAGCGGATCTTCAACGGCCCAGCGGATCACGTGACAATGCAGAACATTGAAGCTTCGCAAGCTGCCACGGAACATCTCTTGGAACGAGGGCGAAACAGGCTACTCGCCTTCGGGGCCCACCGGAATGAAGTCATCGGCTCAGCCGGACTTCGCTTGGAAGGCTACCGACGCGCCCTCCAGAAGGCCGGACTGGAATATCGGGATGAGCTGGCCATCGACGTTCAGTCGTGGCACCGCGCCGATGGTGCCCAAGCCATGCGCAAGGTTCTCGAGTCCGGCTTGGCGTTCGACGGCGTCGTGGCCTTCAACGACTCCATCGCCCTGGGGGCTATGCGCATCATGCAGGACGCGGGTTTGAAAATCCCGGAGGACGTGGCAATCATCGGCTTTGACGACATCGACGAGACCCGGTACTCACTGCCAACGTTGTCGACGATCGATCCCGGACGGCGGGAGATAGCCGAAACCGCGGTAGCAATGCTCCTTGAACGCATCGATGGCCCCGCGGTGGCAACACCAGCCCGGGAGTTCGAGGCGGGATTCAAGGTCATCTGCCGGGAGTCAACAGCTATCCCAACAGCATCCGGCGTCGTCACTTAATTTCTCTTGACAGGTAAGCCGTGTCACATCATCATGGATTTACAACGATTACTTACATCGATGTAAAGACGTACCGTTCTTCTGTTGTCCCAATTCAGCCATCCGGCTCCTTCCAGCCTCCACCAGCGGTAGGAGCGCCGGACCCTCACTGCTTCGCGTCCAGGGGACGCTCCTGCACCATCGAAGGGAATCTACGTGAACAAGAAAGCAATCGCAGCGGCTATGTCAGCCGCGGCCCTGGCTGCCACGCTGGCAGGCTGCAGCGGCGGCGGGGATACCGCGGCTGCCGGTTCCACCAGCACCAATTGCACCAACAAGATCGTCCATGCCGACGCACCGAAGGTCTCTGTTTGGGCCTGGTACCCCAACATGGCCACGGTGGTTGACAACTTCAATAACGCCCACACGGACGTCCAAGTCTGCTGGACCGTTGCCGGCCAAGGTGCGCCGGAGTACGCGAAATTCCAAACAGCCATCCAGGCGGGCAAGGGCGCCCCGGACGTCATCATGCTCGAGGCTGACCAGCTGACGGGCTTTGAATTGCAGAACGCGCTTGTTGACCTGAGCAAGTACGGTGCCGCGGAACTGAAGAAGAACTTCAGCGCTGGTTCCTGGAAGGACGTCTCGCAAGGGGACTCGGTTTACGCGATTCCGGTCGACGGCGGCCCGATGGCCATGATCTACCGCAAGGACGTGCTCGACAAGTATGGCATCAAACCGCCGACAACATGGGCGGAGTACGAGACAGCCGCCCAGAAGGTCAAGGACGCCGGCGGGCCAGCTTTCGGGGATCTTGGCAGCAATGTCCCGGCCGCCCTGACCGCACTCATGGCCCAAAAAGGCGCCATTCCGTTCAAATATGACCTGGCGGACCAGAAGAATATTTCCATTCACCTGGACAGCCAGCCCGCCAAGGATGTCCTGAATTATTGGGCAGGCCTGGTGAAGAAAGGCCTGGTCGACACCCAGGACCAGTTCACCACCGACTACATCTCAGGAATGGTCGGCGGTAAATATGCCACTTACATTTCCGCGGCATGGGCCCCCGGCTACCTCACCGGTTCCGGCGTAGGCAAGGGCAAGGAAAAGGGAACCTTCGCTGTGGCACCGCTTCCCCAGTGGGATCCCAGCAATCCCGTCTCCGTGAACTGGGGAGGATCGGCATTCGCCGTCACCTCACAAGCCGGTGACCCGAAACTGGCCGCCGAAGTGGCCAAGGGACTTTACGCCGACGACGCATCCCTGACCGACGGCTGGAAGACCCAAACGATCTTCCCGCTCAACCAAAACGTGCTGAAGTCGGACGCGTTCACCAACAACGCCGTCGACTTCTTTGGCGGACAGACCGCGAATAAGGACATCTACATCCCGGCCGAAAACGCCTACAAAGGCTTCAACTACAGCCCATTCAGCGTGTACTACTACGCACAACTGCAGGCCGAGACCGTCAAGATCAACGCAGGCAAGATCAGCGGCGACGAAGCAGCCACCGAACTGCAGGGAATCATGGTGAACTACGCAAAGAGCCAAGGCTTCACGGTCAACTAACAACCCGTCCCGTTCCGCCGGCGCAAGGGCCGTGGAACGGGACGGATCCTATCGATAGAAAGTTATAGGACAGATCATGGCAGTTCACGGGTCAACGGTGACATCGTTGCCGCACGGTTCCACACCCGATCAAGCGATTCCCCCGGTACCACCTGAGCGCACGGTACGCTCCCGAAGCGAAAAGATGAATGCACGCCGTGCCCGGACTGGATGGCTGTTCATTGGACCCTTCGGCATTGTCTTCGTCGCGTTCCTGCTAGCGCCGCTGGCCTACGCCCTGTACCTCAGCCTGTTTACGAAAGGCCTCGCTACGGGCACAAAATTCAGCGGCTTGGAGAATTACCTCCGTGCATTCTCGGACCCACAATTCCTCAAAGGCGTGTGGTTCGTTGTGCGATTCTCAATGGTCCTCATACCGGTCCAAATGGCCGTCTCCCTAGCGGCAGCACTCGTGCTGGACCACCTTACGACACGGCTGGCCAGGTTCTCCCGGCTCATGATCTTCCTGCCATATGCGGTTCCCGCGGTCATCGGCGCCCTCATGTGGGGGTTTCTCTACAGTCCTACGTTTGGGCCGATGCAACAGGTATTTTCGTTGTTCCACGCCTCGGCCCCCTTCCTGCTTAGTCAAGACAACGTCTTCTACGGCCTACTCAACGTCGTGACGTGGCAGTGGGCGGGCTACTACATGATCATCATCTATGCGGCGCTGCAAGGCATTGACCCTTCGCTTTACGAAGCTGCCAAGATCGACGGAGCTTCCGGATGGCAGGTCGCTTTTCGCATCAAGGTGCCCATGGTTTCTTCGGCCTTGGTCCTAATCCTCATCTTTGCGTTGATCGGAACCCTGCAGTTCTTCTCCGAACCCCAGATCCTCGGCCCAGTAGCCAACGGAAGCATCACACCCGATTTCACCCCAAACATCTATGCCTTCAACCTCGCTTTCGGCTACGCCCAGTTCAACTACGCCTCCGCCATATCGTTCTCCCTCGGCATCATCGTCTTCATCGCCGTATACATCTTCATGTTCGCCACCCGCAAGAAAGGGAGCACCCTCTCATGAGCGCCCTTACAACAGCTGTCCCTGCCGCCGCCCGGCTGCCCCGGACGCGCCGCAACCTGGTTGCTCATATCTTTCTGGGCGTCTTGGTCCTGTACTTCCTCGCTCCAATCTGGTGGCTCTTCGTGGCCAGCACAAAAGATGCCCAAGGGCTTTTCGCAGGTTCGGCCGGCGCAATGTGGTTCGACAAGAATTTCAACTTGTTCGCAAACATCCAGGACCTCTTCACCTATAACGGCGGGGAATATGTGCAGTGGCTGGGCAATTCGCTGCTTTACGCCCTCAGCGGCGGATTGGGTGCAACCGCAATCTCGGTGCTGGCTGGTTACGGCTTCGCGAAGTACAAGTTCCGGGGCCGGAACCTGACGTTCGCATTGCTGCTGGGCGCCGTGATGGTCCCCATGACCGCGCTCGTGATACCGACATTCATCCTGATGTCCAACCTCAAACTGACCGACACAGTGTGGGCGGTCATCCTGCCCTCGTTGCTTAGCCCGTTCGGTGTCTACTTGATGCGCGTCTACACGGCAGAGGCCGTGCCCGACGAACTGCTCGACGCCGCCAGGGTGGACGGAGCCGGGGAGCTGCGGACCTTCTTCCAAGTCTCCTTGCCCCTGCTTCGTCCAGCCTTGGTGACTGTTCTGTTGCTCTCGGTCGTCGGGACCTGGAACAACTACTTCCTGCCCCTTGCCATGTTGTCCACGGAGAAGCTCTACCCCCTCACCGTCGGCATCGGACTCTGGGAGCAGCTGGCCTCATCCAACAACGGCGGTGGCCATTCGCTCTGGAGCCTGATCATTGTCGGATCGTTCATCTCCATCATTCCCCTCGTGGTGGCATTCCTCACCCTGCAAAAGTATTGGCAAGGCGGGCTGTCCCTCGGAAGCCTCAAATAGTCCCTCGCCGCACATCACGCAGACACACCCCTGCCACCCCTTTTACCCGAAAGCAGACCATGGTTTCCGCACGCCTTACCATCGACCCGCAATTCGCCGTCGGCGATGTCAATCCCCGCCTCTTCGGTTCGTTTGTCGAACACCTCGGGCGATGCGTCTATGACGGCATCTACGAGCCGAGCCACCCCAGCGCGGATGCCGACGGTTTCCGCACCGACGTCATCGAGCTCGTCAAAGAACTCGGAGTTTCCACCATCCGTTACCCCGGCGGCAACTTCGTGTCGGGGTTCCGGTGGGAGGACAGCGTCGGACCTAAGGAACAGCGGCCCCGACGCCTCGACCTTGCCTGGCACTCCATCGAGACCAATGAAGTCGGCATGCATGAGTTCAGCACTTGGTTGGAGAAGGTGGGCAGTGAACTGATGCTTGCCGTCAACCTCGGCACCCGCGGCACCCTGGAGGCCCTGGACTTGTTGGAATACTCGAACATCCGCTCCGGAACAGAGCTCTCAGACCGCCGCGCCCTGCATGGGCGCGTGGAGCCCTACGGCGTGAAGATGTGGTGCCTCGGAAACGAAATGGACGGACCATGGCAACTGGGGCACCGGTCCGCCGCGGACTATGGCAAACTCGCCTCGCAGACGGCCAAGGCCATGCGGCAATTGGACCCTTCCGTTGAACTGGTGGTCTGTGGCTCGTCCAGCGCGCACATGCCGACGTTCGGAGAATGGGAACGCGTGGTGCTTAGCCATACCTATGACGACGTTGACTACATATCCTGCCACGCCTACTACGAAGAGAAGAACGGAGACCTGGATTCATTCCTTGCCTCCGCCTCCGATATGGATCACTTCATCGAATCCGTGGTTGCGACGGCGGATCACGTCAAAGCCGTCAACGGCAGCACAAAGACCATCAACATTTCCTTCGATGAATGGAACGTCTGGTACCAGGAGCGGTTCCAGAACGTAGACAAACTCGAAGGATTGGACAACTGGCCTGCGGCGCCCCGGCTTCTTGAAGACGCATACTCCGTGGCCGACGCCGTCGTCTTCGGCAACCTGCTGATCTCACTGCTCAAGCACGCCGATCGCGTCACCTCCGCTTCCCTGGCACAGCTGGTCAACGTTATCGCCCCGATCATGACCGAACCCGGAGGGCCGGCGTGGAAACAGACCACCTTCTATCCCTTTGCGCTGACCTCCAGGCTTGCGAAGGGAATCGCGCTGGACGTGAAGCTGGACGCTGACACATACAGCACCGACGCCTACGGAACTGTGCCGCTCATCGACGCCGTCGCTACGTTCGACAAAGATAAGGCAACAACCTCGGTCTTCCTCGTCAACCGATCACGAAGCGAGGAGGCAACCGTAACCATCGACCTGACAGCCCTCGAAAGCGTCATCGTTTTGGATGCGCAAACCCTCTCGGACGGGGACGTCTACGCAAAGAACACCCTCGATGAGCCGGACCGCGTCAGCCTGCATCAGAACAAGAGCGCTGTGGTCCGCAACGGCACTGTGGAAATCACCCTGCCTGCCGTTTCCTGGACAGCACTCAACCTAGGTTGACTTAACCGCACTGGTCCATCCCGTCGGCGGGCGTCAGGGACGTTTAGCCTCACTCCCCCGTCCGGCCCCTCTCGAATGGGGATCGTCTCACACGAGGCTATAGGTCCATGAATGAAAGGTTCTACCGTGTCTTACCAGCTGGTGGCTGAGCGTAACTGGGCGGGTAACTACAGTTACACGGCATCCGGGATTGCCCGTCCTTCGGGCGTGGGGGAGTTGCAGGAGTTGGTGGCAGGCGCGGCGCGGGTGCGTGCGTTGGGGTCACGGCATTCTTTCAACCCGATCGCGGACACCACGGGAATGTTGATAGCCCTGGACGGGCTTGATCCTGACATCCGGGTGGATGCGGCGAACATGACCGTCACCGTGGGCGGCGGCACGCGTTATGGAACGCTCGCGGCGCAGCTCCAGCGCCAGGGTTTCGCCCTGCACAACCTGGCCTCGCTTCCGCATATTTCCGTCGCGGGAGCCGTTGCCACGGCCACGCACGGTTCCGGTGACAAGAACGGCAACCTGGCCACCGCCGTCGCAGCGCTGGAGCTGGTCACCGCGGACGGAAGCATCCTCACCGCCGGCCGCGGGGACGAGGACTTTGAGGGCATGGTGGTGGGCCTCGGGGCACCGGGCATCCTCACGCGCCTGACATTGGACATCGAGCCAAGCTTTGACATCTGCCAGGAGGTCTTCGAAAACCTCAGCTGGGACCTTGTCCTGGAGAACTTCGAGCAGCTGACCTCCGCGGCTTACAGCGTGAGCCTGTTCACCGACTGGAGCGAAGACACGGTGGCCCAGGCATGGCTGAAGCGGCGGGGCGGTGACCCGGCACCGGAAACGTCCGGGTTCTACGGCGGCACCCCGGCAACCGGCCCGCGTCACCCCCTTCCGGG
>JBFUPP010000018.1:0-116185 GCA_041360635.1 bacterium RCC_150 | reverse complement strand
CGACGTCAAGGACACCGCCGAAAACGCCAAAGACAGAATCCAACCCAGCTAACCAAACCCAACCCGCCTAACAAACCACGCGGCGGGCCGGAGGCACCCCGGCGCCCCGGCCCGCCACCAACCCAACCAGCGAGTACGCCAACACCACCCACAACCACCAAACACACCGGACTGAACGCCTTGTCCCATCCCATTGCTCCATGGGATCGCTGCCCCTTCGCCTCGATTGCGAACAGCCCCTCACGCGACCCGGTCCACACCGGGAGATTGGAACAGCGCGATGAGTGATGACGCCTACGGCGAGGACCAGGGTGGTCATAGCGGGAGTCCGGCCCCTTTCCCGGACATCGAGCGATGGCCCACGGGCCGTCTCCTCTCCACCGCCGCCCGCCTGTCCACGCATGCCTGGAACGAACACCTCAAATCCGCAGATCTGACTCACGCAGGTTTCGTTGCACTGGACGTCCTCACGACCACGGGACCCCTGACGCCGAGCCGGCTCGCGCAGATCGTCCACGTGAAGGCCCAGACGATAGGCCGAATCCTTGCCAGGCTCGAACGCCACGGATATGTCACCCGCAAACGGAACCCGAAGGACCGCAGGCTGATGCTTGTCACCGTCACCGAAAGCGGCGCCCATGTCCTGAAGCAGGCAGTTGAATCCGAACAACAACTGCTCTCCCTTGCCCTCGATACGCAGGCGTTGCGGCACGACCTGAAACTCATCGTCCGCGAACTGAGAACGCCGCCTGCGGAAGACTCCACCCGCTCCCGTTACCACTCGACGGGACAGGCAGAAGAGCCGTTTCCTCCGGCGGAAGTGGCGGGACCGGAGGACGAGTCCTGAATCCGCGCGGAAAACCAGTCTTTCGTCAGGCATTCCAGGGGAACTCGGCTCGGACGCCGGTCGTATGATGAAGCTGTGACTGGCGAGGAATCCCGCCGACGCGATAAAGGAGGCACATCGTGGGTTTGGATGACAAGATCAAGAACGCCGCTGAAAAGGCCGCCGGAAAAATCAAGGAAGCAGCCGGGAAAGCAAGCGATAATGAGCGCCTGGAGGCCGAAGGCGAGGTCGACCAGCGCAAGGCGGACCTCAAGCAGGCCGCTGAAAAGGTCAAGGACGCTTTCAGAAAGGACTGACCCGCGTCTTCGTTGGAATCGAGACTCGAGACACCAAGGTGCTTGTTGAGCTCGTCCAGCGAGCTAATGGTGGTGTAGTCGTAGCCCGGAGTGATGGGATCACAGCCGCGGTCCAGCAAGACCAGGTTCCTGAAGCCCATGTCGTGCATCGGCATGTGGTCAGGAGATGTGCAGGAAGTCCTCCGGCTTAGCGTTGAGGGTATCGAGCATGTACTCGAAGGCTTGGTACCGCGGCTTGTAGGCTTGGGCCTGCTCTGCCGTGAACACGGCGCCCGCGCCAGGGGCCGGCCCAATGCCATAAACCTTAGGAGCAGATTCTGAGGAAGCTCGCGGCACCAGGTCGTTCGTGGAAGGTCACGGTGTGGCCACTGTCGTCATGGAAGATCGCCCTTTCGCCCTCCACCGTGATGGTGCCCGGCTGGTAAGGGTTGCCCCAGCCCACTGGCGGATTGCCGTGTCCGTCGTCCAGCGGCTGATCAGCAACGAAGAACGTGTCCTGGACCCTTGCCTCGTAGATGCCACAGTGCGTGAAAATGGCGAAAGGGGCAGGTGGAACGGTGGTCACTGAGGAACTTGGGGATGGTTTGCTTCCCTTGCATCCGGTCCTGCTGGGCGAGGTGGGCCACCTGGATCATTGGTATGACTCCGAAGAGACATGCGCCCAACACGGCCAGCGCACTGATCCAGGTCGTTACCTGCCGTTTACGGCCCACATGATGGTCCCACGACACGCCCCTCCCGAGGGTAATACTGTCTATTGAACCTCATGTTTGGCGCTGATCTGCAGGTCATGATCCTGCTGTTTGGGGGTGTCGCCACAATGCTGTTCCAGTGGATTCAATCGGCAACCGGCCCTCGCTGCAGCGGTGGCGTCCAGACTGCACGGCGAAGGGGCAAGGGTCGTCATAGGCGACCTCCTGGACGAAGAGGGCAAGGAAACCGCCGAGCGCATGGGCTCCGGAGCACTCTACGTACACCTGGACGTGACCAATCCGCAGGACTGGGAGGCCGCGGTGAGCGCCGCCGTCGAGACGTTTGGAAGCCTGAACATATTGGTCAACAACGCCGGCATCGTGAACTTCGCCCCGATCGAGGATTACACCTTGGATCAATGGAATTCCGTCATTGCCGTAAACCTGACCGGCACGTTCAACGGGATCAAGGCCGCGATTCCGGCGCTGAGAGAATCCAAGGCTGGTTCCATAATCAACATTTCTTCGATTGCCGGCATCCGCGGCTACGAACAGATCCCCGGCTACACCGCGTCGAAATTCGGCGTTCGTGGCCTGACGAAGAGCGCCGCACTGGATCTGGGGCACCATGGTATCCGGGTCAACTCCGTCCACCCCGGGGTCATCTCCACCCCGATGACGGCAGGCCTGGAAATGGACATGAGCCATGTGGCGCTGAGCCGCATGGGCCATCCGGGGGAAGTCGCGGACCTCGTCCTGTACCTGGCCTCGAACGAATCCTCGTTCGTCACAGGAGCCGAGTTCGTCATCGACGACGGCGACATCGCGGGCACGGTAACCCCACATGAGGAGGCATAGCCTCACATGCAGCCCTCTGCGATGACGACCGGTAGGCACCCGGAGAGGTTTGCGGCCAGGGCCACGGGCCCAAGGCCAGGGCTACAGGCTAGAAGCGTTCGGGTTGCTCGCCGAGGTTGAAATGCCTGCCGCTGATTCTCGTCGGCTTGATCTCTACGTAAAAATCCTTAAGGGTAGGCACCCACGTCTTCAGTCCGAGTTTCTCGGCTGTTTCCAACTCTCCACCCGTCAGGATCCGAGCTGATCCTCGTACCACAACGCTCCATGCACTCCCGTCATTGACCTCATCTACTTCAAACAGCACGTTCTCGTTGACTGTCAGGGCAGCCAGCTTGGTTCCTGGCGCTGTTCGAAGCAGAAGTACGCCTTCATGCGGACGGTAGTTCACCGGAAAGATTTCCGTGTCTCCGACAGCGCTCAGAACAATCCGGCCATACCCGGCCCGCTCCAGTAGTTTCCAGCATTGGGCCTCGTCGAGTTCAAGAACCGGATCCTCGTGATCAAACATCTGAAACATCTCCCTTTCACGGAATGGGACCGGACACGGTCCTCACGTGCCTTGCTTCCTCCGGGAAGCATCTCACCAGAGAGCCTCGCACGTAAGGGCCATTGGACTCTACGGGACCGTGAGTACGGCCGCACCAAACAGGAGGTGACTTTCGGCCCTAGAAAGGCAGAGGACTAACACGCAGTCTGTCAGGAGGACTAACCGACAACTTCTTGACAGGGGACAACCATGAACAGCAGGGAGCCCTCGGGCCGGATCATTGTCGGCGTGGACGGCTCGGAAGCCTCGGTCGAGGCCCTCCGGCAGGCCCAAAAGATCGCATTGTCCCTAGGCGCGCGGCTTGAGGCCACGGCCTACTGGGATTTCCCCCAGGTTTATGGTGGCTATGTGGCCATGGGCATCGAAGGTTTTGAGGAAGCCGCAGGGGACATCCTCAAGCAAGCCTTGGAGACGGCGTTTGGCCCGGTCCTTCCGGACAACGTTGAATCCCGTCTCGTTCAGGGCCACGCCAGGGAGTCGCTGATCGAGGCAAGCCGGGATGCCGGGATGCTCGTCCTTGGCAGGCGTGGTCATGGAGGGTTCGGTGGCATGCTTCTTGGTTCGGTCAGTTCCGCTTGCGTCGCCCATGCCCATTGTCCGGTTCTGGTGGTGCATAGTCCGGAGAAGGCCGAAGGATGATGGAGATCAGTGGATCAGTGCGGATCGTGCTTCTTTGATTCCGTAGTAGACGATAACGTAGCCGACCACTGGATCCGCCCACCAGAACCCCAAGGCCGCGTTGAGGGTGAGGCCGAGCAAGACGCCGGTGGCTAGTAGGCCATCGATGAGCGTGACTCTGGCCTCGGTCCTGAGTACCTGGTTATCCAGCGCCGCGCCCGTCCGGGCTTTTCCATAGGCGAGGGCGAACATCACCGCCGCGGTGACAGCGGTCCATGCGATGCCGGAGGGACTGTGCTGCGCGTGGACTGCGGCAATGAGCACCCAGGTGGACTGGAGGAACAGGTAGGCCGCGAGAAGCAAGAAGGCGATGCCGATGAGACGCATTGCCTTTGCTTGGCGAGCCTGGCCAGTGCCGGAGAGTTCCCAAATCACCACTGTCGAAGCGCCGATCTCAATCAGGGAGTCCAAGCCGAAGCCGGCCAACGCGGTCGAGCTGGCGCTGATCGCCGCGACGGCCAGGACTACGACGCCGATCACGTTCCAGCCCAGGGTGGCGTATTCGAGGGCAAAGCCGCGGCGCAACAGGGCTCGTGCCGACGATGTTTGATCGGAATGGAGAATCACCATTCCATCGTCTCAGGTGTGGTCGGCCGCACGGGAAGGAGGCGGTGCTTCATCAACCAAACCGACCTGTACGTTCATCCGAGACATCGCCGCGTTGCCGACTGGACCCGGGTCCTTCTCCCCTACTTCCCGCTCTCCCGGATGTGTATTGTCGCCGTCATGAATACATCCAGCGCAGGGCCGGAAACCCAAGTTCTCACTGTTCATGAATGCTGGAAATACCTTCGATCCTCCTCAATTGGAAGAGTCGCCCTCGTCAGCGGCGATACGCCCGAGATATTTCCCGTAAATTACGTTCCCGACGACGGCACGCTGATCTTCAGGACGGGACCCGGAACGAAACTGAACGCGGCTCTGGGCGGCAGTACTGTGGCATTCGAAGCCGACGGACTGAATCCCTACGGCACGATCGCCTGGAGCGTTGTCCTCAAAGGAAGCGTCGAGGTTGTGACCGCAAGCGAGGACATCCGGGAGTCGATTGCGCTAGGGTTGTCCCCTTGGGAAGGGGGAACCAAGGACAATTTGGTGCGGATTACGCCCATGGAACTGACGGGGCGCCGCTTCGTCATCGCGCCGCCTACCAGGTGGTGGCCGCCCCAGGACGTCCCAACCACCGGGCGCGAACCGAGTCCCTGACGACTGCCCGTGCAGCTAGCCCAGCCTCGCGTGCCCTAACGAAGGTGACGACGCGGAGCGCAAATTTTGGGTCATCGCTTGCTAGATCAAGGGCGATCTGCATTGTAGCCACGGTCAACGAGTGCCTGATGGGCGGAGCCCCGAACCACCCTGGGCCGGACGTTCCGAGGTTGTTCCGGGCCGAAGGCCCAGCTCAAGTGCCTGAATCGCGGCCTGAAAACAGGGCCGAAGGTCATGGCCACATCCCGCCTGATCCCGGGTATTTAGGCCCTTGTTTGCCGGCGGATGGTCGTGAATTAATGGCATAGCCGGGCAACCGTGAGGGCCCGGCGGGATCGCGGCCAGGGGCTGCGCGAACAGAAGGATCGAGGATCATGGATCGCCCAGCACTATCCCGAGACGCCGCTGGGGAGTCCGGCGCCGAAGCAATTCGTGTCTATGTCCTTGATGACCACGAACTTGTCAGGCGCGGACTCCAAGAACTTCTGGAGTCCGAAGGCTTCGAGGTGGTTGGCATGTCCGGTTCCGCGGAGGAAGCCGCCCGCCGCATCCCGGCGTTGCGGCCCGATGTGTCGATCCTTGACGCCCGGCTGCCGGACGGAACGGGGATCGAAGTGTGCCGGGACGTTCGCTCCGTCGACCCCACCCTGAATTGCCTGATCCTCACTAGCTACGACGACGAACAGGCCTTGCGGGGCGCCGTCCTGGCCGGAGCAGCAGGGTATGTCCTCAAGGAAATCGGCGGCACGGACCTCCTGGACGCACTACGACGCGCGGCCCGGAGCGAATCCTTGTTTGATGCCAGCGTGAAGGCAAAGATCGTCGAAGGCCTCACGGAACCCCAGCGGCTGGATCCCAGGGTTGCTTCACTGACGCCCCAGGAACGGAGGGTCCTGGAACTCGTCGGCCAGGGCATGACGAACCGGCAAATCAGTGAGCAGATGCTGCTGGCCGAGAAGACCGTCAAAAATTACGTATCGTCCATGTTGGCCAAACTGGGGTTCGAACGCCGCACCCAAGCCGCCGTCTACATCGCCCACGGGGTAGAGACGGAACCGCGAACCATCCGCTGAGGGATTAGCGGGACGGTACGGACCACATCAAGGAAGTACCTTTTCCCGGCGCGCTGGTGACCATGAAGGTGCCACCCAGCTTTAGGGCGCGTTCTTCCATGTTCGCCAGGCCGTTTCCGGGAACAAGGTCGCCGAACCCTTTACCTTCATCGTCGATCATGAGCGTCAGTTTGCCGTCGGTGACCGAGACCGAAACGCCGATTTCCTGGGCTTCAGAATGGCGGACCGCGTTGCTGAGTCCCTCGGAGATGACCGCGAGAGTGTTGACGACGGTTTCGTCGTCAAGGACGGAATCGACCGCCCCGGTGAGGGTCAGGTGCGGGGCGAACGGCAGGGACCGGGTGGCGTTGCGGACGGATTGCAGGATGCGGCTGCTCAGGAGTTCCTGCTCACCGGAGCTGGCCCGCAAGGAATAGATCGTGTTGCGTAGGTCCCTGATGGTCTCATCCAGCTCCGAAGTGACCGCGTCAATCCTCGTCAGGGCGGGTTCCCCGGTGGTGAACCGGCGAAGGCTCTGGATGCTCAGTCCTGCGGCAAAGAGCCGCTGGATGACAACATCGTGCAAATCCCGGGCAATGCGGTCCCGGTCCGTGAAAACCACCAGTTGTTCACGAAGACGATGGATCCGGCCAAGTTCCAAGGCCAGGGCCACGTGTGAACCAAAGACCGACCCCATCTCCATATCCGTCTTCGGGAACGGCCCCGCATCGGGTGCGCGGACGAGCAGCAAGAGGCCATGATGGACGCCCTGGGCGCTCAGGTCGATCGCCAGGAGCTTTCCGAGGGACAGGCCACTACTGCCAAGGATGCTTCCTGCATCATCGATACAAGAGGGAGCGCCTGAGGCTGCCACACTCCTGACCTCCGGGGAATCCATAGGAAGGACCTTTCCGGCGAACGTTGGACCGTCCGGACCTGCGACGCCGGCCACTCCGTAGGATCCCACCTCGCCATCAGGAACAAGGATCAGGGCCAGCCGGGACGACGATTCCTGCAGCGCCCGGTCCGCGATCAGGTCCAGTGCCATGTGCTCAGGCTCGCCCATCCGTTCATCACCAAGCATCCGCCCCGTGACGTCCATGCATGCTTCAAGCCAGGATGCCCGGCGGCGTGCGTCCTCATAGAGGCGGGCATTCTCGATGGCCACGCCGGCTGCGGCGGCCAACGCCACGGCTAGGTCCTCGTCTTCGGGAGTGAAGTCCTCACCACCCTCTTTCTCCGTCAAGTAAAGGTTGCCGAAAACGACATCACGAACCCGAACCGGGACGCCGAGGAACGACTTCATGGGCGGATGGTTCTCGGGGAAACCGTAGGAGTTCGGATGCTCGCGCAAATCATGAAGGCGAAGCGGAACAGGTTCGGTGATCAGGAGGCCCAGGACCCCGTGTCCGGTCGGCAGCGGACCGATGCGCCGGCCAAGGTCTTCATCGATGCCGACGGTAACAAAATGGCTCAGCGTCTTATTCTCGCCGATCACGCCCAGAGCCCCGTAACGGGCATGCAGCAACTGACATGCCGATGTGACCACCCTGTCCAGCACGGCTTCAAGGCTGAGGTCTTCGGCAACGGCTACAACGGCTTCCAGGAGTCCGCGCATATGTTCCTGGGCATCCAAGAGTTCCCCTGCCCTGGCCAAGAAGTCCCTGAGCAGGTCTTCGACCCGTGTCCCCGTGGCATGCAGACCTTCCGGGCGCTCAGGGTCTTGAATGGAGCCGTTCATCTACCGCCTTCCGAGCAGTGCCGACCTCATGGAAGAAGATACCCGCGGCGGCAGGTGTCTCATTCGATGAAAGACTACCCCGGACCTCGACCTTCCTCCAGCACAGACCGCAGGTGTGATCCGGCCGGTTCCCGGGTCTAAAGCCCCTTACGACGACGGACCGCCACCGGTAGCGTCGGCGTCATGAACCCCCAATCACAGGACCCGGTTGAAAGACTCACCCCCGAGGAATGCCTCGAACTGCTTGGACAAAGCACAGTGGGGAGGCTCGCTGTGATAGTCGAAGGCCATCCCGACATCTTCCCCATTAACTACGTCGTGGACCATGGCTCAATCGTCTTCCGGACGGGAGTTGGCACAAAGTTCTGGAACTCGATGCAGGATCCGTGCGCATTGGAGATCGATGGCTTCGACGCACACGCCGCGAAGGCTTGGAGCGTCGTAGTCCGCGGGCAAACCCACATCATCGTCGATCGGCAGGAAAAAGCAGCCGCAGATGCCCTGCACCTGGATCCTTGGCAGCCCGGCAGCAAGAGCCACTACCTGCGGATCAGCTTGGATGCCATCACCGGGCGCCGTTTCAAGACCGCTCGGCCCGATATCTGGGCCACGCCCGTGTGGGATGCCCGCTCGGAGCTGTTCCACTGACCGTCGGCGCATCGCTTCACTGGCTGAGTCTGCTGTCGAGCCAGGTGTGTATGTCGTCTTGCAGCAGGCCGCCAGGAACAACTAGCTCGAGGCTTGTCCCGCGCTCAAGGCCGGGCGGGTTATTAGCGTGGGGCACCGAATCCCGAGCAGCACGTGCTGGGCCACAGAACCAACGAGCACACGGCTTCCCCCACGTCCCTTGCAGCCTATGACAAGCAGCCGTGCCCCCGCGCTGGCGTCAAGGAGCGCCTCGGCCGGTCCGTGCTGTGCGGCAAGGATTTGCTGGACAACCAACCCCGGGTAATGCCCGGCGAGACTCTCCGCGGCGGCCGAAAGCACCAGGCTGCCGTCAGAATTGGCGCCGGGATGTGCAGGGGTGCCTTCGGCTTCGCCAACAGCATGAACCAGCACGAGTTCCTGATCCATCCGCTGTGCCTCGTGTGCGGCGCTCTCGACGGCGATGTCCGAATCGCTGGAACCATCGATACCGACGACGACGCCGGATGGAGCCTCGATCGAAGAAAGAGGCACCACCACGACGGCACAGCGGCTGATAATGGCCACTTGGAAACTGACCGACCCGAAGCCTTCTCCGTGGATGTCCGCGCGTCTGTCGGTACCTACTACGACCATTTCGGCGTCTGCGGATAGCCTGCGCATGGTCTCGGCGGGTTCCCCGGAAGCCAGGGTGGTCACTACATCAAGGGATGGATCCAGGCCCGCGAGCCGCGCGGCTTCGCCTTTGAGCAGGTCTTTGGCCTGGGCGGTCGCGCGCTCGTGAGGGGTTTTCTCCCGGAACGCCCAAGGCTCGGGAACCGCGTGAAGCAGATTGAGCTGAAGGCCAAGGTCGCGGGCGCGTGCCGCAGCCCAGTCCGCGGCGTTTCCGCCCACTACGGAGCCATCGATACCAACAAGAATCTGCTTCTTCACAAGCCTGGGCGCCTTCCGGAAAGCTGTGGTCATCTTGTTACATTTTCTTCGCCTCCCCGTGCGGCCCGCTAGGGCCGGAAGGCCCTCCCAAACGGTGGAAATGCAGGACTATTGTCCTCAAGGGGTTTCCGCGCCTTGTGGACCCTGCGTTCGGCGGTCTCCTTGAAAGGACATCGATATGCTGATCCTGGTGCTGAACCCTGGTTCCTCATCCCTGAAGTACCAGTTGCGGCACTTCGGCCCGTCCGGAGTCGAGCCTGGGGTTTTACTGGACCGGGTTGTTCCCGCACCTTCTGCCGGTACTTCGGATCCCGCATTCCTGGCCACCGTATTCGACGCGGTCGACGCCGCAGTCCGCCGCATTCCGGGGCGCGCGCACCTGGACGCAATCGGCCACCGGGTGGTGCACGGCGGGGACCACTACCACTCCCCCGTCCGCGTCAGCCCCGAGGTGATGACGACAATCGAGGATCTCGGCGAGCTCGCACCCCTCCATAACGCGGCAAGTGTGGCGTATATGCGGGCCGCGGCTGGCCGTTGGCCGAACACGCCACAGGTTGCCGTCTTCGACACCGCATTCCACCGCACCATGCCCGACGTCGCCTCCCGCTACGCCATTCCTGAGAGCATGTACCAGACGTACGGAATCCGGCGGTACGGTTTCCACGGAATCTCCGTAGACATGGCTTGCCGCGACACGGCCATGTTCCTCCGAATCCCGGTGTCCTCCCTGAACGCCGTCGTGGCGCACGTGGGCAACGGCGCCTCGGTCACGGCCATCAAAAACGGGCGCAGCGTCGATACTTCCATGGGCATGACCCCGTTGGCAGGGCTGGTCATGGGGACCCGTTCCGGTGACCTTGACCCTTCCGTTGTGACCTTGCTGCAGCGCCGCGGGCTTGGCCCGGATCAGATCGACGAACTCCTCAACCATGAAGCGGGGTTGCTGGGCCTGGCCGGGTCTTCCGACATGCGCGCAGTCCAGGACGCCGCGCAGCGCGGGGATCCTCGGGCGTCCCTGGCCTCGGACATGGCCGCATACCGCCTGGCGAAATATATCGCCGCCTACAACATGGCCGTCGGGGGTGCGTCGGCGTTGGTCTTCACGGGCGGTGTCGGGGAACACTCGGCACTTTTCAGGTCCCGGGTGGTGTCGCTGCTGAAGCCGCTTGGCCTTTTCATTGATTGTGGGAAGAACCGAACGGACGACGGCGGCATCCGCACCGTTAGTTCCGCCCAATCAACGTTCCCGGTGCTCGTGGTTCCTTGCGATGAGGAGCGGGCCATCGCAGAAGCAACAGCAGCACTCCTATCGCCGGGTGCCCTGGCGCGCGGGAGCTTCACCGGCTAGTACGCCCGGCAGTGGGTCGGAGCGAACGCTTCCTCGCGGGAGCGCTAAAGCGCGCCGCCCGGCGGTGGATGGGGTGGCCGGCAGCGCGTCCCAAGGGCACACGGACAGCGGGGGCCACCCGGGCGAAGAACCAACTTTTTGCGACCTCGACAAGGAGCAGGTAGGCGATGAGCATCACGACCAGCGCCAGGAAGAACGGCGGGGGCAGCAGCTCAAACCCCAAGGCCGCGCCCACAGGTGAAAGCGGCAGGATAACCCCGGCCGCGACAACAGCGGCGGCGGCAGCCGCGAGACCCAGCGATGGCTTGCTGTGGAAGAACGGAATCCTGCGCGTCCTGATGACGAAAATGATCAACGTCTGGGTCGCGATGGACTCCATGAACCATCCGGCCCGGAATTCACCGGGCGCTGCGTGGAAGATCGCGAGCATCAGGGCGAATGTGGCGAAATCGAAGAGGGAGCTGATCGAACCGAAGACAACCATGAAGCGCCGGATGAATCCTATGTTCCAGTGCGCCGGGGCATGCAATTGCTCCGCGTCGACATGGTCGCCGGGAATGGCCAGCTGGCCGGTGTCGTAGAGCAGGTTGTTTAGCAGGATCTGCCCGGGCAGCATCGGCAGGAAGGGAAGGACGGCCGAGGCGGCAGCGGCACTGAACATATTGCCGAAGTTACTGGACGTGCCCATGAGCACGTATTTGATGGTGTTCGCGAAAATCCTGCGCCCTTCCGTGACACCGTCAGCCAGGACGCCCAGGTCTTTGTCGAGCAGCACGATATCAGCTGCGTCTTTGGCAACGTCGCTCGCCGTTTCTACTGAGATGCCGACGTCGGCTTGGTGCAGGGCCAGTGCGTCATTGACGCCGTCGCCGAGAAAGCCCACTGCCCTGCCCTCGGAGCGCAGCAAACGAACTATTCGGGCTTTCTGCTCCGGCGAGACCCGCGCGAAGATGCCGCACCGTGCGGCGGTTTCCTTCAATTCAGTGTCCGAAAGAGCGTCGATCTGCTGCCCGGTCAGGGTCCCGCCGGAGACCAGCCCCAGGTCGGTGCAGATCTTCTCGCTGACGCTGGCATTGTCCCCGGTGGCGATTTTGACGGTGATTCCGAGGTCGGCCAGGTGTTTCAAGGAGGCTTTCGCGGTTTCCTTGGTGCGGTCGTGGAACACCAGGAATCCGGCCAAGGCCAGTTCGCCTTCGTCGTCCTTCGCCAGACTGGTCCGGCCGGGGGCGGGGCGGGAGGCTACCGCTATGACCCGCGCCCCGTTCTCGAATTGTTGCTGTAGCAGGTCCTTCGCTTCCGGCGGTGTGTGGACACAATGGCGCAGGACGTCCTCTGGTGCGCCCTTGGCAATGATTCGCGTTTGCCCGGTTCCTTGTCGGACCAGCACGCTGACCATTCTGCGGTGGTGGTCGAACGGCATGGTGTCCAGCCGCTCCCAGCTGGAGGGATCAATGGACGCGCCGTTGCCGCTTGCCACAGGGCGGCATCCAGCGGATTCAGGCCCACCTGAGCGGTTCCCTGCCCGCCGTAACCTTCTGTTGCCAACAAGCCCAGGGCGAGGATTGATTCTTCGGTGCTCCCTGCCGACACGGGTACTGCGCCCTGAAAGGTGATTTTCCCTTCCGTCAGGGTGCCTGTCTTGTCTGTCACCAGCACATCCATGTCCCCCAGGTCCTCGATGCACACCAGGCGTTTGACGAGGACGCGGTGGCGGGCAAGTTCCCTTGTCCCGGCAGCGAGGCAGGTGCTGACAACTGCCGGCAGAAGCTGGGGCGTGATGCCGACGGCGATGGCCAAGGAAAACAGCAGTGCCTCCAGCAACGGCCGCGAGAGGAGCAAATTTGCCACGAAAATCAGGCCGGTCAGGGCCATGGCGACCTGCATGAGTAGAAAAGAGAAGCGGCCCAATCCCTTTTGGAATTCCGTTTGGGGCTGCCGTGTTCCCAGGCCTGTCGCTATCCGTCCGAATTCGGCACGGGCGCCGGTGGCGATGACGACGCCGCTGCAGCTTCCGCCGGCAACCACGGTCCCCATGAACACGCAACCCGGACCGCCGTCGGACTCTTCCCGACCCGCAACCGAGTGGGCGTCTTTCCCGACCGGAAGCGATTCGCCGGTCAGAATGCTCTCATCGCACTGCAGGTCCTCACTGCTCAAGAGCCTGATGTCGGCCGGGATGACGGCGCCCAGCGTCAGGAGGACGACGTCCCCGGGGACGAGGTCGACAACAGGGATCATCGTCCGCGCACCGTCCCGCAGGGCGATTACAGAGTGGGTGACGCGTGAGTGAAGTGCCTCTGCGGCCCGCTCGGCCCGGAATTCGCTGCTGAACCCCAGAAGAATGCTCAGGAGCAGGATTGCGCCGATCACCGCGGCGTTGGCCGCATCGCCGAGGAAAACCGAAAGCACGGCCGTGAGGATGAGCAGGATCAGGACCGCGCTGCGGAACTGCCGCGCCAAGACAATCCACGGACTGGCGCGGTGGCTTCGGATCGCATTGGGTCCGGTGAGGGCTCGACGCCGGCCGGCTTCGGCCGTACTCAGCCCGTGCGGCGCGGACCCAAGATGTGTCAGTGCTTCCTCGCTTGTCATTCCGGCGGCCTCGGAAATCGTCATGCGCACAACGGACTCCGGCTGCGGTGTACGAAGCAACTGCACCGGCGCTCCTTCCAGCCCGGACCGGCGCCCGGGCAACGGACGCAGGCAGGGGCATGTACCCCGTCACCGCCCATTCTCCGATGATGCCCGGCCGCAGCCTAGGGTCCAATGACCCTAGGCCGCCCCGCGCAGCTCTGGCACCGTGAGAACAGACCAGCCCACGTGCCGGGCCACGCGCGCATGTTGCGCGCGGCCGACCTGGCCGACGATCCTGGATAGAGGCAAGGCATGGAAACAGCAGCTGCAGTCCCGAAAGCCGGACAGGACTTTGAGGCTGAAGATTTTGCGCTGCTGGACCGCTACTGGTCCGCGGCGAACTACCTCACCGTGGCCCAGATCTATCTTCAGGAAAACCCGCTGCTGCGTGAGCCGTTGCAGCCTGGCCATATCAAGCCCCGGCTCCTGGGACATTGGGGAACCAGCCCCGGACTGTCACTCATCTATGCGCACTTGAACCGGCTGATCAGGAGAACCTCCGCGGAGATCCTCTTCGTTGCAGGCCCGGGCCATGGCGGCCCCGCCGTGGTCGCGAACGTCTACCTTGAAGGCACCTACTCAGAAATCTATCCGAAGGTGGGGAAGGATCTTGCCGGCCTCCGGCACCTTGTCCGGCAATTCTCCACCCCGGGCGGGATCCCAAGCCACGTAGGGCCTGCCACTCCCGGTTCCATCCACGAAGGCGGTGAGCTGGGCTATTCCCTCATGCACGCCACCGGAGCGGCGATGGACAACCCCGGGCTCATCGTTGCCTGCGTCATCGGCGACGGCGAAGCCGAAACCGGTCCCCTTGAAGCTTCATGGAAGGCCCCGGCCTTCCTCAATCCGGCCCGCGACGGCGCCGTGCTCCCCATCCTGCACCTGAACGGACACAAAATCTCCGGCCCGACGGTCCTGGGCCGCAGATCGGACGCGGACGTCGAGGCCCTCCTGACCTCCCACGGATGGGATCCTGTGACCGTGTCCGGCGACGATTCCGGCCTTGTGCATCGTGGGCTCGCGGCAGCCATAGATGCCGCCTACGCCCACATCCGGGACCTGCAGTCACGCGCACGAATGGAGGGCGTGCACGGCCCTGCACGATGGCCTGCCATCATCCTGCGCACACCCAAAGGCTGGACCGGACCGGCTGTGGTCGACGGCCTTCCCGTGGAAGGGACCTTCCGTTCCCACCAAGTGCCACTGTCCGGTGTACGGGAAAACCCTGAGCACCTGGCCCGGCTGGAAGCCTGGCTGCGCTCCTACCGGCCGGAAACCCTTTTCGACAGCACCGGCAGGCTGGTTCCCGAACTCGCCGCCCTTGCTCCGGAGGGCCGTCTCCGGATGGGCGCTACCCCTGCAAGCCAAGGCGGAACCGGGAAACCGCTGGCCATACCGGACCTTGAAAACTACGCCGTGCCGACCACGCCCAAGGGGACCTTCTTCCACGAAACCACCCGGCCGCTGGGGGAACTACTCCGGGACATATATGTTGATACCGTCACAGATCCCCGGTTCCGGCTCTTTTGCCCGGACGAAACCAACAGCAACAGGCTCGGCGCCGTCTTCCAAGCCACCGACCGGTGCCTGATGGAACCTTCCTTGCCTGGAGAACATCCATCGGATGAAGACCACGTCTCACCCAACGGGCGGGTCATGGAAGTCCTCTCCGAGCACCTATGCCAGGGTTGGCTGGAAGGCTACCTCCTGACGGGCCGCCACGGACTCTTCGCCAGCTACGAAGCCTTCGCGATGGTCAGCGCCTCCATGACCGTCCAACATGCAAAATGGCTCCAGCACGCACGGGAGCTGCCATGGCGAAAACCGGTTCCAAGCCTGAACATCCTGCTGACCTCCACCTGCTGGCGCAACGACCACAACGGCTTCAGCCACCAAGGACCCGGGCTGATCGACACAGTGCTCTCCCTCTCCGGTACCGTCACCCGCGTGTACCTACCGCCCGACGCGAACACCCTGCTCGCCACCGCAGAGCAGATCCTGCACAGCAAGGACTACGTGAACTTGGTGGTCGTCGACAAACAACCACACCTGCAATACCTCACGCTTGAAGAAGCCAGGCAGCACGCAGCCGCCGGAGCGTCCACCTGGTCCTGGGCCGGCAACGAAACAACTCCCGGTGCCGCGCCCGACGTCGTTCTGGCCTGCGCCGGCGACATCCCCACCCAGGAGACCCTCGCCGCGGCCTGGCTCCTGCAACAGCACCTACCCGACCTCACCGTCCGCGTCGTCAACGTCATGGACGCCATGGTCCTCCCGCCCCGGGACGCCCACCCCCACGGACTCTCCGACGAGGGATTCCAGGAACTGTTCACCGCCGACACCGAAGTCATCATGGCATGGCACGGCTACGCACGCGCCCTGCACCAACTCCTGCACGGAAGGCCCCACCCCGAAAGGTTCCACGTCCGCGGCTACAACGAACAAGGCACCACCACCACACCCTTCGACATGGTCGTGTTGAACAAGATGAGCCGCTACCACCTGGTCCTGGAAGCCCTGCGTCGGGTGCACCGGCAAATCCCCGGCGCGGAAGAACTCGTAGAACACTGCCAACAGCAACTGAACACCCATACGCAATACATCCGCGAACACTTCGAGGACCTCCCGGAAATCCGGGACTGGCACTGGACACCACCCGTCCCCTAGCGCCATGAGCCGGGCCGCCACCTGCTCGGGACTTTCGGCCCTAGGACCGCCCCCGTCCCCTCTATACGCTTCAGGGAATCGGTTGACCCGAATGGCGCCTGTTACGCGAATTACTCCCAGCCAGACATAGGAGCAAGCATGTCCCTCCCAATCATCGGACCCGGCCGCTTTGATGGCGGCCTCCACGTTTCGGACGAACTCAGCGAGGAAAAATGCTGGGAACTTTTGCGGTCAACCACCACCGGCCGTTTTGGCTTCGTTCAAGATGGCAGGGTCATGATCCTGCCTGTGAATTACGTCGTCGACCAGCAGGCCATCTACTTCCGCACAGCAGAGGACGGGCCGATCAGCGAGGCCGTCCCGTCGTCGGAGTCGTCCTTCCAAATCGACGAATCACGTGCCGACCGCAGCGAGGGCTGGTCGGTCCTGGTGAGCGGTCCAAGCTCGCGGGTCGAGGACCCGGATCTGCTGACCCGGCTGTGGGGAAAGGTCATGGCCGAACCCTGGGCCGGAGGATCACGAAACCAGTTCATCCGCATCGAGCCATCCAAGCTCTCCGGACGGCACGTGCACTTGGAATAAGAGCACCACCGTCGGCAGCGCGCGCGTGTTGAAGGGGATTATGAAGACCACCGAAGAAATCGTTGTCGGATATGACGGCTCCGATCAAGCAATACCTGCGATCCAGTGGGCAGCCCGCCAAGCGGTTCTGCGTGGTTGCCCACTACACGTGGTTTACAGCACGCTGTGGCCGGCATTCACCCGCGACATGGGCCCAGTACCGGGGGTTGAGGGCAGCGGCCTCCGCCACGCCGCCGAGGACATCCTCGCCGATGGAGTGAGCCGGATCCACCAAGAAGGTCCAGGACTGGCCGTCAAGACAACCCTGTTCTATGGATGGCCCGCAGAACACTTGAGGGAACTCTCCGCTGTGGCCGGGCTGCTCGTCGTCGGCACCAGGGGCGCGGGTGGATTCATGGGATTGCTGATTGGCTCCGTCAGCCTCGAACTTGCTGCGACAGCCGACTGCCCGGTCGCCGTCATCCGTTCCGGCGGTGAGCCGGAGGGGCGTGTTGTGGTCGGCGTCGACTTCGGCGAATGGGAACTCCCGCTCCGATACGCATGCGATTTGGCTACCTTGACTGGTGTGCCTCTTCGGGCCGTGCACGTCCGGAAGAGGCACGGCATTCCACGCCTCACTCCCGGGTCGACTCCAAGCCAAGACACGGTGGGCGCGGAAGTCCAAGCACTCCTTGACTCTGTAGGGCGCGCCGCCGTCGACCTAGCGCCGGACCTGGAACTGGACAAAAGATCGCCTGTTGGCGGGTCCGTCCCCGGTTCCCTCCTGGCTGAGGCCCAGGACGCGTCCATCATCGTCGTAGGAACCAAGGGTCACGGAATCGTCCGCGGGAGCATCGGTTCAACAGCCCACGCAATCCTGCACCACGCACGTTGCCCCGTTTTGTTGGTTCGTGGACACGACAGCCAGTTGAAGTAGGAAGGTACGGGTTGTTGCTGTCCGGCGCCAGCGCAGGGTCAGTCCGCTCCTGTCCTTGTCACTTTGTCGAGCTCATTCCACCAGCTCAATTGCTGGGAGATCGTAAAGCGTCGGCCCGTGACTGCCGTGGGAACGATGCGGATAAAGTGGTCCTTCTTCCCGGGTTCCCATGGAAACAGCATCAAACCCACAGAATCGAGGAATTCGTCGGTCACCGGGACTTCGCTGGCGTTGCCTTTGACCATGACGCTCCATGCCACGCGGGAGGCAGCCACCATCCCGTCGGCTTCAAACGCGACCGGGAAACCACCATATGCTGCGCGAAGCTTGGTCCCCTCCCCCGAACGCAGGACCACCGTCCCGTGGTCCACCCTGTAATTAACCGGAAAGATCTCGGGGTGATCCTCCACCCACACTCCAAACCGACCAACGGACGAACCCTGCAGTAATTTCCAGCACTCGCGCGGATCAAGCACTTCCGTTTCCGGCTTGGGCGTCTCATTTCTCATAGAGCCGAAGGTACGCCGCAATGACCACGGACGACAGAGCCGAAAGGCCCGTTCCAGGTCTTCTGCCGCGCCGTCCGAAGCTTAGGCGTCGGACCGGGGGCGGATTGGCATCGGAACGAGACTTCTGGCCCTGCCGGGCAGTGTCAAAGGAGCACACACTGATGCCACAGGCACCCCGAAACGAGCGGCCACGGTTCCATGGAGGTTGGACAAAGGCATGAAGAACCCAATCGTTGTTGGCGTCGTCGACACCGGTGCCAGCCGAGCTCAACACAAGCGGTAGCCTTCGCCGAAGTGGAAGCGGAGTCCTTTCGGCTTTCCGAAAAAGGCGAGGACTGGCGTTTCATCCCATCAGCGGGCTTCCGGTGGACGTGACCAGGACTCAAAACGAAAGTGCCCCGTCACTACGTTTCCGCAGCTCGGGGGCACTTTTTGGGTAGGGCTACTCGGACTTGAACCGAGGACCTTAGGATTATGAGTCCCGCGCTCTAACCAGCTGAGCTATAGCCCCAGATTGGCCGGGCAACGCTTGGTTCAGCGTCTTTCCCAGCCAAAACACTCTAGCAAAACATTCCGTCTGGCGACGCCAAACGGCAACACGGCGACGCCAAACGGCAACCCGGCCGCACCCGAATGCCTGCTAGACGACCTTGTCCTCGTAGGACGCACCGCGGTACAGGTCCTCGAAGGTCTGCAACGTCCCCTCGATGCTGTGTGGCTCCACCATCGCGCGGCTCGCCTTGCCCATTCTTTCCAGCTCCCCTGCGGGCAAGCGGAACAGTTCCGCAATCCGTGCAGCGAGTTCGTCGCTGTCTCCGGGGGTGAACAGGTGGCCGTTCTCGCCTTCGCGGACCAGGTGCGGCAGGGCCATCGCGTTGGCGAGCAGGACAGGCGTCGACGCCGACATAGCCTCGAGGGTGACGAGGGACTGGAGTTCCGCCGTTCCGGGCATGCAGAACAGGTCCGCCCGGATGTATGCCTCCCGCAGTTCCTCGTCGCTTGCCAAGCCCAGGAACTTCACCCGGTCCCCCAGGCCAAGGCGCGCGGCACGGACCTCCAAGGCGGGCCTCACTTCGCCGCCGCCGATAATCTCCAGATGCACGTTGAGTTCGGAAGGTGTCTTGGCGACGGCATCGATCAGTACGTCCACATGCTTTTCCTCGGCGAGGCGGCCGACGAAGAGCACGGTGGGATAGTCGTTGCGTTCGATGACCTCTCCGGGCCGGACTTCGTAGGCTGTGGCGTCGATGCCGTTGGACAGGGGCAGGACCTTGCGGAGGAATGCGTGCTGGTGCATCGCTTTTGCTGCCAACGGCGTGGGGGTAGTGACGACGTCGGCTTGGCCCATGACCTTGCCCATGTCCTTCCACGAAATGCGGCCGATGATGTCCTTGAACCATTGCGGGAACGGCAGGAAAGGGTTGAGGTTCTCGGGCATGAAATGGTTGGTGGCCACGACCCTGATGCCCCGCTTAACGGCTTCGTAGAGGACGTGTTCACCGATCATGTAATGGCTCTGGATGTGGACGACGTCGGGCCGCACCTTGTCGAAGAGCAAACTGATTTCCTTCTTGATCTCCCAGGGGAAGCAAATCCGGAAATACTCGTGGGTGAACACTCCGTGGGACCGAAGGCGGTGCACGGTGGCTTCGCTGCGAAATTCGGTGAAGCTCTTTCCGTTGTCTGCGCGGCACGCGAGGACGTGGACGTTGTGGCCGCGTGCGGTCATGCCCTTGGCAAGCCGGTACCCGAACTGAGCTGCACCGTTGACGTGCGGCGGATAGGTGTCCGCCGCGATCAGGATGGTGAGGGGTTTGTTGGTTTCGGGAATGGTCACGTGGAGAACTCCTGATTGTCACGGTGCGAACACTTGCAGGGCGGCTTGCCCCTCGGTGTCTTCGCCGGATGCCGGCCGCGGGTATGCGGGGCACGTTCGTCGAGCAATTGCCCTAGGCCTTCCGGCTGGCTGCCGCCTTCGCGTCGCGTTTCCGCTTGGTGACCTCGGGATGGTGCCGGCTCAGGGCAATAACCCCCACGATAGCAAGGGAAGCGGCCGCAGCCATGGCGATTGCAAGCACGGCGTGGACATCGGGACGAAGCTCACCCAAAATGGCGATCCCGATGGCGATGCCCACAATGGGATCGATCACAGTCAAGCCTGCGATTACCAAGTCCGGCGGACCAGTGGAATAGGCGCTCTGCACGAACCAGGAACCCAGTCCCCCCGCAGCTGCGATCGCCACCACCGTGTACCACTGCACGTTGAGCAGGAAATGGCCGTTGGGGTCCAGCAAGTGCCTGCCAATGATGCGGGTCAGGACCGCCACAAAACCGAAGAGCACTCCCGCCCCCAGGATGTACACGAAAGCGCTCATCCGGTGCCGAAACATCGCCGCCAAGGTGCCAAAGAGCCCTACGGCGAGCGCCAAAAGCAGCACGATGGTGATTTCGTCCTCGCCACTGACGTGGTGGCTTTCCTGGGTGACGTTGACGGCCAGGAGCACAAAGAGGGCCGAACCGGTGACGCAAGCCGAAATCGCCACCACCGTGCCGCGGTTGATGCTGAGCCCTTGGTCCTTCGCATTGACGACGGTGGTGATGACCAGGGCAATGGCGCCGATGGGCTGGACGACCGTCAACGGGGCGGAGACAAGCGCGACCGCATTCATTCCCATGCCCAGGCACAGCAGGAGCAGGCCCAGCACCCATCGCGGGTTCCGGAGGAGGCGCAGGAATCCCTGGGAGCTCAGGGCGAGGCCGCCGGTATCCGCTTTGACCGCGCTGCCTTGGCGCTGGGCACCGATGGCGAGGCAAAATGCGCCGAGCACAGCGAGAAGGACAGCTATCCAGACCATCAGCTGCCGCCGCCGTCGTGCGCTTTAAGCTCTTTGCCTTTGCGGAGGATGGCCCAAAAATAGTTGTAGGCAGCCACCCAGTGGCCCACGAGGCCAAGTCCCAGGCAGACCCATGCCGCGGTGAAATAAACACTGGCGAAGGGCGTGGGGAGCTTGGACAGGACCAGGAGCGGCGTGCCGAGCAAGAGCAGGGCAGTGCGGACTTTTCCGATCCGGCTGACTGGGAGATCCGGGTGGCTCCGGAAATAGAAAAACGACGCCGTGCCAAGGACACCGTCCGGTACCACGAGCGCGGCCAGGTACCACCAGTCCACGACGCCGGCAATCACCAAGGTGACCGCCACAGTGATGAGCGCGAGCCGGTCGGCGACCGGATCGAGGATGCGGCCAAGCTTTGAGGCCTGGTTGAAGCGCCGGGCCACATAGCCATCCACCCAGTCAGTGCCGCCCATAATGGCAAGGACGAGCACCGCGTAGCCGTACTCTTTCTGCCACAAGACCAGCCACACGAACAGCGGAACACCCATGAAGCGCAACACCGTCAGGAAATTCGGGACGGTGAAGATGAGATCGTGGTCGATCTGTGGTTGGCCCGGGCGTCCGCCGGCACCAATAAACCTCAATTGTCCCCCTTTCCATAGTCCGCGGTTGACATGGGCGCTGCTCGCGATGACGCGATTACTTCTTGAACAGTTTGCGCAGTCCGACGACGGCGACCGTTGCTGATGCGAGGAAAACCAGCAACTCTTTCCAACGCTCCGAGAGGCGCTGCGGCAAGTCGGCCGGAAGCTTCCCGCTGAATTCGGCGACCTTGTCCGCTGTGAATCGGCGACCTTCGTCGAGCTTTTGCCCGGCGACATCGAGCACGGCCTTGCTTTGGGTCTTGACATCGAGCTCGACGCCAAGCTGGTCGCGAACGTCCGCCAAGTGCGCCCGACGCTGGGTCAGCCGGCGAAGAACCTCGGCCTCGCTCGGCTCGGGGCCTTCCGCTGCCACGCGTGCCGCCTCCTTGGCAGCCTTTTCGGCCTTGGCCTTTTCGGCCGCCGCAGCCTTCGCGGCCTCGGCGGCTTTGTATGCCTCGGAGGACGGGTCCAGGATGCTGGCGTCGAAGGACGTTCCTTCCTTGACGACGCCGAGGTCATGCTTGAACCCGCGGATGGTCTGTTCCGGGACGAGCGGCAGGGCCCGTTTGAACGATACGTATCCGATCAGGGCTGCAATAAGGATGATCAGGAGGAATACGGCGGCGACGATAAGGGCCGCGAGCCAGGCCGGCATGATGGTCGCCAGGCCCAGGATGGCCGCCACGACCAAAGCGATCACCAACAAAGACAGGAAGACCAGGGAAACGCCGAGGAAAGCTCCTGCGACGCCAAGGTGCTTAGCCTTGCCTTTGAGTTCGTGCTTCGCAAGCCTGATTTCGTCGTTGAATTGCCTCGGCGCGAGCCGGATGGCAAGTCTAAGGGTCTCGGGCAACGCCGAAATCCCCGGGCGTTGGCCAGCCCGGCCGCTGTGACGTCCACTCATCGGTTCCGCCTCACTGCTTCCTTGTTGCTTCCTCACCGGCACCCGTGCGGCGGGAATAGCCCCGGCACGCACCTGTCCACAAAACTACCATTCAGGTTCAGCCTCAACTTCCGGCGGCACCGTGCGGCGCGCCCCGCCCGTCGCCGAAAAATATGATCTTTGGACCATAGGATTGATCTTCGTGACCACTCCCCCCGCCCCCGGCGATTCCCTTAGCCGACGGGAAAAACTCCTTTACATCCTGTTGCTCGGTGCCTTGACCGCGCTGGGCCCCTTCACGGTGGACCTGTACCTGCCCGCGTTCCCGGCACTGGAGCACCATTTCGGCGTCTCTGCGGCGGCGATCCAGTTGACGCTTACGGGCACCACGGTGGGCTTCGCCGTCGGCCAGTTGGTCGTGGGGCCGTTCAGCGACAGGTTCGGACGCCGCATGCCGTTGATCCTGGCAACCGCCCTGCACATCGGTTCTTCGCTCGGGGCGGCGCTATCCACGGAAATCAGCACCTTGGCCCTGTTCCGCGTCCTGATGGGCGTGGGCGCCGCCGGTGGCGGTGTCGTGGCCATGGCGATGGTCCGCGACTTGTTCCGCGGGTACGCCATGGTGCGCATGTTCTCCCGAATGTCGCTCGTCAATGGCCTCGCGCCCATCCTGGCTCCGATCATCGGTTCGCAACTGCTCTTGGTCATGCCGTGGCCGGGCATCTTCTACTTCTTGTCGGGCTACGGAATTCTGGTGATCATCGCGGCGGTGTTCCTCATCCGCGAAACATACCCGGCGGAATTGCGCCAGCAAACAACGTCGACGGCGGGACAACGCTACAGGGCCGTGTTCGCTGACCGGATCTTCGTTGGCATGTTGCTTGTGGGCGGGTTCAACTTCGGCGGGCTGTTTGCCTATCTTTCGGCGTCGACGTTCTTGTTCCAACAGGTCTACGATTTTTCTCCGCAGCAATACGGCCTGCTGTTCGGAATCAACTCCTTGGGCATTGTCGCCGGCGTCCAGATCAGTTCGAGGGTCATGAAGCGTGTGGCGCCCCAGTGGATCATGGCGGGCGCCACAACCGGGATGGTGCTGATGGCCGCGCTGATTGTCGTTTTCGATCTTCTGCACTTCGGACTGTGGGGCGTCATGGTCCCGTTGTGGTTCTACATCCTTGCTACCGGCTTTATGTTCCCTTGCGTCCAGGTAGTGGCGTTGGCCAATCATGGAGCCCAGGCAGGCACCGCCGCGTCCCTCCTCGGAGCCTCAAACTTCCTGGCAGCTGGCATTGTCCCTCCCATCGTGGGATGGCTGGGTGTCGGTTCCGCTGTTCCCATGGGATCCGTCCAACTCGTTTGCCTTGGATGTGCTGTGGCGGCATTGTGGCTTGTGGTCCGGCCCCGATCAGTGCCTTCCATCCACTGACGTAAGCTCAAGCCATGACGCGAAAACCACACCGCAACGGACGGGGCCTGTTCCTCGGGGCGGTGATTGGCGCCGTCGTCGGCTTCTTCTTGGCGCGAGGCGGCAATCCGCTGTTCGGCGCCGTGCTGGGCGCGGTGATTTGCTCGGCCATTCTCTACCGGGTCAACCCCGGGCCATGGAAGCGAGACTGAGCACAGGCCAGCGCTGTGCGTGCCAAAGGGACGCTAGGGCGCCGTCCAGGCAGCGGCCCTGTTGCATCCCGGGACCCGGCGATAAAGTTGAGATGTGCCCGGCTGGCAGGAACTAAGACCCATTCCCGCCCCATGGCAGCGCAGAGATGAAGGCATCCTGCCGCTGTGGTGGGACCGCCTGTGCACGGTAACAAGTCCCCAATCCGCCGCCCTTTACGCAGCCGGACTTTTCACCGAGGACCGTCGCCGTCCGATTGCCCAGTGGTTCAACCCGGCAAGCGGCGCGGCCTTGCTGGTGGCACCCGAAACGTCTCCCGAATGGCCTGTGCAACGCTTCGGGATCTTCTACGCTCCCCCGGAAGGCGGATTCACCCGCGTGCATTCCGCGGCGCATGAATGGCACCCCCGCGAACCACGGACCCCGCCCACCGAGGAAGAGGCCTTCCAAGCCGCGGTCGCCGAGGCTGCAAGGTTCTTGCAAGTGGAGATGGATTTCGTCTGATTCCCGCTTTGCCGGTTCTGCGGCAAAGAATTGCAAAATCATCTGGAAAGCAAAAAAGAAAGCCCGCACCAATAATTATCGGTGCGGGCTTTATTCGCTCCTCCGACTGGACTTGAACCAGTAACCCTTCGATTAACAGTCGAATGCTCTGCCAATTGAGCTACGGAGGAATGAAGCGGTTATGACTTTAGCAAAGGTTTTCCCGCAAGTGAAATCGGGCTGGCTAGCTGCTCGCGCCGGAGGCAACGACGCCGGCACCGAGGGCGGCAATGATGCCGCTGCTGACGCGTTCGACGCCTGTGCTCACCTTCGGGCGCCTGAGCCACCTCATCGCTTTGTAGGCGATAAGCGCGACGACGGCGAGGTATGCGAACGCGATGACCGCTTCAACCAGCCCGAGGATCATCGCTGTGCCCATAGTGTCCCCGCCTTGCGGAATGAACTGCGGAACGATCGCCAAGTAGAACAGTCCGACCTTCGGGTTGAGCAGCGTGGACATGGCTCCGGCACCAAGGCCTGCAAACCTGCTGTACGGGAGCGCCCCGGCTTCATTGCTGCCCGTCGCGCCCTCCTTTGCCGCCTTCCGCGTCTTCAGGAACGAGGAAATACCGAGGTAAAGGAGGTAGAGGCCCCCGGCGATCTTCAGCCAACGGAACACTTCTGCCGACTGTTCGAGGACCGCCGCCAGTCCGAGGCCGACAAGCGCCGCCCATCCAACAGCGGCGACGGCTGAGCCAGCCGCAGCGGCAATGCCCGCGCTTGGACGACTCAACGCGATGCGCAGCACCAGGAAGGTGTCGGGTCCGGGCGTCACGGAGAGAATGAGGCACAGGCCTGCGAAGGCCGCGAGCGAGGCGAGAGTCATGGGACGATTATCCCGTGACGCCCGCTTCCCTCCAAAAGGGCAGATACGATGGTCCGGTTCCCGTGAACGGAAGGAAGCATGTCCAGCAAATGGTCCGTTGAGGACAACGTGGAAGAAGTCGCCGAGGACGTCTATTTCGTCCAGGGTCCGGCCGTCAATTGGACTATTCTCCGGCGCGGGAGGGAATTCACGCTCATCGACACGGGCTATCCCGGGAACTGGCCGCTACTTAAAGCAAGCGTGAATTACCTGGGCCTGGACGTAGGGAATGCCGCAGCCGTACTTCTTACCCACGGGCATTCCGACCACATCGGCAACGCCGCAAGGATTTCCGCCCTGGGCATTCCCGTGCTTGCGAGCCGGCCAGAATTGGCGAACGTGAAGCGCGAAGTCCTCGAACAGGTGACCATCAAGGATCTCGGGCTGCACCTGCTCCGGCCCAGGATTGCCGCCTGGGCAGTGCACGCCGTTCGCTCGGGAGGGCTGTCCGATGTCGCCGTCGCAAACGTTGCCGCATTCGACCAAAACACACTGGACCTGCTCCCCGGACATCCGCAGATCATCCACACAAACGGTCACACCTCGGGACACACGTCTTTCCTCATCCCATCGGCCGGAGCCCTCGTCACGGGCGACGCACTCATTACCGGGCACCCGACCAGCCCCGTCCGTGGGCCGCAGCTTCTGCCGGCCGTCTTCCACCACCGACCCGCGGAGGTACCGGCAAGCGTTGAGGTCCTGCGGCGGCTGGGCGCCGACATCATCCTCCCGGGCCACGGCCCGATGATGCGGATATCCGATCGCGTCGAGGTTAGGAAACCTCGATGGTAACCACCGCGGGTCCCCGCTCCGATGCTTCCGCGGCCAAGCCGGTCTTGGATGTGACTGCCCGGGACACGCAGCAGGCCATTTTCTCCGTGGCCTTCTTCTGCCGGGCACTGTAGAAGACATCGCGGTGGTCGATAGCACCATCCAGCTTGAGGATCCTGACTTCGCAGAGTCCGCACTCGCCCTTTCGGCAATCGAACATCATGTCTGCGCCGGCGTCCTCGAGCGCTTCCAACATGGAGCGACCCGGGCCCACGGGCACTTCCAGGCCAAGCGCCGGAACCTTGACGATGAATTCCTCGGGGTCATACCAGCCGCTGTTTCCAAAGGTCTCGTAACGTAGATTCGGGTAGCTGAGCTCGCGCTCGGTCCACGCGCGGCGCACGGCATCCATGAGCCGGATGGGACCGCACATGTACAGCTCTGTGTCTTCGGTGGCGCCGTCAACGAGGTCGCCCACGTCGAGGGGCGAGCCTTCGTCGTCGATGTGGACCACCATGTTCGAACCGTGAAGCGCCTGCAGCTCCTCAAGGTATGCCATGGCCACACGACTGCGTCCGGCGTACACCAGGGTGTAGTCCGAACCCAGGTTCCGTAGGACCCTGGCCATGTTGATCATGGCCGTGATGCCGATGCCGCCGGCGAGGAGGATGTACTTCCCTGCGCCGATCCGGAGCGGGAAGTTCTGCACGGGTTGCGTGATTTCCAGCGTGTCGCCCGCTCGCAGCCCATGGATGAACAGGGAGCCGCCTCGCGTCAGCGGCGCTTTCAGGACGCTGATGACAAGGCGGGTGCCGTCGTCGTTCGATTCGACAATCGAGTACGAGCGCTTGTCCTGGTGCCCATCGATCGTAACCATCACATCGATGTGGGAACCGGGCTCGGCCTTCCTCGGCAAGGAAGGCGCCAGCACGACTCGCTGGATGTCGGTGGCGACCTTTTGCACCTCGACAACTGTCCCAAACTGCCACACCTCAATGTTTGTTGCTGCCATTACTGCGCAACCGGAACCAAGCGGCCCTCGGTCTCGAGTTGGCGCTCAATCAGACGCCGCACCCACATCCCGCCGGCGTCGATATTGAGGTTGTAGAACTCGTAGTCCGGGTTGGCGTCGATCGCTGCTTGTTGTGCCGCGAGCATGGCCTCGTCCTCGCCGAACACCCCGTGCACGCTGTCGCGCAACTGCGTGGTGATGAGTTGGCTGTCCAGGCGGTAGTTCCGCATGAAAGCCCAGAAGTAGTGGCAGGACCTATCGCTTTCCGGCGTGATGGCGTTCATCACGAAGCCATTGACTCCCTGGCTTCGGTCACCCTCAAAGGCCCCGGTGCCCGCCTTGGCAACTCCGACGTCGATATTGATCACTGACGGGGATCGGAACGTGATGATCTGCCAGCGGTCCACCTTGCCTTCGAACCCGGGAAACTTGTCACGGATGTTCTTGAGCCAGAAAGGGGGTGCGTCGATGTTGAACATCCATCGGGAGACGGTGACGGTGCCGTCGTCGTGGGTCACCACGAAGTCCGACTCGCTCAGCTCTTCCTGGCCGATGGACGAGGAATGGACGAATTCCTCGTGGGTGAGGTCCATGAGGTTGTCCAGGACCAGTTGGAAGTTGCAGGGAGCGTATATTGTTTCACCGTCGCCGGCCCATTCCGAGGAATCCATTTGGTGCATATCCGGAACCAAGGCAGGGTCCGCCTTGGTCGGGTCCCCAAGCCACACCCAGACAAAGCGGTGCCTCTCGACCACTGGGAACGACGGCACTGTGGCGCTCGGGTTGATGGTCTCCTGCGCCGGCATGGAGACGCATCGCCCGGCCGCGTTGTAGACGATGCCATGGTAGGGACACTGAATGCCGTCCTTCCCGATGGTCTTGCCCATCGACAAGGGTGCCAGGCGGTGCCAGCATGCATCAGCCAACGCCACGGCCTTGCCGTCCTCGGTGCGGTAAAGGGCCAAGGGGCGGCCAGCCACTTCACGCGAAACCGGCTTGCGCGTCACTTCCTTGTCCCAGGCCGCGACGTACCAAACGTTGAGGGGGTAGCCGAGGACCTTGTTGGTGGTGGAGCTTTGCGTACGGACTTCTGTCACGATTCGTCCTTTCCGATCACCGAGACGGCGTCGGCAGTGACACCGAAGCCAGGTGGTCTGTGGAATTCTTAGTGCATCGCCATACGAAGCATCTACGGCGATAGTTAGTGCGATGGATCACAGACTATCTATCAAGATAGTTATTGGCAACACCAGTGGAGAAGGAGAAGTGCTCATGAGCCTCCGCTATGCGCTGTTGGCACTGCTTTCAGTGGAACCAATGACCGGCTACGAGCTGTCCAAGCAGTTCGGATCGTCGGTGGGCTACGTCTGGCACGCACCCGATTCCCAGATCTACCCGGAGCTTCGTCGCATGGAGAAAGACGGGCTACTCGCCGGCGAAGAGATTCCGTGGGGACCCCGGGGCAGGAAGACGCAATACCGAATAACGGACGCCGGGACCGCGGCCTTCCGGGAGTGGATGAACAGTCCGTTGGAATATTCCAGGGAACGTGACCCCGCGCACTTGAAAGCCGCCTATCTCGAGTGGGCAGATCCCGCGGCAGCCCGGGGCCAAATGCTGGCCCACATCGCCTATTACACCACCTGCCGGGGACAGTGGGAGGAGAAAATCCACGAGTTGCAGACCGGCACCAATGCCATGTTGAACAAGCGTCTCGCAGCGATGCCCAAGCGCGACCACAGGCGCATCACGGCCTACAAGATCTTCACGTACGAGGGGTTGGTCGCGAAGGCGCAGGTGGAGATCGATTGGGCGCGAAACGGGATCAAGCTGATCGACTCCTTCGACGACGACACCTGAGCGCGGAACCGGCGGGACAATCGCTCCGGCATTGACAGAAGGTGCGCCAGATCACAAACTATCTATCCATATAGTTAATACTTCGCATTCTTCGAAAGGTAACGTGTGGATATCAAGAGCGAGATCCGTAACTCACCGATGAGCCGGTTCCAGATCATGGCCGTGGCGGTCTGCCTCGTCCTGATCATGATTGACGGCTTTGACGTCCTGGTGATGTCCTTCGCCGCGCCCGCACTCTCCGCGGAGTGGCACGTTCCGCCAATCCAATTGGGCTACCTGCTCAGTGCAGGGTTGTTCGGAATGGCCATCGGCTCCGTCTTCTTGACGCCGTTCGCAGACAGGATAGGGCGACGCAACCTAACGTTGCTCTGCCTCGCAATCATCTCTCTGGGAATGATCCTGTCAGTCGTCACGATGGATACGGGTCAGCTGATCGCCTGCCGCGTTTTCACTGGCTTGGGCATCGGCGGCATGATCGCCAACCTCAGCGTCATCGTCTCCGAGTACTCGTCGGACAAACGCCGTGGCTTGGCTATGGGCATTTACTCGGCAGGCTATCCAATCGGCGGTTCCATCGGCGGAGCCATCGCGGGCGTACTTATTGCGGGGAATGGCTGGCGCGCCTCCTTTGCATTCGGGGCGGCCATCAGTGTCGCCATGCTTATCGTCTGTTGGTTTACCTTGCCGGAATCCCTGGAATACCTGGCAGAAAAGAACCGTCCCTCTTCGCTTCCGCAAATGAACCGCATCTTGGACAAAATGGGCAGGGCACCGCTGACGGAACTTCCGGAATCGTCCCGAAGCGAAGCCGGGGACAGCGTGTTCAAGGAAGTCTTCGGCCGCAAGATGCTGGCGCAGACCGTACTGATGTGGCTTGGTTACGCCTTCCTGATCGCGGCCTTCTACTTCGCCAACACCTGGACCCCCAAGATCCTGGCCTCCGCCACGGGAAACAACCAGATTGGCGTTACCGCGGGAGTCCTGGTCAGCACGGGCGGCATCGTGGGTTCCATCGGATTCGGCATCGTCTCCACCTGGGTCAAGAGCCGCCGGCTGAACGCCATCTGCCTGGTGCTATCCGCCGTCGCCTATCTTGCATTCGCAAGTTCCTTCGGCACGATTGGCGTCGCCCTGGGCATGGCGGTGCTTTTGGGAATGCTCACGAACTCGGGCGTAGCCGGCTATTACACGATCGTGCCACCGCTGTACTCCGCGAAGGCCCGGGCTTCCGGTTTTGGCTGGATGATCGGGGTGGGACGCTTGATCTCGATCATCGCGCCGATTGTCGTCGGATACCTGATGGACGCCGGGATGCCCCCGGTCACGATTTTCTATTTGTTCGCCATTCCGCTGCTGGTCTCGGCTGGCTGCTGCGTTGCGCTGGGCGTTGTTCTGCGGCGGAACCAGGACGCCCTCGTCACCGAAGCGACCGTATCCGCCGCGTAGCCACACATCTGCACACCTCGGCGTGCGCGGAGCCCGCGCTCCACGCACCCCGAGGTGTGCCTAGCCCCGGCAAAAACAAGTACCACCCACTCTTAAGCCGCACATCGTCCACCCTTTACGATCCCCACTGGGCACCTTTCCCGTTTCTGCTCAGATAAAGGGGGACCCAATGCGGCTCCTGAGGACGCTTTTCCGGCACCAAACAAAGCGGCACTACGCATGGAGAAGAAAGGAATTCGACAACCGCAGCGTGTGGTTCCGCTGGGGCGGGCTGGCGTCAGTGCTTTTGTTGGTCGGGTACTCCGTGGTCGCCATCGGCCTCCCGGCAAGGGCCGCGGTCCCGAAAACGGTCATCAGCCTGACCTTCGACGACGGCAACGACGACCAGCTCGCGGCCGAACAAGTGCTCAAGTCGCATGGACTGGTGGGCACATTCTTCATTACGACCAGCTGGATCGATTCTCCGTCATGGCTGACACGGGCGAACCTGAACACGATCGCCGCGGATGGCAACGAGATCGGCGGCCACACCGTCACCCACCCGGACCTCACTACTCTCTCGACATCCGCCGCCACCGCCGAGGTCTGCAACGGACGGACCACGCTGGCAAGCTGGGGGTTCAACGCGACCGACTTCGCCTACCCGTTCGCGGCCGAGAACAGCTCAGTGGAGCAAATCGTCAAGAATTGCGGCTTCGCGAGTGCCCGGAACCTCGGTGACATCCGTTCGCCCGCCAGCTGCTCGGGCTGCCCTTTCGCGGAAACGCTTCCACCGGCCAACCCCTACAACACCGCGGCCCCGGATGAAGTGGACAGCACCTGGACGCTACAGAACCTGGAGGACTTGGTCACCAACGCTGAACCCGGTGGCGGCTGGGTCCAATTCACCTTCCACCACATCGCGGTCGGAACGGATCCGACGCTGACCATTAGTCCGAGCCTCTTCAGCACGTTCATTACCTGGTTGGCAGGCAGGACGGCGAACGGCACAACCTCGGTGCAGACGGTCGCCCAAGCCCTTGCGGGCGGAGCAACGCCGCCGCCAACGGCGACGGCGCCTGCCGCGCCGACAGGGGTGACCGCCACGGCCGGTAACGGCTCGGCGACGGTCTCCTGGACCGCCCCGGGCAACGGCGGCTCAGCGATCACTTCCTACGCCGTCACCCCGCACGCCGGAACCACCACCCTGGCACCGACAACGGTCACCGGTAACCCGCCGGCCACCACGGCCAACATCACCGGGCTCACCAACGGCACCGCCTACACCTTCACCGTCACCGCCACCAACGCAATCGGCACCTCACCGCCGTCGACCGCGTCCGCAGCCGTCACGCCCACGGCAACAACTCCGCCACCGCCACCGCCGGGAACAAGCATCGCCAACGGCGGCTTCGAATCCGGGCTCACCTCCTGGACCACCGGAGGCGTCAGGGCACCGGTAGCCAACACCGCCGTCCACCACAGCGGCACCGGCTCAGCCCTCCTGGGCCTGGCCTCCGGCACCGAACCCCTCGGCGACAGCAGCCTCTCCCAAACCATCACCGTGCCCGCCACAGGAACATCGACCCTGACGTTCTGGTACCAGCCCCACACCAACGACGACACCTGCAACACCACCACCTGCAAATACGACTGGATGGAAGCCCAAGTCCGCAACACCAGCGGAACAACCCTCGCCAGCCTCTTCAAACTCAGCAGCAACTCGGGGGCCTGGACCCAGGTCACGGCTAACCTCAGCGCGTATCAGGGCCAAACCGTGACGCTCTGGTTCAACGTCCACCTCGACGGCGCCAGCCCCGCCGACGACACCTGGATGTACCTCGACGACGTCACGCTCAGCAACACCCAAACAACGGCGACGGCGCCTGCCGCGCCGACAGGGGTGACCGCCACGGCCGGTAACGGCTCGGCGACGGTCTCCTGGACCGCCCCGGGCAACGGCGGCTCAGCGATCACTTCCTACGCCGTCACCCCGCACGCCGGAACCACCACCCTGGCACCGACAACGGTCACCGGTAACCCGCCGGCCACCACGGCCAACATCACCGGGCTCACCAACGGCACCGCCTACACCTTCACCGTCACCGCCACCAACGCAATCGGCACCTCACCGCCGTCGACCGCGTCCGCAGCCGTCACGCCCACGGCAACAACTCCGCCACCGCCACCGCCGGGAACAAGCATCGCCAACGGCGGCTTCGAATCCGGGCTCACCTCCTGGACCACCGGAGGCGTCAGGGCACCGGTAGCCAACACCGCCGTCCACCACAGCGGCACCGGCTCAGCCCTCCTGGGCCTGGCCTCCGGCACCGAACCCCTCGGCGACAGCAGCCTCTCCCAAACCATCACCGTGCCCGCCACAGGAACATCGACCCTGACGTTCTGGTACCAGCCCCACACCAACGACGACACCTGCAACACCACCACCTGCAAATACGACTGGATGGAAGCCCAAGTCCGCAACACCAGCGGAACAACGCTCGCCAGCCTCTTCAAACTCAGCAGCGACTCCGGTACCTGGACACAACGGACCGCCGACCTGTCGGCATACAAAGGCCAAACAATCACCATCTGGTTCAACGTCCACCTGGACGGCGCCAGCCCCGCCGACGACACCTGGATGTACCTCGACGACGTCACGCTCACGACGCAGTAACCTTACGATGCAGTAACAACGGGCACGCCAAAAATCCCCGCCCTCGAACGAGGACGGGGATTTTTGTGTTGAGCTCCTCCGACTGGACTTGAACCAGTAACCCTTCGATTAACAGTCGAATGCTCTGCCAATTGAGCTACGGAGGAATGAAGCGTGTACCAGCCTAACAAAGGCTTTGCCGGAAACGAAATCGGTGACTCCGATGTCCTCAGCTGTCGGCGCGCAGGGCCCGCCGCTGCATTTCCAGCTCCATGAGCTCGCGGTTGAGCCGCTGGAATTCTTCCGGGTGCGCTGTTGCGTCCAAACGCTGAAGCTGTCCCATTTTGTCAGCCTTCACCCTGGTGATCTGGAGTTCGAACAACCTCGCCAGGATGTCGCGGCAGTAGCGCTGCAGGGCCTCGGTGGTACCGGCGGGGAGGGGCACCACTGCGAGTTCGGAGACAAGTCCTTGCAGGGGCTCCGGGACTTCCTGGCGGATGCCTTCGACCCATGCCACCGGGTCCCCGATCTGCGCCAATCCGGCGGCCCGGATAGCGGTATGGACCGCCGCGTAGGCGGGCGTAGTGAAGTGTGAGGATTCGAAACGATCCCACGCGCCGCCAGCGAGCACACCTGCGTTCTGGATGACGACTTCCAGGGCTTGGCGTTCCATGGCGGCCACCGGGTCCCGTGGGTCCGGGCGCATGAAGGCGATACCAGCGCCCGACGGCGGTGCTGCCGCCGCCTGTTTGGGCTGGCTCGGCGTCGGGCCGTTTCCGCCAGCGGAACCAGCTGCAATTCCAGTGCCGGTTGTCGCGCCTTGACCCCCCGCGGATCCGGCGGTGGCTGACGCGGCCCGCTTGGCGGCCAGTCCTACGGCACGGCTGACCTCCTCGATGGGCATGCCGAGCCAGCCTGCAAGTTCCCGGACATACGCGGGCCGAATTCCGGAGTCGCGGATCTGCGACACCACGGGGGCAGCCTCCCGCAAGGCCGCCACGCGACCCTCCACGGTATCCAGGTTGTGGCGCTTGAGGGATGCGCGGATGGCGAATTCGAAGAGTGGCTTGCGGGCGTTGATCAACTCGCGGACAGCGGAGTCCCCTTTCAGCTGGCGAAGATCGCAAGGATCGGCCCCGCTCGGCTCTACGGCCACGTACGTCTGTGCGACAAAGCGCTGGTCCTCCTCGAAGGCGCGCAATGCCGCTTTCTGCCCCGCGGTGTCGCCGTCAAAGGTGAAAATGACCTCTCCCCCGCTGCCATCGTCTGACAGCAGCCTCCGCACGATCTTGATGTGCTCGGTGCCAAACGCGGTTCCACACGTCGCAACTGCCGTGGGAATCCCGGCCAAATGGCAGGCCATCACGTCGGTGTAGCCTTCCACCACCACAAGTTGGCGGTCCTTGGCGATGTTCCGCTTCGCGAGGTCGATGCCGTAGAGGACCTGCGATTTCTTGTAGAGCGTCGTCTCGGGAGTGTTCAGGTACTTCGGGCCCTGGTCTTCCTCGTAAAGCTTTCGGGCGCCGAAGCCGATGGTGTCGCCGGCGATGTCGCGGATAGGCCAGATCAGGCGGCCGCGGAAACGGTCGTAGATGCCCCTGTTGCCTTCGGAAAACATCCCCGTGAGCCTCAGTTCCGCGTCCGTGAATCCCCGTCCGCGCAGGTGTTTCAGGAGGGAGTCCCAGCCCTGCGGCGCATAGCCGACACCGAACTGCTCAGCTGCGCCGCGATCAAAACCCCTGCCATGGAGGAAGTTTCTGGCCTCGGCGGCGCCGGGGGTCAGGAGCTGGGCCCGGAAGAATTCGTCCGCAATCTTGTGGGCGTCCAGGAGCCGTTGGCGTTTTCCGACCTCTTCACGGCTGGGGCCGCTACCGCCGTCTTCATAGCGCAATTCATAGCCGATGCGGGCGGCGAGCTTCTCCACCGCTTCGTGGAAGGAGCTGTGGTCCATCTTCTGGACGAAAGAAATCGCGTCGCCGTCCTCGCCGCAGCCGAAGCAGTGGTACCGGCCTACTTGGGGCCGGACAGTGAATGACGGCGAACGCTCGTCGTGGAAGGGGCACAAGCCTTTGAAGGTTCCCAAGCCGGCGCCCTTGAGGGTCACGTAGCCGTCGACGATTTCCTTGATATCCGTGCGCTGGCGAACTTCGTCGATATCTTCGCGTTTAATCAAGCCAGCCACCTGATTATCTTAGTCTCCGCCGCGGGTGCCGCCCACCAAGGCGAAGTTCAGCAGAGCGGAAGTTCACCAGAGCGACGGGAGGCTGCCCACCAGGCGTTCGTACATGGCCAGCGCCGATGCGTCGGTGAGCGACGCGACCTGGTCGATCACAACGCGAAGCCGGGCACCGTCGTCGTCCGCCGACCGCCAGTCCGCGGCGAACATCGGCTCCAAGTGCCTATCCCCGCTCGCATTGAGGACCGTGACGAGGGCGTGCAGGACTTCCCGCTGGCGCTCATAGACAGGTTGCCTGTGGTCCGTCGAGATGACGAAGGTCGTGGCGAGGCCCTTCATGGCGGCGATTTCGGTGACGGTTTCTTCCGGAACCATCAGGTCCGCTCCATAGCGCGTCAGCCGCTCCGGACCGAAATGGCGACGGGTGGTTTCCAAGGCGCTCTGGCAGAAACGGCCGATCAACTGGCTGGTCATGTCCTTAAGCGCAGCCATGGATTTACGGCTGCCATCGGCCTCCCGGACCCACACATCGGTGGCTTCGAGGCGCGCCAGTGCTGCGTCGATCTCCGCCGGATCGTTGTGCGGCAGGTACCACTGCTTCGTGTAGCCAACCACCCGCGCACGGTGGTCCGGGTTGTCCAGCCACTTCAGTTGGAAATGTCCGGCCACGATCGCGTCTTCGACGTCGTGGACCGAGTAGGAAATATCGTCGGCGAGGTCCATCACCTGCGCCTCGATGCAGGACCGGTTGCCGGGGGCGCCGTCCCGCAGCCACGCAAAGACGGGCAAGTCGTCCTCGTAGGCACCGAATTTGCTGCTTCGCTGCCCGTGGATCACCGGGGCGTCGACGGCGGACCATGGGTATTTCGCGGATGCGTCGAGGCTGGCGCGGGTCAGGTTGAGTCCGGCCGACTGCCCGTCAGTGGTGAAGACCTTGGATTCGAGCCGGGTCAGTAGGCGCAGGGTTTGGGCGTTGCCTTCGAAGCCGCCGATTCCATGTGCGACTTCATTGAGGGCGGACTCTCCGTTATGTCCGAAGGGCGGGTGTCCAAGATCATGGCTCAGGCATGCCGTGTCCACGACGTCGGGGTCGCAGCCGAGGGCACGGCCCAGTTCCCGGCCCACCTGGGCTACTTCAAGGCTGTGGGTCAGCCGGGTCCGGACAAAGTCGTCGGTATCCGGTGCCACCACCTGGGTCTTGGCCCCGAGTCGGCGCAGCGCGGAGGAATGCAGGACTCGCGCCCGGTCCCGCTCGAAGTCCGAACGATACGTGTTTTTGCGCGGCTCCTGCACCCAGCGCGCGGAGTCGGCCTCGACATAGCCCGGAGCACCCACTCCGGCTTCGGCGGGCCGTGCCGCAGACATTGCTTCAGTTCCCATGGGTATCCCCTCCTCCGGCGTGCCGTCCCGTGAGCGCCGTTCATCAGTGCTCGTGAAGCCAGTCTTCCACGTTGCTGAGGCTTAGCCGCCCGAAACGTCCAGTTCGGCCGCCGCGATGTCCCGGGTTTGGTCCTCGTCCATTTGCCGGCTGAGCAGCCAATCCTTCGGCAAGGCCGGATTCTTCGGCGATCCGGCACGGCCGCGTGGGCCTTCGGAGTCGATGCCCGGGTATGGCAGATCCATGTCGAGTTGGTCCAGCAGTTCGCGCAGGACCTCAAGCGTTGGGACGGTAGCGAGCTTGGCGCGCAGTTCCCCGCCGACAACGTAGCCCTTGAAGTACCAGGCCATGTGCTTGCGGATCTCGCGCAACGCCTTGTATTCGTCGTTGCCGAAAGTTTCGATCATGAGCTGGGCGTGGCGGTACACGCCGTCGGCAACCTCGCGCAGGCCGGGACGGAAGCGCTTGTCGCTGCCCTCGAAAGCCGCCTGCAGGTCGCCGAACAACCACGGGCGGCCTTGGCAGCCGCGGCCCACTACGACGCCGTCGATCCCGGTCTCCCGAACCATGCGCACGGCGTCTTCCGCGGACCAGATATCGCCGTTGCCCAGGACCGGGATGTCGGGGAGGGCTTCACGCAAAGCGGCGATCGCGGACCAATCGGCCTTGCCGGAGTAGAACTGCGCCGCGGTGCGGCCATGGAGGGCGACCGCGGCGACGCCGGAATCGCGGGCGATGCGGCCGGCGTCGAGGTACGTAAGGTGGTCGTCGTCGATGCCCTTGCGCATCTTAATGGTCAGGGGAATGTCGCCCCTGGACGCCTCTTTGACCGCGGTCTGCACGATCGACGTGAAAAGGTCGATCTTCCACGGCAGGGCGGAGCCGCCGCCGCGCCGGGTCACTTTGGGGACGGGGCAGCCGAAGTTGAGGTCGATATGGTCGGCCCGGTCTTCTTCCACCAGCATGCGGACTGCCTGGCCTACGGTGACGGGATCGACCCCGTACAACTGGACCGAACGGACCTTTTCGTCGTCGTCGTGGGAAATGATGCGCAGCGACTCCGGCGTGCGTTCCACCAAGGCACGCGACGTAACCATTTCCGCGACGTACAAGCCACCACCGTATTCACGGCACAGCCTGCGGAAGGCCGAGTTGGTGATGCCTGCCATGGGGGCCAGGATCACGGGAGTGTCCACGGTGATCCGGCCAAGCTGCAACGGAGGCAGTTCGAGCTTGGGCGAAGGGGGCGTTGCTACAACAGTCACCCGTCCATTGTCTCAAAGCGGCGCAAATCGGACGCCGCCCCGGACGAGTTCGCGGGTGCGGTTCCAGTGCTATGTTCCGGAACGCAGCACATGGTCCCCACCCACGATCTCGAGGCGACACGCTCGGGGCGGCGCTAGCGGCGCTCGGCTTCCCGTCGTGCCCGCCTCGTCATGACGACGGCGGCAAGTTCGCCGGTGTCGAACGATTCGAACGCGTCCGCGGACTCTGCGGTTTCAAGCTCACGGACGTTGCCGTCGTCGTCTGCTCCTTGCGGAGCGCCAACGCCGGCGGTCACGAGCCTCCGGGAACCGGTCGCCTTGACCACCAGCACCGCGATCAAGGTGGTCACCGGGATCGCCAGGACGAGGCCGATGGAGCCGACCAACGTGCGGATGACTTCCTCGGCCAATTCGGAGCTGGTGAGGGCATCCACGAGCGGGCGGTCGTACAGCATGACGATGATCAGGATGGGAAGCGCGGCGCCCGCCTAGGCGAAGGCGATGGTGTAGACCGTGGAGGCGATATGGTCGCGCCCGATCCTCATGGCGGACGTGAACAGCTTGCGGGCGCTCGTCTCCGGAGCGAGTTCGTAGAGTTCCCATACAGCCGCGGACTGGGTGATGGTGACATCGTTCAGCACGCCCAGGCCGGAAATGATGAGCCCGCAGAGGATGATCCCGGTGATCGAGATCTTGTCCGACATGTTCACGAGTGCGGCGGCATCGTGCGACCCGACTCCGGTCAGGTTGGCGGCGTCGGTGGCCCAGGCAGCCAGCAGCGCCGTGATGCCGAGCCCGAAGATCGTGCCCAGCAACGCCGTCGAGGTCCTGGCCGAGAAGCCGTGGGCGAAATACAGCACCCCGATCATGATGGCCGTGGAACCGACCAGCGCAACGAGGAGGGGCGGTTTGCCCTCCACGAGGCCGGGCAACATGAAGCTGACCAGCACGACGTACGCACCAGCGAGCCCAAGCAGTGCCCTAAAGCCCCGCCAGCGGGCTACTGCGATGACCACCACCGCGTACAGGATCGCCAAGAGAGCCATGGGAACGTTCCGCACGAAATCCAGGAAAACGTACGACGGCGAGCCGTTGCCTGCCCCTGCGCCCTGGACTCCCGAGAGGTTCAGGTAGCGGATTGCGTCGCCGACCTTGACGCCATGGGACTTGGCGACGTCCGGATTGATGACCACTCTGACGGGGCTGCCACCGTTGTCCGGTTGGGTGGACGCGAAGGTGCATTGGGAACCCTGTGGCTGTCCACCGCCGCCTTGGTCCGCGCCCGCGGCCGGAACGCCCTGCGTGCAGTTCTCCTGGGTGACGGCCTGGATCTTGCCGGTATCGAATGTTACTCCAGGCGCGGCCTGATAAGGACTCGCCAAGGTTATCCCGGCTTTGCTCCCCGACGGCCACATGAGCAGCATGGCGACAATCGTGAGCACCGCAAGCGGAACCAGCACGGCCGCCAACAGCCAAGTGGCCCGCTTGCGGGAAGCGAGCGCTTCAGGCGTCGGCTCGGCTTGCTCCGTATGGCTGTGTGAATGGCTGTGCCCCATCAGTTGCGAAACCTCATGGGTACAACCCTACGTGGGTATAGGGCCGAGGTTCAGGCAGGCTTGATGTTCTGGTTCACGTGGAAGAGGTTTCCGGGGTCGTACTTGCCCTTGACGGCTTGCAGTCTCTCGTAGTTGACCCCGTAGTTCTCAGCCACACGGTTCTGGTCCTCCGCATCCATGAAGTTGATGTAGCCGCTGGGAGCAGAATGCGGACGGAGCGCTTCTGCGTAGTTGCGGGCCCAGGCAATGTTGGCTTCATTGTCCGCCGGGTCCTGCCATTGTGCCGCGATTACGGGGGCGAACTTCATCCCGCGGTTCGCGAAAGCGGTGTCTTGGGAACCAACGCGGGCCGCAGCGCCGTCGATCGGATACACATGGACGGCGGTGTTGACACTCGTGACCGTGGAACCGAACTTCGAGTGTGCATCTATGATGCCGTCGTTCAGTTCGTCGATGAAGTTCGCCTTCCAATAGCCCTGCAGGCCCTTGGGATTGAGCCCATCAAACGCCGTGTTGAGGACCGGGTAGGGCATCGGCGTGACGAGCGATCCGGCGACGGGTGCGGCGTCGAGGAAAGGCTGCCAGCAGGACTCGCCTTCGGCGAGGTCTCCCGTCCACATTCCAACGACGACCGTGACGGGTTTCCCATGCCATTCCTCGGGAAGGAACGGAACCGGCGGACCTTGGTGGAAGCCGAGGAAGGCTCCGAATTCTTCGGGTGCCGAGGCCATGTATTCCCTGTAGAACTTGGCCACCGTCTCGATGTTTTCAGCTCCGTAGATAACGATTCCCACGTGGACCATGTCCACCGGGTGCAGCTTGTATTCGAGGGACGTCACCACGCCGAAATTGCCTCCGCCTCCCCGCAACGCCCAGAAAAGATCCTCGTTGCGGGTTTCGCTGGCAGTGAGGAACTTGCCGTCCGCAGTCACCACGTCAGCGGAGATCAAGTTGTCACAGGACAGTCCGTACTTGCGGGCAAGATAGCCGATGCCGCCACCCAAGGTCAGGCCTGCGACGCCGGTGGACCCGACGATTCCGCCGGTGGTGGCCAGCCCGAAGGCATGGGTCGCGTGGTTGAAGTCTGCCCAGGTTGTTCCCGCCTCCGCACGGGCTGTACCGGCTTCCGGATCGACACGAACGCCGGTGCGGTTCACGAAATCGAGGACCAGGGCATCGTCCCAGGTTCCGAAGCCGGGGGCGCTGTGCCCGCCACCGCGGATGGCCAGGGGCAGGGAGTTTTCCCGGGCAAAGTTCACTCCCGCAATGACATCCGCCACCTGGGCCACGCGGACGACTCCTGCCGGGCGCTTGTCGATCATCCCGTTAAAGACAGCGCGGGCGGAATCATAGTCGGGGTCATTTCGGGTGACGAGTTGCCCACGGAGCTGTTCGCGCAGTCCATCGAGCGCTGTTCCGTTCATGGGTGTTACCACCGATTCTCTTCAGGAGACCGGATTCGTTCCACCCGCCGCTACCCCGCCAGACCAACGGCCCGTGGCTTACGTCGTTATGACTACACCCACGCTGCGACGTCGTCAAGGGCTCGTTATGAAGCGTTCGGGCGCACCCGAAGACCGCCTGTTAAATGCGTGATCCCGCCGACGTCGTAGCTACGGCGCAGGCAGGATCACGCGGCAAAAACGGCTAGTCGCTGACCACCAGCGTGTCGGCGCCGCGGAGCTTCGCCTTGCCCTGCTCGACCAAGGGATCGACGACGGCGCGCACGGCCGTCATGGAGTCGTCCACTTCGAGGAGCACCGGGTGCTGGTATGCGATGAGCGCGAGGAGGTCGCGCACGGCTTCGCGGGCCTCGTTTTCCTGCAGGCGCGGATCGTGGCCCAGGAACACCTCGGATGGCTCGTCCGAGCCACCTTGGGCATAGCTGATGGCAAAGGCCTGGAGCTTGCCCTTTCGACTGGCTGGTACCCCCGGACCGAAAGCACTGGCCTTCGGCGCCCGCAGCACAAGTGCTCCGTGGGCTCCGGTCAGTTCGTCGAGGAACAGCCGCTGCACCGTGGGGATGCCCAGCTCTCCCGGGCTGTCCCAGTGGTGCACGGCGGTGTAGTACCGGCCGACGACGTCGCTCAATTCGACGGAGCCCGTTGCCAGGTCTTCAAGCTGCTCGGAGGCCGCTTCCTCGGAACCGTCGCCGAAAACCGGGAGTTTCAGCGGCTCAGGATCGACTACGACGAGTTGTGAACGCTGGATGGGTGCCAGGCCGGCCCATTCGGCGAAGGCCGCGCCGGAGGTGCCTGGCTCCACTTTGCTGCGGAGCTTGGTAACGCCCGACGGCGACTGCTCGGCTTCGCGGCGCAGCATGGTCAGGAGCGTGGCTCCTATACCGCTCCGGCGGTGATCCTTGGCAACCTCGACGTACGCCCAAAGGCGTTCGGGATGCAGGGAGGCTTCGTGGACCACGCCGGCCGCAACAGGGATGCCGACGCCGTCCACCACATCCTCGGCGACGATGCACCTGCGCCACGGCTGGCCTTGACCCCGGTTGCTGGACGGCGCCAAGGCCGCACGGAATTGCTGGGCAGGCAGGGTCTCCGGGCCACCCCAGATTTCCAGGAGGGCGAGATCGTCGCCTTCCCGCCATTCGCGGTATTCGATGGCCACTGCTAGGCGCCGATCAGCCGTGCAGCCAGGTAGGCCTCGACCTTATCGAGGGACACCCGGTCCTGGCTCATGGAGTCACGTTCGCGGATGGTGACGGCCTGGTCTTCAAGGGTGTCAAAGTCGACGGTGATGCAGAACGGAGTGCCGATTTCGTCCTGGCGACGGTAGCGGCGACCGATGGCTCCGGCGTCGTCGAAGTCGATATTCCAGTTCTTTCGCAGCTGGGCCGCGAGGTCCTTTGCCTTCGGCGAGAGGGATTCGTTGCGGCTCAGCGGCAGCACCGCGGCCTTGACCGGAGCAAGGCGAGGGTCAAGGCGAAGCACCGTGCGGATGTCGACGCCGCCCTTGGCGTTGGGGGCCTCGTCCTCGGTGTAGGCGTCGATCAGGAACGCCATGAACGAGCGTGTCAGCCCTGCGGCCGGCTCGATCACGTACGGTGTGTAGCGCTCGTTCGTGGCCTGGTTGAAGTAGCTCAAGTCCTGGCCGGAGGCCTTCGAGTGCGTGGAGAGGTCAAAGTCGGTGCGGTTGGCGATGCCTTCGAGCTCGCCCCATTCGGAACCCTGGAAGCCGAAGCGGTATTCGATGTCCGTGGTGCCCTTGGAGTAGTGGCTGAGCTTTTCCAGGGGGTGCTCGAAGAACCGCAGGTTTTCCGGACGGATGCCCAGGCCGGTGTACCAGTCCATGCGCTCCTTCATCCAGTACTGGTGCCACTCTTCGTCAGTGCCCGGCTCAACGAAGAATTCCATCTCCATTTGTTCGAACTCACGGGTACGGAAGATGAAGTTGCCGGGCGTGATCTCGTTGCGGAAGGACTTGCCGATCTGGCCGATACCAAACGGCGGCTTCTTCCGAGAGGTGGTCAGCACGTTGTTGAAGTTGACGAAGATGCCTTGTGCCGTCTCCGGACGCAGGTAGTGCAGGCCTTCTTCGTTGGCAACCGGGCCAAGGAAGGTCTTGAGCAGGCCGGAGAATTCCTGGGGTTCGGTCCATTGGCCGCGGGTGCCGCAGTTGGCGCAGGCGATGTCCTTGAGGCCATTCTCCGCGGGACGGCCCTTCTTCTCCTCGTATTCTTCCTCGAGGTGGTCCGCGCGGTAGCGCTTGTGGCAGGAGAGGCATTCGACCAAGGGATCGGAGAAGACCTCGACGTGTCCGGAAGCTTCCCATACCTGGCGGGGCAGGATCACGGAGGAATCCAGGCCTACGACGTCCTCGCGGCCCCGGACGACGCTCTGCCACCACTGGCGCTTGATGTTCTCCTTCAGCTCGGCGCCGAGGGGCCCGTAGTCCCATGCAGAACGCGAACCGCCATAGATTTCACCGGCCTGGAACACGAAGCCGCGCCGCTTGGCGAGGGAGATGATCTGGTCGAGGACGGATTTTGCTGCCATGGGTACTCCAATGTTCTACAGGGCCGCTGGGTGCGGTCCGCGGTTGTGCTTGAGGGGAACAGCCATCAAGGGAATCAAATGCTGAGCAGAAAGCTGCGTGTCCTAGCCTACCGGGCTTTCGCCCTGCCCCGGGCGGGCCTGCCTTCGTAACTGCGGGAAGTGAGCGCACCCTTCGGCCAAGGCAAGGTGGCCACGATGATGGCGGACAGCGTCACCAAGGTGCCAAGCACAGTCGGCAATGCCACCACCGTTCCGGGTGCCGGGAAGATCAGGTCAAGAGCGAGCGATCCGAGCAACTGGCCGGCGATCATGCCCAGCCCCGCCACCAGCACGCCCAGGCTGCGGACAAGCAATGCGGCCAGGCCGATGAAAATGCAGCCCACCGGACCGCCCAGGTAGTACCACCATTCGGCCGGCAGCACGTGGCCGGGACCGGCCAACAGCAGTTTGATGAGCCACGCGATCCATAGGATGACGGTGCCGGCCACGAAATTCACCAGCGTGGCGGCGATGGGGCTGCCATAGTGCACCGTGGCGGTGCCGTTCATGGCTTGCTGGAAACTCACGAGGCAGCCCGCCACCACCGGTAGCAGGATGGGGAGAAGCAAGGATCCGACGTCGGCGGCCGCCCCAAGGCGCGGCGACACGGCCCAAATGACGGCGGCAATCGTCAGGACGCTACCGAGGATCCGGACCCCCGTGATCGAACGCTTGCCCCCGGGTCCGATGCCAAGCCGGTCCACGATGAGCCCGCTGAGGGTCTGGCCTGTCACGGTGGCAACCGTGAACAAAGCAACGCCAAGCAGGCCGACGGTAAGCGACTGGGCAATCACGAAAAGGGCGCCAATCCCGCCGGCCAGGATGTAGAACCGCGGAAAGCTACGCTCCTTGAGGGCGGGCAGGATCCTTCGCAAGGCAGCGCGGCCTTTCGGGAGCGCCAGTCCGATCGCGGCGATCACTACCAGCCCGGTGGTGAAGCTCACGACGGCGGCCGCGATGCCGTCGTCGAGCGTTGCCCCTAGGGCGCCGTTGATCCGGCCTTGGAGGGGAATCACGAGTCCAGTGGCCACGGCAAGCAACAGGCCGGTGAGCAAAGGAAGGGAAGCCCGGGAGGTTGTACTCGTCATCGGGCGGGACTGTTGGGGCACTTTCACCACCCTACTTCAGGCATCATTGCTTATATGAGCAACCCTGAAATCGAAGAAGTCCCCATCCGCGACGACATGATCCGCCTGGGCCAGCTCCTGAAGCTCGCCAACCTGGTGGAGGACGGCGTGGAGGCGGCCGAGCTCATCAAGAACGGCCTGGTCAAGGTCAACGGGGACATCGACGAACGCCGCGGGCGCCAGCTTCATGTCGGGGACACGGTCACCGTCAACGGCCAAACCGTGCGGATCGCCAAGGATTCCTGAGCCTCGCCGCAGCGTCCGCTCCAAGGTGCTCCTAGCTGTTGTCGAGGACCTTGTGGGTCAGGAATTCACCAACGTGGCCGATCTCCTGCTGGTTGATGCTGTGCCACATCCCCGTGTAGAGCACCTTCGTGAGGTCCGTGTGCTTGCGGACCCAGTCCATCGTGAAGTCGATCTTGTCCGGCGTGATGACGGGATCCTGCTGGTCCCTGCCCCAGAAAAGCGGCACTGTGCCGTCCAGTTCGTCGTCGCGGAAATCAGGGTCCGCGCCGGCGTCGACCACAAAACCTGAGAGCCCGACGACGGCGGCAATTTCCGCGGGCCGGTGCCGCAGCACCGTGGTGGCCATGGCCATGCCCATGGAGAAGCCGAGGAGCGTCACCGAGGCGTGGTTGGACTTTACCGAATCAAGCCAGTCGATGACGTACTTCGCGGCGTCCTTCACGGCCTCGAGCGAGTATTCGATTGATCCCGTGAGGGGAAACCATGTGAAGCCCGGGCCCGCGGGAAGGGGCGCGCGGAGCGATGCGACCACGAACTCCCCGGGCAGCATTCCGGCAAGGCTGAAGAGGTCCGCCTCGTTGGATCCGTATCCATGCAACAGCACAAGCAACGGTTTTCCCGCGCGATCCTGCTCTTCGTGGGACCACAAAAGGACTGGTTCGGGGAAAGCTGGGGCGGGAAATGCGGCGGCTTGACTCATGGGTCTATTCTTACAGTTACCCGCGAGTAGCAAGTTACGCCCGTGTAGTTGTGCAGCAAGAGGCAGGAAAAGAACGTGAGTGAGACCCGTTCCGCAGTGAGCCGGCAGGCGGATGGCCGGATGCATCCATGGAACCGCTACGTAGCACTGGGTGATTCGTTTACGGAGGGAATCGGCGATCCCGAGCCCAACAGCCCGGGCGGCCACCGCGGCTGGGCAGACCGGGTAGCCGAAGAACTGAGCCGCGGCCACCATGATTTCGCCTATGCCAACCTCGCGATCCGGGGTCGGCTCCTACAGCAGATCCTCGACGAACAACTTGCCCCGAGCATGGAGCTCAAGCCGGACCTCATCAGTATTTCCGCAGGTGGGAACGACCTCATCCGCCCCGGCGGCGATCCCGATGCCTTGGCGGAGAAGCTCGACGCCGCGGTGGGAACGTTGAGCTCCGAGGGTGCCACGGTCGTGTTGTTCAACGGCCCGGACACCTCTTCCTCCGTGCTCAGCCGGATCCGGGGCAAGGTTGCGATCTACAACGAAAACCTCCGCACCGTGGCGGCCCGGCACGACGCCGTCGTCGCCGATATGTGGTCGCTAAGGCAGCTCGCCAACTCCCAGATGTGGGGCGCGGACCGCCTGCATTTCTCCCCGCTGGGCCACCACACGATCGCGATCATGGTCCTGGACGCGCTCAATGTGCCGCACAACCTCGAACCCCTCCACCCCAAGCCGCTGCCGCCGCGCGGCTGGCGTGAAGCACGCACCAACGACCTCGTCTGGGCGCGCGAATACTTCGTCCCTTGGGTCATCCGCCGGATCCGGCACCGCTCCTCCGGGGACGGAATCCTGCCAAAGCGTCCGACGCCGGGTCCCGTCTTCGGCCCGCCCGGCACCACCGTGCCACGGGGCTAAGGGCCCGGAGAGCGGAGGCTAACGGCCGGAGAGCGGGGGCTAAGCTGGAAACAGACAGGGAGGCCTACCATGAACAACTTGTTCTTCTGGATCATCGTGTGCTTTTGGCTGATTCCCATGGGCGTCCGCATGTACAACCGCTCTCGCCGGCGCCGGATGCAAAACGAGGATTACCGCAGCAACCTTCCGGGAAGCCTGCCGTATCCTCCACAGAACTACCCTGGCCAATATCCTCCCGGGCGTTACGACCCGAGGCCGTACGACCCGAGCCAATACGATGACGGCGGGTACTCCCCCACCCAGCCAAGTCCGTACCAGCCGGGTCCCGGGCCGTCTCCCGTGGTCTTTCCCTCCGGGTCGCAGCCGCCGGTGGCTCCCGCGCCGCCGGACGCACCGCCGTCGTCCGCTCCCCTGCCGTCCACCCAGCAGCCGCAAGGGTACCGGGCACGCAAGCTGGCCGAACTGGACCAAAAGTTCAGCGATGGAAAGATCGCCATGGAAGACTACATGAAGCTCCGCCAGGAGATCATGAACGGCTAGCCTGGCTGTTGGCTCAGGCGAAAAAGGCTTCGCGCAACTGCCGGCCGAGCTGGCCGATTTCGGTGAGGAAGCCGTCGTGGCCGATGGGCGCGTCAATGACGTGCACGGGCACCTCGCCGGGCAGGGCTTCGGCGAGTTCGCGGGATTGTTCCGGAAAATAGAGTCGGTCCGAGCTCACCGTGGCAATGAGGAACTGTGCCGTCGCCACCGACAACGACTCTTTCAAGGTGCCGCGGTTGCGCGTGATGTCGTGGCTCATGAGGGCTTCCGTGATGGCGATGTAGCTGTTCGCGTCGAAGCGCTGGACGAGCTTGTTTCCTTGGTGGTCGAGGTAGCTCTCAACTTGGTACCGGCCCCGGCGGTCCAGGCGGGCAGCCTCCAAGGGAGTTTCGGTGCCTTGGGGGTTTCGGCCGAAGCGGACGTCGAACTCCTGGGCCGAGCGGTAGGTGATGTGCGCGATCCGCCGTGCCAGGGCCAATCCGGCCTCGGGAGCTGCCTTGCCGTAGTAGTCGCCGCCATTGAAGTCGGGATCCTGGCGGATGGCCAAGGTTTGGGCCTGGGCGAAGGCGATCTGTTCGGCGGTGCTGTAGGCCCCGACTGAAATGACAGCACAGCGCTCAACACGCCCCGGGTAGCTGACGGCCCATTCCAGCGCCCGGGCCCCGCCCAGGGAGCCGCCCACGACGGTATGCCAAGCCTTGATTCCCAAAGCGTCTGCCAACCGGGCTTCCGCCGCAGTGCTGTCCCGGAGCGTGACGAGCGGAAAGCGGGAGCCCCACGGCTTGCCGTCGGGGGCGTTCGACGACGGACCGGTACTGCCGTAGCAACCACCCACGATGTTGACCGAGACGACGAAATAGCGGTTCGTGTCGATGGTCGCGCCGGGGCCGACCAGCTGGTCCCACCAGCCTTCCTCGTCGGTTCCGCCGCGCGCCACATGCGTGCTGCCGGTCAGGGCGTGTTCCACGAGGATGGCGTTGGAAGCATCGGCGTTGAGCTGTCCCCAGGTCTCGTAGGCAAGGACCACCTCGGGAAGCAAGCCTCCGGCTTCGAGCTCGAGGGCGCCCACGGAAACATATTTCAGCGTTCCATCCTGGGTCCCGGAAAGGGGTACGGCTGATACGGCTATCGTCATTCTTCGGCACCTCACATCGCGCTTGCCCACCGCCAAAAAGCGGAGGGCCAGGTCTTCACCCGGGGCACCCCGCCGCGAGAGGAGGGTTGCCGGCCAGCAAGCCGGGGCTGTCGCTGGCACTCATGACCTAATGAGAAGAGTGTAGGAAAACCGGACCCCATCTGACGAAGATTATGACTTGTTTGTGACACTCGCTCGCGTTTTATTCGGGCAACCCCCATCAAAAAACTTGTCACAGAAGGGGCCCCTGATACAGGAGTGACTGGATAGAATTAGTGGTAGCAGCCTGCGCCTACCGCAAGCACCGCCCGTCACGGGAAGAGACCGAGCTCTTGAAAAAGCCATTCGGCGTCGCATTGTCATCCCTGTTCCTGCTTGTCACCGGCTATTGCGTGGGGGTGCCGTTGCCCGCGCACGCCGAGACAACATCGGGCGCGGACCGGTATCTGGTGCATTACGACGCCGGTACGGATGTTGCCGGCAAGGCCGCCGAGCTGCGGTCCCAGGGAGTTCCTGTCGCAAAGACCTTCACCCATGCCGTCAAAGCCGCCGTCGTCAACGTGACACCCGCGCAGGCAGCGCAGCTGGCCCGGGCCAACAGCGTCTCTTCTGTTGAACGCGACACTCCGGTACGGATCTCGGACACCCAAGTGTCCGCCACCCAGGACAATGCGCCTTGGGGTCTTGACCGCACAGACCAAAGAAACCTGCCCTTGTCCGGAACCTACACGCCCATCTCGAGCGGCGCCGGGGTTTCCATCTACGTAGTGGACAACGGCGTGCTCGGTACCCACCAGGATTTCGGGGGCAGGGTGACAACGGGCTGGAGCGCCTTCTCGGGCCAACCCGCGAACGCGCCTTGCACCGACCCTTCGATCCAGGAAGCCGGCCACGGAACGCATGTGGCCGGGATCGCGGCGGGCAGTACCTACGGCATGGCCAAATCGGCGACCATCGTGCCCGTGCGGGTCCTTGCTTGCGACGGAACAGGGTACGCCTCCGACGTCATCGCGGGCCTCGACTGGATAGTGCAGCAGCACCAGGCAGGGCAGCCGGCCGTCGCCAACCTCAGCCTCTCAGGCACAGCGAACCAGAGCCTGGACGATGCCGTGCAGGGAGTCATCAACGACGGCGTCACGGTCACCTTGGCCGCGGGAAACTCAAGCACCGACGCCTGCGCCCTCTCTCCGAGCCGGGTGCCCGCCGCCATCACAGTCGCCGCCAGCGACTCGTTCGACGGTCAGGCGTCCTTCTCCAACTACGGTCCATGCGTCGACCTCTACGCGCCAGGCGTACAGATCACGTCCGACTGGAACACATCAAACACGGCCACAAACGTCCTGAACGGCACATCGATGGCATCCCCGCACACCGCAGGGGCCGCCGCCGTTCTCCTCTACGGCCACCCTGCCTGGAGCCCGGCGCAGGTCTCATCATCGCTGACTACATCGGCCACCCCGGGAATCATCAACTTCACCGGCACGGGCACCCCGAACCGGCTGCTGTATTCCGGCCCCAACGACGGCAACGGAGCCGTCACATCCCCCGGCGGATTTGTGGCGCGCACCCCATTCCGGCAACTGGACACCCGTGACGGCACAGGCGGAACCCTTGGACCTGTCGGACCTGGGCAGTCCATCAACCTCAAGGTCACTGGCCGTGGCGGCATCCCCGCGACGGGTGTTTCCGCCGTCGCGATGAACATCACAGTCGCCAATCCCAGCTCCTTCGGCTACATCACTGCCTACGCGGGCGCGACTGCGCAGCCGGGCACGTCAAACCTGAACTACGCCGCGGGACAGATCGTCCCGAACTTCGCCATCACGCCGGTCGGAGCGGACGGAACGATTTCCTTCACCAACAGTTCCGGCGGCACAGTGCAGCTCATCGCGGACAGCACCGGATACTTCGTCGGAAGCGGGACTCCCCCATCCTCACCAGGGACTTTTTCTGCCCAGACCCCGTTCCGGCAGTTGGACACCCGTAATGGCACCGGTGGGATCAATGGACCCGTCGGCCCCGGGCAGACGATCACCGTCAAGGTCACCGGACAAGGAGGCATTCCTGCGGGCGGCGTTTCGGCGGTCGCGATGAACATCACGGTCGCCAATTCCAGCTCCTTCGGCTACATCACTGCCTACGCCGGCGGGTCCCCGCGTCCGGGGACGTCGAACGTGAATTACGCCACCGGACAAATCGTCCCGAACTTCGCCATCACGCCGGTCGCGGCCGACGGAACCATTTCCTTCACCAACAGTTCCAATGGAACAGTCCAGCTCATCGCCGATACGTCCGGGTACTTCCTCGGCAACGGTACGACGCCGTCAGTCGCCGGAGCGTTTTCGGCCCAGACACCTTTCCGGCAGCTGGATACCCGCGACGGTACCGGTGGCATTACGGGTCCGGTCGGACCCGGGCAGACGATCAACGTCAAGGTCACCGGACGCGGCGGCCTCCCCGCTTCGCGTGTTTCCGCCGTTGCCATGAATATCACCGTCGCCAACTCCACCTCCTTCGGTTACATCACGGCCTACGCCGGTGGAAGCCCGCAACCGGGTACCTCGAACGTGAACTACGGAACCGGGCAGATCATCCCCAACTTCGCCATCACCCCGGTCGCTGCCGATGGAACGATCGCGTTCACCAACACCTCGAACGGCACGGTACAGATCATCGTGGACACCTCCGGTTATTACCTCGGCAGTTAAATCCTCCGTGAACTGGCCCTGAGCTGCGTTTTCACTGGATCGCGCAGGCGTTTTGGGTAGATCCCATCTTAGTTAGGCTGTACTTAGCTGAGAGGCCCATCACAAAGTGCCAAGATGAAGCCATGCGCATGGATCACGTCTCTTACGCTTGTGAACAAGATGGCCTGTTGGCCACCACCGAGCGGATTTCAGCAGCATTGGGAGTGGACGCGGTCCGGGGCGGAGTGCATCCGCGCTTCGGTACCCGGAACATGATCATCCCCCTTGCTGACCACAAATACCTGGAGGTTGTCGAGGTCCTGGACCACCCGGCATCCGACAAGGCACCTTTTGGACAAGCTGTCCGGGCCCGCTCTGCAGCCGGAGGTGGCTGGATGGGTTGGTGCGTCGCTGTTGACGACCTGACGCCGTTCGAAGAGCGGCTTGGACGTTCGGCAGTCCCCGGCAACCGCAAGTTCCCGGACGGCCGCGAACTCGTCTGGCAGCAGATCGGCATCCTGGGGCTCATCGCCGACCCCCAGGTTCCGTACCTGCTCCGTTGGGAGGGCGACCCCCAGCTTCACCCGTCGCTCGTCTACCCAAGCGATGTCAAGATGTCCAGCCTGACCATTGCCGGTTCCGCGGAACGGGTGACGGAATGGCTCGGCGAACCGGTCGAGAAGCCGCTTGAGGACGTCGCCGTCCAATGGATGGCCCCGCACGGAACGCCAGGCATTATGTCTGTTACGTTCGAAACCGCCAACGGAGCCGTCACGATCTGACGAACTCCCGGAACGGGTCAACAACCAGCAGGACCCGTCCCAAAACTTCGGCCGCCATACGCGGGTGCCAATGATGTCACCTGCCATGGCGGCCGAAACCTTTTAAGCCCCCGGTTCCCCCTTATCCACCCGCCCTCCTTAATGGGTAGCGGGCCTTCCGCCCCGGGCCGCCCACAGCACCGGCCTTTATCCCAGGCCGATGGCTTTGCCGAACACGCTGAAACCGACGAATGCCACAATGTCCAGCAGCGCGTGCGCCACGACGAGGGGCATGACCCGCTTGGTTTTCGTGTAGATCCAGCCAAACACAAGGCCCATCACTGCGTTACCGATGAAGGGTCCGAAACCTTGGTAGAGGTGGTAGCTGCCACGCAAGAGGGCGCTAACCGCGATCGCGGCCGGCGTACTCCACCCGAACCTCCCGAAGCGGTCCAGGAGGTACCCGACAACGATGACCTCTTCGACGATGGCGTGGCGCACTGCGGAGAGGATCAGCACGGGCACCGTCCACCAGTATGCGCCCAAGCCGCTGGGGATGATCGCCGTCGTGATTCCGAGCGCGCGCCCCGCAGCGTAGAGGCCCAACGACGGAATGCCGATCAGGGCTGCGAGCCCAAATCCCTGGAGTGCGTCGCGCCCGGGCCGCGCGAAGTTGAAGCCGAGCCTCGTGAACCCGGAAGGACTCTCTGCCGTCTGCCGGTGCAGCGATAGGAAATAGAACACCAACGCGACCGGAACCAAGGCGAAGCCGATGTCCAGCAGTTGGTAGGTCAGGTCGAAGTACTCGCGCGCGCTCTCGGAGCGGTTGAGGGTGGAGGTTCCCTGGGCCAAGGGCGCGCTGGTCATCTTGTCCAACAGCTGCACGATCGAATACACGGCCGATTGGCCCAAGGACAAGCCAAGGACAATCAGCACTTCGGCGCGCAACCGGCGCGTTGAGGCAAGGAGCATGTACCTATCTTGCCCGTATTTGGCTGGGCGTTTCCTAGGTTTGGATGTCCTTGGCCACAATCACTTCGGTACCGCTTGCTTCGAAGGCCTCCCGGTCTTCGTCCGAGATCCCGGAATCCGTGATGAGCTTGCGGAACTCGTACCCGGACATCGCAGCAAAGGCGCGCTTGCCGACCTTCGTCGAGTCGGCAAGGACATAGGACTCGGTCGCGCGCCGGGCCATGACCGTGTTGACCATGGCTTCGCCCTCGTCCGTGATGGTGGGGCCCACTTTCGGATCGACGCCGTTGACGCCGATGAACGCGATGTCCAAGGCGACCTTCTGCATGATGACATCGGTGTAGGGGCCCACGAGTTCGTACGAGCGCGGGTTCAGGATGCCCCCCGTGACCATGATCTTGATGTTGGGGCGGACTGCGAGCTGGGCCGCGATGTTGATGGCGTTGGTGACGACCGTCAACATGGGCCGGTTGGAGGGCGCGTTCAAGTCCTCCCTTGTAGAGAGCACCTGGGCCAGGGCCGTGTTGGTCGTGCCGCCGCTTAACCCGATCACAGCCCCGGGCATGATGAGTTCCGAAGCTGCGAGCGCGATTAGTTGCTTGGCCTCCGCATGGTCGTCCCTGTTGTAGCGGCCGGGCAGGTCGTAGGCCACGGAACCCGTGGTTGCCCCGCCGCGCGTGCGGCTGAGGAGCCGCTGCTTGGCGAGGCTATCGAGATCACGGCGCGCTGTAGCCGGAGACACGCCGAGGCGGGTCACGATGTCCTCGACCTCAACACGGCCTGACTCGGCGAGGAGATCAAGGATGGCGGTCAGCCGATCATTGCGAGTCATCACGAACCCTTCCGGGGTTAGGAACTAGTTCACTTTCGCGAAAAGCGTCAGCAAACGTGCGGTCTCCATCACCAAGGCATCACGGCCCGCCTTGATGTACTTGCGGGAGTCCACCACGGAGGGGTTGGCATCCAAGTACTCACGGACGGCACGGGTGAAGAACCCGTTCAAGTGTGTGGATACGTTGATCTTAGTCATACCCGCCCGGATTGCCGCCACCAGCATCCCATCTGCTACGCCGGAGGAACCGTGGAGGACAAGCGGCAGCCGTACGGCTTGCTTGAGCCTGCTGATGAGCGACAGGTCCAAGCTCGCGTTCCTTTCGGTCATCGCATGCGATGATCCGACGGCCACGGCAAGGGCATCGACTCCTGTGGCCTCCACGAAGGAACGGGCTTCCGCGGGATCGGTCCGGACCCCTGGCGCGTGCGCGCCGTCCTTGCCCCCGATCCTGCCGAGCTCTGCTTCGATATAGACGCCGTGGTCCTTTGCGTACTTGGCGACGCGACACGTGGCTTCGACGTTCCGACCGTAAGGGAGCTGGCCGCCGTCGTACATGACCGAACCGAAGCCGAGATCGACAGCCTGCAGCGCGAGCTCTTCGGATTCCGCGTGGTCCAGGTGCAAGGCAATCGGGACCGCGGCGTCGCGGGCAATGGACAGGGTGCCGCGCGCGATGGGTAGGAGGCTGCCATGGAAGCGCACGCAGTTTTCCGAGATTTGCAGGATGAGCGGGACTCCCGCCGCTTCCGCGCCGGCAACCAGCCCTTCCGCGGTTTCGAGGTGGATCACGTTGAAGGCGCCTTGGCCGATGCCGTTCGCTGCTGCGGCGTCCATGAGTTCCCGTGTGCTCACAAGGGTCACTGGTTCTCCTTCCAGCTGAGGATGAGTTGGCCTTCGAGCTCCGCATAGAGGGGCGACACCTCGCCGGCTGCGGGCATGAGTACGGCGGCGGCGGACCATGCTGTGGCCTTGCGGAGGATCTCCCGGACGTCCGTGACGCCCCCGGCGAGTGCGACGGCCGCGGCGGCAACGGCGGCGTCTCCCGCTCCTGTGGCATTGCCGTTCAGTGGCTCCGCGAGTCGTGCAGTCCAGTAGCCCCCGGGGGCAGCATGGTCGAAGGCAAGCATGCCTTCCGCGCCTGCGCTGACGAGTACCGTCCGGGCGCCGAGTTCGATCAATTCCCAGGCCGCCGTTTCAAGGCTGCCACCCCCGCTTGCCTCAAGGAGCTCGTGGTTGTTTGGCTTCAAAAGATCCGCTCCTGCCCGCGCGGCGGCGATGATTCCGGGACCGGAGGTATCGACGACGGCGGGGATGCCGGCGTCGTGCGCCAAACGCACCAAGGCCGGGTAGAAGTCTGCCGGGGCGCCCGGCGGCAGGCTGCCGGAGCCGACGAGCACCCCGACGTTTTGGCTGCCTCCGTCGCCTACCCCGAGGGCCTCGACGACGGCGGCCGCCAAGGAGCGCCACTCAGCCGCTTGGAGGGGTTCGCCCTCTTCGTTGAAGATGGAGGTTTCACCGCTCACTGTATCCACGAACGCCATGCTCCGACGCGTCCGTGCCGCTACCGGAACGAGGCGGTGCGGGACGCCGCTGCTGCGCAGTTCCGCGATGAACTCGTCGCCGCTTCTTGTGCCCGACGGCGTGATGGCGAGCACGGGATAGCCCAACTGGTGCGCGACCCGGGCAACGTTGAGGCCTTTTCCACCGGCGCGGCTGAGGGGCGCGGCCACGCGATGGCTTGCCCCCTGCTTTATCCCGGGCACGCGGTAGCTGAGGTCAAGGGCCGGGTTGGGCGTCACGGTGATGATCCGTTTCATGGCCGGCGTCCGCTTCCTGAGGCTGCGCTCGCCGCGGGGAGCAGCGTGCGCGCTTTCAATGCTGCGCCGAGCAAGCCCGCGTCCTGGCCCAACTGGGCGGGCGTGATGATCGGCCGGCGCTGGAAATCGAGCAGTTCGTCGAGTCGGGCACGCAGCGGCTGGAGAAGTCCGTCCCCCGCTTCGGCCAGGCCGCCACCGACCACGACTGCTTCGGTACCCAGGATGTTCACGCATTGGCTAAGGCTGAATGCGAGGGCGTCAACGGCATCGGCCCAGACCTTGTTTGCGATGGGGTCTCCCCCTTCCGCCCGCTCCAACACTTCGCGGGCACCACCGAGCGGCGCCCCCGACTGTTCGCTGTAACGCCTCGCGATCGCTCCGGCAGAGCCGACGGCTTCGAGGATCGCGTACCCGGGGCGGTCCGGATCCGGAACGAGGGCGTGGCCCAGTTCCCCGGCGAAACCGCCCGCGCGCACAGGGTAGCCGTCGGAGATGACCGCCGCCGCGATCCCGGTGCCAACCACCATCACCACCACGTTTCGAAAATTCCTGGCGGCGCCGAAGCGCAGTTCGGCTTCCGCGGCGGTGCTGACGTCGTGGGCGAAATAGACGGGTAGACCGAGGCGCCGCGCGGCTTTCTCTCCGAAGGGAAAATTCCGCCACCCCAGGTTCGCCGAATAGATCCCCACTCCGGTATCCGAATCCACGATTCCCGGAACCACGATGCAGGCCGCCTTCGCTGGATGAGCGGGAAATTCCGTGGCAAAGCCGGCGCTCAATGCGGCAATGGCGTCCAAGACCGCGTCGCCGGGCCGTAATGCGTCGCGTGGCGTGGCAACCCGGCGAAGGCCGAGAACGTCTCCGGCTTCGTCGACAAGGCCTGCCTTGACATCCGTCCCGCCGACGTCGAACGCAAGGACTGCGGCTTCAGCGGTTCCCAGAACCATGGGAAATCCTAGGCCGTGGGGTTCAGGACGACAGAACGCGTGAGGTTTCTTGGCACGTCCGGGTTAAGTCCGCGCGCGCGGGCGCGTTCCAAGGTGACCTTGTGGACCCGCGCCAGCTCGGCGAGCGGGTGTTTGCCGGCATTCATGTAGAGGCCCCCGGTGGGGGCCATCTCGGCGTCGAGTCCTTCCGGCTGCGCGCCGAAAAGCCAGGTCACCCTTCCCGGGGCGGCGACGGAAATAGGACCGTGCCGGTATTCCATCGCGGGGTACGATTCCGTCCACCCCTGCACGGCTTCCCGCATCTTGAGCGCGGCTTCGTGGGCCAGCCCAACCGTCCAGCCCGTGCCAAGGAAGGTGAACTGTTCAGCCTCGAGCAACTCCTGTGGGACGGGTTCGGTCACCGCGCCGCGGGCCTGGTCGATGGCGTCGTCGAGCTCGATGCCAAGGCTGGTGAGGAGGTACGCGAGGGTGCTTGTTGCGAAACGTGTCTGCACTACCGACTTCTCATCCGCGTACGGAAGCCCAATGATGGTGTCCGCGAGGTTCGTGGCCGGCGAGTTCACGTCACCGATCACCGCGACCGTGGGGACCTTCCCCCGCAACGCTGCGAGCAGCTCCAGCACCTCCGTGGTGGTGCCTGAACGGGTAAGGGCGATGACGGCGTCGTACTGCCGCCCGGCACTGTTGTGGTTCAGGAACGCTTCCGACGCCGGGAAGGCATCAGTGACGCCCTTCCCGGCGCCTTCCCGTGCGGCGGCATAGCTCTGCGCCATGAACCATGATGTCCCGCAGCCGACGACGGCGATCCGGGCACCGTCCGCGGGGAGCAACCGTTCCGCCTTCGATTGCCCGATGGCCCGCCGCCACAGCTCCGGTTGCGACTCGAGTTCTTCTTCCATGAACGTCCCGAGGGAATTGTTACTCATTGCACTTACCGTTCCCGTCCGCACTTATTCTGGAGACGCTGATTTTCGAATGACGTTTCGTGATCTATACAAACACTAAACGATCATTTTCAATCGCACAAGGATCGTGCTACAAAGCGCAAAAGGCAGGCCCCCTCCTGATGGAGAAGGCCTGCCTTGTGCGTTCGGCTGGAGTTGCTAGACGGCCCGGACGCCCGCCCGCCACACGGCGAAAGTCAGGGGAATACCGGGCCGATATGCCAAGTGGGTGGCCGACGGCGCCTTGAGCATGTGGAGGTCCGCGCGGTGTCCGACGGCGATCGAGCCCACCGCGCGTTCGCCGTCGACGTCCTTTCCTGACTCCCTGCCCAAGGCGAGCGCGCCCCCGTAGGTTGCGGCGCGTACCGCTTCGTGGACGCTCAACCGCATCTGCAGCACCGCAGTAGTTACGCAGAAGGCCATTGAGCTCGTGTAGGAGGTGCCCGGATTGCAGTTCGCGGCCAAAGCGATCTGCACGCCTGCGTCAATCAAGGCACGGCCGGGTGCCAAGGGCTGGCGCGTCGAGAGGTCGCAGGCCGGCAAGCAGGTGGCGACGGTGCCTCGCGGGCCCGTCCCGGTGGAAGCGTCCCAACCGCTCCAGGTGCCCGCGAGCGCCTCGATATCGGCGTCGGAAAGGTAGTTGACGTGGTCGACGCTGGACGCGCCGAACTCCACGGCCAATTGCACACCGGGGCCTTCGCCGAGCTGGTTGCCATGGACCCGCAGGCCCAGCCCTGCTGCCCGGGAAGCTTCAAGAACGCGACGCGACTGTTCCTCCGTGAAGGCGCCGCGCTCGCAAAAGACGTCCGCCCAGCCCACGTAGGGACGAACGGCGTCGAGCATCGGACCGCAGACAAGGTCGGTGTATTCGTCGGGATCCATTCCGGCAGGCACCAGGTGCGCCCCGAGGTAGGTGACTTCGTCCACGGCCTCGGCCGCGATGCGGGCGCTGCGGGCCTCGTTGTCCAGGTCCAGGCCGTAGCCGGTCTTGCTCTCGAGGTACGTGGTGCCCTGGGAGACCGCCTCGGCGACACGTGCTGCCGCAAGGCTGGCCAGCTCTTCGTCACTCGCTGCCCGCGTGGCTCCCGTGGTCACGGCGATTCCGCCCGCGCTGTAGCTTTGGCCGGCCATTCGGGCTTCGAACTCCGCGGTGCGGTCCCCGGCGAAGATCAAGTGGGAGTGTGAGTCCACCCATCCGGGGAGCACGGCGCGGCCTTCGGCGTCTACGTATTCGTCGGCGGCAGGCGCCTCCGCGGCGGGCCCGATCCACGAAATACGTTCGCCTTCGATCACGACGGCCGCGTCCTTGAGGACCCGATGCCCCGCATCCTGAGTCATCAGCTCACCGATGTTGCCGATGAGTATGCTCGTGGTGCCGTTTGCCTGCCCGCCCATGGATCCGCTCATGGGTCCATTCTTCAACGGCGGATGGACCAACGCGCCGCCGCCAGCTCCCGCGGTGTCCGGGATACCGGACTCATCCCCGTTGCGGCGGCATTTGGGGCGCCTGCGGCACTTATGGCGCCAACGATCTCGGCCGCTGCCAGTTCGGCGATCGCCGAGGAGGTCTGGAATCCGTAACCACCTTGGCCGGCGAGCCAAAAGAAGCCGGGCGATTCGGCGTCGAACCCTACCACCGGCACGCCGTCGGCCGCTTCCGTACGCAGGCCAGTCCACGCCTTCGCAACAGAACGGATCCCCAGTGAAGTGATCGAGTTCAGCCGGGCAACAAGCGCCTCGACATCGCCCGGGCGGGGCTGGGCATCCTCGGGCCGGCTTGGCACCGTTTCCGACGGCGAGATCAGCACTTGCCCGCCTTCTCGCCTGAAGTAGTAGGAATTGTCGGCTGCCGCCACCATGGGGCTGCCGGGCGGAAGGGGCCGTTCGACGTCGACAATCGCCGCCGTGCGCCTGAACGGCTGCAATCCGAGCTTCTCCACCCCGCTCAGCACGGCGAGTTCGTCGGCCCAGGCCCCGGCCGCGTTGACGACGACGGCGGATTGGAAAGCTTCCACCCCGGCTCCCAGCTCCCAGCCGGACCCCAGCCGCTGGGCGGAATGCACTCGGGCACCCGTAATGATGTCCGTTCCGGCCGCTTCGGCGCGACGCCTGTGGTCTTCGAGCAGCACTGGTGCGTTGCAGGCGTAAGATCCAGTATCCAAACCCGCGGCGGTAAAGGATTCCGGGTTGAGGACGGGGCAAAGCCGCAGGGCTTCGTCGTGCGTGATGGAACGCATGTGGCCGCTGGCTTCGGCCTTCACGGTGCTTTCGTCACCCACGAGCAGGAAAGACCGCGGTTCCAGGACCGGCACGGGCAGCTCGGGGTCCCGGGCGGCCATGAGTTCCAAGGTTCGGACCGTCAGCTCCTGCACGATGGGAGGCCCGTAGCTCGGAATCAACTGCCGCGCCGAGCGGGAGGACGTGTGATAGGCCAACGTTTGCTCGGCCTCGATGAGGGCAACCGAACATTGGCCGGCCAGCGCCGAAGCCAGGGACAAGCCGGCGATCCCGCCGCCAACGATCACCACGTCATAGTTTGCAGCCATTCCCCCATCCTGTCAGCGGCGGGGAAAAGATGCGAGGGCATGCACCGACCGGCCTCAGTGCAGGTAGTGCAGCTCCGGGAAGTGGTCGATGTAGCTGTCCAGGAGCCCTTGCGCCACGCGGACCGAGTCCACCAGGGGGTTTAATGCCAACGCCTTGTAGGCCGAGCGCTTGGAACCAGTGAGTGCCGCATCGATGGTGGCGCGCTCCACGGCCTTGGCGTTAATGACGAGTCCGCGGGCGTAATCCGGCAACGCTCGTGCCGGGAGCAGCCTGGGACCGGCAGCATCCACCAGGCAGGGGACCTCGATGACGGCCTCCGCGTCCAGCTCGGCCAAGGTGCTCCCGTTGGGCAGGTTGAGGATCAGGCGGGCCGCCTCTCCTTGGCTGATGGCCCGCATGATGGCCAGGGCGACGGATTCATAGCCGCCGGATACCAGGTCCGCGGCCTCGCGCTCGAAAGTGCCCGCCGCGTCCCGGTTACTCTGTATGTACGTTTCTTCGCGGGCCAGCTTGGTCTTTTCCCAGAGGCGGAAGGCCGAGATGTCGGTGTGGTCAGCCATCTGGGGTGCGGCCCCGCCGTCGTACCCGCCCTGGAGTCCCCCGCCCTGGAGTCCGTCATAGAAAGCCGACTGTTGGCGCGCGAGGTAGGCGCCGCGCGTGCTTTCAGCGCGCCGATCGGCGTCCAGGGCCTCCCGCCGGAAGTAGTAATAGTGCAGGTACTCATTGGGGACCGCCCCCAGCGCCTGGATCCATGGAGCACCGAAGAGCCTGCCCTCTTCGAAGGATTCGATGGCGCCCGCGTCGGCGAGGAGCCGTGGCAGGACATCCACGCCGTCGACCACCAGCCCGCGCAGCCAACCAAGGTGGTTCAGGCCGATGTAGTCGATGTCCACCCGGCTGCTACGGACATCGACGCCGTGCACGCCTGCCGCCGTGAGGCATCGCCGGGCCAGGCCAATCGGCGAGTCGCAGATCCCCACGACCTTGCTGCCGAGGATTCTGGACATGACCTCCGTGATGACCCCGGCCGGATTCGTGAAGTTGATGAACCAGGCGTCCGGCGCGTACTTCTTCACGATCCCCGCGATGTCCCTGACCACCGGGATGGTCCGGAGAGCGTACGAAATCCCTCCGGCGCCCACCGTTTCCTGCCCGATGACCCCGTGCTCCAAGGCAATCCGTTCGTCGGCCGCCCGCCCTTCCAAGCCACCGACCCGGATCGCCGAGAAGATGAAGTCCGTGCCGGGGAGCGCCTCCGGCAACTCCGCGAACAGTTTCACAGCCGGCGCGTCCGGTACATCCCGGGCCATCTCTGCGAGGACCTTTGCCACTACGCCCAGCCGGCCGGCATCGGCGTCGAACAGCCTTAATTCGGAAACCCGCCCCGGGCGGTGGTCCGCGAGCAGCGCCGAATAGACCAGCGGAACCCGGAATCCACCGCCGCCGAGGATGGTGAGGATCATGGCCGATCAGGCCCCGGCGGCTTCGCGGCTCTTCACGAAGGCCTGCACGCAGGCTTCGACGTCCTCCGTGCTGTGGGCCGCTGAAAGCTGCACCCGGATACGGGCCGCGCCCTTGGGCACCACCGGGTAGCTGAAGGCCGTGACGAAGACGCCGTGTCCGAGCATCTGGTCAGCGACCTTGGCGGCAACCACGGCGTCGCCGAACATCACCGGGATAATGGCATGCTCGCCGTCGAGCAGCTCGAAGCCTTCCTCGCTCATGCGGCTCCGGAACAGTGCGGCATTCTCGAAGAGCCTGGTCCGCAGTTCCCCGGATTGCTGCACAAGTTCCAAGGCCCTCGCGGTAGCGGCAACGATGGCCGGAGCCAGGGAGTTGGAGAACAGGTATGGGCGGGCTTTCTGACGAAGCATCGCAACGATCTCGCTGCGGCCCGAGACGTACCCGCCCGAGGCTCCACCAAGGGCCTTGCCGAAGGTACCCGTGTAGATGTCGACACGCTCGGAGACACCGGCATGTTCCGGAGTTCCCGCGCCCGTGGGCCCCATGAAGCCGACGGCGTGTGAGTCGTCCACCATGACCAGGGCGTCGTGCTTCTCGGCAAGATCGCAGATGGCCTTGAGCGGGGCGAGGTATCCGTCCATGGAGAAGACGCCGTCCGTCACAATGATCTTCCGGCGGGCGGGCGCGTCCCCGGTGGATGCCTCCACCAGCTTGGCTTCGAGGTCCGCCATGTCCCGGTTGGCGTAGCGGAACCTCCTGGCCTTGCTCAACCGGATGCCGTCGATGATGGAGGCGTGGTTCAGGGCATCGGAAATGATGGCGTCGTCCGCGCCGAACAGGGACTCGAAGACGCCGCCGTTGGCGTCGAAGCAACTGGAGAACAAGATGGTGTCTTCGGTGCCGAGGAATTCGGACACTTTGGATTCGAGGTGCAGGTGCAGGTCCTGGGTGCCGCAAATAAAACGCACGGACGCCATGCCGAATCCTCGCTCATCCATGGCCGACTTGGCTGCGGCGATGATGTCCGGGTGGTCGGCGAGGCCGAGGTAGTTGTTGGCGCAGAAGTTCAGGACGGTATTGGCGGGCTGGCCGAGCTGGCCCGCGGAGATGTGGCTGGCTTGCGGCGAATCGATGTGGCGTTCTGTCTTGAAGAGTCCGGCTTCGCGGATTTCTTCAAGTTCGCCTTGCAGCTGGTCTTTGATTGAGTACATGTGTTCGCTCCTGGTTTGGCGGGCGTTTGGAGTGTGGGCGGCGTGGAGGTCGGCGGCTTAGACTTCCGTCCAGTCGAGGACCACCTTGCCGCCGGTGCCTGCGCGGGCGATCTCGAAGCCCTTCTCCCAATCGACGGCGGACAGCTTGTCGGTGACGACGGCGGAGATGTTGCGGTGGAGCTCGGGATTGGAGGACAACATGGCGCTCATGGCGTACCAGGTTTCGAACATTTCGCGGCCGTAGATGCCTTTGAGGGTCAGCATGTGGGTGACCACCTTGCCCCAGTCAATATCGATGGACTCGCTGGGGAGGCCAAGCATTGCGATGCGTCCGCCGTGGTTCATGTTGTCGATCATCTCAGGCAGCGCCGTCGGGTGCCCGGACATTTCCAGGCCGACGTCGAAGCCTTCACGCATTCCCAATTCCTGTTGGGCTTCCTTCACCCGCATCTTGGAAACGTCGACGGCGAGGTCGACGCCCATGTGCCGGGCCAGTTCAAGGCGTGGGGCCGAAACGTCGGTGATGGCGATCTTGCGGGCTCCGGCGTGGCGTGCGACGGCGATTGCCATGAGTCCGATCGGTCCCGCGCCCGTAATGAGCACATCCTCTCCGACGAGCGGGAAGCTCAAAGCGGTGTGGACGGCATTGCCGAAGGGATCGAAGATGGCGCCGAGCTCTGGCGTCACCGAGGGATCGTGGTGGACCCATACGTTGGTTTCCGGAATCACGACGTATTCAGCGAACGCCCCGTCACGCTGCACGCCGACGGACACGGTGTGGATGCACATCTGGCGGCGCCCGGCGCGGCAATTGCGGCAAATCCCACAGACCACGTGTCCTTCGCCCGAGGCGCGGTCCCCCACCTTGACGTCACGGACGTCTTCGCCGACCTCGACCACTTCGCCGTAGAACTCATGGCCCGCAATCAACGGCGTTTCAATGATGCTTCGCGCCCACGCGTCCCAGGACTGGATGTGGAGGTCAGTTCCGCATATTCCCGTGGTCATGACGCGGATTTTGACGTCTCCTGGGCCCGTCTCCGGCTCGGGACGTTCCACGAGTTCAAAACCAGCGTGCGGACCGGACTTGTAAAGAGCCTTCATGGGTCTTTCCTAACTCAAGGTATGGGCCGTTCCACTTCATTGAAGCCTCAGGAAAGGTTTAGCACAACTAGGTTTTTCTCAATCCACGATTTAGCATTTGCTAAATGGAAGTACATCAGCTCCAGATGCTTAGGGAACTAGGAGACCTCGGCAGTGTCAAGGCCGTCGCAGAGACCCTCATGGTCACGCCATCGGCCGTCTCGCAGCAGCTCGCGCTCTTGCAAAAATCGGTCGAGGTGCCCCTGACCCGCAAGGAAGGCCGGGCTTTGGTCCTCACGGATGCCGGCAGGGTCCTCGCGGACGCGGGAGCCGCCGTCGTCAGTGCCATGGCCGACGCCCGGGCAGCCATCGGCGCCTTCCACGACTCCCCCGGTTCAACGGTGACCGTGTGCGCGTTCCATAGTGCGGGCCAGGCCTTGTTCGCGCCGCTCGTGGCACTGTTGGGCCGGCATGGCGGGACAGGTGCCGGCGGGACATGTGCCGGCGGGCCAGGCTCAGCCGTTCCCGTCCAGGGGGGACATGTCCCCCGGCTGAAGCTCGCCGACGAAGACGTCGCACAAGAGGATTTCCCCGGCCTCGCCGCGCGGTATGACCTGGTCCTCGCCCACAGGATGGAGCACAGTCCCGAGTGGCCGGCGGACAAGGTCGCCGTGATTCCGCTTGCCGACGAACCCCTGGACGTCGCCCTCCCTGCAGGACACCCGCTCAGTGCGCATCGAGAACTCACACCGGACGACGTCGTCGGGCAACCTTGGGTGACCAGCCGCGCCGGCTACTCCCCCGCCGACGTGCTGGCCGCCGTCGGTGCCGTCAGCGGGCGTCCGGCAGAGGTGTTGCACCGCATCAACGACTACTCAACCGTTGCGTCCTTGGTCGCGGCAGGCGGGGCGATCGGCTTGCTCCCCCGCTTCACCGCCAGGCGGGGACTGCATGCGGGCGTGGTGCTGCGACCCCTCGCAGGAGTCAATTCGGTGCGCAAAATCGACATCCTGGCCCGCCCGGAAACGCTCAAACGGAAATCGGTGATGACGGTGTGCGAATCGCTGCAGGCTGTCATGGCTGAACTCGCCGGGGCTCCGTAGGCCTCCTTCAGTCGCGGGGCGTCAGGTGATCGAAGACGAGATTCGTCTGCGTGTTGGCGATGGCCGGATCAGATGCCAAGTGGAAAGCGATGAAATCCCTCAACTCCTTGGGCGTCCCACATGCGACATGGATGAGGAAATCTTGATCGCCCGCCAGCAGGAAGACGCTTTGGACATTCGGCAGTTTCCTCAGGCGTTCCCCGATGGCGAGCATCTTGTTCCGCGCTTGGGCGTTCACCCGTACTGAGATCAACGCAAAAACCAGGAACCCCAGGGCTTCAAGGTCAACGGAGGCATGAAAGCCTCGGATGATCCCGGCATCCCGCAGCGCCCGAACACGGCCGAGGCATGTTGAAGGTGCAATCCCGGCCTTGACGGCGAGGACATTGTTGGGAATGCGGGCATCAGCGACGAGCTCGCGAAGGATCAACTTGTCGGTGTCATCCAAGCGAACCCGATTCGAAAGCGACTCCGGCCCGGGAGGGGAAGGTGAATCTGCCACGGAATTCCTCTCAGTTTTATCGCAATCCTTCAAAATGCTTGCCGATGATCTTCCTCTGATTCTAACTTGAAGCGATTTGCAGAACCGACGACGAGGAGGTCGCCATGGGCAGTTTCGACAAAATCCAGCAGCGGGAGGGCGGACTCAAGCGCCAACTCAGTTCGCGCCAAATGACCATGATCGCGCTGGGCGGCGCCATAGGTACTGGCTTATTCCTGGGAAGCAAGTTTGCCATTGGCTTCGCCGGCCCCAGCGTCATCATCAGCTACGCCATCGGTGGCCTGATCGCGCTGCTCCTGATGGGAAGCCTGTCGGAGATGACCGTAGCCCATTCCACCTCCGGATCATTTGGGGTCTTCGCCGAACACTATGTGAGTCCCCTCGCCGGCTTCCTGGTGAAGTACACATACTGGTCGTGCAACGTCCTTGCCGTTGGAACGGAGGTCACGGCTGTCGGTGACTATATGAAGCTATGGTTCCCGCACGTTCCGGCGGTTCTGTGGGTTGTGCTGTTTTCAACCGTGTTGATTTTCGTGAATGCCATGAATGTCAAGGCATTCGGAACCCTCGAATACTGGTTCTCGAGCATCAAGGTGTTTGCCATCGTCGCCTTCGTCATCCTGGCTGCCTACATCGTGCTCGGCAGCCGTGCAGAGGGAACAGGTTTCCAGAACTACGCCGCGGACGGCGGGTTCTTCCCCAACGGGCCGGCCGGTACCTGGTTTGCGGTGATCGTATCCATCTTTAGCTATCTAGGCATAGAAATGATCGCCGTGGCGGCAGGAGAGGCCAAGGATCCCGCCACCGCGGTCAAGAAGGCCTTCCGGACCACGATCGTTCGTCTGCTCATGTTCTACATCGTCACCTTGGCGCTCATCATGGCGATTGCGCCCATGAGCCGAATTTTGACGGGTGGAAGCCCGTTCATCACCGTGATGCAGAGCTTGGGCATTCCCTTTGCGGACAGCCTCCTGACATTCGTAGTGGTCATCGCGGCGCTCTCAGCCATGAACAGCCAGCTGTACATCTCCACGCGCATGATTTTCAGCCTCTCCCGTAGTGGTGACGCCCCCGCCCTGTTCGGAAAGGTGCGCGCCAACGGGTCACCTGTGAATGCACTGGTCTTGTCCACCGCCGGAATCGCGGTCGCCACGGTTGTCTACGCGTTGTTTCCGGAGACCGCCTTCACGTTCATGATGGCCATCTCCATGTTCGGAGCCATGTTCACCTGGTTCATGATTTTCGTGACCCACTGGTTCTTCCGGCGCAGCATGAAAAAGTCCGGGACGGTACTCGCATTCAAGACCAAGTTCTTCCCGCTAGGCACTATTCTCGGCGCAGCCCTCATGTTGGCAATTCTCGTCAGCACTTTGGCCACCGAGGCCTTCAGCATGACCCTGGTCTTCGGGTTGCCATTCCTGGCGTGTGTGACCGTGCTGTTCTTCGCGGTGCAGCGGCGGAAGCGGGATGCCGCCACGGCCGCTTCAATGGCTGCAGCCGTTTCGGACTCGAACACTGACCGGGAGACCGCCGCCGTACCGTCGCCCCTTCCGTAGCAGGCCCGGGAAGCAAGCATGAAGATACGCTAGGCGCCGTTACCCGGGTGCACCCGTCGCCCGTTGTCCTTGTTCGCTGCGGGCAGGTTTCCTGCGAGGATCCGGGTGGCGGTCACCGTGCCGCCACTCTTCGTGCCCGACACTCCTACCGTGTCGCCCACCTTCAGGTCCGAGGCCTTGATGGTCGAAATCGACGGGTGGCGGCCCTGGGTGCCGGTCCCGGGGGTAGCAACCTTGACGACGTTGGTTGAGGACGTGATTGCGTACCCCTGGGTGAATCCATCATCGCTCTTGACGGTGATGCTCGAATCGCTCACGGCCTGCACGGTGCCGCGTTGCGTCACGATCGTGCTGAAGGTGCCGTCCTGGTTCTTGACGGTGAACTCACCGTGGATGCCCCCGCGAGCGAGGCCGCGTGGCAGCGCAGGTAAATGCTTGCCGTTGCCATGCGATGGTGTGGAAGGCGACGGGGTGGCTGAAGCCGTGGGTGAAGGGTCCGTGGCGGTGGGAACCTGGCCGGCAGCCCAGACTGCGGCCACACCACCGCCACCGAGGGCGACGGCGATACCGCCGGCGATGAGGGCCGTGCGAAGGCCCGGAGGCATGGTAGCCATGACCGAATCCTCTCTCCGCTCTTCCCCGAACCGGCAAGGGCGGGCAGCAAAGATCTGACGCTTCAATAATGCGACACGAAGCTGTGTTCCTGCTGTGGATCCAGACACAACTAGGGCCGCAGTTGTTGCCGTTTGATGACACAACGACAACAACTGCCGCCTAGTAGGGAGGGGCCGGCTGGTCAGCCTTCGACGCCAAGCCTCTCCAGGATCAGTTCGCGCACGCGCGCAGCATCTGCCTGGCCACGGGTTGCCTTCATGACTCCGCCGACGATCGCGCCGATGGCCTGCAGCTTGCCCCCGCGGATCTTCTCGGCGACGTCGGGCTGGGCCGCCAGCGCGGCGTCGATCGCTTCCAACAGGGGTCCATCGTCGGATACCACAGCCAGGCCGCGCTTCTCGACGATTTCCGCCGGGGTACCTTCGCCGGCCAGGACGCCGTCGAGGACCTGCGAGGCCATCTTGTTGTTGATCTTGCCGTCTTCGACGAGCCTGTTGAGCTCCACGATCGTCTGGGGAGTCACGCCAAGTTCGGAAGGCTCGACGTCGGCCGTCTTGGCTCGGCCGACGATCTCGCCCATCCACCACTTGCGGGCAACCGAGGCACTGGCGCCTGCCGCGATGGTCTCCTCGATCGAATCCATGACACCTGCGTTCACGACGTCGCGGAACTCAAGGTCTGAGTACCCCCAATCGGCCTGCAGGCGCTTACGGCGGGCTGCGGGCGGCTCGGGCAGGGTCGCGCGCAGCTCCTCCACCCACTCACGGGACGCCAGAACCGGAACGAGGTCCGGCTCGGGGAAGTACCGGTAGTCGTCGGCGTCGGACTTTTCCCGGCCTGACGTCGTCGTACGCGTGTCCTCGTGCCAGTGGCGCGTTTCCTGGATGACCGGCTCGCCGGAATCGAGGACGGCGGCGTGGCGCTGTATTTCGTAGCGGACGGCGTGCTCGACGGCGCGCAGCGAGTTGACGTTCTTCGTCTCTGAACGGATGCCGAACCGTTCGCGGCCATGCGGGCGCAGCGAGACGTTGGCGTCGCAACGGACGTTTCCGCGTTCCATCCTGGCGTCGGAAACGCCGAGGTTCTTGACGATTTCGCGGACCGCGGCAACGTACGCCTTGGCGAGCTCGGGCGCGCGGCTGCCAGCACCCTCGATCGGCTTGGTCACGATCTCCACGAGCGGCACACCGGAACGGTTATAGTCCACCAACGAGTAGTCGGCACCCTGGATGCGGCCGGTTGCGCCACCCATGTGGGTGAGTTTGCCGGCGTCTTCTTCCATATGCGCGCGCTCGATTTCGACGCGGAACACGGTGCCGTCCTCAAGCTCGATATCCAGGTATCCGTCGTACGCGATGGGCTCGTCGTACTGGGAGGTTTGGAAGTTCTTGGGGGTGTCCGGGTAGAAGTAGTTCTTCCGGGCGAAGCGGCAGGACTCGGCGATCTTGCAGTTCAGGGCAAGGCCGATCTTGATGGAGGATTCGACGGCGGTCTTGTTCACGACCGGAAGAACGCCGGGCATGCCGAGGTCCACCTCGTTGACGTTGGTGTTCGGCTCGTCCCCGAAGACGTTCGGCGCGGAGGAGAACATCTTGGTCTTCGTATTGAGCTCCACGTGGACCTCGAAGCCAAGCACGGGATCGTACTTCTCCATGGCCTCTTCGAAGCTAAGGATTGTGTCAACAGACATTAGTTGGAACCTCCGTGGCTCGAAACGGTCTCGGCGAGGGCGGGTGCCGGTAGCGCAGGGGCCTGGGCCAAAAGGGGCCCACCCCACTTCGCTTCGAGCAGCGACTCCAGGACGGCGCCCACCCGGTACAGGCGGGCGTCCTCGCGGGCAGGGGCCAGCAACTGGATGCCAACGGGCAGCCCGTCTTCGTCCGCCAGGCCACCCGGAAGGGACAGTCCGGGAATGCCGGCCATGTTCGCGGGAATGGTGGCGACGTCGTTGAGGTACATGGCCAGCGGATCGTCGAGCTTCTCGCCGAGCCTGAAGGCCGTGGTGGGTGCCGTGGGCGAGATCAGGACGTCGGCCTTCGCGAAGGCGGCGTCGAAGTCGCGCTGGATGAGCGTACGGACCTTTTGCGCTGAGCCATAGTAGGCGTCGTAGTAGCCCGCGCTCAAGGCGTAGGTGCCCAGGATGATGCGACGCTTGACTTCGTCACCGAAGCCCGCTGCCCGTGTTGCACCCATGACCCGTTCGATCGTCATGGGCCCGTCCTTCGGCAGGACGCGCAAGCCGTAACGGACGCCGTCGAACTTGGCCAAGTTGCTGGAAACCTCGGACGGCATGATCAGGTAGTAGGCACCCAGTGCGTACTTGAAGTTGGGACAGGAAACCTCGACGATTTCCGCGCCGGCCTCCTTGAGCAGTTCAAGGGACTCGTTGAAGCGGTTCTCGACCCCGGCCTGGTAACCCTCGCCGTGGAGTTCCTTGACGATGCCGATCTTCATGCCGGCAACGTTGCCCGTCCGCGCTGCCGCGGCGAGGTTGTCGAAGGAATCGGTCAGCGACGTCGAGTCGAAGGGGTCGTGGCCGCCGATGACTTCCTGCAGGAGCGCTGAGTCAAGGACGGTACGCGAAACAGGGCCGATCTGGTCCAGGGACGACGCCATCGCAATGGCGCCGTACCGGGAAACCGCACCGTACGTCGGCTTCATGCCGACCGTGCCCGTCACGGCACCGGGCTGGCGGATGGATCCCCCGGTGTCCGTGCCGAGGGCCAACGGAGCCTCGAAAGCTGCGACGGCAGCCGCCGAACCACCGCCGGAACCGCCCGGGATCCGGTCCAGGTCCCACGGGTTGCGGGTAGGACCGTAGGCCGAGTGCTCCGTGGAGGACCCCATGGCGAATTCGTCCAGGTTGGTCTTACCAAGGATGGGCATCTTCGCCGCACGGAGCTTCTTGATGACGGTGGCATCGTAAGGGCTGTGCCAGCCCTTGAGGATCTTGGAACCCGCCGTTGTTGGCTGGCCAACGGTGACAATCAAGTCCTTGACCGCGATCGGTACGCCCGCGAGCTCGTGCAGGGCTTCAGCATCGGCACCGCCCGCGGCGCGGATCGCGTCCACCTCGGCAGCCACCGCGAGCGCTTCTTCAGCATTGACGTGAAGGAACGCGTTGACTTGGCCGTCGACCTCGGCAATGCGGTCCAAGTACGCCTGCGTGACCTCGACCGACGTGATCTCGCGCGCTGCCAACTTGGCGGCCAGCTCGGCCGCGGACAGGCGAATGTGCTCGGTGTTGTTCAATTGAGTCATTCGCTTAGTCCTCATCCAGGATGGCGGGAACCTTGAAACGGCCCTCGAAGGAATCCGGAGCGCCTGACAACGCCTGCTCCGCCGTAAGGGTGTGGCCCACCACGTCTTCACGGAACACATTGCTCAACGGAATAGGGTGCGACGTGGCCGGCACGTCCTCCCCCGCTGCTTCGCTCACGGACTTCACCGAATCCACGATGACGGCCAGCTCGCCTGCCATCCTGTCCAGCTCTTCGGGACTCATTTCAATGTGGGCCAGACGCGCAAGATGCGCGACGTCCTCACGGTTGATCGCAGCCATGGATCTCCCCTGCAAAGTTCAAATGGTTTTCCGAACTAGTCTACGTTGGTTCGCCCGTCAGCAACGCGGGGTCACTTACGGCCCATCCGGAGGCCCGGGATGGGCTGTAAGTGACCCCGCGTTGGGTCTTGTTGGGGGTCGGGGTTAGCCGATGCCGATTGCTCCCGTCAGCATGCCTACCCCGAGCATCACGATCGAGATAACCGCCGTGCGCCACAGCACCTTCTTGTGGTGGTCACCCAGTTCTACCTTGGCGAGCGATACCAGCAGCAGGATCGCCGGAACCAGCGGGCTCTGCAGGTGGAAGGGCTGGCCGGTAATAGATGCCCGGGCCATTTCAGCGCCGCTGATGCCGTAGTGCGCCGCGGTTTCGCTCAGGACAGGCAGGACGCCGAAGTAGAAGGCGTCATTGCTCATGAAGAAGGTCATCGGGATGCTCAGCACACCGGTGATGACGGCCATGAACGGGCCCATCTCGGCGGGGATGATGTGGACCAGCCAGGTGGACATTTCCTTGACCATGCCCGTGCCGTTGAGGACGCCGGTAAGGACCGCGGCGGCCATGACCATGCTGACGACGGCGACAATCGACGGCGCATGCGCGACCAACTGGGCGCCCTGGTCCTTGACCTTGGGGAAGTTGACCAGCAGGGCAATGGCCGAGCCGACCATGAACACGAACGGGAGCGGCACCAGGTTTGCGACGAGCATCACCATGAGGGCGACCGTGAGTCCAAGGTTGAACCAGAACAGCTTCGGGCGCAAGGTCTTGCGGTTGGGGTCCAGGGCAGTGTCCGCCATGCCGGCGCCGTGGACGTCAACAAGCGTTTCGGTGCGGTCCAGGAGTACGACGCCGGTGCCGCCATCCGCGGCCGGCTCACCGCCGGGAGTGCGGGCGGAGCCGGAACCACCCCGACCCGAACCGGCGGCGACAGAACCGCCGCGGCGGGTTCCGCCGTCGAACGCGTCCGAAGGATCGGCGACGTCTCCCCAAATCTCGGGAGCGGTGGCGCGGAGGCGGTTTCGCTCCTGCAGGCCGAGGAGCCACGAGAAGACCAGGACAACGGCGAGGCCGGCGATGAGCGAGGGAACCATGGGAACGAAGACATCATTGACGTCGACCTTCAGGGCGGTGGCGGCGCGGGCGGTGGGGCCGCCCCACGGCAGGATGTTCATGGTGCCGTTGGCCAGGCCAGCCACGCAGGTCAGGACAACCGGACTCATCTTCAGACGAAGGTATACGGGCAGCATCGCTGCCGTGGTGAGGATGAAGGTGGTGGAACCGTCGCCGTCAAGCGAAACGGCGGCCGCGAGGATAGCCGTGCCCACCACGACTTTTGCGGGGTCGTTGCCAAGTTTACGGAGGATGAACTTGACCAGGGGGTCGAACAGCCCCACGTCGATCATGAGTCCGAAGTACACGATCGCGAACATGAGCAGGGCCGCCGTCGACGTCATGGACTTCATCGAATCCATGACCATGCTTCCGATGCCAAGTCCGGCACCGGCGAAGAGGCCGAAAATAGTGGGGACGATGATCAGCGCCAGGACGGGCGTCAACTTCTTTGTCATGATCAGGACCATGAACACCGCAATCATTGCGAATCCAAGCAATACCAGCACAGCCGGCTCCTTACTACAGTGAACAGCATCACTTCGATGTGATGCGCGGTACAGACGTTATAGTGGCCGCGCTCACAGGAAGGAGTTTGCGGGATTTGATTGGCATACTGCTGATTGAGACCATTTTGCTCATTGTGCTCAGTGCTTCAATGGAGAGGTAGTTCTTCGAATCACAGCGCCGCCGCTGACCTCATCCAGCCGGCCGATCCACGCCGGAAGGAGGCAGGATGCCCAGGCTCACCATGCGGTTCTCGACCCAGACGCTGCTGCTGCAGCTCGGCGTCGTCCTTTTGGTCGTCATGCTCAGCGGCGCCGTGCATGCATGGCTCGTCTACGGGCGGATCGGCGCCGAGGCCGAGAACCAGGCCCTGACCCTGGCGCGAACCGTCGCCTCGGACCCCGCGATCCGCTCAGAAGTCCAGGCCATCAGCAAAGAGGCCGGCACCCCACCCGCTTCCGCGCTCGCCGCCGGGCCCATCCAGGCCATCGCCGAGGCCGCGAGGAGCCGTGCCGGCGCGCTCTTCGTTGTGATCACGGATGAGACCGGCCTTCGCTTGGCACACCCCGATCTGGCCCGGCTCGGTGAACGCGTTAGTACGGATCCCTCGGACGCGTTGTCCGGCAAGGAGGTCACCACCCGGAACACGGGCACGCTCGGGCCGTCAGCGGGCGCGAAGGTTCCGGTGTATGCTCCCGGTTCCACGACCGTCGTGGGCGAAGTGAGCGTGGGCTACTCCATGGAGTCGCTGAGCCAGGGGCTTGCCAAGGACATCGTGCCGATCGCCTTGACGGCGGCAGGGTCACTGCTCACAGGCGTCCTGGCCTCCTTCCTTCTGCGTCGCCGCTTGCAGAGGCTGACCCTCGGACTTGAACCTGAGGAAATCAGCACCCTGGTGCACGACCAGGTCGCCGTCCTCCAAGGCGTGGATGACGGTGTCATCGGCATCGCCGCCGACGGTCGGATCACGGTTTTCAACGCCGCGGCGCGGCGGCTGCTGGGGATTGCCGAGGATGGACATGTCCTCACGGGCACCAACTGGGCGGAAGCCGCCGTGCCCGAACAACTCAAGGCACTCACCCAGCCCCTGGCCTACGACGCCGAAGCCATGGAAATCGTGGCGGGCGGCCGGGTCCTCGTCGCCAACGCACGCAAGGCCCTGCACCGCAAGGAGGACCTCGGCTGGGTGGTCATGCTCAGGGACCGCACCGAGTTGCAGCAACTGACCCGCCAACTCGATGCCGTCGGCACCCTGTCCGCGGCCTTGCGGGCGCAACGCCATGAGTTCGCGAACCAGCTGCACACCATCGCGGGCTTCATGAGCATCGGGCAACACGGCCAAGCCAAGGAGTACCTCGGGAAGATCGTCGCCACCGGGCCCCTGGCCTTCCCCGTGCAACAGGCAGAGCTCCTCCAAGACCCCTACTTGCAGGCCTTCGTTGGCGCGAAGGGCGTAGAGGCGGACGAGCGGGGAGTCTCGTTGAGGATCGGCCCCGAAACCCTCGTCCGCGGCCATGTCACCGCGCCCCAGGACGTCACCACAGTGCTCGGCAACCTGATCGACAATGCCGTCAATGCCGCCGTCCGGGGTTCCTCAACGGAGCGCTGGGTGGAACTTGAGCTGCTCGACGAGCAAGGAGCCGACGGCGGTACGCTGCACATCGTCGTCGCCGACTCGGGCGACGGGCTGGGCGGCATCGAGCCGGAGCGGGTGTTCGCGGAAGGATTTACGACGGCGGCCCGCACCGACGGCGGCTTCGGCAAACCGGGCGGGCACGGACTTGGGCTCGCGTTGGTCCGCCAATTGGTGCGGCGCCGCGGCGGGGACGTGCGTGTGCTGGAGCCGGGCACCCGCGGTGGGCCGGGCGCCGTCTTCATGGCAACGATGCCGGGCGTCACGAGTGCCCCCGGCGAAGCCCAAGCTGCCGTGGTTCAACCCGATGCCGTGGTTCAACCCGGTGCTGTGGTTCAACCCGATGCTGTGGTTCAACCCGAGGAAGGAAAACCGTGAGCGAAGACTTCAGGGTGTTGATCGTGGATGACGATTTCCACGTCGCCAAGCTGCATGCCGCCTACGTCGACTCCGTGGCGGGATTCCTGGCCTTGGCACCAGTGGGATCGACCTCGCAAGCGCTGCAGGCCGTGCATAGCCTGCGACCCGACCTCGTGCTTTTGGACGTTTACCTGCCCGACGGTTCGGGCCTGGACCTGCTGGGGCAACTCGACGTCGACGCAATGATGCTCACGGCAGCGTCCGACGCCGTGTCCATCCGGACGGCACTTCGCCGCGGCGCCTTGGCCTATCTTTTGAAGCCCTTCACCGCGGAATCGCTCTCGCAGCAACTGCGTTCCTATGCCCGATACCGCCGTATCCTGGCCCAGCAGCACGCAGTGGACCAGGAGACGGTGGAACGGGCAAAACGGGCGCTCATCGCCGGCGACGTCGCGCCAACAGGCAAGCCCCGCTCGGCCACGGAAGCCTCCGTGCTTGAGTCCTTGGAGCCGGGGGAACAATACTCGGCGGCGGAAGTAGCCGAACGCGTCGGCGTCTCCAGGGCCACGGCGCAACGGTACCTGTCCTCGCTTGCCGACGACGGCGCCGTCGAAATCCAACTACGCTACGGAACCACGGGCCGTCCCGAACATCGCTACGGTGTCCCCGCGCGAACTGGCAGCAGATGACGGTTCCCGCCGTTTTTGAGGGCATCTGCTGCCAGCTCGGGCTGAACCTTGCGGCTGCTAGGCGCTCTTCTGGGCCACAAGCTCGATCTCAACAAGCATCTGCGGGTCCAGGAACGGCAGGACGTGGACCAAGGACAAGGTGGGCCGGATCTCGCCGAAAACCTCGCCATGCGCACGGCCGGCGTCTTCCCACTTGCTGATGTCTGTCAGGTACAGCTTGGACTGCACGACGTCCTCGTAGGAGAAGCCTGCATCGGCCAGGACCCCGCCGAGTTTTTCGAGGATGTACTTGGTCTGCGAGTAGAAGTCGTCGCCGATGATCCCGGTTTTGCCATCAACGAGGCCACTGGCAGCCGTCGCCGAAATGTAGAGGGTGTTGTCCACCTGGACCGCGCGGGAGTATCCAAGGGTTTGTTCCCAAACGGAACCTGTGCCGTATGTCTTGCGCATGCCGCGCCTTCCTTTGCTGCGCCCGGTCCGGTGACCGGGGAGTACGAGGAAACTTTAGGGCTGACGGACATCCTGCCGGTAAACGAACAGCTTTATGTCGGTCCCGGGTACGAACCAGTCGCGCTTCGGTTCCCGCACAAAACCGGCACTGGCATACAGCGCGTTGGCGCTCTGCCAAGTTGCTCCCGTCGTGAGGGAGACCGCGTTGATCCCGGCCAAGGACCGTGCCTGCTCGACGACGGCCTGGACAAGTGCGCGCCCAGCTCCCGAGCGCTGAACCCCGGGGTCGACAACCAAGGTGCGCATCTCCAATTCGTCCGGGAATGCGATGTCCGAAAAGTCGCTGCCTCCCCTTGCCGAGGTGACAGAGCCGATGACCAGGCCGTTCCGCTCAGCCACGAATACGTCGTTGCTCCGGGCGCGGCCAGCCACATCCCGAAGCTTCTGCAGATATGGGTGGTCCGGGCTGCCGTAGTACCCCGCGCTCACGTAAGAGTCGATCGTGATGCGGGCAACGGCGTCGTAGTCTTCGGGCCGGGCCGGGCGAACAGTAATCTGCGGATGCACTGATCCATGGTAGTCGTGCTGGTGGTGGCACCGGCGCCAAAGCGGCATTTCCGTGACCGAACTATCACCCGAACGCCCGCCCACCCCACCTCGACGCCCGTCCCACTTATAGCCGGTCGCACGTCCATACGTGACCGGGGAAAGGTTGCTTTGCATGGCGCCATGTTGACCCCAATTTCTGCCTGTGAAGTCCGGTTGCCTGCTGTTGCGGGAAAATGTCGCGGCGCTGGCGCGGGGTAGTTGGGTCGTGATCTATTGGCGGCCAAGGAAACCACGAAAGGACCTATCATGAGCTCCCGGCAACGCACCCTCCACCTCAACGCATTCCTCATGAGCACCGGCCATCACGAAGCCTCATGGCGGCTGCCCGAAAGCAATCCCCGCGCCAGCACCGACATCCGGCACTACCAAAACCTTGCAAGGATCGCCGAGCGCGGCACGTTCGACTCCATATTCTTCGCCGACTCTCCCGTGATCTTCGGCGACGTCGGACGCCGGCCTGCGGGGAAGCTGGAGCCGACGGTCCTGCTCACCGCAATTGCGGCAGCGACGGAGAAAATCGGACTGATCGCGACCGCCTCCACGACCTACAACGATCCATTCAATCTGGCGCGGCGTTTCGCTTCGGTGGACTTCGTCAGCGGCGGAAGGGCCGGGTGGAACGTCGTGACGACGGCGGGTCCGGACGCAGCACGCAACTTCGGCATCGACGATCAGCCCGCCCACGCAACACGGTACGAACGGGCCGCCGAGTTCCTGGACGTGGCGGCGAAGCTCTGGGACAGCTGGGATGACGACGCGGTGATCGCCGACAAAGAAGGTGGAGTCTGGGCCGACTCGGAGAAGGTCAGGCCTATAGATCACGTCGGCAAGTTCTTCAAAGTCCGCGGGCCTCTCAACGTTCCGCGCTCTCCCCAGGGCCATCCCGTGATTGTGCAAGCGGGATCTTCCGAAGATGGCAAAGTCCTCGCCGCCCGCTACGCCGAAGCCGTGTTCACCGCCCAGCAGACCTTGGAGGATGCGCAGTCGTTCTATGGAGACCTAAAAGCCCGAGCCGTCGCGCTTGGCCGTCCAGCGGAGAGCATCAAGATCCTTCCGGGGATCGTCCCGATAGTCGCGGAAACGGAGGCTGCGGCCCTGCGGCTGGAACGCGAACTGGATCAGCTGATCCGCCCCGAGTACGCCCGGGTGGAGCTTGCCAAGACCCTTCGGGTGGCACCTGAAGACCTGCCGCTTGACCGTGAGCTTCCCGCCGATCTTCCCGACGAGGATTCGATCGAAGGCGCCAAGAGCCGCTACACCCTCATCGTGGAGCTCGCGCGCCGGGAAAGACTGACCGTTCGGCAACTTATTGGAAGGCTCGGCGGGGGCCGAGGGCATCTGACCTTAGCGGGAACCCCTGAACAGCTTGCCGACGCCATCCAATCATGGTTCGAGAATGGTGCGGCCGACGGATTCAACATCATGCCTGCAGTGCTGCCCTCAGGACTCGAAACATTTGTGGACCAAGTGGTGCCGATACTGCGGCAGCGCGGCCTGTTCCGGAGCGAATACACAGGCAGCACGCTCCGCGAGCACTATGGCCTCGACCGCCCAGGCAATCAGTTCAGCGACGTCAGGCCACTACAGCGGGAACTTGCCTGAGAGTTCCAGGGTTCCCGCGCAGGTCCAGGCCTCAAGCCGGTCCGCATCGCTGGGTCCGCCGTCCAACGGGCTAGTCAGCCGCGGGCGGCGGACCCAGCAACCGGCTTCCTCGGCAATCAGCGCGCCGGCTGCATAGTCGTGTTCATTCAGCCCGCGTTCCCCGAAGGCATCGTGGGTCCCGTCGGCTACGAGGCACAGGTCCAATGCGGCGGAGCCAAGTCGTCGAAGATCCGCGAATCCATCCATGAGCTTGCCCAAACCGGCGAATTGCTCGGCGCGGGTAGCGGGATCGTAGCTGAAACCGGAGGCGACGATGAGGCCCGTGCGGCCTTGAAGGGGTCCGCTCAGCGGCGTCCGTCGTCCGCCCTCCTCCAGCCATGCACCTTGTCCGCGCGCCGCGGAATAGACGCGGCCCAACGCCGGGGCATGAACCACGCCGGCCAACCAGACGCCGTCGGGATCTGCAACCGCCACCGAGGTGGCGTAGTAGACGATGTTCCGGATGAAGTTGGTGGTGCCGTCCAGCGGGTCGATCGACCAACGGTACCCGCTTGGCTGCTCGGGCCGGGCAGTCCCCTGTTCTTCGCCGGTAATGGAGTCGTGAGGACGGGCCGAGGTGATGGAACTTCGCACCGCTTCCTCGGCCGCGAGGTCGAAAGCCGTCACCCAGTCGCCGGCCTCGCCCTTGTTGACGACGCCGAGGCTCCCCGCTCCGTCGGAACCGGCGGGCCGCTGGGCTAGGACTTTCGCTCCTGCCGCCGCGGCAGCTTTGGCGATTGCGAGGAACTCCATGACATCGGCCATCATTGCTCTGAGCCCGCTTCAGCTGCATCTGCTGTCGCCGCCGCCTCGGCCATGGCCACAACAGCTTCTTCGTCGTCGTCCCCGTCGGCGGCGGCCTCAGGCCCCACCTCCGCAGACCCGGGACCGACGCCGTCCAGCACGCCGTCGAGCAAAGCCCTAAACCCATCCTCGTCCAGGACCCGGATGCCAAGCTGCTCGGCTTTGTCGAGCTTCGTCCCGGCGTTCTCCCCAGCCACGACGTAGTCGGTGTTCTTGGAGACCGAGCCGGAAGCCTTGCCGCCCCTGATGATGATGGCTTCCTTGGCTTCGTCCCGGCTCAGTGTGGGCAGCGTCCCGGTAACGACGATCGTGAGGCCCTCGAGGTTCCGTTGGATGCCGGCGTCGCGCTCGTCAACCATCCGGACCCCCGCGGCGGCCCAGCTATCCACGATTTCCTGGTGCCACTCCACGGCGAACCATTCCTTGAGGGCAGCGGCAATGGTCGGCCCCACGCCGTCCACGTGTGCGAGCTTGTCCTCGGAGGCTTCACGGATGGCTTCCATGGTTCCGAAAGCAGTGGCCAATGCGCGCGAGGCGGTTGGTCCAACGTGCCGGATGGACAAGGCGACCAGCACGCGCCACAAGGGCTGGCTCTTGGCTTTCTGGACTTCGGCGAAGAGTTTCTCGGTGGAAGCGGTGGGCTTCGACGGCGTCCTGGCTGTTGCCTTGGTCCAGAAGTACGGAACGAGTTCCCATTCCCCCGTGCCGACTCCCTTGGAGCGCTTCTCGCGCCACACCCGGACCTCCGCGAGCTGCTCGCGGAGCGTGGCATCGGGCCAATCCGCGGCAAGCTCGAAGAGGCGGGATTCGTTCTCGAGCACGCCCTGCCCCTCGGGCTTGGGGTATCCGCCGATGGTCGCGGGATCGGGACCTGGCCCCGATGTCAAGGCGATCGCGGCTTCCCAACCCAGGGCCTCGATGTCGAAAGCACCGCGGCTGGCCACGTGGAAAACGCGTTCGCGCAACTGCGAAGGGCAGGAACGTGCGTTGGGGCAACGGATGTCCACGTCGCCTTCCTTCGCAGGAGCCAAGGGAGTATGGCAGGACGGGCATTCCGTGGGCATCACGAACTCGCGCACGGGCGGAACTTGCTGCTCGCGCAACGCCAAGACCGGCCCAACGATCTCCGGAATGACGTCCCCGGCCTTTCGCAGCACCACGATGTCGCCGATCATGACGCCCTTGGCCTTCACGACATCCTGGTTGTGAAGGGTCGCCATCTCAACTGTGGAGCCGGCCACTTTGACCGGTTCCATTACGCCGAACGGCGTCACGCGTCCGGTCCGCCCAACGTTGACCAGGATGTCGAGAAGCTTGGTGTGGACCTCTTCCGGAGGGTATTTGTAGGCCACTGCCCAACGTGGAACCCGGGAGGTGTAACCGAGGGACCGTTGGGTGGCGAAGTCGTCGACCTTGACCACGATCCCGTCGATTTCGTGCAGCAAGTCATGCCTGTGGTCGCCGAAACGCTTGATGAAGTCAAGGATCTCGTCGAGGGAGTGCAGCACCTTCAAGTACGGGCTGACGGGTAGGCCCCATTCGGCCAGGAGCTTGTACGTTTCGGATTGGCTCTTGGCTTCAAGGCCCTCGCGTGCGCCGATACCGTGGACGAACATCCGCAGCGGCCGCTTGGCGGTTTCCGCCGGGTCTTTCTGCCGCAGTGAGCCGGCGGCGGCGTTCCGGGGGTTGGCGAGGGGAGCTTTTCCGGCCTCGATCAGCGCCTCGTTGAACTGGGCGAACTCCTTGGAGGGGATAAAGACCTCGCCGCGAACCTCCATCTCGGAGGGGTATCCGCTGCCGCTCAGTTGCCGCGGGATTTCTTTGATGGTGAGTACGTTGTGGGTGATGTCTTCACCGGTGGTGCCATCGCCCCGCGTGGCAGCCCGCACTAGCTTGCCATCCCGGTACAGGAGGTTCACGGCCAAACCGTCGATCTTCAGCTCGGTAAGCCAGGCTACCTGCGATGCCTTGGTGCCGAGCTTCTCCACGGACGCTTCGGCCTTCCGGACCCACGCTTTCAACTCGTCAAGCGAGAAGACGTCCTCCAGGCTGTACATTCTTTGGAGGTGCGCGACGGCGGTAAACGCGGCAGAGACTTCGCCGCCTACCTCTTGAGTGGGGGAATCGTTGGAGACGAGTTCGGGGTGGAGTGCTTCGAGTTCCTCAAGGCGCCGGTACAAGGCGTCGAACTCCGCGTCCGAAATGGTGGGCGCGTCTTCCTGGTAGTACGCGAAGCGATGCTTACGGACGAGGTCCGCCAGGTTGTCGTACTCTTCCCGCACTGATTCGGCCGGAACTGCGGTTTCGCTCTCTGCTGTGCTCACGTACCTATCTTGCCGCAAAACACCGACAAGCTCAGTGCGTGGAGAACCGGTTCCGGCTCCACAGCGCGAAGGCGATTCCGCCGCCTGCCACGAGGAGAACGCCACCCATGATGGCAACCACGGCGAAGATGTCCGTTCCCGGCCCTTTGGTACCGGTCACGGCAGCGGCCTGGGTGGCCTTGAGCCCGTCCTGGATCGGCGTGTCCCAATTGGACGACGCCGACGGCGAGGCGCTGCTCGCCGTCGGCGTGGCGCTTGCGCTTGCCGAACTGGTGTCAGAAGGAGCGGACGACGGCGTGTCCCCCGGTTCCGCCGCTATCGTGGCCTCCGCGGCAGGTGCCGGACCCACGACCACAGGAGCGGGCTGGACAGGGACCGCAGGAGCGGGGGCGACGGGAGCGGGGGCGACGGGAGCCGGCGCCACCGGGGCCTTCGGCGGCGTTACGGGCTCTTGCACCTTTGGCTGGGTAGGCACTGGTTCGGGGGTTTGGCTTGGAACCGGCGACACTACATGCTGCGGGGGGCAGTTCTCCTGGTTGAGGGTGGGCTGGCACAGGGCCTCGGCGTAGGCTGAAAGCATCGGGAACGCGCACATTGCGGCAGCCATTGCGATCCCGGCGAGCGCAGCGGAAAAGGGGCGTCGTATGGCAGCGCGGGACATGCCGCGGGGGTGCGCGGAAGAACGTTGGGTCATATCTACCTCTGCAGGACGGAACGGGCCGCCCGGAGTTGGGGTGGTATTGACCGGAATCTTCCTACAAATCCCGGGCGAGCCGCAAATCCTTGTGACCGCGTCGGAGCTGGCTACCGTCCACGATCCCTGAAGCGGCGGGAGCATCCGCTCCGTCCATCAGGTTCTTCGCGTCCACGACGATGGCGGTGACGTTATCGCGTCCACCGTTGCTCAATGCAGCTTGGATGAGTGCGTCGACGGCGTCCTGGGGATGTCCCACCGTACTCAGGATTTCGAGGATGTGTTCATCGCTGAGTTCCCCGTTAAGGCCGTCAGAACAAATCAGCATCCGGTCCCCCTCGCGGATCGGCAGGAGCCAGAAGTCGGCCTCGGTTTCGTCTCCCGTCCCCAGGGCGCGGGTCACGACGTGGCGCCGCGGGTGGACGATGGCCTCTTCTTTGGTGATGCTTCCCGCATCCACGAGTTCCTGCACCTCGGAGTGGTCCACGCTGACCTGGGTGAGCTCGCCCTGGCTCAAGCGGTACGTCCGGGAATCGCCGATGTTCATCACCAGCCAATACGGGACGCCGAGTTGTTCGACGACCACCACCCCGGACAGCGTGGTTCCGGCCCGCGCACCAGTGGCGTCCCGGATCCGGGAATCTGCGGCAAGGATGTAGTCCTGCAGTTCCACCGGTGTGGCCGAGCGGACTCCGGTAGCCAGTTGGGGCATTCCTTCAAGAGTGCGGATGCACAGCCCGCTGGCTACTTCGCCTGCCTCGTGGCCGCCCATTCCGTCGGCCACTGCGAACACGGGATCAGAGGCCATGAACGAATCTTCATTCAGTTCGCGGTGGAGTCCCCGGTCCGTTCCACAGCCGTAGCTCAAGGCAAAACCGGGCCGGGGCGTTGTCCCGGCCGAGCCTGCGCGCGTTGTGTCCATGCTTGTCCTAGGTGGGGTGCGTCAGTCGAGGACCAGGCCCTTGCCAAGTCCCCTGGAAAGCCGGATCGGGAGGATTTCTCCAAATCCACGAACGTTCTCGGGTTTCTGCGGTTCGAACACGAAACGCTCGTCCTGGCCCAGCGCGGACGCGGTCATCTCATCCACGAGGACCGTTCCGGGTTCCGCGAGCGCAGTCAGCCGTGCAGCGAGGTTGACAGTGGGCCCATAGATATCCCCGAGCCGGGAAAGGATGCGTCCCCAGACCATTGCGACGCGCGCTTCGGGCAGGATTTCGTCCTCGGTGAAGGCCTGGGCAAGCGCCAGCGAAATTTCCGCTCCTGCCGCCGGCGTTTCTGCGATATACAGGACTTCGTCGCCGACTGTCTTGACCAGGCGTCCGCCGCCAATGGAAATGATCTCCGCGCATTTGTTCTCGAAGCGTTGGACCAATTGGGCCAGGGTCTTCTCGTTCATGCGGCGCGACAAGCTCGTGTAGGAGACGAGGTCGGCGAATCCGACCGCGCGGGCTAGCGGCAACGGGGCATCGTCTTCGTCGCCTTCGCGTCCGGCTTCGCTGGCCTGGAGGCCGGCCTCGGCGCGAACGGCAAGGCGCTGTACGCCGGCGTTCATCTGGCGGCGCCACGAGTACAACAGGATCTCTTCCATCGCGTCAACGAGGTTGGGAAGCTCGTTGACCAATTGCTTCCGTGCAAGGGCATCCGGGATGCCTTGCTGCACCACCATGTCCTCGATGAGCGCTTCGACCTGCCAGACCACCATCCGGTCGGTCATCTGGCCGATGGCACGGGTCACGGAGATAGCTGCTTCCTCGGTGAGCTTTCCTGCACGGACCAGGTCCAGGATGGTGGAAAGCGCAGAGAGGTCGCGTTCGGTGAAGGCAACGTCTTCGTCGCCGAAGTTCGGGAAGCCAAGGGCACGCCAGAGTTTTCGGGCAGACAGGAGTGAGACCCCCGCGGCCGCGGCGACTTCGCGCCGCCTCAGTGTGCGTTCGCCGCCCAGGAGGCGGCTTTCGAGCGCCTTCATGGCAATGCGCTCAACAGACAAGGCGCCGGTGTGGTCCGCAGAAGGTGCAGGGTCCGCAGAAGGCTCCGTCACGACGTCGGGCTCGTGGTCCATGTATTCCGGCTCCTGCTCGTCAACGCTTATGTCTTCCACCTTCTCTCACATTCCCGCGTTCGGTTTCCCGACGTCCAATATCCGGGCACCCTGTTCGAAGCCCTCCGCCTCCGGAAGCTCGGCCATGGCTTCCAGGATGAAACTTCGAAACCGGCCGACCTCCGGCACATTCACGAGGACCGCGTCGCCGGGATGCCCGGTATCCAAGGATATATTCCCCGAACGCAACATTCGTTGGAGCAGCGTTTGCTTGATGCCGACACCCCGCACGGCTGCAAGCGGCACCTGCCAGTCGCCGCGACGAAGCATGCCGAATCGGGCAACTATCCGGCGGCTTGTCAGGATGTACCTGATCCCCCGCCACTTCAGGAACCCGCGGAGGCTGTAGCCCAGCAGGACCGTCAGGACAATCGCGATGCACAATCCCACGAGCCATTGGTTCCATTCACCCGTGATAACGGGAAGCAACTTGGCCGGCCCGCCCTTCACAATCCAAGCACACGCGAAGGCCGCACCGGCGGGAAGCAGGATGAATGCCAGCACGGGACCAACCAGCATCCTCGGTTGTTGCCGCGTTATGACGATGACTTGCTCCCCCGGCAGGAGCTCTTTACGCATAACCGCTTTCTGTGGCCCTCAAGTGGACGACGTCGCCGGCGGTGACCACATGCTCGCGGCCGCCATGGTCCACGACCAAAAGGGAGCCATACTCGTCCAGCCTCGACGCGTGGCCCAGCAGTTCGTGGTCGCCCGGCAAGTGTGCCTTCACTTCACGCCCCAACGTGACCATGACGGCTTCCACCCGCTTATGCAGGGATGAGCCGCCGGACAAGCCCGCCGTAGGGTCGCCGTCGGCGTTGCAGAAGCTCCGATAGAGCGATGAGAAACGGGACAGGTAGCTTTTCAGGATGACGGTCCGGTCGGTGGTGCTCGCGCCTTCAAGCAAGAGGGACGTGGCCGTTGGCACGGGCAATTCGTCCTGTTCCATCGTCACGTTCAGGCCCGTGCCCAGGATGACGGCAGGGACGGTGCCGTCGGCCATCGGCCCCATCTGCGCGAGGATGCCGGCGATCTTCTTGCCGCGCACCAGGACGTCATTGGGCCATTTGATATCGACAGGCAGGCTGGCAGTCTCAAGGAGGGTTTCACGCAGGGCCAGCGCGCCCAGGAGGGACAGCCAGGAGTAGCTTTGGGTCGGGACAGGCAAGCCCTGCGCATTGACCGGTCGAAGCACGATCGACACGGAAATCGCAGAACGCTCGGGTGCCTCCCAGTGCCGGTCAAGCCTTCCACGCGCGGCGGTCTGGTGCTCTGCGGTGAGCACAGCGAGATCCGGCCATTCCTGCGACTCCGTGGTCACGGCACGCAGCAGGTCCGCGTTGGTGGAGCCGGTGGATTCCACGATCGTCAATTTTGGTATTCCGGCGGCCGCGAGGAAGTCGGCGTGAAGCAGCGCGTCACGGTCCAGGCCCGGGCGTGGGAGGCGTGGTTCGCTGCTGGCAGGCTTTTCGGGATCCATAAACAGAATCCTAGCGAGCCTTGCTGGACGCCGGGCAGAAATCCGCTCAGAGGAAGATATCCGGTACCAGCTTCCCTTCCGGCGCGCCAAGGCTATAGGGAGAGAAGTCCTTGACCCCCGCGGCCTTGAGTACTTGTTCGTCGGTATAGAAGTTGCCGGTATTGCTCCCCGCGCCTTCGCGGTCGGCGGCAAGGCTGGCCCCCGTGAGGATCGCGTGCGCGGCGTCGGCCATGATCTCCGGGCTCCGGGCGCCCTGGACGATCTGCTCCCCGCCGGGCAGGTTCCGGATGGCAGCGGTGTCGATCAAGGTGCACGGCCACAGCGAGTTGACCGCTACGTCGTCGTCCTTCAGTTCCTCGGCGAGGCCCAACGTCGTCAAGCTCATGCCGTACTTCGCCATGGTGTAGGCCAGATGCCTGCCCGCCCATTGTGGATCAAGGTTCAACGGCGGGGACAAGGTCAGGATGTGGGCGTTGCCGGACTTCCGCAGGGCGGGCAGCGAGAGCTTGGAGAGAAGGAAGGTCCCGCGGACATTGATGTCCTGCATGAGGTCGTAGCGCTTCATGTCGAGCTGCTCGGTGCGGGAGAGATCGATCGCCGAGGCGTTATTGACCACGACGTCGATCCCGCCGAAGCGTTCGACGGCGGCAGCGACCGCGGCGGCGACGTCGTCATCGTTCCGGACGTCCCCGACGATGGGCAACGCCTGTCCGCCGGCCGCTTCCAATTGTTCGGCGGCGGTGAATACGGTTCCGCGCAGCTTAGGATGCGGCTCGCCGGTCTTGGCCATCAGCACGATGTTCGCGCCGTCCCTCGCGGCCCGCGTGGCGATTGCCAGGCCGATGCCGCGACTTCCCCCCGACATCAGGATGGTGCGGCCCCCCAGGGAACCGCGGGCGTGATACGGAACGGCACGGCTTGCAGTAGCGTCGTTGCTTGAGGTCATGAGGACACTGTAGCCCAAGTATGTTACTCATGAGTAACATACTTGTGGTGCCCGAGTTGATGACGGAAAATTGTAGGCTTTCTACAACGGTCTGCGGCTTTTCCCTCACTAGACTAGCCAGCAGGGCCCGCAGTTTGTACGGATGCTACTTAAAGCGCATGCCTCAAGAAGCAGTGCCAGCGTAAATCAGCTATAGAGCCGGAGACACTTAATGAGCCACGATCTGACCACGACAGCGGGAAAGATTGCCGACTTCCGCGACCGCCAGGCCCGTGCAGAACAGCCCTCCGGCCCCGAGGCCATCGAGAAACAGCATGCCCGCGGCAAGAACACCGCCCGGGAACGCATCGACCTGCTGCTGGACGAAGGCTCATTCGTCGAATTCGACGCCCTCGCGGTGCACCGTTCCTCCGCTTTCGGCATGGAGAAGAAAAAGCCGCTCGGCGACGGCGTCGTCTCCGGCTACGGCACCGTCGACGGCCGCCTGGTAGCGATCTACAGCCAGGAATTCAGCGTCTACGGCGGTTCGCTGAGCCAGGTCAACGGCGAAAAGATCGTCAAGGTCCAGGAATTCGCCCTCCGCAACGGCTGCCCGGTAGTCGGAATCAACGACGGCGGCGGCGCGCGAATCCAGGAAGGCGTCGCCTCCCTCGCGATGTTCGCCGATATCTTCCGCAACAACGTCCACTCCTCCGGCGTGGTCCCGCAGATCTCCCTCATCATGGGCCCGTGCGCAGGCGGCGCCGCTTACTCCCCCGCCCTCACCGACTACGTCGTCATGGTTGACAAGACCTCGCACATGTTCATCACCGGCCCGGACGTCATCAAGACCGTCACCGGCGAAGACGTGGACATGGAAACCCTCGGAGGCGCCCGGCAGCACAACGCCACCACCGGCACCTCCACCTACCTCGCGAGCGACGAAGCCGACGCCATCGAGTTCGTCCGCGAACTCCTGGACTTCCTGCCGTCGAACAACCTCTCCGAGGCGCCCGTCCTGGAGCACGAGCAAGAGCTGGAGGTCGACGACGACGACCTCGCCCTGGACATGCTCGTCCCGGACTCCGCCAACCAGCCTTACGACATTCGCAAAGTCATCGAGCAGATCGTGGACGACGCCCATTTCCTCGAAATGCAGTCGCTTTACGCGCCCAACGTGATCATCGGCTATGGCCGGGTCGAAGGCCACACAGTCGGAATCGTCGCGAACCAGCCAATGCAGTTCGCCGGTACGCTCGACATCTCCGCTTCGGAGAAGGCCGCCCGCTTCGTGCGCCACTGCGACGCGTTCAACATCCCGATTATCACCTTGGTGGACGTCCCGGGCTTCCTGCCGGGCAAGGACCAGGAGTTCCAGGGCATCATCCGCCGCGGGGCCAAGCTTCTCTACGCCTACGCCGAGGCCACCGTGCCCAAGCTGACCGTCATCACCCGCAAAGCCTACGGCGGAGCGTACATCGTCATGGGCTCCAAGAAGCTCGGCGCCGACCTCAACCTGGCGTGGCCCACCGCCCAAATCGGCGTCATGGGCGCCCAGGGTGCCGTGAACATCCTGTACCGGCGCGATCTTGCCGCCGTGGCGGAAGCCGGCGGGGACGTCGAAGAAAAACGTACGGAGATCATCCGCCAATACGAAGAAGAACTCCTCAACCCTTACCAAGCTGCGGAACTGGGGTACGTCGACGCCGTGATCGCGCCGTCGGACACCCGCGTGCAGATCATCAAGGGCCTGCGCGCGCTTCGCGACAAGCGAGCCAGCCTGCCCACCAAGAAGCACGGAAACATCCCGCTGTGAGCATCGAACAGAACGGTTCGGAGCCGCTCCTTTCGGAGGTCCCCACCTTTTCGGAGGTCCCCCTCTTTTCGGTGGTCAAGGGAGAACCCACGCCCGAAGAGCTCGCCGCGCTGACCGCCGTCGTAAGCTCCCTGAGCGGCCCGGAGCAGGCGGAAACAGCGAAGCCGAACGCCCGCCATTGGCTCCGGAGGCAGCAACTCCGCCTCGACCCGACGCCGGGACCCGGTGCGTGGAGGCGCAGCCGCGGCTAGGCTCATGGGGTGACTACTCCTAACACAGATTCGGCACGCCCACGGACCGCCATCGACGCCGTCGCCGACGCGTACACCGACACCCTCCTGGCATTGAACCCGACGCTCGCCACCACCCTCGGCCTGCCCGGACACGAAACCGAATACCAGGACTTCTCGCCTGCCGGCGCGGCCGCGTTCGCCAAGGCAACACGCGAAACCCTGGACAAGCTGACTCTCATGGAACCAGCCGACGCCTCGGACGTGGTCACGCTTGACGCCATGCGCGAGCGGCTGGGCCTGGCCTTGGAGATCCACGAGTCCGGCTGGGACGCCGCCGAACTGAACAACATCGAATCCCCGGCGCAGGGCATTCGCGCCGTGTTCGACCTCATGCCCACCGACACCGCCGAGCACTGGGAGCACATCGCAGGCCGGGCAGCCAACGTGCCCCAGGCAATCGAGGGCTACATCTCCTCCCTCAGCTCCGCCAAGGATGCGGGAAAGATCGCGGCGGCCCGCCAGGTCAGGATCGTGATCGAGCAAACCCGGAAATATGCGGCCGCGGAAGGCTTCTTCGCCAAGCTCGCCGCGGAAGCGGAAATCGAGGGACAGCCGCTCGGCGCGGACCTGCAGGAAAAGCTCGACGCCGGTGCCGCCGTCGCACGTTCCGCCTACTCCCGCCTCGCGGACTACCTCGAAACGGAACTCCTGCCTGTGGCACCCGAAAAAGACGCCGTGGGCCGCGAACGCTACGCGCTGGCCTCGCGCTCGTTCCTGGGCGCCGCCGTCGACCTCGAAGAAACATACGAGTGGGGCGTACAGGAGCTCGACCGCCTCATCGCCGAACAAGAAAAGGTCGCCGGACAAATCAAGCCGGGCGCCTCCATCGAGGAGGCCAAGGACCTCCTCAACAACGATCCCGAGCGGCAAATCAAAGGCACCGACGCCCTCCAGGCCTGGATGCAGGAACTCTCCGACCGCGCGGTAGCCGAACTCGCCGACGTCCATTTCGACATCCCGGACGTCATGAAGACCCTCGAATGCCGGATCGCCCCCACCGACGAAGGAGGCATCTACTACACCGGCCCCTCGGACGACTTCTCGCGGCCCGGACGCATGTGGTGGTCCGTCCCTCCGGGCGATGACACCTTCACCACCTGGGCCGAAACCACCACGGTATTCCACGAAGGAGTACCCGGCCACCACCTCCAAGTGGCCACCGCGGTATATCGTCGCGAACTCCTCAACAACTGGCGGCGGAACATCATCTGGGTCTCGGGACACGGCGAAGGCTGGGCCCTCTACGCCGAAAAACTCATGCTGGAACTCGGCTACCTCAAGGACCCCGGCGACCACATGGGCATGCTGGACATGCAGCGCATGCGCGCGGCCCGCGTGGTCTTCGACATCGGTGTCCACCTCGAACTGCCGGTGCCTGAACGTTGGGGCAGCGGCACGTGGACCCCGGAAAAGGGCTACGAATTCCTCAAAGCCAACCTGCCGATCAGCGAAGGCCAACTGCAGTTCGAGTTCGCCCGGTACCTGGGATGGCCGGGGCAGGCGCCGTCCTACAAGGTGGGGCAGCGGCTGTGGGAGGAGATCCGCAGCGAACTTGAGCGCCGCGAAGGGTTCAAGCTGAAGTCCTTCCACACCAACGCACTCAATCTCGGCTCGGTTGGCCTGGATACATTGCGGCGGGCGCTGCTTTCGTAAGTCCTTTGGGGGCGCCCTTGTCACGCGTTCCGGTCCCGCGTTCGATCGTAAAGTCTTGGATCGGCGGCTTATTCTTTGGCGCATAACGAAGAAGGCTACGCTGCCGCTCACGCAGCGTGTCAGCGAACGCAACCTCGGCGCCCGGGAATTCGAAGCCACTTGCTCAGAGTGCAAACTTGCACTTAGTGTAAGCATGTGAGCATTCCCCAAACCGCCGAACCCTCACGGCACCAAGCGCACAGCAAGCAGGCAACCAGGCGCGAACAGAATAAGCAGGCCACCCGCCAAGCCATCTCAGCCGCCGCCCTCAACGTGCTGCGCACTAAAGGCGTCGGCAACTTCACGGTCGAAGACATTGCGGAGGAAGCCGGCGTATCCCGGCGCACCTTCTTCAACTATTTCTCAGGCCTCGAAGCCGCCTTGGCATCGGTGACGGAGGGCTTCCTGGACCACGCCCTTGAGCAGTTCCGCCGACGCCCGGCTGACGAGCCCATCATCGAATCGGCGCGTGCAGCCTTGGTGGCGTTGGCGGACCCCATGACGGTCTCCCCGATGGCTGAGCTCTTCAGCCTGACCCAGGCCAGCCCTGCCTTGGCTCGTTGCGAACTCGAAGCCTGGGACCACTGCACCACCCAAATCATCGACGCCGCCCGGGAACGCCTCGGCCCCGACGTCGACGAACTCTACCTGCGCGCCCTGGCCGGCTCCATCATCTCCTGCGGCAAAGCGGCCATGAGCGTCTGGTTCGAACAGTGCGGCCAGGACCTCTCCGCCGAATCACTAGGGGTCCTGCGAGCACGGCTGATTGAGGCAATCGGCATCCTCGGTTCCGGATTCGCGGCATAACAACCACACCGACAGATCGGTTCAGACAATGGCACTCCTGCTCTACCGTCTAGGCAAATTTTCCTACCGCCACCGCTGGTTGGTGGTCTCACTTTGGCTGGCCGTGCTGCTGGCAGTCGGCGGCTCCGCGGCGGCATTCCACGGCACCATGTCCAACAACTTCCAGATCCCCGGTACCGAGACCCAGCAGATGCTGGACAAGCTGAAGAAGGAACTTCCGTCGGCGTCCGGCGGTTCCGCGGGCATCGTCTTCGAAGCGAACGACGCCGGATTCACGCAGGCGGGCAAGGACGCCGTCGCGTCGGCCCTCGCCAAGCTTGAAACGCTCCCGGACGTGCAGTCCACTGTCAACCCGTTCACGACGCAAGCCCAGCTCGACAAGGCACCCACGGAACTGGCCGCCGCGGAACAAAAGGCGGCGGCAGGGCAAACCGACCTGGACAAGGCCAAAGCCGCTCTCGACGCCGGCGACGCGCAACTCGCGGCAGCCGAACAACAAATGATCGCCGCCGGTTTGCCTTCCGCTCAGGTCGCGGAACAGATCGCCCCGAAGAAGGCCGAGCTACAGGCCGGCCGACAGAAACTCGAAGCCGGTGAGAAGCAGGCAGCGGACGGAACTGCCGCACTCGCGTTGGCCAAGCGCCAAGCAACAGCTTCCCAAGGCATGCGGTTCGTGTCCGGGGACGGCAAGGCTGCTATCGCCCAGGTCCAGTTCAAGACCTCCATCAATGGCTTGTCCCCCGCCGTCCGCCAGCAGGTCCAAGACATCGTCCATGGCGTTTCCTCCGCCGGGATCACGGCCTTGGCAAGCAAGGAAATCACCGAAGACGTCTCCCAGATCTTCGGCCTCTCGGAAATCATCGGCATCGCGGTGGCGGCGATTGCCCTCATCGTGATGCTTGGGACCCTTGTCGCCGCGGGACTGCCGCTCCTCATGGCGATAATCGGCGTCGCGGTGGGCGTTGGCGGGACTTTCGCCCTGACCGGCGTCGTGGACATGAGTTCCATCTCGCCCATGCTCGCCCTTATGCTGGGCCTGGCCGTCGGCATCGATTACTCGCTCTTCATCGTCAACCGCCACCGCGGCCAGCTCCTGTCCGGGATGGACCCGGAGGAATCGGTCGCCCTGGCCACGGGAACGTCAGGAAACGCTGTGCTTTTCGCAGGTCTCACAGTGGTGATCGCGCTCGCCGCCCTGGTGGTGCCCGGGCTTCCGTTCCTGGCCGTCATGGGCCTGTCCGCCGCCGCGACAGTGGCGATCGCCGTCGTCGTCTCCCTGACGCTGACTCCCGCTGTCCTTTCGCTGGTGGGACGCAAGCTGGTTTCCAAGCGGGCTTGGGCCAGGGCCGAACAGCACAACGCCCAACCGGACCACGCCGCCACGGACCATACGGCTGACATGCGCCGGAGTGCGCGTGGTTGGGGCGGACTCGTAACCCGGCATCCGGTCATTGCGCTGCTGGCCGGGGTGGTGTTGCTCGGGGTGCTGGCGCTTCCGGCGTCCCAGTTGCGCCTCGCATTGCCCGACGGCGGTTCGGAACCGGTCGATTCGCAGGCGTTCAAGGCGTACGACCTCACCCGCAAGAGCTTCGGCGAGGGCATGACCGGACCGATCGTCGTGGTGGGTTCCTTCCCGGCGAGCCTCAGCGACTCCGACGCGAAGACCAAGCAGTTCGACGTCGCGGACAAACTACGGGGCGTCGACAATGTCGTGGCAGCAGTTCCCGTGGCGCTGAGCCCGGATCACCGGACCGCCGTCTTCCAAGTGATTCCCAAGGACGGGCCGGCCAGCGCAAGCACCGTCCAGGTGGTCTCGGAGCTTCGCGCCAAGGGTGCCGAAATCCAGCGGGCCACGGGCGCCACTATTGGGCTGACGGGGCAGACCGCCGGAAACATTGATGTCTCCGTGAAGCTCGGTGCCGCCTTGCCGCCATACTTGGCGATCGTCGTCGGGCTCTCGCTCATTCTGTTGCTCCTGGTGTTCCGCTCGATCGTGGTTCCGCTGCTCGCTACGGGCGGATTCCTCCTCTCGCTTGCGGCCGCGTTTGGCGCGGTCGTCGCGGTGTACCAGTGGGGCTGGCTCGGTGCGGTGTTCGACGTCGCCAATCCAGGAGCCGTGCTGAGCTTCCTGCCAATCATCCTGATCGGCGTGCTGTTCGGCCTGGCCATGGACTACCAGGTCTTCATCACCTCGGGCATGCGGGAATCGTTCATGCACGGCGAGGCCGCGAAGCAGGCGGTGCGCAGCGGTTTCAGCCATGCCTCCGCCGTCGTCACTGCCGCCGCGATCATCATGGTGAGCGTGTTCGCCGGATTCATCTTCAGCCACCTGACCATGGTGCGGCCGCTCGGCTTCGCGATGGCGTTCGGCGTGCTCGTGGATGCGTTCGTGGTGCGAATGACGATCGTGCCCGCCGTAATGTACCTGCTCGGCGGGAAGGCTTGGTGGCTCCCGCGGTGGCTGTCCCGCATCCTGCCGGATGTCGACGTCGAAGGCGCCCGCCTGCAGCGCACGACGCCGGCCGGCGGGGCAAAAGAACTCGTCCACGAAGCGTGAGGTGATAGGGCGTCCGCGGGAAAACCCACAAACGTGATGGGGCGTCCGCGGGAAAACCCACAAACGTGATGGGGCGTCCGCGGGAACGGCCTCGCGTACTACGCTTGAGCGGTGACCCGATTGATCCTGGCTTCCCAGTCCCCCGCCCGCACCAAGCTCCTCAAGGAAGCGGGAATCCTCCACGAGGTCCTCGTGTCCGACGTGGACGAGGATGCGGTGCAGGCCAAGTACGGCGTGACGGACCCGCATGACACGGCGCTGCTCCTCGCCCGGGCCAAAGCCGAGGCCGTCGCCGCCCTGCCCGATGCCGAGGGCGCCCTCGTGATCGGCTGCGATTCGGTCTTCGAGTTCGACGGCGAATCGCACGGCAAGCCTTACACGGTGGACGTCGCCAAGGAACGGATGCAGCGAATGAGCGGGTCCAAGGGCATCCTGCACACGGGGCATTGGCTCGTCGACTGCCGGGAAACAGCAGCAGAGGTCCACGGCGATGGGCCGGTCGAGGGGACCGGCGCGACTGTCGGGGCGGTGTCCAGCGCCGAGGTCCACTTCGCGGAAATGAGCGAGGACGACATCGACGCCTACATCGCGACGGGCGAGCCACTCCACTGCGCCGGATCCTTTACGATCGACGGCCTGGGCGGAGCGTTCATCCGCAAGGTCGACGGCGACCCCCACGCCGTCGTCGGGCTCTCCATCTCGACCCTGCGCGATCTGCTCGGCCACGCGAACGTCGGCATCACTGAACTGTGGGCGGACCGGGCGGAGCAGCCGGCGTAATGATGGCCTGTCTTTGTAGCAACCCTACAAAGACAGGCCGCCTCACACACGGATTCCCCCATCAATATGGGCGGAACCCTCAAAACCACGCTAGGCTCCCTGAAGGACAGAAGGAGTCAACTTGTCAGCTAACCCGGCGCAGCCCATTTCCAGCCCCCTCACCAAGGTCTTGATCGCCAACCGTGGCGAAATCGCAATCCGTATTATTCGCGCAGCCCGGGACGAAGGCATCGCCTCCGTGGCCGTCTACGCAGACCCGGACCGTGACGCCTTGCACGCGCGGCTGGCAGACGAAGCGTACGCATTGGGTGGCAACACAGCGGCGGAATCCTACCTGCTCATGGACAAGTTGATCGAGGTCGCCAAGCAATCGGGCGCGGACGCGATCCACCCGGGGTATGGCTTCCTTGCCGAGAATGCCCAGTTCGCAGCCAAGGTCATCGACGCCGGCATCACCTGGATCGGGCCCTCCCCGGAGGCGATCTCGTCCCTTGGCGACAAGGTCCAGGCGCGCCACATCGCCGAGAAGGTCGGCGCACCGCTGGTTCCCGGCACGGCCGACCCCGTGGAATCCGCCGATGAGATCCTGGCTTTCGCCAAGGAATTCGGCCTTCCCATCGCCATCAAGGCTGCCTATGGCGGTGGCGGACGCGGCATCAAAGTGGCCCGCACCATCGAGGAAATTCCCGAACTGTTCGAATCCGCTGTCCGCGAGGCCGTTGCCGCCTTCGGCCGTGGCGAGTGCTTCATCGAACGCTTCCTGGATTCGCCCCGCCACGTCGAGACCCAGTGCCTTGCCGACGCTTACGGGAACGTCGTCGTTGTTTCCACGCGCGACTGCTCCCTCCAGCGCCGCAACCAGAAACTTGTCGAAGAAGCGCCGGCCCCCTTTTTGAGCGACGAGCAGAACCAGCGCCTCTACGAATCGTCCAAGGCCATCCTCAAGGAGGCCGGCTACCTCGGCGCCGGCACCTGCGAATTCCTGGTAGGCCAGGACGGCATCATCTCCTTCCTCGAGGTCAATACCCGCCTCCAAGTGGAGCACTGCGTTTCCGAAGAAGTCACGGGTATCGACCTCGTGCGCGAGCAGTTCCGCATTGCCCGCGGCGAAAAGCTTGGCTATGACGACCCCGAGGTCCGCGGCCACTCCTTCGAATTCCGCATCACCGGCGAAGACCCGGGCCGGAACTTCATGCCTGCACCCGGCACGGTCACGACGCTGAAGAATCCGACCGGTCCCGGGGTCCGTATCGATTCGGGCATTGAGCAGGGCGACGTCATCAGCGGGAACTTCGACTCCATGCTTTCCAAGCTCGTCGTCACCGGCGCCACCCGCGAGCAAGCCCTCCAGCGCTCCCGCCGGGCCCTCGAGGAAATGGTCGTCGAGGGTATCCCCACCGTCATTCCGTTTGACCTGGCAGTCGTAACAGATCCCGATTTTGCTCCCGCCGAGGGCCCCTTCAAGGTGCACACGCGGTGGATCGAAACGGAATTCACGAACAACATCCCCGCTTGGGTGCCCAGCGGTACCGGCGCGGATGGTGCCGACGCCGGTGAACGCCAGCGCGTCGTCGTAGAGGTCGGCGGCAAGCGCCTTGAGGTGGTCCTGCCAGCGACGCTCGGCGCGGTTGCAGCGACCGGAAGCGCAGGAGTAAAGGGCGCCAAGGCAAAGAAGCGCTCCCGTTCCGCGGGAGCGGCAGCTGCGGCGTCCGGCGGTAACGCCCTCACGTCCCCGATGCAGGGCACCATCGTGAAGGTGGCGGTGTCCGACGGCGATGTGGTCGCCGAAGGTGACCTGATCGTCGTGCTCGAGGCGATGAAGATGGAACAGCCACTTACTGCCCACAAGGCGGGGACAATCCACGGCTTGGGGGCAACTGCGGGCGAAACCGTCTCAGCCGGTGCCGTGATCGCCACGATCGAGGACTAGCACGCCACCCACTTAAAGAACTCCGGCCCCGCACTTACTGTGCGGGGCCGGAGTTCTTTAAGTCCAAGAAATCAGGCGACGTTGTTCTCGTAATCCATATCCTTGGTTTCCTTGGTGAGGAACAAGGCGATGAGCGTCAGGACGGCCATGGAGCTGAGGTAGATCCCGACCAGGACGGTGCTGCCCTTCGCCGCTTCCCAGAGCCACACCGCAATGAACGGCGCTACGGCCGCACCGAGGATGCTGGACAGGTTGTAGCTGACGGCGGAGCCGGTGTACCGGACGTTGGTGGGGAACAATTCCGGAAGGAGCGCGCCCATCGGTCCGAAGGTCAGGCCCATCAGGGTGAAGCCGATGATCAGGAGTGCCATGGCCCCTGCGAACCCTCCGCTGAACAGCGGAACGAACAGCAGGCCAAACACCAGGATTCCGGCGGTGACGGCGAGCAGCATCTTGCGGCGTCCGAACTTCTCGGCGAGCGGTCCGGCCACCAGGGTGAAAATGCCGAAGAATACGACGCCGGCAATCAGCATCCAGAGGAAGTCGTTGCGGGTGTACCCGAGGCCGGGAATGAACGCCGCCGAGGCCGCCTCGGTCATTGGCTTTCCGGCTTTGACTGCGGCGGCTTGCGCAGCGGCGAGCGTGGGCTTGGTTCCGTAGGTGAGCGTGAACGTGGTCATCAGGTAGAAGAGCACGTAGGTGGCGAGCATGATGAACGTGCCGAGGATGAGTGGCCGCCAGCTTGTGCGGAAGACGCGACCGATGGGCAGTTTGGCTACTTCGTTGGATTCGAGGACTTTGGTGAACGCCGGGGTTTCGATGAGTTTGAGGCGCACATAGAGGCCCAGGATCACCATGACCGCACTCAGCAGGAACGGCACGCGCCAACCCCAGGCGGCGAAGGCTTCGGGCGTCAGGGTGTAGCTGAATACCAGGAAGATAATGTTGGCGAGGATGAAGCCGATGGGCGCTCCAAGCTGGGGAAACGTTCCGTAGATAGCGCGTTTGTTCGCGGGCGCATTCTCGGTCGCCAGCAGGGCCGCTCCGCTCCACTCGCCACCGAGGGCGAGGCCTTGCGCGAAGCGGAGGACAACGAGCAAGGCGGGAGCCAGGAAGGTCCAGCCGGGAATCTGCGCGGTGGGAAGGCAACCGATGAGGAATGTGGCGATGCCCATGGTCAGCAAGGATGCAACCAGCGTCCCCTTGCGGCCGAACTTGTCACCGAAGTGGCCGAAGACAATCGAACCGAGCGGGCGGGCGACGAATGCGACGCCGAACACCGCGAATGAGCTCAGGAGTTGGGTGGTTTCGTTCGCCGTCGGGAAGAAGAGCTTGGGAAAGACAAGCACGGCGGCGGTCGCGTAGACGTAGAAGTCGTAGAACTCGATGGACGTGCCGATCAGGCTGGCGAAGATCACCCGTCCCCGTGAATTCACGGGCTTGGCTGATTCGCTTTCCTTGGATTCAGCGATGGAAGACATGTGATGGTTGCTTTCGTGAAGGATTTGTTTGATGGTTCAACAATAGTTCCTACCATCCACCAACTGGACAATTGCGTCCATCATTCGGACGCTTCGGAAAGTCTCATTCTGTGGTCCGCGCCACACAAGCTCACCACCGTCTCACGCCGCGGTGACACCCTCCGATAGGCAAATGTCACAGCACGTTTACAAACGGCGCCGGAACACGAAACGCGCCATACCTAACGTGTAAGTACAACGTCCCCTAGAAGGAGGCACCCCGTGACAGTTGACCGAAGCAGCGAAATCCTCACCACTAGCCAGTCCCCCACAGCCCTCGTCCCCGAGCTCGAACACCGCCCCGGCCGTTGGATCGCCAACTGGGATGCGGAGAACAAGGAACAGTGGCAGGCCGAAGGCCGCTCGATCGCCAAGCGCAACCTGTACTGGTCGATCTTCGCCGAGTTCCTTGGCTTCGTCGTCTGGCAACTGTGGTCAATCGTCGTCGTGCAGCTCCCCGCAGCGGGCTTCAAGTTCGACACCAACCAGATTTTCTGGCTCATCTCGATCCCAAGCCTCGTGGGCGCGACGCTCCGAATCCCCTATACGTTCATGGTTCCGAGATTCGGCGGCCGCAACTGGACCATCGTCTCGGCGCTCCTGCTGCTGATCCCGACGTCGGGCCTCGCCCTCTGTGTCTCGAACCCCGCCACCCCGTTCGGCGTCATGCTGCTGGTGGCCGCACTCGCCGGCTTTGGCGGCGGCAACTTCGCCAGCTCAATGGCGAACATCACATTCTTCTACCCGGCCCGCGAAAAGGGATGGGCGCTCGGCCTGAACGCCGCGGGCGGAAACCTCGGTGCCGCCGTCGCGCAGCTCATTGTCCCGATCGCCGTCACGCTCCTTGCCGCCGGAACCGTCAACCTGCCTATGGCCGGGCTCATCTGGATCCCGCTCATCCTGATCGCGGCATTCGGTGCTTTCAAGTACATGAACAACCTCACGAGTGCCAAGGGCGATATTGCAGGATCGATCGCCGCCTTGAAGGAACCCCACCTGTGGATCATGGCGTTCCTCTACATCGGGACCTTCGGCTCGTTCATCGGATTCTCCGGCGTGTTCCCCAAGCTCATCAAGGACTACTTCCCGAGTTTCTCGGCATTCCACCTCGGCGCCGTGGCCCTCTCCCTTGCCTTCCTCGGCCCGTTGGTCGGTTCCCTTGCCCGCCCCTATGGTGGACGGATGGCCGACCGCAGGGGCGGCGCCAGGATGACCGTCACGGCCTTCGCCGCGATGGCGATCATCACCCTGACGATGATCTGGACCCTGCCCCTGAAGAACTTCTGGCTCTTCCTGGTCCTGTTCCTGATGCTCTTTACGGCAAGCGGCTTCGGAAACGGCGCAACCTACCGCATGATTCCGGTCATCTTCGCGACCTCCAGCCGCGCGGCACTCTCCGGTGCCGGGACCGCCGCCACCGCACGCCTGGCCTCCTCTTCGCTGGGCCTCATCTCAGCCATCGGCGCGTACGGCGGATTCGTTATCCCGCAGGTGCTGAACGCTTCCAGCGCCTCGGGTTCCTACGCTCCGGCCTTCTACGGCTTCGTCGGCGCCTACGTGCTGATGCTGACCGTCTGCTGGGCCTGCTACCTCCGCAAGGCAAACCGCAAAGCGATGGGACACGTCTAACATGCCCAATGGCGCCACCACCCACTGCCCGTATTGCGCGCTGCAGTGCGCCATGACCCTGACCCCGGCAGCGAAGACACCGCAGCCGGGGTCGGGGGTCGCGCTGGACGTCTCCGGCCGCGACTTCCCCACAAACCGGGGCGGGCTGTGCCGCAAGGGCTGGACATCGGCGTCGTTGTTGAACCACACCGGACGCGTCACCGAACCCATGCTCAAGGGTTCGGACGGCGTCCACCGGCGGGTCAGCTGGGACAAAGCGCTCATGCTGGTTACCGCGGCCGTCAAGGAAACCCGGGAGCAATACGGTCCCGACGCCGTTGGCGTATTCGGCGGCGGCGGGCTCACCAATGAAAAGGCCTACCAGTTAGGTAAGTTCGCCCGCCTGGCGCTTGGAACGTCGCGGATCGACTACAACGGCCGGTTCTGCATGTCCTCCGCGGCAGCCGCCGGCAACCGCGCGTTCGGGGTGGACCGCGGGCTGCCCTTCCCGGTTGGGGACCTCGATTCCGCGAGCGTCATTTTCCTCCTCGGTTCGAACGTTGCCGAGACCATGCCGCCGTTCGTCCAGCACCTTCAGGGCGCGCGCGACTCCGGCGGATTGATCGTCGCCGATCCTCGCCGTTCCGCCACGGCGGCGTTCACGGGCGACGGCGGCGGCCTCCACCTGCAGCCCACGCCCGGCACGGACCTCGCGCTCATCCTCGGTATCTCGCACGTTGTGGTCCACGAGGGCCTCATGGACACCGCGTACGTCGAGCAGCGCACCACCGGCTACCCCGCGATTGCCCGCAGCCTCACAGCTTTCTGGCCGGAACGCGTTGCGTCGATCACCGGCGTCCCCGCCAACCTCATCCGCGAAACCGCCCGACGCCTCGCCGACGGCGCCCGCCGGGGCGGCAGCTACATCCTCACCGGCCGGGGCGTCGAGCAGCACGTCGACGGTACGGACACCGCCACCGCCGCCATCAACCTCAGCCTCCTCCTCGGCCTGCCGGGTTCCACCCGTAGCGGCTACGGCACGCTGACCGGCCAAGGCAACGGCCAAGGCGGCCGTGAACACGGCCAAAAGGCCGACCAGCTACCCGGCTACCGCAAGATCACCGACCCCGCCGCCCGCGCGCACGTCGCCAAGGTCTGGGGCGTGGACGAGTCCCTCATTCCGGGTCCGGGCCTGCCGGCCGTCCAGTTGTTGAAGTCCTTGGGACAGCCCGACGGCGTCCGCTGCCTTTTCGTGCACGGAGCCAATGTTGCGGTATCGGCCCCGGACGCCAACGCGGTGATCAAGGGCCTCCGCAGCCTGGATTTCCTGGTGGTCTGCGATTTCTTCATGTCCGAGACCGCCATGGAGGCCGACCTCATCCTCCCTGTGACACAGTGGGCCGAGGAAGAAGGCACACTGACCAACCTTGAGGGCCGTGTCCTCCGGCGCAGGAAAGCGATCACCCCGCCCCCGGGCGTACGCAGCGAGTTGTGGCTCATGGCCCGCCTCGCAGAATCCCTCGGCGCGCCCTCCACGTTCAGCGACGACCCCGAGACCGTCTTCGAGGAGCTTCGACTCGCCTCCGCGGGCGGATTGGCGGACTACTCCGGAATCGACTACGCAATGCTGGATCGCGGGGAGGCCGCATACTGGCCGTTCCCAAGCGGCAGCACGGGGACCCCGCGGCTCTTCCTGGATGGCTTCGCACACCCCGACGGCCGCGCGGCGATGGTCCCGGTGGTGTCGCTCAAGCGCCCGGGCCGCTCCGCCGTCGTCGACTCGCCACCGCATCCGCTGACGCTGGTGACCGGACGGCTCCTAGAGCACTACCAGTCCGGAGCGCAGACCCGCCGCGTAGCCGAGCTCGCGGCCGCCCAGCCTGAGGCACTCCTGCAGATCCACCCCGCAACGGCTTCAGCGCGCGGCATCGCCAGCGGAGATCTGGTCTCCATTGGCAACGAGCGCGGCGAGGTTTTGTGCAAAGCCGAGCTCAGCACCGCCATCCGGACGGACACTGTGTTCTTGCCGTTCCATTTCCCCGATCTGGAAAGCGCCAACCGCCTCACTGAGGCGGCAACAGATCCTATTTCCGGCATGCCGGAGTTCAAGACCAGTCAGGTATGGGTCGGAAAGGCGGAACTGCCAAGCGCGGAGCCGGCACTTGCCATCCCCGCGTCAGGACCATCAATGCACTTCGAGGAGGCATCATGAGCGAGCGAATTGTTGTGGTCGGTTTCGGACCGGTCGCGTCCCGGCTGGTGGACGAGTTGCTGCCAGCCGTGCGGAGCGGACTTGTCCAGTTGCTCGTCGTCGGGCAGGAGGTCGAGGCCGCCTACAACCGCGTGATGGTGGCCGAACTCGGCGTCGGACGGACCACCGCCGATGCCCTCTCCATGTCCGACGCGACGGCCTTGGGTGCCGACGGCGTGGACGTTCGCCTGGGCGTCACGGCCAAGCGAATCGACCGCGCACGTCAGCAGGTGGTTCTCTCCGACGGGACCACCCCGGGCTATGACCGCCTGGTGTTCGCAACTGGCTCCCGCCCCGTGATTCCCAACCTCACGGGCATCAATCCCGACCCCTCGCACCCAGTGCTCCCCGCCGGCGTGACGGCCCTCCGGGATCTGCGGGATGCCGCGCAGCTCCGCGAAGCCGTGACCGCCGGCAAGCGCGTGATCGTCCTGGGCGGTGGCGTATTGGGCCTTGAAACCGCCCTGGCCGCGGCTGAGGAAGGCGCCGCCACAACGGTGGTGCACAACGGTTCCTTCCCGATGGGACGCAACATCGACCGTGGGGGCGGCGCAGTATTGTCTGCAAGCCTGCGCAATTGCGGCGTCACCATGGTGCGCAACGCCCGTTCAACCGGCGTCGAGCACAACGGGCCCGACGGCGCGTTTTCGGCCCTCCTACTCAGCGACGGTTCGCGGGTGGAAGGCGACCTCCTGGTCCTTTCGTGTGGCGTCCGTCCCCGAATCGAACTGGCCGAAGGCTGCGGGCTCCCCGCGGCCACCGGCATCCTGGTGGACCACCACCTGCGGACCTACCACGAACCCCACATGTTCGCGATTGGCGACTGCGCCGAAGTGCGCTGTGCTGACGCAGAATGCACGCAATGCCATACAGCCCTTGGCCCCTCCGGCCTGGTTGGCCCGGGCTGGCGGCAGGCCGAATGGCTCGCCGAGTACCTGATCCTGCTCGCGGAAGGTGGACAGGGCGCTGCCGACACCCTGCCCGCACTGCCGCAGGAGAAGCCCGGCGTCGTGGTCCTGAAAGCCCGCGGCATGAACCTGGCGGTAGCCGGAGACAACGGTACCGAGCCCTGGGACGAGCTTTTGCTTGGCGATCCGGCCGACGGTTTCCCGCGCCGCCAGGTTGCCCAGTGGGCCGATCCCGAGCACGGCCGCTACGTCAAGATGACGACCCGTGGCGGGGTTCTCGAAGGGCTCGTAACAGTGGGCATGCCCCGCACAGCCGCAGAACTGGTGGGCTTGTTCGAGCGCGGCTCCGAGTTGCCCGCGGACCGGTCCCTCTTGCTGCGCCTCGACGGCCCGGACCAGCTCGACTCCGCCGGCGCCGACGATCCCTCCCGTACAGTCTGCCGTTGTGCTGGGGTCAGCGGAACGAGCATCGAGGAAGCCGTGGCCGACGGATGCGCTTCGGTGGGCGAAGTTTCCAAGGCCACCCGTGCCGGAACTGGCTGCGGCGGATGCCACGAGGACATCAAGGGCATTATCGAGCGGCACTTCCAGGCGGTAGCGGCGTAGCCGTTGGCCTGGGCTGGCGACGCGCTTTTGGACCCACGACGCAGAAAATGACAGACGACACCGAATACCCGCGTCGAAAATCATTCTCGGCGTCGTACGTCCGGATGCGCGTCGCGGACGGGGTAGTCCGCCCCCCCGCTTACATGTGTACGTGCAAGCGCCGTGCGGCCTCCGAGATCGAACCTGTCAGCGAGGGGTACACCGTGAAGGTGCTCGCGAGGTCGTCGACATGCAATTTCTGGGTGACCGCGACGGCGATCGGGAAGATGAGTTCAGAGGCGTTAGGCCCCACCACGACGCCGCCGATCACGGTACCTGAACCCTTGCGGGCGATGATCTTGACGAATCCGTCCTTCGTGTTGCGCATCTTGGCGCGCGCGTTGCTGAGCAGGGACAGCATGACGACGTCGCCTTGGTACTTGCCGGATTCGAGGTCTGCCTCGGAGACGCCCACCGATGCGATTTCAGGTGAGGTGAAGATGTTGGAAGCCACTTGGTGCAGCTTGAGCGGCGTGACGCTGTCGCCCAGGAAGTGGGCAATCGCGATGCGGCCCTGCATCGCTGCGACCGATGCCAGAGCAAGGACGCCCGTGCAGTCGCCAGCGGCGTAGATGTTGGGGGCGGTGGTCCGGGAAACGCCGTCGACCTTGATGTGGCCGGACTCGGAAACCTCCACGCCCGCAGCCTCGAGCCCGATTCCTGCGGTGTTTGGAATGGAACCAACGCACAGCAGGCAATGGCTGCCGGTGACGGTGCTGCCGTCGGAGAGGGTGACTTGGACACCGGTCTCGGTCCGTTCCACGGCGGCGGCCCGGGAGCGGGACAGGACGCGCACGCCACGGCGCTTGAAGACACCTTCGAGTACCTGGGCGGCATCCGAGTCCTCACCGGGGAGCACTTGGTCGCGGCTGGAAATCAAGGTGACGTTGGAGCCCAGGCCGTTGTAGGCGGAGGCGAACTCGGCGCCGGTCACGCCGGATCCAACCACGATCAGTTCTTCGGGAAGTTCCTCGAGGTTGTAGATCTGCGCCCAGTTGAGGATCCGCTCTCCGTCCGGCTTGGCGGTAGGCAGTTCCCGCGGGTGCGCACCGACGGCGAGCAGGATCGCGTCTGCGGTCACTGTCTTGGTGCCGTCGACCGTGAGCACCTCGATCGTGTGGTTGTCCACAAGGGTTCCTGAACCCATCAGGATCTCGACGCCGAGCTTTTCAAGGCCCACCCGGACGTCGTCGGACTGCTCCCGCGCCAGATGCAAAAGACGGTCGTTGATGTGGCCCAGGTCCGCACGCATGCCGGGGGCGACATCACTGCCGCCGACGGCGAACTTGACCCCCAGCTCCCCCGCCTCGCCGACGCGGGTCATGAGGTCCGCCGTCGCGATCAGGGTTTTGGAAGGTACGACGTCGGTGAGCACCGCGGAGCCGCCGAGGCCGGCCCGCTCGATGATGGTGACGCGGGCGCCGAGTGACGCTGCGACCATGGCGGCTTCATATCCGCCAGGACCTCCGCCCAGGATAGCGATTCGGGGTGAGCTGAAGTCAGGATGCATAGTCACAATGAACAATTCTTACTTAATGCGGACGGCGCTGCCACTAAGCCCGGCCTGAGGGAGCTCGCGCGGAGCGTCCCTGTGCAACAACGCGGGAAGCCCTGTAGCTTGTACCAGTGAGTAACATGGAGCTGATGAACACCGATCCCTTTGAAGCCGCCAGGACCGCTGCCGACTACATCGCCGCAGAGACCGGCGTCGAATCCCATGACGTGGCACTCGTACTTGGCTCCGGCTGGGGCGCGGCCGCGGACCTCATAGGCGAGACGACGGCGACCCTCACGGCGTCCGAAGTACCGGGCTTCTCCGCGCCGGCGGTCGAGGGGCACGTGGGCACCATCCGTTCAGTTCTCACGAAAGAGGGTAAGCGGGCCCTGGTCCTGGGCGCCCGGACCCACTATTACGAAGGCAAAGGCGTTCGCGCCGTGGTCCATGGGGTGCGCACCGCGGCCGCTGCGGGATGCAGGACCCTGGTGGTGACCAATGGCTGCGGCGGCCTCAACGAAGCCTGGAGTCCGGGCACGCCCGTGCTGATCAGCGACCACATCAACCTGACCGCAACTTCTCCGCTCGAAGGCGCGACGTTCGTCGACCTCACCGACCTATACTCCGCCCGCATCCGCGGGCTTGCCCGTGAGGTGGACCCGACGCTCGACGAAGGCATCTACGCCCAGTTCACGGGTCCGCACTACGAGACGCCTGCCGAGGTCCAGTACGCCAAGCGGATCGGCGCGGACCTCGTGGGCATGTCCACCGCCCTGGAAGCCATTGCCGCGCGCCATGCGGGCATGGAGGTCTTCGGCATCTCGCTGGTGACCAACCTCGCAGCGGGTATCAGCCCGGTTCCCTTGAGCCATCAGGAAGTCATCGAGGCCGGCCAGGCTGCGGGTGAACGCATCTCGCGCCTCCTCGCGGACATCATCGCCAAGCTCTAGGGCCTACCCGGGGCCGGAGACCAGTAGCGCCACCAGCAACGCCCGCAGTGCCAGACACGTCGCACACCTTCCCGAGAAGTGCTCCGAAAGGTTCCGGGAAGGGCAAGCTGTAGAATCTGTCACGCCGAACCCTTGACTGACCAATGATCCCGGAAAGGACCGCCGATGAAGACGCGCGCTTCCTTCCGGCTGTTCCGGACCGGTTTGATTGGATCTGTTGTCCTTGGCCTGGCCGTCGGGGGACACCTTGCTGGTGGCGGTGAACTTCCGGAGCCTGCCATTCTGGCGGCCCTCTGCGCCTTGACCTTGGTGCCGATCGCGATCCTTACCCGCTTCCGCCTATCGTGGCCCGTCTTGGCTGGCCTGGTAGGCGCCGGGCAGCTTTGGCTTCATTGGTCTTTCTGCACACTTTCCGGTGCGCCAACCGTCGGGGACTCGGCAGCGCCTTTGCTCTCTGGCCATGCCGGGCACTCGCCTGCCGCATCAGCTGCGGAATCGCTGCACGCAGCGCTCCCGGCGCACGGCGTCGACGATAGCGGGCTCATGTTCGCCGCCCATGCCCTGGCAACGTTTGGCACGGCACTCCTGCTGGCACGTGGCGAGAAGGCTTTGTGCGCCATGGCCAGTTGGCTGCGGCCCCTGGTGCGGCTTCCCGAACCCAGCCCGGTCCGGATAACGCGGCTTCAAGGTCCGTTCATCGCTCCCTCGGTTCTTCATTTCAGGAACGTCGGCCTGAGCCTTCCGTCCCGTCGCGGACCACCCGCCTCGTCGTACGCCGCCTGAATCGCAGTCCCTTTCACGTTTTGGGGAACTGCCGGCGGCACTTTGCTGCCTTGGTGCAGCGCGTTTCGTCATTGCTGTTCCCACCATTTTTGATCGTGAAAGGCACCTTTCTGCCATGAAGACTTCCCTTCGCCGTACCCTCAAGACCACCTCAGCCGCCATCATTGCCGCTGGGCTGCTCGCCTTCGGCGTCTCCGCCGCGTCCGCCCACGTCCATGTGGACCCCGACGACCCGGCGGCGGGCGGATACACCCACCTGACCTTCAACGTCCCGAACGAGTCCCCGACGGCCAAGACCAACAAGCTCGAGGTTTCGCTCCCGACGGATACGCCTTTCAACTCCGTGTCGGTCAAGCCCATCGATGGCTGGAAGGCCGACCTCGTCACCACCACCTTGCCCAAGCCCGTCACGGTGTCCGGGACTACGGTGACAAAGGCTGTCACCTCTGTGGTTTGGACGGCTGACGACGCGCACCAGATCGGCCAGAACGAATACCAGGCGTTCTCGATCTCGGTGGGGGTCCTTCCGAAGGAAGGCACCACCATCACGCTCCCGGCAACCCAGAGCTACACGGACGGCACTGTCGTGAAGTGGGACGAGAAGACTGTCGACGGCCAGCCGGAGCCCGAGCACCCCGCGCCTTCCTTCGTGACCACCGCAGCGGACGCTCCTGCCTCGGCGTCCGCCAGCGCCGCGCCGGCCACATCGCCGGCAAGTACCCCAGCTGCATCAGCCGGGTCCGGTGACGCGGGGTCCACCGCCGGCTGGTTCGGCCTGGCGGCAGGCCTCATTGGTTTGGCGGCCGGTGTCACGGCATTGGCGCGCACCCGGCCGGCCCGCACCAAGTAGCCAAGACACCACCATGACGCTTCTGACTGATCCCCCTGCGTCCGCGCCGGACACACTCCCGTCCGCTGGACCGACCAATCCGCGATCCACCGGCACCGGATGGTTCCGGGCCTTCCTTTTGCGGGTCCATTTCTACGCCGGAATCCTTACTGCGCCATTCCTGCTCGTTGCCGCGGTGACTGGCGGCCTGTACGCCATGACACCCCAGCTTGAGCAGGTCATCTACGCTCGGGAACTCCACGCGCCCGCCGTCGCACATCCCTTGCCGCTCTCGGCACAGGTCCAGGCGGCCGCCAGCCGCGTCGGCGGGGGCACGCCTGTAACCGTGCGCCCGGCCCCGGGGCCAGAAGACACCACAAGGGTGCTGTTCGCCGACCCGTCGTTGGGTGATTCCCAGTACCGGACCCTCTTCGTGGACCCCGGCACCGGGGAAATCCGCGGTGACCTGCCCACCTATGGCAGCAGCGGGGCCATGCCGCTGCGCACCTTCATCGATAACCTCCACCGCTCCTTGAACCTCGGCGAACCAGGACGCCTCTATAGCGAACTCGCGGCCTCCTGGCTCTGGGTGGTCGCCTTGGGCGGCCTCGTCCTGTGGATCGACAGGATACGACGGCGGCGGGCCGCTAGCGCGCCGAAGAAGCCGGAATCGCGCCGGGCCAGGACCGTTTGGCTCCACGGCACAGTGGGCACTGTGCTGCTGGCCGCGTTCGTCTTCCTCTCCGCGACCGGTTTGACCTGGTCCGGGCAAGCCGGGGCCAACATCGGCAACATTCGCACCGCCTTGGGTTGGGCGACGCCCACCGTCTCTACGGCCCTGAGCGGACCGGCGTCAGCGCCCGCCGGAGAGCACGCCGGCCACGGCGGGACCGCCAGCCCGGCCACCACCGCGGCCATCGAGCCTGCCATGTACGACGCCGTCCAGAAGATTGCCCGGGCCGATATCATCACCGCTCCGATGATCGACATCAAACCTCCGGCCAAGCCAGGCAAGGCCTGGACCGTCACCGAAGCCGGCAGGGAATGGCCAGGAACGGCCAGCGCCGTCGCGATCGATCCCGCGGCAGGCAAGATCACCAGCAGGGCCGACTTCAACGATTTCAGCCTCCCCGCGAAACTCACCCGCTGGACCATTGCCGCACACATGGGCCTGCTTTTCGGCCTGCCCAACCAGTTGGCGCTGCTCGCCGTCGCTGTTGGGCTGACTGCGATGGTGGTCTGGGGCTATGTGATGTGGTGGCGGCGCCGTCCTACCCGCGGCAGCGCCTGGGCGTTCGGTCGTCCGGCACCCAGGGGAGCTTTCCTCCGCGGGCACTGGGCAGGGGTCCTTGCCACCATCACCGTCATGGTGGGCCTCGGCCTATTCCTGCCCGTGTTCGGCTGGTCGCTCCTTGCGTTCGTCGTTTTTGACGGCGTCGCCGGCGCGGTGACGCGTCGCAAGTCGCTGCGCCTCACCTAGGCCAAGCAGCCCGACAGACCCCTCCCGGCGCTGCCTGCTTCAGTGCCGGGAGGGGTCCCGCATTTAAGAGGACAGGCCGGTCGATTTTGCCGTCCTGTCAAGTCAATTGGGCCCTTCGTAAATGGCGGATGAACTCTCGGAATAAAACATATTTATTCCGAAACATTTGATCCAAGCAGAGATTTGTGGCACGCGCGCGCGATTGAAATGTAAACGCTTGCACACGTTCCCCGATCCCCCTCCGAACCCCCAAAAACCGCGGCTTAATCCGGTTTGCAGCGGTAACCCAAACCCACATAGCTTTGAGCCGTTCCGGCACGTTCAACGGGCCGGAACCACCCGGTGAGGGCTCCACAGGGCCCACACTCGCACCCGAGACGATGGCGTTCCCCAGCGACGCCAACCGTTGCCGGGGAACGCCGGAGTTCGGACCAGGGCTTACGCCCCATCCCACGAAGTCCAACCTCCGCGAGAAGAGCAAGCATGAAATCTCACTCCAACCCCAAGAGGGCACGGCGCCGCCTGCGCTCGGCAACCGCTTTAGCGGCCGCTGCCGGCGTGGCAGCAACAGTGCTGCTGGCATCCCCCGCAGCACAGGCAAACCTTCCTGCCGACAAGCCGGCCACCACCATGCCGGCCCCCACACCCGGCTTCCCGCTGCCCAGCGTCCACACGCAACAGGCTTTCGATCCCGCCGCAAACTTCACCTCGAAGTGGACCCGGGCGGACGCCAAGCAGATCATGGCCCAGAGCAACCCGAACGTATCGCCGGGCCAGAACTCCATGAGTCCCAACGTCACCATGCCGGAAATCCCCAAGGACTTCCCCGCCATGAACGACGACGTCTGGGTCTGGGACACCTGGTCCTTGACCGACGAGCACGCAAACCAGATCAGCTACAAGGGCTGGGACGTCATCTTCTCCCTCGTCGCCGATCGCCACGCAGGATACGGCTTCGACCAGCGCCACTGGAACGCCCGCATCGGCTACTTCTTCCGCAAGACCAACGCCGACCCTGCCAAGGACAAGTGGAACTACGGCGGACACCTGTTCCTCGACAACACCTCGATCGGCAACACCGAGTGGTCCGGCTCCACCCGCCTCATGCAGGGCGACCACGTCAACGTGTTCTACACGGCCACCACGTTCTACGACCGTGCGGAGCGCAACGCCGGCGGCGGCGGAATCGCCCCTGACGCCGTCATCGCCAAGGCCCTCGGCAACATCCACGCGGACAAGAACGGCGTCACCTTCGACGGCTTCCAGCACACCAAGCTCCTGGAACCGGATGGAAAGCTGTACCAGACCAAGGCCCAGAACGCGGGCTTCGCTTTCCGTGACCCGTACACCTTCGAGGATCCGGCACAACCGGGCAAGACCTTCATGGTCTTCGAAGGCAACACCGCCGGGAACCGCGGCTCCTACAAGTGCACCGATGCCGACCTCGGCTACCGTCCGGGCGATCCGCACGCCGAGAACACGAACACCGTGAACACGACGACCGGAGCCTGGTACCAGACCGCGAGCGTCGGCCTGGCCGTGGCTGACAACAAGGACCTGACCCAGTGGCACTTCCTGCCGCCGATCCTGTCCGCCAACTGCGTCAACGACCAGACCGAACGTCCGCAGATCTTCATCCAGAACGAAAACGGCCAGAACAAGTACTACCTGTTCACCATCAGCCACCAGTTCACCTACGCCGATGGCATGCGCGGTCCTGACGGCGTCTACGGCTTCGTCGGAAACGGCGTCCGTTCCGACTTCCAGCCGGTCAACAACTCGGGCCTCGCGCTCGGCTCTCCAACCGACTTGAACCTGCCCGCGAACAACCCGAGCGGCAACTTGTCCTCCCAGCAGAACGGCCGCCAGTTCCAGGCCTACTCGCACTACGTGCAGCCGGGCGGCCTGGTCCAGTCATTCATCGACAACGTCGACGGCGTCCGCGGCGGCTCCCTGTCCCCCACCGTGAAGATCAACTTCGCCGGTGGCGTCACACAGGTGGACCGCAGCTTCGGCCAGAACGGCCTCGGCCCGTTCGGCTACCTCCCCACCAACCTTCGCGTCGGCGGGGAAGGCCTCTACAAGTAGGCCACAGCCAGCAAACCGCCGGGACAGGCACCGCACCCAGTCCCACCCGGCAAGCGGGGCGTCCGGACACCAACCGGGCGCCCCGCTCCCACAACCCCAGGATGTACCATGCTTCGCTTCCCCCAACGTTCCCTCCGCCGCCCATTTCGGCATACCGCGAAGGCCGCGTGCGCCGTCGTCGCCGTCGCCTTGGCCCTATCGGTGAGCTCGTGCACGACGCCGGAGGCCTCCTTGCCAGGCCAAAACTCACCATCCGCCGGGGTCGCGCACGCCCCTGCGCCATCGGAAGCCGATCCCTGGCGACCGGTGACTCACTTGACCTCCGCCCAAAACTGGATCAACGACCCCAACGGCCTGGTCTACGAAAACGGCACCTACCACGCGTTTTACCAGCACAATCCGCGCGGAAATTACTGGGGTGACATGTCCTGGGGGCACTCCACGAGCAAGGACCTGGTGCACTGGACCCAGCAACCGGTCGCGCTCGAAGGCTCGCAGAGCGAGGAAATCTTTTCGGGTGCGATCGTGGCTGACACACGAAACGCGTCCGGTCTCGGCACCACCGACAACCCGCCCCTCGTGGCCCTCTACACAAGTTCATATGGCGACGGCGGTGCGTTGCCAAAGGGCAGCCAGGCGCAGTCACTCGCCTACAGCCTCGACCACGGGAACACCTGGACCAAGTACAAGGGAAACCCGGTACTAAGCCTGCAGCCGGCGTCGTCCAACTTCCGCGATCCCAAAGTGACCTGGTACGAACCCGGCAAGTACTGGGTCATGACCACCGTCGTAGCCGACGCGCAGCTCGTGAAACTGTACAAGTCGACTGACCTGCTGCATTGGAACTTCCTGAGCGACTTCTCCGGAGCGGGCGCCCAAGGCGGCTTGTGGGAAGTTCCCGAATTGCTCCAGATGAACGTCGACGGCGGCAACGGCCTCAAGAAATGGGTGATGCTCCTGAGCACCAATCCCGGCGGGATCGCCGGCGGCTCTGGCATGCAGTACTTTGTGGGCGAATTCGACGGCACCCACTTCACGGCCGAGCACGCCGCCAAGCCGGGCGACCCCATCGGCGAATCACAATGGGTTGATCATGGCGCCGATTACTATGCTGCCAACTCGATCAGCGGAGCGCCGGGCGGGAAACCGGTCCTGCTGGGCTGGATGGGCAACTGGGACTACGCCCAATCAGTTCCGACGAGTCCCTGGCGGGGTTCGATGGCCATACCAAGGGAGCTCTCCCTGGTGGCGACGGGGACCCGCTACGAACTCCGCTCGAACATCGCTGCCGCCGCGGCAGCCACTCTCAGGGACCCCAAAAGCAGTGAAGTTCATGTCCGGGAGCTATCCGTCACCGACTCAAGCACGTCCCTAGGCAGCGATTTCGGGTCCCGAAGCCAGCTGATCGACGCCGAAATGGACGTGTCGCACGCTTCGGACGCAGGGCTCGTGCTGCGCGGTTCCGCCGATGGCAAGGCCGGCCTCCGGATCTCGTACAACCGCGCAAACCAAACCCTGAAGGTCGACCGGTCTTCCGCCGGGACCTCCAATTTCTCGGCAAAATTCAGCCCCTACCACCAAGTTCGGGTCCCGGTGACGGACGGCAAGGTCCGGCTGCGCATCCTGCTTGATTCCTCGTCGGTGGAGGTCTTCGCCCAGGACGGATCCGCGGTGATCTCGGACATCTTCTTTCCTGCTTGGGGCGACACCGCAGCATCGGCTTTCAGCAGCGGAGGGACCGCCGGTTTCACCTTGAGCAGCAACGCTACAGCTTAACTGTGACTACAGACATGGGCCCTGACGTCGGCATCCTTCCGCATTGACGATAGCTTTGTTCCTATGACATCGAGCGATGCCGAACTTCAACAGCTGATATCCGACGCCCGTGAGTGGGCGGCCCGGGACCCGGATCCGATCACCGCGACATCGCTGACGGAGCTATCGGAACTGGCTTCCAACGGTGTCGCGGCCGCCCGCCAACAGCTCGAAGACAGCTTCAAGGGCACGCTCCAGTTCGGCACGGCAGGACTCAGGGCTCCCCTCGGACCGGGCCCCAACAGAATGAACCGGGTGGTCGTTCGGCGCGCCGCCGCCGGTTTTGCCGCATTCCTTACCGACGCTGTCGCCTCCGCTGCCCCGGGAACGCGGCCACGCGCCGTCGTCGGCTATGACGCGAGGCACAACTCCGAGGTATTCGCCAAGGAATCAGCGGCCATCTTCACGGCGGCGGGGATCGACACCTTCCTCATGCCGTCGGCGCTGCCCACCCCTTTGCTGGCCTACGCCGTCCGCGGCTTGGAGTGCGACGGCGGCGTGATGGTCACGGCTAGCCACAACCCTCCGCAGGACAACGGGTACAAGGTGTATTTGGGTGGCCGCGCGGTAGAAGAAAGCGGCAAGGGCTCACAGATCGTGGCACCGTACGATTCCCGGATTGCCTCCTACATCGAGCAGGTAGGCCCGCTCGAATCCATCCCCTTGGCTGAAGCCGGCTGGACGCTGCTGCCCGAATCGATCACGACGGACTACAAAGCCGCCATGGCTTCCCTTGCCGATGCCGAGCATTTCCCGGCCCGCGACCTTAAGATCGTGCTCACCCCGATGCACGGCGTCGGCGGGGAAACGGCAGTATCTGTCCTCAACCAAGCCGGCTTCACCGACGTCACCCTGGTGGAAGAGCAGGCGACGCCGGACCCCGACTTTCCCACCGTCAGCTTCCCTAACCCCGAGGAACCCGGCGCCTTGGACTTGGCTCTGGCTGCCGCGGGCACCTTAGGTGCAGACATCGTCCTGGCGAACGACCCCGACGCCGACCGCGCGGCCGTTGCGGCACAAGACCCGGAGACGGGTGCTTGGCGGATGCTCCGCGGGGATGAGGTGGGCGCCTTGCTCGGCGCGCATGTCGTCGCCCGGCATGCGGCTGCCGACGGCGGCACCGGCCAGGGCAGGCCGGGTGACGGCTCTCCGGACCCCGCTGCAAAGAAGGGTGTTTTCGCCAATTCCATCGTGTCGTCGCGCTTGCTGGCCCGCATTGCGGCGGCGGCGGGATTCGCGCATGAGGAGACGCTCACGGGCTTCAAGTGGATTTCGCGCGTGCCAGGACTCGTCTACGGCTATGAGGAAGCGTTGGGTTATTGCGTTGCGCCGGAATTGGTGAGGGATAAGGACGGAATTTCCGCATCGCTCCTCATTGCCGAATTGGCGGCGGCGGCAAAGGCCGAAGGCAAGACCGTATTCGATACCTTGGACGAGATCTACTCGGTGCATGGCCTGCACGCGAGCGACCAGCTCAGCATCCGGGTGGCGGACCTTGGATTGCTCGATGCCATGATGAACAGGCTCCGGGCAGATCCGCCTGAGTCCTTCGGCGGATCTGCCGTGGAGACCTTCGTTGACCTCGCCGAAGGAAGCCAACACCTGCCACCCACGGACGGCCTGCTCTACCTGACCCGTGACCAAAGCCGCGTCATCATTCGTCCCAGCGGTACGGAACCGAAGCTCAAGTGCTACCTCGAGGTCATCAAGACGGTCGGTTCGGCCGCTGAACTCGCGGCGGCCCGCCATGACGCGCGGGCGTCCCTGGACCTGGTCCTCGCCGACGTCCGCGAAGCCCTGGGCCTGTAGGGACGCTAGACTTCGAGCTCGACGAAACCATCAACCACGCGGGTCCGGAACGCCGGAAGACGGAGTTCGGGGTTGGAGTAGCACTCCCCTGTCTGAAGGTCGTAGACCTCCTTGTGCAAGGGCGAGGCAATGGTGGGCCGTGATCCGCGGGAACCGGTAATGCCGCGTGCCATCACGTTGGCACAGGTCGCGGGATCCTGCTGGCCGACCGCATAGACAGTGCCTGCGTCGACGCGAAACAGCGCGACCTGCACGCCGTCCACCAAGGCCGCTTCGCCCCACGCTGGTTCGAGCTCGTCCAACGGGCAGATCCGGTGCCAGACACGCGCCGTCGACTCCTCAAGCAGTTGTTCTTCGCGATCCAAAATGACGGTCATGCCAACCCCTTTCTCGTTGCCTTCGGCCGGACAAGTACTGCCTCTGCCTTCTGGTGTGGCCGCCGAAACGGCCACACCATCAAGCTAGGCCGCGGGTGTTTCGCGAGATGGCAATCAATGTGTCCAGCGCGTAAAAGAGAATTCACACGGGACGAAATGAGATCGTGATCCAGAAGTTAAGTTCACGAAACAAAAGAGAAACTGAGGTGAAACTGCCCCTCCGTAGGCTGATGGGACAAGTTGCGGAGTACGTTCTGCGGCGTATGCGAAAGGCCACCAGTGACCGGACACACTTCCACCCCAGAAGACCAGCGCCGTATTGTCGTCGCCGGCGGAGGCCCTGCGGCCCACCGTTTTGTCGATGCCATGCACACCCGCGGTCTTGAGGGCTGGCACGTCACGGTACTCACGGAGGAAGCGCACCTCCCCTACGACCGCGTGGCCCTCAGCAAGGCCCTCACGGATGTTGACTACGACCTCACCCTCGGCGAAACGTCCATGTGGGAGCACGAATCCGTCTCCTTGCGCACGGGCGAGCGTGTTATAAGCATCGACCCCGTGTCGAAGACGGTCCAAAGCTCGACCGGAAACCGCTACGCCTACGACCATTTGGTGGTCGCCACCGGCTCTGACGCTGCGCAACTGCCCTTCCCGGGCGGCGAACTGGCCCACGTCTACCGCACGCTCGACGACGTCCGTGCGATCAACAAGGTCCTCGCCGAACTCACTGAAAAGCTCGGGCGTCCGGCCAGGACCGTGACAATCGGCGGCGGCCTCCTTGGCTTGGAAGCCGCCGCCGGCACCATGGAACTCGGGGCAGAGGCCGCTGTCATCAACGGCTCGCGCTGGCTCATGAACGCCCAACTGGACGAAGGCGCCGGACAGGCCCTTGGCCGCTTGGTTGCCGCCAAGGGACTTGAGGTCTTTACCGGAACCTACCCGGCGGAAATCTTGTCCGACGACGACGGCCAGGTCACCGGCGTCCTCATGAAGGACGGACGCGTCATCCCGGCAGACATGGTCATTGCCTCGATCGGCATCCGCCCCCGCGACGAACTGTTCCGTGCGGGCGAAGGAGGAGAGCCGCTGTTCCAACTCGGCGACAAGGGTGGCGTGGTCATCAACGACTATTGTGCTACCGGGGTCGAGGGTATTTGGGCCATCGGTGAGGTGGCTAATTTCGGGGGTATGTGCCTGGGGCTTGTGGCTCCGGCGAACACGATGGCCGAGATCGTCGCGGACCGGCTCCACGGCGGGCAGGCAACGTTCCCCGGTTTCGATACCGCCACCAAGCTCAAGCTCTCCGGAGTGGACGTGGCCAGCTTCGGCGACGCGTTCGCCAGGACCGAACACTCCCTGGAGATCGTCTACGCCGACCCCGCCCGGGGCGTGTACCAGAAAGTCGTCACCACCGACGACGCGAAAACCCTGCTCGGCGGGATCTTCGTCGGCGACGCCACCCCCTACATGAGCCT
>JBFUPP010000017.1:0-136818 GCA_041360635.1 bacterium RCC_150 | reverse complement strand
CTTCGAAGAGCCGAGCCGATCGCTGGTCGGCTAAAGTGGAAACCTAGTTACGAGTCCAACTTTCGGGGACCAGTTCATTTACGCTCCGGTCCTTTTGCTTTCAGTCGTTTCGTCCGCCGCTGCTGTTAGGTGCCTTCCTTGCGGATTCCGTAGTGGTGGCCTTGGTCATCCGTTTCGACGACGAAGTGTCCCAGTTCTTCTTCGGACGCCTTCTCGAAGTCGTCGTGCTTGTGGACGACCGGTTCCTCAACGTCGCCTTGGGTTGCCGGTCCGAACCAGAAACGGAGGCGATCGGTCGCCTTCAGGAACGTATCGAGTGCATGTCCCACAATTCCACCTCCTTCCCGCTCCGAGGCCCAGCCTTGCGGTTGGAACTGAGGGGTTCAGTGAAGCTAATTTTACGCCCGGCACCCGCAAAAGGCCCGGCAGGCGATGCTCAGCGGAGGGATTGGTCGTTCGGGTTCTTGGGGACGACGTAGGTGCTTCCGTCTGGCCTGTATATGGTCTCCCATTGTTGGGCCTCGGCTTGGCGCCGGACCAGGAGCTGACGGTTTTCCTCGGTCATTTCGTGGTCAAGGGAGCTGCTGTGGGCCGGCCCGAAAATTACCCGCAACCTGCCCGTTGCCCGCATGAACTTGTGGGTCATGGATTCCTTGGCCACCCGCTACTTCCTCTCCAAAGGATGTCGTGGCTTAAGAGTACACTAATCATTAGTGTACTAACTATTCGGCCCACGGCGGCCGCCCCAGTTGAACGGAGGATGCGATGACCGTCGCCAACACACCCACTGCACCGGGAGCACCAGAAACACACGATAAAACCGCCCCTGAAACTCCCTTGGATGACGATCTCCTCCTGGAGCGCCAGCTTTGCTTTGCCCTGACGGTTGCCTCGCGCAGCGTCGTGGGCGTCTATAAACCCGTCCTCGAAAAGATGGGCCTGACCCATCCCCAGTATCTGGTAATGCTCGCGTTATGGGAACGCAGCCCCCGGACGCTCAAGGACATCAGCGACGCGCTCCTCCACGAGCCCGCGACGCTTTCCCCGCTCCTTCGGCGACTCGAGGAAGCGGGCCTCGTGACCCGTAGCCGGATCCACGGAAACGAGCGCGCCCTTGCCATCACGCTGACCGAAGCTGGAGCCGCCTTGCGTCAGCAAGCAACGGCCGTCCCGGGCAAAATCATGCAGCGGCTGCAGCTCAGCCGGGCGGAAGTGGCCGAGTTGCACCAAGCCATGACGGGGCTGATCGCAGCGACCCAACGACCACTTGCCGGGCATACGGACATATAGCAAGCGCGATAAACTGGCAGCAATCAAGGAGATTCCCATGCGTCTGCGAGTAGCCCGATCGGTCTTGGCCGTTGTCGCTGTCGTTGGCCTCGCCGCTTGCACGCCGGGTTCCGGCGGCGGCTCCCCCAGCAGCACGGCTTCCAGTGCCTCGCCCGGCACCACGGCCACGATCGCCCCTACGCCCGGCGGCACTCCTACACCCAGCGGCACCTCCAGCCTCCTTCCTGACGAAACCGAGTCAGCCGGCAACCCCATGCCCAGCGTCCCCACGACACCCGGGCAAGGAGAGGCCGAACTCTCCATCATCGTGAAGGCCTCCCCCAGCTCCGCGCCGGAAAGCTACACGCTTGTCTGCATGAACGGTGCGCCCGCGGCCGAGAGCCATCACCCGAGCGCCGCGGCAGCGTGCGCAGCCCTGAAAAAGAATCCGGCTCTGCTCAACCGTCCGCCTCGCCCCAGCGGCCAACTCTGCGACCAGCGCTATGGCGGCCCCCAGACGGCGACGGTCAGCGGATCGGTGGATGGCGTGGGCGTCGATGCTTCCTACAAACTCACGGACGGCTGCGAAATCGCGGCGTGGAACGCCGTCGCGGACATCCTTGGTTCAAGCGGTGCCGGCTCCTAGTCCAAGGCACCTCCAGCAAGAAGAATGGCTTGCGCTGGAGGCCGCCCACCATGCGCGGGTCAACCGCTACGCCGAGCCATATCTGGCGCGGCGTTCGGCAGGCCGGAAGCACCCCGTGGAGGATTTCCTCTTCACTTACTACACCCAAAAACCGGGACAGCTATTGCGCTGGCACCCGGGAGACGGCGTCGTACTTTCCGGTCCCAAGGCCACCGAGCGCGCCGGGTGGAAGTATTACAAAGCGCTCGACGACGGCGGGCTGGCCGCCGCCGGCCTGCCTGCGGGTACCGCGGCGGTCACCTTCGACCGGCGCGGCTTCGCGGCCGACCGTGCCGCGGCGATCCGCTTCGCGGGGATCATCCTGGCGGGAACGGCCGCGAGGCCGGGGCAGTTCGGCTGCTTCGGACTCCATGAATGGGCCATGGTCTACCGCCAGGACAAGTTCGACCTCCGTCACGAATACCTCAAGCTGCGGCTCGGTTCCCAAGGCACGGACGCCGTGGTCGAAGCGAACCGGATCCGTTGCTCGCACTTCGACGCCTTCCGCTTCTACACGCCGGACGCCGTCCCGCTCAACGAGCATGTGCCGACGCGGGAAAACCAGCGCAGCATGGAACAACCCGGATGCCTCCACGCCAACATGGATCTCTACAAATGGGCGTACAAGCTCGCCCCCGCCCTGCCCAGCGAGCTGGTCATGGACTGTTTCGAACTCTCGTGGCGGATCCGGGCCATGGACATGAAGGCATCACCATACGATCTCGAGGAGTGGGGGTACCCCGCCATCAAGATCGAAACCGCGCAAGGCAAAGCCGAGTATGTTGAGAACCAGCGGGCGTTCGCGACCGAGGCCCAGGCACTCCGGGCGCGTGTCCTTGCCCAGGTGCGGTCCCTCCTGGAGGAAGCCCGCCTGCTGGAGGAAGCCGCACCTGAACCGACACTGCATCGTGGAGGAAAGCAATGACGGCCCCTACTGGAAAGTACGACGTCGAACTCACCATCACGCTGACCGAAACGCCCGGGGGGCCGGACCACGAGTTCGTCCTGCTCGGCTCCGACGGGACCGTCGCCGAAGGCTCAACCCTCCCGGACGCGCACGCGGCGATGGCCGCCGTCGAACGCTTCGGCGAAGAGATCTTCTTCCCAATCCCGCGGCCGGACCGCATTTGTACCCAGCAATACGGCGGCCCGCAGGTCGCCATGGTGACGGGCACCTTCCACGGACGCGAAGTCCGGAGCAGGTTCAGCCGGACCGATGGCTGCGAGATAGCCCGCTGGCGCAGCATGGCCGCACTGCTCGGCGGCATCTCCGGATCGACGGGGAACGTCTAGGTCCGCGACCTCTCGGCGGGCTTCTTCGTCTTTTTCGGTTCTGGAATAGCCGGCGAAGTGAGCGACGCGGTTTCAGGCGTCGCCGTCTGGGTCAGGGCTGCGAGGGACGCCGCCACGGAGTGGTCCGGCTCCTCCGGTGCGCTGTGCGCGCGCAGGACCACCAGGGACTTCGCGGCGACGGACAATCCCGCCCCGGCATTCACGGGCGGGGAGTCGGCGCCTTCCCCTGCCGTGTCGATGATGATGTCCCAGGCGGGAGCGTACTCATCGGGCGGGAGCATGAACTTGACGTCGTCGTCGTGCGCATTGAAGTAGAGCAGGAAATTCACGTCCGTGATGCCACGCCCGCGGTTGTCGCGGCCTTGGATGCCGTCGCCGTTCAGGAAGACCCCCACGGACCGGCCGAAACCATTGTCCCAGTCCCCCGGCTGCATCAGGCCGCCGTCGGGGTCGAGCCAGGCGATATCCGGGAGGGGTTCTCCTTCGCCCCGCAGGACCGGGCGTCCGTCGAAGAAGCGGCTGCGCCGGAAGGTCGGGTGCTTGGCACGCAAGGCACTCACGGCCGCCGTGAACTCCACGAGGGGCTGGTCCACGCTCTCCCAATTGATCCAGGTCAGCTCCGAATCCTGGCAGTACCCGTTGTTGTTCCCCCGCTGCGTCCTGCCAAGCTCATCGCCATGCAACAACATCGGCACACCCTGGGAGAGCAGCATCGAGGCGATGAAGTTCCGCTGCTGCCGCGCCCGCAGCGCAAGGACCTTCGCATCGTCCGTGGGACCCTCCGCGCCGCAATTCCAGGAACGGTTGTGCGATTCGCCGTCGTTGTTGCCCTCGCCGTTGGCCTCGTTGTGTTTCTCGTTGTAGGACACCAAATCAGCCAGGGTAAAGCCGTCATGGGCCGTGACGAAGTTGATCGAAGCCACCGGGCGGCGGCCGGAATGCTCATAAAGATCCGCCGAGCCCGTGAGCCTGGAGGCAAACTCCCCGAGCGTGGAAGGCTCTCCGCGACAAAAATCACGGACCGTGTCCCGGTACTTGCCGTTCCACTCGGTCCACTGCGGCGGGAAGTTGCCCACCTGGTACCCGCCCGGGCCAACGTCCCACGGCTCGGCGATCAGCTTCACCTGCGACACCACCGGATCCTGCTGGATGAGTTCAAAGAACGTGGAGAGCTTGTCAACGTCGTAGAACTCACGGGCAAGGGTGGAGGCAAGATCGAAACGGAACCCGTCCACATGCATCTCCGTCACCCAATAGCGCAGCGAGTCCATCAGAAGTTGGAGCGAGTGCGGGTGCCGGACGTTGAGCGTGTTCCCGGTCCCCGTGTAGTCCATGTAGTGCTTCAAATCGCCCTCGACCAGGCGGTAATACGCCGAGTTGTCGATGCCCTTGAAGGACAACGTCGGACCAAGGTGGTTGCCCTCGGCCGTGTGGTTGTACACGACGTCCAGGATCACCTCTATGCCCGCGCGGTGGAGCGAGCGGACCATGGCTTTGAAGTCCTGGACCTGCTGCCCGTTATCCCCCGCGGAACTGTAGCTGTTGTGGGGCGCGAAGAACCCGATCGTGTTGTAGCCCCAATAGTTGTTCAGCCCCCTGTCCTGCAGGATGCCGTCATTGACGAACTGGTGCACGGGCATGAGCTCGATGGCGGTGATCCCGAGCTTCTGCAAATGGGCGATCACTGCCGGGTGCGCGACGCCGGCATAAGTACCGCGCTGCTCTTCCGGCACCTCCGGGTGCAGCTGCGTCAGGCCTTTGACATGGGCTTCGTAGATCACGGACTGGTGGTATGGGATGCGTGGGAGCGTGTCGCCGTCCCAGTCGAAGAACGGGTTGACGACCACGCCCATCATCATGTGGGGTGCGGAGTCCTTGTCGTTCCGGGAGTCGGGGTCATCCAGGTTGTAGGAGAACAGTGCCGGGTCCCAGTCGATCTGGCCGTGGACTGCCTTGGCGTACGGGTCAAGGAGAAGCTTGCTCGGGTTGAAGCGGTTCCCGGCAGCAGGGTCGTACGGGCCGTGCACACGGTAGCCGTACTTCTGTCCTGGCTGGACCTGTGGAAGATAGCAGTGCCACACATACCCATCGACCTCTATAAGGTCCACCCGGGTTTCAGTGCCGTCGTCCCCGAAGAGACATAGTTCAACCCGTTCTGCCTTCTCGCTGAACAGTGCGAAGTTGGTTCCGGTTCCGTCAAAGGTAGCGCCAAGGGGGTACGCCGATCCAGGCCAAATTTCCATTCGTGCTCCTCCTACGTTGTCCAACCGCGCGGTCCGGCAAGGCTGCCCTGCATCACGATCGCCCACAAAGTACTAAGGGTGCTGACTATATCGCATCATGGCCAAGGTTCGGTCAATGTGGACGGGAAGCAACTGAGTTACTGGAAGGGGCAAAGAAGCGTTCACCGCTCGTCGCTGGGCTCCCCGTGCGGCACAAAAAGGCTGTGGCCAGCGGGAGTTCCCGTCGGCCACAGCCTTTTTGCATGCCCTTCAGAACATCACTGGGTTACCGTGCGTTGTTTGATTGGTCCTCTTCTTCATCCTGGAGCTTGTTCTTCTTCACGTTCCCCTGCTGTTGATCCTCGGGGGCCACGGAGACGGCACCGCTGGGGGATATCAACACCGACACGAAAGTCGGCGCGCTGGTCCCTGCGAAAGTCAGCCGCCCGATGTAGGAGCCTGGGTCAAGGCCTTTCCAGGAGAAGGTGAGCGTCCCGGCCTTGCCGTTGTTCAACACGATCGGATTCGGAGAGACCGTAGGCTGGCCAACACTGGCACCGCCCAGGATGGCCGCATCGACGCTAGCCTTGGTGGGCCTGTTCCCCGGGCTGGCAAACAAGTTCGCGATGATGGTGTAATCCCCTGCTTGAGGATTGTTGATCGAGACGGATTCGCTCGCACTCCCTGTCGCCGAAGAAAGCAACTGGCCCGACGGCGTGATCACGTAGAGATCGAAATCAGCCGCCGGATCCGAGGAGACGACTGAGAATTTCGCGAAGGTGGCGCCCACAGGGACCGTCGCTGTCTTGACGAAATTCGACGCGTCGCCCGTGGCTGATACGGGGCCCGGGACAAGTTCGGCCGCCGAGGAATCCGCCTTTGAGAGGCCTTCGACCGTCACCGGAGTGGGCGCGTCCGAGCCGGACACAATGCTGATATCGCCCGAACCAGTGGCCTGCTGGGACGTGAAGGAGACGCTCTTGGGAGCGAGCACGGATTGCGGACGTACCGCAATCGGAGAGACCACGGATTTGTTGGCACCCTCCCACTTCAACGAGCCCATCGCGAAAGCACCGAGTGCCGCGCTCTTGTTTTCGAAGGACACCTTGAAGGTCTTCTTCTGTCCGGCTTCAGTGAAGTTGAGGACGGAAGGCGTGACCTTCACGTCAACCCCTGGAACGTTGGCCGTCGCGCGGTACAGGCCGGGGGCGAGGGCCGTGACGGTTCGCGTCACCTCGATCTTGCCCGCCAGGTTGCCCAGCGCGAAGGATGGAAGGTTCATGTCCCGCGGCAGCGTGGAGCCGAGTCCCGGTATGCCGAGATCCACACCCGTGCCTTGGATGAACTTCAGGTAGTCCTCGGTTCCCGCGTCGTAGACCAGGCCGGGATCCAGCACGCGTCCGGAGTTGATCTCCCCTGCTCCTGTGGCGAAGACGTCCGTGTTCTTGGTTCCGTCAGCCAGCTTGACGTCGCTGGCCGTTGTCATCATGGCGGACTTGACCGCCGCCGGAGACCAGGTGGGGTTCTTGGACAGGATCAACGCGCCGAAGCCGGCGATGTGCGGGGAAGCCATGGAAGTGCCGGACATGAACCCGTACTCGTCGCCGCCGGATCCGATGGGCGAGACACCGGCCAGGACAGCAACGCCCGGCGCGGTAACGTCCGGCTTGAGGAGGTCGGAGTCAGTGGCGAGCAGTGGGCCCCGGGAGGAGAAGCCCGCGATTTGCGGTTGGGCTTCGAGCGGCAGTCCAGTGGTGTCGTGGTCAATCAGGGATACCGTGAGGCCCGGCGGTGCTGCCGCCACTTTGTCCTTGATTGCCTGGCTTGCGGGCGGGTTCACATGGACGGTAGGAACCGAGTGCTTGTCCGTATCCAGGGAGGATACGGTCAGGTTCACCAGGATCATGCCGACGCCACCGCCGCGGAGCACCTCAGCGCTCTTGGCGACGCGGTCAACCACGCCGCGGTCGCACACCACGACCTTGCCGGCAATCTTTGCCGGGTCCAACGACCCAGGTGCGCACAACGCCGCGTTGCCAGTGCCGGACGCCGCGTTCGCAGCCAGGACGACGCCGGCTCCGATCACTTGGTGGTTCATGATGCTGGCGCCGCGGTACTTGCTGCCGTCGGAGAACTCGACCGTTCCCTGGAGCTCCTGGGAGAACGTCGACGCCGCGACGGTGGTCATCCACGGCGCTCCGTGATTAACGGTGCCCGGTTGCGGACCGGAGTTACCCGCTGAGGCCGCGACGAAGATGCCTGCCGATGCCGCCGAAAGGAAAGCCAGGGAGACGGGATCCGTGGTTGTGTCGGTCGCGCCGGAAATGGAGTAGTTCAGGACGTCGACGCCGTCGGCGATGGCTTGGTCGATGGCGTCAATGGCGGCGGAGCTGTAGCAGCCGCCCGTGTTCGGGTCCTTGTCTTCCCAGCAGATCTTGTAGATGGAGAGCTTGGCGGCCGGGGCCACGCCACTGGTCTTCCCGAAGCTTCGGCCGTCCACGAAGGTCTCAATATTGGGATTGCCGGCGGCCGTGCTCGCGGTGTGCGTGCCGTGGCTGACGATGTCCACCGGGGAAATCAGTTCCGCGGGCGATCGCTGGTCTTCCGGGACCGTTTCCAGGAAAGCGTCGGCGAAATAGTGGGTGCTCAGGACCTTCGAGTTGCAGGCGCTGCCGTCATAGGACGCGCCCGTTCCCTGCCCTGGCTGGCACTCGCCCACGAAGGTATCGCCGTCGGCCTTCAGCATGGCGATTTTGCCGTCGCTCGTGCGGTACGGGACGCCAACTTGTGGCTGCCCAACCAACGGCTGGACGGGATCGCCTGCGAAGAACTTGCTGGACGGCGTGTAACCGGTGTCGATAACACCTACCACGGTGCCCTTACCGGCCTGGTCCGTTCCGCCGAACTGCGTGTTCCATAGTCCGTTCGGTCCGCTGAGGTTGAGGAAGTCGGTGGTGGAGTAGTCGGGAGCGGACTGGGTGTCAGGCGCGACCAGCACGACCTGGGGATTCTTGGCCAGGTTGACCGCCTGGCTTGCTGAAAGGGTCGCGCTGAAGCCGTTGATCGACGTCGTGTAGTCGTGCCTGATGCTCACGTTCTGTTGCTTGGCCACATCCTGGTGTCTCTGCTGCAGGTGCGCCTGGTATTGCTTGACTTCCGGCTTGCCGACGTCGAGCTTCTTACCCGGCTGCGGCTTCGTTGCCGCGTAACCGGGCGTCCCGCCGTCGTAGGTGGCCGCGGGCTTCTCTGCGAGGACCACCACGTACCGGCCGTCTTTATAGGAGTTGGGGTCGACATTCGCCTTGGCGACACCGGGCACCGCCGTTTGCGAAGCGGGTGCTGCGATGGCGGGTGTCAGCGCCACGGAGGAGAGCAGGAGCGGTAGCCCGACGGCCAAGGCCGCAGCTTTTCGAAGTCCCCCGCTTCCGATGAAGCTCTTTCCTTGTGAATTCACGAGTGATGCACCTTTCCGGCGGTCAATGCGAGCGTGACGGGATTATTCAAGTAACGATGGCCGCGCCGCTGACGGCTCATGTAAACGGGCGATGTCTGGCCGATTCATACAGTACAGAGCGATAGCCAAAATGACCTACACCACAAATTGAGTCTTTTGTCTTGTCACGCTACGCCGAAAAAGGCCAGCCGGAAACAACAGCGGGCATGCTCCTGTCGGAAGGGAGCATGCCCGCTGTTGCGGCTATTCGATTTCTCCCCGGAATCGGCTTTGCAACGGCGCGAACCGGGTGTTTATGTGGAACCTAAGCGTGTTCGTACGTCAAGCAGTCCGCAGCCTCCGCACCGGGGCCGACCCGGACGTCGTGCGCCTCGCACATGAGGTTGTTGTTGTGCGTGCACTCCGAACGCTGGCAGGCACCTACGTGGGCAAGGACCTTGGGCAGTCCGCCCATGGCCGTGGTGTCGATGAAGGTGGCGCAGGATGCGTGGTCCCGGGTTCCGCCGATCGTGATTCCGAATGCCGTACAGCCGTGGTGGTTGAATCCGCAACTACCAACGCTGCAAGCGGACACTTCGGCAATGTGTTCGGTCATGGCTCCTCCTGTTGAGGCGGGGAAGTTTTTTCGACAGCAATTCCAAGCTACTCCCGATTTCGTCCATCCCGGCCGGAGGATTAGCGCATTTGTGCGTAGCGTATTCGACCCGGCTAAAAGAGCTACGTTTGGGTCCCGCGCAAAGCCTGGCTGATTTTGGCCCTGGTCGAAGCGTCCGGCGGGACTGAAATTCGATTCTCGCGCGCCGCCCGGTCCGCCTTGATCCGCTGGATGACCATTCGTCCCAAGCCGGCGAAAACGGCGGCGAGCACCACTGGCAGGACCATGGACTTCGCGTTCTCCGACATGTCGCAATCTTAGTGACGCGGAACATTCGCGGCCAGCCTCTTCACCGGCCCCCACAAATAGGGTATGTAGCGGGTTGGCCGGTAGAATGGGCTTGCAAGCTCGCGGAGCGCCCCCACATTCCGTAAACACCGCAGCCAAACGCTTTGCTGAACGCTGTTTGGATGCGGTTCCGGCGTGAGACGGCACCACTCCGCGGCAGCCTTTTAACCAAGGTTCAACCAACGCTCACGCACAGGAGTTACCGGATGCCCCGGATCGTCGTCGACGTCATGCCCAAGCCCGAGATTCTGGATCCGCAGGGAAAGGCCATTGTCGGTGCGCTGCCCCGCCTCGGCTTCACCAGCTTTAGCGCAGTCCGCCAGGGCAAGCGCTTTGAACTGACCGTCGACGGCGAGGTGACCGACGCGATCCTCTCCCAGGCACGCGAAGCCGCCGAGACCCTGCTGTCCAACCCCGTGATCGAAGACGTCGTCAACGTCGAGGTCGTCGAGGCCTGACATGACTGAACTTCCCTTGATTGGCGGAGCCCCCGTGGCCGTCGAGCCCCAATTGTCCGGGGCCAGGATCGGCGTGGTCACCTTCCCGGGCACCCTTGACGACCGCGACGCCGCCCGTGCGGTCCGCCTGGCTGGCGGCACCGCCGTCGAGCTTTGGCATGCCGACACCGAACTTGGTGACGTGGACGCCGTCGTGATCCCTGGCGGTTTCTCCTACGGCGACTATCTGCGGGCCGGTGCCATTGCGCGCTTCGCACCGCTGATGTCCCAGATCATTAAGGCTGCCAACTCGGACGCCAAGCTGCCTGTCCTGGGTATTTGCAACGGATTCCAGATCCTGACCGAATCCCACCTGCTGCCCGGTTCCATGATCAAGAACGACCATTTGAAGTTCATGTGCCGCGATCAGGTGCTCCGCGTTGAGAACAACACCACGCCATGGACCTTGGACTACCAGGCCGGCCAGGAAATCACGGTTCCGCTGAAGAACCAGGACGGCCAGTACATCGCGGACGAGAAAACCCTGGACGCCCTTGAGGCCGAAGGCCGCGTGGTCTTCCGCTACGTCGGCTTCAATCCGAACGGCTCGCGCCGCGACATCGCCGGCATCACCAACGCGGCCGGCAACGTGGTGGGCCTCATGCCGCACCCGGAGCACGCCGTGGAACCCGGATTCGGTCCAGAGTCTGTGGACGGGTCCAATGCCGGCACCGACGGCCTGGGCTTCTTCACTTCCGTCCTGAACAAGATTGTGGGAGCCGCTAAGTGACTACCTCAGCTGGAACAGTCAGCAAGAAGTTCAACATCGACACCGTCGAGAACGCAGCAAAGACGCCGGACACGGAACTGCCCTGGGCTGAGCTCGGCCTGAAGCAGAACGAGTTCGAAGAGGTCGTCAAGGTCCTCGGCCGCCGCCCGACCGGCGCCGAGCTTGCCATGTACTCGGTCATGTGGAGCGAGCACTGCTCCTACAAGTCCTCGAAGAACCACCTGCGCCAATTCGGCGAAAAGGTGACCGAGGAGATGAAGAAGGACATGCTGGTGGGCATCGGCGAAAACGCCGGCGTCACCAATCTGGGCGACGGCTGGGCCGTGACGTTCAAGATCGAGTCCCACAACTCGCCGTCGTTCGTTGAGCCGTACCAGGGTGCGGCGACGGGCATCGGCGGCATTGTCCGCGACATCATCTCCATGGGCGCCCGCCCGGTTGCCGTCATGGATCCGCTGCGTTTCGGCGCCATCGACCACCCGGACACCGCCCGCGTCATGCACGGCGCCGTCGCGGGCATCGGCGGCTACGGAAACTCGCTCGGCCTGCCGAACATCGGCGGCGAGATGGTCTTCGATTCCGTGTACCAGGGCAACCCGCTGGTCAACGCCCTGGCTGTCGGCGTCATGCGCCACGAGGACATCCGCCTCGCCAACGCTTCCGGCAAGGGCAACAAGGTTGTCCTGTTCGGTGCCCGCACCGGCGGCGACGGTATTGGCGGCGCTTCGGTGCTTGCCTCGGAGTCCTTCGACGACACCAAGCCCTCCAAGCGCCCCGCGGTCCAGGTTGGCGACCCGTTTGCCGAGAAAGTCCTCATCGAGTGCTGCCTGGAACTGTTCAAGGGTTCCTTGGTTGAAGGCATCCAGGACCTTGGCGCGGCAGGTATTTCCTGCGCGACGTCCGAACTCGCATCAAACGGCGACGGCGGCATGCAGGTTGAGCTGACCTCGGTCCTGCTGCGCGACCCCACCCTGACCCCGGGCGAAATCCTGATGTCCGAGTCGCAGGAACGCATGATGGCCGTGGTCACGCCGGAGAACGTGGAAGCGTTCGAAGCGGTCATGGACAAGTGGGCCGTGGAGTACTCCTGGCTCGGTGAGGTCACTGACACGGGCCGCCTCATCATCACGTGGGAAGGCGAGGTAATCGTCGACGTCGATCCCCGCACCGTAGCCCACGATGGCCCCGTCTACGACCGTCCGTACGCGCGTCCGAACTGGCAGGACTCCGTCCAGGCCGATACTTTCACGGGTTCCGTGCAGGACGCCGGCCGGCCCTCGACGTCCCGGGAGCTGGCCGCCGCCGTCACCGAGCTGGTTGCCTCGCCGAACATGTGCGACAAGTCCTGGATCACCAAGCAGTACGACCGCTACGTCGGCGGCAACACCGCGATGGCGTTCCCGGACGACGCCGGAGTGGTCCGCGTCGACGAGGAAACCGGACTGGGCGTAGCCTTGGCCACGGACGCCAATGGCCGCTACACCTACCTCGACCCGTACCATGGCGCACAGCTCGCCCTGGCCGAGGCCTACCGCAATGTCGCCACCTCCGGCGCCGTGCCGATGGCCGTCAGCGACTGCCTGAACTTCGGTTCTCCCGAGGACCCGGACGTCATGTGGCAGCTCGCCGAAGCAATTCGCGGCTTGTCCGACGCCTGCATGGAGCTCGGCGTCCCGGTTACTGGCGGCAACGTTTCGCTGTACAACCAGACCGGAACCGTTCCGATCCACCCGTCACCCGTAGTGGCGGTGCTGGGCAAGCTCGACGACGTCGCGCGCCGCACGCCGTCTGGCTGGAAGGAAGACGGCCAGGCCATCTACCTGCTGGGTACGACGGCGGCTGAACTGGACGGTTCGGAGTGGGCCAACCTGCGTGGCCACCTTGGTGGCTTGCCGCCGAAGGTGGACTTGGCCCTGGAACGGCAGCTCGGTGAAATCCTCGTCAACGCTTCCCGCGACGGCATGATCGACGCCGCGCACGACCTCTCCGAAGGTGGCCTCGCAGCCGCGCTCGTGGAATCCGCGTTGCGCTACGGCGTCGGCGCCCGGATTGCCCTTGAGGAACTCCTGGAGCGCGACGGCGTGGACCTGTTCACGGCCCTGTTCTCGGAATCCCAGGCCCGCGCCATCGTGTCTGTTCCGCGTTCCGAAGAGGTCCGGTTCAAGGACATGTGCACGGCCCGCGGATTCACGGACCTCCGGATCGGCGTGGTTGACGCCGCCAGCGGAAAGTTGGAGATCAACGGCGTGGACGAGCTCTCCCTGGACGCGCTTCGGGAAGCCCACGAGGCCACCCTGCCGAAGTACTTCGGCTAAGGACAGCAAGCCCGGTATTCGACAACGGCAGCGAAAACCGCGGCAGCCATGGACCGAGGTATCCCCTGGCCGGGATGCGGAGGTCCGTGGTTGCCGCGGTTTCTTTATGTGGAAGCCTCCCTGAGGGAAGCAAGAAACAGCGCTTCGGCCAGGATCGCATTCCTGAGTTCGCCGCGATGCACCGATTCGTTGGCGCCATGGGCCCTGGAATCGGGATCCTCCGCCCCGGTGATGAGGATCGGGCAGTCCGGAAAGCGCTCGGCGAGCGCAGCCACAAACGGGATGGAACCGCCCGTGCCCATGCATACTGCTTCGTTGCCCCACGCCGTGCCGAGGGCCCAAAGCGCTTTCTTCGCCATCACGCTGGTGGGATTCACGCTGTATGGCCTGCTCATCGACCCCGGCGTGAACGTTACCTCGGCACCGAAAGGAGCATGGCACAGGGCGTGCCGCCGCACCGCTTCCATGGCCTCGACGGGGTCATTGCCGGGAGGCAGGCGGAGGCTGAATTTAACGGTGGCGGATGGCAGGAGCGTATTGGCCGCTGCCCCCACCGTCTGGGCATCGAGCCCGATGAAGGATAAAGCCGGCTGGGTCCATAAGCGCGACGTGAGGGAACCTTTCCCGATCAGGTCCACGCTTGCAGGGACGCCGGCCTCGCGCCGGAACCTGTTCTCGCCGAGCTCCGGCCCTTCGGATTCCGCGGAGGCGATTCCCTCCACTGCAACCGAGCCGTCGTCGTGATGGAAAGTGGACATCAGGCGGGCGAGCGCGGTGAGCGCGTCCGGCAGGGGTCCGCCGTAGGTGCCCGAGTGGAGGGCGTGCTCAAGGACGCGAACCTCGATGGTTCCATCCACGAGCCCCCTGAGGCTTGTGGTCAGGGCCGGCGTCCCGATTTTCCAACTGCCGGAATCGGCGACGACGGCGACGTCGGCCCGAAGCTGCTGCCCCGCTTGGTCGAGGAGGGGGCGAAGGGTCGGGGACCCGCATTCTTCCTCCCCTTCGATGAAGATTGCGTAGCCCAGGCCGTTCAGGGGCCCCACCACTTGTTCGAGGGCCTGGATCGCCGCGAGGTGGAGGACGATGCCCGACTTGTCATCGGCGGCGCCGCGCCCCCAGAGCCGGTCCCGGCCCTGGGCCAGGACGAAAGGCTCGGTTTCCCATTCGTCGAGGGGCCCCACGGGCTGGACGTCGTGGTGCGCGTAGAGCAGGACGGTTGGCATCCCGGCGGCGGCGGCGCGGGTGGCGATAACGGCCGGCCCGCCTTCCCCGCTGGCGCTGCCTTCCCCGCTGGCGCTGCCCTCCCCGCTGGCGCTGTGGATGGCGGCGAGGGGAAACCCGGCCTCCCGCAGTAGCTTCCTGACCTGTCGTGCGCTGGCATCCAGTGGTTGACGATCAAATTCGGGCCAAGCGATGCCTGGCACTTCCACCAGCTTGGCAAGGGTCTCCACGTGCCGGTGCATTCCGGAATCCACGGCGGACGCCAAGGCCTTGATGGTCTTCCCGGGGAGCTGCGTGGAAAACTCCATGACGGTGAGGCTACCGGACGGGGCCCGAATCGTTAAGGCCGGCGCTGTCCCCGGCCGCGCGCTCCATGGACGTGTGGAAGAAGCGCCGGCGCACAGCGAAAGCGTCAGTCTTCGCTGTGGAGGTCCCGGCGTCGGGCGCTCAGCAGTTCCAGTTCCGGGCGCGCGGCGACAAAGCGTTCGACGGCGTCCAGCACTTCCACGAGGTGAGCGCGGTCAGGAGCGACAGCCCCTGCACCAATGAGCGTCCGCCGATACTGGTCCATGTGCCCGGTTTCGGCGGCGGAAACTTCGAAGCGGCGCTTGAGTTCAGCGATCAGCGGCCGCACGAAGGAACGTTTCTCCTTGAGGCTGTGCACATCGCCGAGGAGGATGTCGAACTCGATCCATGCGATCCACATGGGCTAATTATCGATGGGGTGGGAAGATGAGGAAATATCGAAGGAGGCCCGTGTGGGCGATGACGAGCATGCGGAGGGTGTTGGCGGCGCGCGATCCAAGGGCGATGATTCCGTGGAAGGCGTGGTCGAAGAGGCCAGGGAGTCCCGGACGGTCTGAGTGGTGGCGCGTGCGGGCTTCGTTGCGATAGGACTGGTCCATTTCCTGGTGGGTGCGATTTCGCTCCAGATCGCTCTCGGTCAGCCGGGCCAGGCCGACCAGGCCGGCGCGATCGCCCAGGTAGCCGCGACACCCGGCGGCGGCGTCCTCTTGTGGGCAGGCCTGATCACCTGTGCGGCTTTGGCCCTTTATTTGGCGAGCGATGCCGTGATGGGCTGGAGCGGGCGGTCGAAGGCGAAAAAGTACGAAAAGAGGCTCAGGTCCGCCGGGCAGGCTGTCGTTTTTGCCGTCGTGGCGGTGACCTTCGGGAGTTTCGCACTGGGGCATCCGGGCAATAGCAGCGAGAAATCGCGTTCGGCCACCGCGGACCTGATGTCCAGTACCGCCGGTACCATCCTCCTCGTGGTCATTGGTGCGGTATTGCTTGGCGCCGCCGCAACCTATATTTTCCTCGGTGTCACCCGCAAGTACGAGAAATCGCTGCGGGGCAGGCCTACTGGCCTGCCCGGCGACGTATTCACGGTATTGGGTGTTTTCGGGTACTGCGCGAAGGGGGTCGCGCTTGGTGCTGTCGGGCTGCTGATCCTGGTGGCGACCAGCGTGCACGATCCCTCCCAGCAAGGCGGCCTCGATGCGGCGCTCAAAGCCTTCCTTGACCAACCTTTTGGTTCTTGGGTGGTGGGCGGAATAGGACTTGGGCTCATGGCCTACGGGATCTTCTCCCTGTTCCGTTCGAGGTACCAGGAGATGTAGCAAAATTACCGGGAAGTGCCCGTAATTACCGCGACGTGCCTTGGGACACCGAGCCTTGGAGCTGCCGCTGGAAGATGACGTAGACGATCAACACGGGGACAACGGTGACGGTTACGGCCGCGAACAAAGCACCGAAGTCCACTGCGTAGCCCATCTGACCGGCGAAAGCAGCCAAACCCTGCGAAAGCACCCTGGGTCCGGCGGCGTTGATGGCAACCGGAATAAGGAATTGGTTCCACAGACCCAGGAAGTTGAAGATGGCCACCGATGCGAGTCCGGGCTTGGCCATCGGCAGCATGACCTGGAAGAACGTCCGCCATTCTCCTGCACCGTCGAGGGACGCGGCCTCGGTGATTTCGTGTGGCAGCGACTTGAAGAAGGAGAAGAGGAAGAAGACCGTGAACGGCAAGGCGAAGCCCACGTAGACGAGGATCAGCCCCGGTAGCGTGTTCAGGAGGCCGATGTTCCGCATGATGAAGAACAAGGGCACCATGGCCAGGAAGATCGGGAACGTCAGGCCTGCGAGCATGGCGTAGTAGATGGCTTTGCTGCCGAAGAAGGAGAACCGGGCGAGCACGTAGGCGCACATCGCGCCGAGGACCATCACGATCACCAAGGCCGAGCCCACCACGATCACCGAGTTCAGGAAGTAGCTCCCGATTCCGGCCTCTGTCCAGGCCCGGACGTAGTTGTCGAACCGCCACTCGGATGGCAGGGCGAATGGCGAAGCGAAGATCTCGCTGGAGGTCTTGAACGAGGACATGAAGGTCCAGAGGAGCGGCAGGATCACGATGATCGACCAGATGGTCAGCGCCGTATGCGATACCGCGCCGACTACCTTGTCTCCGGTGGTCATGGCTGGCTTGTGCGGGTTGAAATGCAGGGATTTCATGTCCTGCCGGGCGATTTGGGTGGTCATCAGAGGGACACATCCTTTTCGCCGCCGGTAAGCCTGTTGACCAAGAAAACCAGTCCGGAGAAGATCAGCGTGGTGATGGCGAGGACCACGCCCATGGCGCTGGCGAGGCCGAACTGGCCCTTGCTGAAAGCCGTGAAGAAGAGCTGCTGGGACATGACCAAGGTGGAGTTGTCCGGGCCGCCGCCCGAGTTCAGGGCCGCCATGTATACGAAGGCATCCAGCGCGAGGATGCCCATGTAGATGTACGCGGTCTGGATGTTGTCCCTGATCAGCGGGATGGTGATGGAGACGGCGGTGCGGAAGCGTCCGGCGCCGTCGATCCTCGCGGCTTCGAACAGCTCGGCCGGGATGCCCTTGATGCCGGCAACGAACAGCACCATGTAGAACCCGACGAATCCCCATACGATCACGAACATCGTGGCGATCATCGCCGTGCTCTTGTCGCCGAGCCAGGGGAAGGACTTGAACTGCTCCAGCCCGAGGGACGTAAGTATGCCGTTCAGCAGGCCGTTGCTGGGGTCGTAGATCTGGCCCCACATGATGCCGATCGCGATAGCGGGGATGGTGTACGGGAAGAATGAGACGACGCGGTAGAAACTGGAGTTGCGCAGCCCCTTGATCTGGCCCTTGCTGCTGCCGCCCACCGTCACCAGCGTTGCCAGTATGAGGCTGAGGATGATGGTGATGATCGGGAGGCATATGACCAACAGGATGTTGTTCCCCATCGCCTTCATGAAGATGTCGTCCGTGAGGATCCTGCGATAGTTCTCGAATCCCGTGAAATTCATGGTGGGCGAGAACCCGCTCCAGTCCGTCATGGAGTAGTAGAACGCCTGCGCGAACGGCGAGATGACGAACAGGATGTACATCGCCAGCGGCAGTCCGAGGAAGACGACGAAGAAGCTAACCTTGTCGAACGTGATGGGTTTCCGGCGCCGCTTATTGACGATTTCCGGTCCGGTTTCCGGAACGACGACGGCGGGAGACCCGGCGCCGATCCGGAGTGCCTTTGTTTTCACTTCCGTCACTTCACTTCAATCTTCTTGACCGAGCTGTCGTTGCGGACCTTGTCAGTGATGTTCTGCAGGTCGGTCGTGAGCTTGGCGACATCGGACTTTCCGTCCAGGAACGAGTTCCACACAACCAATTGGTCCTTGTTGGTGCCATAAAGGTCGATGAAGTTCCAGGTGTAGATGTTGTCGCCGGCGTCGCTCAGCAGCTTGGTCTGGGAAACCAGTGCCGTGGAGCCGAAGCCGTCGGCGGGAACAGTGTCCTTGACGATGGTCGGCGCCAGCTTCGTCTTGGCGAAGTTGGTGGCCGCGTCCTTAGACAGCATGACTCGGAGCAGTTCTTTGCCGCCGGGCACGTTCTTGCCCTGCGACGGTACGACGTATGGCTCCCCTGCCGCGCTGTGCAAGGAATTGTAGGGGAGCTTGGAGCCCGACGTTACGGACGGGACCGGAGCACCGGTCATCTTGAATCCGGCCTTCGTCTGGTCCTTCATTTCGTTCTCGATCCAGGAGCCCGAAGGGTAGAACACGGCCTCCTGGCCGTTGCTCCACTGCGCCTGCGCAGCCGTGAACTGCGTGCCCGAACCGCCGGGCTTGAAGTAGCCGGCGCTGACGATCTTTGCCATGGCAGTGAAGACGCTCTGGATGGCCGGGTGGGACCAGCAATCCGGCTTCAGGTTTTCAAGGGCGAGCCGGACATCGTGTCCACCTTCCTTGATGGCCGAGGCAATGGCCATCTCCTGGTAGTACGTCGCTGCCTCCTTGCCCCAGACGAACAGATACTTGCCTTTGGCCTTGGCTTGCGCCCCGAGTGCGTACATCTCGTCCCAGGTCTTCGGGACGGTCCAACCGTTCTCCTGGAGCAGGGAATCGGAGTACCACATGGCGTAGACAGTGAGGACGTAGTTCAGGGCAGCCAGCTTGTTGTCGAAAGTGCCCGGGGCCAGGACCCCGGTGTAAAGGGTGTCCTTGATGACCTTGCCCTCGAGGTTCTTGGCGTTGACCAAAGGAGTGAGGTCCTCAAGCTGGGCCAGGATGGTGCTGAAGCCGATGGCCTTGGCACCTGAGTTGTCGATGAGGTCCGGCGGGTTTCCACCGACGAACCGCGGCTGCAGCTCCTGCGCGATGTCCGTAGACGGGGAGATCTTGGCAGTGGAACCGGAGTGCGCGTTCTCGAACACCTTGCCCGCGAAGTCGACGTAGTCGATGCCATACCCGCCCTTGAAGATGACCGCGTCCACGGTGGACTTGTCCGCCATGCCAAACGGGTTGGCATCGGAAACGGTACCCGTGGGGCCGGTGCCGCCACCACCGCCACCGCCCGCGCAGGAGGCCACTGAGCCGGCCATCGGCACGAGCACGGCTGCGGCGAGCGCGCCGCGGAGGAACCCGCGCCGTGCAATGGACTGCTGCTGATCGTTCATCCTAAAACCCTCCAGAGACTCGTAGTACCGATGCTGGAGGGCGTCATTCCCGTCCAGGCAGACCGGTCCGGGCACGACCGCTGCGACGTACCCTTCGTGTGACATACTTCACCACGAGTGATTGAAAAGCAATATTTCTGGGCAGTTTCGATCAACTTTTGTCAAAATGTGATGTGTTGCGAGCGCGCTCTTGGGCTCGTGTTTCAGTGGTTTATGCGCGTAAATTCAAGGATTTTGCCTCGTGGCCGGCTAGCTCGCCGCGATCAGTCACTTAACCACGGGCGAGACGTGCCCAACCGAGCTGTTCCTGTTGCTTGCGGGGCAGCGAAGACACCACGAGGTCGTAGGAATCCTCCACCATGTCCCGGACCATGTCATCGGGCAGGGCACCGTCCAGGCGCACCCCGTTCCAGTGGGTCTTGTTCATGTGCCATGCGCCGGTGATCTCGGGATGGGCCGAGCGCAACTGCTCGGCCAGCGCAGGATCGCATTTGAGGCTCACGGCAAGGTTTTGCTCATCCAAAGCGGACGCGGCGAACATCTTCCCCTGGGAAGCGCCGCTGGCGCGTACTTTGAAGACCGAGGTCTCCGGACCAAAAGGAAAGTCTTCGTAGGTGCCGGGAAATCCGAGGCAGATCCGGCGGAGAGTGGCAGCATCCATGCTGCGAGCCTATACGGAGGCGGTGACGAGGGCGTCCGGCAGGCTGAACTGGTTCAGCCTATACGGACGCCCTTGCATCAGGCGGCTGGAAGATCTTCGAAGATGACCTGGTCGAGGAGGACGTGGCCCCAGCTTCCAGTGCCGTTGTCGACCACCTGGAGTTGGGCGTTCTGGCCCATCAAGTCCGAAACGTTCCAGGAGTTCCACGCCAAGTGCTCACTGTCTTGGCCGGACGCGGTACGCACCACTTGCCCGTTGACCACGAGGTTTACGGTGGTCTGGTGGTCCGGTTCCGGGGCCGTTGCGTTCGGGAGACTGCTGAACAGGATTTGGTCCACCATGATGTGCCCCCATGGACCGGTGGCGTGGTCCAGGACCTGGATTTGAGCCTTCTGGCCCACGAGCGTGTGGACATCCCAGTTCACCTTCGACATGGTCGAGGAATCCTGCCCCGTGGCCGTTCGCACCACTTGCCCGTTGACTAGCAGGTTCACGGCGGCAGCGCCCGAGGACCCCCACGGATGGTTGCCGCCGGCCACGAGGAAGTCGATGTAATCGCGGGTGATGGTGAATTCCGGGGACGTAATTGCGCCCGTGGCTGGATCACCGCCCCCGGCATACGTGTCCAGGACTTTCGCGCCAACCTGGTCTGGCAAGGACTCTGCGGTAGGACCCTGACCGACGTAGCTCCCGCTGGCGGACCATCCCGGCGGCCATGCGGTGCCCTCAAAGTCCGCGAAGACATCCGACGGCTTGGGGTTGTCGCCGCCGCCCGCTAGGAAGTTGATGTATGAATGGCCAATCGTGAACGATGGCGAGGTCAGCGTGCCGGTGGAGGCGTCGCCTCCGGCATAGCTGTTGGCGAGCTTGTTGCCGAGGTAGCCCGTCACGGGCTGCTGGCCAGGCAACGCACCATCCGAAGGGCCGGATCCGAAGGCCGTGCCCGACGTCGTCCATGCGCCATAATCATTACCCTCAAAGTCCGCGTACGGCCGGGAAGGATTCGCCTGCTGGGCGATGTTGGCGTATTCGGTGATTGAGATGTTGCTGAAGTTTGCGCTTCCGCCGATCGTGAAGAGCGATATTCCTGTATCCGATGCGGCGAAGAAGTCCTGGTTCGAAAGCGCGATCCGTCCGTCATCGACGAAGACCTCCACGCTGCCGTGGTCTACGAGGATCCGTAGGTGTACTGAGGACGTTCCGGAAGCGAGAGGCGCTTGGGATTGCTGGTAGGAACCGAATGAGTACGGCACTTGGTCCTGAGCGGACCGGTCAACGTACAGATTGCCCTGGTACACGCCGATATTGGTGTGCCTGCTGCCGTCCTTGTTTTCCCCGATCGAGATGCCGACGTTCTTCAGGGCGTCCCAGCTGACGTCGGCGTCGAGCTCATAGCTCGAGCCGCGGTAGTCAAGGGGTGTCTTCCCGTTCACGGTGAAGTTCCCTGGATTCACCTTCTTGGTGGCATAGTTGGCCAGGTTTGGCGCCGGCTGCGATAGGAGGCTGTACACACCGCTGCCCTCGGCCTTGAGGCTCAATTGGCGGACCACGGACATCTGCCCGTTATAGCCATCGAGCGCATCAGTGGGTACGGTATGGGGCGCGTAGTGCCAGTTGTTCATCCAGCCGATCGCGTAGCGCGATGTGTCCGGATTCGCGGCATCCGGCCAGCTAACGGCTGCGTACCAGTCCCAGCCCCAGTCGAGCCATTGCGGGTTTGCCTGGTCCGGCACGAAGGCCGTTCCGTTCCACGTTCCCGTCCAGTACGCGTAGGTGTCCGGTTTGCCGCTGTAGTCGCCCTGCATGCTTCCGGCCATGACCCAGTGCGAGGTGCCGTCGTTCGCCTTCATCTGGAAGATGTCCGGACACTCGAACCCGCCAATGTTGGGGGTTGCGTAGGTGAAGTCCGTTTGGTGCGTCCAGGTCTTGAGGTCCGGAGAAGCGTAAAAGGTGATCGACTGATGCCTGCCGATGGCCGCTACCCAGTTCGAGTGTGCGGCGTCCCACACGATCTTGGGATCGCGGAACCAATCAGAGGCGTCCGGGTTCGCAATGACCGGGGCGCCGTACTGCGTGAAGGTGTTTCCGCCGTCGTTCGAGTACCAGAGGTATTGCGACTGCTGGAAGGCATCCCCGTCCGTGGGCTGGGTGGCCAATGCCACGACCGCCCCGGCGCCGAAGCCGGCCGTGTTGTTGGTGTCCACCACCGATGATCCGGTCCACACCGGGAAGTTGCCTTGGAGCGGGAGGGCGTCACCGTGGTCGTTGAACACGACGTTGTCGGCAGTGGTGGCGTGGCGCCACCCGCCGGGCCCGTTGTCCTGGGCACTGTGGAGGTAGTACAGGTTGTACTTTCCGTCGAGGAAGAAAGGCCGCTGGGGATCGCTCAACCAGCCCGACGGCGGGGTCATGTGATAGCTCGCACGCATGGAGGGCGCCGCCGGACTGCCGATGGCGCCGGCACCAGGAATGCTTTCAGTGATCGTGGTGGTGGACATGAAGACGATTGTCAGCGCGGCGAACAGGCTGGTCCTCTTCGACAGCTTCTTTACTGGGAAGGGCATAAGATCTCCGGGTCTCGGGTGGGGACTGCGGGATGGGTGCAGGAAGGAAGCGTTGTAACGGCGCCGGTTCGGCCACGAACCACGCCTCGGCCTACTTGACGGGCGCGTCGAGGATCGCCGGCGGGGTACTGGCCGGAGAAGACTTGGGACGGTCCGGACCGGCCGAGTCGCGCTCCACTGGCGGGCACATGATTTTGCTTAGTAGCCCGCCCGGCTGATCAAGCCCGCCCGGTTCGTCAACGCCCAGAAGCATGCGCACGCCCGCGGCCCCGAGTTCATAGTGGGGCAGCGCAACAGTCGAAAGCGGCGGGCGCAGGTGGGCCGCAATGACTTCCTGGTTGTCGAAGCCCACCACGGCCATGTCTTCGGGGATGGACAGGCCGCGTCGCAGCAGCCCGTCGTAGAGGCCCATGGCCATGCGGTCGTTGTAGCAAAAAACGGCCGTGACATCGAGCGCCAGCAAACGCTCGACCGCGCCGTATCCGCCTTCCTGGTTCGGGAAAGCCTCGAACACGAGCTTCGGATCGAAGGGTATGCCGGCAGATCCGAGTGCTTCCTTGTATCCTTCGAGCCGGCCGTCCTTCGCGGGGGCCGGAATGGTCGCGTTGATAAAGGCGATCCTGCGATGGCCTTGGCCGATGAGGATTTCCGTTGCAGCCCTTCCGCCCTGGACCTCGTCAGGTACCACGGCACGGGCTCCGGAGCCCGGCGCGAAACAGTTCACGAGGACGAAGTCCGTCTCCTTCAAGGCGGCCGGAATTTCGGTAACGCGGTGGAACCAGGTGGAGTACAGGATTCCCCGAACCTTGTGCTCGAGCATCATGGAAATCGCATCGCGCTCCACCGGCTCGTCACCCTCCGTGTTGGCAACCAGGAGCACGAAGCCATGCTTCCAGGCTTCGTCCTGGGCGCCGTGGATGATCTGGCCGGCGAAGGGGGTGGTGGCGATGGCATCGGCGACCAGGCCGATGAACCGGGAACTGCCGCTCACGAGGTTTTTAGCGAGGGCGTTGGGACGGTATCCAAGTTCGTCGATCGCCTCATGCACCCGACGGCGGGCCTCGGCTCCGATCCTGGCGTCCTTTTTCTTATTGACGACCAAGGAAACTGTGGCCGTCGAAACCCCGGCAAGCTCGGCGACTTCGCGCAGCGTTACCGCGTGGTTCGGCTTCGAAGCCTTCGCGGCCGGCTTCGCGCCGGCTCCGGTAGCCTTCGAGCTTGTTTCAGACGTCATTGATCCTCCACTCCCAGTCTATCCAGCCGCCGTTTAGCCTTTGCTCGCACCGGCCTCGAGCCCTTTGATCATTGCTTTGTTCAAGACAAGGAACACCAGGAGCAGAGGAGTGATAGTGACGCAAACGGCCGCGAAGGTCGCCGTCCAGTCGACCTTCCCCATGGCTCCGATGTAGTTCTGCAGTCCGAGCGGGATTGTCTTCAGTCCTTCGGAGAGAACGAAGGTATTGGCGAAGATGAAATCGTTCCAAATGAAGATGCTGTTCACCAGCACCACGGTCACTACCGTGTTGGTCGAGAGCGGGAGCGTGATGAGCCCAAAAATCCGGTAGGGTCCCGCGCCGTCCAAGCTCGCCGCCTCATAGGTCTCCCGGGGGATGTATTCGAAGAACGACGAGAACAGGTAGATGGACATCGGCAGGGCGAACCCGGCCAACGGGATGATCATCGATTGGTAAGTATCGAGCAGGTTGACCGAGGAGTAATCGATGAACAACGGAACCAGGGCAATCTGCACGGGCACAATGATGCCGATCAGGAAAAGACCGCGGACGAATTTGCCCAGGCGGAAGCCAAGAACCTGGAGTGCGTAGGCGGCCATCATTCCAAGGAGCACAATCAGGAGGTTGGCACCCATGGTCACGATGAAGCTGTTCAGGATGTTCGTCCCCAGGTTTCCGGTTTGGAATGCCCGCGCGTAGTTGTCGAAGGTGACCGAGGATGGAAGCGCGAAAGGATCACCGGTGGCGAAGTCGTGTTCGCTCCGCACGCTTGTGAGGAAGAGCCACGCCAGCGGATAGACCTGCACGATGATGATCAGGATGATCAGTACCCTCGACAGGGTGCGGAAGACATTCGGCTTGCGCCGACCGGGCCGCTTTCGTTGCGGGGCCGGGCGGTGCGGCGGAGCCGCCACGGTCCGGGCTATCGGTGCTGCTGGCGCGGTCATGCGTCCGCCTTTCGTTTGAGCATGAGCAGGATGAGCCCGACGGCGACGAGGCACTCGACCACGATGAACACCGAGATGGTGCTCGCATATCCAAAATCGGTGCTCGTGAACGCCGTCTTGTACATGTACGTCGTCAACAATTCCGAGGACTGTCCGGGGCCGCCGTTCGTCATGAGGTAGGGAATGTCGAAGCCGCGCAGGCCGTAGGTGGTGGCCATGATGGTGGTGGTGATCCAGACGGGCCGGATGTAGGGGAAACGGATCTTGGTGAAAAGCTGCCACCGGTTCGCGCCGTCGAGCCGTGCGGCTTCTTCAAGTTCCTGCGGGACCGCCAGCAACGCCGCGTAGATGATGAGCATGTACAGCCCGGTGAACCGCCATCCTTCAGGCGCTGAAACCGCCGCGAGGACCGTGTTGACGTCGGAAAGCCAGGCGTGTTCCATGCTGCCGAGCCCGATCCAGCCAAGGACTTGGTTGAGCAGCCCGACGGGGTCGATGGAGTAAATGCGGACGAAGAGGAAAGCGATGGCCACGGTCGAGATCACGGCCGGCAGCAGGTAGAGGGTCTTGAAGAGCTCCGCGCCGCGACGCAGCGAGGTCAGCAGGCTGGCAACGAACAAGGCGCCGCCAAGCTGAAGGACCAGGCAGATGGCCAAGTAGCCGAGGGCATTGAAGAACGAGCGCCAGAAAACGGCGTCGCCGGTAATCATGCGTACGTAATTCGCGAAGCCCACGAACTCCATGTCGCTGATGCCGTTCCAGGAAAAGAAACTGAGGAACAGCGACTGCAGGATCGGGAACAGGACCGCTACGCCGTAAAGAAGGAGTGGCGGGAACAGGAAGATCATGACGGAGAGCCGTGATCGGTTGGGAAGCATGGGGTGTGCCTTTCGGGTGGGGGGCTTTAACCCACCACCGCTGCGTGCTATTTGACGAAATGCGTGCTATTTGAAGAATTTAGGAGCGTTCTGGGCGAGGGTCGCGTCCATCGTGCTGGTGAAGTCGGCGGGTTTGGTGTTGCCCTGGACCAGGAGCACGAGTTCCTGCTGGAGCCGGCCGTTGGTGGTCGGGTCCAGTTGGGTGTCCCACGGCATGGCGAGCTTGGATCCGAGGTTCTGTGCTTCGTCGATCGCCTTCTTGTACAGCGGGGTGGCGTTCGCGGGAATCGTCGTGGAAACGTTCGTTGTCGGGGAAAGGGCGCCGGTCGCCGCGTATTCGGACGGGTACTTCTGCAGGGCGAACTTCAGGAAATCGCTCACGAGGGGGTCGAACGTCTTGGAGTTGACGGCCATGCCGATCCCGGAGGTGGCAACGTACTCGTTGGCGGCCGTGGCCGTGCTTGAGCCGACCGGGAGTGTGAAGTAGTCGACGTCGTTACGCACGGATGCGTTCAGCTTGTCCGTCGCCAGGCTTTGCAGTTCCCACGTGCCGATGTTGTACATGGCGGCCTTGCCGGAGGTGAAGAGGTTCTGTGCGTCAGAGTATCCCTGGGCGGAGAATCCGTCCTGGAAGCACTTGGCCGTTCCCAAGTCGTTCATCCAATTCACGGTTTTCTGTCCGGTGGAGTCGCCGAACTTGGCGTCGCCCTTCTTCAGCTTCTGCACGAAGTCCGGACCGGCGTCGCGGAATGGCTGGTAGGAGACGTAGCGTTCAAGCGGCCACTGGTCCTGTCCGTCTATGGCCAAAGGGGTGATGCCGGCTTTTCGCAAGGCGGTGCACATTGCCGGGATGTCGTCCAGGGATTTCGGCACGGACACGCCTGCTTGCTGGAAGAGGGCCTTGTTGTACCAAAAGTATTCGAGTTCGAACTGGAACGGCACCATATAGAGGGAACCGTCGTCGAACCGTTGGTAGTTCAGTGCGTTGGGGCGGTAGTCGTTGTAGACCCCAAGGTCCTTGAGGAGCTTTTCGGCGTCGACCATTTTGCCCTGCTTGGCCATTTGTTGGGCGAACGGAGTGGCGTCCGTATCGAACAGCTCGGGCAACTTGTTCGCCGCTGCCAGCGTCTCGAGCTTCTGGATGTACGACGGCCTGTCCGGGGTGGTGATCAGGTTCAGGGAGAAGCCGGGATGGTTCGTCGCGTACTCATCTGCGATCTTCTTCATGATGTTGATGACGGCGCCGTCCGCCGGCCGCGAAAGCAACCATGAGATCTGCCGTGGCTTGATCTCGCCAGTGGGGTTGACGTTGGCGGAGGGACTGCCGCCGCTGCCGCATGCCGCAAGGGCCAGGGCGACGGACGCGGTAACGGCCATTGTTCTAATCAGCTTTTTCAAGGGTCAATCTCCTTCGATCGGTACAGGTGTTGGGGATTCCTGGATTGCTTACTTGTTTGGATGCTTGCGTACCTGGAGTTCGGTAACGGTGACGGCACCTTCGCCGACGAACACGCCGATCCGCCCCTCGGGACGGTCATAGATCCGGGTGCTGAGCGCCACCTGGCGGTCGACGACGGCGACGCAGAGATCGCCGTCGACGATCACCTCGAGCGTGTGCTTGCCGGGCGGCAACTCGCAGGGGCGCTCAAGTTCGATCGCGAAGGGAACGTCGCCGGAGACTTGCCATTGGCCATCGCCAGTGGTCTTTCTGGGCCATCTGTCGAAGACGAGGCGGCCACGCTTGGGCTCGAGCCGCAGGACGTAGGAATGGTCTCCGTCCGAACTTGCCCTCAGCAACAGTCCGCACTCCCTGTCCGCTTCGATGTCCAGTTCGGCTTTCGCGTAGAACTTCGAGGGAAGGTCCTCGTCGGACAGGAGTGCGGCGTAACCGTCAGGGCTGCTCAGGCTCCTTGGGAAGGGTTGGCGGAACGTGACGGGGAGTTCCTCCCAGAAACTCTCCACCAGTTCGTCGGTGAACGAAAAGGCGAGGGTGCCGTCGGAGTTCTGGCGAGCTTCCAGCACGGCGAGGGTACCCGCCCACTGCCAGGCGCCGTCGTCGTGCGATCCTTCCTTGCTCGCGATCCAGCCGAAGAAGAAGCGGCGTCCGTCACGCTCCGCGGACTTTGCTGCATAGAAGGCCCGGCCGTCAATCGAATCGTGGTCCGGCACTATCCACGGTCCGTCGGGGCTCTTGGCCATGCGGTAGCGGGTGGTGAAGGATTCCGAGAATTCGGAGTACACCAGATACCACCAGTCGCCCCAGGCGAACACCTCGGGACATTCGTGGGTCACATACCGGCGCGGATCCCAAAACGGCTCGGCGTGCTCCCAGGTCATCAGGTCTGAGGAGACGCACTGCGCGATCACTCCACGCCTCCGCAGCGGTCCTTCCGGGTGGCGGGCGGCAAGGAGCATGCGCCACTGACCGCGTTGTTCGTCCCTGAAGACGAAAGGGTCACGCCAGTCGCCCGACTCGTAGTTCTCCGGAGCGCCAAACGTCAGTTCGGGATGCTTGGCCCAGGTCTTCATCCCATCTGTACTGGTGGCGTGCATGACAAGCTGGAGTGGAAGGCCGTCCGCGCCGAGGCGGCCCGGATTCTGCCCGGTGTAGAAGAGGTGGTGGATCCCTGTTTCGTCGACCAGGACGGTTCCCGTGTAGGCATTGAAATCCGATTCGTCCTCTCCGCCGTGGTGGAGCGAGACACCGTGGTCGTCGAACTGTACGAGGTCCTTGGTCGTGACGAGGTTCCATGAGGTCCCTGGCTTGGGGGTTTCCCGGATCTCATGGAGGTAGAAGAGCCAAAACTCTCCGTCCTTCTGGAAAGGAATAATGTCGCCCACCCATGCCCCGGGTGGTTGGAAGAATGCCGTGTTTGCCATCAGCGCCGATGTCCCGTCTGCTAAACCTGCTCAAGTCGCTGCTAAAGCTAGGCTGCTAAAGCGTTTGATCACGGCAACTGTAACCCGCGTCACACATTAGATCAAGCGTTTAAGCAAAACGGCGGGCACGGGCTACGCTCCTTGCACCCGGACATGCGGCAGCAAAGGCCATATGTCCTTGCTTCGGGGCTTCGTGGAGTGACGGGGAAAGTTTCTTGTGGCGGTGCTTAAATGCCGACGCGCCAACCCATTTGGGCCGGGCAGGCATTCATCACGACGTCGAGCCCCGAAGCCTTGGCGCGCTCTGCCGCGGCCTCGTCGATCACACCAAGCTGAAGCCACACGGCCTTCGCCCCGACGGCGATCGCCTGATCCACCACCGCGCCGACCTTTTCCGAGTTCACGAAGCAGTCGACGACGTCGATCGGCCTCTCAGGGGGAACGTCCGCAAGGGACTTGTATCCGGTTTCGCCGTGGACGTCTTCGCCCTTCAGGTTGATGGGGATGATGTCCATGCCCATCTTGTCCCGCACGTAAAGCGCCACTTCGAACGCCGAGCGCCACTGATTCGTACTGAGGCCGACGATCGCCCACGTGCCTTTTGTTCGCATGAGGCGCTCGATGACTGCCGGATCGTTGACGTGTGCCATGCCCTAAGCCTACTCCCGGGCTCCCGGTGATTTTAGGGCCGAATTTTCGGCTGACGTTCAAGCGGCGATTGAGTCCTTCCTAGCGCGGGAGTCCAAGTAGCCACTCCCCGGAGTTCGCGGTCAGGCTTGCCACCCCGGAAGTGCCACCTTGGAGAAGTGCCTTCAATCCGTCTTGGAGGCCTCCACCGGCCGATGATGGGAGCACATCCGTGCCCTGCCCCAGCAAGGGTTGGGACGCCGGTTTGGGCTCGGATTGAAGCACCTTCGGCAGGACGCTGTTACCCGTCAACCCGGGCTTGAACGGATCGGCCAGCCCCGAAGAAGAGCGCGTCGCTGCAGAAGCCGCGGTTGCCGACCCGGCCCCGCCAGCAGCCGCAGTTACCGCGGATTGCTGCTTCGCCGCCGGGGCTTCCCGTGTTGCCGGCTTTCCGGCCCCTGCCGGCACCGCAGGAAGGGATTCCAGGGAACCCGCTCCCGCGCGAGGCGGTGCAGGAAGCGCGGCGACCTTTGGTGAGCCTTCGGGCGGCCCTGCAGGAGCCGACGACGGCGTTGCCGCGGACCAGCCTCGAGCCCACTCCGCCATGAGGTGCTGAATGACGTCAGGCGCGCCCGGACTTAGGCCAGAACTTGAGGCGGCGACGCCGCCGACACCCAAGCCCATCGCTGCGACGATGGCGGCGCTGAGCACCAGGGGATGCTTGTGCAGTTTGCTCGCTTGGCGCCGCTGGGCGAGTTCGTCCGGCGGAAGGTTCTTTGTTTCGGCCGGCACGGCAACGGACCCCGCCAACATCTCCGCAAGTTCGGGTCCTGGCGATGGCACTGAAAAGCCGGCGAAGGCTCCCAGCGAAAGGAGCGTGCGCCGGACGACGGGCGTCTCCGACGGGCCCAGGTCCGGGTCCAGGTCCGGGTCCGGGCCCAGGTCCGCGAGCACCTCGTCGACGATCGCTTCGCGTTGGCTGTCCCTGCATGACATCACGACACATATTCCTTTACTGCCGATTGCTCACGCAGCGTCAGCAATGCGCGCCGTTGCAGCTGCTTCACCGCACCTGCGGTTTTCCCCACGACGTCGGCCACTTGCTCCACCGTCAGGCCCGCCACGATCCGAAGGGCCAAGACTTCCCGCTGGTCGTTCCCGAGGTAGTCCAAGAGTCCCATGACTTCACGGGGTGCCAGCAGGCCCAGGGCCTCGGACTCGGCGGAACGCGATTCGCGGGTGTCGCGCTCAGGTTCGAACGGGTGGTGTTCGGGGGCGCGGCTCTGCTTCCGATGCTCATCCACCATCCGGGCGTGTGCCACCGAGAAAATGAAGGTCCGCAGGCCGTTGGCGCCTCCGCTGAGATCATCCAGCCGGGGCAACACTGCCAGGAAGACATCCTGCGTCAATGCCTCCGGATCCGGTACGCCCTTGGCCGTCAAGTAGCCGAGGACCGGGCCCGCATAACATTCGTAAACAGCGCTGAACAGTTCCGCGTTATTGCCCTTGAGCGCTTGAAGCGTTTCGTCGGTCAATGCGTCGGTCACAGAAGAGAGACTTTCGATCGGCGGCAGGTCCGTGGCTATAGAGAGCCAGGCCGCCCGCCTTCCCCGACAGGCAACCCCACCTAGGGTATCCGTTCCGGTTGGCCACCCCAAAGGGATCCGCTACGTGCTGGCGAACCCTTCGAAGATGGAAGAGCCGAGCCGGAACATGATGGGGGACAAATTCCAGCTCGGCCCTTTCAAAAAGGTAATCGTCGCGGCACGCAAAAGGGTTACGCGGATTCCAAAACTTTTTTCAACGACTTTCCGGACCGCTTCACCCCGCTGCAACCGTGCCGGGAAACACCTGCGTGAGGGACGACGAAAAGCCGCTCGCCGCCGTCGTTCTTCCTAGTCCTCGATGAGGTCGTGGACAACGATCGTTTGGTCGCGGTCGGGTCCGACGCCGATCGCCGAGAACCGCGTGCCGGAGAGCTTCTCGAGAGCAAGCACGTAATTCCGGGCGTTCTCCGGGAGGTCATCCAAGGTCTTGGCGCCCGTAATGTCCTCCGTCCAACCATCGAAATACTCGAAGATCGGTACCGCGTGGTGGAACTCGGTCTGGGTCATGGGCATTTCGTCGTGGCGGACGCCGTCAACGTCGTAAGCCACGCAAACGGGGATCTGCTCTATGCCGGTCAGGACGTCGAGCTTCGTCACGAAGTAGTCCGTGAAGCCGTTGACGCGGGACGCGTGGCGGGCCAGGACGGCGTCGTACCAACCGCAACGGCGGGGGCGGCCGGTGTTCACACCAAACTCGCCGCCGGTCTTCTGCAAGTACAAGCCCATCTCATCGAAGAGCTCCGTGGGGAACGGTCCGGCGCCGACGCGCGTGGTGTAGGCCTTGATGATGCCTATGGACCGGGAAATCCGGGTGGGACCGATACCCGAACCAACGGAAGCGCCGCCCGCCGTCGGGTTGGAAGAGGTCACAAACGGGTACGTTCCATGGTCGACGTCAAGGAACGTGGCCTGTCCGCCCTCCATGAGGACTACCTTGCCTTCGTCCAAGGCGTTGTTGAGGACGAGGGTGCTGTCGATGACCAGCGGCCGGAGGCGCTCGGCGAAGGAGAGGAAGTACTCCACGATTTCTTCCACCTCGACGTCACGCCGGTTGTAGACCTTGACCAGGAGTTCGTTCTTCTGCCGGAGCGAGCCCTCCACCTTCTGGCGGAGGATCGATTCGTCGAAGACGTCCTGGACGCGGATGCCCAAGCGGGCCACCTTATCCATGTACGCGGGACCGATGCCTCGACCCGTGGTGCCGATGGCGCGGCTGCCAAGGAACCGCTCGGTCACCTTGTCCAGCACTTGGTGGTACGGCGCTACCAGGTGGGCGTTGGCCGAAACACGCAAACGGGATGTGTCTGCGCCTCGCGCTTCCAGCCCGTCGATCTCCTGGAACAGGGCCTCCAGATTCACCACGCAGCCATTACCAATGATCGGAATCGCGTTAGGGCTCAGAATGCCGGCCGGAAGGAGCTTGAGCTCATACTTCTCGCCGCAGACGACGACGGTGTGCCCGGCATTGTTGCCGCCATTGGGCTTGACCACGTAGTCAACGCGGCCACCGAGCAGGTCGGTTGCTTTGCCTTTGCCTTCGTCGCCCCACTGGGCTCCGACGATCACGATAGCTGGCATGGGATCCTCCCCCATTCTTTCGGGCCGGTCCCGGCGGGATCACCAGGGCTCAACGCCGTACATGAGAATGCCCCGAAGCATTCCATCCTGCCCGCAGGCTTACCCAAAAGTTCACCGGCAGGATCAGCAAGAGTTCCGGGGCTCTTACCAGCCAAGTTTAGCCGATGCGGCTCCCGGCCCTGTTGTCACACGACGGAGGAGGTCATGAAGCGTCGGCCGTAGGTGGGATGGAGCGTGTTATCGGAACATGAACTCTTTCCGAACAGTCACTCGGGGAGGCTTCGTGACACGTTTTGCGCCCCGGCCAAGGACTAGATTTCTTGTGCACCTCAGCCCGCTAATCCCAAATGACTGGTAGTAGCTGCCGCTCAATGCGCTCGTAACGCCAACGAATACGGGCCGCCGGACGGCCCTTGCCCGTGATCCCGAAGGGAACTCCATGAAACTCCGCAACAAACGCGTCTTATCGACGGCAGGCGTGGGCGCGCTCGCGATGTCCACGATCGCGGCCGCCATGATCACCGCCGGCATGACCCCCGCATCGGCCGTCGGCAACCCAGCCGAAACAGACACGCCCATCAAGCACGTCGTCGTGATCTTCGGCGAAAACGTCTCCTTCGACCACTACTTTGCGACGTATCCGCAAGCAGCCAACGTCGCCGGAGAGACCCAGCAAGGCACCGGCGTCGCCGCTCCGACCTTCACCGCAGCCAAGAACACTCCGAAGAACATCGCCACGCTTGCCAACGACAAGCTGCTCGCCCCCAACAACCCGAACTCCGTCCAGCCCGCACGGCTGGCCCCGGCCCAGGCCGTCACATGCGACCAAGACCACGAATACACCGCGGAACAGAAGGCCTACAACGACGGCCTGATGGACAAGTTCGTCGAGAACACCAGCATGGACGCCTGCTCGGGCGGCCAGTTTGGCCGGCCCGGCCTCACCATGGACTACTACGACGGCAACACGGTGACGGGAATCTGGAACTACGCCCAGAACTTCGCCATGAGCGACTCCCACTTCAGCACCGTCTTCGGTCCGTCCAGCCCGGGAGCGCTCAACCTGGTCTCCGGACAGACCCACGGCGTCACCGAGTTCACGGCCTCCGGACAGCCGGTCAAGCCCGCGACAAGCGACTACACCGTCAAGTTCCCTGACGCCAACGGCGTGGGCACCATGACGGAAGACCCGGACCCGGTGTACGACGACTGCTCCAACAAGAGCCACGCGAGCAAGAACAACCTGGCCGGCATGCAGGGCAAGAACATCGGGGACCTGCTCAACGGCAAGGGAGTCAGCTGGGGATGGTTCCAAGGCGGCTTTGCCCCCACGGCTCCGGCCACGGACACCACTCCGGCAGCCTGCCTCGCCACGCACACGAACGTCGCAGGCGCCACGGTGACGGACTACAACCCCCATCACGAGCCGTTCCAGTACTACAAGTCAACGTCCAATCCGCACCACCTCGCCCCGGCAAGCGTGGACGAGATCGGGCACAACGGCCAGGCCAACCACCAGTACGACACCACCGACTTCGCCAAAGTGGTCAACTCGGACAACATGCCTGCAGTGTCCTTCCTGAAGGCCGGAAACTACCAGGACGGCCACGCCGGCTACTCCGACCCGCTGGACGAGCAGAAGTTCATCACCCAGCAGGTCAACGCCATCCAGAACTCGAAGAACTGGGAAAGCACGGCCATCATCCTTGCCTACGATGACTCCGACGGCTGGTACGACCACGTTGCGGCTGCCGCGAAGAACTCCTCGAACACCACGGACGACGCCGCGTGGTGCCTCAACGCCTACAACAAGGGTGTTCCAATGGCCGGCGGCTATGCGGACCGTTGCGGCCCCGGCCCCCGCCAGCCGCTCGTTGTGATCTCCCCCTTCGCGAAGAAGAACTTCGTGGACCACACCCAGACGGACCAATCGTCCATCCTCCGCTTCATCGAAGACAACTGGCACACCGGGCAGATCGGAGATTCGTCCGCGGACGCCAAGGCCGGCTCCATCAACGCCATGTTCAACTTCCACAAGGAGCGGGACAGCAAGCTCATCCTGGACGAATCCAACGGAACCGTCGTTTCCCGGAGCGACAAGGAAAACGAGGACCCTCAAGGTAACAACGACCAGCAGTAGCCTGGAAACAACGCCAGCGGCACCGCCTCGATCCCCGAGGCGGTGCCGCTTTGCGTTAAGTCGAGACTCCCGCCACAGAAGCCCCGGTTCATCCGCGGGCCGCCGCACGTTCCGGTACAGTTAACCAGCCCCCAACACAGCACCCAATCGACCGGCAGCGGCCTATCGCTCCCGGCTGGACGCGTGCGCCTTGCCACACCTAGGAGACCCAAGCCCATATGCAAGACCTGGCGACCGAATCACTCGAAGAGCAACTCTGGAACCGTCGTTTCGAACCCCACATCGCCGAGGTCACCGGGCTTTGCGATTCCATCAAAGAACAGAAGCCGGGCAGCGAAGTCTTGTACGTGGATCCCGCGCACAGCGTTGACGAGTGCCGCATCATCAGCCTCTTCTCCAACAGCCGCGTCACCTCCGGCTCGGGCTTCATCGCCCCCGGCGACGCCGAGGCCAGCACCCGCATGCTCGGCATGCAATGGCAGCTCGGCCTGCGCCCCGAATACATCATGCCGTGGAACGTGTACCCGTGGATCGAGCCCGAAGGGGAGCCGGGCAAGCTCACGCCGGCCAACATCACCGAAGGCCTCAAGCCGCTCCTGCGCCTGTTGGCCATCGCACCGCGAACCTCGGCCCTGGTGGCCCACGGCAACGAGGCCCACCGCTTGGCCGACCAGCTCATGAAGGCTGCCCCGCAGAGCATCCACCGCCGCGGATTCAAGACCTTCAAGGTCCGTTCCCTCGGCGGTCGCTCCTTTGCCGGCTCGCCCGCACGCCAGCAGGAATACCTCGACGCCATCCACGGTGCCTACGCAGAAGCAATGGCCCGGACAGGTGTGGCCGGCAAGGCCTGAGCAGCCCTGCCCGCGGAGCGCACTGAGCGCCCGGGCGCGAAGCGGCCCTCCGCGCCCGGGATTAACTGAGCCTCCGGGATTAACTGACGACGGCGACGCCCACCTTTTTGGTGAGGGTCGCCGTCGTTCTTTGGTTCTGCGGGCCGGAGAGGCTTAGCCTTCGATCGCTGCCTTCGCGGCGGGATCGGAGTCGTTCAGGAACTTCTCGATCCGCTCCGGTTCCTCGGCCTCGCCGATCGCCGCCGAAGCCCTTCCCAGCGAGTACAGAGCGCGCAGGAAACCCCTGTTCGGCTCGTGCTCCCAAGGGATGGGCCCGACGCCGCGCCAGCCGTTCCGCCGGAGGGAATCCAGGCCGCGGTGGTACCCCACGCGGGAATAGGCGTAGGAATCGATGGTCCGGCCCTCCGCCCAGGCTTCCTCGGCAAGGATCGCCCACAACAGCGAGGACGTGGGGTACTTGGCCACGAGGTCCAACGCCTCCTGCCCAAGGGCGAGGTGCTGGTATACCTCGGTCTCTGCGGGCAGCAGGGTTGGCTCGGGACCCATGAGGTTCCTACGGAATTCGTCAGACATTAGAAGGTCTTGCCAACCGAACCGAGCTGCTGGGCGGCTTCCACGATGCGGGCAGCCATGCCGGCTTCAGCCGAGGCGCCCCAGACGCGGGGGTCGTAGGTCTTCTTGTTGCCGACCTCGCCGTCGACCTTCAGCACGCCGTCGTAGTTGGTGAACATGTGGCCTGCCACCGGGCGGGTGAAGGCGTACTGGGTGTCGGTGTCGACGTTCATCTTGATGACGCCATAGGAAACAGCGTCCGCGATTTCCTGGTCGGAGGAGCCCGAGCCGCCGTGGAAGACGAGGTCGAAGGGGTTGTCCTTGCCGATCTTGGCGCCAACCTCGGACTGGATCTGCTTGAGCAGTTCCGGACGCAGCTTCACGCCGCCGGGCTTGTAGACGCCGTGCACGTTGCCGAAGGTCAGCGCGGTCATGTAGCGGCCGTTTTCGCCGGCGCCGAGTGCCTCAATGGTGGCGAGCGCATCTTCAGTGGTGGTGTACAGCTTCTCGTTGATCTCGTTCTCGACGCCGTCTTCCTCGCCACCGACAGTGCCGATTTCAACTTCGAGGATAATCTTGGCGGCTGCTGCACGCTCGAGGAGTTCGCGGGCGATGCGCAGGTTCTCGCCGAGGGTCTCGTGCGAGCCGTCCCACATGTGCGAGTTGAAGATGGGGTCCTTGCCGGCCTTGACAGCTTGCTCGGAAGCGGCGAGCAGCGGCAGCACAAAGCCGTCCAGCTTGTCCTTGGGGCAGTGGTCGGTGTGCAGGGCGATGTTGACGTTGTAGTTCTTGGCGACTTCGCGGGCGAAAGCTGCGAAGCCGAGGGAGCCGGCAACCATGTCCTTGACCGAGGCACCCGACCAGTAGGCTGCGCCGCCGGTGGAGACCTGGATGATGCCATCGGACTCGGCTTCGGCGAATCCGCGGATGGCGGCGTTCAGGGTCTGCGACGACGTGACGTTCACGGCCGGGAATGCGAAGCCGCCGGCCTTCGCGCGGTCGATCATCTCGGAGTAAATCTCTGGGGTTGCGATGGGCATGCTGACTCCTATGCTGATTTTCGTCTGTGGGTTTTGTTGACCCTGGAGTAGACCAATACGGCTAGGCACCATCCTAGCGACTGAAGAATCCAGCGCGTGTTTCGGGTCACCGCTCAGTAACACTCCAAACTCGCACCCCTAATCCACCGTGCAGCTCACAGACTGCCCGAAGTTGTGCCTGCGGATCCAAGCATGCATCGCGATCGCCGCAGCCGACGCCGCGTTCATGGACCGTGTGGAGCCGTATTGTTCGATCGAAAGGGTGGCGACGGCGGCATCGTGCACCTCCGGAGTCAGTCCTGGACCCTCCTGGCCGAACACCAACACACAGTTCCGGGGCAGGTCATAGGTCTCCAGGGGCACGGAGTCCGGGAAGATGTCGATCCCGATGATCGCGAGCCCCTCCCCCTGGGCCCAGGCCACGAAGTCCTCGACTGTAGGGTGGTGGCGGACGTGCTGGTAGCGGTCGGTGACCATGGCCCCGCGACGATTCCACCGGCGTCGTCCGATGATGTGGACTTCCTTGGCGAGGAAGGCGTTGGCGGTCCGCACGACCGTCCCTATGTTGAGGTCGTGCTGCCAGTTCTCGATCGCGATGTGGAAATCGTGCCGGTGGGCGTCGAGGTCGGCCACGATCGCCTCGTGCTTCCAGTAGCGGTACTTATCCACGACGTTCCGCCGGTCCCCGTCGGCAAGCAAGTCAGGGTCCCAGTGCTCGCCTTCCGGCCACCCGCCTTCCCAGGGCCCGACGCCGACTTCCGCCTTCGGTTCGGAAACCTCCGCGGGCGTGGAGTCGGCGGGGGCTGGAGATTCGGGTGCGTCGGTCACCCCTCAACCCTAGCCGCCACGGCCGTAACGCAGCGCGGGCTGATGTTGCCTTGGCCGAAAGATGAAAGACTTGGAGACAGAATCAGCCAACACGCGGAGGAAAAGCATGGCGAACGCAACCGAGGCCCCCACGAGCTCATCCCTTTACCGCAACGGACACGAAATCGAATGCTGGCTGACGGACATGGACGGCGTCCTGGTCCACGAAAACCAGGCAGTTCCCGGGGCGGCTGAACTGATCCAGCGCTGGGTGGACACCTCCAAGCGGTTCCTGGTCCTCACCAACAATTCCATTTTCACGCCGCGTGACCTCGCGGCCCGCCTCAGCTCGTCCGGCTTGGAAGTCCCTGAAGAGAACATCTGGACCTCGGCCCTTGCCACCGCCCAGTTCCTCAAGGACCAGGTGGAAGGTTCCGATTCCGGCAACCGCGCCTACACCATCGGCGAGGCGGGACTCACGACGGCGCTCCACGAGGCCGGCTTCATCCTCACCGACCAGAATCCGGACTTCGTGGTGCTTGGCGAAACCCGCACCTATTCCTTCGAGGCGATCACCATGGCGGTGCGGCTCATCCTCGCCGGAGCCCGGTTCATCGCGACGAACCCGGACGCGACCGGTCCATCCCAGGATGGCCCGATGCCTGCAACCGGAGCTATCGCTGCCATGATCACGAAGGCCACCGGGCGTGAGCCGTATATCGTAGGCAAGCCGAACCCCATGATGTTCCGTTCCGCCATGAACAGGATCGACGCCCACTCCGAAACCACGGCCATGATCGGCGACCGGATGGACACGGACATCGTGGCGGGCATGGAAGCCGGACTGCACACCGTCCTGGTACTGAGCGGCATCACCCAGCGCGAAGAGATTGCCTCCTTCCCGTTCCGGCCGAACCAGGTCTTGAACTCGGTGGCCGATCTCAAGAGCCAAATCTAGGCAGGAAGGGTCGTGCCGTGGCCATATTGAACCTCCGGTCGCTGGCTGGCGGCAGGATTCTCAGGGGCAGCCAGCCGTTCGGCATGGACACTGCCGAGACCACGGCGTTCCTGGAGCATCACGGCATCCAGGCACTCGTGGATCTTCGAAGCGGTTATGAACGGGCCCTCATTCCATGGCAGCTGCGGAACGGGTCCGCGCCCGCGCTGCCCGGCAATACCCCGGCCGCCGGCACGGCATCCGGCGAAAAGGTGGAGCTCATCGAGAATCCACTTGATCCGCGCACGGCAACCGGCGGTTTCGAATCCATCCATACAGCGGAGGATTTGGGCGAGCTGTACCTGGGTTGGGTCCGGGCCCGGCCCGACTGGGTGGCTGCATCGCTACGACCCGTCGCCCAGGGCAAGCGGACGCTGATCCACTGTTCGCTCGGAAAGGACCGCACCGGCGTCGTAGCCGCTTTGGCGCTCCTCCTCGCCGGGGCCGACGAACACGTGATTGTGGCGGATTACACGGCAAGCACGCCGGCCCTTCCGCTCATGCTTGAAACGATGGCGGCAACGTGGCGGCTGGCTCTACCCGCGGTCCCGGAGGAAGCGTTCAGCCCTTCGCTGATGTTGCTGCAATCGCCCGAAGGCGCGATGCGCTATTTCTTGGACGGGTTCGCGCGCGAGTTCGGAACGGCAGCGGACTACTTGCTCGACGGCGGCCTGACGAACGCCGAGCTGGACGCCCTCCGCAGCGGTTGATCACCCCAGCGGTTGATCGCCCCGAAGAACGCCATGTCAGTAGAACACCACCCGCGAGCCGGCCCGCGGCAGGGGGAAGAGCTCGTTCTGCAGGTCCTCAACGATGGGCTTATAGATGAAGGGGTTCCATTGCGGGCTCGCGTGCGGCGGGAGGGCGCCGTCGGTCCGGCGACCTGTGGAGGCCATGTTGAGCGGGAACGTCTTCGCCCATCCTGCGCGCGCGGTTTCATAGTTCACCGTGTCATCCCGGGGGTTTCCGATGAACGCCATCTTCGTGTCCCCGAGCCTGTCCACGAACCGCGTGCCGTCGAAGTGGTAGATGTAGTCGGATTCGCTCTGGATCAGGACGCTTGACGGCGCGATGGGGGAAAGCTGCTCGAGCGTCTGGTTCCAGATCTGCCCCCACGTCCGTTCGTGCTTGTTGACCACCCGTTCGCCCAGCTCGTAACCGCCCCGGAGCACGGACGGCACTTGGAACCCGCTTTCATACAGGAACACGACGCCGTCGAACCAGCTTTGGTCCAGGATGTCGTACTTGCTGAAGGGCGAGGAATCCAGCAAGATCAGCTTGACCCCGACGTCGTTCCTTTCGCGCAGGAGCGCAGCGACCTCGGTGGCGAGCATGCCTCCGAAACTGTGTCCGTAGAAGTAGAGGGTGTCCAGTTTCCGCTCCTTGACGTGGGCGGCGACGGCGTCGACGACGTCGCTCACGTCCAATCCGAGGTTGGAGTATCCGACGGCGGAGAGCTGGCCACGCTGCCTCAGCGCGTCGCGGAGGGAAATGAGGATCCATTGCGCCTCTTCCCAACTTGTCTTGAATCCCGGGAAGATGATCCAACTGGCGTTGGGGTAGTAGCGTTGCGCGACGTCATCATCGACCGTGAGGATCTTGGTGCTCCTACGCTCGGCCTGGACTTGGCGCGTGAACAACATATCCGCGGCCAAGGCGCTTGACGCTCCGGCCCCGATGAGGAACGTTCGGCGCGAGAAGCTCTTCAGTTCGGCGGCGTGGCGCAGGACCCGGGCCAGGGAGCCCGGGTCCTGCCCGCGTTCATGAATGCGCGGGCACTTGCCGTCCCGAAACTTCACGCAGCCAGCTTAGGCGCTTGTCCTTGGGAGTTTATGAACAGGGTGTAACCACGCGGCTTCATAAGCGCGGAAACGCGGATCAGTCGAGGCCGAGCTCGTCCTTGCCGAATGCGAACAGGTACGGCACACCGGTTTCGGCTTCGATCTTTTCTTTGGCTCCCGTGTCGCGGTCCACGATCACCGCGACGGCCACCACGTTGCCGCCGGCTTTTCGAACGCCCTCGACGGCGGTCAGTGCCGAGCCGCCTGTGGTGGAGGTGTCCTCGAGGACCACCACGTTCCGGCCTTCCACCGAGGGGCCTTCCACCTGGCGGCCCATGCCGTAGGACTTCTGTGCTTTCCGGACCACGAAAGCGTCGACCGCGCGGCCGGCGTCCGCGGCTGCGTGCATCACGGCGGTTCCGACCGGGTCTGCGCCCATGGTGAGGCCGCCGACGCACTCAACGGGAATCCCGGCGTCGTCAATCATGGACAGCATGACCTGGCCCACCAGCTTCGACGCCTCGTGGTGCAGGGTGATGCGGCGAAGGTCGATGTAGTAGTCGGCTTCGGCGCCGCTGGACAGGATCACCTTGCCGCGGACAACAGCAAGCTCCTTGATTAGTTCGAGCAGGCGTGCGCGGGCGGCGGTTGTATCAACGGCGGGGATTGCGGCGGAAGTCATGGCTTCCATTCTACGTAAGCCATTTTGTGTGACCGAAACACACTCTCAGCCGGCAATATCGAGGCGGACAGCCTGACCCAGCCAGGTGGCAGCGGTTGATACGAGGTCCGGCACCGCTTCGGCGATGTCGACGACGATACCGGCTTCCCCGCCGTCGAGCGCTTCCAGCGTGGCGAGTTGGGAGTCCAACAGCGCCGGCGGCATGAAGTGTCCCGGACGGGAATTCACCCGTTGGTCCAGTAGTTCCCGCGTGCCGTCCAGGTGGACGAACACCACGGATGGATCCTCTCTGCGGATGATGTCCCGGTACGTACGCCTGAGCGCGCTGCACGCGATCAAGGCCCTCGCCCGGGACGGCGGCGAAGCGCCGGCCGATCTCGGCCAGCCACGGTGCGCGGTCACCGTCGTCGAGCGGCGTTCCGGCCGCCATCTTGGCAATGTTCGACGCCGGATGGAGAGTATCGCCGTCGAGGAACCGCGCGCCGATACCCTCGGCGAGGGCGGCGCCCACGGTGCTTTTCCCGCAGCCGTAGACCCCCATCACCACCACGTGGTGGCAGCCCGCACCGACCGTATCAGCATCACCAGTCATGGACAGTGCCGTCCACGAGGCGGTTGTACGGCAGGTAGGCCTGCTGGTAGGGGAAGGAATTGGCGGCTTCTTCGTTGAATTCGACGCCGAGGCCTGGCTGATCGCCCGGGTGCAGGTAGCCGTCCTTGAAGGTCATGGACTGTTCGAACACCGTGTTCGTCTTGTCCGAGTGCTGCATGTATTCCTGGATGCCGTAGTTGTGGATGGCCAGGCCCACGTGCAGCTGCGCGGCAAAGCCCACGGGGGAAATGTCCGTTGGGCCGTGGAAGCCGGACTTGATCTGGTACTGCGCGGCGAAATCCATGACCTTCTTCAACGGGCTGATCCCGCCGAAGTGCGTGGATGCGGCACGGACGTAGTCGATCAGCTGTTCCTTGATCAGTGTCTGGTAGTCGTAGACCGTGTTGAAGACTTCTCCGATGGCCAGCGGGGTGGTGGTGTGCTGGCGGACCAGCCGCAAGCCTTCCTGGTTCTCGGCAGGGGTGCAGTCCTCGAGCCAGAACAGGTCGTAGGGTTCCAGGGCCTTGCCGAGCTTCGCGGCCTGGATGGGCGTCATGCGGTGGTGGCCGTCGTGCAGCAGCGGGATTTCCGGGCCGAATTCGTTGCGCACAGCTTCGAAGACTGTCGGCAGGTGGCGCAGGTACGCCCGGGTGTCCCAGTCCTCTTCCAGCGGGAAGGCACCACGGCCGGCGGGCTCGTAATCGTAACGTTCACCCGAAGCCTGGGCCTGCGCCGCCACTCCATAGACGGCCTTGATGCCGGGGATGGCGGTCTGGATCCGGATCGATTTGTAACCGAGTTCCAGGTGCTCCCGGACCGAGTCGAACAGGGAAGGAATATCCGAACCCGAAGCGTGGCCATAGGCCCGCAGCCGGTTTCGCGACGCCCCGCCCAGGAGCTGGTAGACAGGCAGCCCGGCCACCTTGCCCTTGATGTCCCACAAAGCCATGTCGACGGCGGCAATCGCCGCCATAGTCACGGGCCCGCGCCGCCAGTACGAGGACCGGTAGAGGAACTGCCACGTGTCTTCGATCCGGTGCGGATCCTTGCCAATCAGCAACTGGGCGACGTGTTCCTTCAAGTACGCGGCAACGGCGAGTTCCCGGCCGTTGAGCGTGGCATCGCCGATACCGGTCACCCCGTCCTCGGTGGTAACACGGAGGGTGACGAAGTTGCGGGACGGGCTGGTCACGAAGACCTCCGCGGCAATGATTTTCACGGCTTTCCTTTCGGGGACAGGCTTTCGGCGGGAGCTGGCGATGTTTGGGTCAGCGGGGAGGAGGAAGGAGGATCTAGGGCACGGATTTCGGCAGCATGGGGATGGCCCGTCCCGGCAATGATTCCGCCAGTTCATGCACGAGGCTGATGATCCCCGAATCGGCCGCGAGTTCCGGATCCAGCAGGCGGACCAGGGCTTCGATTCGGGCGCTCCCTTGGAGGGTGTTCGCGGCAGCAATGTCCGACGCCAGGGGGTCCTGGAGCTCCTCCGCGACGGCGGCGTACAGCGCCCAGGCGGCGATCATGCGGGCTGCGGCCACGCCGGAACGCCCCGCCGCGCGTTCCGCGCGAAGAACTGGCAACGCACGCATACGCAGCTTGTTGCTGCCATCCATCGCAATCTGCGAAAGATGGTGGGCGATTCGCGAGTTGCCAAAGCGCTCAAGCAAGGCCGTCCGATATTCCGGGATATCCAGGCCCTTCTGGGTGAGGTGGTTCGCCGCCTCGTCCCAGAATTCTTCGACCGCACCCCGGCAAGTCTCGTCGGCGAGCGCTTCCGCCACGGTGTTGTGGCCGCGCAGTTGGCCGGCGTATGCGAGGAGCGAGTGGGCGCCGTTCAAGAGCCACAGCTTCCGGTTTTCGTTGGGCTCGATCTCCGTCACGAAGACGGCCCCGGCGTCCTCCCAGCGGGGGCGTCCGGCCGGAAAATCGCCGCTCAGGACCCAGTTGCGGAAGGGTTCGGTGACAACAGGCGTTTCGTCGATGTAGCCGCAAGCGCGGGCGACGGCGTCGAGGTCTTCTTCCATGGTGCGCGGGGTAATACGGTCCACGGAAGTGCTGACGAAGCTGATGTTCGCATTGATCCACGCCGCAAGCTCCACGTCGAAGGCGGCAGCCATCCCGACCACCGCGTTGCGTGCAACGGTGCCGTTGTCCGAGAGGTTGTCGCAGCAGACGACGGCGAGGGGGCCGGCGTCGGCGTCCCTGCGAGCGGCGAGGCCCGAGACCAAACGGCCCAACGGCGTCGTCGGCTTGCCGTCCCCTGGGGCGCCGGAGCGGAGCACGCCAAGGTCCCGGACGACGTCGGGCGCCTCCTTATCGAGGTCGCCGGCGGCGTTGAGGCGGTACCCCGCCTCGGTGATGGTGAGCGTGATCACCGACGTCAGCGGCGCGGCCGCAAGCTCGAGGAAACGTGCGACGTCGGCGCCGTCCACTGCTTCGACAATGCTGGAGATGACCTCGAAGGAATCGCCGGCGTCGGCGCGCTCCACCAAGGTGTAGAGCCCGTCCTGGGCGGCCAGGACGTCTGCCGCATCGGGACGGCGGCCGGTAAAGGAGGCGATGCCCCACTCCGCGGCGTCCCCGGCATGCTGGGTGTACCAGGCCTGGTGCGAGCGGTGGAAAGCGCCCAAGCCAATGTGCACCATGCGGATGGGGGCTTTTGGCGCGAGCTTGATAGCGCGGCTGAGCCTTGGCTTGGCCTCGTTCTGGGCCGCGCTCACAGTTTGAAGACCCTTCGCGGTGCGGAGTCGACGACATCCACGATGATCTCGTGGGCGCGGTCTTCGCTGATCCGATGCTCGGCGACCAGCCGTGCCAGGAAGGACGCTTCGATCCTGCGGGAAGCGTCGTGGCGGGCAGGAATGGAACAGAAGGCGCGGGTGTCGTCGATGAACCCGGAAGAACGCGAGAAGCCCGTGGTCTCGGTGACGGCCGAGCGGAAGCGGAGCATCGCATCCGGCGCGTCGAGGAACCACCAGGGTGCACCGAGGTACACGGAAGGGTAGAAACCGGCAAGCGGACCCAGCTCCCTTGAAAACACGGTCTCGTCCAGGGTGAAGAGCACCAGGTGGAAGTCCTTTGCGGTGCCGAAATCCTGGAGCAGCGGGCGGATGGCCTCCGTGTAGTTGATGGCCACGGGGATGTCGTGGCCGGTGTCTGCGCCGTAGGCATTGAACGTCGGCTCGTGGTGGTTGCGGAACGAGCCGGGGTGGATGGTCATGACCAGGCCATCCTCCACGGACATCCTCGCCATCTGGTACATCATGTGGGCTTCGAAGGCGTCACGGTCCTGGGTTGTGGCCTTGCCCGAGCGGGCCAGTTCGAACAGGCGGCCGGCGGCGTCGTCGTCGAGTTTGAGGGTCGCGGGAGTACGGACTCCATGGTCGGCGGATACTGCGCCGTGGTCCACGAAGTAGCGCCTCCGGTTTTCCAATCCCTTGATGTATCCCGCGTAACCCGTGGCGCCTCCACCGGCGGTTTCGATGAGGCGCTCAACGTTGGTGTTCCAGGTCGGGTGAGCGATGTTCAGGTACGAGTCCGGTCGGAAGGTGGGCAGCACGCGCCCGTGAAAGGACGGGTCCGCGGCAATGGCTTTGTGGCTGGCGAGCTCGTCCAATGGATCGTCTGTGGTGGCGAGGACCTCGATGTTGAAGTCCTTGAAAAGCCGCCGGGGACGGAACCCGGGTTCCCGAAGGCGTGCTGAAATCGCGTCGTAACTGGCGCCCGCGTTTTCTGCGCTGGGCTCGGCATGGAGCCCAAAGACGGTTTCGAACTGTGTCCGGAGCCAGTATCCGGACGCTGTGCCGTCGAAGAGCGGCCAGGCTTCACAAAACGCGCGCCAGATTTCACGGGGGCCGGCTTGCGTCCCGCTCTCCGGGCCGACGCCAAGGCGCTCCAAGGGAACGCCGCTCGCGTGGATGAGCCTGGTGACATAGTGATCCGGGGTGACCAGAAGCGCCGCCGGATCGGGGAACGGGGTGTCATGCTCGATGACAGCTGCGTCAACGTGGCCATGCGGGGAAATGATCGGCAGGTCCTGAACCCGTTCCAAGAGGGCTCGCGCGATGCTGCGCGTCCCGGGATCCGCGGGTAGGAGTCGGTCGGGATGGGCGGCAATCGACTGTGACATAGATCAATATTCCGCGGCCCGGCAATAGCTTGTCAACCGGTTGCCAAAATTTGCCACAGCGTTGCCATCATGCGCGGTGCAGGTTTTCGACGGGTAAATGGACCCCCGACAGACATATGGACTGGCGACGCTGGTATTCCAGTGTCGCCAGTGCATATTCCTGTCGCTGAAGGGGATGTGCGTCGGAGGCGAAGGTGTGCGCCGGATTCTGCTCAATGTCCGAAGGCGCCGCGGTTGAGGTGTGGATGTTCCCGTCACCTATAAGGATGCGAGGAGCTCCCTTACCGCTGCTGCGCCCTCATCGGAAGCGAAGTCGGAGCTGAGTCCGACGACGTTGACTCCCGCGGTCAGATAGCCTGGCGCAGTTGCGGCCCTCATGCCGCCAGTGGCAATGAACCGGATGTCCGGGAAGGGGCCTTTCATGGCTTTGATCCACTCAGGCCCCAGGACTGAGGCAGGAAACACCTTGAGCCACCTCAAACCGAATGCCCGGGCACGAATGATCTCGCTGGCTGTCGAAACTCCGGGAAGATGCGGGATGCCGCGCCTGATGCTTTCGGTGATCACTGCTTCCTCCAGGCCAGGGGACACGGTGAATGACGCGTTTGCGGCTTCGACAGCATCCAATTGTTCTTTATCGAAGATGGTCCCCGCCCCGACGGCCACACCCCGTTCGGCCGCGGCGTGGGCGACTGCTGCTAGCGAGGGTATGGCATCGGGCGTCTCGATGGTCACCTCGACATGTTCTACTCCGGCGTCCCATGCGCGCGTGGCGCGCTTGACGGCTTCGTCGGGGGTGAGTCCGCGCAGAACGGCTATGACCGGAACGCGGAAGAAGTCATCGGGGAACCAGTCGCTGGGTAGTTTTTGCGTCAATGGGTTCTCTTTCTCAGCTCGGTGTTATCAGCGGGTCGCGGCACGGTTTGGGCGACCCCGTAGGCGCGGGGCCGGGTTCCGTGCCCGGGGCGGAAGTCGGCGCGGGTCCCAAGGGTCCACGCCGCGAACGAGTGGCCTAGCGCCAGCCGGTCCTCGGACTCGTCTCCGCGGAAGAGTGCTGCGAGGTAGCCCGCAGCGAACGCGTCGCCGGCGCCGACGGGTTCGACGACGTCCACCCTGTGGGCGGGAACCCGGACGACGTGTTGGGCTGTCTTCCCTTCGCGAATGAACTCCACCGCTTCGATGGCCGAGTCCTTGACGACCAGGTGCAGCGGATCGGGCAGGAGCGCGGCGACCTCCTCGGCGGTCCTGCAGCCCCATAGGGTCTCCGCTTCGTCGAGGCCAACCAGCACTACGTCGGCCAAGCCGGCGAGTTCAAGAAGCCGGGGACCGGCGATCTCCACGGCCCAGAGTGCGGGGCGATAGTTCACGTCGAAGGAGACTTTGTAGCCCTTGGTCCGGCCCTGTGTGAGCAGATGGCGGGTGAGCGCAGAGCAGCTCTCCGACAGCGCTGGATTGATACCGCTCGTGTGGATCCACCCTGTCTGCTCCAATGGCCATGCCTCGCAGTCCCTCGGCGACATGTGGGAAGCTGCGGACCCGGCACGGTAGTAGAGGGTCCGCGGGCCATGGCCGAGGTCGGGATCCTTGAAGTAGACGCCTGTGGGAGATGGTCCGTCACGGATCACCAGGCTGATGTCCACCCCACGAGCCGCCAGTCCGTCCATGATGCGGTCGCCGAAGGGGTCCTTGCCGAGCCGGCTGGCCCATGCGACGCGGTAGCCGAACTCAGCAAGATGGGCGGCGACGCTGGATTCCGCTCCCCCAAAGCCCAAAAGGCATTCGTCCGCCTGGCTAAGGGGCTGGGCTTCTGCAGGGGTGACGACAGCCATTGTTTCCCCCACGCACAGGACATCCAAAGGCGTCACTTCAGGCTCCGTGAGAGAACTGTTTTTGGCTCCACTGCTGGCTCCTATCGCGGATGGATTGCTTGTGTTTATTGCAGAAACCGACGGTCACCGTGGGCGGATGCCATCTCTGTAAGTTGCGGTTGCGTCAATCGGCAATGTTCCGGAGGAAGCCGCTCCGTGGCGGATGGAGGTGACCGCGGCGGCAATCGCATGGAGTGCCAGGCCTTGGCCCCAGAGCTGGGGACGGTCGTTGCGGATTACGCTGTACCCGAAGGGCACGAGCTGTAGAACGGTGCCTGCACTGACTCTGGTGAGCGCCCCGCCTTCGTCGACGTATGCGAGCGCGCCAGCTACGGCCTTCCATCCCGCCGCGCACACGGCATCGGGCAGCCCTGGCAGCACCCGCTCGGCACGTAGCATTGCGGCTCCGAGTCCTGCCGCGGCCGACGTCTCCAGGATCCCCGCGTTCTCTGGCTGGTCGTCCACTAGGACACTCCACACTCCGTGGTCCGGCTGGCATGCGGCCAGGGCCTGCAGTTGGCGGCTCAGGCGAGCCCGAACGGCGTCGACGAGCTTCTGCTCCGACAGTGTCGGGAAGCGCTCGGCAAGCTCGAGATACTCGACCCCGCTGAGTGCCATCCATGCGTTGGCCCGACCCCAGAAACTTCTGACGGCGCGTCCGAGGTGCGAGCCATGGACCATCATGCCGGTTTCCTCGTCCTGCAGGATCTCGGCATGCGCGAGCCACTGCCTACCGAGTTCGGACACAAGTTCGGCATCGTGTCGGGCGGCCCCCAGATGTCCCAGGAACAGTCCTCCCATGAAAACGGTGTCGGCCCAGACGCCCTCGGGCCAGTGTTCGATCGCCCCGTTCACTGCTCGTGTCACCACGCCACTTGACTGAAGCCACGTCATGAGCCGGTCGGCCAGCTCCAACGAACTCGGCCGCCCGTCCATGATTGCGGCAATCCCCGGGGCAAGGTGGTTGACATGGTCGGGCTGGAGGTCGTTGACGCCCTGACGGTCGGTCCAGTCGCGCACTCGTTGGGGGAACGGTCGTTCGGCGGCTTCGGCGAGCCGGATCATCCCCAGCAGGCAGACCCCCTCCCCCCAGAAGAAGTTGGGTAGGCCGTCCTTCCAGGTCCGGTCTTCAATCCGCTCACCCAAGGACAGCAAAGCCTCTATCGAGAGCGCTTTTCCATTCAGCGGGGCAAGAGGGGGTGCGGCGAGAAGGCTTGAGGTTAGGTCTTCGCCAGCCATGTCAGATCTCCTTCGTCGTGAGTGCGAGAGGCACGCCGCTGTCGGGGACGAGGCGGCGGCCGCTCATGTTGTCGATAATGAGTTGTTCGCCTGCCCACGCGACCTCAAGGCGGTCGGCGTCGAATTCCTGTCGGCAGGCGGGGTTGTCAAGATGGGGCGGGATTTCGAGAAGTCCATCCGGACCGAGTCCGGCTGGCCTTTCGTCCACTGTGAATGCCTGAGACCAAGCTAGGCCGAGGACACGTCCGTCGCGCGCCCTCCAAGTCACAGAAGGTTCGTGCAGGCTTCCCCCGAACAGCGGTTCAGCGAGGCCCTCGACGAAGTCCTTGAAGGACCCGTCGGCGGTTCGCCGCCCGACTGTCGCCACATAAGCCCTACCGTCGCTGTTGGGCCACCAGCACTGCCATGATTCGTCGCCCGTCAGTTCAGGACGAAACCCGCCGGCAGCCGCAATCGCGACGTAGCCGTTGCCGACCCGTCCGGCGAGCCATGAGCCCGCCCGCCGCCACTCGTCGAATAGCGCGGCGGGGAACCAGAGGTGCGTGGTGCCCGCCCAGTCGTCTTCAGGGATGCGGTGTAGGACTAAGACAGTGTCCCTATCTTGGTGGACACGTGGGAGGATCCGCTGTCCCGCCCAACGATTGGGGCGTGCGGAGGAGCTGATGGTGTCGGCAGCGGGATGCGTGGCGAACACCTGGACTTCCGAGCCCAGCGTGGCGCCCCAGATGTGCTCCTGCAGCCCTGGCAGTCCCGCGCGGTAGTCCTGGACGCTCGAGAGCATCGCATCAGGAGTGCGCCACACCCGCAGGTCCGATTGGTATGGGCGGGAGAGCAGGTCATTGTGAGTGCGGTATTCGCCGCGGTAGACCTGTCGCCCATACCATTCCTCCGGTTGCTCGTGCACGAGACGCGAGATAACGGCCGGGAGCTTGTAGTGATCGGCCGTGGCCAAGGCCGTCGCCGGAAGGGCCGCCTGGTTGAGTGCACCGACTCCCCACAGGAGCCACATAATCGGCGCGGTCTCCTCGAACCGGGCGCTGCGCAGAGTGGGTGTGTACGAGCGGCCGTGGGCTGCGCCGTGGACTCCGTTCCAGGAATTGGCGGCGAGGGTGAGGAGGGCCTTGTCGAGGAGTGCTTCGGCGAGCTGGCGGATTTCAGAGGACGCCGCAAACTCCAGCAATGACACCAGGGCGAATGCGTCAATGGCGAGGTACGCATTGGAATCGAACTCGCTGAACCCGCCGGCGAGCTTTCGCCTCATCCATTCCTCCGCCAGCGACGCCGCATGTTCGGCGTGCCGGCGGCCGGTCCACCCCGTGTTGAGGAAGGTCGCATCGGGGAAGAGCTCCCCCGTGAGCAACTCGGCTGTGTGCCAGACGAACTGGTGGTTCTCGGTGAAGTAGCACATGGTGTCGAGTCCGGGCTGGTCGATCCAATACTTGAAACCGGTCAGAGCGCTCCGGACGTCCTCGCGGAGCTCGGATGTCCAGGATTCTTCAGGCGTCCTGCGCCAAACGTGCACGAGCCCGACGGCCTCGAAGTCCGCGCAGTCGTGCCGTTCCCGTATCATCCGGAGCGAAACGCTGAGGTCCGCCGGGTCTATGGTCCCGCTTGGCTTCAGGGAGTTCCGGGCGATGGCCCTAGCTACGCTCGGTCCCCCGTTCGCGACGTGCTCCAGCAGTTCGCGTCGCCACACGGCCGGTACCGATTCCGGACGGTCTCGCCGCAGCAACGGAAGGCTCCCTGTCCGCGCGATGCGGTAGACAGGAGCCCGTGGGTCGTCGACGGAGATCGCCAGCTCGTTCTCGCCGGTGCCGAGCATGACTTCGGCTTCGTTTTCCGCCTCGGCCCGGGCTTCTTCTGTCCCTAGCGCCGCAACCGCTGTCCCGCCATCCAGGCGCACGGGCAGGGCGGGGGCACCATTGACTGAGACGAGCAGCCTGCTCCCCGCGGGACCGGTGATCCGCGTTGTGCCGTCTAGGCCCGCCCACGGTCCCACTCCTATGGCATCCAGGATTTGTTCGGCGACGCGGGACGCGTGCTCGTCCGCAGTCGGCGAGGGAAGGACGACACGGACGGGCAGGCCTTGCACATTAACCGCCAGCACGTGCCGGCACTCGCGGAAGGCGACCTGCCAGGTGGCAATGACGAGGCGGGTAGTCCCTGACTCGAGCCGCAGGCGGATTCGGTGCCGGATGGGTTCCATGTAACCAAATTCCTCGGTGGCCAGCACGAGCTTCCCTGCCGCGAAGACGGCCACCGGGCCAGTGCTTGCGATCTCAAGTTCCCGGTACTCGGCTTGATCCACCTCCAGGGTCGTGGCGGCAACGGCATGGCGGTACTCAGGACTGAAGCAAAAGCCACTCCAGTCAACGAGTCCGTCCGATCCGGCGTGCACCCGCTCCCACTGGCCTGCGGACGGAGAATCTCCCGCAGACCGGGCCCAGCTGATGGCCCCGCCTTCGACGATCTCCGGCAGGTCCTGCTCGACCAGCAGCGGGTGTTGCCGGTAGAGGCGCGCCTTCAGTGGGGCAGCGTCCGGGCCATTCGTCAGCACCCATCTCCCACGGGAACCCCAGGGGCTTCCCTGAGCGTCGAGGACATCCGTCAGGTCATCGCACCGGCTACTCCAAGCCGGGCTGACCAGCCAGTCCCGGATAAACCCGTACCCGTCCAGAGTGTGCACCGTGCGTCCCCCCTGGATTCCAGACGTGCTCGGCTCACCGTTCATTTGATGCTTCCCTGGGCGAGCCCGGCGATGATGTGCCGCTGTAGGAATAAGAAGATGACGATAATCGGGATGATGGTCACGACGGAGACTGCCAGGATCTGGTTGAACGGGATGGCCTGCTGGCTCGCGAACCTCGCGATGGCCACCGGCAGGGTCTGTTTCGACTCATCTTGGGCCACGATGAGCGGCCAGAGGAAATCATTCCAGCGCCAGATCACCGAGAAGATCGCCACGACCGCAAGTGCGGGCCGGCTGAGCGGCAAGATGATCCGCAGGAAGATCTTGAACTCGCCGGCGCCATCGATGCGCGCGGCCTCGATCATCTCGTCCGGCAGGGTCAGCATGTATTGACGCAGCAGGAAGACTCCAGTCGGCGTCGCCGCCGGTGGGATGATCAGGCCCCAGAGCGAATTGACCATGCCGAAGGAAGATACGACCTGGTAGACCGGCAGGAGGATGACCTGCAGGGGGATCATTATGGTCGAGAGGATGATCAGGAACAACACAGTACGGCCACGGAAGTTGTACTTCGAGAGCGCATACGCGGCCATCGAGTTGACGGCCAAGGTCAGCACCGTTGCGGCTATGGTGACGATCAGGCTGTTTGTCAGGTAGCGCGCGAAGTCGAAGGCCTGGAGTCCGGTGGTGTAGTTGTCCAAGGTGGGTTGGTTCGGCCACAGTGTGGGTGGAGTCTGCGCAAGCTCCGTCTGTGTCTTGAACGAAGACATGGCGGCCCACACCACCGGGGCGATCACCATCAGGGCACCTGCGATGAGCAGCGTCATGCGAATGACGGCCCCGGTACTGGGTGCCCGCCCGCCGGTCGAGGTCCACGTGTTCTGTGGACGCTCGCCTGAAGGGGTTTGGGAAGTGCGGATGGAGCTGGTCTGGGCGCTCATATGGACTCACTCTTTCGTCCGATCACGTAGTTGACGAACGTGACAGCGAATACCACAACGAACAGGATCACGGCGGCTGCGCTGGCCAGCCCATACTGAATCGGGTAGCTGAAGGCGTTCTCATAGATGTACTGCACGATCAGGGTGGTGGCGCCAACAGGACCGCCGCCCGTGAGCGTGTAGACGAAGTCGAAGGCTTGGAAGCCGGCGATCGTGGCGAGGATAATGACCACCAGCATTGTCGGCCGCAGGAGCGGCAGGGTGATCAAGCGCACCAGCTGCCAGCTGCTGGCACCGTCTATCTTGGCTGCCTCGTAGAGCGAGGTGTCGATGGACTGCAGTCCTGAGATGAGGATCATGGCATAGAAGCCAAGATGAATCCACGTTCCGACGAGGATGATCGACAAGAGCGCCAAGTCAGATTGGACGAGCCACCCGGGCTGGCCGAGTCCAAGGCCGGACAGGACTTGGTTCACCAGTCCGGTCGTACGGTCCAGGGCCGCCCTCCAGATGATGCCGACGACTACCGGGGAGATCAGGACAGGCAGGAAGTAGGCGGCGCTGAGAGCGCCCCGCCCGCGGCGTTGGGAGTTGAGCATCAGCGCTAGCGCCGTGGCAAGGACGGTGCTGAGCAGGACGAAGCCGACGGCGAATAGCACGGTGTGCAGCGCCACGCCCCAGAACTCCGAGTCCCCGAGGATGCGGCCGTAGTTGCCGGTCCCGACGGGCCGGTAGGTCCGGCCGTTGCTGCTGTCGAAGAAGCTCAGGTTGAACCCATTGATCGCCGGCCAGATAGTGAAGATTCCGAAGATCACCATGTTCGGCAAGACGAACAGGTAGGGCGCCAGCCGCCTGCCCCGCAGCCAAGCGGGAACTCTTGGGGGGCGCACATGGGCGATAGCGGTCATGACGTCGCCTTGATGGCTTTGTCGATCGCGGCGGAGAGATTGCCTACCGCGGTTGCAACGTCTTGCTGACCCGCGATGACTTTGTCAGTCTCATTGATCAACGCGGTTGCGGAGGCGGTGAATGCCGGGCTGTTGGCGGCCGTCCAGGTATCGACCGGCGTGGTCGTGATCTGTGAAAGGAACACGTTCATGTCGCTTCCGCGGCTGGGGTATTGAATACCCGAGGTCGCCAGGTCCTGGCGTGTTGGAAGCCAGTACGCCGTCTTGTCGACCTCACCCTGGTTCTCGTTCCGGTTCATCCACTGGACGAAGGCTGCAGCCAGGGTCGGGTTCTTGCTGTTCTTGAACGCGATCATGAACTTGCCGCCGGGGAAGCCGCCACACCGCTCAGCGCAAGGATTCGGCACAGCCGCCCAGCTGAAGCTAGCGCTCTTCGCGAACGCTCCGACCTGCCATGGCCCCGAAAGGTAGACAGGTACCTGCCCGGCGAGGAAGATCTCATTGGCACCCGAGTACTTGCTTCCGGAGCCCAGCCAGAAGTCCTTCGGCGCGGTGTTGCTCTTAACTAGGTCGGTGAAGAATGTCAGGGCCTTCGCAGCCTTGTCCTTGTCAAGAGCGTTCTTCCCGTCCGGTCCGATCATCACGGTGCCGAACTGGCTCAGCAATGTGCTCAGCCGATGACCAGACTTGTCGATGGCTACCGAGTACTGCATGTTGTTGGCTGCTGCCACCTTCTTGGCGTCTGCCACGAGCTCATCCCACGTCCACTTGGCGGGCACCTCGACTCCGGCCTTCTTGAAGGCGTCGACGTTGATCATCGGGCCGTTGATAGTGGTATCGCTGGGGACGGCGAGCATGCGGCCGGCGTGGTCCTGGGCCATGGAGGCCGCCCCCGCAGTGAACTCGGAAGGATAGTTGCTGCCAAAGTACTGCTTGAAGTCGATCTCCTGGTCCGCATAGGGGTGCCAGTCCGCAACCCTGGCGACCTCGGGGGCATTGTTCGCGGACAGGCGTGCCTGCAGCGAGGTGGCCAGGTTGGCGAACGGGACGATCTGCAGATCCACCTTTGCGCCTGTGGCCGCCTCGAACTTCGCGATGGCATTCCTGGTGGCCTGTTCGTCGGGACCGTCCGTGAAGTACACGTACGTCAGTGTCTGGCCCTTGAAGCTGTTGAAGTCGATTGTCGCTGGCGCGCTGGCGGCCTCGACGACGGCGGTGCTGCTGGGCCAGGCGCGCAGGCTGTGAGGCTCATTGCTGCGACCACCGCGCAGACGGCAGTGATTTTGGTGCGCAGTCTCATGGGGTTTCCACCTCTCTGGGGAATTTTCAGAAGGACCGAACGGAGCGCCAATCGGTATGGCGTGAATCAGGTATGTCATGCATACTGATACACATTCCGCCCGAAGGAAAGCCCTTTCCGTCACACGGGAAACTCAAAGACATCCCACTTCTTGGAGAAACCATGACCGATGTTCGACTAACCACCCATCCGTCCGAGTTCGAGACCCTGCCCCCAGCGGCACTCCGGAGACGGATGCTTGTGGAGGACCTGTTCGTGCCCGGAGCGGTGCGCTTCTGCCTGAGCCACCACGACCGCGTACTCATCGGCGGAGCCATGCCCGCAGGCGGCAGCCTCGAACTCCTGCCCCCAGAAGAGATCCGGGCCGCGGCCTTGTGCGATCGCCGCGAACTGGGCGTTGTCTGCCTCTCCGGAACAGGCATGGTCGCCGCAGATGGGACGAGCTACACCTTGGACGCTGAGGACATTCTCTACGTCGGGCAGGGCACGCAGAGCCTCAGCGTTTCAGGGGACGCGGTCTTCTACCTCGTGTCTGTTCCCGCTCACAAGCCCCTGCCCACAACACTGATCCCCCGAGACCAAGCTCAGACAGCGCACGTCGGAGAAGACGCCTCCGCAAGTAGGCGCACCATCCGAAAGTACGTTCACAACGAGGGAGCGGCCTCCTGCGAGCTTGCCATGGGTATCACGACCCTCGCACCCGGAAGCGTGTGGAACACCATGCCGTGCCACACACACGACCGCCGGACCGAGGTCTACCTGTACTTCGACCTGCCCGAGAGCGAGCGGGTCGTCCACCTCTGCGGCGAGCCTTCCGCAACTCGCAGCATCGTGGTAGCCGACCGCGAGGCGGTCATAAGCCCTCCCTGGTCTGTCCACTTCGGCGCCGGAACTGCTTCATACAAGTTCGTGTGGGCCACCGGAGGTGAGAACCTGGCCTATGACGACATGGACGCGGTCGCCACCGCGAGGCTGTCATGATCGATTCGATGTTCGAGCTCTCGGGCCAGACCGCATTGGTCACCGGAGCCTCCTCCGGGATAGGGGCCGCCGCCGCGGAAGGACTGGCCAGCGCCGGCGCCGACATCATCTTGTGGGGACGGAGTGAAGCAAGCCTGCACAGAACCCGCCAAGCGTGCGAGGACCTCTCCCGGAAGGTAACCGTGGTGGTCTGCGACCTCACGGAACCACGGGAAGTGGCACGCACTGCGCGCGCAGTCTCCGAGCAGCACATTGTTGACATCCTCGTCAACAATGCCGGCACGATCTCCCGCGCGCCGGCGCTGAAGACCTCCTTCTCCGACTGGCGCCGGATCCTCACCACGAACCTCGACTCAGCCTTCGTCCTCAGCCAAGCGTTCGGGGCCGGCATGGTCTCCCGCCGGGCAGGTTCGGTGATCAGCACGGCGTCGCTGCTTGCCTTCCAGGGAGGGATCAACGTGGCCTCCTACGCGGCAAGCAAGCACGCCCTCACAGGCATGACTAAAGCCCTGGCCAATGAATGGGCCGAAAACGGTGTCACTGTGAACGCCGTGGCGCCGGGCTATGTCCAGACGGAAAACACAAGCGCGCTGCGCGAGGACCCAGACCGCGAACTGGCAATCCGCGCCCGGATCCCCGCCGGCCGGTGGGCCACCCCCGCCGATATTGCGGGTGCGGTAGTCTTCCTCGCCGGACCCTCGGCACGGTACATCACGGGCCACACGCTCGTGGTCGATGGAGGGTGGCTGGCACGATGAGCGCGAGCAGCACAAACGCGGCCATGAGAAGCAAGCGAACGTCCGCCGAGGAGGAACGTGGGGGCGCGGTGGCGAAGGTAGTCCGGGTCGTCGAGGCATTGACCGAGCACTCGGGTGTCAGCGAAATCAGCCGGAATACCGGGCTCCCAACCTCTACAGTGCACCGCATTATCCAAGAGCTCATGGGCCTGGGGTGGGTCCGGGGGGACGGGGAGCATCGGTACCTCTTGGGCGTGGGGCTCCTCACTCTCGCGGCCCGGGCAGAGACGGAGGCAGGGATGACCACAATCGTCCGTCCCATCCTCCAAAGACTGCGCGACGCCACAGGCCACACCGTCCACTTCGCGACAAGGCAGGGCGACCAGGCCGTGTACCTGGCGAAGATCGACGGGACACGGACCTACGAAATGCGTTCCCGCGTCGGGCTTGCCATTCCCCTGCACAGCACGGGCATCGGCAAGGCCATATTGGCGGCACTCCCTGAAGCCGAAGTCCGGGCCATCCTCCAGCGAACCGGAACCCCGGCCATCACGTCGCGTACGATTACCGACCCGGACACACTCTTCCGCCAACTAAAGAGCATCGCTCGTCGCGGATACGCCACGGACGACGAGGAAAACGAACAGCACACCCGCTGCATCGCCGCCGTCGTACGGGACTACAGAGGAGAAACAATCGGAGGAATCAGCATGTCCGCCATGGCCTTCGAAATCGACGATGACACCGTCCAACAGAACTTCCCCATCGTCATGAGCGCCGCCCATGACGTCTCCGTTGCCTTCGGTTACCGCCCGACAACTGGACCATCGCTTCAACGCAGCGGCCCAACATCCGCGCCGGACTCGCTCCGAGGCTCCTAGAGTACAGAGGAACTGCTTCTAGTCTTTCCCTGCCAGGAGCCGTCCGCTCGAGCCACGGACCACGAGTTCGGTATCCACCCGGACAGTAGAGCTGGATGAGCCGCGGCCATCGAGCGTGTCCAAGAGCAGCGTGGTGGCCTCCGAGCCGCACTCCCCCAGCGGCGACCGGACTGTCGTGAGCGGTGGAGTGGTGAAATCGGCGCCGAAGATGTCGTCGAACCCGACGATGCTGACCTGGTCCGGGATCACGATTCCGGCCGCTTGGAGTTCCTGCATGAGCCCGATGGCGAGTAGATCGTTGTATGTGATGACGGCGGTCGCACGGCTCTCCACTACTGCCCGCGCAACCTGCCGCCCGCCGTCGAGCGTTGGCTTGGACGACTCGATCCGGAAGCAGTCCAACTTCGACCAATCGGAGGCAGCCAGGACTCCTTCCCAGCGGCGGCCCGACATCCAAGACCTCGATGGCCCGGCGACGTAGGCAATCCTTTTGTGTCCGTTCGCGGCGAAGCTGCGCACGGCCTCGCTGATGCCTTTGTTCACCTCCGGCACGACGCACGGAACATCCAAGACCTCGCGGTTGATGACGGCAAGCGGCTTAGATGCTGCGAGTTCCCGGATCTGTTCGTCGTCCATGCGGGGGCTGGCCAGGATGAGGCCGTCCACGGTACCCATCAGGCGCCGGGCGGCCGTCACCTCGGTTTCGGCCGATTCCGCCGATTCGGCAAGCACCATGGTGTAATCCCGGGCGGCGGCAGTTGCCTCGGCCCCGCGGATGATGCCGAAAAAGGTAGGGTTCGTGATGTCGGCGACGATCAGTCCAATAGTCTGCGTCCGGCCTGTTGGAAGCGCCCGGGCAAACGGATTGACGCGGTAGTGAAGTTGCGCGGCGGCATCCTCGATGATTTTCTGCGTCTTGGCGCTCACCCTGCCCGGCTTGTTCAGGGCTCGGGAGACGGTGGAGGGATTGACGCCCGCGAGCTCGGCGATGTCGTAAATGGTGGCAGGCGGTTTCTCTCCTCGTCCGCGCTTGGCCGAGGCGGGCGCCCGCCGGCTCTGGGGTTCGCTCACGGACCCATCCTAGCCTTTGGCAACAAACAGCCGTTGTTGCCAGCTGGAGCGGACCCCAAAACCCAGGACCGCGAAAGGTGTACCGCGAAGCCTGGCGCGAAAGCTGGCTAGCCACATGCCGTAGTCCATGAAATATCCGCGCCGGGACCGCTGTTGGGCCGAACATGACAACAATCGGAATCATCGGTGCAGGACATATTGGCAGCCAGATCGCACGCAAGGCCGTGCAGTTGGGCTACGACGTCGTGATCAGCAATTCGCGGGGCCCCGAAACGTTGGCCGGCCTGGTTTCGGAGCTCGGTCCGCACGCCCGTGCCGCGACCACAACCGAGGCCGCGGAGGCGGGCGACTTCGTGGTCGTGACCGTGCCTTTCGGGTCTTACCGCCAAATCCCGGCAGAACCCCTGGTAGGCAAGGTGGTCATCGACACCAACAACTACTACTGGGAACGGGACGGGCATTTCCCGGAGCTCGACAACGGTGAAGCCACCACCTCCGGCCTACTGCAGAAACATCTTTCCGGCGCGAAGGTGGCCAAGGGCTTCAACCATCTCTATGCCGCCGAGATCACCACCACGGGCTCTCCAGCAGGCACTCCCAACCGCCGGGCATTGGCGACGGCGAGCGATTTCCCCGAGGCCGCCGAACTCGTCACGCAGCTCTATGACGAGTTCGGCTTCGACACCGTGAACATCGGTCCACTCGACGAAAGCTGGCGTGTGGAGCGGGACCGTCCCGCCTACGTCATCCAGCAGAACGCCGAAGAACTCAAGGCAAACCTGGCCCGCGCGCCGCGCACTATTTAGGCGGGCACCATTTAGACGCACTATTTAGGCGCACCATTTAGCCCGCACCCTCATGCCGCGCACCATCCAGGCGGTGAGAGACTAGGCGGGAGCGACGACGGCGAGCCCGGCCAGCGCGGCGGTCCTCCGCAGGTATTCGAGGTTCGCCGCGGTCCGCTCTGCGAGCGGAAGTTCTGTGGAGAAGTCCTCCGCCGTAACCCACGAGTCGTAACCGACGTCTGCGAGCGCCCTGAAGTACGCGAGGACGCTCCCTTGGCCCTCGGCCAGGGGAGCCCATTCGTTGACCCATACCGCGGCACCGGATTCGTCTTTCTTACCGGTGCGGACCCAGCGCGCGTTCTTCACATGGACATGAGCCAAGTAGGGACCGAGGAGCTGGAGGGCGGGCAGCGGCGATTCCCAGCCCTCGATCAAGAGGTTGCCGAGGTCGTGGATGACGCCGACGTGCCGGGGATCCAGTCCTTCGAGCAAGCGCCTGGCTGAGGAAGCAGAGGCTGTCACGGTTCCGTGGTGTAGTTCTACGAGCGCTTTCACGCCGTGGTGCGCAGCGCGCTCCGCGACCCATTCGTAGTGTTCGCGGGTGGCAGCGAACAGCTCGGGGTAGGAGAGTCCGCTGGGTTCCTGGCCGCCCATGTTCGAGTTGCCAAGCGGCAGCACGTTGACCCTCACTTGGCGGGCACCCAAGGCGGCGGTTGCCGCGAGGACGCGTTCGACGTCGTCGTGGTTGTCGCAGCGGGCGTAGCCGCCGAGTCCGGAGAACCCGAGCCCTGCTTCCGAGGTGAGGCGGGCGATCTCAGGGATTGAATCTTCCAAACCCGTCATTGGCCAGGTGGCGCGGTTTCCTGCCCAAAAGCCGGATTCCGGCGCTTCGGCTTGGTCGGTGACGCGCCATTCGATGCCGTCCCAGCCTTGGGCGGCGAGGTTGGAGGCTGCCTCGGCGGGCGACCATTCGGGGGTGGACGCGGTGAAGACCGAGAATTTCATGGGTTCATACGCTTTCTTTTGAGGTATCGGCTGCCGGGCTGCCTGTGTCACTGCCCGTCCGGACTTCGAGCCCGTTGTACTTGCCGGCAAGGACATCGTCGAACAGCACGGGCTTGCCCAGGGTTGCAGAGGCGTAGACGGCCCGCACGGTGGCGAGCGCGTTGACGGCGTCGCTGACTGTGACCCGGGGAGCCCGGCCTTCGGCAATGGCACCAAGGATGTCCCGGTATTGGCGGACATGTCCGGCGGGGTAGACGGTGGGGTCCTTGGCTTCGTAGTCCTCGGCCGGGTACTTGGCCAGTTCCTCTTCGGCCTGGTTGCCGCCACCCTGTAGTCCCATGTTGGACGCTTCGCTACTGGCATCGGCGGCGTGGAAGTACTGCAGGAGGTCGTTGTCGATGACGGCCGAGCCCTTCGATCCCATCAACTGCAGGCGAACGGTCAGGCCCGGGTAGGCGGCGGTGGTGGCGTGCAGCACGGCGAGGCCGCCGTTTTCGAACGTCACGGTAGCGACGGCGGTGTCCTCGACCTCGATCCTCTCGTGCGCAAGGAGCGCGGTGTGCGCATTGATTTCCACCGGGCGTCCCATGTACCACAGCAGCAGGTCGGCGGTGTGGACGCCCTGGTTCATCAGCGCACCACCGCCGTCCATCGCCCACGTTCCGCGCCAGTCGCCGGAATCGTAATAGCCCTGGCTGCGCCACCACGCCACGGAGGCGATGGCTGAGGTTAGCCGGCCGAATCGCTCCCCGGAAACGGCGTCCGCCACTGCAACGCTGGCCTGGTCGAAGCGGTGCTGGCTGATGACGGAAGCCACCACGCCCTTCTTCGCCGCTTCCTGCGCGGCCGCCTCGATGTCCTGGGCGCGGCTCAGGTCCACGTCGAGGGGTTTTTCGATGACGACGTGCTTGCCGGCGGAAAGGACTTCGAGGGCGTGCTGGATGTGCAACCCGCTGGGAGTGGCGAGTGCGACCAGGTCGATGTCTTCGGCCGCAAGCGCCTCGGGGATGGTCGTGTAGATGGCCAGGCGCGGGCGTCCGCTTTCGGCGATGAAGGCGGCGAGTTTTTCAGCGGCCTCGGGAATGGCATCGATCAGGGCGACGATTGTTGTTTCCGGGAACTCCTTGAGGGCTGCCGCGTGTGTACGGCCGATGACGCCGCAGCCAGTGATTGCTACTTTGGTGTTCTTCATGCTGTCTGGACTCCTGCTTCTGCCGTTACCTTCGCGAAGGCCCGGGCCGCGATACCGAACGCGGTGGGGCCGGAAAAACCGCCGAGGCCGTGGGCGCCGGCCAGGTGTGGCTCGAGGCTGGCGAAACCCGTGTAGCCGTCTGCTTTGAGCGCCTCGACCGTTCGCTGCAGATCGCCGTCGCCCTCTCCCGCAGGCGTGACATGGCCGTTGGCGAAGAGGGCGTCCTTCACTTGGAGGTATTCCAAGTGCGGTCGCAGCTTTTCGTAGGCTTCGTCGAACGGCTTCACGCCCACCTGGACGAAGTTGGCGGCATCCCAGGCGACCTTGAGCGCCGGGGAGTTCACGGTCTCGATGATGTCGAGAACGCGATCGGGAACGTCACCGAAGATGTCCTTTTCGTTCTCATGCAGGAGGACGACGCCGGATTCCTCGGCGAGCGCTGCCAGCACCCGCATGCGCTCGATGACGTCGTCGCGAATGCTCTCCACGGGGACGGATTCTCCGTAGTAGAAGGAGAAAATCCGGATGTATTTGGCGTCGAGGACCTTGGCTGCGTTGATTGCCCGGCGCAGGCGTTCCACCTCGTGTTCCACCGGCAGGCCGACGTCGACCTTTCCGATGGGCGACGCGATGGCGGAGACCTTCATCCCTTTCTCGACGAGCAAGGCCTTCAAGGTGGAAAGCTGCTCGTCGGTGAGGTCAACGATGTTGGTTCCCCAGGCGCTGCGTACTTCGATGTGGTTGGCCCCCAGCGCCTGCAGCACGGCGACCTGGATGGCTGGATCGTCGTCGATCTCATCCCCGAAACCTGAAAGCAGCCAAGGGGCCTGAGTGTCCGAAACCATGGTTATTTAACTCCTCCGGCGGTCAGGCCGCCTACTAGATAGCGCTGGAAAATTAGGTAAAGGACCACCACGGGCGCCGCGCAAACTAGTGCGGCCGCCATCATTTGGCCATAGTAGGGAATTGCCCCGCCTTCCTGGGAGGCACCGAAAATTTGGAGTGCGACGGCGGCTGTCTGGCTTTCGGGGCGGGTCATGACCGAGGCGAACAGGACGTCGTTCCACCCCAGGAGGAAGGCGAAGATGCCGGAGACGACGATGCCGGGCCAACTCAGCGGCAGGATGATCTTGAACAGGACGCCGAGGTTGCTGGCGCCGTCGATCTTTGCCGCTTCCTCCAGCTCACGGGGCAGTCCCCGCAAATAGGTGACCATCACCCAGGTGGAGAACGGCATCGCGAATGTCAGGTAGGTGACGAATAGCCCCCATTGCGTGCCGATCACCTGGATGCCCAGGTATGTCGCCGCCGAAGAAAAAAGCACGAAGACGGGAAGCACCATCAGCGTTCCCGGCACAGACTGCAGGGCGAGGAGACCGCGGAGGATGGTCAGGCGGCCACGGAAGCTGTACCGGACCAGGACGAACGCCGTCGATACAGACAAAGCGGCGGAGACGACGGCGGTGCTGCCCGCCACCAGGACGCTGTTGGCCAGGCCTGTGGCGAGGCCCACGCTGGTCCAGATCTTCGAATAGTTGTCGAACGTGACGCTTGAGGGCCAGAACTCTCCGTTGGCGACGCCGATATCGGAGTTGATCGACGCGAGGAAGATGTAGAGCACGGGGATGAGGACCAAGGCGGACAGGAAGACCAGGATGATGACCAGGAGCGGACGCGGGAGCAGGCGGGTTACCTCGTGCTGCCTCGTGGAACCGGGACGAGTCACTGGGGCACCCGTCGCCGAACGGCGGCTTGTGACCGCGGAGGCGCTCATTTCTTTCCTCCAGGTGTCTCGGCGTCGTCGAGTTTGACGGCGCGCAGGTAGATGAAGAGCGGGATGGCGATGAGGACGAGGGAGATGAACGCCATCGCGGCGCTGAGACCGAAGCGGAAGCTCTGGAAGCTCGTCACGTAGGTAAGGATTGGCAGGACCTCCACGTCGCTCGGCGCGGGCACGCCGAACAGCACGTACGGAAGGGTGAAGTTGTTGATGTGGTGCAGCATGCCGATCAGGAAGGCCAGGGAGAGCGGGCCCTTGAGGTACGGGAAGACCACGTAACGGAGCTTGTTCCACCAAAGCGCACCGTCCAGCGCGGAAGCTTCGTGGACCTCATGGTCAACCGATTGGAGGCCGGAGAGGGCCAACAGGTAGATGAACGGCCATGACGCCCAGATCTGCACGAGGATCAGGGTCCAGTAGGTTTGGGGACCATTGAGCCAGAGGCCGGTGTGGATACCGAACGTTCCGAGGGCCTTGTCGACGATGCCTTCAGGCTGGAACATGGTGCGCCACACCGTCGCGACCACGAAGGCCGGCAGGACGTAGGGAACCAGGAAAATCGACCGGACCACTGCCCGTCCCTTGAAGGAGTTCTGCGTGGCTACGGCGGCGGCGATCCCGAGCGGAAGAGTGATCACCATGGCGATCAAGGAGTAGCTGACGCTCAGCCAGACCGCGTGCAGGAGCGGTGATGCGACCGCCGCTTCAACGAAGTTCTCCACCCCGATGAACGGCGCGCTGACCCACTTGCGCAGTGTGTACTGGTCCAGGTTCAGCGCGGACATGTAGATGCCCAGCAGGAGCGGAACAACGATGATGATCAGCATCAGCGCACCGCCCGGGATGAGCATCCAGAGTGGCCGGTTGCGCTCGCTCAGGCCCTTGCCCCGCCCGTTCGATGCGTCCGGATTGCTTGGCTGCGTGCTTCCGGCAACAGTCGAAACCATCCCGGAAGCTCCGGTTGCGGCGGACTCCGCCGCAACCCGGACTTCGTTGGAAGCGTCGGTAGACATGTTTGCCTAACCTTTGGCTGCGCGGTCCAAGGACGCTTGCCCCTTGGTCTGGGCGTCCTTGATCCTTTGGGCGAGCGCGGACTCGTCGATGCTGCCCTTGGCCAAGTCCGGGATCGACTGGACCGTCACGTTCAGCAAAGCGAGCTGGATGTCACCCCATGCGCCCGTGAACGGTGTCGCCTTGGACTTCTGCGCGGCATCGGCGATCGGCTGGAGCTTGGGATCGGTGAGGCTCTTCAGTGCTTCGGCGTTGGCGGGCAGGTCTCCGAAGGTCTTCTGGTAGTTGAGCTGTTCGTCTTTGGACGTGATCAGGTTGACGTAGGCGAAGGCGAGGTCCTTCTGCTTCGAGTAGTCGGCAACTACGACGTTGTCACCCGAGAGGATGCTCGCGGCGTTGGCACCGTCACCCTTGGGGCTGCCCTGTCCGGGAGCCGTCGTCGGCATCACCGTGTACGCGTACTTGCCCGCGACCGCGGACTTGTCCAGCGTCGGAATCGAGCTGGAGGTGGTCATCATCAGGTAGCCCGCTTTTCCGCTGGCGAATGCGGCAACGGCGTTGCTGTTGCTCCAACCGACCGACGCCGGGTCCACGACCTTGTCATTGGTGAGCCAGCCGAAGTAGGCGTCGTAGGCCTTCTTCACCGCGGGATCGTCAAGCTTGAGTGTCTTGCCGTCCACCAGAGGGTCGCCGGCTTGGACGGACATGGCCCAGATGAACTTCCAAGGATCGAAGTTGTCCTTGTAACCGGTGGCGAGGCCGTAGGTGCCCGCGCTTGCGTTGGTCATCTTCTTGGCTTGGGCGGCGAGCTCATCCCAGCTGGTTGCGGGCTTGTCGATACCCGCCGCTGCCAGCAAGTCTTTGTTATAGGCCATCACGAAGGGGCGGCTCACGAACGGGATGCCGGCCAAGTGGTCCTTGTCCGGTCCGGAGATGCCCAGGGTGGCGGGGTTGAACTTGTCCTTCCCGCCGATCTTTTTCCAATCGTCGTCGGACAAGGTGACGAAAGCACCGGTGGCGACTGCAGTGGGCGTAAAGGTTGTGCCGAGGCTGTAGATGTCCGGTCCTTGGCCGGAAACCACGGAAGTCTGGATACGGGTGAGCTCGTCATTTGCCGAGGCGAAGGTCTCGAACTTCACGTCGGCGCCGGTCTGCGCCTTGAACTTCGCGGCGATGTCGGACATCCACTTTTTCTGCTGTTCGGGGTACTGGGTGTTGACGGCGGTGAGGACGTTCAGGGTCTTTCCCTTGCCGTCCACGGGTCCTGCGCTGCCGCCGGAGCCGCTGCTGCCGGCACCCCCGCACGCGGTCAGGGCGAGCGCTGCTGTCACCGCAACGGCCGCAAACTTGGCTGACGATGCAAACTTCATTGTTTTCCTCCCTGGATACCCGACAGCCGCGACGCGTGGCATACGTCACATCGGGTGATTTCTCCGAGTCTAAGCACGGCGCAACAACATTGGCAAGCGATTGCCAAAAATTGCCAATGGTGCTGCAATGGTGGGACAAGCCACTCGCTGTTGAGCGGCTTCGGCAGATGAGGAACATCCAGACCATGGCAGATCTCCAGCTCCAGCCACCGGGCAGGCAGCCCACCATCCGCGACGTCGCCGAGCTCGCGGGCGTCGCGACATCCACGGTCTCCAGGGCGCTGTCCAACCCGGACAGGGTGAACCACATGACCCGGGAGCGCATAGAGGAAGCGGCTGCCCGCCTGAACTACGTGCCCAGCTCCCAGGCCCGCGGCCTCAGTTCGGGCCGCACGCAGGCCGTAGCCGTCCTGGTGCCGGACATCACCAACCCGTTCTACTTCGACATCATTCGCGGCACGCAGCACCAGTTGAAGGCGGCCGGCTACACCCAGCTCCTGGTCGACACCGAGGAGTCCCCCGAGATGGAATCCGACGCGCTGCAAAAAATGCGCCGCTCCGCCGATGGATTCATTCTGGCCGCCTCCCGCCTCACCGATGCCCAACTGGCGGATGCAGCAGAACAACAGCCCATGGTCACCATCAACCGGGCATCGGCGAACGCGCCTACGGTGGTGATCGATACGCCGTCGGCCATCGTCCAAGCCCTTGAGCACCTGGTCTCGCTGGGCCACAGCAGGATCTGCTACGTCGGCGGCCCCGCGAGTTCGTGGTCCAATGCAATGCGCTGGAAGGCCTTCGAAGAGGAAGCCCGGAACCGGAACCTGGACACCTTCCATGTCGGCCCGTTCGCCCCCAAGACAACCTCGGGCGCTGCGGCCGCCGACGCGGCCGCTCACACGGGAGCAACGGCCTGCATCGTCTTCAATGACCTCCTCGCGATCGGCATGCTCCAACGGATGCGCGAGCGCGGCATCCGGGTTCCGGAGGACATGTCCATTGTTGGCTGCGACGACATCTTCGGAGCCGACTTCTGCAATCCCCCGCTCACCACCATGGCCTCACCCATCGAACAAGCCGGCCGCGTAGCCGTCTCCATGCTCCTGTCCCAGCTCAATCCCCTGTACGGCGGAACCAGCCGTCGGCTCGCCGTCATGCCCACGCACCTGACCGTGCGCGGTTCGACCGGCCCCGCGCCTTCCTGAGGCGCGGCGCCGTCGTGCTCTCCGGCTCACCGCTTGCGCAGCGCACCGCCGTCGCCGGCCCAAGTAACGCAACCCAACCAACGCGGATTACTTGGCGGACATAGTTGAGTGTTTCGATCCCCCGTCATTAGTGTTGGGGACATGCGCAAACTCCAGGCCGTGATCATCGAGGAAATGGGCGTGCAGCCCCGGATCGACCCCGCCGAGGAGGTCCGGAAGCGCGTCACGTTCCTGAAGGACTACCTCAAAGCCACCCATACGAGCGGGTTCGTGCTAGGCATCTCCGGCGGGCTGGACTCCTCGCTCGCCGGGCGACTCGCGCAGTTGGCCGTTGAAGAATTGGAGTCCGAGGGCGTCGAGGCGAATTTCGTCGCGTGCCGCCTGCCCTACGGTTCGCAGCATGACGAGGACGACGCCCAGGCCGCGCTCGACTTCATCCAGGCCAAGACCGAATGGACCTTCAACATCTCCCGAGCAGTGGACGGCTTCGAGGAGGAGTTCGAAAAGTCCACCGGCGCCGGGATTTCCGATTTCCATAAGGGCAACACCAAGGCCCGCGCACGCATGGTCGCCCAGTACGCCTTGGCCGGCGAACACAACTACCTGGTGATCGGCACGGACCACGGCGCGGAATCCGTGACCGGCTTCTTCACGAAGTTCGGCGACGGCGGCGCGGACATCCTGCCGCTGTTCGGCCTCAACAAGCGGCAGAACCGGGCCCTCCTGGCGGAGCTTGGCGCGCCGGCCCGCGTATGGGAGAAGATTCCCACCGCCGACCTCCTCGACGACAGGCCCGGCCGCACGGACGAAGACGAACTTGGCATCACCTACGACCAGATCGACGACTACCTTGAGGGCCGCGACGTCCCCGAAGGCGTCGCCGTCACCATCGAAGAAAAATACCTTCGGACCCGGCACAAGCGGACGGTTCCCGTGACGATCTTCGACACATGGTGGAAGTAAGGAACTAGCGTCACGCCCGGCACCTGATTGGAGCGTACGACGGCGGGCTGCCGCGGCTTTTCGGGGCCGCTGCGGCCGGAACCCGGCAAAAGGCTGCCCTGCGTAGCGCCAGCACTTCCGAACGCTTGGATGTCCTAGTATATTGCTGCTCACGATGTTCGAACACGCAGGGCGAAAGGCAGACAATGACGGTCACCGACGAGTTCCGCGCAGCCCGCGACCGGCTCCTTGAGCTCCGCACCAACTACTCGCAAGCGCACAGGGAATTCCAATGGCCGCGTTTCGAGGAGTTCAACTTCGCCATCGACTGGTTCGACCAGATTGCAGCCGACCCCGCCAAGGCCAATAATCCCGCCCTGGTGATCGTCGAGCAGGACGGCAGCTCCACGCGCCGCAGCTTCGCCGAGTTGTCCTACCGCTCGGCGCAAGTTGCCAACTGGTTGCTCGCGAAGGGGGTCCGCCGCGGAGACCGCATGATCATCATGCTCGGCAACCAGGTGGAGCTTTGGGAGCTCATGCTCGCCGGAATCAAGCTTGGCCTTGTCCTGATCCCCACCACCACGCTCATGGGCCCCCGGGACATCCAGGAGCGGGTCGAACGCGGGGGCGCCCACTGGGCCGCCGTCGGGAGTGCCAACATTGGAAAGTTCGCCGAGGTGCGCGGCGACTATGCGCTGATCGAGGTCGGGGAGCGAGCGTCCACCGGTTCCGGGGGGACGGCTGCAACTGTCCTCCAGTACTCGGAATCCACGTCCGCGCCGAGCACGTTCATCCCTGAAACGCCCACGCGCGGCGACGAGACGATGCTCCTCTATTTCACCTCGGGCACCACCTCCCGCGCGAAGCTGGTGGAGCACACCCACACGTCCTATCCCGTGGGACACCTGTCCACGATGTACTGGATCGGCGTCGAGCCCGGGGATGTCCACCTCAACGTTGCCTCCCCCGGTTGGGCCAAGCACGCCTGGTCCAACGTTTTCACGCCGTGGATCGCCGAAGCCTGCGTTTTCGTCTATGACTACGAGCGCTTCGACGCCAAGTCCCTCATGGAGCAGATGGATCGCGAAGGCGTTACCAGTTTCTGCGCCCCGCCCACTGTCTGGCGAATGCTGATCCAGGCCGACCTGACTTTGCTGAAGACGCCGCCAAAGAAGGTGGTGTCCGCGGGCGAGCCCCTCAACGCCGAAGTCATCGGACAGGTCGAGCGGGCGTGGGGCCAGACGATCCGTGACGGTTTCGGCCAGACGGAGACCACGGTCCAAGTCGCCAACACTCCGGGACAAGCCGTCAAGACCGGCTCGATGGGCCGGCCGTTGCCGGGTTACGACGTCGTACTGCTGGACCCCGCCACCGGGGAAGAGTCCGACGACGGCGAGCTGTGCCTGCGCTTGGACCCCCGTCCCGTCGGGCTCATGAAGTCCTACTTCGGCGATCCCGCGAAGACCGCCGAAGCCTTCCGGGACGGCTACTACCACACGGGCGACATGGCCAGCCGGGACGAAAACGGCGTCATCACCTATGTTGGCCGCGGGGACGATGTCTTCAAGTCCTCCGACTACCGGCTGTCCCCTTTCGAGCTCGAGAGCGTCCTGATCGAACATCCCGCAGTAGCGGAAGCCGCGGTCGTACCCTCTCCTGACCCGGTCAAGCTTTCGGTGCCCAAGGCATTCGTGGTGCTGGCCACTGGACATGTCCCGTCGCCGGAACTGGCGGAGGACATCTTCCGCTACTGCCGGAACCATCTGGCTCCGTTCAAGCGGATCCGCAGGTTGGAGTTCAGCGAACTTCCCAAGACGATCTCCGGCAAGATCCGCCGTGTGGAGCTGCGTTTGAACGAGGAGCTCCGGCACGGCAGCGGCCTTAGTCCTGAAGGAAGCGGAATTGAGTACTCCGAGTCCGATTTCCCGGGCTTGAAAGAACCAGGCCTGAAAGAATAGGCAGCCACAACCCAGAGTCAGGAGGTATCGTGGGCACCCCGCTCCCCCGCGACCCCATTGCCGACGCCCAGAGGAACTGGGAACGCCACGGCTGGGGCGAAGTCGCCGCACCCATGGCGGCTATCACCGCGATCATGCGCACCCAGCAGATCCTGCTCGCCCGGATCGAGGGCGTGTTAAAGCCGTTCGGCCTGACGTTCGCGCGGTATGAACTCCTGGCGCTCCTCAGCTTCGCCCGCAGCGGCGCGCTGCCCATGAACAAGGCGAGCGCCCTCCTGCAGGTGCATCCGACGTCGGTGACCAACGCCGTCGACCGGCTCGAAAAGGCGGGCCTGGTGGTCCGCTCCCCGCACCCCACCGACGGGCGGACCACCCTGATAGAACTCACCTCGGAGGGCCGCACCCTCGCCAAACGTGCGACGACGGCACTCAACAATGAGGTCTTCGGTCAGTCCGGTTTCGGGACCGACGACGTCGAACACCTGATCCGCGTGCTGGGAGATTTCCGCAAGGCCGCGGGCGACTTCGCGGACTGAGTTCTCAGGTTCTCAGGGTCTGAGGTTCCGAGGTCAGCGGTGCTTGAACTCCGGCTGGCGCTTCTCCGTGAAGGCGGCCATGCCTTCCTTCTGGTCTTCGGTGGCAAACAGGGAGTGGAAGATCCTGCGCTCGAAGAGCACGCCCTGGGACAGCCCGGTTTCGAAGGCCGCGTTGACGGCTTCTTTCGCCATCATGGCGGCGGGCTTGGATTTGGAAGCGATCACCTCCGCGGCTTTTAGTGCCTCCTCCACCAGGTCAGCAGCCGGTACGACGCGGGAAACGAGTCCCGCACGCTCGGCTTCATCGGCGTCCATGTATCGCCCGGTGAGGAGCATGTCCATTGCCTTCGCTTTGCCGACGGCACGGGTTAGCCGTTGCGAGCCTCCCATGCCCGGAATGACTCCGAGGTTGATTTCGGGCTGCCCGAACTGGGCGTTCTCGGCGGCGATAATGAAGTCGCACATCATGGCCAGCTCACAGCCGCCGCCGAGCGCGAAGCCGGACACCGCGGCGATCACGGGAATTCGCAGATGCGTGAGGTTTTCCCAGCCGCCGAACCAGTCGGCTGCATACATTTCCATGGACCCCTTGGAAGCCATCTCCTTGATGTCCGCGCCGGCAGCAAAGGCTTTTTCCGAGCCTGTGATCACTACGGCGCCTACTGTCGGATCGACGTCCATGCCTGAGACCGCGGTGACGAGCTCTTCCATGGTGGCCTGATTCAGCGCGTTCAGCGCTTTGGGCCGGTTCATGGTCACCAGGCCCACGCGTCCGCGGAGTTCCACCAGGATGTTCTCGTATTGCTGCGCCAAGCCGTTCCCCTTTTTGTCTGTTGCTGCTTTGTCTGTTGCCGCTTTGTCTGTTGTTGCCCCGGGTCTGATGTTGAAGTTAGCCCCCGCCAACGCTACTTGGCGGACTTGTCCCTGATGTCCGTGATGATGCCGGAGAAGTCGCGGCCAGCACCACCCTCAGCTACGAACGTGTCATATATTTGCGAGGCGAGATGCCCCATCTTGCCTTCGACGCCCGTGCTCTCCAAGGCATCGACGGCGAGCCGGAGGTCCTTGGCCATGAGGGCCCCGGCGAATCCGGGTTGGTAGTCCCGGTTGGCCGGGCTGGTAGGGACTGGTCCGGGAACCGGGCAGTTGGTGGTCAGCGCCCAGCATTGTCCCGAGGCGTTCGCGGCGACGTCGAACAGTGCTTGGTGTGTCAGGCCCAGCTTCTCGCCCAGCACGAAGGCTTCGCTCACCGCAATCATCGAGATGCCCAGGATCATGTTGTTGCACACCTTGGCGGCCTGCCCTGCCCCATGGTCTCCGCAGTGGACGATCCTCTTGCCCATGAGCTCAAGGATGGGTTTCACGGTCTCGAAGTCCTCGGGCAATGCGCCCACCATGAAGGTCAACGTTCCCGCCTCCGCGCCTACGACGCCGCCGGAAACGGGTGCGTCCACCGAGCGGTGGCCGGCTTCTAGGGCGATGGCTGCGGCTTCCCGGGCTTCGTCCACGTTGATGGTGGAACAATCCAGGAACATCGTGTCCGGCCCGGCAACAGAGAGCAGGCCCGGTGCTCCGTCGACTCCCCTGTACGCGTCCAGGACATGTCTTCCGCTCGGCAACATGGTGAGGACCACGGACGCTCCCGAAACCGCCTCGGCAGCCGACTCCGCGGTGGGAACACCGTGTCCGCGCGCCGATTCGAGGGCTGCGGGAACGGGATCGTAGGCGAGCACTTGGTGCCCCGCCTTGACGAGGTTCGCCGCCATGGGTCCGCCCATATGGCCAACGCCGAGGAATGCGATGGTGCCGGAAGCTGCGTTTTCAGACATGGTCGGACTCCTTTGAGTGAAGGTTGAGTTCACGTTCGCCGAGCGGCGCGAAGTAGGCCTCGACGTCGGCCGCCGTCACTTCGGCGAGGGAAGCCGGCTTCCATCGAGGCTTGCGATCCTTGTCCACCACTTGGGCGCGAATTCCCTCGCGGAAATCCGGACCCGCAAGGCACCTCAGGCCCACCCGGTATTCCTGTTCCAGTGCTTGCTCGAGCGAAAGTCCCCGCACACGCCGGATCGATTCCAGCGTGACTTTGACGGCAGTGGGCGATTTCGACTCGATAGTCTCCGCAACCTTCACCGATTCACCACCCGCGGCGCGCAGGCTGCGGACGATTTCCTCGGCGTCGTGGGAAGCATAGGCGGCGTCGATCCACTCCCGCTGGGCGCCAAGCGTCGACGCAGGTGGTTCCTGGGAAAAGCGTCCGACGGCGGCTTCCGCTGTTTCGTTTTCAAGCGCAAGGGCGAGCGCCGGCAGCGTTTGGGACGGAACGAAGTAGTCGGCGAGCCCGAGGAAAAGGGCGTCGGCCCCGCTGAGGTGGGCTCCGGTCAGGGCCGCATGGGTTCCCGCCTCGCCAGGGGAACGCGAGAGCAGGAGCGTCCCTCCGACGTCGGGCACGAAACCTATGGTCGTTTCCGGCATGCCGGTACGCGTCCGCTCGGTGACCACCCGCACTGAACCGTGGGCTGAGATCCCCACGCCGCCGCCAAGGACCAAACCGTCCATCAAGGCGACATAGGGCTTCGGATAGCGGGAAATGAGCAGGTTCAGGCGGTATTCCGCGGCCCAGAAGGCCGCGGTTTGTCCGCCATGGCGCAGCATGTCCTCGTAGATCGCCACGATGTCACCGCCGGCGCAGAGTCCCCGATCCCCTGCGCCGGTGACGAGGACAGTGGCCAGTGAATCGTCGTCCGCCCAGGCCGTAAGCTGGGCCATCATGTCCTCGACCATCCCGGCGTTGAGGGCATTCACGGCCTTGGGACGGTTCAAGGTGATGACGCCGAGGTGCCCGCGTTTTTCGAAAAGGACGTCGGCCATTAGCTGCCAGCCGGCATCACGAAGCTGGCGCCCTGGCGAATGCCGGAAGGCCAACGGGTGGTGACCGTCTTGGTCTTGGTGTAGAAGCGGAACGCGTCGGGTCCGTGCTGGTTGAGGTCGCCGAAGCCCGAAGCCTTCCAACCGCCGAAGGTGTAGTAGGCGATCGGCACGGGAATGGGGACGTTGACGCCCACCATGCCGACTTCGACGCGGCTGGCGAAGTCGCGGGCGGCGTCGCCGTCGCGCGTGAAGATGGCCACGCCATTGCCGAACTCGTGCTCCGAGCATAGGCGCAGGGCCTCTTCGTAGTCGGCGGCGCGGAGGACGCTAAGGACCGGGCCGAAGATTTCCTCCTTATAAATGGACATGTCCTTCGTGACGTTGTCGAAGAGCGTCGGACCGACCCAGAACCCACCTTCATACCCATCGACGGTGAGGCCGCGTCCGTCCGTGACGAGCGTGGCACCGGCGTTCACGCCGGCCTGGATGTAGCCTTCGATCCGATGCTTGGCGGAGGCGGCCACCACGGGTCCGAAGTCCGAGTCCGCGGCGAGGCTGGGGCCCACCTTCAGCCCTCCGATGCGCTCCTCCAGCTTCGAGACGAGTTGATCCGCGGTCTCCTGCCCGACTGGAACAGCTACCGAGATGGCCATGCAGCGCTCTCCGGCGGAGCCGAAGCCTGCGCCGATCAGGGCGTCCGCGGCCATGTCGAGATCGGCGTCGGGCATGATCACCATGTGGTTCTTTGCCCCGCCGAAGCACTGGGCACGCTTGCCGTGGGCAGCGGCCGTGGCGTAGATGTACTGGGCGATCGGGGTGGAGCCAACGAAGCCGATGGCCTTGACCCGCGGGTCTTCAAGGAGCGTGTCCACGGCTTCCTTGTCGCCGTTGATCACGTTGAAGACCCCGTTCGGCACGCCGGCTTCCGTGAACAGCTCGGCCAGGCGCAGGGGTACGGATGGATCGCGTTCAGAGGGCTTGAGGATGAAGGCGTTGCCGGCGGCGAGCGCTGGGCCGGACTTCCACAGCGGAATCATGGCGGGGAAGTTGAACGGGGTGATCCCCGCGACCACGCCCAGTGGTTGGCGCAAGGAATGGACGTCGATGCCCTGGCCCGCACTGTCCGAGAATTCACCCTTCAACAAGTGCGGGGCACCGGCGCAGAATTCCACCACCTCGATGCCGCGCTGGATGTCTCCCTTGGCGTCGGGGAAGGTCTTGCCGTGCTCGGAGGACAGGAGCGTGGCAAGTTCGTCCATGTTCTCGTTGACCAGATCGACGAATTTCAGCAGGATGCGGGCGCGGCGCTGCGGGTTCATCGCGGCCCATTCGACCTGGCCTTTTTCCGCGTTCGCGATGGCGCTCCTGACCTCATCCGCGGTGGCCAAGGGAAGCCTTGCCTGGACCTCTCCGGTACAGGGGTTGTAGACATCGCTGAAACGTGTGGAGTTGCCCTCGACCCTTTGGCCGTCGATGTAGTGGGAAAGTTCACGCACCATGGAATGCTCCTTTGCATATGTGAAGCCCGGGACGTCTTTCGATCCCGAATATACTCGGACTTCCTACTAAATTCTAGGGTCTGTTGGGGGCGGGCGCCTCAAGAATCGACCACCTTTGGGAGCGGCCGACGTCGCAACCCGCGTTTTGGCACCGCCGTGCCGGGCCGAAGGTGCTACCAAGTTGTGGGGTGCTTCGACGTCCAGTAATGCGGACGACAGATATATTCGTTGAATGCGGCAGATGGGGTGGACGGGGGGCCAACTCAAGCGTTGAGCCGATGCCTCCGCGATGGAATAGAACCTAGAGGAGACGTCCCGGACTACGGGGAGGTTATGGTCTTCTATAACGACGTCGCTGTGGAAGTTGAGCGGCGGATCGACGGCGTCGATTGGTCCGGCCTGCTTGGGGAGGTACAGCCGAAGGTCACTTCACGCGCCAAGTCGATTGATACGCTTCGCGAAAAGCTGCAGAGGGATCGGGCAACGCCCTTGCCGAGCGTCCAGGACGCGGCTGGAGTCAGGTTTGAAGCCGGGATGACCCTGGATGAGCAGCTGCGCAAGGAACCACATAGTGGGTACCGCCAATTGGTCGGGAGAATGCATGCGCTTTCTCTTGACCGGATAGTCACCTTGGAAGAGTCGCGAAACTCAGTCCACCGCCTTGAGAAAAGACACGATGAGTCGTACAAGTTCCTCCAATCCACAATGCCCGGGCCCAAAGGCGAACGGATCGCGGACGAGGTAGCGCAGTTGCGCGGGGCACTTGACCAGTTGAGGTCGCTGCGCCAGGCGCAAGAAGTCGAAGCCACCGAGGAGATGGAACAACTCAAGCGGCGTTTTGATGGCATGCGAGAAGAAAGAAAGTGTGATCATGCCGGGCTTTGTTATCGAGTACAACAGACTCACGGGAGACCGTTTGGTGACCGAATTTCCTGGCGAGGACGGTCATCGCAAAGCCATGCTTCATCGTCTAGAGCTTGAAAAAACGGACAAGCGCCCAATGGGAGATCATCTCGCTAAACAGCGATTCATTGGACACGGTCAAACGGACCCACTCTAGGTACTTCACAGGACATTCGGTTCACAAAATGAGTGCCTAGCGTACTCCCCGGGAAGCACGACGTCGCCTGACGGCATTTGAATACCACCATAACCACGTCACAACGAGCGGTACGCGTCCAGTGCTTCCTGGCGCGATGCCTTCAGGTCCACCACGGGCCCAGGGTAGTCCGGCGTCCCGAGCTCCGGGATCCACTGCCCGGCATACCGGCCCTGGGGATCGAACTTCGCCGACTGGGACTCTGGGTTGAAGATCCGGAAGAACGGCGAGGCGTCGGCCCCCGAGCCGGCCACCCACTGCCAGTTCGCGGGGTTGGACGCAGGATCGGCGTCCACCAAGGTGTTCCAAAACCACCGCTCTCCCACTTGCCAATGGATTCCTAGGTTCTTCACGAGGAGGCTGGCGGAGACCATCCGGACCCGGTTGTGCATCCATCCCGTGTGCCACAGTTCCCTCTGCCCCGCATCCACCAAAGGGAAACCGGTCCGGCCCTGCTGCCAGGCGCGCAAAAGCGCGGCCGGGGATCCTTCTCCACCCGGCCGCGCCAATCCACCCGGTCGGGCCGCCAATCCATCCAGCCGGGCCCACGGATAGCGGTCGAAACCGGCCCGGAGATTTGCCGTCGCCAGCTCGGGGTGGTGAAAATACTGATGCCAGCAAAATTCACGCCAGCCAAGCTCCGAGGCGAACACGGCCGGGCCTTCGCCAAGCTCGCGGCGCCGGCGTTGCTGGGCGTGCCAGACTTGAAACGGGCTGAGTTGTCCCCAGCGCAAAAAGGGCGACAGCCTGCTGCTACCGGGTAGGTCAGGCCGGTCCCGGTTGGCGGAATAGTCGGCAAGCCGATTGTCGATGAACTCCTCAAGGAGTTCGTGCCCCTGCGCTACTCCCGGCTGCCAACGTTCCGATAATCCCCGGGACCAGTCCGGGTTCCGCGGAAGCAGTTTCCATGTATCCAGGTCGTCCCGCGATGGGAGCTTCCCGGAGAAACCCCGCCCCGGTTCAGGGGCATCCAGCGGCTCCCGGAAATCCATCCCGGAGACAACGCGCCAAAATGGTGTGAAAACCTTGAACGGCCCGCCTTGCTTCGTGGTCACTGCCCACGGTTCGTGCAGCAGCGATGCTTGGAAACTCTCCACGTGCAATCCGGACTCGCGTGCCCAAGCCTTCACTCCGGCGTCGACCGTTCGCTCTGGCTTGCCATAGCGGCGGTTCCAATACAGCGCTCCCGCGCCGAGCTCCGTCGCCGCTTCCTTGACAACGTCCGACGCCGGTCCACGCCCCAGCACTAACGGCACACCCAACGCCTCAAGCTCCTCGCCAAGCGCGACGAGCGAATGGTGCAGCCACCAGCGGGCGGCTCCCCCGAGCGGACGGATGCCCGGCGAAACGTCGTCAAGGACATATAGGCCGACGACGGCTCCGTCGTCGGCCGCCGCGCGCAGCGCCGGGTTGTCGGCAACGCGCAGGTCGTCACGGAACCATACGATCGACGGCTTCACGAATCCCCTTTGAGGACAGTACGACATTTCTCCTTCAAACGGTCGACATTCAGTGCCGGTCGATTCCGGCGTGAAAGCACTTTGCCCTTGGCAGGCGAAGTCCTTATGCCAGCTATTCGGAGGTGTTGGCGGGGTGGATGGGTGCGTTGGGCAAATTAGCTACATCCGTGTGCTCATCCGGTGGGCCTCTTCCATCAGCAGCCTGCCCAGGAATTCCTGGCGCTCGGGGCGGAAGCGTGGCTCGATCCCGGTCAGGGAGAGCGCCCCAATTGGGCGGCCCACCTGGTCGAACACGGCCGCGGCCATTCCCCAGCTGCCTTCGAGGACCAAGCCGGGATTCACCGAATAACCCGCGAGCCGCGTACTCTCGAGGTTGCCCCGGACGACATCAAGCGTGTGGCCTGCGGCAAATTCCCCGGCATGTCGGTCCCAGCCGGACAGGATGGTCGACTGTTCCTCGTCCGGCAGGAAAGCCATGATCGCTGTTCCGGCGGAGGCCACGCCGAGGGGAAACCTGACCCCCTCATGGAGCACGAAGGAACGGACGGGGAAACTGCCTTCCTCGCGGAGCACGCAGACGGTTTCATGGCCGCGCCGGATGGAGTAGAAGGCACTTTCGCCGGTTTCCTCGGCCAGCCGGCGGAGGCTCGGACGCGCGAGGTCCTCGAACGGGAACCGGGTCGCCGCCACCGAACCGAGCAGGAAGATTTCCGGCCCAAGGATCCAATTGCCGGATTTTGGATCGTGGTCGAGCAGGCCCTCTGCCGCCAAGGAGGCGAGCAGGCGATGAACGGTGGGCCGCGTTAGTCCTGATTCGCGGACCAAGCCACCAATGGACATGCCCTCCGGCTTGCGTCCAATAATCCGCAGTAGGCCGGCGACACGTCCCACAACCTGGGCGCCCTGGACGGGCTTGGCTTGGACGGGTTTGGCTTGGATGGGTTTGGCTTGCGTGGGCTTGCCTTGGACGGCGTTACCCTGTGCAGGCCTACGCCGAACATCCCGGGTCCCCTGCCCCTCCCGAACAGCCAAAAATCGCTCCCCTCATAAAAAATCCTCCACATTGTGGACAGTCTATTACCGATCGTCCACACTCTGCGACTCGGGCGCAATCAAAGCCTACGCACCCGTTGACCCCTCACCGCCAAGAACCCTACGCTCGATGATCAAGTCCCCTGTCCACAAGGTGGATAGCGATCACGATCCGCTCAACGATGAGGAGAAACCATGGCCAAGCTCCAAGAAGGTGCCGCCGAAGCCCTGCATGACGTCCTGCGCGATGGGCAGACGCTCGCTGTCGGCGGCTTTGGACTCAGCGGCATCCCCGCCGACCTGATCGATGCCGTCCGGGACTCACAGGTCAAGGACCTCACCGTGGTTTCCAACAACATGGGTGTGGATGGCAAGGGCCTCGGCGTGCTCATCGAAGCCGGCCAGGTCCGCAAGGTGATCGCCTCGTATGTGGGTGAGAACAAGCTTTTCGCCGAGCAGTACCTCTCCGGCCAGCTTGAGGTCGAGTTCGCCCCCCAAGGCACCCTCGCCGAGCGGCTCCGCGCCGGCGGCGCAGGCATCCCCGCCTTCTACACGCGCACCGGCGTCGGGACCCTGGTCGCCGAAGGCAAGGCCCTTGAGGAGTTCGACGGCGTGACGTACGTCCGCGAGCGCGGAATCGTGGCCGACGTCGCACTGGTCCACGCGCACACCGCGGACACGGACGGCAACCTGATCTACCGCTACACCGCGCGGAACTTCAACCCCGTGGTAGCGACCGCGGGCATCGTGACCATCGCCGAGGCGGAGGTGATCGTGCAGCCGGGCGGGCTAGATCCCAACCACATCGTCACGCCCGGCGTGTACGTGCAACGGCTGGTCCAGGCGAGCGGTCGCGTCAAGGACATCGAGCAACGCACTGTCCGCCCGCGTCCCGAATCCGTACCGGCATAACCGCCCCCACTTAAGCCAACCCGAGCGAAGGAGAACCATCATGGCATGGACCCGCGACGAAATGGCCGCCATCGCGGCCCAGGAACTCAACGACGGCGACTACGTCAACCTCGGCATCGGCATCCCGACGCTCGTGGCCAACAACCTGCCCGAAGGTGTCCGGGTTGTCCTGCAAAGCGAGAACGGCCTGCTCGGCATGGGCCCCTTCCCGTACGAGGGGGAAGAAGACGCAGACCTGATCAACGCTGGGAAACAGACAGTCACCATCAATCCGGGCGGCAGCATCTTCGACTCCGCGACCTCCTTCGGCATGATCCGCGGCGGCCACGTCAAGGTCGCGATCCTCGGTGCCATGCAGGTTTCCGCTAACGGGGACCTCGCCAATTGGACCATTCCGGGAAAGATGGTCAAGGGCATGGGCGGAGCCATGGACCTCGTGGCGGGAACCCCGCGCGTCGTGGTCCTCACCGAGCACAACGCCAAGGACGGGAGCGCCAAAATTGTCCGCGAATGCACCCTCCCGCTCACCGGCCTCGCGGTGGTAGACCGGATTATCAGCGACCTTGCGGTCTTTGACCTGCTGCCGTCGGAGAACGACGGCGGCGCCCGACAGCTGGTTTTGACGCGCCTTGCGCCGGGGGTCTCCGTGGACGAAATCCGCAGCAAGACAGAGGCCGGGTTCACCGTCGCCCTGGACATCGCCGGACGTGAAGAAAACTTCGAAGGAGCAAACGCATGAGCCTGAAAGAGCAATTCGGAAAAGACATCGTCCTCACCGGTTGGGGGCACAGCAAGTTCGGCAAGCTGAGCGATGAGACGCTGGAGTCTTTGATCGTCGAGGTGTCGTCGGAGGCCATCCGGAACTCGGGCCTTGAGCCGCGGGACATCGACGAAATCTACCTGGGCCAGTTCAACTCGGGCATGATGCCCCTCGGATTCACGTCCTCGCTCGCCCTCCAGGTGTCGGGGCAGCTCGCGAACGTTCCGGCCACGCGGACCGAGAACGCCTGTGCCTCGGGCTCGGCAGCGTTCCAGCAGGGCGTGAAATCGGTCCTGGCAGGGACTGCCCGCAACGTCCTTGTCATCGGTGCCGAGAAGATGACGGACGCAGGGGCGGACGTCGTGGGTGCCGCGCTTCTTGGTGCATCCTATGAGATGGCCGGAAAGGCCTCGAGCACCGGCTTCACGGGACTGTTTGCCGAGGTCGCGAAGCACTACGACAAGCGTTATGGGGCTGGTCTTCCCGCGATCGGCATCAACAGCCTGGGCGACGTCCTTGGCTCCATCGCAGCCAAGAACCACCACAACGGCATGGACAACCCCTACGCCCAGATGCACCGGGACTTCGGCGAGGAGTTCTGCCGTACCGTCTCGGAAAAGAATCCGATGGTTGCCGAACCGCTCCGCAGGACCGACTGCTCTCCCGTGTCCGACGGCGCCGCAGCTGTCGTGCTGTCTGTTGCTCCGACGTCGGGCGCTGCTACCGATCCGGTGCGCTTGGCCGGCTTCGGCCACGCGAACGACTTCTTTCCGGCGGAGCGCCGGGATCCGACCGAATTCGCGGCAACGCGTGTCTCCTGGCAGCGCGCTTTGAGTATGGCGGAGGTCGACCTTGAAGGGCTGGACTTCGCCGAAGTGCACGACTGCTTCACCATCGCCGAACTGATCATGTACGAGGTCATGGGGCTGACGGCCCGGGGTGAGGGTTCCCGCGCCATCCAGGAAGGCTGGGTCTACAAGGACGGCAAACTGCCCATCAACGTCTCCGGCGGCCTGAAGGCGAAGGGCCACCCCGTGGGCGCCACAGGCGTGTCGCAGCACGTCGTCGCGGCCATGCAACTCACGGGAACGGCAGGTGCGATGCAACTGCCCAACGCGCGCCGGGGAGCCGTGCAAAACATGGGAGGCGTGGGCATCGCGAACTACGTGAGCATCCTGGAAGCCGTGTAGCCGTCCGCCCATACAGCGCCTACTGACGGCGGCGCCGATCCGTTCTAGACTGGCCTCATGTCCGATGCATCAGGACGAAAGTTGTTCCAGCACTCCGGGACGGCGTTGCTGTTCCGGGGTGTCTTGGCCATTTTCCTTGGCTGGCTGGTTGCTTCCCTGCCGGTGGCCACCGTATTTGCCCTCGTTTACGTGTTCGGCGTGTACGCCATGGTGGACGGACTCACGAACTTGGCGCATTACTTCTACGATCCCGCCCGCCATTCCCGCTGGTCGTTCAGCGGCGGAATCATCTCCATCGCCGCAGGCTTGGTCGCCGTCTCGTGGCCGACCATTACCGCGGTGGCACTCAGCTTCCTGGTGGGAGCGTGGGCGCTGGTCTTGGGAATCACGGAGATCATCCTGGCACTGGACGCGAGGAAGACGCTCCACACGTGGTGGGCCTGGTTATTGACGGCTGTAGTTACCACCCTGTTCGGAATCCTCGTGCTCGCCAACCCCGGCGCCGGGATCCTCAGCCTGGTGGGAATGCTGGCGGCGTTCTCGGTCGTCTGGGGCGCCTTGTTGATCGCCTCCGGCATGAAGCTGCGCAGGCTTCGTACCGCGTCTTTGATGCGGACGGCCTAGGCGCCGGCAGCAAGCAGCTTCAGCAATCAGCCGCGAGGGGATGCGCCGCGCCCCAAGTTCGGTAAGTTAGTGGCTGTGAAGATAGCTACCTGGAATGTGAACTCGCTCCGTGCCCGCGCCGACCGCGTCGAGGCCTGGCTGCAGCGAAGCGACTGCGACGTCCTTGCGATGCAGGAAACCAAGTGCAAGGACGAGAACTTCCCGTGGGACCTCTTCGAACGCATGGGCTACGAGGTTGCCCACTTTGGAGTCAACCAGTGGAACGGGGTCGCGATCGTTTCCAGGGTAGGGCTCGACGACGTCGAACGCACCTTTGCTGACCAGCCCGCCTTCGGCAAGGCCGGGAAGGACCCCCTCCAGGAAGCCCGTGCCATGGCTGCAACATGCGCGGGCGTGCGGATCTGGAGTCTGTACGTCCCCAACGGCCGATCCTTGGACGACGAACATATGCCGTACAAGCTCAAATGGCTCGACACCCTCAAAGACCATGCCGCCAGCTGGCTCGCCGAAAGCCCGGAGAAGCAGGTAGCGCTCATGGGCGACTGGAACATTGCACCGCTGGACGAGGACGTCTGGGACATCGAGCTCTTCCGGGCAAACGCGATGACCCACGTCAGCGAACCCGAGCGGGAGGCTTTCCGGGCGATCGAAGCGGCAGGCTTTTCCGACGTCGTCCGCCCTTACACCCCCGGTCCCGGCGTCTACACCTACTGGGACTACACCCAACTGCGCTTCCCCAAGAAGGAAGGCATGCGCATCGACTTCTGCCTCGCGTCCCCCGCGCTGGCCGCCCGGGTGGTTGGCGCGTCCATCGACCGTGAGGAGCGCAAAGGCAAGGGCGCATCGGACCACGCTCCCGTGATCGTGGAGCTCGCGGACTAAGAAGCAAGCGGCATGGGCAGTAGCAATCCATCAGAGGAGGCGGGCCGGCGATGAGCGGAAAGCTTTATGGGAGCCAGGCGGGGTTGCCCTACTCGTCAGCGCTGCGTGTTTACGAACCGCTGGAAGCCTTCCCGGAAAACCAGCGGGCCCAACTCGTCGCGGGCAGCAATCGAGGCGGCTCCCGAGCCGCCGTCGAGAACGCCGAGCTGCTGGCCTCACTTGGGCGCGTGACCCGCAAAGGCGGCGATCCCTTCCCGACCGGGAGTACCGACCTGGTCCGCGTCACGCGGATTCCGCCAGCACCGGGCGGAATGGATGGGCCCGGTCGTCAAAACCGTGGTCAGAACGGGCCTGGCAGCCAGTCTGGGGAGCAGGAGGCGTCCGACGGCGGACGGCTGCTTTATTGCCCGAGCCAACTCGTGATTCGGGCGGGCTTGGCGGCGAATGCGCTCATGGAAGGTATCCACGGCCCGCTCGCGGAATTGCTGATCCCCGTGGAACAGCGCGACCGGCACCAGGCCAGGATCGACCGCATCAACGCCAGCCACGACGCGAAGCGCGTGCACACACGGGCTTCCACCTGGGGCATCCCGTTTAGCTGGTTCTCGCTCTTCCAGGAATCCGACCGGAAGGAGGTCGTGGAATCCGGGGGGCGGATCCTGACAGTCCGGGTCTGGGCTTCATTGACCGATGCGCTTGACCGGGCCCGCTTCGCGGTCGCCAATCTTGCACTCGCCGCGCCGGACCTGGACATGCTGGATGACCTCACGCAGCTCACCGAATGGCTCGAAATGTTCCACGTGCAGTCCATGGTGGAACTTGACTACGGTGCCGTCGCCGACAAGGTGTATCCGGACGAGTCGCCCATGGATGTCCGGCTCGGCATCGAATGCCTGGCGGAAGGCGACATGACCGGAGCGGCCGCCGCCTACCGCAGGCTCGCTTCCCGCTGGATTCCGATCAGGCAGCTCGCCCGGGCGTCCTAGCTACTTGTCTGCCGCGTGCGGCGGGGCCGTCGTTTCACGGACGATCAATCGGTGCGGCGCCTTCATGGACCGCACCGCTCCGGCGGCGCCGGCCAGTTCATCGAGCAACATTCGCGTGCCCAATTGCCCCTGTTCAACGGGGTCCTGGGCCACCGTGGTCAGTCCCATGGCCTCGGCGAATTCGTGGTTGTCGATGCCCACAATGGACAAGTCCTCGGGGACGCGCACACCGCGGCGGCGGGCCTGCAGCATGGCCCCCATCGCCATTTCATCGGAGGCGCAGAAGAGCGCGGTGGGCTTGCGTCCGGGTTTGTCCCAGAGCTCGTCGAAGGCTTCCTGGCCGCTACCCACTGTGAAGTTGCCGAAGATGTCCCATTCGGGCGGCATCGAGAACCCGGCGCTGGTCATGGCGTCGGTGAAGCCATCGACGCGGAGCCGGGGCACGGTGAAGTTCAAGTCTGAATCGTCCTGGCCATGGAGCAGGGCGATCTCGCGGTGGCCAAGATTCAGCAAGTGCATCGTGGCGTCCACGGACGCGGCGTAGTCGTCAATCCCGATGCTGGGACAATCCTCCACGGGGCCGCCGACGATCACCAAAGGGATGTCGATCCTCTGGAGATCCGCGATTTCCTCGGGAGTCAAAGACATACAGAGGACCAGGAGGGCGTCGATCTGCTTGTAGACCATGGTCTTGCTGAAGAGCCGTTCCCTAGCCCCGCGCTGTCCGCCGAGGTTGAACAGGGAAAGGTTGTACCCCCGCGCATGGAGCTCCCGGTCCACGCCCTCGATGGCCTTGAAGAAGAACCAGCGGTCCACGTACGGGGCGAGGACGCCGACTGTTTTGGTTCGCCCGGTCGCGAGGCCGGAGGCTGAGGACGAAGCGACATATCCCAGTTCCCCCGCGACCCGCAGGATCTTCTCGCGGGTCGCGGCCGAAACCCGGGGGAGGCCGCGGACCGCACGCGAAACCGTCGCAGTGGAAACGCCCGCGGCGCGCGCAACGTCCTCGATGCTGACTCCTGAGTGGCCGCCACGCTGGGACCGCTCGCTTGTTTTTGCCACTCAAAGCCCCCTCATTGGATCGTGCGGAAGCCGAGGGCTCCTTCCCGGACGGCAAGTAACCAGCCTATTCGGGGTGGCTGTCCTTAGCCGATTCCGCACGACTTGTTTCGATCGCCGCCTAGCTGAGGCGCCGGGAGGTCCTGGCGGGCAACCGGCGCCGTAGCCGGGCCACCCCCCACATCGCCAGCAAGATCGCCAGCAGGCCCATGGCCCAGCCCAATGCGGGCTGGGCCGTGAGCTCTGCAACCACGGTGATGACCAGCAGTACCAACGCCCAGAAACCCAGGAGTCCCAGGACGATATCAAGGTCTTCTGCCGAGCGGACCCTTCGCAGCTCATGCGTGTCGCCGCGGTGGGTGCCCTCGGTCATTTGACGGCACCCGCAGTGAGGCCGGCCACGATCTTGCGCTGGAACACCAACACGAGGATCACAAGCGGAATAGTGACAATGGTTCCCGCGGCCATGACGGCGGTGTACGGTTCCTGGTGCGGCTGCGCTCCCGCGAAGTACGCGATCGCGACGGTGACCGGGCGGGTTGCGTCCGAGGACAGCTGGCTCGCGATAAGGAACTCGTTCCAGGCTCCGATGAAGGCCAGGATGGCGGTGGTGAACGTCGCGGGGGCGGCGAGGGGCAGGATGATCTTCCGGAACGCCTGGCCCTGGGTACACCCGTCGATACGCGCCGATTCTTCGAGTTCCCACGGCATCTCACGGAAAAACGAGGTCAGGGTGTACACCGTGAGCGGCAAGGTGAAGGAGATGTCCGGAATGATCATCGCCTGGTAGGACCCCATCCAGCCGATGTTGGTGAACAACTGGAACAGCGGAGTCACGAGCGCGACACCCGGGAACATCGAAGCTCCGAGGATGAACCCCATGACAGCGAACTTGAACCGGAAGTTCAGGCGTGCCAGGGCATAGGCGGCGAACACACCCACCACGAGGGCCACGATGGTGGTCGCTCCCGCCACGATGAGGCTGTTGAGCAGGTTCCGGCCGAAGTGGTTTCCGAGCCTCTCGTCGAAGACCGTCGTGAAGTTGTCCCACGTGACGTGCGTGGGCCAGAAGGTCGAATCGAAGGTAAAGGCCGTGTCGCGGAAGGCCGTCACGATCATCCAGTATGCCGGAATAAGGCACCAGATGAGGATGACTGCGGCGGAGATGTAAGTGCGCAGTTGCGCCCAGTCGAAGCCCTTGCGCCGGGCAGGAACTGTGGCGGTGCGTGGAAGCGTTGCGGTGGCGGCCATGCTATTTCTTTCCCGAGGAGGTGGCCGCACCCACGGCGTTCGCGCCAAGGAAGCGGACGAAGATGAACGCGACCAGGAAGATCACGACGAACGTGATGGTCGACAACGCCGCGGCGCTGTTGAACCCTTCGCGGATCTGGTCGACGACGAGGATCGAGAGCGTCGTCGTGTTGTTTGCACCCTGGGTCATGATGTACGGAAGGTCGAACATGCGAAGCGCGTCCAGGGTCCGGAACAGGATTGCGACCATGAGCGCCGGCCTGACGAGCGGCAGCGTGATCTGGGTGAAGCGCTGCCACGCCGTTGCGCCGTCGACCTTTGCCGCTTCGTAGACCTCATCCGGAATCAGCTGGAGCCCGGCGAGGATGAGAAGCGCCATGAACGGCGTCGTCTTCCAGACGTCCGAGATGACGACCGCCCACTTCGCCGGCCATTCCGATCCTGTCCAGAGGATCTGGGTACCGAAGAGCTTGTTAGCGATACCGTCGAACGCGAAAATGAAGAACCAGAGCTTGGCCGTGACCGCCGTGGGGATGGCCCACGGGACGAGGACGGCGGCGCGGACGGCGCTCCGCCCGCGGAAGGACCGCGCCATGATGATGGCCATCCAGAATCCGAGGACGGTTTCGAGGACCACTGTCACCACCGTGAAGAAGAAGGTGGTGCCCATCGCGTTCCAGAACTGCGAGCCGAGGGTCCCTGGCGGGCAGGATTGCCCATTGCACTGCTGGAACAGCCAGTGCATGTAGTTGTCGAATCCGGCAGGACCGCCTTGTTCGAAGAACCCGGTCGCGGGATTGAGGCCGGCGTCCTTCTGGAAGGACATGATGATCGCATTGATCACCGGGTAGATGATGACGACGGCCAGCAGGGCGAGCGTCGGCACCAGCAACACCGAGGCCCAGCGACCTTGCGTCACCTGCTTCCGGTCCGCGCTCTCGCGGCCCGGCATGCGGTGCGCGCGGCCTGTTGCCCCGGATTGTGTGCGCTCCGGGAGTTTCGTAGACATTGAGTCTCTCCTGTTCAGGGGGCCGATGGTCCGGGCGTACGTTCCGGCGCCCGGACCATCGGCTCATAACTTAGCTACTTGGCAGCTTCGATGGCCGATTGCATGTCGGAGACTGCTTGGTCGACCGTCTTCTCCCCCTTGAGGGCGGCGTAAGCGTTGTCCTCCACCGCCTTCGTTACGGCCGGGTAGAACGGCGTGACCGGACGCGGCACGGCGTTCTCGATCGACGTCTTGAGGACGGGCAGGTACGCGAGCTTGGACGTCAGGCTCGGGTCCGTGTACAGGCTGCCCAGGACAGGAGCCAAGGAGCCCTGTGTCGCGTAGAACTTCTCGGTTTCCTCACTCGTCATGAACTTCATGAAGTCCAGCGCCGTAGCCTTGTTCTTGGAGTAAACGCTCATCGCCAGGTTGTGACCGCCGAGGGACGAGGCGCCCGGGCCGGACTTGCCGGGAAGAGGGGCGATGCCGAACTTGTCGGCCACCTTCGAGGAACCGTCGGTCTTGCCCGCGATGTTGTAGACGTACGGCCAGTTGCGCAGGAACAGGAGCTTTCCGTCCTGGAAGGCGGTCCGGCTGTCCTCCTCCTTGTAGGTGATGGCTTCGGCCGGGATGTTGCCGTTCTTGAAGGCGTCCACGAGCTTGCCGAGACCAGCCTTCGCCTCGGCCGAGTTGACCGCGGCCTTGCCCGAGTCATCCACGATCTTGCCGCCGAAGGTGTTGATTGCCTCTGCCGCATTAACCGTGAGGCCCTCATACTTTTGGAACTGGCCCGCGTAGCAACCCATGTTGTTCTGCTTCGCGACCGAGCACATGCTCATCATTTCGTCCCAGGTCTTGGGTGGCGTGGGGACGAGGTCTTTGCGGTAGTACAGCAGGCCGCCGTCGGAGGTCTGCGGTGCCGCGTAAAGCGTGCCGCCGTACGTGGCCGTCTTGACGGTTGCCGGGAGCATGGCCGAGGTGTCGAATGCCGTCTTGTCCTTGAGCGGCTGCAGCCAGCCCTTCGCTGCGAATTCCGCAGTCCAGATGACGTCGACGTCGACGACGTCGTAGTTCGCGTCCTTCCCCTGGAAGTGCTGCACGAGGTCGTCGTGCTGCTGGTCGGCCGCGTCGGACTGCTCCTTGAACGTAACCTTCTGGTCCGGATGCGCAGCGTTCCATTTATCGACGAGCGGACGCACAACGTTGCTGTTGTCCTTGCCCTGTACGTAGGTAATCGGTCCGCGGCCGTCAAGGTTGGCTGCGGCGTCACCGCCGCCCGTGCTGCCGCCACCGCCTCCGCCGCCACCACAGGCGGACAGGGACATGGCGAGCACGCCAGCCATAGCGGCCGGGAGAAGGTACTTGCGAGTTTTCATAGCTGGGGGACTCCTCAATGAGTGGACCAGGTTTTCCGCAGTGCGGTTGATGTGGTGAGCCTCACACTAGTAAGGTTCCCGGTAGTAATGCAAGCGTTTACACAAAATATGTCGTCGAGAGGAATCCAGTGCCGCACTCCCCGATCCCAACCCCCGGTTCGAGCATTCCGGCGTGGTGGGCCAGCGCCGTCGTTTACCAGATTTATCCCCGCTCTTTCGCCGATGGAAACGGCGACGGGATGGGCGACCTCAAGGGAATCACGGGCCGGTTGCCGTACCTGCGCGAGCTGGGCGTGGACGCCGTGTGGCTGTCCCCTTTCTACAAGTCCCCGCAGGCCGACGCCGGGTACGACGTCGCCGACTATCGTGCCGTGGACCCGCGCTTCGGCACCTTGGAGGACTTCGACACGATGTTGGAAAAGGCGCACACCCTGGGTATCAAGGTGATTGTCGACCTGGTCCCGAACCACACCTCGGACGAGCACGCCTGGTTCCGGGAAGCCCTCGCCGCCGCCCCGGGCTCGCCCGAACGCGAGCGCTACATCTTCCATCCCGGCAAGGATGCCGTACCGGGATCCGGGGACGGGGCGCTCCCACCGAACAATTGGCGGTCTATTTTCGGCGGTCCGGCCTGGACCCGTTTAACGAACGACGAAGGCACTCCCGGCGAGTGGTACCTGCACCTTTTCGACACGAAGCAGCCGGACCTGAACTGGGAAAATCCGGAGGTTCATGAGGAGATGCGCTCCGTGCTGCGTTTCTGGTTGGACCGCGGCGTGGACGGTTTCCGGGTCGATGTTGCCCATGGCCTGGTCAAGGAAGCCGGATTGCCGGACTGGGAAGGCGTCGCCGCGATGGTCGAGGGCGGGATGTCCGCCCCCGGCGCGCACAGCGAAGCCGAGGAACCCCACACTGCCAGGCCGCACGTCTCCGTCGATGGCGCCGGCGCCAACACTGGCACTGGCGCCGGGACCGGCGGGGTGGGCACCGCCGTCGAACACAAAGTGAAGCCTCCGCTGGATCCGCCCTCGCCGTACTTCGACCAAGACGGCGTGCACGAGATCTACCGCGAGTGGCACCAGGTTCTTGCCGAGTACGACGGCGACCGCATGTTGGTTGCCGAAGCCTGGGTTGAGCCCGCCGAGAGGCTCGCACGGTACGTCCGCGAGGACGAAATGCAGCAGGCCTTCAACTTCGACTTCCTGTTGGCGGGCTGGGACGCGGAGCGCATGGCCCAAGCGATCCAATCCTCCCTCAAAGCTGCGGGATCGGTCGGCGCCCCCTCCACGTGGGTGCTGAGCAACCACGACACAGTGCGGCATCCCAGCCGCTTCGGCCTCGCGGATCCCACGACGTTCCCAAAGGGAATTGCGGCAGAGGATGAACAGCCCGACGCCGAACTAGGACTCGCGCGCGCCCGCGCGGCTTCGATGGTGTCCTTCGCCCTGCCGGGCTCCGCCTACCTGTACCAGGGCGAAGAACTCGGCCTGCCCGAGCACACCTCGTTGCCCGCAGAAGCACGCCAGGACCCCAGCTTCTTCCGGACCAACGGTGTGGAACGCGGGCGCGATGGTTGCCGTGTGCCGCTACCCTGGAATTCCACCATGCCCGGCTTCGGTTTCTCCGAGTGGTACCCGGCCGAGGCCGCCGGAGCAAGCACACCGGCGGGCGCAGCTGATTCCGGTACACCAGCGGCACCAGCTGATCCCTGGCTGCCGCAACCTGCGGCGTTCGGTAAGCTCGCCGCGGACCGGCAGGCCGGCGTCGCGGGTTCCACCTTGGAGTTGTACCGTTCAGTCCTTGCGTTCCGCCGCGCCCATCGGCTGGGCTCGGGCACGTTCCAGTGGGCGGAGGAACACGATCCCGCCAACGGCGTCCTGGCCTTCCGTAACCGGGACGTACTGGTGGTGGTCAACATGGGCACCTCGGCTTTGGAGCTACCGGCCGGCCTGCGCGTGGAGCTCTCGAGCGATGGCGGTTCAGGAGCGGAACGAATTGCTCCGGACACCGCCGCCTACTTGACGGCCCGGTAAGGGCGTTTCCATTCCTGACGGCGAAAGCGGGGCCGACGCGCATCCAACTGCGCGCCGACCCCGCCCTGACGCCCTCCTACTTTTCGCCCTTGAAGAGCCCGGCGATCTTTGAGCCAAGGCCCTTTGCGTGCTCCGCGGCCTCGCCAGCGAACTCCTTGACGTTTCCGGCGACGTCTCCCGCGAGCTCCTTGGCGTGCTCTCCGACGTCTCCGGAGAAGAACTCCTTGACATTTTCAGCAGCTCCGCCGGCGAATTCCTTGACGTTCCCGACCGCCTCGCCAGCGAATTCCTTGACGTGTTCTGCCGCCTCCCCCGCGAGTTCTTTTGCGTTCCCTACGGCTTCACCGGCGACGTGCTTGGCCGATTCCGCTGCGCTTTTGGCTGCGTCTGCCGCCGACTCTGCGCCCTGGTTGTTGTCGCTGCCGCTGACTTCTTCGCTCATGGTTCTCTCCTTCTCGACTGGATTGCCGTCTACTCGATTACCGCTTGCTCGATTTCTGCTTGTTGGAATACCGCTTTCCGCTTACCACTTGCCGGGTTACCGCTTGCCGGGTTACCGCTTGCCGGACGAGGGAAGTTTGCCCCTTGCCTTTCACGCTATGGCTCAGGGCAACGCTCTGCAAGGACAAACACGCGCCCCGCAATAGAGGTGACCCGGCGGTTCCGGTAGGCGGGTAGCACAGAGGACGCGCAACTCATCGGGCGCGCAGATTATCGAAGGCGCAGACCATTGGACACCCGGGCGATCAGCGGACGCGTTCAGCCCTGCTGAACCTCGTGCGCGCGCCCGATCCAAGGTGAATCAGCACCGGGGTGCGGCGACCCACCACTGAATCAAGTGCCTCCACCAACCCGGATAGCTCCGCGGCCAACGTGTGCGGGGAAACGCCTTGCCGTGGTTGGACCCTGATCCTCAGTCCGGGAACTCCTTTGACTTCGTAGGTCGCCACTGTGACGCCCGCGAGATCCGGCCGATCGGCCAGCGCGGCTTTCAAGGCTTGCTCAGCCACGCCGCCTCCGATGCTGACATCGCCAGGCGTGCGGGCGTCGTCGTAATCGGCAACGATCAAGTTGGCGCGTCCCTTGCCTTGCTGCGACAGCCAGGTGACCATCAGCACGATCAACACCACGAGTATCGCCGCTGCGGCAATCCACAACCAGCTCTCCTCGCGGCCAGGGATCCTGGTCTGTTCGGCGATGAACTTGGCGTGTTCCCAGATACCGGTCGACCAGCTGCGCCACCAACTGCCCACGGCGGGAACGGTAGCCAGCAGCACCAAGAGGATGCCGACCGCGATCAGTTTCAGGCCAAGGATGCCGATCAGGACCCGGTTGAGGACGTGCGGGGTGCCGTTCATGCGCCGATCACCCCCGACGTCGCAACATTGACCCGGACCGAGGGCATCGGGGACGGCGCCATCTGCTGGAGTTCATGTTCGACCGCGGCGAGTATCCCGCCTTCCTCTATAGGCACGCCCGAGGTGGGCCGCACGTTGACTACCACGAGCCGCTGCGAAACCACCACCATCACTTGTTCCTGGGTGACATTGGCTGCTGTTCGGGCGGCCTTGGCAAGCGCGGAGGCAATGACTTCGTCGTCCACAACCACTCCGGCGCGGCGGCCGGCCAGCAGGTGGCGTGACCTCCGGCCCGGCAGGATCGCGTTCAGGAAGAAGATCAGCCCAACCATGGCGACGACGCCGCCCAGGGCGCCGAGCAGCAGGGGTGACACGCCTTCGGGCAGGGCCGTGATCCGTTCCGCGGCCGTTTGCGGATCAATGAGCCACGGCGGTTGCCCGATGGCACGCAAGGCGGATTCGAAGAGGGCGTAGACGCAGGCCGCAATAACCAGCACCGCCGCCACAACGGATACTCCGGCGCGGGAGGAACGGGTCTCGCGTTTGAGTATCCGGCGCAGGCCGGGGTCGACCTGGTCCGCGGAGCCACCTCCTGCGGTGTTCCCTACAGGCGGGTCGTGGGCAGGAGGTCCTTGGGGTGGCAGGTTTTGGAACGGCGGGTCTTCGGGTGACGGAGTCTGGGGTGGAGGGGTGTGCCCGTGTTTGGTCTGTGCGTGGCTCATCGGACCCTGGCTCCTTCCGTGATGCGTGCGCCGCTGATACGAATGTCCACCCGGCTGAGCCTGGAGCCGCTGAGCTGGGTGACGCGCTCCAGGATGGCCGTCTTGGCAGCCACAGCCCGGTCCCACACCGATCCCTCGTAGGCGTCGACGCGGCCCGGATCCCGCAGTACGTCCGTCAACGCAGGGACGCGGATCGGCGCGACAATCGACAGTGCCAGGAGGCCGGCGTCGTCCGACCATTCGACCCGGACGTCCTGCGGCTGGACTTCGAGGGCTTCTGCTGAAGCCGCTTGGGCCAGGGTGGTGAGGGCCTGGGTGCTGATCCGGTTATGCCCGGCCATGGTGGCGGCAGTCGGCATGGTCCCGGGCGTCGAACTCATGACGACGAGCGCCGGCCGGTGATGGCATCCAGCACGCTGCGCAAGTCGATCTTTCCATCCGCAGCACGGCCCAGGAGGGCGCCGATGCCCATGAACAGCAGGGAAATGATGAATCCCCAAAACCCGAATTGGAAAGCCATGAACGCCACGAAGGCGCCGACCGCAATCCCCACGACAGTCATGTTCATTGCGGCTCCCTTTCCGATAATGCACCCTTTGGTGTCGCCTTCACCTGGGGAGCAACGTAGACGTCGTTGATCTCGATGTTGACCTCGATGACTTCCAAGCCCACCAACGATTCGACCGCGTGATAGACGGCGGCCCTCACCTGGTTGGCGACATCGTGCAAGGGATATCCGTAGATGGCGACGAGGTTGATGTCCACCGCCACTTGGGTTTCCCCGACTTCGGCGCGGACTCCGGCCGCATGGTCCTGGCTCCCGACAGCGTCACGGATTGCGCCCAAAGCACGGGATGGAGCCGAACCCAGGGAATAGACGCCGGGCACGGCCCTCGCGGCGATACCCGCGACCTTGGCGACCGCGGAATCCGAAATGAGAGTCCGCCCGGTTCCCGGCCCTAAAACAGGGCCGGCCTGCGGAAGGGGGCTGCTCCCCGGTAGGGGACCGCCTCCCGGCAATGCGACGTCGGACACCGGAACCCCCGCGGCTTCCGGTTCAGGCGCGGTATAGCTTTCTTGCTGTTCCATATAGCCCTCCCCTTCTCTTGAATACCACCCTAGCGCTCATTGCCTTCGGCGGGATTCTGCTGGATCATCCCGAATGCGGAGGATTGCTGCCGCTTGACGCCGGGGACCCGGGCGTTTATCCATTCGGATGATTGAGCAGAATCTATCGAGTCGGGACGCAAAAGAAATATCCCATTCCGGACTTTGGGAATTAAGAAGAAAAGTGGTGGCATCACCAAGGCCGCCCTCTGGTCGGCAACCAACTCGCTGCGCCTGGAGCTGACCCCCAACGGAGTGCACGTGATGGGTGTCCATGTCGGCTACGTCGACACGGCGATGGCTGCACACGCCACCGACCCCAAGATGGACCCGGCCGAACTGGTCACCACGGTATTGGATGCCCTCGAAGCCGGCGAATACGAAGTTCTCGCCGACGAGGCGTCCGTGCAGCTCAAGGCCGTGCTCAGCGGCCCCCACATCGAGGCGCTCTACTCCCAACTTGCGTCCGGCAAGTCTTAGTACCATCTGCCGCGCCGTGGTGACGGAGCCAACCCGTCGCCACGGCGCATTTTCACTTGCCCTTGACATTTAACTGAGTATAGTCATAATTGATTGTAGTCACTTAAATTTGAAGGAGCATCCCGGCATGCGGGCATTCGTTATCAACAAGTACAAGGAACCGCTGCGCGAAGCGGAGGTTGCTGAACCTACCGTGGGCGAACGGGACGTGCTGGTTAAGGTGCAAGCCGCCGGCCTTAACCAGCTGGACGAGAAGATCCGTTTGGGGGAGTTCAAGCAGATCCTCCCCTACAAGCTCCAACTGGTCCTGGGCCACGACGTAGCCGGCACCGTGCTGAGCGTCGGGGAAAAAGTAACGCGGTTCAAGCCCGGCGATGAGGTCTACGCCCGTCCCAACGAAGAGCGGATCGGCACATTTGCCGAACGCATTGCCGTCGCGGAGGAAGACCTTGCGCTCAAGCCCGTATCGGCCAGCATGGAGGAGGCCGGCTCGCTGCCGCTGGTAGCGCTGACGGCATGGCAGGCCCTCGTCGAGCAGGGCAATGTGCAACCAGGGCAAAAAGTCCTCATTCATGCCGGTGCAGGCGGGGTCGGTTCCATCGCCATCCAGCTCGCCAAGCATCTCGGCGCGACCGTTGCGACTACCGCCAGCAGCTCCAACGCCGGGTTCGTACGCGACCTCGGCGCTGACACGGTTATCTACTATCGCACCCAGGACTTCGAACAACTCCTGAGCGGATACGATCTGGTACTCGATAGCCTCGGAGGGGAAAACCTGCAGAAATCACTGCGCATCCTCAAACCAGGTGGGAAGGCGATTGGGATCGCAGGCCCGCCCGATCCGGTCTTCGCCCGCAAAGCAGGCCTCAACCCCGTGCTACGCCTGGCGATCACCGGACTCAGCAGCAAGATTCGGAGGCAAGCCAGGAAACTCGGCGTCAGCTATGAGTTCCTCTTCATGCGTGCCAGCGGAGACCAGCTACGTCAGATCAGCGCCCTGGTGGACGCCGGTGTATTGCGCCCCATCGTCGGGAAGGTCTTCACCTTCGGCCAGGCCCCAGAGGCGCTGCAATCCTTGGCCACTGGGGGCTTCCGGGGCAAAGCAGTGCTCACCGTCACCAACTGACCCAGCGCCAGCCACCATTCACGCAGAGAATCCAGGAGGACAAACATCATGGACAACACCGACGCCCCAAAGGAACTAGTCGTCACCTCATACGCAAAGGCCCCAGCCAGTACTGTCACCGCCGGAGGTGTCAAATACGCATATCGCGAGCTTGGGCCGAAAGGCGGCATCCCCGTCGTGTTCTTCGTGCACTTGGCAGGCACCCTTGATAACTGGGACCCCCGTATCATCGACCCCATCGCAAAGAACCGCCACGTGGTCACCTTTGACCAGCCCGGAGTCGGCGCTTCCACAGGACAAGTTCCCACCAGCATCGAGGCAATGGCCGATGACGCCTACACCTTCATCAAGGCCCTTGGGTTCGAAAAGATAGATGTATTCTCCTTCTCATTGGGCGGAATGGTGGCCCAGGACCTGGTCATCAAACATCCCCATCTCGTCCGAAAACTCGTGCTTACCGGAACCGGCCCGCGAGGAGGCAAAGACATCGACAAGGTTGTCGGCACCACCTACCGGGACATCCTCAGGGCAACCCTCACCCGGTCCGACCCCAAGGAATTCCTGTTCTTCAACCGCAACACCACGGGCAAACCGGCTGCTAAAGCCTTCATCAAACGCCTTCAGGAACGGACTGAGAACCGTGACAAGCCAATCAGCACACGCGCATTCCAGACGCAGCTGAAAGCAATCCAGAAGTACGGCCGGTCGGCCCCGTCGAACCTGTCCATCCTTACTCAACCCACTCTGATCGCCAACGGCGACAACGACCGCATGGTGCCATCGGTCCTCTCCGAGGACCTGCACGGCCGCATCAAAGGATCCGAACTGATCATCTACCCCGACTCCGGCCACGGTGGTATCTTCCAGTACCACACCCAGTTCGCACCCGCCGTCGTCGACTTCCTCGCCCCCTGACCACAACGCCCGCGAAAGAAGCCACCACGGGCACCTCACCGAAAACTGCCGGACCGCACCTGGAAAACACTTCGCTTCCTCAGTCCTGCTATGGGTACGCAGCGAGCAGCCCCGCCAAACCGGCATGGACTACTGGAAAGGCCCGCACTCGGCCATCATCGCCGCCACGCCAGGGCTGGAGGAGTACCGGCAGATCCACCTGGCCGAACACAACCCCGGCCTATGGCCCGCAACCACTGGGGTGGAGACCGCCATCCCCGCCGACCGGAAGATCGACGGCATAGCGGAAGTCACCTTCCAATCCGCCCCTTCGCCGCTCAAGGGGCGCAAGCAAACCGCCTTGGCCTACAAGGGGGTAACGTGTTTCGCCGTACCCTTCTCTACGCCGGTCCGCCGTACACTTCACTCTGGTACGACGTCGCCTCCCCGGCAGAGACTGTCGGGGCCCGCGCAATCATCTACCTCCGCCGCCGCCCGATGTGCGCCCAGGCGAATTCCGGCGAACCGTGAAGAAGGAACTCGTTCCCGCCCTGGTTGGCACCGGGATGCTGAAGGAACTGCGCACTCAGTCCTTCATGCCATAGATTGAAAAGATGTGGGACACACCCAACGTCGCCCACGACAACCCGGCGGACCAACGATTCAGCGCATCAATCATCCTGGGATTCGCCGATCAGGCAGCCGCGACGCCTTCTTCGGCAGTGCTGCTGTCCACAACCTCTCCCATCAGCTGACCCCAGTTGTCTCCGCCATCCATGCCTACGAGGTTGAAGCAGCACTAACGTATGTCAAGGGTGGCCAGATCCTCCCCGACTACGAAGAGTAGGGGCGTCGGCTGAAGGGCGCGGGTCTCCGCAGCTTCGATATACTCATTATTGAGTCCAGTCAGTTTATGTACGGAGGAAACCGCGTGCCTGTTACATCCCGGCCGCTCGGACGGCGCGAGCGGAACAAGCAGGAGAAGCTGGGGCGCATCACGGCCGCAGCCTCTGAACTGTTCGCCGAATTCGGAGTCGAGGACGTCACCACCCAGCAGATCGCAGACAAGGCCGACATCGGTACCGGAACCCTTTTCCTCTACGCCAAAACCAAGGGAGAACTCCTCCTGCTCGTCCAGAACGCCCACTACGCTGACGCTCTGGAGCGGGGCCGCGCGAATGCTGAAACCATCCCGGATGTGCTGCCTGCGGTAATGGCCATCGTGCGGCCGATCGTAGAGTGCAACCGAATCCAAATCGATAACGGGCGCTTCTATCTGCGGGAAATGGTCTTCGGCGACCCCACGGAACCCCACCACAACGCTGCCCTATCCATCGTTGGGCAAACCGAGGAGGCCATTGCCGCCATTCTGAACCGGAAAAAGCTGGCTGGTGCGAGTGACGCCGCGATGACTGCGCGCATTGTCTCGGCGATCATGTTTGTGAGCATGGCGGCAAGTGTGAACGCTGGATTGGACATTGAGGCACTCGTGCAGGACATCAGGGCACAAATTAGCCTGTTGATACCCCGCTGACGCTGCGGCAAACTCAACCTGACCGGCAGCCACTCGTTACGATTCTGGCCGACAAGACAAACCCTCTCTCTCCTACGGCTCTGTCCAATCGATCACGGAGGCCTTGATTCCGGCATGCGGACGCTCGGCCGGCAGGGAACGGCCGCCTACCCGGACGCCTATGAACTGGCTAGGCCGCACGGGGCAAAGTGCCCTAACGACCTTGGCAGGCCGACCACACCGAGCTGGACATCCTGGTGCCGGACGCAAACTAAAACCAGGGCGGGCTTCACCAGCAACCACTTGGCTCCGGCCGCACAAAGCCTCCATTTCAAAATCACCTACTCCACCGCTGCCAGACCCCAAGGACGGCGGAAGATCGAAAGGTTCTTCCGCCGCCCTAAACACAGAACTGTTGACCGAACTGCCCGGACACCGATCTGACTAAAGCGCGTCCACAGGGGTCTGGTCGATTGCGGCAGGGACCGAGGCCGGTACGAGTTGGCCGGCGGCCGAAGTGTCTGGCCGTGCGGAGCCCGGCGCCGGACGTGCACTGGCGGCTGCGTGTTCGGCCAGGACGCCTGTCTGGTGCCTGATCTTCAGGCGGTACAGCAGGGTCCCGCCCACGGTCACGGCGGCGACGAACAGGACGCCGCCCCACTGCAGGTACCACTCAAAGGGCGGCACCGAGTTGTAGATCTCGGGGCGGGGCCAGATCAGGTTCAGCGTCATGGCGCCGCCCCACAGCACCGCCAGAATGTTCACCGGCAGGCCCCACTTGCCCATGCTGAATCCTGCTTCGGAGCTGTCCTCGGGTGCGGGCCACTTCCTCTGCAGCCGCTTCCGGAGCAGCGGTACGGTGACCAAGAGGTAGGACAGGTAGATCAGGACGATGCTGATGCTGGACAGGATGGTGAAGATGGCCGGCTGCATCACGTTCACCAGCAGCGGGATCACGGCCAGGACGCCGATCACGATGGCCGCCACGGTTGGGGTCTTGCGGACCGGGTCAACCTTGCTGAGCTGGCTGCTGAACGGGAGGTTGTTGTCCCGGGCCATGGCGAACATCATGCGGATGGCTGCGGCATGGACTGCCAGGGTGCACACCACCACGGCAACCACGATGCACACCAGGAATGCCTTGCCGAAGGGGCCGCCCAGGACCGAGAGCACGAGGTACTGCAGGCCGCCGTCGGCAGAGCCGAGCTTGGGGTCGCTGAGGTCCGGTGCCGCCAGGAGGCCGAAGAGCAGGATCAGGCCGCCGAGCAGGAAGGAAGCGGTGACCGCGCGGATGATCGCCTTCGGCGCGGTCTTCTTGGGGTCTTTGGTTTCCTCACCGAGCGAGCTTGCCGTGTCGAAGCCGTACATCACGTAACCGGAGGCCAAGGCGCCGATCAGGAACACTCCGAAGAAGCCCAGGGGCTTTCCGGCGCCGAACCCGGCGGTGTCGAAGAGGACCTCGGGTCCGCGGACCACATGCCAGCCGAGGGCGAGGATGAGCAGCACCGCCGCGATCAGCTCGACGAAGACGCCGATGCTGTTGATCCTGGTCATGAGTTTCACGCCGAAGGCATTGATCAGCGTGGAGATGCCGATCATGACGCTCGCGAGCAATACCCCGTTGAGGGCAAAATCGTAGGTGCCCGTGCCGTCGCCGATGATCTGGAAGCCGGACCAGAGCTGCGGCAGGGTAATCTGCAGTGCCAGGGCGACGGCTCCGAGCGCCATGATCGAGGAGATCAGCAGCAGCCAGCCGGCAAGCCACGAGAAGGTGCCGGAGGTAAGGCGCTTGGCCCAGTTGTACACGGAGCCGGCCACGGGATAGCGGCCGGAAAGCTCAGCGAAGCAGAGCGCCACCATGAGCTGGCCGACGAAGACGATGGGCCAGGACCACGCGTAGGCCGGCCCGGCCATTGAGAAACCAAAATAGAACAGTTGAAAAACACCGGTGAGGATGGAGATGTAGCTGACGCCTGCCGCGAAGCTGGCAAACTTCCCAATGCTGCGATCCAGGGTCTGGGCATAGCCGAACTCATCCATGCCGCTTGAATCAGTACTCTTGCTGGGTTCCAACATTCTGAACTCCTAAGTCAGAAAAAGCATGACGGTGATAACCCGCGGCCGCCATTGGGCGCAGGTGAACGTCTGGCCGGGCGCCGCGCCGTACGGGGCCCGGCCGTTCCCCCATTTCTGTTGTCTACTCGGCTACAGCCTCGTCCGTTTCTTCAGGAGGCGGGCCGAACCAGCCGCTGGGAGCAGGCTGAATGTTCTGCCAGATGTGCTTTGCCTCGCGGTACTCGTCGAGGCCTGCCCGGCCGAGCTCACGGCCAATTCCCGACTTCCCGAAACCGCCCCACTCCGCCTGGGGGACGTACGGGTGGTAGTCGTTGATCCAGACTGTCCCATGCCGGAGCGCGCCAGCAACCCGTTGCGCCTTCGACGCGTCCGATGTCCATACCGCACCGGCCAGTCCGTACTCCGTGTCGTTCGCGATCGCCACGGCCTCGGCCTCGGTCCGGAACGTCTCCACGGTAAGCACCGGGCCGAACGACTCCTCTCGGAGCACACTCATGCCCGAGCGGCAGTTGCCGAGCACGGTGGGCGGGTAGAAGAAACCGTCTGCCAGCGGCCCCTCGTCGGGGATGTAGCCTCCACACAACAGCTCGGCGCCCTCCGCGATTCCAGCCTGGACATATGCGTGGACCTGGTCGCGGTGCTTGGCGGAAATGAGTGGTCCCGTCTCGGCGTCGGGATCAAACGGTCCGCCCATCCGGATTTTCCGCGCCCGCTCCACGACCTCCGCCACGAAACGTTCCGCGATGGCCTCCTCGACAACCAGCCGTGCACCTGCCGAGCAGACCTGGCCGGAGTGGAGGAACACGGCGGTCAGGGCGTTGTCGACGGCGGCGTCCCAGTCCGCGTCGGCGAAGACGACGTTGGGGTTCTTTCCGCCGAGCTCAAAGGCGACGCGCTTCACCGTTTCGGCGGCGGCAGCCATGATCGTCTGGCCCGTCGCCAGGCTCCCGGTCAGGGAGACGAGATCGACGCGCGGGTCGGAGCTGAGCGGGCCGCCCACCTTCGAACCCCTTCCCGTCACGAGATTCGCGACGCCGGCGGGCACGCCCGCCTCTGCGAGCGTCTCCATGAGCAGGATGGAGGTGGACGGCGTAAGCTCGCTGGGCTTGAGCACGAACGAGTTTCCCGCGGTGAGTGCCGGGGCCACCTTCCACGCCGCCTGGAGGAGTGGGTAATTCCACGGTGCGATGAGGGCACAGACGCCGAGGGGCTCGTAGACCACGCGGCTGATGGCATTCGGCCTGCCCGTGTCGATCACCCTGCCGGCGTCAAGGCCTGCGATCTTGCCGTAGTAGCGGAAGCATGCGGCGATGTCGTCCATGTCGTACTCGGCTTCGATGAGGCGTTTGCCGGTGTCAAGGGCCTCGGCCCGTGCGTAGGCGGCTTTGTCCCGCTCAAGAAGGTCCGCGACGCGGAGCATGACCGCCCCCCGCTCGATGTCCGAAAGCCGCCGCCAGGGGCCGTCGTCGAACGCGGCCCGTGCGCTGGCGATCGCGCGCTCAGCGTCCTGCACGGTGGCCGATGCGACGACCGCAACCTCACGCCCGTCCGCAGGACAACGCACCACGGTGGCTGCGCCGTCGGACGCCTGCTGCCAGGCGCCGTCAATGTACAGGCCCTTGATCGTGTTCTCCGGATTCCCGGTGTGGTGAACTCGCTCGGTGGTGGCGGTCATTGTTTATCTCCTACGGGGTTTGGTGCGTGGACCAGGGAATTCTCTATATCCAACATGCCTAGAGCTTTGCGGCCGTTACATCCGTGAGCGGGGCCCCGTTACGCTCCAGGGGGCTGAGGCCGTGGCGGTAGAACTCTGTGTGCTGCGGCGCCAGGGGCGTCTTGCCGACGATCAGGTCAGCGGCCTTTTCGGCGAGCATCATGACCGGGGCGTAGATGTTGCCGTTGGTGACGTACGGCATCGCGGAGGCGTCCACCACGCGGAGGCCGCTGGTGCCGTGGACGGTCATGTCCAGCGGATTGACGACGGCCATGGGATCGGAGTCAGGTCCCATCTTCGCCGTGCAGGACGGGTGCAGTGCTGTTTCAGCATCGCGGGCAACCCAGTCGAGGATTTCGGCGTCGGTCTGTACGGCCCGGCCGGGCGAAAGTTCGCCACCGTTGAAGGGAAGCATGGCCGACTGGCCGAGGATGTCGCGGGCCACATGGATTGCCTCGACCCATTCGCGGCGGTCCTGGTCAGTGGAGAGGTAGTTGAACACCATGGACGGGTGGACGGTGGGGTCGGTGGACTTGATCTTGAGGGTGCCGCGGGCATCGGAGTACATCGGGCCGATGTGCACCTGGTAGCCGTGCTTGGCATCCGCCTTCTGGCCGTCGTAGCGGACCGCGACCGGGAGGAAGTGGAACATCAGGTTGGGGTAGGCCACGTCCTCGTTGGAGCGGACGAAGCCGCCGCCTTCGAAGTGGTTCGTCGCGGCAGGGCCCTTTCGTCCCAGCAGCCACTGCAGGCCGATGAGCGGGTAGCGCCAAAGGTCCAGGTTCGGTTGCATGGAGACCGGCTGGGTGCAGGCGTGCTGGATGTAGACCTCGAGGTGGTCCTGCAGGTTTTCGCCGACTCCGGGGAGGTTTACCACCGAGTTGATGCCCAGGGAGTTCAGGTGTCCGGCCTCGCCGATCCCGGAAAGCTGCAGCAGTTGCGGGGTGTTGATGGCGCCGCCGGCCAGGATCACTTCGCCCGCATTCACCTGGTGGGTCTGTCCGTTGCGGCGGTAGGTGACCCCGGTGGCCACGTTGCCCTTGAAGTTGACCTTGGTGACCATGGCCCGGGTCAGGACAGTCAGGTTCTTCCGGCCGCGGTTGGGCCGCAGGTAGGCACGGGACGCGGAGAGCCGCTGTCCCTTGTGAACATTCCGGTCGAAAGCGGCGAAGCCTTCTTGGCGGTAACCGTTGACGTCGTCTGTCAGCGGGTAGCCGGCCTCCTGGGCTGCGGCGAAGAAAGCCTGGAACAGCGGGTTCGTCGCGGGGCCGCGCTCCAGCACCAGCGGACCGGAGTGTCCGCGCAGTTCATCGTCCGGGTCGGCGGCCAGCGCGTTTTCCATCCGGTTGAAGTACGGCAGGCAGTGCGCGAAGTCCCACGTTTCCATGCCGGCGTCGGCGCCCCAGCGCTCGTAGTCGAGCGGGTTGCCGCGCTGGAAGATCATGCCGTTGATGGAGCTCGAGCCGCCCAGGACCTTGCCGCGGGCGTGGGCTACGCGGCGGCCGCCCATGTGGGGCTCGGGGTCTGACTCGTACCGCCAGTCATAGAGCGGATTGCCGCTGGGGAAGGTCAGCGCGGCGGGCATCTGTATGAAGAGGTCCCAGGGGTAGTCGCTCCGCCCGGCCTCGAGAACCAGGACGCTGCTCTGGCCTCCATCGCTCAGACGGTCCGCGAGCACGGAACCCGCGCTTCCGCCGCCGACGATGACGTAGTCGTAAGTGGTTTTTGTCATGCTGCAAACTCTCCTTTTACCTGGTGCCAGTCAGTGGCCTAGGGCAGGTCGTCGTTCTTCCGAAAGCGAAGGGCTGACCATGTTAGCCGGAGAATCCGCGGTATCCCCTGGTATGGCGCAGGTCATATCCAAGGAGAGTAGTGCACTTTGAACAAGTGTTCAATAGAAAAACTGGACAAATGTTCAAAGATTACGAAGCCGAAACGGACGGGGCCCCCGCCCGAGGGGGAAACAGGGTTACCCGAGCGCTTCGGATGGCGCACTTCTGCGACACGCCAATTGACGGCACGGCCAGGTGCGGTCAGGTGCGGTCACGCAGGAGAAAATGCCTGTATCCCGTCCGCTAAGCCGCGAAGGCGATCTCTTCAGTTCGGGCGATGCTCCGCCAGATGGACTCCTTGTCCACGCCAAGGAGCGCGGTCAGCCACATCCCGTTCTGCACAACGACGATGTCGGCCGCCCGCTCCTTGCATTCCTTGCTGGACAGCTCCGGCTTGGCATTTCCGATCAGGGCTGCGAGTCCGTCCAGGTACCGGGCGAACGCGGCCGCGTTGATAAGAGCGAAGTCTTCGTGGGCCCTTGCGAGCGCCCACAAGTGAAGGCGCAAGGACAGGTACCGTTTGGTCAAAAGTTCCGGGCCCGCAACACGCCGGAGGGCATTCTGGAGCTGCTCGTCAGGGGGCAATGCCGGATCCGGGGCAACGAGCGCGAGGTCGTGTTCGTCTACGCTGTGGAGCACCGCGCGGATCAGGCTCGATTTATCCTGGTAGTAGTAGTTGACCAACCCCAGCGCGACGCCCGCCTCGCGGGCCACCGCACGCATGTTCACTCCCGAGATCCCGTGGCGCGACAACAGCTCCAGCGCAGCCTCAAGAATGCGTGACTGCCGGTCAACCTGCTCACCCTGTTCGCGGGAGCTCATGGTGCTTGTATCCACCCGGCCAGAATATGGGGAAACCAGCCAGGCTGCACCTCGCCCTGCCTGCTGATGAATTTATGTGGCGCCCCGCTTCTAATACGCGTCCCGTACGGCATCCCCGCGGGCCGTGAATGGGGAGGCACCGTCCTGATGGCAGTTGAGCACCCGTTACTATTGGGTCCCCGAGGGTCGGGGATGACGCAGGATGGCGATCGCACGCCTGGCACTTGCGACGTCACCTGGGGCGACCACTGAGGCGGCCACGTTGACAGGCCTTCGACCTCGATTCATCGACGAAGACGTGTGAACTCTAATCCAGGACCTGGGACCAACCTGCTTCCAAAGGCCACGCTTGTTGCATTGGCTGATGGAGGAACCAGCCTTTCCGGCAGCCCTTTCCGGCGGTCGTCTCAGTGCAGTCACCGGACCAGTGTTGCAGTTATGGGGCCTCCAGCGGGCATTTACTCGGGCGGGGTAAACGGGCGTGTCGGGTCCAGCGCCGGCGCGGGCGTCCCGGAGCATGTTTGGCTGCGCGCTGGACGGCCGGCTTACGGGCGCTTAGGAGCGGTTATGGCTTATGTGTCTTCCCCGGCGGCCCCGGTGGTGTGCCTGGTCAAGATAAAGAAAACTCGATTCCTACCACTACGAAAGCGTGCCCATGAGCATGTACCCGAATCCCATCCCCTTAATCGTCGGCACGTCGGCGAACGTAAAGCCTTCAGGTCTGATACCGCGGCTCTCCTTGTAAATCCTCGACCACGTACTCGCGGTTCCGTTGATATCTCGGAAGACGTGCAGCCCAAATAAGAACAAGAACAGACCCGCTACGCTCATGCCGATGCCAACCCGGTTCACCCGGGTTATGACCCCAAGAACAAAGGATGCCAAGAAGAGGGCGATATAGCACCAGAAGAAGGTCCTGGCCGGTTGAGGCAATTCGGTAAAGAGCCGCTTGATCGCCCGGAGAGTTTTGATGACGCACCTTCCATGGATTGGTCGCCTACGGAGTCTTGAGGACCCGTGTCACCGACCTACATTGCGGGCTCTAGAAGGAGTCCGTGAAGCGTCCGCTCAACGACCGACTAACGGGCACGCGTGAAGACATTTCGATGGGGAAGAATCTAGACATGGAGGATTTGCTACGGCCTCGCTCAATTCAGGACTACCTGCTGGCCCGATGGAGCCACCCCACGAGGACAGCCGAGTTCGAAGGCCATGGGCTTTCCATTGAGATTTGGAAATGGGCTGCAGAAGCCACGGGTGAGGGCGTCGACATCTATGTCACGGTGGGTGCCAGTGACGCAGCCCCAGAAGACGTTGGCGCGCCCAGACACCGGGCTGAATTCATGCTCGGCCTGCATCCAGGCCCGGACGACGTCGCCGGTTCGTTCGCTGCGTTGGGACTCTATGTGCGACGGAACGCTGTGACCGTTACCAGCGGCGACACAGTGCCTTCCGACAGCCCGCTCTGGCCCGGGACTGACATGATGGCATTCCTCGTTTTGGATCAGGAAGAGGTCCTTCCTCCGGTTCAGTTGGCGGACGGATCCCATGTCCATTTTCTGCAGGCGATTCCCTTGCATGAGTCGGAACTGGCATTCAAACGCAGCCGGGGCGCCGAGGCATTGATGAACTGGTGGGAACACAAGCAGATGCCCTTCTGGGAATCCGGCCGCGGACCAGAGATCCCGATGACAGCCGACATATGAGTTCGGGCGTCCGCTGAGGGATCCTTTGCCGGGCACCATGTCGCCTCGTCAGGAACAGACCTTGAGTAATCCTGTGGCACCGGGACGAGCACGGAAGGTAACGACGTGGCCATTGTCATCGCGAAAGACAGCCAGTGGACCGGACACGGTCACCGTGCCGGCCTGATAAGGGTTCCCCCATCCCGGAGGGGGATTGCCCTGACCGTCGTTCAACGGTGTTTCGGCAATGAAGAACGTGTCGTCGACGCGCAATTCTTCGATCCCGCAGTGCGTATAAAGCATGATTGGCATGCCGGATGCATTAGGGGTCGGCGCTTCCGGGGATGCTGCTCCAGTCATCGGCGTGACGGGACCTGCGCACCCACACAGGACGGCTAAAAGCGTAACGGTCAATAATGAGAGTCTGATTTTTTCGGCCATTCGACCCACCCCAATTCCCGATCAGGCTCACAGAGTATGCCGTGGGAAAGGTAGCCACAATATTAGGGCTGGTCACGTTTTCCTTACGTGTCCGGTAAGGGATCCTTGGGTTCTTGCGGGCTGCGGGGCGGCAAATAGCGCTGTGAGTCACAGGCTTCGAAAATTTCGTGCAGTCGAGTTCGAAAACCGACAATTTGCCATGAGACCCCCGGTCCGGATCCGGAAGTGTCGCTAGCGATCCGTATCCTGAGGGAATGACAAAGGCCAAACTCGCCGCGAGGAAGCCGTCCGCTCGCCATTGGCAAGGCAATCGAGCGGTCTACCCGGAGCAGGCCCGGGAAGCCCTCCTCGAAAACGGCGCGTCCGGTCAACGATGCCTGTAACTTCTCGGGAAATTGCCGCCCGTGAATAGAATCCTGATCTATGTTTTTGTTTCCTTCGTCGGCTGGGCCGGGACTTACTGGGGACGGTACAGGTTTCCCCTGAAGAGGGGGTCACGGAGGGACCGAATCCTTGGCGTGATCAACGTCTTCTGCAACGCGGGCCTTTGTCTCCTGGCGATCGTTCTTCCTCTGACGACCGATTTCGTCGGAATACCCGCGCTGGCCTTCATCGCGGCTGTGCTCTTTCTATCGTCGTTATTCCTGTATCGCATCAAAGTCATGGACCTGCGGACCAGGCTCGCTAAGAACGACGGACGCAGGGCCCTTCCTCCCGATGCTCAAGGCAAGACGAGGTGGCCCTATACACTGATCTACGTTCTCGGATACGCCTTCATGGCCATCTATATCGCGACCATCAACGGGGCCGTCCCTTTGGAACCAACTCTTCGCTAGGGAGAGCTACCCCCACCCCCGATTGATCCAGGTGGCAGGTAGCAGCCCAACAAGACGGCGGGAAGACGCCCGGTAACGGACCGATGCTTACGGGCAACCGAACTGGCCGCCTAACTGCCGCGCCGCCGTTGGCGTCGTAGAGTCAGCTGGTGCGATTCGAATTGTCTACTCTGATCGACCCTGGGCTGTGGGCTCTAGTACCTGAGTCCCAGGCGTTCTACGCCCACCGGCCATCAGGCCGTGGGCCGAACAGTCTGGAGGAACTTCGCGTCTTCAGGGCTGGTTCGCCGCCACCTAAGGCGTGTGATCCGCAGCCGACCGTCGAGATTGTCCACGCTGCTGGTCGAAATGTCTCCGTCCGTATCCACACGCCGGCCAGGGCGCCCATCGTCGGCGTCTTCCTGGAAATCCACGGCGGCGGCTTCTATATGGGTTCAGCCGCTGGGAGCGACGTTCGCAACAGAGAGCTCGTCGAGGAGTTGGGAATTGCCGTAGTCAGCGTCGATTACCGGCTAGCACCCGAGCATCCATGGCCGGCCGCACCAGATGACTGCGAAACAGCCGCGCTGTGGCTCGCCGAACATGCCCAGGAACGTTTCGGCACGACGAGACTTTCGGTCGGAGGCTTCTCCGCAGGGGCGACACTAGCGGCGTCGACCCTTGCACGGTTGCGCGACCGCGGTCTGCACGCGTTCAGGGGTGGGGTGCTGCAGTTCGGCACCTACGACCTGGCTGCGCAGACGCCAGCGGGTCGTACGATCGCTGACGAATACTTTCTCACCGCGTACGCCGGGGCCGCGCCGGATCGCACCCACCCCGACCTCTCACCCCTTTTCGCTGACCTTGCCGGCCTACCGCCGATCCTGATCGTGGTCGGCAGCGACGACATACTTCTGGAAGACAACCTCGCTATGGCAGCCCGCCTGTCGGCCGCGGGCGTCAAGGTCGACCTACGCATCTACCCCGCCTCGCCCCACGCGTTCACCGGACACGCGACCGCAATGGCTCAAGCCGCTAACGACGACATCAATGCATGGTTCCGAGAAACGGCTGGGCTCAGCAAACTCGGCTCGCTCCACCGACACTGATCCTGCACGCTAAGGGATCCCTTACCGAACGCAGGAGCGGCTGGATCTCGATTATGGGCCTACCTCCCGGACCTGGCGGTAAAAACCATGGCACCGCTTGCAAATAAGGACAGCAGGGCGCCCGTGAAGGCCAAGCTCATAAGCGCGATCCGCCGCGAACCCACGGCTTGTCTTTCTGGCGCGGGTAGCGCGACTCGAAGATGGCTAAGGGGAAAGTCAGCACTAGGCCGACCAACATGAGCGCTAGACCTAGTTGCCCGCTAATCATCATGAGGGCTCGTTCCGCTCGACCCGGGCCCTGTCGCTGAGGCTCGAGCAGTCTGGACTCCTGCGCATTGTGCTACCCCAAACCTCATAAGAGCTTGTATCGAAAACCTAAGCACGTGGAGAGCGAACCGACAACCATAAGTTTTTGGAGTAGAACAAGCGCCAGGTATTTCGCCGTAGATCCGGATCCGACCAGCCGAGTATGCACTGGAGGGTTGGGCTTAGGGGGTACCAGAGGCGACATTTAGCGCCGCGAAAATGCCGACACTGGTTGCTGCGATTCGCATCCGGAGCCTCCACGGGGAGTGATCATGTGTGCGGTAGAGGGTGGTCCGGCGTCTGATAAGGCCTAGTCGGTTGGTGTTTCCAGGGCCCGGCGCATAGCGTCAAGGTCCGCGCCGGCCTTCTCCAGCTCCTTGCGCCCGGCGCAGGCTGCCCTGATGATCCCCAGGAGCAGGTGGCCTGTGCCGATCTCGGGCGCTTTGAGGCGAAGCGTCTCCCGCAGGGCGAGCTGAAGGGCCTTCTTCGCCTCGGGAGTCAAACGCAAGGTGCGGGAGACCTTGCCGCTGCGCTCGAGGGAACCCGGTCCGAAGGCATCGTCGGCCTTCTCCCGGACGGCGTCTAGGTCAACGCCGACGCTGGCGAGGGCCTCCTTGTCCAGGCCACCCCCTTGCAGTTCGGCGACGATGCTCTCTGCCAGGGCATGAGGTTCGAGGCCGGCGGCCGATACGGCGGTGCCGGCCGGGCCGTCTGCTTTGAGCAGCGCGACCAGCAGGTGCCGGGTGTCAATGGCCGGCGAGAACGTCGATCGCGCCAACGAGTAGGCCGCCTCGACGGATGAACGGGCATGCTGACTGAAGCGCTCGAACATGCTCATCACCTCTTTCCGTGCTTCTTGTGGACCGCCTGCCGGGTGACCCCCAGTGCATCGGCGATGTCCTGCCATGCCCATCCGAGATCCCTGGCCCGATCTACGTGGAGGATCTCCAGCCGGTCTGCAAGTTCGCGAAGCTCGCGAACGGCGCGCAGTCCACGGGCAGGATCTTCCTTAATGGAGGGCTGACCGTCTGCAGATGTCATGCGTCAACCGTAGTTGACAACATATGCGCTGTCAACATCAGTTGACATACCTTTTCCTGCCCGACCAGGTCTTGTAAGACTGGCGCCTGCTTGTGTAGGGGAACGCATATCTTGCCCCCCGTTACCCGGTCGTCAACCGGACAGGCTCAGGCCGCCCGGAGGGGATCCTCCACCGGGCGCCTTTGGGCGTTGAGCGTCGGGGCTGCCCTCCTCTGAGCTGGAGGCAACGGGCCTGGTTTTTTCGCTACCCCGAGGTGAACACTGTTTACATGAGTGAGTCTTTGAGCGAAATCACGCCGGTCCTGACGGTCAGGCGTGCGTCGCAGGCCATCGCGTTCTACGAGCTTGCGCTCGGAGCGGAGGAGATCTACCGGAACACATACCCGGATGGCAGGATCGTCGCGGAGATGACCATCGGAACCGCAAGGTTCAGGGCGGCCGACGAGGCGCCTGAGATGTTCAACCTGAGCCCGGAGACGCTCAAGGGCACCACGGTCAGGCTCAACCTGCTGGTTGATGACCCCGACCGACACGCCGCCCGAGCGGTCGCTAACGGAGCTGTGGAAATCGCCCCGATGGCGGATCAGCCTTATGGGCTGCGCCAGGGCCGGTTTGCCGACCCGTTCGGGCACCACTGGCTTATCGGATGCCCGCTCCCGGGGGTGGCCGGCGACTGGGCACGGAGAGGCTGATCCCCTGCGCACTGCGGCATGCATTTGCGCCAGTCCTGCCGTTCGCGCTCCTTGCACAGCAGGGGACAGCACCACGAGCCCTTCGCCAGCCGCCTGCCGTTAGCCGATCCCTCACCGGACGGTGCTCCGGGTACACCGGAGGTGCCGATGCGATCGGTACGGCCTCGATCGGGATCCTCGCCCCTGTTGCCTGGCATGTACCGTGAGTTCATGCTCCTTCGCGTCTTCGCCGAAACCGACCGTCCTGCCGTCGTCGACCTGTGGCACGACCTGGGGCTCGCGCGGCCGTGGAATGACCCCGGAAAGGACATCGACAGGGCCCTCGCGACATGGCCGTACCTGTTCCTCGTCGCCGAGCGCGACGGAGCCGTCGTCGGGACCGCCCTCTGCGGCTACGACGGCCATCGAGGCTGGATCTACTACCTCGCCGTCGCGAGACCGCATCAGAGCCGCGGCATCGGGCGCGCTCTCATCGCGGAGGCGGAGGGCAGGCTCACGGCCCTGGTCGGCCATTCGAACCTCGTCACCGGGACTCAGCCAACGATGGTGTCCACGCTTGTCTTGGTGGCGTGGCTCGCTGGCTTGGCGGCCTTCCTCGGCTGCCTTGGCGTAGGGGCGGCCGTCAGCCTTCAACGTCTTCAGATCAAAGCATCGACGCTACAGATACCAGCGCTGCTCGCTGTCCCGCTCGCCCTTGTCCTGGCCATAATGAGCGCATGCGACATTGCAGCAGTGATCCTCGCGGGCGACGCAGCCTTGTTCAGCAACGTCATTCCGGTCATCGTCGTGCTCGTAGTCGCCGGGACAGCATCAGTGACTGCACTGACCAGCTCCACCCGGGGCGTTCGCGCGATCCGCCACGCCTAAATCCAGCTGACCGCCCGGTTCCGCGCCTCGTCATCGCCAAAGCATCCCGTCTGATCCCCCACGCACGGGATCCTTTTGCAGGCTGCCAGGCGGCAAATAACACTGCGAAAAGAACGCCGTTTATCGCTGCAAGTCAACGGCTTTCAGAGAGTACACCGAATGATGCCGTCCCGGCCCGCAGGGGTCCCTCACCGGACATCACAAACGCCATGATGGTTTGGGTTGCGTTTGCTTGCCGTGTCCCGGAACCGACCCGCATCCCCCGGACGCGTTGCATGGAAACGCCCGTGCCACTTAGTTATTAAGTAGGCTAAATAGGCTGATGCCTTGCCGCGCAAAAGGACCACCACAGCACCGGGAACAGAACAGCCATGAAAGACCCACGGCCGAGAGCACAAGACCTTCTGGACAAGAGCGCCATCAACCTTGAACGGTTATGGTGCAATTATTGGGCGCAGGGTGGAAGCGCCTTGCTGTTTGAATTTGACGCCTACGTCCATGAGGCGCTGAAACCACCGCCATTTGATTGCCTGGGCCATTGAAGACGTGAACGGCGACCCTTCGTAGCGTCGACGCACCCGGGCTGCCCCCGTGGCAGCGCCATTTCCGCCCGACAACCCCTGACGTAGGGAAAGCCCCTCGGGAGGGGCTTTCAACGGCAATGGACATGCTTGCTTGGATTGGTCAGCGGTGATGCGCTCCTCCTCCCCGGGCGAATCTTGCCCCTGCCGGTTTCAGTAGGAAGACAGTAATACTTCCACCGGATTTCACGCAAACCCTCCGTCCATTGAGCGAAACCCTGAACCAGGCAGACACCTGGCGAGGACTTCTCACACTCGCAGACAACCTACGCCCAGCCGAACACGGGGGATTTCCCCCGGCCAGAAGGCAACACTCCTGTCCACGACACTAAGCAGATCAGCCACCCAAGCCTGAGAGTGTGCCGCCTCTGCTTGATGGACCACTCAGCATGCCTGTGCTTTCGCGAGACCTCTCTTATGGACCGATGACTCACGCCGAAACCCTTTAACACGGGAGCCAGCTCTAGCGGGGGGCGCGCTGAAGGATCCTGATCCGCGCAGAAGACGGGAACGAAAGAGCCACCCGCCGGCTGAATCCGTGACGATACTCCTGCCGTCCACGGCCGCCCGGAGAGGTATCGGCGGATTCAAGCGGTCATTGCAACAGGAGGTTTTCGATCAATTCGCTCAGTTTCTTGAACTCTAGTCTTTACGATGAAGGCCAGACGCACGTCGTCAGGACGTTTGCGACGCTGCCGCGGACGGTTCCAGGTCGGCGAGCGTAAGCTGGTGGGCCGGTTGGTACGGGAAGGGAAAGGTGGAGGTCACCGCCAGGGCCGGGCCAACGTGTACCAGCTCCCCCGATGACAAGGGACGCCAGCCGGGATTGTGGTTCATCGGCTCGGTGGCAAACAGGACGGAACGGGAAACGGACAGTTCCGTGCTTCGGGAGTGGATCCGGCGGCTTCTGGCATCCAGGGGTGCCGCCGGGGCGGGCTCCGCGGATGGGTCCCGTTCCAGGATGTACAGCGGGTGGGTTGCCGGGTAGCGGAGTGCCCAGACGTCGGCGGCCGTCGTCACGATGATGTTCAGGGCCAGGACAGGCAGCTCGGCGGCCACCCATCCCACCGCCCGGGTAATGCCTTCCGCCACATCCCCGCCGGCCCGGCGGCTCTCGGCCGTGATGAGGGCGAAGAGGCGTTCACTGTCGGTCTGGCCCTGTACCAGCCCCGCCGCACCTAGCTCCGCAAGGCGCCCGTCGAGCCGGTCAAGTCCATGGAAGGCGCCGTTGTGGGCGAACAGCCGGCCGTCCTGCTCGAACGGGTGGGTGTTCACCATGGTGTGCGCACCCGTGCTGGCATACCGGACGTGGGCCAGGAAGGTGGTGCTTCTCAGCTGCCGCGATTCACGGGCAAAGACGTGGTCCTCCCATGCGGCGAGCGGCCGTTTGCTGACCCGCGCGCCATCGGCATCGAACGTCCCGATCCCCGCACCGTCGGGCTCCCGCCTGCTCTGCTCGGCCAGGCTGTCCGGGGCGTCAATGAGCCAGAATGTGGCCCGAACGGGTCTGGACCCCGCGTGCAGCCCGAACAATCGGCACATGGGACGCTCCCTTCAACAAGAGGCTAGTGGTGGAAGGCTTCCTTCTGTTTCTCCGGGGGCATGGGCGAGGCCAGGGCATCCAGGTAGGCCACTTCCTTCCTGAGGTCCTCCAGAAAGCTGGCGGCCAGGTCGCGGGTGAAGCCGTTGCGGACCACGATCCGTTGCACGGTGATGTCACTGAGTCCGGCGGGCAGCGGGTAGGCGGGGACCAGCCAGCCGTTCATGCGCAGGCGCTCGGAGAGGTGGTGCAGATTCCAGTTCTGGGTATGGCCCTCGGTGAGCTGCCAGGCGAAGACCGGGATGTCTGACCCGTCGCTCCACAGAGTGAAGGCGTCCATGGCTCCGATCTCGTGGGAGAGATACAGGGCCACGTCGCGGGAATTGGCCTGCACGGATCTGTACCCGGCGAAGCCCAGCCGGAGGAACAGGTAGTACTGCAGCAGGACCTGGGCGCCGGGACGGGAGAAGTTCAGGGCGAAGGTGGGCATGTTACCGCCCAGGTAGCTGACATGGAACACCAGGTCTTCAGGGAGGCACTGCTGGTCCCGCCAGACGATCCAGCCCAGGCCGGGATACACCAGCCCGTACTTGTGACCGGAGGTGTTGATGGAGGCGACCCTGGGGAGCCTGAAGTCCCACACCAGTTCCGGCTGCAGGAACGGCGCCACCATTGCCCCGGAGGCGCCGTCCACATGGATGGGGACGTCCAGGCCCGTGCCGGCGTGGATCCGGTCCAGTGCGGCGGAGATCAGCTCCACGGGCTCGTAGGCGCCGGTGTAGGTGACGCCCATGATGGCCACCACACCGATGGTGTTCTCATCCACGTAGCGCCCCAGGTCATGGCCGTCCAAGGTGGGATGCTCCGCGGACACCGGCACGTAGCGGGCTTCCACCTCCCAGTAGTTGCAGAATTTCTCCCAGCACACCTGCACGGCGGAGCTGAGGACGAGGTTGGGTGAGTCCGTGGGCTTCCCGTCGGCACGACGGCGGTGTTGCCAACGGCGCTTGAGGGCCAGGCCTGCGAGCATGCACGCCTCAGATGACCCAACAGTTGAGGTGCCGATGCTCGCCGCGGGGTCCGGGGCGTTCCACAAGTCCGCGAGCATCCGCCAGCACCGGGTCTCGATCACGGCGGTCTGCGGGTACTCGTCCTTGTCGATCATGTTCTTGTCGAACGTTTCCGCGTAGAGCTCGGAGGCTTCCCGTTCCATCCATGTCCCCACGAACGTGGCCAGGTTCAGGCGGGAGTTGCCGTCCAGCATCACCTCGTCGTGGACCACCTGGTAGGCGGTGGACGGCAGGGACTCCCCGTCCGGGATGGTAAAGCGCGGAAAGATGGTGGACTCCCCCGGCCGGCTGAACAACGGGTTCAGCTCAACACTCGATTCGGGCTCATGCCGTACGCTCCGGTGTGACCTCTTCATATCCAGTTCCTTAGCCCGCCATCACTACAGGCAACACGCCTGCCGCTGAATTTCCACTGTTTCCAGCACTCCGTATTATTCACGCACCAACAGCAAACAGCAGCAAGCACAGTGGCGTGGGCGAGCCAGAAGTGCGACGGCGGCGGGCACCAGCCATCCGGGAAGCTTCACCGTTGTCAGGGCTTGCCGGAGAACGTGGGGCACTGGTCCACGTATCCAGATCTGGGGTGCAGCCCGTTACCGATCCCCTCACGGGCACGTCGGGAACAAGGTTGGAGGCAACGGCTGATCTCAGCCAGCCTCTGCAGGATTGCTTCCAAGCCGGGGTACTCCGGATTCAGCGCGGTCACCTTCTCCGGCGCCGGAAACCATGTGGCGGGGGAGGTTGCGGAGTCCGAGTCCTTCTTGCTCCGAAGCTAGGGTTGACAGGTGAACCGCACTGACCGTCTGTACTCACTCGTGGAAGAACTGCGCGCGATCGCTCCGCGACCGCGGAGCGCCCGCTGGCTCGCGGCACGATTCGACGTCAGCTCCCGCACGATCGAACGAGACCTGGCAGCCCTGCAGGAGTCCGGCGTGCCAATCTGGGCCGAGCCCGGCCGCACCGGCGGCTATTGCCTCGACTCTTCCCATACGCTGGCACCCCTCGGCTTCACCGTCGACGAGGCACTAGCGATCATGATTTCGTTGGAGATGCTCGCTGCCGCCGACGCCACCGGCGAGCGACCGGCACCGCGCTACCTGCGCGTTGAGGACCTCGACATTCAGTACGGCGATCTAAGGGGGTCACGAAAAGCGATCCGCGGCCGTAAACACCGACAGGACACTGTCGCTTGGCCGTGTCAGCATGGAGCTGTCGGCCCGAACGGTTCGACGGAAGGGAACATTATGGAATTCGCATCCATCCGCATCATCACTGACGACGTCGATCGTCTCACCCACTTCTACGAGACGATCACGGGTTCGACTGCAGCGCGTCCGGCGCCCGTGTTCGCAGAGTTGCGAACCTCGACAGGCGTCCTCGCGATCGGAAGTACCGCCACCGTCGCGATGCTGGGAGAGGCCGCCCCGAAGCCAGGACGCAATGATTCCGTCATCATCGAGTTCCTCGTCACGGACGTCGACGCGGAATTCGCCCGGCTCCGCGGAGAACTTGATGACATCATCCTCGAGCCCACCACCATGCCATGGGGCAATCGTTCGACACTGTTCCGTGACCCCGACGGGAACCTCGTCAACTTGTTCTCCCGGCCCACGGCCTGAGCTGCGCCGCCAACATCCCTGTCGGCTGTCAACACCGCGAGAACCCAAGGATACCTCTCCGGGCGGCCGTGGGCGGCAGGAGTATCGTCACGGATTCAGCCGGTGGGTGGCTCTTTCACGAGGACGTTGTCGGGCTCTTCGACCGACTTGCCCGAGGGGTCTTTTGCTCATGGCGACTTGGCTACTGTTCGGCATGAGCAGCCAGGCCTTTTCGCTGCCGTCGGGATTCCGTCCGCAGTGCTTTGGTTCTCGAACCCCTTGACCGGACCGCATCCCGTGGCTTGCCTGCGTCGAGGGGCGCAGGTTTTGACTGTGTCGGATTTTGGTTCTTGAGTCACTGCTTGATCCTGCGATTATGCGCATGGCGGCGCTAGGCTCGCTTTCAGAGGCGGGATGAGCCCGCCGCTAGCCAAGGGGACTGAACCCATGACACATCAGACTGGAACCAAACCGACGTCCACGGCGGGCGCTCCTGCGCATCCGGGATCGTTTCTGAGACCCACGCGGTTGCTCTCCCAAAGCGAGCGGGCGAAGCTGCACCCATCGGTCCTGGCGGAGGCCGAGCGCCGGGCCGCAAGCATTCAGCTTCGAGTCGCGGATGCAATCACGGCCTTCGCCGGATCGATGAACTTCGTCTACCTGCACGTGTTGATTTTCGCTGTGTGGATGCTCGTGTTCGAGCAAAGTCCGTGGCCGACATTGACGCTGATCGTCTCGCTCGAAGCGATCTTTCTCTCGACCTTCGTCATGATCGGACAGAACCGTCAAGCGGCTTTCCAACAGGTGAAGGCAGACCATGATTACAACGCCCAGGAGCAGCTGCTCGAGGAGAATACCGAGCTAACGCGTGCGATTCACGAGCTCACCGCCCAGATCCACAAGCGGATCCTCGCCGACGTCACCGCATCTTCCCGGGAGGCGGCTGCCGCTGCCAAGCCGAAGCAGGATGACCCGAGGCACTAGACCAGGTGACTTGTGAAAAAGAGTCCAACGTCAAGGTCTTGCCGTTGCCGCAGTGATCTGCAGCAACCCCTTATTTGATGCAGGGGATGACTCCGCCTTGGAGGGGCCCTATGGAGTCCACGTAGGTATTGCTTTCGGGAGCCGGCGGGGGTGGCCGCGGCATTGTTCGAAGCTTCCGGCGCGGAGGGAGCCGCAGTTTGGGGTGCTGCTGTCGCCGGCCCGCCCGCTGCTGGGGCCACATTTTGGAGTCTTGAGTTTCGTTCCGGCCATCAGGGTCTTGGTGTCAGTGGTCTGTGCGGATCACGATCGTCCGGCGGGCGGCGGCCTAGGCGTACCTATAGCTGCATGCTCAGGACCGTTCGGACGGGGAGGTTCCCGCCTCGATCATCAGCGACGCGGTGCATTCCGATTTTCTCAGCTACCCGCTCTGAAGCCCGGTTATCTGGATGGATGATAGCTATCAGCTCTTTGGCCTCAAGACGTTCTCGGGCGTAGTCGCGACAAGCAGTTGCTGCTTCTGTCGCGTACCCCTTCCCCTGCAGGTCTGAGCGCACGTGGTACCCGACCTCAAGTTTCTGCACACCGTTCACCGGCTGCCAAGTTAGGCCGCAGTCGCCTATGAACTCTCCGTCGTGGCTTTCGATAATCCACAGGCCGTACCCGTGCTCCGCGTAGTTCTCCTGGTTCCACCGAATCCAGCTTGCTGCTTCCTCCCGCGACTTAGGTGCAGGGTAGAACTGCATCACCTCGGGGTCTCCGAGCAACGCGGTCAGGCTATCGAGGTCGGCTTCAGTCATCTCACGAAACTGCAATCGGTCAGTCGGTTGTGGCGGTAGCATCACATGACTTTATTACGAGTGCACTGCTACGCCCGTAAGCCAGTCCCTCACCGGGCACTACGAGTCGTGGTCAGGGACGTTTGGTGTCATGCCTGTGGGGCCTAAAGATCTGCAGGCTCCACGGCAGCCATCGCAAGTGGCCACGCCGACCGAATTCGAGGCGGTCCACTGCGCGTTCCGCAACTCGTATGACTGCGGCACGGGACCTGCGCCGGTTCAGACAGACCCCTGTGAGCCGACGGATACAACGAATTAACACATCAAACTCTTGACCGGGCGAGGGTGGCACCCTTAGAGTTTTCTGATATATGAGTCATATGTCACATTTTGCCCGACCAAGGCTCGAGGTTTTGATCTCGATGGTTCGGCGCGAGGGTGGAAACCAAGGCCTGCCCGTATCCATCTGGAAGAGCAGTGATATATGACGACGCCGAAATCATCTCGCGAGTCCTGCGCGGCCATATCGGCTGGCGTCAAGCCAGTCGGCATCGTCCACCGGTCGCTAAGGGCTGCGGCTGTCCGTGCGTCTAGGAAACGGCGTTAGCGGTTTGCGCTGAAGTCAGAAGGGAACAAATCTCAATGATCTATCCGACCGGGACGACGGCCTCCGTCGACACCTCCATATCAAGAGAGACCAGCTCCAAGTTCAAACGCCGCTTCATGGTGCGGCTTGTCGCTGTCTTCATCGGCGGGATGTTCCTCGATGGTTACATCCTCGGAATCATCGGCCCCGTCACCGGATCCATGCGGTCAGATCTCCAGCTCGACGCACTATCGCTGGGTATGATCGCTGCAGGCCCGCTGGCTGGTATCTTCGTCGGCTCCCCGCTGGCCGGCTGGGCTACTGACAAGTTCGGACGCAAGCCCATGTTCCTTGTGGACATGGGCCTGTTCCTGGTCGCCTCAGCGGCCCAGTTCTTCGTAACCTCCGGAGACGGGGCCGTGATCCAGCTGGCCATCATCCGGTTCGTCATGGGCGTCGCGATCGGCGGCGAGTACTCAATCGGTGGGCCATTGCTATCAGAGTTCTCCCCTCCAAAGCTCCGCGGGCGTTTGCTCGGGCTGACTCTGATCGCCTGGTACGTCGGTTTCATGATGGCATTCATCATTGGCACGCTCCTGCACGACGCCGGCACCCCATGGCGCCTCGTCATCGGCACGAGCACGATACTCGCATTTGTCCTGTTCCTCGCCCGCATGGGCCTCCCCGAATCGCCGAGCTGGCTCATTTCGAAGGGACGGCGTGAGGAAGCACTCGCGATCGCACGCACGTATATCGAATCGCCCGAGATGCACAACAGCATCACCGAAGAGATCGATCTGAGGATGATCCAGGAGGCTCAGGCCGCGCAGAGCAGGACCAAAATCAAGGGCGCCTCCTTTGGGATGCTGTTCTCGAGGCAGTACTGGCGCACCACCCTCTTCACCGCAGGTTTTTGGTTCTGCGCGGTCACTCCGTACTTCGCGATCGCGACCTTCGCCGACGACGTGCTCAACCAATTCGGCTTCGGCGGCGGCTGGGCCGGTGGAGTCGGCCTGTCCGCCCTTGCGGTCGCGGGCGTTGTCACCAGCGTGCTTCTGATTGACAAGCTCGGCCGCCGAATCCTCACCGTGCCCGGGCAATGGCTCTGCGCAGGCATCCTGCTGATCATCGGAGTCTGGGCGAACGCACCAGCGATCCTCGTGCTCGTACTGTTTCTCGCCTTCTCCTACTTCAATGCCGGCTACACCACGATGACCCAGGTCTATCCGGCCGAGGTATTCCCCGGCCACCTGCGCGGCATCGGCACGGGCTTCGCCGCGGCCTTCAGCCGCATCGGAGCCGCACTCGGCACCTTCGCCCTGCCATGGGCGATCAGCAACATCGGCATGGGCGCAACCATGGTCGTAGCCGCCGTCGTCGCATTACTCGGCGCAGTCCTCTCGCAATGGCTCGCGCCTGAGACGAAGGGGCGCACCCTCGCCGAGATCTCAGCGGACTTCTCCCACTGACACCGGGACTGCACGGTGACTTCGAATCAGAGCTAAGGCCCTCGGGCGCAAAGGGGCGTCAGTGGTTGGGGGGCGCGCCAGTCGATCCTGCCCGTGCTCCACTCCGGAGCCGAGAAGCTCATTGACGTCAGCGTCCATGACGGTGTTGTCGACTTGCTCGGCCAGGTTGATCGTGACGTCGTCGAGTTCCGGGCATTGATCGGCGACAGCCAAGTGGGTTATGAGTGGTTTTATGCCAGCTACTTTGGTGCCAGCCTCTCTCACCCCTGCTAGTGGTGAGGATCGTACGGCGGCTCTTCGCACGCGAAGAGCCGCCGTCGGCGTCTATCAACTGGTGAAGGACACTGAATCCGGACGCAAGTGTCCGGTAAAGGTACTGAAAAGGACAAGCTCAACAGGCTTCCGTGGGCAGGTCAGGGGCGTGGACTGGCGATAGATTTGGCCGGTGACGGTAACCCCTGAATCTCTGCGAATGCGCGCAATCGTCGACAGACAAGCTCCGCTTTTGAAGGCGGCCGGGTTCAAGAAGCGCCGGCACTGCTTCAACCGTCTCGCCAGCGATGGCCTCATTCATATGGTCTACTTCTGGATGGCGCCCAAGGAACCACCCGCGCATCGCGCCGCATCACGTCCCGCAACTCCAATGGCTACAGTTTCTGCTACACCAAGACGCATTCCACCCCAGAAAAACGAAAAACCCCCGAATTCTCGGGGGTTTGTGGTGGCTCCGACCGGCGTCGATCCGGTGACCTTTCGATTTTCAGTCGAACGCTCTACCAACTGAGCTACAGAGCCTTAGGTGACATTGTCACCAAGATTGCCGGAATTCCTTCCGGCAATCAGAGCGACCCTGACGGGACTTGAACCCGCGACCTCCGCCGTGACAGGGCGGCGCGCTAACCAACTGCGCTACAGGGCCTTGCTTGTTTGCAGTATCTCTACTGCGTTTTTCAAGGCTTCCAGCCTACCAGACTTTTCAGGCCGGCTTGACCAGTTCCTTGCGTACCCCCAACGGGATTCGAACCCGTGCCGCCGCCGTGAAAGGGCGGTGTCCTAGGCCGCTAGACGATGGGGGCCAGGATCAATCCGAATTAGCGACAGCAGCCAACACTACACGGTTTCCCGTTTGTTTCCGCTTCTCGCTCGTCCGAACTGGACTCTAAAACTTTAGAGCATAGGCGGCGATATTCCCAAATCGACTCCGGACGGCCCAAAAATGAGCACTCAGGATTGGCAGTTTCTTGTTGAAAGACGTCCGAATTCCGCCAGTCGCCGCCAGCGCCCGAGGACTAGATTGGGCAGCATGGCAACAACCACCAACACCACTCCGGCAACCACGAGTCCCCGGAGCATCAGCAAGGCGGGCATAGCCGCCGTCATCGTCACCGTTGTCCTCTGGGCCTCCGCGTTCGTCGGCATTCGGGCGGTGGGACCCAGCTTTTCACCCGGTTCCTTGACGCTCGGGCGCTTGGCGGTTGCCGCCGTCGTGCTCGGAATAATCGTCGTGCCGAGGCTCCGGCGTTGGCCGAAGGGCCGCGAGTGGTGGCCGATCCTTGCCTACGGCGTGATGTGGTTCGCCGGTTACAACGTCGCCCTAAACGCCGCCGAGCATGTGTTGGACGCAGGGACCAGCGCCATGCTCATCAACGTTTCGCCTATCCTCATTGCTGTACTCGCAGGGGTGGTCCTCAAGGAGGGCTTTCCCCGCTGGCTGATTATTGGCAGCCTCGTGGCTTTCGGCGGGGTCGCGTTGATCGCCCTCGGTTCGGGACAGCGTTCGACGGCGGATGTCGCCGGGGTCTTGCTATGCCTCCTCGCCGCGGTGCTCGCCGCGGTGAGCGTGGTTATCCAGAAGCCGGTGCTGCGGAAGTTTCCCGCCGGGCAAGCGACCTGGTTCGGGATCGTCGTGGGGGCCGTGTGCTGCCTGCCGTGGGCAGGTCAGCTGGTGGGCGAGATGCAGGCCGCGCCGCTTCCTGCCACACTTGGCCTCGCGTACCTGGGGGTGTTCCCCACCGCCATAGCCTTCACCACGTGGGCATATGCCCTATCCCTCATCGAGGCAGGCAAGCTCGCGGCAACCACCTATCTGGTTCCCGGGGCGACCATCCTGATTTCCTGGGCTCTCCTCAACGAGGTCCCCACGATCTGGGGCCTCGTGGGAGGCGCGGTGTGCCTGGTCGGCGTCGGGCTGACGCGGCGGAGGTCCCGCCCGTCGGCAGCGGGCACCTAAGCGGGCCAAGCCCGGGAGCGCTCTTACCGCGCCATTCCCGCGAGAAGTTCGCGGTGCGTCGGTGGGTTGGCCCCGGGGCGGCCCACGGTGATCGAGGCAGCCATTGACGCTGTCTGGCCGATGCGTTCGAGCACGGTCGGCGCGAGTCCCTGGCTCCCCCGCAACAACAAGCCAAGGATGAGGGCCGACATGTAGGAATCGCCCGCGCCGATGGTATCCGCCACCACAGAGGTGACGGCCGGGACCGTCAGCTGAGTGTCCGGCGTCGCCATGAGGGACCCGTGGGGCCCGCGGGTCACGACGGCAAGCCCGGCACCCAAGCCCAGGATGTGCTTAGCAGTGTCCTCCAGCGACTTTCCCGGGTAGAGCCAGAACGCGTCATCGTCGCTAAGCTTCACCACGTTGGTCAACGGCACCAGTTCCTCGAAAATCCGGAGTGCTTCATGGTGGCTGCCCAGGAGGTCGGTGCGAATATTTGGGTCGTACGTCACGATGCACCCGCCTTGCGCCTGCTCGAGGAGGTTCCTGACGACGCCCGCACCCGGTTCAAGGAACGTGGCAATGGAGCCGGTGTGGAGCACCTTTGGCGCGTAGGGCAGGGCGGCGGGAGCAAGGCTCCACTCGATATCGAACACGTACTCGGCTGAACCGTCAGCGGCTATCTCCGCCGTCGCCGTCGCAGTCCGGCCAAGCGATTGCGAGCCGGGCAAAACGACGACGCCGGCGCTCGCGAGGTGCGCGGCGATGGCATCGCCACGGGGGTCGCGACCTATGGCGGTCAGCAGCCCGGCTTTGACATCGAGCCTGCCAAGTCCGTATGCGACGTTCGCCGGCGAGCCACCGGGGTATTCGATGTGCCCTTCCGGAGATTGGACGATATCGATCAGCGCTTCGCCGACTACGACGACGTCGAGGGGCTCGGACGCAAGGTGCGCGGAGACGTTCATGCGGTTCCTGTTCGTTGGTTGGGGTTCTGCGGCGCCGCCACGGAATGACGTTCTACAAGGGGGCATTCAAAAAATTCGGTAGTGCCGTTACGTTCGGCGCCGGAGAGGAGCAGTTCGACGGCGCGGCGGCCCATCTCGACGAAAGGCAACTCAAGCGTGGTCAAGCCGGGCCGTAGGTGCGGGGCAAGCGTTTCCTGGTTGTCGAACCCCACCACGGATACGTCGTATGGAATGGACAAGCCAAGCTGGGCCAAGGCCTGGTAGGCACCCCATGCTGTCCGGTCATTAGCACAGAAGATCGCGGTGGGCGGAGCATGGCCGGTCATGAGCGCCAGTGCATTGTCGAAACCGCCAGACTCGTTTCCCTTTCCGATCAGGTGGAGCGCCGGATCGTCGTCGAGGCCGGCTTCGCTGAGCGCCTTGCGGTAGCCGTCGAAGCGGCCGACGGCGGCTGGCAGCTCGCCGTCGACCGCGCCGATGTTGATCATCGCGATGCGCCGGTGCCCGGCATCCAGGAGGCGCCTCGTGGCGGTGTAGCCGCCCAGTTCCTCCTGCGGCGCGATGCTCGGAAAGCGGCCGGAACGGTCACGCGCGTTGAGGACGACTGCGGGCACTTCCGCGAGGACGTCCGGAACGTCGAGCACGCGGTGGTACATGGAAGCGTAGACAACTCCGGCCATCTTGTAGGACAGCATCGTTTCCAAGGAAGCAATTTCAAGTGCTTTGTCGCCACCCGTACTGACCGTAAGGAGCAGGAGGCCGGCTTCCCATGCGCGAGCCTGGGCGCCTTCGATGATCTTGCCGGCGAACGGAGCCGTGGCCACGAAATCGCCTAGGAAGCCGATCATCCCGGCCACGCCGTCCCGCAACACCTTGGCGTGGGCATTGGTCCTGTATCCCAGTTGATGGGCGACATCCTGGACCCGCCGCCTGGTTTCCTCCGAGAACCTGGTTCCCGCGGCGTCATTGAGGACCAGGGAGACGGTAGCCTGCGAAACACCGGCGGCAGCAGCGACGTCGTTCATCGTCGCTCCCCCTTTGGGGGCTCCGGCTTTGGGGGCTCCGGCTTTGGGGGCTCCGGCTTTGGGCATGGACTGGCCTGTCTACTGGGTGGTGGTGACGCCTTTCGGGGATCCGCATTGATCTCTGGCTGGGATGGGCAAGTTATACGAATTACTTGCCCGGAAAACTGTAGCGGTCCTCACATTCGGCGTCAACGGATGGGCCACGGACTAGAGTCGGAGGATGCCCGCGAATTTGCCTCCCGGCCTGCCGATCGTTCCCGACGGCGACACTCCCGGAGCCCGGCATGTTTCCTCGCCACTTTCCGGCGCTCCTTTCGAAGGCCCGTTCCACATGTCGCCGGAAGAATTCGAGGCCGCGGTAGGCGACGCCTTGCTGCTGATTCCGGACAGGGCGGCCAAGGCGATGGACAATGTAGCGATCTTCATCGAAGATGACTACACGCCGCTGCCGGGCGACGCTCCGGGCACGGTATTGCTTGGCTTGTACGAGGGTGTGCCGTTGACGGAACGCGATTCGTGGTGGGATGCCGGTTCCCTTCCGGACCGGATCACGATCTTCCGGGAACCGATTTTGGCCATCTGCGCGTCCCGCCAAGAGGTGATCGACGAGGTGGCCATCACCGTGATCCACGAAATCGCCCATCACTTCGGAATCGACGACGACCGCTTGCACGAGCTGGGCTGGGGATAGCCTTGTAACCATGGGGCATGATCACAACCACTCGCACGGCATTACCGCAACAGGCAAGCATCGGAAGCGCCTGGTCACTGTCTTGGTGATCACCCTCGTGGTGGTCCTCATCCAGGTGGCGGGCGCTGTCGTCTCCGGTTCGCTCGCGCTGCTGGCCGATGCGGGCCATATGCTCTCCGATGCCGCCGGTGTCTTCATAGCCTTGCTGGCCGCCTGGATCGCTGCCCGGCCGGCCAGTGACCAGCGAACCTACGGGTACCAGCGTGCCGAGGTGTTGGCTGCCTTGGCCAACGCGCTCATCCTGATCGTGATCTCGGTAGTGATTTTCATGGAGGCGATCCGTCGCTTCGGCGAAACACTTGAAGTCCACACGGACGTCATGCTTTTTGCGGCGGTCCTGGGTGCGCTCGCCAACCTGGTGTCGCTCGTGATCCTGCGCGGCGCACAAAAGGAGAGCCTGAACGTCCGCGGCGCCTACCTCGAAGTCCTGGGGGACCTGCTCGGTTCGTTCGCCGTGATTGCGGCAGCGATCGTGATCATGGTGACCGGGTTCGAGGCCGCGGATCCCATCGCCTCCGTCCTGATCTCCATCATGATCCTGCCGCGCGCCTGGCATTTGCTGCGGGATGTTGTCGATGTGCTGCTTGAGGCGACGCCCAAAGGCGTGGAAGTGCAAATGATCCGAGAGCACATCCTGTCCGTCGATGGAGTGGTGGCTGTTCACGACATCCACATCTGGACCATTACGTCGGGCGTTCCCGTGTTTTCTGCTCATGTCGTGGTTGAGGACAGGGTCCTCGACGCTACGGGCGCGGACCACCTTCTTGACCAGCTCGGGTCCTGCCTCGGCTCGCATTTTGACACCGAGCATTGCACCTTCCAGCTGGAGCCCGCCGGCCACTCGGCACACGAATCGCGCCAGCACGCCTGAGGCGTACGGGATCCGTGAGGCGTACGGGATCCCTGAGGCATCGTGGATGCCTTAGGCCAAGGGGATCCTTCAGGTCTTGGGGATCCCTCAGATGTCCGAAACCGCCGTCGTGGCTTCGGGAACCACCGTCCCGGCTGCGCCGTCCACGGTAATCCACTGACCGTTGCCGATCCTCGACGTGGCGTCCGGGACGCCCACGACTGCCGGAATACCATATTCCCGGGCCACGACGGCGCCGTGGGAGTTGGGTCCGCCCATTTCCATCACGAGTCCGCCGGCAGTCAGGAAGAGCGGCGTCCACCCAGGGTCGGTCGAGGGCGCCACAAGGATTTCGCCGGGTTCGAGATGCGCCCCGACTGGATCCATGATTACGCGGGCCATGGCAGTGACGGCTCCTGCGGAGGCCGGGCTTCCCACCAACGCGTCCGCGGGAAGTCCGCTTCCTTTGCCGATGGAGGTACGGGAGGGTGTGGCTTCCGGTTCGGTTCCGTCGGAGAGGAGCACGCGGGGCACGTGGCGACGGCGTAGTTCGAGTTCGTAGGCCTCGCGCCGTTCGGCAACGGTTTGATGCAGATCGGTCCCGTTCAGCCCACGGCCAGCCTCGTCGAAATCCAGGAAGAAAACGTCGCCTGCATCGCCGATCCTTCCTGCTTGCGCCAATGCTTCTCCCACCTTGGTGAGCTGACTCCGGGCCGCGGCTAGTCCCAGGACGAGGTTGTATTTGGGAAGTTCCCGAAGGCCGGAGAACATCCGGGTGCGCCGGAGCGCGGCCTTCACGATCGCGGCGTGGAGCGGACTTATGGCCCTGGCCCGTGCCACCAGCACCGCAACTTGTTCCTCGGCGTCGTGCACGGCTTTCTGGAATTGCTTGTCTGGTGCCAGGCGTGGATCATCGAGCCGGAGGTAATTGGCCAACACGCCGATGATGTGCGTCGGGTCTTCGGACCAGCGCGGCATGCCCAAGTCGATCTCGGCGACCGCCCTGTGGCCATAGCCGATCAGGAACGTCCGTAGCCCGTATTGCGCGACGGCAGGCAGTGCACCCTCGCGGAAGGCTTTGGCAAGTGATGCGGGATCATGGGCAGCGAACGCCTCAGAGGAAGGGCCATCATCGCGTATCCGGACAGCCAGCCGCCACAACGCGAGGTCCATTTCCGTGGTGACGTTGTTGGGGAGGCCCCTGATGATGGTCTGGAGTTCGCCCCAGGAGGCTTGCACGCCGAGCATCTTCCTGACAAGCCCCATGGTTGCGAAGCCCAGCACGGCTGGCGGCAAGGTGGCCGGCACCAGCGGGAAGAGTTCCTTGCCGAGTATTCGCTCGGCATGGCCGAGACGCGCATGGGCGGAGGCGTCCGCGGGGACCGCGAGTGCCGCCTTCAGGTCCTCGGCGACACTGTCGAGTCGTCGCAGCGCGGCCTTCGGCCTGACCAAGGCCCGGAACAATGTCTCCGGAGCGCGAAAGCGGAGCATGACTGGAATGACATGCCGCATCAGCTTGAAGGGTGTCCTGCTGGTGACCGTGAAGCGCGGGTCGTTGAACAGGCTCCGCATGACGGTTGCCGAACGGGCCTCCATGAAGTCGAACACCCTGGGCACAAGAACACGCCCCACCTCACTCCGCAGGACTGCGGTGAGGTCGAAAAAGACCCTCTGTCCTGCCTCGTAGTACGGCGAAGGCCCATTCCTTGGCTCGGGAACCGCAAAGCCCGCTGCACCTGCCACCGACGAGGCGATAAGCCTTATTCCAGCCCGGCCCATGGGAGTCAATGGTCTTGTGAGGCCTTGGGCGAGGCTGAAACAGAGGTAGGCATGGGTGCCTGGAATTGCGGGCTTGCGCCCCACCTGCGGATAGAGGGTGGTGATGGGCCGGGCTTGCGTGAGCCACAACTTTCCGTCCCCGTCTAACGCCCATTCGATGTCCTGCGGTACCCCGTAAAGTTCCTCCACGCGCTGACCGAGATTCGCGAGCGCCCTCAACTGGGCGTCGCCAAGCCCTGCTTCGCTGCTGTTCCCGTCGAGTCGTTCCGTGCCACCCCCCGGCACCGAACGAATCACCACCTTCCGGTCACCGGACCGCCGTTCGGTGACCTTGCCGGTCACAGCATCCACCACGAAATGGTCCGGATTCACCGCGCCGGACACGACTGCCTCGCCGAGCCCCGGGTTGGCGTCGATGACCGACTCGCGGCGTCGTCCCGTCACGGGATTCGCCGTGAACAGCACCCCGGCGGTCTCAGCATCCACCATTTGCTGGACGACGACGGCGAGCGCCACGGCGTTATGGTCAATCCCGTTGTTCGCCCGGTAGCTGACCGCTCGATCCGTCCACAGGGAGGCCCAGCAATTGCGGATGGCCTGGAGCACGCTGTCCACGCCGATGACATTCAGGTACGTGTCCTGCTGGCCCGCGAAGCTCGCGAAGGGAAGGTCCTCCGCAGTAGCTGAGGACCTTACTGCAACTGGAGCGGCCGGGCCGAGCGCGGCGTACGCTTCCCGGACGGCGACTTCGACGTCAGGCGGGATCCCGGCGTCGAGCACTGCTGCCCTGGCGCGGGCAGCCAAGGCGCTGAGCTTACTGGAGTCTCCGGGCGTCTCGGAGGCAGGCGCTTTCGAGGCGGGCGCTTTCGAGGCGGGCGCTCCCGAGCCGGGCGGCGCTAAGTGGGCCTCTGCCGGGGCGAGAGCGGCAAGCACGTCCGCTATCTCCGAGGAGCCGGCGCTTCCGACCTCGGCGCTTCCATCCTCGCGGCTTTCATCAAAGGAAAGTGCCCGACGATAAGCCTCCGTTGTCAGGCAAAATCCGGGCGGCACGGGGAGGCCTGCCCAGATCAGCTCTCCGAGGTTGGCCGCCTTGCCACCCACCTCCGCCAGCATCGATGCGCGGACCCGGCGAAGGTCTGCTATCACGTCGGATCGTGTACTCGGCATTGATTCCTCCGCCATCGCCTTCTGCCTACATCCGTCGCCTGGTCTCTGCCTGCCTGCAGCTCGGTGTCTGCTTGCCGTTCGGCCCTTCCCTTGCCCCTTTAATTTCTTGCCCTTAATCAGCCAATCAGTAGCGAATTAAGCGGCGCCGAGCATGGGACCGAAGTTGGCGCGGTCCGCGAGCCTCGGATCATCGCGGTCGGGTACGACCAACACGGGGCCCTTGGCGTGGTGCAGGACGCCGTCGGAGGTCGAACCAAGGAGCATCCCTGCGAAGCCTCCCCGGCCACGGGTCCCGAGCACCACCAGTTCGACGCTGCGACTAACCTCCACGAGCACTTCGACCGGGGAGCCATCCAATAGCTGCGTCTCCACAGGGAGGTTGGGGAAGTGGCTCTTGAGCCAGGCCGTGCCGGCCTCCAACTGGACTTTGATATCCCTGAAAAGCGCTTCGCGATCCAAGGGAGCCGGAACCCAAGCGAGGGAACCGCTGTACTCAGGGACCGCGCAAATAACGCGGAGCTTCGCCCCCATGCGCTCGGCTTGTTCGGCCGCTTCCAAGACGGCGACCCGAGCCTGCTCCGAGCCATCGACACCTACCACGACGACGTTCTCGACAACCTTGGGACCGGCCTTCGCCTGCTCTGCCTTGATGTGTTTGTCCTCAGTGGTTTCACCCAGGCGGTCAGCGCAAAACAGCGGGACGGTCACAGTAGGGCATTTGGAGTGGGCGGGAAGGGCACTACTCACTGAGCCTAGGAGCCGGCCAACGAAGCCGCCGCGGCCGCGGGTCCCAAAGACGAGCAGTTCGGCCGATTCGGAGAGATCGAGCAACACGCCCGAGGCATCCCCGTTTTCCACGGAGCCGTCGACTTCGATGTCGTAGGACGAAACCTTCTCAAGTGCTTGCTTGACAATCGCTTCAGCCCCGTCGCGGATCACCGAGTCATCCACCGTTGCGTAGCCGCCGTCGAGCCCGGATGCCGCGAAGATGGGCACGGAATAAGCCGTGACGACGTGGAGGGGAAGGTTCCTGCGCTCGGCCTCCCGGGCGGCCCAGATGAGCGCGCATTGGCCGTGTTCGCTGCCATCGACACCCACGACAATCCCGCCTGGTGCGATGGAGGATCCTTCTCCGTTGCCTTCGGTCTCTGCATGATGGCTTTCAGAGTGTCTTCCGTGCTGGTCCATGGGGCCCGCCTCCTCGCACTGCTGGCTGATGTTGCGGCTATTCTGCCAGAGGCCGCGTCCACAGCGCGTTTTCCGCTTGACTGCCGTGGGTTGCGGTCCCTTAATGCTCACTATTCTCGTTTGCCGAAGCCGAATCAAGCGGGAAGACGCGTATGTGGAGAACCGGCGGCAGGCTGGCAAAACCGGAGAACCAGGGGCAGCGAACGGCATTGCGGGACATGCCGCAACGCAGGCTATCCAGCGCGCGATTTCTTCTGTAATGTTCGAGGCACTGAAGACCGGGGATCGTGTTTTTCGACACATCAACGGCGATTAGTAGCGACCGCTTGGGGACTCGGACGCCGCCCCGGTGTTGCCTTTGGCAACTCACCTTTCAAGGAGGAACCAAGCTGTGTCAACCATGCCTGCTTCGAGTACGGAACGCACCACCACTGTGGTCATCGGTGCCGGCATGTCCGGTTTGGCAGTCGCGAGCGAACTGAGCCGCCACGGCGTCGACGCGATCGTCGTGGACGGGTTACAAGTACCCGGCGCATCGCAGACCCTTAACACCGGCATCCTCCAGCGCTGCGATCCTGCCGACGCCGCATGCCTCCAAGAACGCAATGAAATCCTGCGGCACTTGCGGAACTATGCGACAAGCCACGGCCTCGACGTCCGCAGCACGAGGGCCGTGAAGCTGGACTTCCTAAAGGAAGCCAGCCCCGCGCGCCCGGTTGCCGGAGCGATTGCGGTTGCCGGAGCAATTGCGGGACCAGGAACCGCCGCCGGACCAGGGTCAGGGGCCGGACCAGGGTCAGGGGCCGGAGCAGGACCACTTACCAGATCGGAGACAATCGCAGGATCAGGAGCAGTCGCAGGGTCTATCGTGATGGCTCCGGCAATACGCACAGGGGCAGTCCCGCATCAATGGGCGGTCCATACAGCCAGCGGAGTGCTTCTTGCCGACAACGTGGTGATCACGCGCTGCGGGCAGAGCCAGTTCCGCCGCATGCTTGCCGAACTGGGTATCGCCATTGGGCAGAACCTCGTCGCCGCGATGCGGGCCATAGGCATGTACCTCGTGGGGGTCGGCGAACTTGCAACACCCTCCCCAAAGGAAGTACTGCGCCAAGCCAAGGTAGTTGGGCAAGCAATCTCAGCCAAGGTACTGGAAGCCTAAGAGCTCCGGCCCCGCCTACTGAGTAGGCTCCTAGACCCGCCCTCCGACTCCCCGGCCTCCTACTCCTCAGCGCCGTCCGGTTCCCCTGCGTCGCCACCCGCCAGTTTCCGCCGGGCACTCACGCCAAGGAACACCAGCAAGGCCACCGCAACCACCGCGAAGACCACGATGCTCCACGGAAAGGGCTGCGAGGCGTCCGGCGCGTTGTCCGGCGTCGTCTTCGTGCCAGGCGCGAGCGTTCCGGCTGTCGGGACCACGGCGGAAGGAGACGTGCCCGAGGAGGCGGCTCCCGGCGTCGTACTTCCCGCCTTTGCCGTGAAACCGAAGGTTCCCTCGATGGGGTGTGAATCGGAACTGGCGACCCGCCACACCACTGTGAACGCACCGGCGGGCGCCCCGGGGCGCAACTTTTGCGATACGACGTTGTCCACGATCTCCACGGGACCATCAGCCCAGTCGTTGCCCGAAGCGTCGTTGACCCGGATTTGCGATCCCAACAGCAGCGGCCTGTTGTTAAACGTGATGGACACGGAATCGGGGACACTGGCAACCGTCGACCCGTTGGCCGGGGACGTCGACTCGGCGACGTCGTGCGCGAGTGCCGGTGCGGCCGCGAACAGTGCCGCGGACAACAGGACAGTGGCGAAGGCGACGACGGCGGCCAGCAGTTGGCGGATGGGGCGCATGGACGAATGACTCCCTTTTGTTGGATTCCTTACAGACTAGGCGAATTCGACAACGGGTCGAAGTGGCGGGCATAGGATTTGAGGGCACGCTTCCCCGATTCCCGGAGACTTCCATGCTCAAACAGGGTTCAGTCATTGACCGCTACTTCAAGATCTCCGAACGCGGTTCCAACTATTCACGTGAGATTCGCGGCGGTTTCGCCACGTTCTTCGCCATGAGCTACATCGTGGTGCTGAACCCGCTGATCCTCTCCGGCCATGATTCCAGCGGCGCATCCCTGGGCTTCACCGCAGTGGCCGCCACCACTGCCTTCGTCGCCGGGATCCTGACCATCCTCATGGGCGCCTGGGCCAAACACCCGTTCGCGATCGCGACCGGCCTGGGCGTGAATGCCTTCGTCGCCGTCACGGTCGCTTCGCACCCGGGCCTGACGTGGCCGGACATGATGGGCCTGGTGATGCTCTCCGGGTTGACGATGCTGATCTTGGTGCTCACCGGCTTCCGGACGGCTGTTTTCAAGGCCGTCCCCGATGCCCTCAAGACCGCGATCGTGGTGGGGATCGGCCTGTTTATCGCGTTGATCGGCCTGGTCAACGCCGGCTTCGTGCGCCGTGTTCCGGATGCCGCGGGCACCACGGTTCCCGTGAGCCTTGGCATCGACGGGAAGCTGCTTGGCTGGCCCACGCTGGTGTTCGTAGTCGGATTGCTGCTGACGATCGCGCTCGTGGTCCGCAAAGTCCGCGGCGCCATCCTGATCGGCATCATCGCCTCAACGGCACTCGCGGCCATCCTGGAATTCACCCTCCATATCGGCCCCAGTTTCGACGGCAAGAACTACAACCCGCGCGGCTGGTCCTTGGTCGCGCCCAAGTTCAGCGACTGGTCGGCCCCGGACCTGTCCCTCATTGGCAAGGCGAACCCGGTGGGCGCATTCCAGCACCTTGGCGTCATCGCGGCCACGCTTCTCGCCTTCGTGATCCTGCTGAGCATCTTCTTCGACGCCATGGGCACGATGGTCGGGCTGGCCAATGAGGCCGGCACCGTGGACAGGCACGGCAACATCCCCAACGTCGACCGCGTGCTGCAGGTCGACGCCCTCGGCGCGATCGTTGGCGGCGGCGCTTCGGTCTCCTCCAACCAGATCTTCGTCGAGTCCGGCGCTGGCATCGGAGAGGGTGCGCGCACCGGCTTGGCATCGATCGTCACGGGCCTGTTGTTCCTGGTCGCGATGTTCTTCACGCCCCTCATCAACCTGGTGCCGTTCGAGGCTGTGGCGCCCGCCCTTGTGGTGGTGGGTTTCCTCATGGTTTCCCAGGTGCGAAAGATCGACTGGGAGGATTGGGGCTTGGGTATTCCGGCGTTCCTGACGATCGCCCTCATGCCCTTCACGTACTCCATCGCGAACGGTCTTGGAGCTGGTTTCGTCTCCTACGTCCTGATCCGGACCTTCCAGGGCCGTGCCCGCGAAGTCCACCCCCTAATGTGGGCTGTGGCCGCGGCGTTCGTCTTGTTCTTCGGAATCGGTCCGATCCAGGAATTGCTCGGGGTCAAATAGCTCTTTCCGGAATACCGGACACCCGCCGCATGCCCGCGACGTTTTTGCTTGCCGGCATGCGGTGAGCTTTAACCATGGAGATTTCCGCCCCCCTTGCCGATGTCCGCACGACCGCTGATGTCCCGCCGACGTCGTGGACCGGACGTTTCGACGGCGAAGGCAACGAGCACCGCCGCTGGTGGCAGGCCGTTGCGCCGTACCCCGCTGTTTCTGCATCCGGCACATCCGCTCCTGACACCTCCGCTCAGGGTGCCGCTGAAGCACAGTGCCGGCCCGCCGTCGTCGTGGGTTTCGGCAGTGATGAAGGCGTGCGACGAAACCAGGGCCGTGTAGGCGCTTCGGCTGCGCCCCGGGAAATCCGCAACGCCTTGGGCCCGCTGGCCTTCCATCTGGCCCGGGAGGTATTCGACGCCGGAGACGTCGTTGTGGAGGACGGTTCCCTTGAGGCCGCGCAAGGGCGCGCGGGCTGCTTGATTTCGGAAACGCTCGACGACGGATGCCTCACCGTATTGCTCGGGGGCGGGCACGAAACCGCGTTCGCGAGCTACCTGGGCGTCGCCGGCTCCGAGGCGGTGCGCAGCGGGAAGCGCCTCGGCGTCTTGAACCTGGACGCCCACTTCGACCTTCGCGACGATCCCGTGCCGAGTTCGGGCACGCCGTTCCTCCAGATGGCCCTTGCGGAGGCTGCCGCGGGGCGCGAACTGAACTACGCCGTCGTCGGGATCTCGGAGCCGAACAATACGCGGACGCTCTTCGACACGGCGGAGCGGCTGGGCGTGAAGTACCTGCTCGACGAGGATTGCTCGGCCGAGGGCGTCCATGCGTTCGTGGAGTCGTTCCTGGCCGGCGTGGACGTGCTGTACCTGACGATCGACCTCGACGTCCTGCCGGCCTCGACTGCTCCAGGCGTGAGCGCACCCGCAGCCTATGGGGTGCCGTTGCCCGTCATCAGTGCCGTCTGTCGCCAAGTCGCGGCGAGTGGAAAGCTCATCCACCTCGACGTCGCGGAGCTCAATCCCGAGTTCGATATCGATTCGCGGACCGCGAAGGTCGCCGCGCGGCTGGTGAACACGCTGCTGGCGTAGCGAAGTAATCCGGATCTCAAAATGACAGACATCCCATGAGCGTTTGCTATCTTTTGATGCTAGGAATCGCCGCTCCCCGTTGCGGCATCCTGCAGAAGGAGGCCCCCAATGACAACAACTGCTACTGAAAGACACGAGATCCATCTGTCCTGTTCTTCCGTGGAAGAAGCCCACGCCGGACTGGATCAAGCTGTCAACACCCTCATCGAAGCTGCTGCGGAAAACGGCCGTTGCGGGATCCTCGTGACCCGCCACGAGCCCGGAAGCTACACGGTTGCCTTGGACGAGTCCGTACCGTTCGGGCAGACCCGCGAAACCGTCGCCGCTTAATTCAAGCAAGCTAGTTCAAGCAAGCTAATTCAAGCAGAAACAACAAACGGGGCTTGTTTGCCAGACCGCGCCTTCATGGTACGGAATGGGAAACAAGCCCCGTTTTGCTGTTATTGCCTCAACGCTTTCGCGTCAGGCGGAAGATTTACGCCCGACGCAACACGACGCCGTCGGACTTCATGAAAAGCTGCTTTGCAGCTTCGTCGGCCCCCGGTCCCGCCGGCTCAAGCCACACAACGTTGCCGCTGCCCGAGACCTCCTGCACCTCCCCCGCCGCGACTACATGCGCGTGCCTTACCACTTCGATCCGCTCTCCCACCTTCAATGTCCTCCAATTGGAAACGACGGTGGAATGTGCGATTCGCCTGGACAAAACTGTCCCGCGTGCCTTCATTGAACTTCTACCCCTTTGTGGATGTTCGTTGTTTTCTGTTGTAACGGATCTTTCCCCCGGCAGGCCCACGACATCGTCGGCGTGGACATGCCGTACCCCATAAGTTCTACTACATGGAAAGCGCCCCGGGGCCGGTTTTACCAAACATTTCCGGGGCGCTTCCTTTTATTCCCCCGAACAGTATTTTGTTCGGCGTCAGGCGAGGATTCCGACGGCGGATTCGGCAGCCGCCCGGACCGCGCCGGCGCCTACCAAACGATCCGCCGCTTCCAGTTCAGGTGAGAGGAAACGGTCGGTTCCGGGGCCGTCGACGACGCCGCGCAGCGCCTCGATCACAGCGGCACCGGCGGGTCCCGGCGTGAGTTCGCCGTTGGACAGTTGGGTGCGGATGTCGAGGGCGCGCGCGCTTGCCACGAGTTCCACCGCCAGCACGCGACGCAGGTTCTCCACCGCTTTGCGGAGCTTGCGCGCAGCGTGCCAACCCATGGAGACGTGGTCTTCCTGCATCGCGGAGCTGGGGATGGAGTCCACGGATGCCGGAACGGCCAGCCGCTTGTTGTCCGAGACCAGACCGGCCTGCGTGTACTGGGCGATCATGAGGCCCGAGTCCACACCGGGATCGTCGGCGAGGAACGCCGGCAGCCCGTGCGAGCGGGCCGGGTCCAGCATGCGATCCGTGCGGCGCTCGGCGATGGAGGACAAGTCCGCCACCGCGATAGCCAGGAAGTCCAGGACATACGCCACAGGGGCCCCGTGGAAGTTGCCGTTGGATGACACCCGCCCGTCCGGAAGCACCACGGGGTTGTCGATTGCGGCGGCCAGCTCGCGGCTCGCAACGAGTTCGGCGTGCGTTACGGTATCGCGGACGGCGCCGGCAACCTGCGGTGCGCAACGCAGCGAATACGCGTCCTGGACCCGTGAGTCGCCCACACGGTGCGAGGCCACGATGGCCGAGTTGGAGAGCACGCGCAGCATGTTCTCCGCACTGGCGGTCTGGCCCGGGTGGGGCCGCAGGGCCGCGTGCAGCTCGGGCAGGAACACCTGGTCCGTGCCCAGCAGGGCCTCGACGCTGAGCGCAGCAGTGATGTCCGCCGTCGTCAGCAACATGCGCAAATCGGCGATGGCCATCAAGAGCATGCCGAGCATGCCCTCCGTACCGTTGACCAGCGCAAGGCCCTCCTTCTCCGCGAGGACCACCGGCTCGATTCCGTGCTCAGCCAGCAGTTCCGCGACGGCGGGACGTCCGGCGGCGCCGTAGAGCTCGCCGTCAGGACCTGTTGCTTCGCCTTCGCCCATCAGGACAAGGGCGCAGTGCGACAAGGGTGCGAGATCGCCGGAGCAGCCAAGGGATCCGAATTCACGCACAACCGGGGTGATACCGGCGTTGAGGAGCTTGACGAACGCCTCAAGGACCACCGGACGCACCCCGGTGCGGCCCGAAGCGAGGGTCTTGGCACGCAGGAACATGATGCCGCGGACCACTTCCCGTTCCACGGCCGGACCCATGCCGGCTGCGTGGCTTCGGATGAGCGACTTCTGCAGCTGGGTACGCAACTCGTTGGGGATGTGGCGGTTGGCAAGGGCGCCAAAACCGGTGGAAATGCCGTAGGCCGGGGTCTCGCTGTGGGCGAGGTTGTCGATGTGGGCGCGGACCTTCGCGACGGCGTCGAGGGCTTCCTGCGAAATGGTCACCTTCGCATCGTGGCGGGCGACGGCGACGACATCCTCCGGGGTAACCCCGCTGGAGCCGAGGGTAACGGTCAGCGGTTCGTGGGTTGTGATGGTCACAGTAGTTCCTACTTCTCGTTCATGGGGATGCGGACGCCGCGTTCTTTGGCGATGTTGATGGCGTGGTCGTAGCCGGCGTCGGCGTGGCGGATGACGCCCATGCCGGGGTCGT